>NZ_JBVKBV010000001.1:0-1212828 GCF_055635345.1 Streptomyces sp. NPDC111516 | reverse complement strand
GGCGCCGGCCTGAGCCTCTACCAAGTCGTCCGCGAACTGCAGCTACTGCTCGCAGCCTGGGCCGGCGCCTGCCCCACCTGCCACCGCGACATACCCGCCCTCACACCGACCTGACCAAGCACTACTAGGACGTTTCGGCAACGCCGCGAGCGGCCGTGCCGGGCGTCGCGACGCCGCTCACTGTTGCTCCCCGGGTCGTAAGGTTCCCTGACGTGCTCAGACGACGTCCGCAGTTGTTGTGGTTGCTGGTCCCCCATGTGCTGTACCTGGGGGTGCTGCCGTTCGTGAACCGGGTCCATCCCGTCGTTCTCGGACTGCCGTTCCTCTTCGTATGGCTGCTCGGGGCGACCCTGCTGACACCCGTCGCCGTATGGCTGACCCGGCGGGGGGACCGCCGGTGAACGCCGCAGTCGCGACCTCCGTCTTCGGGGTCTTCATGGTCGTCACCGTCGCCCTCGGGCTGCTCGCGATGCGCGGGCGGCGGCGAGGGAGCGGGGAGGGCGGCGGGCTCGCCGAGTGGTCCGTGGGCGGGCGCAGTCTCGGGACCGTCTTCATCTGGGTGCTGATGGCCGGCGAGGGCTACACCAGCTTCAGCTACCTGGGCGCCGCGGGATGGGGCTACAACTACGGGGCGCCGGTGCTGTACGTGGTGGCGTACATGTCCTGCGGGTACGCCCTCGGTTACGTCGTCGGGCCGATGCTCTGGGCGTACGCACGCAAGCACGGGCTCGTCGGGATCACCGACATGGTGGCGCACCGCTTCGGCCGGCCCTGGCTCGGTGTGCTGGTCGCCGTCCTCGCGACCGTCTTCCTGCTGCCGTACATCCAGCTCCAGATCACCGGCATGGGCGTGGTCGTCTCGACGATCTCCTACGGTGCCATCAGCCTGAACTGGGCGTACTTCATAGCCTTCGCCGTCACCACCGGCTTCGTCGTGGTGAGCGGGCTGCGCGGCAGCGCGTGGGTGTCCGTCCTCAAGGACGTCCTCGTCATCGCCACCCTCGGGTTCCTCGCCTGCTACGTACCGCTGCACTACTTCGACGGGTACGTGCCCTTCCTCGACCGGCTCGTCACCGAGAAGAGCGACTGGCTGACCTTCCCCGGGCACGGGGACAGCGGGCTCGGGCAGGCGTGGTTCATCACCACCTCGTTCCTCAACTCCCTCACCGTGGTGATCTTCCCGACGACCGTCGCCGGCTATCTCGGGGCCAGGAACGCCGACGTGCTGCGCCGCAACGCGATGTGGCTGCCCGCCTACAACGTGCTGCTCTTCGTGCCGATGCTGCTCGGCATGGCGGCGCTCTTCGTCGTGCCCGGGCTGGTCGGCGCCGAGTCCAACCTGGCGCTGTTCAAGCTCGTCGTGGACTCGCTGCCCGCCTGGGCGGTCGGCGTCATCGGCGTGGCTGCGGCGCTCTCGTCGATCGTGCCGATGGCCGTCTTCATGCTGGTCATCGGCACGATGTGGGGGCGCAGCGTGCTGTCGCTCGTACCGCGGTGGGAGCGGCGGCAGAAGGGCGCGGCGCAGACCGTCGTGGTGGCTGCGGGCGTGATCGCGCTGGTGCTCACGTACACCGCGCCGAACACCCTCGTACGGCTCTCCCTCATCTCGTACGAGGGTATGGCGCAGCTGCTCCCCATGGTGCTGCTGGGGCTGATGTGGCGGCGGCTGACGCTGCTCGGGGCGATGAGCGGGCTGGTCGTCGGCGTGGCCGTGGTGTGCGGGTTCGTGTTTACGGAGAACGATCCGGTGTGGGGCGTGAACGCGGGCATCGTGGCGCTCGGCGCCAACCTCGCCGTCGCGCTCGCCGTGACGTACGCGGGGCCGCGCGAGCGCGACGAACGGCCGGACAGCGAGGTGCTCGCGCGGGACGAGACCGGGCCTGTGGAGGAGGACGCCGGGGCGGACGGGGAAGGCAAGGGGCTCAGCGGCGCTCTCACGGGGACGGGGCGCTGACCGTTGCCGTCAGTCGCCGCCGCGCGACTGCCGTGTCCGCCGGAGACCGAACAGCCCTCAGGGCTGATGGTCCTGCCGGACCCATCGTGTATCCGGACCCATCGTGTATAACGGCTGGAGAGCCGAACGCGCGAACGTATGGAAGGGAGGAGGGACCGATGAGCGGTGACACGACGCGTCTGCGCGGTGGCCTCGCCCGGTTGCTCCGCCCCGCAGCGCTGCTGCTCTTCTTCGTCACCGAAGTCCTCCTCGCGGAAGGCGGCAGCCTCTCCGCCACCGTCGCGCTCGCCGCCACCGCGGCCGTCGGCTCCGCGCTCGTCGCCGCCTCGGTCATCAGCGCCCGCTGCGCCGCCCCCGTGCCCCGCACCCGGGTCCGTACGGCCATGCGGGACCGGGAGAAACGCACCGCGTTCCTGCCACAGCGAGACCCGGACGCCAAGGGGCGCAGGCGCCCCCGAGCGCCCGGCCGCGCCCTTCCGACGGCCGCGTAGGGCTCACAGCAGCAGCTAGCCCCTGTCCTGCCGATCTTCGCGGGCCCGGAACGCCTGGCACGGCACCTCGCCGCGTTGTCGTCAGTCGCCCGAGTACGTCCAGTACGAGGACGATCCTCCGCCTTGCGATGCACCGCACCAGACGCCCCGGGTTGATCCACGAAGATCGACGGACAGGACTTACCACTGCACCCCTCGCGGTTCGTCATGCCGAGTTCGTTCTTCTTCCCGGCACGACGAGACCCCCGGAGGGCTCACCCATGTCCGTCTTCATGTCCGCATTCGCCGCTCTGGTCGGCGCGATGGCCGA
This sequence comes from Streptomyces sp. NPDC111516, assembly GCF_055635345.1. Lineage (NCBI taxonomy): Bacteria > Bacillati > Actinomycetota > Actinomycetes > Kitasatosporales > Streptomycetaceae > Streptomyces > Streptomyces sp. NPDC111516. The sequence continues at coordinate 1,210,073 of NZ_JBVKBV010000001.1, read as the reverse complement.
TGTGATGCACCCGCTTTTCCAGGGCGCGTCCGCCGCCGCCGCGATCGTGCTGTTCACGGCGCTCGTGCGGCTCGCCGTGCACCCGCTGTCGCGGGCCGCGGCGCGAGGACAGAAAGCCCGCGTCAGGCTCCAGCCGCAGATCGCCGAGCTGCGCAAGAAACACCGCAAGGACCCCGAGCGCATGCAGAAGGCGCTCATGGAACTGCACAAGGCGGAGAACGTCTCGCCGCTCTCCGGCTGCCTGCCCAGCCTGCTGCAGATGCCCGCCTTCTTCCTCCTCTACCACCTCTTCTCCAGCCAGACGATCGACGGCCACCCCAACGAGCTGCTCGGCCACCAGCTCTTCGGCGCCCCCCTCGGCGAGCACTGGCACGACGCGCTCGCGCACGGCGGACCGTTCGGGGCGCAGGGCATGGTCTACCTCGGCCTGTACGCCATCGTCACCGTCGTGGCCACCTTCAATTACCGACGGACGAAGCAGCAGATGGCCGCCAACCCCGTCACCCCGACCACCGGCCCCGACGGGCAGGCGGTCCCGGGCATGGGCCTGATGACGAAGCTCATGCCCCTGATGTCCTACGCCACCCTTTTCACCGTGTCCGTCGTACCGCTCGCCGCCGCGCTGTACGTCGTCACGAGCACCACCTGGACCGCGATCGAGCGGGCATTCCTCTACCGCGACATGCCGGCCGCAGGCACCGCCGTGGCCGCCACGGCGTAATCGGGGCGGTGAGCGCACCGGTCCAGTGTGTGAACAGGGTCTTGCGGAGTGATCGGATGTCTTGGACGATCGGACAAGCCTGCGATGGCCGCCACCCATCCGACGGGCCCGATCTCGACCAAGGGGAGAAAGACCGTTGAAGCTGCTTCGTGTGGGTACGGCAGGCGCGGAACGACCGGCGCTGCTGGACGAGGACGGAACCCTGCGTGACCTGTCGGGGATCGTCACCGACATCGATGGCGCGCTGCTCGCCGACGAGTCCGCGCTCGCCCGGGTACGGGCCGCCGCGGCCGCGCCCGGCGAGCTGCCCGAGCTCGACGCCGAGGGGCTGCGGGTCGGGCCGCCGCTCGCCCGGATCGGCAAGATCGTGTGCATCGGGCTGAACTACCACGACCACGCCGCCGAGACCGGCGCGGAGATCCCCACCGAGCCGATCCTGTTCTTCAAGGCGCCGGACACCGTCATCGGGCCCGACGACACGGTGCTCGTGCCGCGCGGCAGCGTCAAAACCGACTGGGAGGTCGAGCTCGCGGTCGTCATCGGGCGCACCGCCCGGTACCTGGAGTCCGCCGAGGAGGGGCTCGCGCACGTCGCCGGCTACGCGACGGCGCACGACGTCTCCGAGCGCGAGTTCCAGATCGAGCGCGGCGGCACCTGGGACAAGGGGAAGAACTGCGAGACGTTCAACCCGCTGGGGCCGTGGCTGGTGACGGCGGACGAGATCGCCGATCCGCAGGCGCTGCCGCTGAAGCTCTGGGTCAACGGTGAGCTGAAGCAGGACGGCACGACGGCCGACCAGATCTTCCCGGTGGGCGAGGTGGTCCGGTATCTCAGCCACTTCATGACGCTGTACCCGGGCGATGTGATCAACACCGGGACGCCGGCCGGGGTTGCCCTGGGGCGGCCCGAGCCCAAGCCGTACCTGAGGGCGGGGGATGTCGTGGAGCTGGAGGTCGTCGGGCTGGGGCGGCAGCGGCAGGAGCTGAAGGACGCGTAGCGGCGCTCGTGCCGAAAAGCTAAACGTCGGAGGGGTGGGGTGCTGTGCTAGCAGCGCCCACCCCTCCTCCGCGTCATGCGCCGATCGTCGTCGCGAACTGTTCCAGCGCCTCGACCACCAGGGCGTGGTCCTCCGCCTGGGGCAGGCCCGAGACCGTCACCGAGCCGATGACCCCCGCGCCCTCGACCGCGATCGGGAACGAACCGCCGTGCGCGGCGTACCTGTCCGGGTCCAGACGCGAGGCGTCGTCGAACGTCGTGCCCTTCGCCCGGAATCGGGATCCGACCAGGTAGGAGCTCTCGCCGAAGCGTTCCACGACCCTGCGCTTCCGGTCGATCCAGGCGTCGTTGTCCGCGCTCGATCCCGGCAGCGCGGCATGGAACAGTTGCTGTGCGCCGCGTCGGATGTCGATCGCGATCGGGGCGTGCCTCTCCCGGGCCATCGAGACGAGCAGGCCGCCGAGCGCGTACGCGTCGTCGTAACTGAAATGCGGCAGCGTCAGTCGGCGCTCCTGGGCGATGAGCTCGGAGATGGTCGGAGCGGTGGGGTTCATACGGGCTGCTCCTCGGTGTCGGCGGAGGCCGGCGGGGATGTGGCGGGCAGGGTCACGGTGACGCCCTCGCGGGCCGAGCGGCGGGCGGCCTCCAGTACGTCCAGGGCCGCTGCGGCCTGGAGGGCGGTCACTGGATTGTCGCCCTTTCCGCGCAGCGCGTCGGTGACCGCCGCGTAGTACGCGGGGTAGTCGCCCGGCAGCGTACGGACCGGGGCGCCGCCGCCCGTCAGCGGGGACTCGCCCGAACCGATCCGGCCCCACAGCTCCTCGGGCTCCTCGCCCCACGGCCGGCCGGCCGCCGGGCGTGCGCCCGCACGCAGATCGGCCTCCTGCGGATCGAGGCCGTACTTCACATAGCCGGCGGTCGAGCCGAGCACCCGGAAGCGCGGACCGAGCTGGGCCGCGGTGGCGCTGACGTACAGATGCGAGCGGACCCCGCCGGCATGGGTGATCGCGAGAAACGTGTCGTCGTCGGCGGCGGCGCCCGGGCGGCGTACCTCGGACTCCGCGTACACCCGCACCGCCGGCCCGAACAGCACGAGCGCCTGGTCGACGACATGGCTGCCCAGGTCGTACAGCAGCCCGCCGATCTCCCCCGGGTCGCCCGACTCGCGCCAGCCGCCCTTCGGCTGCGGGCGCCACCGCTCGAAACGGGACTCGAAGCGCTGTACGGTCCCCAGCTCGCCGTCCGCGACCAGGCGGGCGAGGGTGCGGAAGTCGTTGTCCCAGCGGCGGTTCTGGAACACCGAGAGCAGCAGCCCGCGCTCCTCGGCGAGGGCCGCGAGCTCCCGCGCCTCGGTGGCCGTGCCGGCGATCGGCTTGTCCACGACGACCGGCAGACCTGCCTCGATCGCGGCGGTCGCGATCGGGACATGGGTCTTGTTCGGCGAGGCGATCACGATCAGATCGAGCTCGTCCGCGCGCCCCCACAGCTCCTCCGGCGACGCGGCGAACCGTACGTCGGGGAACTCGGCGCGCGCCTGCGCCCGCCGCTCCTCGCTCGATGTGACGACCGTGTCGAGGACGAGGCCCTCGGTCGCGGCGATCAGCGGGGCGTGGAAGACGGAACCCGCCAGGCCGTAGCCGACGAGTCCGACGCGCAGGGGGGCCTCGGACGACAGAGGGGCTTCGGCCGATAGCGGGGCCTCGGACAGTCCGTGCGTCTCGTGAGTCGCGTTGCCAGTCGTGGTCATGACCGACACTTAAGCAACGCTGTTGCCAAAGTGCAAGCAACAGGGACAATGAGGCGGTGAACAGGAGCAATAGCGGCGCCAACCTGCCGACCCTGCGCGGCCACAACGCGGCGCTGGTACTGGATCTGCTGCGCGTGGCGGGCGAGCGCGGCATCAGCAGGCTCGAACTCGCCGAGCGCACTGGGCTCACGCCGCAGGCCGTCAGCAAGATCACCGTCCGGCTGCGCGCCGAGGGCCTGGCGACCGAGGCGGGCCACCGCGCCTCCACCGGAGGCAAGCCGCGCACCGTGCTGCGGCTGGTGCCGGACGCCGGTCACGCGATCGGCCTGCACCTGGACCGCGACGAGCTGACGGTGGTCCTGGTCGACCTGGCCGGCACGGTCGCCGCGAACCGCACCGCCCCGCTGGACTTCGGCGCTCCGGCGGACGAGGTGCTCGCGCTGGCGGCGCACGCGGTCGCGTCCGTGCGGGGCGGGGGCGCGGGGGCGGGCCAGTCCGCGCGGGGCTTCGGCGCGCAGCTCGTCGACCGGCCGGTGCTCGGGGTCGGCGTGGCGGTGCCGGGGCCGCTCGACCACCGGGGCGGGGTGCTGCACCGCGTCACCGGGTTCCCGCAGTGGGACGGCTATCCGTTGCGGGACGCGCTCGCCGCGAGGACCGGGTTGCCGGTCGTCGTCGACAAGGACACCAACGCCGCCGCCCTCGGACTCGCCCTGCGCGCAGCGGGCGCGGACGACTTCGCGTATCTCCACCTCGGGACGGGGCTCGGTGCCGGGTTGGTCCTCGGTGGGGGGCTGCACCGCGGAGCCCGTACCGGGGCCGGTGAGTTCGGGCACCAGACCGTCCAACTGGACGGGCCGGTGTGCGGCTGCGGGGGGCGCGGCTGCATCGAGGCGCTCTGTCTCGCCGCCGTAGCCCGCGGCGATGTCGCGGAGGCCGCCCGGGTGCTGGGAACCGGCGCCGCCAACCTCGTCGGGCTGCTCGACATCGACCGGGTGGTGCTCGGCGGACGTACCGTCGCCGCCGACCCCGACGCGTACGTACGAGGCGTCCGCGCCGTGATCGACGAGCGCGCCCGGCTGGGCGGCATCGACGTGCCGGTTCCGGTGACCGCCGCAGGGGGAGGGGACCGGCCGGTCGCGGAGGGGGCCGCGCAGCTGGTCCTGGCCCCGCTGTTCGGGCGGGTCGCGGGTGCGGACGGGGGGTGAGCGGGGCGGGACAGGGCCTGATGCGACTGGGCCGGTCGAGCGGTTACCGGCCGCCGGCCGGGCGGCCTTCCGGCTTGTCGGTGCCGGACGCCACGCGCGTGCGTGGCAGCGTCGCGGCCCAGAACCGGTGAACTCCGGCGCACAGGGCGACCGTTCTCGCGAGCAGCGAAGGGTGACCCCGCATGTCTTCGACACCACCCACGTCGGCTACGCCGTCGGCGTCCGCATCCCTGTCCGACTCCGGTCAGGCCCCCACGGCCGACGCCTCGCCGGCAGCCCCTGGATCCACCCCCGCGTCCCTCCCCCCGACCGCCGCCTCTCTCCCCATGTCCGCTGCCCCCGCCGGTCCTCCCTCGCCGCACCCGTCCTCGTCCCCGCCTCCCGGTCGGACACGGCACGGGTTCGCGCTCGGGCTGGCGGCCGCGAGCGTGGTTCCCGCGGTCCTCGGCGGCGCATCCGCCTCCGCCGCGCCTTCGGTCACCCAGGTCTCGAAGCCGGACGCCACCACCGCCGACCAGCAGGCCGCCTGCGGTGATCCGGAGGCGAGCGACTTCCCGATCAGCACCCGCATCCGCGGCGGCCCCGACACCTACACGCCCGGCGGCGGCTACGGAACCTGGTTCCTGGACCTGACCAACACCACCACCGAGTCGTGCCGGGCCATCCACCCGGTGCTGGTCCTCACCGACGAGGACCGGAAGCTGACCGCCGACCAGATCCAGCTGGAGTTCGCCGAGCCCTCCCGTCCCGATGTGGAGCACCGGGTCAGCTGGGAGACCACCGACCAGGACGAACACATCGGCGTCTTCGGCGGCGACGGCGCCGACGACTTCGCCGGCTTCACCGTCCCCGCGGGCCGTACCGTCACCGTCCAGGTCCGGATGGCGTTCACCTCCGACGCCGTCCCCAGCCGGATGACCGTAAACGCAGCGATCGTCCAGCGTCGGCACGTGGCGAGCGGCGGGACGGAGAAGGACGACGGGGCCTGGGTCGGCGAGTCCGACGACTACCCGTTCGCCGTCGTCGAGGACAGCGACGGCGACGGCGACAGCGACGAGACGGCCGATACGGGAGACACTGTGGGGGCCGGCGAGACCTCCGGCATCGGCGAGACCTCCGGCACCGTCGACACCCCCGGCACCGGCGAGACCCCCGGCACCGTCGACACCCCCGGCACCCCCGACCCCCCGCGGCCGTTCGCACCCGGCCAAACCCCGGCGGAGGGCAACCTCCCCCAACTGGCCCGCACCGGCCCGGCCACCCTTCCGTACTCCGGCATCACCGTCGCCGGGTTCCTGATCGGTGGCGGGGCCCTGGTGATCCGGGCCCGCCGCATGCGCCGCCCCCGCTCCGGGCCCGGCCGCTGAACCGCCCGGCCACGAGTGTTCATGTCCGTCTGCCACCATCAGGCCGTGGACTACCCGCACGACCAGACACCTGGCGCACCCATCCGCTCCGGCATCCCGGAGCACGGCCGCATCCCCAAGTACTACGCGGTCAAGGCTCATGTCTCCCTCCTCATAGAGGAGTTGGGCGAGGGGGGCATGCTGCCCACCGAACGCGATCTCGCCGAGCGCTACGAAGTCTCGCGCGAGACGGTGCGCCAGGCCCTGCGCGAGCTCCTGCTGGAGGGGCGGCTCGCCCGCCAGGGGCGCGGCACCGTCGTCGCCGGCCCGAAGCTGGAGCAGCCGCTTTCACTGGCGAGCTATACGGAGGGGGTACGCCGCCAGGGCCGTACCCCCGGCCGTCATCTCATCGGACTGGAACGGTTCCCCTGCCCCGAGGCGCTCGCCGCCGACGTCGGGGTGGGGCGCGGCGAACCCGTCTGGCATCTGGAGCGGGTGCTGCTCGCCGACGACGACCGGGTCGGCCTGGAGAGCACGTACGTCTCCGTCGCCCGCGTACCGGACCTGGACACGGAGTTCGACCCCGACTCGTCCTTCTACGCCTACCTGCGCGACCGGCTCTCGATCTCCTTCGGCGATGCGGACGAGAGGATCGAGACCGTGCTCGCGACACCGCGCGAGGCACTGCTCATCGGTACGCCGCCCGCCCTGCCCATGCTGCTGATCCACCGGATCTCGCGCGATACGGACGGGAAGCCGCTGGAGCGCGTACGGACGCTGTACCGCGGAGACCGGTTCTCCTTCAGCGCGCACCTGGGCCCGCAGGACGGACGCTGACCACTTAGAGGAGCTCACAAAATGGGCGCCCGGCTCGCGACGCCTGGCACGCACGCTCGCTGCGTTGCCGAAATGTCCTAGTAGCTCCGCTACGAGGACCTTCCGGCGCCTTGCGATCGCACGCACCAGACGCCGCGAGCCGATCGGACTCCCATTTTGTGAGCTCCTCTTAGAGGAGCTCATCCGGCAGGCTTCGCGGTCGCCGGTCGACCCAGGTTGGTAACGAGAAGATAACGGGTCTAGTCCAGGTTTGGGGTCCGGTTCACCCTCCCTTTGCCGTATCGATCCGTATGGGTCACCGGCCCCGAGGAGCGTGTCCGTCGTGAGAGTCATCGTCGTAGGAGCCGGCGTGGTGGGAACCATGCACGCCTGGCACGCAGTGAACCGCGGCCACGAGGTCGTACAGATCGAGCGCGAGAGGGAGGCGCGCGGGGCATCGCTCCGCAATTTCGGACAGATATGGGTCAGCGGCCGGGCCGGTGGCGAGGAACTGGAGACCGCGCTGCGCGCCCGTGAGCTGTGGGAGGGCATCGGAGCCCGGGTCCCCGGCCTCGGGTTCCGGGCCTGCGGCTCGCTCACCCCGCTCCGCACCGAGCTGGAGACCGCCGTCGCCGAGGCGGCAGTCGCCCGCCCCGACGCGGCGGCCCGCGGCTACAAGCTGCTCACCGCCGGCGAGGCCCGCGCGGTCAACCCCGCGCTGCGCGGCGGATTCGCCGCCGCCCTGTGGTGCGAGCGGGACGCGGCGGTCGAACCCCGTACCGCCCAACTGGCTCTGAAGCAGAAGCTGTTGACGTCCGGGCGGTATACGTACCTCGGCGGGCGCGAGGTCCGCGAGGTGGTGGGTCCCGCCGCCGTCCGCGACGACCACGGCGACGTGCACACCGGCGACGCCGTGATCCTGGCCACCGGTGCCTGGCTCGGCGGACTCGTCCGCGAACTGGCCGGACCCGAACTGCCGGTGCGCCGCGTCCGCCTCCAGATGATGCAGACCGACCCGCTCGGCGAACCGCTCACCACCTCCGTCGCCGACGCCGACAGCTTCCGCTACTACCCGGCGTACCGGAGCGGGGCGCTGGACACGCTCAACGCCGAGCAGGCGCAGGCGCCCACCGCGGCACAGCACAGGATGCAGCTCCTGATGGTGCAGCGCCGCGACGGCGGCCTGACCATCGGCGACACCCACGAGTACGAGCACCCCTTCTCCTTCGACACCGTCGAGGAGCCGTACGAGCACCTCACCGGGGTCGTCGAAGCCTTTCTGGGCCGACCCCTGCCACGGATCCGCCACCGCTGGGCCGGGGTCTACGCCCAGTGCACCGACACCAGCCGGGTCGTCCACCGCCAGCAGGTGCGAGACGGCGTCTGGCTGGTCACCGGACCGGGCGGCCGGGGCATGACCTGCTCGCCCGCCATCGCCGAAACGACCGCCGACGAACTGAACTGGTGAAGAAGTTGACCAACCGGACCCCCCAGACCCCCCAGACCCCCCGGCCCTCCCTCGATCTGGTCGTCCTCGACATGGCCGGCACCACCGTCGCCGACGGCGGCCTCGTCGAGCAGGCATTCTCCGCCGCGGCCGAACGCCTCGGCGTGCAGCCCGGCTCCGCCGACCACGCGGAGAAGCTCGACCACGTACGCGCCACCATGGGCGAGTCCAAGATCTCCGTCTTCCGCCACCTCTTCGGCGACGAGGACCGCGCCCAGCAGGCCAACACCGCCTTCGAGGAGGCGTACGGAGAGCTGGTCGACGGGGGCAGCATCGCGCCGATCCCCGGCGCACGCGAGGCCATCGAACGGCTCAAGGCCGAGGGCCGGACCGTGGTCCTGTCCACCGGCTTCGCCCGCACCACCCAGGACGCCATCCTGGCCGCGCTCGGCTGGCAGGACCTGGTCGCCCTGACCCTCTGCCCGGCCGACGCGGGCGGCCGCGGCCGCCCCTACCCCGACATGGTCCTCGCCGCGTTCCTGCGCACCGGCGCCGTCGACGGCGTCCAGCAGACCGTCGTCGCGGGCGACACCTCGTACGACATGCTCAGCGGCGTACGCTCCGGCGCCGGACTCGTCGCGGGCGTCCTCACCGGCGCCCACGACAAGGACCGGCTGACCCGCCACGGCGCCACGCATGTCATCGGCTCGGTCGCCGAGCTCCCGGATCTGATCGCGCGGGCAGAGGCATGACGGGCGGGGCCGCGGCAGGCCGCAGCGGCATCAGGTTCGACCGGGTCAGCGTCGCGTACGGCGGGAACACCGTCCTCGACCGGCTCGATCTGACCGTCGAACCCGGCGAGGTCATGGCGCTGCTCGGGCCCTCCGGGTCCGGCAAGACCACCGCCCTGCGCGCCGTCGCCGGGTTCGTGCAGCCCGCCTCGGGCCGGGTCTACCTCGGCGACCGTGACGTCACCGGGCTGCCGCCGCACAAGCGCGGCATCGGCATGGTCGTCCAGCAGTACGCCCTCTTCCCGCACATGCGGGTCCAGGACAACGTCGCCTTCGGGCTGAAGGCCCGCAAGGTGGCCAAGGCGGAGATCCCCGAGCGGATCGCCGAGGCCCTCGAACTCGTCGGCATGGCCGCCTACGCCACGCGCTACCCGCGCGAACTCTCCGGCGGCCAGCAGCAGCGCGTCGCCATCGCCCGCGCGCTCGCCATCCGCCCCGGCGTCCTCCTGCTCGACGAACCGCTCTCCGCGCTCGACGCCCAGCTGCGCTCCGGGATGCTGGCCGAACTCGCGCGATTGCACCGGGAGTTGCCGGACGTCTCGATCCTGTACGTCACCCACGACCAGGTCGAGGCGCTCACTCTCGCCGACCGGATCGCCGTCATGGACAAGGCACGCCTGCAGGACTGCGGCACCCCGCAGGACCTGTACCGCCGTCCGCGTACGGAGTTCACCGCGTCGTTCGTCGGCAACGCGAACCTGCTGCCGGTCACCGTCGCCGACACCGCCGGCACCGTCGACTTCGCGGGCCGCGCACTCGACGTACCGACCGGAGAGGCGACCGGCGGCGCCACTGCCACCCTCTGCGTCCGGCCCCACCTGGTCGGGCTCGGCGACGGACCCAACGCACTGAGCGGCACCATCGCCGAGGTCCAGTGGCGGGGTTCCACGCACCGGCTGTACGTCGACGTCGACGGGCACCGGGTCAAGGCGGACCTCCGCGAACTGCGCGAGACACCCGCCCTCGGTGACCGGGTCACGCTGCACTTCGCAGCCGAGGACGCGGTGCTGCTGTCCGCAGGGGTGGCCGATGGTTAGCACCGGTGCACCACTCACGTCAGGCGGCCCCGTACCGGGGGGTGTGCCCACCCGTCCCCAGGCTCTCGACCCCGTTCGAGCCGGGGAGACCCCACCCCCACCCGCCCCAGCGAAACGAATGCCCACAACAGTCTGGGCGCTGCCGCCCGTAGCGTTCCTCGCGCTGGTCTTCCTCTACCCGCTGGCCCTCGTCGTCCAGCAGTCCGTCAGCCCGGACGAGGGCGGCACCTCGCTCGCCCCGTACGGGGACGTGTTCGCCTCCGAGTCCTTCCGCTCCGCGCTGACGACCACCGTGTGGCTGGCGGTCGGCGCCACGGCCGGATGCCTGGTGCTGGGCTTCGTCCTGGCCATGGTCATCGCGTTCGTACCGTTCCCCGGCGGCAAGGCGGTCACCAGGTTCATCGACGTCTTCCTCTCCTTCCCGTCGTTCCTGATCACGCTCGCCCTGCTGTTCATCTACGGCAACGTCGGCATGGCCAACGGCCTCTGGACAGACATCACCGGCGCGTCGAGCGGCCCCTTCGACTTCCTCACCACCCCGTGGGGTGTACTGCTCGCCGAGATCACGTACTTCACCCCGTTCGTCATGCGCCCGCTGCTCGCCGCGTTCTCGCAACTCGACAGCGCACAGCTGGAGGTGGCGTCCTCGCTGGGCGCGAAGCCCGCCCGGATCGTGCGGCAGGTGATCCTCCCCGAGGCGCTTCCCGCGCTCGCCGCCGGCGGCAGCCTCGTCCTCGTGATGTGTCTCAACGAGTTCGGCATCGTGCTGTTCACCGGCGCGAAAGGGGTCACGACCCTGCCGATGCTCGTCTACAGCAAGGCGATCCTGGAGTCCGACTACCCGGCCGCCTGCGTCGTCGCCGTCGTGAACATCGCGATCTCCGTCGGTCTCTACAGCCTGTATCGGACGGTGAGCCGCCGTGTTGGTGCATAGCCGTACGGGGAAGTGGGCCGCCTGGGCCGTGTTCTTCGTGCTCTTCGTCCCGCTGTTCGCGGTGCCGCTGCTGGTCATCCTCGCCGCGTCGTTCACCACCAACTGGTCCGGCGCCTTCCCCTCCGGGCCGACCACCGGGCACTACGCGGCCGCGACCGGCGGCGACTCCCTCCAGGCCCTGACCACCAGCCTGATCACCGCCGTCAGCGCCAGCCTGCTCGCCCTCACCGTCGGCTCCTGGGCCGCGCTCGCCGCCGCCTCGCTGCGCAGCCGCGGCAGACGATTCCTCGACGCGCTGTTCATGCTGCCGGTCGCCGTGCCGTCCGTCGTCGTGGGCCTCGCCGTGCTCGTCGCGTTCAGCAAGCCGCCGATGCTGCTGAACGGGACGCGCTGGATCGTGATCCTGGCGCACACGATTCTTGTCACCGCGTTCGCCTATTCGTCGGTTTCGGCGGCGATAGTGCGTCTCGACCCGATGTACGAACAGGCGGCGGCCAGTCTCGGCGCCCGGCCCTCGTACGTCCTGTGGCGCATCAAGCTGCCGCTCCTGCTGCCGGCCCTGACAGCGGCCGCAGGGCTCTGCTTCGCCCTGTCCATGGGCGAGCTGAGCGCCACGATGATGCTCTACCCGCCGGACTGGACACCGCTCCCAGTGCAGATCTTCGCCGCCACCGACCGCGGCTCACTGTTCACCGGAGCGGCCGTCGCCGTGGTCCTGATGGGAACGACGCTGCTCGTGCTGCTCGGCATGGCCCGCATCCGCACCAGGGCCTCGTACCGCTGAACCGTCGGCACCCCGACCCCCCTCCCCGTACCGACTCCGGCCGGCTTCCGGCCGACATCCAGGAGATACGACCGCCATGCGCAAGAACCACCTCAAGCCCATAGCCGCCGTCACCGGCTGCCTCGCCCTCGCCGCCACCCTCTCCGCCTGCGGCGGCTCCTCGGCCGCCTCGGACGAGAAGGTCGTCACCGTCTACAGCGCCGACGGCCTCAAGGGCGAGAACGGCGACGGCTGGTACGACAAGGTGTTCAAGGACTTCGAGAAGAAGACCGGCATCAAGGTCAAGTACGTCGAGGGCGGCTCCGGCGAGATGGTGCAGCGCGCCGTCCGCGAGAAGTCCAACACCCAGGCCGATGTGCTGGTCACCCTGCCCCCGTTCATCCAGCAGGCCGACAGCAAGGGCCTCCTGGCGGCGTACGCACCGGCCGGCTCCGACAAGGTCGACGGCGCCGACAAGGCGTCCGACGCCAAGTGGACCTCGGTCGTCAACAACTACTTCGGCTTCATCTACAACAAGAAGGAGCTGAAGTCGGCGCCCGCCACCTGGGAGGCACTGCTCGACGGGAAGTTCAAGAACAAGATCCAGTACTCCACCCCCGGAGTCGCGGGTGACGGCACGGCCGTTCTCATCAAGGCCATGCACGACTTCGGCGGCAAGGAGCCGGCCATGGAGTACCTGAAGAAGCTCCAGGCCAACAACGTCGGCCCGTCCGCCTCCACCGGCAAGCTCGCCCCCAAGGTCGACAAGGGCGAACTGCTCGCCGCCAACGGCGACGTCCAGATGAATTACGCGCAGTCCAAGGACATGCCCGACCTGGGCATCTGGTTCCCGGCGAAGCAGGGCGGCAAGCCCACCACGTTCGCCCTGCCGTACGCGGCCGGCCTGGTCGACAAGGCCCCGCACAGCGCCAACGGCAAGAAACTGCTCGACTTCATGCTCTCCGAGCAGGCCCAGAAGGACGTCAGCGCGGTCGGCGGCGGCTTCTCCGCCCGCAAGGACATCGAGGCCACCGACGACAACGCCATCGCGCTCGCCCGACTGATGGACGGCGTCGAGGTCTTCGAGCCCGACTGGTCGGACATCGGCACCAACCTGAACACGTACGTCGAAGCCTGGAAGTCGGCCACCGGAAGCTGACAGAAGCTGACCTGGCCTGCGGAAACGTCGATTCCAGGGCCTGCGACGGCGCACTTCGGTGGCCCGGCACCCCGCTGCGGAGCGGAGTGTCGGGCCACCGGTCCCGGACCTCAGACGAGGTCGACGAGGTCCGCGATCGAGTTCACGACGTTGGTCGGCCGGTACGGGTAGCGCTCGATCTCACCCCTGCTCGTCAGCCCGGTGAGCACCAGGAACGTTTCCATCCCGGCCTCCAGCCCGGCCAGTACATCCGTGTCCATCCGGTCGCCGATCATGGCGGAGGTCTCGGAGTGCGCACCCAGGGTGTTCAGCGCACTGCGCATCATCAGCGGGTTGGGCTTGCCGACGAAGTACGGCTCCTTGCCGGTCGCCTTCGTGATCAACGCCGCGACGGAGCCCGTGGCCGGCAATGCCCCCTCGGGGGAGGGCCCGGTGTTGTCGGGGTTGGTGGCAATGAAGCGGGCACCGTTGTTGATCAACCGGATGGCCTTCGTCAGCGCCTCGAACGAGTAGGTCCGGGTCTCGCCCAGGATCACGAAATCGGGCTCGTGGTCGGTGAGAACGTATCCGGCATCGTGCAAGGCGGTGGTCAGCCCCGCCTCACCGATCACGTAGGCAGTGCCACCGGGGTGCTGATTGTCCAAGAACGTGGCGGTGGCCAGGGCCGAGGTCCAGATGTTCTCGACCGGCACTTCGAGACCGATCCGGTTGAGCCGCACATGAAGGTCCCGGGCCGTGTAGATCGAGTTGTTCGTCAGCACCAGGAACGGCTTGCCCGAATCGCGGAGCTTCTTGATGAAGGCATCCGCACCGGGGATCGGCACACCTTCATGCATCAGCACGCCGTCCATGTCGGTGAGCCACGATTCGATGGGCTTCTGATCTGTCATGGGTGCGGCTCCTGCCGAACGAGGACTTACGGCCTGACCCACGATTGGCAGCGGCGTCCCAGCGCCTGGGACCCTCGCCTCCCGCGTTGTCGTCAGTCGCGATGTTCCCCGAGCTCTCGGCTTCGCTCGAGCAGGGGAGTCCCCACCCGCCATCGCTCCCTCCTCCGCCTTGGATTCGAAGGCCCCGGACACCGCTCCTTCTCCCACTGCCAATCGTGGGTCAGGCCGTTACGGGATGACCATGCTATTCACTCACCACTTCCGCGGCCTGAATGTCTCGTAGCCCGGACGGGAGCCCGCGCGGAAACGTCCTGCGAATCCCGCTCAGCCCTCGATCAGCCGCTGGACGGCGACTCCGTAGTGCCCGCGACCAGGGCCGCACGGTCGAAACGCGTCAGCACGGCGTCCTCCACTGTCCGAGGGGGCGGGGGAGGGGGCTCCGGTGGTCCTTGCCGGGCCGTCCCCCGCGCTCCTGCGGATGCGAAAAGCCGCGGGAGGCGTGAACCTGCCCTAAGGAGGTTCACGATGCGTTCCATACCCCTCACGTTCTGTGCCGCCGCGGTCGTCGTGGCGACCCTGGTGCCGGCTTCCGCCGCACTGGCCGACTCCGATGCCGGGACCGACCGGGGGACGGGCTCGGGTTCCCGTACCGCTCTCTCGGTCTCCCCGCCCTCCCTCGCCCCGGGCGGCGAGGTGGATCTGCGGCTGGACAGCTGCGGGGGCAAAGAGGCCAAGGGCAACTCCGACGCGTTCGACTCCGAGGCGCGTTTCTCGCCCGCCACGGACGGGGGCCTCATCGCGAAGGCCCGGATCAGCTCGGACGCCTCCCCGGGCGACCACGAGATCCAGATCGTCTGCACGGACGACAAGGGCACCAAGGTCTCCGGCACGGTCAAGGTCGCCGACCGCGGTCAGCCCTCGCCCCTCGCCCCGGTCCGCGCGGGCGGTGGGGGCACCGCGGCCGTCACCGACCGGGAAGCCCACCAGGAGGGCCCCGGCACCGTGCATGCGGTGATCGGCCTGGCCCTGGCCGCCGTCGCGACCGTCGCCGTCGCGTTCCGCAGCGCGCGCCGGCGCCGTCCGGCCGCGGACTGACATGGCCGCCCCCGACCGCCCCGAGGGGCACGGCCGACTGCTCACCGGAGTGGCCTGGGCCGTCCTGCTGATGGGTCTCTGGCTCTGGGGCCGCGACATCACCGACGGCTCCGGCGCCAGCTCCGCCCCGACCACCGGCGACATCGCCGCGGTCGGGCGCCCCCTCGGCGTCCCGCTGCCCGCACCGCATGACCCGATCAAGGGCGCGGTGCCGGAGCGGGTCGACATCCCGTCGATCGGCATCAAGGCACCGGTGGTCGCCCGCGGCCTGGACAAGGACGGGGCGATCGAACCACCCCCGTTCGACACGCCCCAGACCGTCGGCTGGTACGGAAACGGCACCGAGCCCGGTGCGAAGGGCCCCGCGCTCTTCGTCGGCCACGTCGACACCGAGACCACACCGGCCGTCTTCTACGGACTGAGCGCAGCCCGCCCCGGCGCCAAGATCGAGGTGACCCGCGCCGACGGCACGATCGCCGAATTCACCGTCGACGACGTCCAGGTCTTCACCCGGGAACGCTTCAACGCCGACAAGGCCTACGGCCCCCACAGGAATGGCCGCGCGGAGCTCCGCCTGATCACCTGCGGCGGCACCTACGACCGGGCCTCGCAGTCGTACGACGCGAACGTGGTCGTCTCGGCCTATCTGACCGGCGAGAAGTCCGGGAGCGGTGGCCGGGCCTGACTTTAGAGGAGCTCACAAAAGGGGAGCCCGATCAGCTCGCGGCGTCTGGTGCGTGCGATCGCAAGGCGCTGGGAGGCCCTTGGATGGGGTCTCCCCTGCTCTTCAAGAGCTTGGGGAAGGAGCTACAAGGGCGTTTCGGCAACGCAGCGAGCGTGCGTGCCAGGCGTCGCGAGCCGGGCGCCCATTTTGTGAGCTCCTCTTAGAAGCCCTGGGCCAGGCGAACGGCCCGAGCGGGACGAGAGGCGCGGGGATCGGGTTCGGGAACGAACAAGACCCCCTCATGCATGGTGAGGGGGTCTTGACTCTGCGTGCGCCGCCAGGGACTCGAACCCCGGACCCGCTGATTAAGAGTCAGCTGCTCTAACCAACTGAGCTAGCGGCGCCTGCTGACCTGAAGAACTCTACCCGAATGTGGGAGGTGCTCCTGACCATTTCCCGTCCATCACGGCCTGTCGGATGGTCGTTTTTTCTGGTCTGTCCGTCAAAATGCGATATGTCAGGAGAGTTGAGACACTGACGCCCGTGCAGATGCGCCCAAAGATCTTGACGAGTGCGGAGGGGAATCGCATGACTGTGCCGGCTTTCGAGGAGTACGTACCCGCCATCG
This sequence comes from Streptomyces sp. NPDC111516, assembly GCF_055635345.1. NCBI lineage: Bacteria > Bacillati > Actinomycetota > Actinomycetes > Kitasatosporales > Streptomycetaceae > Streptomyces > Streptomyces sp. NPDC111516. Next base: position 1,193,834 of record NZ_JBVKBV010000001.1, on the reverse strand, counting down.
ACTGCACCTGCGCGGGGTGCGCCGAGCAACGGCGAGCCGCCGCGAGTGCCTTGCCCACGCGGTACGGAGGCCATCCGGCCGCACACGGCGCGCGCCGTGCGCTGGTGCTGGCCACCGCGGCCGGAGTGGTGCTGAGCACCGGCGTGGCGGAGGCGGCGAGCGCGCCGGGCGACCGGGCGGCGGAAGCGGCCGGAGCTGCCGGAGCGCCCAGGGCGGACGCGCCGCCGACGCCGTCCCCGACTCCGGCGGAGGTGGCCGATGTGGTGGACCCGGCCGGTGCAGTGGGCCCGGACCCCGCCGACGACGCTGAACCCCTTGACCGGACCGACGCGGGTCCGGACAGTCCGCAGGGCCCCCCGGGGCCGGTGCGGAGCACGGGGGCCTCGGGCCCGCCCTCGTCCGGGACCCCGGCCACGCTGCGCAAGACCAGCCGGGCCGCCATCATCAACCGAGCGAAGAAGTGGCTGTCCGCGCAGGTCCCGTACAGCATGAGCAAATACTGGTCCGACGGTTACCGGCAGGACTGCTCCGGCTATGTCTCGATGGCCTGGGGCCTGCCCGCCAACGAGTGGACCGGGAGCCTCCCCGAGTTCGGGACGCGGATCGCGCGGAAAGAGCTGCAGCCCGGCGACATCCTGCTCTTCCACAACCCGGCCGACCCCTCGAAGGGCTCGCACGTCACGATCTTCGGCGGCTGGACCGACTACACGCACACCCACTACACCGCGTACGAGCAGACGAAGCCGCACACCCGCAGGCAGACGACGCCCATGGCGTACTGGACCCACTCCGGCAGCTACGTCGCGTACCGCTACAAGGGCCTCAGTAGCGGAAGCGGTAAAAGCAGCTCGTCGACGACGTTCCCGGGTGCCTTGAAGTTCGGCGCCGGAACCAGCAACGCGCACGTCACCCAGCTCGGGCGGATGCTCGTGGGGCGCGGTGGCAAGCGCTTCTACAAGGTCGGTCCCGGGCCGGGCTGGGGCGACGCCGACCGGCGCGCGACCCAGGCGTTCCAGAAGGCCCAGGGCTGGAAGGGCAAGGAGGCCGACGGCATCCCCGGCCCCGGCACCTGGCGGCTCCTGGCCGGCGGGGCCGGTCGCGACATCCCCGCCCCCGGGAAGGGGGGCGGCCAGGGCGATTCGAACCCGGGCTCGAAGTTCCCGGGCCGTGGTTATTTCCGGCCCGGTCAGTCCAACAGCCATGTCGACAAGCTCGGCAAGCAGTTGGTGAAGAAGGGATACGGCAAGTACTACCTCTCGGGAGCGGGCCCCCGGTGGACCGAGGCGGACCGGCGCAATGTCGAGGCCTTCCAGCGGTCCCAGGGCTGGCGGGGCGGAGCGGCTGACGGCTACCCCGGTCCGGAGACCTGGCGGCGGCTCTTCGCGTGACAAGACGGAATGCATGACGGAGGCGGGAATCGGAGGCGGGAATGGGATCCACGGTGCCGGACAGTTCCGGAACCCCGGACAACGGGAGCGCGCGGGAAGGGGAAGGGGGCTCGGGCGAGCGGACGGCTTCCGGTCCGGCTTCGGCTCCGGGTCCGGGTCCGGGGTCGGACGCGGGGCGGGACTGCGCCCCGGGCGCGGGGTCGGGGTCGGACGCGGGGCGGGACTGCGCCCCGGGCGCGGGGTCGGGTGGCGGACCGGACTCCGTGGTGGACCTCGTGCTGGACCTGGTCCCCGGTGAGGACGAGGTTTCCGTCCTCGGCGCGACCTCGGCCTCGGTATCGGTCCCCGCCCTGGGCGCCGCCGCCGTTCCGGCCATGGCGTCGGCCACCGCCCCTGCCGCACCGGGGGCCGGGCGGCGGCGGCGCGCGGTCATCGCCAATGAGCGGACCGCGTCCATCCCCGTACCCCTGCTCTTCCGCGAGGAGCCCGAGCCCACCGACGCCGTGCTCCCCGCTGGTGTGCTGCGGCGCGGGGCCGGTGGGCACCAGCAGGTCGCGGGGCTGCGGCGGCCGCCGGCGCCGAGGGGGCCGCAGGTGCGGCCTTCGACGCGGCCGGCGCCCGTCGGTGATCCACGGCTTGCCGAGCGGTCGGGGCCGGCGCTGCCCGGCTGGGTGGCGCTGCTCGCCGGGCTGGCCGGGATCGCCGCCGGTGGCGTCGTCCTCTGGTCGGTCGGCGCGCTGCCCACCGCCCCGCTCACCTGGCTCGGGATCGGCTCGCGTCCGTACGACGGGATCGGTTTCGGCGCCTGGGCGGCGCTCGCCGTGCTGGTGGCGGCGGTGCTCCTCGCGCTCGGCGGCCTGAGCCGCGGACGGGTCGGGTACGCCTGGGTGCTGACGCTCTTCGGCGAGTACCGGGGGAGTGTGCGGCGCACCGGACTGATGTGGATCAGCCCGCTGTTGCTCCGCCGCCGGGTCGACGTACGCCTGCGGCACTGGCGCAGCGAACCGCTTCGCGCCGTGGATGCCAACGGTACGGCGCTGCGCGTCGTCGTCCTCGTCGTGTGGCGGATCAAGGACACCGTACGGGCGACGCTCGGGGTCGCGGACCACGAGGCGTATCTGCGCGAGCAGGTCGAGGCCGCGATGGCGCGGGTCCTCTCGCAACTGCCTGCCGACGCCTTCCACGAGGACGCGCACACCCTGCGCAACGCGGAGGCGGTCGGTGACGCGCTGACCCGGATGCTGAAGGCGGACTGCGAACCCGTCGGCATCGAGGTGTATTCGGCGCAGCCGACCGGAATCGAGTACGCGCCGGAGGTCGCCGCGGCCATGCAGCGCCGCCGGATCGCCGCCATCGACGCCAAACACCGCGACAGCGTCCTGACTTCGGTGGTTGACGCGGTGGACGACACCGTGAACCGGCTGACCGCCAGGGGGCTCGTGGAACTGGACGACTACGAACGGAAGGCGCTGGTCAAGGACTTGACGGTGGCCTTCTACACCGGGCGCAGTGGCGGGGAAGGCGCCTGACGGCCCGCAGGGGTGCTGCGGCGGCGAAGCGGAATCCAACTCCCATTGGTCTGGACATGTTCATGACCCGTCAATAATCTAAGGCTTGGTCTAGACCGCAAGACGCGTGCGCAGCAGGGCTCATGGATCCTCCCCCACGTTCTTGAGGAGCGACAGCAATGCGTAAAAGGGCAAGCGCGGCCGTAGTCGGCCTGGTGATAGCGGGCGCCTCGATGTTCGCGACGGACAGTGCCGGCAGCCACGGCTACACCGACAACCCCATCAGCCGCCAGAAGCTCTGTGCCAACGGCACGGTGACGAACTGCGGCAACATCCAGTGGGAGCCGCAGAGCGTCGAGGGCCCGAAGGGCTTCCCTGCGGCGGGTCCGGCCGACGGGAAGATCTGCTCCGGCGGGCACGGCGAGTTCGCCCAGCTCGACGACCCGCGCGGCGGAAACTGGCCGGCCACCAAGGTGACAGCCGGTCAGGGCTTCGGCTTCCGCTGGCAGTTCACCGCCCGTCACGCGACGACCGACTTCCGCTACTACATCACCAAGGAAGGCTGGGATCCCGCCAAGCCGCTCACCAGGGCCGACCTGGAGCCGCAGCCCTTCATGACGGTGCCGTACGGCGGCCTGCAGCCCCCGGCGACCCTGACCCAGCAGGGCACCATCCCCACCCAGAAGACCGGGAAGCACATCATCCTGAGCGTCTGGAACATCGCGGACACGGCGAACGCCTTCTATGCCTGCTCCGACGTGCAGTTCTGACGTGCAGGCCTGACATGCGGTCAGCCGGTGCCCCTCACGTGCACTCCGGTTGAGCGACGGCGGCCCCGGCCGGGGCCGCCGTCCCCGGCATCGATTTGAACCCGGTCCGCCGCCGCAGCAGCGTCACGGCCAGCACCGCGCCCGCCAGCAACAGCGCGGCCCCCGCCCCCGAGGCGTACCGCATGCTGTGCACGAAGGCCTCCCGCCCGATCGAGATCAGCGAACCGTCCCCCGTGGCCACCGCACCCGCCAGCGTCTTACGCGCGTCCTCCGGCGCGGAGCCCGGCATGTCGGCGGTGTAGACGGCCGTGGCCACCGCACCGAGCAGGGCCATCCCCATCGCACCGCCGAACTCCTGCCCGGTCTCCAGCAGTGAGGCCGCCGAACTCGCCTTCTCCGGCGGGGCGGTGGACAGCGCCAGGTCCGAGACGAGCGCCATCACGGTGACGATGCCGCAGCTCATCACGGCGCAGCCGCCGAGCAGCAGCCACAGCGAGTCCGTACCGGTCAGGGCGAGGACGGCGAAACCGGCGGCGGCGATGACGAAACCGGCGCCGATGACGCGCGTACGGTCGGTCCGCTGGGCGATCGCCGTGGCCGTCGGGGCGGCGGCACCCACCGTCAGGGACGGGGCCAGGCTCCACAGCGCGGCCTCCATCGTGCCCATGCCGAGTACCGACTGCAGATACTGCGTGGTGAAGAACGAGGACCCCATCATGGCGAACGCGGCCAGCGCGTTCAGCCCGATCCCGGCCGCGAAGCCGCCGTTGCGGAAGAGCTCCCGGCTGATCATCGCGTCGCCGTGCATGCGCTGGCGGCGGACGAAGAACCAGCCGACGACGAGCCCGGCGGCGATGATCAGCGCGTTTCGCACATCGAGCCCGTGCGCGGCGCTCTCCTTGACCCCGTAGACGACGGGCAGCACGGCCCCCATCGACAGCGGCACGCTCAGGAAGTCGAACCGGCCGGGGTTCGGGTCCTTGAACTCCGGGACCAGCACCGGCACCAGGACCAGCAGCAGCACCATGGCCGGCACATTGATCAGAAAGACCGAGCCCCACCAGAAGTGCTCCAGCATGACCCCGCTGAGCACCGAGCCGAGCGCGATCCCGCCGGCCATGGCACCCGACCAGATGCCGATCGCCCGGCCGCGCTGTCGCTCGTCGCGGAACATGTTGCGTACGAGCCCCATCGTCGACGGCATCAGCGTCGCACCGCCGATCCCGAGCAGGGCGCGGGCCGCGATCAGCATCTCGGGGCTGGTGGAGTACGCGGCGGCGACCGACGCGGCACTGAACGCGAACGCGCCGAGGAGCAGCAGCTTGCGGCGACCGATCCGGTCGCCGAGCGAGCCCATCGTGATGAGCAGGCCGGCCAGGGCGAAGGCGTACACGTCGAAGATCCAGAGCTGCTGGGTGGCGCTGGGGGCGAGGTCCCGGTCGATGGCCGGGATCGCGAAGAAGAGGACGGAGACGTCCATCGAGACGAGGAGGAGGGGAAGCAGAAGAACCACGAAGGCGGTCCATTCCCGGCGACCGGCGAGGGGGCCGCGCTCGGCGGTGGTGCTCGTAGTGTTCGTCATGCCTGGAAATGTACGAGCGTTTAAAACGCTTGTCTAGTACGGATGTGTAAAACGCTTGTACGTCACGCTGGACGGCGGAAAAACGCAGCAAAAAACGCACTGGGCGGTTCACGTGTGTACGTGAACCGCCCAGTGCGTTGTCTGTGCGCCGCCAGGGACTCGAACCCCGGACCCGCTGATTAAGAGTCAGCTGCTCTAACCAACTGAGCTAGCGGCGCCTGCTGACTCGAAAATAATACCCGCTCCCGAGGGGTGCTGATGACAGTCGGACAAACGGGGCATATCGGGCTTCATTGAGCCCGTCCGGCGATTGAGGACAAAACCGTCCCGGGGGCACCCCGGTGGGCCTCACCGACCCCCGCCCAGGACGGCCTAGAGCGCCAGCGACAAGAGCACGGGCGCCGCCCGCCGGTTCAGCGTGTCCGCCGCGGTACGCAGGCGATGGGCGTCCTCGATCGGCAGGGACAGTGCCAGGCACCCGGCCGACGCCCCGGCGGTCAGTGGCACCGCCGCGCACACCGTGCCGACCGCGTACTCCTGGAGGTCGAGCACCGGAACCGTCGCCGGCTGGCTGTCCAGCTTGGAGAAGAGGACCTTCTCGTTGGTGATCGTCCGCGAGGTGAGCCGGGCCGTCTTGTGGCGGGAGAGGTGGTCGCGGCGGCCGTTCTGGTCGAGCTGGGCCAGCAGGCACTTGCCGACCGCCGAGGCGTGTGCGGAGGACCGGAAGTCCACCCACTCGTTGACCGCGGGGGTGCGAGGGCCGTCGGCGTACTGCGTGACCCGGATCTCGCCGTCGACGTACCGGCTGATGTAGACCGCCGCGCCGACCGAATCGCGCAACTGTGCCAGCGACTGCTGGAGCTTGGTCTCCAGGGCCTGCCTGCGGGCCGCCCCGGAGCCGAGGAGCAGCAGCGAGGAGCCGATGACATACGCACCGTCGGTGATCTGCTCGACGTATCCCTCGCGGCGCAGCATCAGCAACAGGGAGGTGAGATGCGCGACGGGCAGTCCCGTCTCCCGGGAGATCTGGGCGTCCGTCACGCCGTTGCCGTGTTCGGAGACCGTTTCGAGGACGCGGAGGGCGTGCTGCACCGAGTGGAACGGCGCGGTCGGTTCGGGCTTCAATGCCACGGTTTCCCCCTACCAGGTTGTGACCGCAAGCTCTGCCCTCACGATAGCCGCCAAGACCCCTGCCGGGGGAGGCTGTTGAAGAGAATGTGGAGCGCCCCGGCTCCGTCAGCTGGGGCGCATCCGTTCGGCATATGCCAGGGTCACTGGGTTACGACGAGTTTCGAGGTCACAGCACCGCGGTGAGGAATTCGCGCGTACGTTCGTGGTCAGGATCGGTGAAGATTTTTTCCGGCGAACCGTACTCGACCACCCGTCCGGCATCGAACATCAGTACAGTCTCCGAGACGTCGCGGGCGAAGTTCATCTCGTGGGTCACGCAGAGCATGGTGATGTCGGTGTTCCTGGCGATGTCGCTCAGCAGCTCCAGCACGCCCGCCACCAGTTCCGGGTCGAGCGCCGACGTCACCTCGTCCAGCAGCAGGATCTCCGGCCGCATCGCCAGCGCGCGGGCGATCGCCACCCGCTGCTGCTGGCCGCCGGAGAGCTGGGAGGGATGCGCGTCGATCTTCCCCGAGAGTCCGACCAGGTCGAGCAGCTCGCGGGCGCGGCTCTCCGCCTCGTCGCGGTCCATGCCCAGCACGTTGACCGGGGCCTCGGTGATGTTCTGCAGCACCTTCATGTTGGGGAAGAGGTTGAACTGCTGGAAGACCATGCCGATCTTCTTCCGGGCCTCGCGCAGATGCTTCTCGGTCGCCGGCCTCAGCGAGCCGTCGGGCGCCCTGGTGTGGGACAGCGGGTCGCCGTCCACCCAGATGACCCCGTCGCTGACCCGTTCGAGGGTCATCAGCAGCCGCAGGATGGTGGTCTTGCCCGAGCCGCTGGGCCCGATCAGGGTGACGTGCTCGCCGCGTCGTACGGAGAAGTCCAGCCGGTCGAGGACGACGTGGTCGCCGTACCGCTTCACGACGTCGTCGAAGCGGACCAGCGGATGGCCGGTCGCCGCGACGACGGCCGGCACGGCGTCCTCGGGAGCCGTCGGCGCGGTCTTCTGCAGGGGGAGGGGTTCAGTGGCCAAGACGCTTCTCCAGCTTTCTCATCAGCAGCGAGGTGGGGTAGCTCGCGACCAGGAAGACCAGCCCGGCGAGCGTGAATGCCTCGGTGTACGCGAAGTGGGCGGCGCCGTACTGCCGGGCCTCGAAGACCATCTCCTGCACCGTGATCACGGCGAGGAAGGGGGTCTCCTTGAACATCGAGATCGCGTAGTTGCCGAGGGCGGGCAGCACATTGCGCACCGCCTGCGGCAGGATCACGGCCTGCCAGGTCCGCCGCGGGGTGAGCGACAGCGCCCGGCAGGCCTCCCACTGGCCCTTCGGTACACCGTCGATCCCGGCGCGGTACACCTCGGAGGTGTATGCGGCGTAGTGGATGCCCAGTACCACGATGCCGATCGTCAGCGGCTCGACCGAGGTGAACAGGGCCGCCGCGCCGACCAGTTGGACGAGCAACGGGGTGGACCGGATGAACTCCGTCACGGCCCGCACCGGCACCGTGACGAACCTGCTCGGGGCCCGCCCGGCGACCGCGACGGCGAGCCCGAGCACCGCGGCGAGGAGCGTGCCGAGCACGGTCGCGAGCAGCGTGACCTCGAAACCCTTGAGCACCAGGGGCAGCACGTCCCCGGCGGCGTTCCAGTCGAAGCCGTTCACCGGACACCACCTCCGGCCGTCGACGCGACGGCTTCCGTGGCGCTGCGGCTGCGCAGCAGCGAGCCCGCACCGGTCGCCAGGCCGAGCCGCCGCTTGGCGCCGCGCTCCAGCAGATTCATCAGCAGGGTCAGCGCGTAGGCCAGGACGAAGTAGAGGACCAGCAGGGTCACGTAGGCGGTGAGCGTCTCGCCGGTACGGTCACGCAGTTGCTGGATCACGGTCATCAGGTCGGCCGCGGAGATCAGCCACAGCAGCGGGGTGCACTTCAGCAGCTGGATCAGCAGATTGGTGAAGGACGGGATCATCTGCACCCAGGCCTGCGGAAGGATCACCTTCCGCATCCGGTGCACCGGCGTCATGTTCAGCGCGACGGCCGCCTCGTACTGGGCGCGCGGTACGGAGTTGATCGCGCCGCGCACCACCTCGGCACCGTACGCACCGTAGTTGAGACCGAAGGCGACGACACCGCAGAGCAGCGGCGTCAGTTCGTACCCGGTCAGCGGCGGCATCGCGTAGTAGAGCCAGAACAACTGGATGTAGAGCGAGGTGCCGCGGAAGAACTCCACGACCACGCGGGACACGCCGCGCGCCACCAGCAGCCGGCTGACCGACATCAGGCCGAGGACGAACGACAGGAGCAGGGCGAGCAGCGCGCCGAGGACGGTGGCCTGGAGGGTCACCCACAGCCCCGCGCGCAATTGCGGCAGATCGTCGAAGAAGGCGGAGAGGAAATCACTCATGCGGTGCGTTCCGTCCCCGTCAGCCCTTGCACAGGTCGGCCGTCTTCAGGGTGGCCGGCGGGAGCTCGGTGGCCCCGAAGCCGTACTCCTGGAGCAGGCCCACATAGCGTGACTTGTCCGAGACGATCTTCTTCAGCTCGCGGTTGAAGGCGTCCCGCAGGTCCTCGTTGCCCTCGCGGAAGACGGCGCCGCCGGGGCTGTACTGCTTCGCGCCGTCGAGCTCCGGCAGGAAGGCCTCGGTGACCTCGGTTTCGGGGTTCGTCTTCGCGAGCCAGCGCAGCGAGATACCGGTGAGCAGGAACGCGTCGACCCGGCCGCCCTTGACCGCGTCGGCGCCGTCCTGCGGCTTCTGCAGTGTCTTGATCTTGTCCTTGGGGATGCCCGCGCCCTCGGCGTACTTGCCTTCGACGGCGCCCGACATCACGCCGACGGTGATCCCGGCGGCCTTCGCGGACGCCAGGTCGGTGACCTTCTTCGGGTTGCCCTTCTTCACCATCAGCGCGGTGGGCGAGATGAACTCGGGCTCGGAGAAGATGGCGTTGGCGCAGCGCTCCGGCGTGATGGCCATGCCGGCGCTGACCACGTCGTACTTCCCGGCCTGCAGTCCGGGGATCAGGCCGTCCCACTCGGAGAGTGTGGGCTTCAGCTCGTCGACGCCGAGCGCCTTGAAGATCTCCCGGTGCAGCGTGGGCGCCTCGCCCTTGAGCTGCTTGCCCTCCAGATAGCCGTACGGGGCCTCGTTGGCGTACGCGACCCGGACGAAGCCCTGCTTGCGGAGCTTGTCGAGCGCCCCCGCACCGTCCGTGGAACCGGCGTCGGTCTTGCTGCACGCGGCGAGCAGCCCGGGAACGACGAGCAGGCCACCCACGGCCGCCGATCGGTTGAGAAAGCCCCGGCGGGACAGGTTCGGGAAGTCAGCCATGGTTCGCAATCTCCTGGAGGGATCGAACAGTCCGGACAGGGGGTGCGCCTGCCCGATCCCGTACGTCTATGCAGGAAGCGGCCCGCCGTGATCGAACGGTGGCCGGACGGTGACCTTCCCGTGTCCGATTGCGGGCGGAGTGCGACGGCGGGTGCGCAGAGCGTATTCCGCGGCGCAGGACGGTTCATGACGGTCCGTCATGCGGACATGCCCGTCATGAAGGGATGAAGTGACCGTCGTTCGCGGCAGGACAGGGCATGGTTGAGGTCATTCGCCGGGCTCCCGGACGGGGGCATGGCCGCGCTGTTTGTCCACCACGTTCGGCAACGGTGCCCCGGCCGCCCAGAGTTCGAACATCTCCACGAACTGCTCGCCCAGCCGGTCCCGCCAGCCCGCCGTGTCGCCGCTCATGTGCGGGGACACGATCAGATCCGGTACGTCCCAGAGCGGGCTCTGCGGCCCCAGTGGCTCCTGCTCGAAGACATCGAGTGCCGCGCCCGCGATCCAGCGCTTGCGCAGTGCGGCGACCAGATCGTCCTCGACGACCAGCGGACCGCGCCCCACATTGATGAAGCGGGCCGACGGCTGCATCAGCCCGAAGAACCGCGCGTCGAACATGGAACGGGTCGACTCCGTCAGCGGCGCCGCGCAGATCACCCAGTCGGCCATGGCGGCCAGCCGGTCCAGATCCGCCACGCCGTGGACCGTGCGCCGCGCCCTGCGTCCCACGAGCGCCACTTCGACACCGAGGGCGATCAGCAGCCGGGTGATCTCCCGCCCGATCGGGCCCGCGCCGACGACCACCGCGCGGCTGCCCGCCACCTGAGTGCTCTCCCGGTGGCGCCACAGCCGCCGGTGCTGGAGCTCCAGAGTGCCGGGGAGATCCTTGGCGAACGCCAGCACCAGCCCCGTCACGTACTCGGCGATCGGCCGCTCGAAGATGCCCCGCGCGTTGGTCACCACCGTGTCGGAGGCCGCCAGCTCCGGGCAGAGCAGCCGGTCCACGCCCGCGCTCGCCGTATGCACCCACGCCGGGCGCGGCCCGGCACCGGGCCAGGCGGCCCGTACCGCGTCGGAGGTGAAGTCCCACACCAGCAGCACGTCGGCTTCGGGGAGCCGCGCGGCGAGTCCGGCCTCGTCGGTGTACCGCACGGTGGCCCGGCCGGTCAGCCTGCCGAGGCGCGGCGACGGGTCGGTGTCCAGGACGAGCAGGGTGGGCTCTGGCATGAGAGGCGGGCGCTCCGCTGCGTCTGAGATGTGCGGCCCGACCACGCTCGCACCCACGCCCGCCTTCGTCAACAGGTCGCCGTGGAGGCGGCGACGTATGGGGGAATACTGGGGAGGTACGGGGTGAAACGGGCATCCGTGGAAACAGGAAGGGTGGACATGACGACCCTCGGCTTTCTCTACCCGGGCCACCACTTCGCGGAGGACGACTTCCCGCGGATGGAGACCCTGCTCGACGCCGTCAGGCTGGTCGTGAACCACACCGCCATCGACGAGGACGTCTACGAGATCGACGCGCTGACGCGCACCGGTGTGCCCGAACGGCTGGCCGCCGGGGTGCCGGAGCTCCAGCGCGCCGGTGTCGAGTCCGTCGTCTGGGCGAGCGGCAGCGGCGGCTTCCTGTACGGGTGGAAGGGTGCCCACGAACAGACCGCCGCCCTGGCCAGGGCGGCCGGAGTGCCCGCATCCAGCACCTCGTTCGGCTTCGTCCACGCGGTGCGGGAGCTGGACGCCACCCGCGTCGCGGTCGCCGCGACCTATCCCGAGGACATCGCCCAACTGTTCACCGCCTTCCTGCACTCCGCGGGGATCGAGGTGGTCGCCACCCACGCCGCCCACCTGGGCTCCGCCGCCGAGGCCGCCGCCTGGGGCCCGGACAAGGTGCAGGAACTGGTCCGGGCCGCGGACCGCCCGGAGGCGGAGGTGATGCTGCTGCCCGACACGGCCCTGCACACCGTCTCGCACCTGGCGGAGCTGGAGGAGCTCCTCGGCAAGCCGGTCCTCACCGGAAACCAGGTGACGGTCCGGGAAGGGCTGCGGCTGGCGGACCGCCGGGCCTGGTCCCCGAGGCTCGGCAAGATCTTCGCCGAGCGCGAGGCGCCGCCGGCCCCGGTGGCTCGATGGGGCGAGGGCCGGGCGTGGGCACGGAGCGGAAAGAAGGGACGACCCGGCTGGTGGGAATAACCGGAGACCACCTCCTGTTCAGCTGTTCCGGACGGACGCACGAGCCGCACGCATGCGCATCACCGGAGAGGGCCAGGACGTGGACGAGATTCGAGCCGACGAGATCCGTGGCGACGAGATCCGAGGCAGGGCGGAGGGGACAGCCACCGTTCCGCTCTCCGTGCTGGACCTGGTGACCGTGGGCCAGGGCCGCACCGCCACCCAGGCGCTGAGCACGAGCGTGGACATCGCACGGCTCGCCGAGCGCCGCGGATTCCACCGGTACTGGGTCGCCGAACACCACTCCATGCCGGGCGTCGCCTCCTCCTCACCGGCCGTGATCCTGGCCCACCTCGCCGCGCACACCGAGCGCATCCGGCTCGGCTCCGGCGGCGTGATGCTGCCCAACCACGCACCGCTCGTCATCGCCGAACAGTTCGGCACCCTTGAGGCCATGGCCCCCGGCCGCATCGACCTCGGCCTCGGGCGCGCCCCCGGCACCGACGGCGCGACGGCGGCCGCCCTGCGCCGCACGGACCGGCCGGGCGAAGGCGCAATGGGGTCTCCCCTGCTCGAGCGCAGCCGAGAGCTTGGGGAAGACTTCCCGCAGCAGCTCGCCGAGCTGACCCGGTTCCTGGACGACGACTTCCCCGACGGCCACCCCTACGCCCGTATCCACGCGGTCCCCGGCCCGGTCCAGGCCACCGCCGAGGGCGGCGTCCAGTCGGCGGCCCGCCCGCCGATCTGGCTGCTCGGCTCCTCCGGCTTCAGTGCCCGGCTGGCCGGCGTACTCGGCCTGCCGTTCGCCTTCGCGCACCACTTCTCGGCCCAGAACACCGTGCCGGCCCTCGACCTGTACCGGGAGTCGTTCCGGCCGTCCGCGGTGCTCGACGCGCCGTACGCCCTGATCGGCGTCTCGGCCCTGGCCGCCGACGACGAGCGCGAGGCCCGCCGCCAGGTGCTCTCCGGCGCCCTGTCCATGGTCCGCCTGCGCACCGGCCGGCCCGGCCTGGTCCCGACACCCGAGGAGGCGGAGGCGTATGCCTTCAGCCCCATGGAGCGCGAGTTCGTCGACAGCTGGCTGGTCAACATCGTCCACGGCACCGCGGACGAGGTCCGTACAGGCCTCGACGACCTGGCCAAGCGCACCGGCGCCGACGAACTGATGATCACCGCCAACGCCCACGGCGGCGAGGCCCGGCTGCGCAGCTACGAGCTGATCGCCGACGCGTACGGGCTGCCGACGGTCTGACACCGGCCCGGCCTTCCGACCCCGGGGCCGGGAATCCCGGGGTCAGACGTTCAGCTTCCGGCTGCCGATCAGTTCGGCGATCCGCTCCGGGGCCACCGCGCGTGAGTACAGCCAGCCCTGCCCGGTGTCGCAGCCGATCCTGCGCAGCCGTTCGGCCTGGCCCGCCGTCTCCACGCACTCCGCGGTGACGGTCAGACCCAGCCGGTGCGCCAGGTGCACCATCGCCTCGACGATCGTCTCGTCGGCGGGGCTCGGGCGGTCGCCGTCGTCGTAACGGAAGCCGCGTACGAACGAGCCGTCCAGCTTCAGTACGGAGACGGGCAGCCGGCTGAGATAGGCGAGGTTCGAGTAGCCGGTCCCGAAGTCGTCGATGGCGATCCGTACGCCCATGTCGCTGAGCGACTGGAGGGCTTGGAGCGGGCGGCCCGCCGAGCCCATCACCGCCGACTCGGTCAGCTCCAGCTGCAGCAGGGCGGGATCGAGGCCGGTCTCGGCGAGGATCTCCGCGACGTCGGTGACCAGGTCGGAGTCCCAGACCTGCCGTACGGCGACATTGACGCTGATGAACAGCGGCGGCTCGGCCGGGTGGTCGAGCTGCCAGCGCCGGGCCTGGCGGCACGCGGACCGCAGCACCCACCGGCCGAGCTGGACGATCGAGCCGTCCTCCTCGGCGATCGCGACGAACCGATTCGGCGAGAGCAGGCCGAACTGCGGGTGGTTCCAGCGGACCAGGGCCTCCACCCCGCGTACGACTCCGTCGGCCATGCCGACCAGCGGCTGGTACTCGATGGTGAACTCGCCGCGTTCGACGGCGGGCCGCAGATGGGAGGAGAGCGTCTGCCGGGTCATCCGGTGGGCATTGCGCTCCGGGTCGAAGACCGTCCAGCGGGCCTTGCCGTCCGCCTTCGCCCAGTACAGCGTGGTGTCGGCGGCCTGCATCAGACCGGTCGCCGAGGTGTCGGCCACGGCCCGTTCCACCACCCCGATCGAAGCCGAGACGGAGAGTCGCTGCCCGTCCAGGTCGAAGGGCTTCTGCAGCGCGGCGAGGACCGTGCGCGCGAGGTCGGTGAGCGCTTGCGTACCGGCGGAGTCCTCGACCAGGATCGCGAACTCGTCGCCGCCCAGGCGCGCCACGAGATGGGCGCCGGGACGGTGCGGGCGGTCCTGGGCCGCGCAGTCGGTGAGCCGTGCCGCGACCGCGGCGAGCAGCCGGTCGCCGATCCGGTGGCCCATCGTGTCGTTGACGGCCTTGAAACCGTCGAGATCGAGATAGCAGAGCCCGATCCGGCCCTGTCCGGTGACACCGCCGTCCTGGTACGGCGGGGTCTCCAGGGCGGCCGCGAGGCGTTCGAAGAACAGCGCCCGGTTGGGCAGCCGGGTCACCGGATCGTGCATCTGGAGGTGGCGCAGCCGCTTCTGCAGCTCACGCCGGTCGCTGACGTCCGCGACGGAGAGCAGCACCCGGCCGGGACCGGGCCGCGGTGCGTCGGCCCGGCCTGCCTCCGGTTCGGGCATCGGCACGACGGTGATCTCGGCCCACAGTGCGCGCCCGTCGGGGTGCTTGAGCCTGCGGGTGCAGCGGAACCGTGAGCGCCGGCCGTGCAGCACCTCGCGGTACGCGTGCCAGGTGCGGCCGTCCGCCGCGAGGTCGAGCAGATCGGCCGCCGACTGCGTGGTCAGTGCGGCGGCGGAGAAGCCGAGGAGCCCGCCGAGCGCGTCGTTGGCGGCGAGGACCAGTCCCTCGTGGTCGACGACGGCCATCGGGAGCGTGGCGGCCCGGAAGGCGGCCCGATAGCCGTGCGGCTCGGATCCCCGGGCCCCGGCAGCGGGCCATGGAGGGTGACACTCCGTGGCCGACGGTCCTGCGGAGTGGGGGGATGTGACCGCCGCGGGCCTCGGCCCTTCGGAGGTTCCGCTCACCGTTCGCTCCCGCCGTGCAGTTCTGTCCTGAACAGGTGTGGCCGGACTGGCCCGCCGCGCGGAGCGCCGCTGTGGGAGGCGGAAACCACGCGGGAAAGCCTGGTGAAGCATAGAGGTTGGTGCGTCGGGCGTTCCAGCGCCCGACCCCTCCGCGCCCCGCGTTCGCCCCGCATGGGCCAGTCGCGCGCCGATCCGCTTTGTCCGCGACTGATCGATTCTGAGCGTTCCCGTTCTCTCGCGATCTTCACGTGGTTGATTGTGACTGTCTGTGAGGGTGAACGCATCGGAGGGCCGCTGACTCGACTGGGGCAGCTCAACAGGACGCAAGCCTCGAATCATCACAGGGTGAGTGGGTGACCGCAGCTCGTACCCGGAGGTAGATGTGCCGCGTCAGCACAGGACCGGGGGGGCCGGGAGGCCGAGCCTGCGCAGGATGGCCGCGGCGACGACCTCGCTGATGGCACTCGCCGCCACCTCTCTCGTCACCGGGCCTGCCGTGGCCGCCACCGGCGAAGCGGGCCCGTGCGCGCTGCCCCGTACCGAGGTCCACCACTCGCTCGGGGTGGGGGAGTGGAACGACACCTACCCCCGCCCCGTCCACTTCCTCGACGCGGCCATGATCTTCCTCTCCTTCCCGGACCACCGCCCCGGCGCCACCCCCAAGCAGCTCACCGCCGACTACTTCCCCGCCACCACCCGGTTCTTCCAGCGCGCCTCATACGGAAAATTCACCCTGCGCCCGCACCCGCTGCGGCAGTGGATCCAGATGCCCAAGGCCTCTGCCTGGTACGGAATACAGCGGGACTGGAACAACAAGCGGCGCAGCGCCTATCTGCGTGACGCCATCGCCGTGGCCGACCCGAAGGTCGATTTCTCCCGGTTCGACATCATCTACCTTGTCGCCGACCCGGACGCCCCGGGGGTCGACTCCGACGCCACCAAGGTCGTCAACTTCGACCGTCCGCTGCGCGTCGACGGCACGGACGTCCGGCGCGTCGTCACCGTCTTCGAGCAGCACCCGCCGGACCAGAACGTGCTGGCCCACGAGACCGGGCACGTCTTCGACCTGCCGGACCTCTATCACCGGCCGCCCGACGGCAAGGGTGACTGGGACACCTACGTCGGCGACTGGGACGTGATGGGCAGCCAGTTCGGTCTCGCGCCGGACTTCTTCGGCTGGAACAAGTGGAAGCTGGGCTGGCTGGACCGCAGGCAGGTGGTCTGTGTCCAGCGCAGCCGGGACATCACCCTGGAGCCGATGGCCGCCGTGCCCGCGCCCGGCGCATCCATCGGCACCCGGCTCGCGGTGATCAGGACCGGCGATGGCAGCGCCGTGGCCATCGAGGCCCGCAGCGCCACCGGCAACGACCGGACGACCTGCACCGAGGGCGTCCTGCTCTACCGGGTACGCAACGGAACCCCGTCCGGCGGCGGCCCCGTCCAGGTCATCGACACCCACCCCCGCACCGACGCCTGCTGGGACCGGTCCGTGTACGCACCGCTCGCGGACGCCCCGATGCGGGTCGGCGAGACGTTCAGCATCCCCGGCGCGCACACCAGGGTCGAGGTCGCCGACCGGACGCCGTCCGGTGCCTGGACGGTCCGGATCACCACCGGAACGTAGAACGCGAGCTTCCGCGACCAGGACGCGACGACGCGGCCACGAAAAAGCCCCCTCGCTTCCGCGAGGGGGCTTCTTCCGTCTGTGCGCCGCCAGGGACTCGAACCCCGGACCCGCTGATTAAGAGTCAGCTGCTCTAACCAACTGAGCTAGCGGCGCCTGCTGACGTCGTAGACATTAGCACCCTGATCGGCGGGAGGAAAAATCGAATTCCGGACCGCCGGCGAGGGCACCGACCTGGTCACCCGCACACAGGCCCAGAGCAGTACGTCCGGGCCCGGCAGCCAGGGGCTACGGGTGTCGGGCGCCACCACCCAGCGGGGGCCAGGGGTGGTGGACGTGCAGGTCAGCGGGGGGACGGTCACCGCGTCCCCGGTGCCGTGGCAGAGCAGCGGCGGAACCTTCGCGCAGTCGCCGTCCCGTCCCCGCGGGTCCGTGCCGGCCCGCGGTTCGAGGCCGCCGCCCCACTCCTCCCAGTCGAGCAGCGACGGCAGCCGCTGGGCGGTGCCCGGGGAGGCGAAGAGCATCATCCGCCCGCGGTGCGTGGCGACGGGGCCGGAGCCGGGGCCGTCGGCCCACAGGTGTTCCAGCATCCGGCGGCCGAAGAGGGTGGGCACGTTCACCACGTCGAAGGCCGAACCGCACGGCAGCACCCCGGGCGAGGAGGGATGGGCCTCCCACTGCGCCAGCGTGCTGCGCGGATAGGCCGTGGCGCGGGCGAGCCAGGCGGCACCGGCCGCCGTGACCTGAGCCGTCCGGTTCGCGGCCCGGTCCCGCAGGAGAGCGAAGAGGTCGGCGCCGT
The DNA here is from genome assembly GCF_055635345.1 of Streptomyces sp. NPDC111516. NCBI lineage: Bacteria > Bacillati > Actinomycetota > Actinomycetes > Kitasatosporales > Streptomycetaceae > Streptomyces > Streptomyces sp. NPDC111516. The sequence goes on along the minus strand of NZ_JBVKBV010000001.1, from coordinate 1,176,383 downwards.
GGTGGGGGTCGTCGCCGTGATGCAGCTTCGTTTCGTCTGGCAGCCATGCGCTCATGCGCCCATGTCTACCGGGAGTGATCATGCGGATTCTGAGAGTTGCCGGAAATCGGGACAGTCAGGGGTGGGGAGGAGTATCTTGCGCCCGGGCATATGCCACCCGGTGGTACCCGAAGGCGGGACAGCGGACCTTACGGCGGCTACGCCGGAGGCCGGCACGGCGGTCGTATTGAGCCCGGTACGGCAGTCAGGGCGCGGACCCGCCCAGCAGACTCCGGCCGTACTCGACCATCTTCATGGCGTAGTCCTCGGTCCACTCCGCACGCTGCGCGATGTCCGCTGTCGTCAGCCGGTCGAACCGGCGCGGATCGGCGAGCTGGGCGGCCGCGATGGCCTGGAATTCGACCGCACGGTCCGTCGCGGCACGGAACGCCAGGGTCAGCTCGGTGGCGCGGGCCAGCAACTCCTTCGGATCTTCCATCGACTCCAGGTCGAAGAAGTGCTCGGGATCGGCGACTGCCTCCGACGGCTCGAAGAGCAGGGGCGCGGGGCGCAGCCGCTGCCGCTCGTTCCGCTCGGGTTGTGCCATGTGATGATTCCTCCTTCGGTGGGCCCGACGGCCACCCTTCATTGTCCAACGCCGCGCAAGGGGGCTGTCCGGCGTTCCGCGAGCGGGCGCCGTCACGCTTTCCACCGCACCCGGTGCTCGGCCAGATGTGCCAGCACCGCGTGGTTCGCCTCCCAGCCGTCCGGGAACTTCACCGTGACCCCCAGCTGCACCGGTTCCGTCGACGGGTGCTCGTCCAGCAGCTCCACGACGCCCGCCCGGCACACCACGATGCACGCGTGCCGGTGGCGCGAGGCCAGTACGCACAGCCGGCCCGTCTCCAGATGGAACGCCGTGGCGTCCGGGCGGCCGGACAACGGGTGCAGGACCACCGTCACATCGAACTCGCGGCCCTGGAGCCGGTTCGCCGTGTCCACCGCCACGCCCGTCACACCCAGCTCCGCGAGCGCCGCCCGCACCGCCGCCGCCTGGTCGCGATGGGCGGTGCCGACCGCGACCCGGTCCGCCGTCACCGGGACCGGATCGGGGGAGCGCTCGCTCGTCGCCGCGCCGCCCCGGTCAAGGAGCCGACGGACGACCAGGGCCACCGCCCGCACCGCCTCCGGGTCGGTGCGCGGGGTGTGCCGGGCCGGGAGTTCCAGCAGGCCCCAGCCGGACTCCGCGGCTTCGTCCAGCACCCGGTCCGGCGCCGAGCCGTCGGACGCGACGCCGAACGACAGCCGCCGGTCGCCGTGGTCGGTACCGCTGCGGAACGGGGTGTACGGATAGAACGCGTCCGAGACGAGCGGCGCGGCCGACGCGGGCAGTCGCCACGACACCGGCAGCCGGTGCTGCGGCAGCCCGGGATTGTGCGCGAGCAGCGTGGAGACCGCGCTCGCGGACGGGTCGTACGACAGCCCCGCCCACTGGTCCGCACCGACGATCGAGAACGGGTCCAACTGGCCCGGATCACCGACGAACAACGCCCGCTCGAAGAGGCCCGCGACGGCCAGCAACGCGTCCGAACGCATCTGGTACGCCTCGTCGACGATCGCGTGGCCCCACGGCTCGACGTTCTTCACGTGCGCCCATTTCGCGGCCGTCGAGATGACGACGTCGAGGCCGGCGAGATCCGGCGCCTTGGCCGACTTCCGTACGTTGGCCAGGCCGTCCAGCACCTTGTCGTACGGGTCGGAGTCATTGCTGTGCAAGCGCCCGACGGGCAGCCCCGGGTCCTTCTCGGCCAGCCGCACCACCAGGTCGTCGACCTGGGCGTTGGTCTGCGCGACCACCATCAACGGGTGCCCGGCCGACGCGAGTTCGAGCGCCGCGCGCACCACGAGCGTCGACTTGCCCGCGCCCGGCGGGGAGTCCACCACGATGCCGCGCGACGTACCGCTCAGGGTGTCGGCGAGGATCGCGTCGGTCGCCCGCGCGGCCTGGGTGGCCGGGTCGAATACGGCCGTCACAGGAGGTCCTCCGCGGTCACGGGATCGGGATGCTCGGCGCGCTCACCGGCCGTGCCCGGCGGTCCGCCATGGGTCCACGGCGTCTCCTCCGGGTCCGGCAGTTTCGGGCCGCCGCGCTGATCGTGCTCGAACAGGGTCCAGGAGATCCGGTCACCCGGCTCCGGCACCGAACCCGGGGCCGGCTCCTTGCTCCGGCCCATCCGGTCGGTGATCCGCAGCATCAGCGCGAACGCGCCGTCGTCCGCCGGCTCCTCGACGTACGACACGAACTCGGCGGTCTGCGGCCTGCCGTCCAGCGAGCGGTACACCTTGATGCGTTCGCCGAGATGCGGGCGCTCGTCCGTGCGGACGGTGACCAGCGGGCGCGGGGACGGCCGCTTGGACTCGCTGTACGCCATCACCACCTCCGTCACCTCGCCGACGAACGCCTCACCGGCCAGCCGCCGCCCGGCCAGCACCAGCGGATCGTCCAACGCCTCCTGTGCCTCCAACTGCGCCTGCGCCGTCTCGCGCGAGGCCAGCTTCTGCGCTGCCGTCACCGCGTCGTCCCGGCGCGGTTGCGGCGGCTCACCGGAGCGCACCCGGTCCCGGTGACCGGTGAACGACCAGCGGTCCCTGGTCCACCGGTCCTCGGCCCGGGACCCCTCGGGCAGCTCCCTCAGCAGATCGAGCCCCCGCCACACCGCGTCCCAGGTCGGCCGGGTCACGGCGGCCAGCAGCGCCCTGATCTCCCGCTCGGCGCCGGTCAGTTCGGCAAGCCGGGCATCGGCCGCCGGGCCGTCCTGTGCCGCCGCGAGCGAGGTACGTGCCCGGTCGTACTTCTCGATGGCGGGCGCCAGCAGCCGGTTGTCGAACGCCGGGTCGGTCGCCGGACCGGCCGGTGGGCACAACAGCTGGCCCGCGCCGTCCCGGTCCAGCTCCGCGCGGAGCGCCGCCGACGCCCCGGATCCGCCCGCCGGGGCGTCGATCCAGGCCAGCAGCGCGCCCAGATGCTGATCCTCCAGGCTGCTCTGCCCGGTCGCCCAGTGCCGGTTCAGCAGATCCGTCGCGGCGAGCAGCAGCGAGGAGCCCGGCACCCTGGCCCGCTCCCCGTAGTGCGTCAGCCAGCGGCCCAGCAGCGGGACGCGGGCCGGGGCGGGGTACGGGGTGTCGGGATCGTCCTCCGCGGTGCGACGGAACCGCATGGACCGGCCGAGCAGCCGTACGAAGTCGATGCCCGCCCGGCTCGGCACGATCAACTGCGGTGCGTCCGCGCACAGTTCGACCTCGACCTTGACCTTCTTGCCGGTCGCCGGATCGGTTTCGTTGCGCTCGGCGGGCTCGACGACATCCTCGTACGCCTCGATGTGCGGCAGCACCGCCTCGGCCAGTTCCGCGAGGAACGCGAACCGCAGATCCCGGTCGCGCGGCTGTGACACCGCCAGCAGCCGGGGTGCCGCCCGGTCCGTCCCGACGAGCGCCCCCAGTGGCGCGCCCGCTTCACCGGCGGTGGTCAGCGGAACCAGGACGAGCGGCCGGTCGGTGAGATGGCGGTGCAGGACCGTCGCCATTGGCTGTGCCCGGCCGCTCTCCACGGCCTCCAGCCGGGCCAGGGTGCTGATCAGCGACATGCCGCACCGCCCGCCAGCGCCTCGGCCCGCAGCGCCGCCGCCCGTCGCAGGGCCGCGACCGTCGGATCCGCGGGGTCGCCCTCCTTGCCCGCGGCGGCGGCCAGCACCGCACCCACGGTCGTCAGCCCGCCGAGCTCACCGCGCACACTCCGCCCCAACGCCTCCACCGCACCCGCCGCACGGGCCTTCGCCCGGCAGTGGAAGGCCAGCTCGCACGCGGCCAGGCACTCCGGGGCGTACGCCGCACCGACCGATTCGACCGCGGCGTCGAGCCGCTCCCGGGGGCACTCCGGATCGAAGGTGGTGCCCTCGGGCAGCGCCGCCGCGATGTCTTCGACCCGGGCCAGCCTGGTCAGCTGGCGCCGGGTGACCGCACGCTGCTTCCGTACGTCCACGACCGAGGCGGCGGGCAGATTGGAGAAGTCCTTCGGGCAGACCAGCAGCACCCGGTGTCCGACCTCCGCACCCTCCGTCAGCTCCGCGATCCGCTCCAGTGCCAGTACGTAGACGGCGGACTGCCTGGCCGCCGCACCGACCTTCGCCGCGTCGGCCGAACCGTCGATCATGGGGAAGGACTTGATCTCGACGACCGTCCACGTGCCGTCGGGGTGCACCGCCACCGCGTCCGGTTCCAGATAAGCGGGGGAGCCCGCCACCTCCAGGGCCAGCATCGGGTGGTCCAGCAGCGCCCAGCCGCCCGCCTCGGTCGCCTCCCGCAGTGCGAGCGCCGTGCGCGCGGCGCGGCCCTCGGGACCGGCCGCCGTCAGATCGGGCACCAGGACCTCGCCCGGTGCCCCGGCCCCACCGCCGAGGTGCTCGTACAGCAGCCGCATCAGCTCCGTACCGCCGTCTGCCTTGACCTTGGCCTCGAAGGCGTTGCCCCGGACGAGAGCGAACTGCGACTGGCCGAACGGGGCGGGCGAGCCGAGCGCCGTGGCCAGCGCGGCCTTGTCCACCCCGGCGCCGTCCAGCAGGGCGCGGCGCCGGCAGCCCGGGTTGGCGGCGAGGGCGGCCAGCGCGCGGGCGTCGAGCGGACGCGGGGCGAGGGCCGGGCCGCGCAGCTCAGCGAGCCGCTGCCGGAGCGTCGTCCCCCGCTCCGCCCGCTCTTGCGGAGGCAGCGGCGTCGGCCAGGGGTGCGCGGCCGGCCGAGGCGTCTGCGTCGGCCGGTGCCGGGGCATCGGTGGGGTCTGCGGAGGTGGTCCGCTGGCCAGGGATTCGCTCACCCGCCGAAGTCTTGCATCCGGCACTGACAACGGGGGACTTCGCACCTGCGGCGAACCGCGGGAAGCGGGCTCCGAGCCGGTCCCTGACCTGGTCGGTGAGACGCAGCACCGGTCGGGTGAGCAGGGCGCCGACGCCCATCACGGCGGCGCCCGCGACCGCGTCGAGGAAGTAGTGGTTCGCCGTGCCCATCACCACGAACGTGGTGACCAGGGGGTATGCGATGCCCGCGGCCCGGACGAGCGGGTGCCGGGCGTGCCGCCACAGCAGGATTCCGCACCAGAGCGCCCAGCCGACGTGCAGGCTCGGCATCGCCGCGTACTGGTTCGTCATTCCGCCCATGCCGCGCGGGGCACTCGCCTCGGCGCCCCACCACCCGTACGAGCTGTACTGCGCCATCGTGTCGACGAAGCCGTGACTGGCGTGCAGCAGCCGGGGCGGGCAGGTCGGTATCAGCGCGAAGCCGATCAGGCCGAGCAGCGTGGAGGTCATCAGCCAGGTGCGGGCCCTGCGATACAGGGCCTGGCGGCGGCGGAAGAGCCAGACCAGCACGGCCGGGGTGACCAGATAGTGCAGGGACGCATATATGAAGTCGGCGGGTATGCCTATCGAGGGGTGGGCGGTCAGCAGCCGGTTGAGCGGGTGCTCGAAGTTGATGTGGAGCGTCTTCTCCAGGTGCAGGATGCTCAGACCGTGGTCGACGGCCGCTGACACGTCGCCGCGCACGACCAGCCGGCCCGCCGAGTAGGCTGCGTACACCAGCGCCAGCAGCGGCAGCTCGGTCCACCAACGGGGCCGCGGGCGCGCCACGGGCGCGGTGCTGGCATGCTGCATCCGGAAGCTCTCCATCATGTGTTAATGCGACCGACGGCGGGCGTTCAACCGTACGGTGCAGGTCGGCCGTGATTCCCCCCGGGGGTCCCGGTCGGATCCCCTGTGTGTGTACGGATTTCTCCGCGCAGGGAGGGACGCCGGTCCGGCCCCGGAGGTTGCCTCCAGGACCCGTGCGCGATGATGGGAAAACCGGACGATCGATCCGTTTCCTGTTTCGGTCTCCGGTCCTCAGATCTCAGTTCAGGGAGAGCCGTCATGGCACCGCGTATCCTGCTCGCCCGGCACGGCCAGACGGAATGGTCCGTCAAGGGCAATCACACCGGCAGGACGGACATCCCACTGCTCGACACCGGCCGGGCGGGCGCCAAGCTCCTCGGTGAGCGGCTGCACCGCAAGCCGTGGGCGGACCTGCCGGGCCTCGAAGTCCGCACCAGTCCGCTGCTGCGGGCCAAGGAGACCTGCGACATCGCGGGATTCGCGGACCGGGCCGAGCCGTGGGACGCGCTGCTGGAGTGGGACTACGGGGCGTACGAGGGGATGACTCCGGCCGAGGTCAAGGCGATCCGCCCCGACTGGTTCATCTGGCGTGACGGGGTGCCTCACGGGGAGACCCTGGCCGAGTTGTCCGCCCGCGCCGACGAGATCGTCGACTGGGCCCGCTCGGCCGACCGCGACGTCCTGGTCTTCGCCCACGGCCACATCCTGCGGGCGCTGGGCGCGCGGTGGCTCGGTGAGCACGTGTCGTTCGCCGCGCGCATCCGGCTCGACCCGACGTCGCTGTCGGTGCTGGGGTGGGCGTACGGGGCGCCTGCGATGGAACGCTGGAACGACACGGGCCACCTGGACCGGTAGGCCGAGCCGGCCCCGTCAGCGGGGGGCCGGAACCGGTCATCCGGTACGGGGATTCGGGGTGCCCGGTGACGGACCTCTACGCCTTTGAGACCTCCGCGTACCGCTCCAGGAATCCACGCACCTCCTGGGCGCCGTTCCGCGGTGCCAGTACCCCGGCCGCGCCCGCCAGCATGGACCGGATGCGGGACGACTGGACCTGGTCCAGCAGGTCCAGGACCTGATGGCCCGCCGCCGCCGCCTCCGGGGCCCGGCCCGCCCGGGCGAGGTCCCAGGTCAGCTCGGCCCGGTACAGCGCCAGATTCCGGGTGAAGTGCGGATCCTGGAGCCGCGTCGCCCGCAGCGCGTGGCGGGCCGCCCGCGACCAGTCGCCCAGCGCCGACCAGCACTGCGCCTCCAGCATCTCCAACTCCGCCTCCCGGAAGAACGTCATCCACTCCGGGTCGGCATCGGACGGACCGCACCCGAACGCGGTGTGCGCCCGGCCGATCGCCCGTTCGCAGCCCGTACGGTCCCCGAGCCCCGCCCGGCCCCCGGCCTCCCGCAGCGCGAGCAGCGCCAGCAGCCGCGGCGAACCCAGTGGCTGCGCCGCCCGCTGCCCGGCCTCGGCCGCGCGTACCGACTCGCGGGGCCGCCCCGCGTCCCTGGCCAGGAACGACGTATTGCAGAACGCGTGCGCCTCCAGCCCCGCGTCACCCGCCACGCGCGCCGTGGCGAGCGCCTCCGCGTAGTGCGAGCGGGCGTCCTCGAACCGGCCCGAGTCATGGGCCAGCCAGCCCACCGAGATGGCCAGTTCGCCGGCCCCGGCATGCAGCCGGTCGGCGGTGGAGCGCTTGGTGGCGGCCCCGGAGTCGAGCAGCGCGTATGCCGCCCGCAGCGGCTGGGACGCCCTGCGGTACAGGCCGTCACCGCCGTGCCGGTCGTCGAGCAGCCGGATCTGCCGCACCGCCTTCTCGACGGCGCTCACCTCGGCATCGCCGACCCTGCGCGGGTCGGGCCGGGTGGCGGCAGCGGCGGATGTGCCGCCGAGGCCGAGCCCCAGGGTCGCGGCTGCCATCGCGGTGGTGCCGCTCGTCATGAATACGCGACGCAGCACGTCGCTCTCCTCGTGGGTGTCGCTGTGGAGCACAGGGGGCGGTGGAGTTTCGGCAGTGGTCCGCGCCGCCCGGCCGCGTACGGTTTCGCGCGGCGAGAAGCCCAGGTCCGCCAGGGTCGTCCCGGGGAACATGTGCAGGAAGACCCGCTCGTACGCGTAGTTGGGGCAGCGGATCTCGCCGGACTCCACGCGTCCGATGTACCGGGCGTCGCACGCGACCTGCTCGCCGATCTCGCGGGCGGATCTGCGCACCGCGGCAGCGAACTCCCCGGCGGAGCGCGGTCCGCGCAGCCGCCGGAAGGCGAGGTTGGGAACTGCCCCTGTCGACACCATGGGATAGGGCCCTCTCTTTCGGATCACGCCGGGCTCGCGGGGTCTGGCACGCACTCCCCCAAGGCCTTAAGGGCCAGGGGGGACCCCCTGCGGCGTTGTCGTCGGTCACCAACGCTCCGCGTTGTCTCCCTCCTCCGCCTTGCATCTGCACGCACCGGACCCCGCTCCCTGATCCGGCCTGATCCGAAAGAGAGGGCCTGGCCCTCTCTTCTGCAGCCGGGGTTCCTGCTTCCGGTGTCCCGGCGGAGGAAGAACCTACCTGCTGTGACCGGTCGCACACACAGCGTTTCCCAATAAAAGGGGGCATCTCGCCCGCGATCTGCCATGAACTGCCATCCTTTGCGGCGGCGTGGCACCGTAGCCGTTGACGCAGTCGGCGCGTTGGTCCATGCGGAGACGGAATCCGGCTCCGCCCGGCGATGAGAGGAGAGGTCCCTTGTTGCATCTCGGCACGGAGACCGGCTCGCGGACGACGACTGCGACGACCCCGGCCGCGACGGGCGCCCCGGCGCCCACCGGGCCCCCGGCGGACCACGGCGCCGAACCCTGCGACCTGGTGACCGTCCCGGCCCGCCAGGGACTGGAGGCCGTGGACATCCTGCGCCGCGGCGCCGACCAGGAGGCCGTCGGCCCGGTCCTGCACGACGGCGCCTGCGACACCCTCGGTTTCCTGGTGCCCCCGGGGACCGCCGAGGCCTGGGACGTGCCGGGCAGCGCCTGCACGCGGACCGCCGGCCGCGGGCTCCGCATCCCCGCCGAGCCGCCCGTCACCGGCAGCGGCTGGCTGCTGCCGCCCGAGGGCGACGCCCCGGTCACCGACCCGGCCGTGCTGCGGGCCGCTCTCGACCAGGCGGCCCGGCTGATCGAGGCGGCCGACAACTGCCGCTGACCGCGGCCCCCTCGCCCGCGCGCCCATAATGGGCCGGTGGCCGGGATTCCCCGGCGCGGCCGGTTCCGTACCGGTCCGGAGCGATGAGCAGTGAGCAGGCACGAGCAGCAGTGGCACGTCGAGGAACGTCGGGCTCAGGTGCGGGCGCCCGTAAGCGGTCCGACCGCAAGACCGACGGAAGGGCCGAACGAGGGGCCGGGCGCGGCGGATCCGGGCGCCGGGCGGAGCCCCTCGCCGAACAGGTGGACGGCGGCCTCGCCGAACTGGTGCCCGACCGGGAACGCCCGCATGCCTGGACGCTGACGCTCGACGGCGCCCCCCAGTCCCATGTGGACCTCGACGACCCCACGTATCTGTCCTTCGAGTACCAGCGCAGGATCGGCCACATCGCCGACCTCGTCGCCCCCGCTGGGCAACCCCTGCACGTGGTCCACCTGGGCGGCGGCGCGTTCACCCTCGCCCGCTACATCGCCGCGACCCGGCCCCGCTCCACCCAGCAGATCGTCGAGGCGGACGCCGCGCTCGTCCAACTGGTCCGCCGCGAACTGCCGTTGGACCCGCAGGCCAGGATCCGGGTCCGCGCCACCGATGCCCGCGCCGGGCTCGGGAGGATCCAGGACGGCTGGGCGGACCTCGTCATCGCCGATGTCTTCAGCGGGGCCCGTACCCCCGCACACCTCACCAGCACCGAGTTCCTCGCCGAGGTCCGCCGGGTCCTGAAGCCCGGCGGGAGTTACGTGGCCAATCTCGCGGACGGGCCGCCGCTGACCCACCTCCGCGGCCAGATCGCCACCGCAGCCACGGTCTTCCCCGAACTGGCCCTCGCCGCCGACCCGACCGTGTGGCGCGGCCGCCGCTTCGGCAACGCGGTGCTGCTCGCCTCGGACCTGCCGCTGAAGGTCGCGGAACTGACCCGCCGGGTCGCGACCGACCCGCACCCCGGACGCGTCGAACACGGGCGCGCCCTCGCCGACTTCACCGGTGGCGCGACCCCGGTGAGCGACGCGGACGCCAGACCGTCCCCGGCGCCACCGCCGTCGACCTTCGGGTGAGCCGCCGGTACGAAGCCGACGGGCCATCACCCGAACCCGTGACGGGCGGTTGCGGTCGGGGCCCAGGGGGCAGGGCTCCGGCTCAGTTCTCGCAACTTCCTCCCGCCCCCGCCTCCTCTGCGTACCCCTGACAGCAGGTCGGGTCCGGGTTGGAGTTCGGGTTCGGGTTCGGGTTCGGGTCAGGGTTCGGGGAAAGAACGCGGTTGCGCCCCCGGCCACCCCCACCGCACGGCACCCCGTTCACCTTCCGGCGGGCGGCCGGGCGTGAACCGGGGATCACGCGCCCCGCGCCCGGAGGCGGGCGGAAATGCGGACCCGCCGCAGCGGTTCCGAAAGGCCGCCCCGGTAATTCTCGTTCGACACGTCCTTGACCTGTGCGTTCTCGAAATGGCCTGCCCCTGCGGGCGATTCGCCGGTCGACGCTCGCGGGCTATGGCAAGACTTCGGCGGGACACGGTCTCGTGACTTGCAGGACACACTCGGGATACGGAAGCGCCTTCAACTCTTGACACCCACCCCTCAAAGGCAGGAACCTTCCGACATCGACGCATGGGAGCGCTCCCACATTGTGCGGGCTTCCCGCTCGAACGGCACTGCCCGTGTCCTCCCCCCTGAACCCCCGGCACCCGGACTCACCAGCGCGTACGTCGCGCAGTCAGAACGCCGGTCCCACCCTGGAACAAGGAGTAGTGGAATGCGCATCACCCGCACCGTCGCCGGCCGGAGCCGCAGGGCCGTGGTTCTGGCCACCACGGGCCTGACAGCCTCGGCCCTGTTGCTGACCGGCTGCAGCAGCGACTCGGACTCATCGGACAGCACGGGCTCCGACGCGAACGGGAAGATCACGCTGACCGTTGCCGACTTCGGGCAGTTCGGCTACAAGGAAGCCGGCCTCTTCGCCAAGTACCACGAATTGCACCCGAACATCACGGTCAAGGAAGACACCACCGCGGACGAGAAGATCTACTACCCCAAGCTGCTCCAGCAGCTGAACTCGGGCAGCGGTCTGGCGGACGTCCAGGGCATCGAGGTCGGCCGGATCAAGGAGATCGTCGACACCAAGGCGGACCAGTTCGCCAACCTCAGCAAGGTGATCGACGTCAACGAGTGGGTGTCCTGGAAGGAGAAGCAGGCCACCACGTCCGGCGGCCAGGTGATCGGCGCGGGCACCGACATCGGCCCGATGTCCCTCTGCTACAACACCGACCTGTTCAAGAAGGCCGGCCTGCCCACCGACCGCGCGGAGGTCGCGAAGAAGATCGCGGGCGGCTGGGAGGACTACATCAAGCTCGGTGAGGAGTACAAGAAGAACGCGCCGAAGGGCACGTACTTCATGGACTCCGCCAGCGCCATGTTCAACGCCGTCGTGAGCTCGAACGCCAAGCAGTACTACGACGAGAGCGGCAAGCCGATCTACAAGGACAGCCCCAGCGTCCAGCAGGGCTGGAACCTCGCCGCCGAGGTCGCGTCCAAGAAGCTCTCCCAGGGCCTCGCCCAGTTCGACACCAACACCTGGGTTCCCGCGCTGCGCAAGGGCACCATCGCCACCGTGGTCTGCCCCGCGTGGATGGCCGGTCAGATCTCGACCAACGCCGGTGAGGGCAACAAGGGCAAGTGGGACATCACCACCGCGCCCGGTTCGACCGCCGCCAACTGGGGCGGCTCCTTCCTCGCCGTGCCCAAGTCGGGCAAGAACGTCGAGGAAGCCAGCAGGCTGGTGAAGTGGCTGACCGCGCCCGAGCAGCAGGCCGCGGTGTTCAAGGCGATCGGTGTCTTCCCGTCCAACAAGGGCGCGTACGACCTGCCGGACGTGAAGAACGCGAAGCTCCCGTACTTCAACGACGCGCCGATCGGCCAGATCTACGCCGACGAGGCCAAGTCCATCCCCGAGGCGGTCCTCGGCGCGAAGGACGGCGTCATCAAGGACACCATCTCCACCCAGATCACCAACATGGAACAGCGCGGCACGAGCCCTGACGACGCGTGGAAGGCGGCGACCAACGCGATCGACAAGGCGATCGGCTGACCGTCGCCGGTGCGGGCGGCCCCCAGGAGCCGCCCGCACCGGCAGTGCGCGGACGACCACTCAGGCCCTGTCCTGGGCGCCGTACCCGCGCACCCCCTCGTACAGGGCAACTCAGCAACTCAGGGAAGGACTCCCGCCCGTGGCCACCTCGACTCCCGCCCGGGACGCATACGCCCCGCCACCCGGCGGTTCCCCGCAGACGCCGGCCCGGTCCCGTCGGCAGACCTGGCGGAGCCGGCTGTGGCGGTTCGACGACAAGGCATCGCCGTACGCCTACATAGTCCCGTTCTTCCTCGTCTTCGGTGCCTTCGGGCTCTATCCGCTGGTGTACACCGGGTGGATCGCCCTGCACCGGGTGGAGATGACCGGCCTGGACCGGATGGAGTGGGTCGGCTGGGACAACTTCGACAAGATCCTGCACGACTCCGAGTTCTGGACGGCCCTCAGCAACACTTTCCTGATCGGGGTCATGTCGACCGTCCCGCAACTGCTGGTCGCGCTCGGCCTGGCCCACCTGCTGAACTACCGGCTGCGCGCCAGCACCTTCTGGCGGACCGTCGTCCTCACCCCGTACGCCACCTCCGTGGCCTCCGCGGCCCTCGTCTTCGCCCTGGTCTTCCGGGCCGACGGCGGCCTGCTGAACTGGGCGCTGCACTGCGTCGGTTTCGGCGACACCAACTGGGCCAACGGCCACTGGACGTCGAAAATCGCCATCTCCGTCATCGTGATCTGGCGCTGGACGGGGTACAACACCCTGATCTACCTGGCCGCCATGCAGGCGGTACCGACCGATCTGTACGAGGCCGCGTCGCTGGACGGCGCATCGCGCTGGCAGCAGTTCCGCAAGGTGACCATCCCCTCGCTGCGGCCCACGATCCTCTTCACGATCGTCATCTCGACCATCGGTTCCATGCAGCTGTTCGGTGAGCCCCTGCTGCTGGAGGGCGGCAGGCTCGGAGCGACGGGCGGCAACGAGAATCAGTACGAGACGCTCAGCGTCTACCTCTACAACTACGGCTGGAATCTGGGGCACCTCGGTCCGGCCGCCGCAGTGGCCTGGGCGATGCTCGCCCTCCTGCTGATCATCGCCGCGGTCAACTGGCTCATCGGCCGCTTCGTACGCACATCCGCGGTCTGACCGGGAGCGAATTCCATGACCATGACCAGCACCACCAAAGCCCCGGAACCCGGCCTCCCGAGCACGGCCCGCCGGGCGGCGCGGCGCCCCTCCCGCTTCAGGCCGGGCGCGGGCAAGCAGTTGCAGGGCGGCCCGTTCGCCTACATCGCCCTGACCGTCGTCGGCATCGGCTCGCTCCTGCCGCTCTACTGGACCCTGGTGGCCGCGTCCCATACCCAGGACGAAGTGCTCGCCACCACACCGCCGTTCCTGCCCGGCGGGCGACTGCTGCACAACCTCGACGCGGCCTGGAACCAGGCACACCTCGGCAAGGCGATCGTCAACAGCGTCATCGTCTCCTGCTGCATCACGGCGGCGACGCTCTTCTTCTGCACCCTGGCCGGCTACGCCTTCGCCAAGATGCGCTTCACCGGCCGGGGCGCGCTGATGACCGCCGTCATCGCCACGCTCACGATCCCGCCGCAGCTCAGCGTCGTCCCGCTGTTCATGATGATGTCCGACATCGGCTGGGGCGGAAAGCTGGAGTCGGTGATCTTCCCGACCCTGGTCAGCGCGTTCGGGGTGTTCTTCATGCGGCAGTACCTCACCCAGGCGCTGCCCTACGAACTCATCGAGGCCGCCAAGATCGACGGCGCGAACAACTTCCGCATCGTGCGGAGCGTGGTGCTCCCGGTGGCCCGCCCCGCGATGATGGTGCTGGGGATGCTGACCTTCGTACAGGCCTGGAACGACTTCTTCTGGCCCTACCTCGCCCTCAATCAGCAGAACCCCACGCTCCAGGTGGCCCTCGGCCAGCTGAGTGCCTCCTACACCCCCGACCAGAGCATCGTGATGGCCGGTGCGCTGATCAGCACCCTGCCGCTGCTCGTGGTCTTCGTGATCTTCGGCAAGCAGATCGTCGGCGGGATCATGTCCGGCGCCGTCAAGGGGTGACTCCGCGTCACCCGCCGTTCCCCGGGCACCCGTACGGCCTGTTTCCCTGACCGCGGGCCGTACGGGCCCCGGAGCCCCACCCCTTTACCTGCCCCTGTTCGTCCATCCCTGGGAGCGCTCCCGCATGACTGCTGTACGACCCGACATCGCCCCGAAGCAGGCGCCCGCGGCAGCGGACTTTCCGGCCGGTTTCGTCTGGGGGGCGGCCACCGCCGCCTACCAGGTCGAGGGCGCCGCGGCCGAGGACGGCCGGACCCCTTCCATCTGGGACACCTTCAGCCGCACTCCGGGCAAGGTCCGCAACGGTGACACCGGAGACATCGCCGCCGACCACTACCACCGCTACCGCGACGACGTGGCACTGATGAAGCAACTCGGGCTGACGGCCTACCGCTTCTCCGTCTCCTGGTCCCGGGTGCAGCCCACCGGCCGCGGCCCCGCCATCGAACGCGGACTGGACTTCTACCGCAAGCTCGTCGACGAACTCCTCGAAGCGGGCATCAGGCCCGTCGCCACCCTCTACCACTGGGACCTGCCCCAGGAACTGGAGGACGCCGGCGGCTGGCCCCAGCGGGTGACCGCCGAGCGCTTCGCCGACTACGCCGCCATCATGGCCGACGCCCTCGGCGACCGTGTCAGCACCTGGACGACCTTCAACGAGCCGTGGTGCTCGGCCTTCCTCGGTTACGGCTCCGGCGTGCACGCCCCCGGCCGCACCGAGCCGGCCGCCGCGCTGCGGGCCGCCCACCACCTCAACCTCGCCCATGGCCGGGCGATCGAGGTTCTGCGCAACCGACTCCCCGCTGCCGCGCAGACCTCGGTCACCCTCAATCTCCACCAGGTCCGCCCGCTGACCGGCAGCGCGGCCGACGCGGACGCCGCCCGCCGGATCGACGCGGTGGGCAACCGGGTCTTCACCGGCCCGATGCTGCGCGGCGCGTACCCCGAGGACCTGATCGCCGACACCTCGCACCTGGTGGACTGGGCGAAGCTGGTCCAGGACGGCGACCTGGCCGCCATCTCCCGTCCGATCGACGTCCTGGGCGTCAACTACTACACGCCGACGCTGGTCTCCACGCCCGCGGACGGTTCCGGCGACTCGCGCGACGACGGCCACGGCAACAGCGACCACTCCCCGTGGCCCGGCTCCGAGCACGTCGCCTTCCACCTCGCCGAGGGCAAGAAGCGCACCGCGATGAACTGGGCGATCGACCCCGACGGGCTGTACGACCTGCTCATCGACGTCTCCCGGGACCACCCGGGCCTGCCGCTGATGGTCACCGAGAACGGCGCGGCCTTCGACGACCACGTCTCACCCGAGGGCCTGGTGGAGGACCCCGAGCGGATCGAGTACCTGCGTGGCCACCTCGACGCCGTGCAGCGGGCCGTGGCCGGCGGCGCGGACGTCCGCGGCTACTTCCTGTGGTCCCTGATGGACAACTTCGAGTGGGCTTACGGGTACTCGAAGCGGTTCGGCGCCGTCTACGTCGACTACGCCACCCAGCGCCGCATTCCCAAGGCGAGCGCCCACTGGTACGCCGACGTCATCCGCCGCCACGCACTGCCCCCGGCCACCGACCTCGCCTGAACCCGTAACAGAACTCCCGTACCACCCCGCCCGACCCGCACGCCCCCCCCGAGACCCGGCCGCCGACGGCCGGGTCTCCGTCATTTCCGCCCGCCCCCGGCCCACGGAACCCCGGACCGGCACCCGCGTAGTATGGGAGCGCTCCCATGTTACGGAAGTGCCGAGACCGCCGGTCCCGGACGAGCGGCAAGGGATTCCCCGACCGGGACTTGGTTCGGTTATCCGACTATGAGAAATTGACCGCGAACGGGAGGCAGCCATGACGGCAGCGCGAGTACGGAGCGGGGGGCGGCCCACGCTCGAAGAGGTCGCGGCACGGGCGGGGGTGGGGCGTGGCACGGCCTCGCGGGTCATCAACGGATCCCCGCGGGTCAGCGCGCACACCCGCGAGGCGGTGGAGGCGGCCGTCGCCGAACTGGGGTACGTGCCCAATCGCGCGGCCCGCGCGCTCGCCGGGAACCGTACCGACGCCATAGCCCTGGTCGTGCCCGAGCCGGAGACCCGTTTCTTCGCCGAGCCGTACTTCTCGGACATAGTCCGGGGTGTCGGCGCGGCGCTCGCCGACACCGACATGCAGCTGCTGCTGACCCTCGTCGGCAGCGACCGCGAGCGCCGGCGGCTGGCGCAGTATCTGACCGCGCACCGCGTCGACGGCGTGCTGCTGGTCTCCGTCCACGCCGACGATCCGCTGCCCGACCTGCTGGAGCAGCTCGGAATGCCGGCCGTGATGAGCGGCCGCAGGTCCGCCTCCGAACCGCTCGCCGCGGTCGACTCCGACAACTTCGAGGGTGCCCGGGCCGCCGTCGACCACCTGATCTCCCGGGGTCGCCGCTCCATCGCGACGATCACCGGGCGCCTCGACGTCTACGGGGCCCGGCGCCGCCTCGACGGCTACCGCGAGGCGGTCTCCGCGGCCGGCCTGGTACCGGACGAGCAGCTGATCGCCCGCGCCGACTTCACCGAGGAGGGCGGCGGGCAGGCCATGCGTGATCTGCTCGCCCGCCGCCCCGATGTCGACGCGGTCTTCGCCGCCTCCGACGTCATGGCCGCCGGCGCCCGCCAGGTGCTCCGTGAGGCGGGCCGGCGCGTCCCGGACGATGTGGCCCTCATCGGCTTCGACGACTCGGCCGTGGCCCGGCACATGGACCCGCCGCTCACCAGCGTGCGCCAGCCGATCGAGGAGATGGGCCGCACGATGGCCCGCGTGCTGCTCCAGGAGATCGCGGGCGAGAACCGGGAGCGTCCGCAGATCGTGCTCCCCACGGAACTGATCGTCCGCGACTCCTCGTGACGGCCGTCACACAGCCGCTCGGTGAGGGAGGATCAGACATGGGAAGGGCCCCGGTCATCGACCGGGGCCCTTCCCATCAGGGTGAGTAACGGGACTCGAACCCGCGACATCCTGGACCACAACCAGGTGCTCTACCATCTGAGCTATACCCACCATGCCCGGTCTTTTTCTGACCGGCCGAGAAAAAGTGTACAGGGTCCGAGCGGGTGCTCGCGCCCTGGTTGTTCAGCCGCTGATCCTGGCCCCCGAAAGGCCTATGACCAGCGGCTTCACAGACTCCTACGGCGCGGGCGGCGCGACCCGTGCCGCGATCGTCCTGGCGTGCTCCGAGTCCGGCCCGGGCTGCGGCACGAAGATCGCCTCGCGGTAGTAGCGCAGCTCCGTGATGGAGTCACGGATGTCCGCGAGCGCCCGGTGGTTGCCGTTCTTGGCCGGACTGTTGAAGTAGGCCTTCGGGTACCAGCGGCGCGCCAGCTCCTTGATCGACGACACGTCGACGATCCGGTAGTGGAGGTAGGTCTCCAGGGCCGACATGTCCCGCGCCAGGAAGCCGCGGTCGGTGGAGACCGAGTTTCCGCAGAGCGGGGCCTTGCCGGGCTCCTTCACGTGCTCGCGGACGTAGGCCAGCACCTGGGCCTCGGCGTCGGCCAGAGTGGTGCCACCGGCGAGCTCGTCGAGGAGGCCCGAGGCGGTGTGCATCTGGCGCACCACCTCGGGCATCGTCTCCAGGGCCGCGTCCGGCGGGCGGATCACGATGTCCACCCCTTCGCCGAGCACGTTCAACTCCGAGTCGGTGACCAGTGCGGCCACCTCGATGAGTGCGTCTTCCGTCAACGAGAGCCCGGTCATCTCGCAGTCGATCCACACCATGCGGTCGTTCATGGCCCCCAGCCTACGGGGCACTCCGTTGACCCGGCAGGGTCGGGCGCCCGGCGGCGTACGCGTCGGGGCCCGGTTTCCCGTCCTCCGGCTGTCCCGCCCCGACCGTCGCCGACGTGACGGCGTGCGGACCCGGCTGGGCGGCCGCGGGCGTGGCCCGCAGGGTCGCCGAGGTGCCCTGAGCGGGCACGATCGGCTCGTTCGCCGGCGCGAGGACCTCCGTGCCGCCGCTCTGCGGGCGACGGGCCCGGTAGGCGGCCCGGTACGCGGCGGGGGAGGAGCCCAGCTGGCGCCGGAAGTGCCCGCGCAGCGCGACCGGCGAGCGGAAGCCGCAGCGGCCCGCGACCTCGTCGACCGAGTACTCGGACGTCTCCAGCAGCCGCTGCGCCTGCAGCACACGCTGGGTGATCAGCCACTGGAGCGGTGCGCTGCCGGTGAGTGAGCGGAACCTGCGGTCGAAGGTCCGCCTGCTCATGTAGGCGCGCGCGGCCAGCGTCTCCACGTCGAACTGCTCGTGGAGATGCTCCAGCGCCCAGGCCACGACCTCGGCGAGCGGGTCGGAGCCGATCTCCTCTGGTAAAGACCTGTCGAGGTAGCGCTCCTGACCGCCACTGCGCCGCTGCGGCACGACGAGCCGCCGGGCCAGTGCCCCGGCGGCCTCCGTGCCGTGGTCCGTGCGGACTATGTGCAGACAGAGGTCGATCCCGGCCGCTGTCCCGGCGGAGGTGAGCACATCGCCGTCGTCGACGAAGAGCTCGCGCGGATCGACGTGGACCGACGGATAGCGCTTGGCCAGCGTCGGTGCGTACATCCAGTGCGTGGTCGCCGGGCGGCCGTCCAGCAGACCGGCGGCGGCGAGTACGAACGCCCCGGTGCACAGCCCGACGATGCGGGCCCCCTCTTCGTGGGCGCGGCGCAGCGCGTCCAGTGCCTCCGCGGGCGGCGGGGAGGTGATCGAACGCCAGGCGGGCACCACGACGGTGCCGGCCCTGCTGATCGCCTCCAGCCCGTAGGGTGCGGTGAGTTCGAGTCCCCCGGTGGTCCGCAGCGGCCCCTCTTCCCCGCCGCAGACGAGGAGTCGGTAGCGCGGAACTCCCGCGTCCTGACGGTCGATTCCGAACACGGAGAGCGGGATCGAGCTCTCGAAGATGGGGCCGCCGCTGAACAGCAGCACGGCGACGACTTCGCGTCGTCGTCGTCCACTGAGCTTCCGTACAGCCTCCGTTGCGGCGGCGGAGTCCTGGCTCATGACGCTAAGCCCCCCTCGGTGTTCACGTCTCCCTGGTCCTTACGGGCCTGTCGCTCCTGCACGTTTCCCCTCGGTCCTGCACGAGACCCCCGTCTACCCAAGATCGAATCTACTGCGTCCCGTGGTGCCGGCGTGACAAGTTCACCAACCGGCGTTATGTCGACAAGGCAACTTGGCGGGAAGCATTCGATCACGAAGGGTTTCACTCAGCGGCCGTGCAGGGAAGGGCGTCTCGCCTTGATGGCCCGTCCCCGCCGGGTGGAAGCGTACCGCGCGGTCTCTTCCTGCCTGGTGGCAAGGGGGTTGATCGGCCAATTCGGCAAGGAAGCGACAGGGGTGTGAAGTTGGCTGAAAATAGATGGTTGTGCATACGTGATTCAGTCAGTGAACCGGCGCACACCCCCGATGGGCGGCCGCTTCTTTGCGCCCCGAGCAGGTCGGACGGCCGATCGTACGGAATGGCGCGGCGCCCGCGACGGCAGCCGGATCCCGACCGGCGGGCCGGTATCGGTCCGTTGGCCGGCGAAGGCGCCCGGACGGGGTGGACGGGGCGGGATGGACGCGACGCGCCCTCCCCGGGGAGCGGACGCCGGGCCGACGGTCGGTGGTGGAGCGGTGATCCCTCCGGGGGTGCGGCGGTTCCCGGCCGTGCGGAGGAGGTTACGGATACGGACCGGTCGGTCACTCGTCGGAGCCGTCCCGTTCCGGCGGCGTCGATGTACAGCGCAACCGGCATTGCCATACGGGTTCGCCTCGGGCATGCTCCGTGAAACGTCGCACGCGCTCTGCGCGGGTCTGGGCAGTGGAGGAGTGGCGCCGTACCCTTGGGG
The DNA here is from genome assembly GCF_055635345.1 of Streptomyces sp. NPDC111516. Classification (NCBI taxonomy): domain Bacteria; kingdom Bacillati; phylum Actinomycetota; class Actinomycetes; order Kitasatosporales; family Streptomycetaceae; genus Streptomyces; species Streptomyces sp. NPDC111516. The sequence goes on along the minus strand of NZ_JBVKBV010000001.1, from coordinate 1,156,552 downwards.
GTAAGGGGTTGGGAAGATGATTCCCGGACACCGCAACACCGCCCGCAGAAGCACCTTCCCCACGTCGCTCTCCTCACGAGGACTCTCTTCGCCGAGACACCGATGGCCGGTCACGAAATCCCCGAACCCGCCGACCGCAAGCAGGTAGCCGACCACATGTCGGACCCGCAGGCGGTCGAAGAAACACGTCATTCCTGCGACCCCGCCTTCCGGCATGGGGTGGTGGTCGGCTTCGACGGCTCGACCTCCAGTGAGCGCGCCCTCGCATACGCCATCGGCATGGCCCGAAGATCAGGTTCCGGCCTGATCATCGTCCATGTCGCCAATCGGCTGCCGACCACGGTCTGGGCGGGCTGTGAGCCGCCCGTCTTCGTCGATGTGCCCGATCACCGCACCGAGGTGCTCGGCCTGGAGCTCGCCTGCGCGGACTATCTCTCCGAGGTTCCCTGGGTGCTCGTCGAGCGCGGCGGGGACATCTGCCACGAACTGGAGGAGGTCGGCCGGGAGTACTCGGCCGACGCCATCGTCGTCGGCTCCACGCACGGCATCGTCGGCCGCATCTTCGGCTCGGTGGCGGGGCGCCTCGCGCGGCGCGCACAGCGCCCGGTCGTCGTCATTCCCTGAACGTTCCCCGTCCCGAACGCCCCAGCCGTCACCTCCGTCACCGGCTTTGGTCTCTGCGGCCGACGTGGCGTCAACTCGCCTGTGGAAACCGGCAATCCATCGAGGCGCAGAGGTGGATTGTGCGCTTGTGAAGGGTACATAAGGGTCACTGGGAAGCAGGACCACTGCATGTGAAGGGAGCCCGCCGTGGACAATGACGTCTCTGCGGGAAGCACCAGCACCGCTACCCTCGGCCATCTCGCCCTGGGACTCACCCTGTTGGCGTTCGGCATCGGTCACACCGGCGTCGTGGACGGCGTGACGGCGGCCGACGCCGTTTCGCTCGCGCTGTACGTCGGCGGTATCGCCCTGTTCGTCGCCGGTCTCCTGGAGTTCCGCGCGCGAAGCGGCTTCACCGGCACGGCCTTCGCTGGACTGGGCGCCTTCTGGTTCACCTGGGGCACCGGCGCCGACGCGCATGTCTCCAGCCATGCGGCAGGGCTGTTCCTGCTGCTCTGGGCCCTGTTCGCGCTCAGCCTGACCCTCGGCGCGGCCGGTGGCGGTCTGCTCGACCGGGGAACGTACGCGCTGCTGTTCCTGGCGCTTGTGCTCCTGGGCGTCGGGCAGTTCGCGGACAGCGGGAGCCTGGCCAAGGCGGGCGGCTGGCTCGCCGCGGTGTCCGGTCTCGCCGCCTGGTACGGGGCGACGGCGGCGCTGGCCAACTGGCCCACGGCGCTGCCGGGCCGTGCTGCCGGCCGACGGGTGACGGCCACCGGCTGAGGCAGCGACCGGGCCGGTGGGGCAAGGGGACGTACCGGCCCGAACGGGAGTGGCCCCGTACCCGCGGTGGCGGTGGGTGCGGGGCCACTCTGCCGGGCACAGCCCGGCGGGGATGCCTACTCGACGGTGACGGACTTCGCCAGGTTGCGCGGCTTGTCGATGTCACGGCCCATGGCCAGTGCCGTGTGGTACGCGAAGAGCTGGAGCGGGATGCCCATCAGGATCGGGTCCAGCTCGTTCTCGTTCTTCGGCACGACGATGGTGTGGTCGGCCTTCTCCTGGACCTGGTGCGCGACCGCGAGGATCCGGCCGCTGCGGGCCTTGATCTCCTCCATCGCGGCGCGGTTCTTCTCCAGCAGGTCGTCGTCCGGCACGATCGCGACCGTCGGCATCGCGGGTTCGATCAGCGCCAGCGGCCCGTGCTTCAGCTCGGAGGCGGGGTAGGCCTCCGCGTGGATGTAGGAGACCTCCTTGAGCTTGAGCGAGGCCTCCCGGGCGACGGGGTAGCCGCGCACCCGGCCGATGAACATCATCGACTTGGCGTCCGCGTACTCCGCTGCCAGCTTCTTGATCTCGTCCTCGTTCTCGAGGATCTCGGCGATCTGGGCGGGCAGCCTGCGCAGGCCCTCGATGATCCGCTTGCCGTCGGCGACCGACAGATCCCGGATCCGGCCCAGGTGCAGGGCGAGCAGCGCGAACGCGACGACCGTGTTCGTGAAGCACTTGGTGGAGACGACACAGACCTCGGGGCCGGCGTGCACATACGTACCGCCGTCGGCCTCCCGGGCGATCGCCGAGCCGACCACGTTGACCACACCGAGGACCCGTGCGCCCTTGCGCTTGAGCTCCTGGACCGCGGCCAGCACGTCGTACGTCTCACCGGACTGGGAGACCGCGACGTACAGGGTGTCGGGGTCGACGACCGGGTTGCGGTAGCGGAACTCGGAGGCGGGCTCGGCGTCCGCGGGGATGCGGGCCAGCTCCTCGATGAGCTGGGCGCCGATCTGGCCCGCGTGGTACGAGGTGCCGCAGCCCAGGATCTTGATCCGGCGGACCCCACGCGCCTCACGGGCGTCCAGGTTGAGACCGCCCAGGTGCACGGTGGAGAACCGGTCGTCGATGCGGCCGCGCAGCACCCGGTCGACGGCGTCGGCCTGCTCGGAGATCTCCTTGTGCATGTACGTGTCGTGGCCGCCCATGTCGTACGACTCGGCCTCCCACTCCACGGTGGTCGGCGTGGCCGTCGTGGACGAGCCCTCCGTCGTGTACGTACGGAAGTCGTCGGCCTTGAGGGTGGCCATCTCGCCGTCGTCGAGGGTGACGACCTGGCGGGTGTGGGCGACCAGCGCGGCGACGTCGGAGGCGACGAACATCTCCTTCTCGCCGATGCCGAGCACGACCGGCGAGCCGTTGCGGGCGACCACGATGCGGTCATTGAAGTCGGCGTGCATGACGGCGATGCCGTACGTGCCCTCGACCGAGCGCAGCGCCTCGCGGACCTTCTCCTCCAGGGTCTCGGCCTGGGCGCGGGCGATCAGGTGGACCAGTACCTCGGTGTCGGTCTCGGAGAGGAAGACGACACCGTCGGCGACGAGCTTCGCACGGAGCTCGGAGGCGTTGTCGATGATGCCGTTGTGGACGACGGCGACCTTGTTCTCGGCGTCCAGGTGCGGGTGCGCGTTCTCGTCGCTCGGGGCGCCGTGGGTGGCCCAGCGGGTGTGGGCGATACCGGTGGTGCCGGCGAAGCGCTTGGGGATGCGGGCCTCCAGTTCGCGGACCCGGCCCTTCGCCTTGACCATCTTCAAGGCGGCGGGCTTCCCGGCAGACGCCTTGCCGGTGATGACGATGCCCGCGGAGTCGTAACCCCGGTACTCCAGCCGCTGCAGCCCTTCCAGCAGCAGCGGAGCCACATCACGCTTTCCGATATATCCGACGATTCCGCACATAAAGTCTCTGCCCCTCCATCGACGTACCTGTGGTGCCCGTTGTTCAGCCGTAGACGATGCGGCGCAGCTGGCGGAGCGAGAGCTCCGGCGGCGCGACCGCCCGGTGCGGCAGCTCGGCCGCGATCCGTTCGAAGATCTCCGCGTTCACCAGGCCGCCGGACTGCAGTTCACGGTGGCGGCGGCGGACGAAGTCGTCGGTCGTCTCATCGAAGTACGCCAGCACGTCGAGAATCACCCGGGCGGCTTCACCGCGCTGGAGCGCGGTGCTGCGCACCAGGTGATCGATGAGGTCGTCATGCGACGGGCGGCGTTCGAGCACTCGTTGATATTGCGGTGGGCGGGGCGCTTACGCAACAATTCTGCCCGATATCGGGCAGGGGTGAGTGTGATTGCGCTCTCAGGTGGGCCCGGAGGGTGTTCCGGAGCACGCTTCGGGCGAAGCTCGCCGAGCTCGCGCAGCAGCACATCGTGGTCGGAGCGGGACGACGTGATCACCCGGTTTCTGCAGGCAGATTCTCTCAGCCGTATATCGGGGAAGTGGTCTACACCTTGACCATGCGTGGGGCAGACGATACGCATGGTGAGGTTCGGTCAGGAGATCCACAGGTGTGAACCCGTTGAAAGGGACCCGGCTTGTGAGACTGCACAGGACACAGCGCACCGCCCTTCCCCGTCTTCTCGGCTCGCTGCTGCTCGTCACAGCGGCCGGCATCTCCGGCGTCGGCGCGGCGTCGGCGAGTCAGGCGGCGGGCAGCGACCCGGCCGCCGCCTCCTCCTCACCCCGTCCGCTCGGGCAGCTGGTGCCCGCCCCCGCCGAGGTGAAGCCCGGCGGATCGCCGTACACCATCACCGCGAACACCAGGATCCGTGTCGAGGACGACTCCCGCGAGGTCCGGAAGATCGGCGACTACCTGGCGGGCGTGCTGCGCCCGTCCACCGGATACGCCCTGCCGGTCACCGGCCGCGGCGGCGACGGCATCCGGCTCCGGCTCGACCCCCACGACAGAGGTTCGGGCGCCGAGGGCTACACCCTGAAGTCGAGCCCCGGCTCCGTCACCATCACCGCGCGCGGCCCGGCAGGTCTCTTCCACGGCGTCCAGACGCTGCGTCAGCTGCTTCCGGCGGATGTGGAGCAGAACAGCCGCCAGACGGGCCCGTGGAAGGTCGCGGGCGGCACGGTCAAGGACGCGCCGCGCTATGCGTACCGGAGCGCGATGCTGGACGTCTCCCGGCACTTCTTCTCCGTCGCCGAGGTCAAGCGCTACATCGACCAGCTCGCCCTCTACAAGATGAACAAGCTCCATCTGCATCTCTCCGACGACCAGGGCTGGCGCATCGCCATCGACTCCTGGCCGAGGCTCGCCACATACGGCGGGCAGACGGAGGTCGGCGGGGGCGTCGGCGGCTACTACACGAAGAGCGACTACAGGGAGATCGTCCGCTACGCCTCCTCCCGCTATCTGGAGGTCGTACCGGAGATCGACCTGCCCGGCCACACCAACGCGGCTCTCGCCTCGTACGCGGAGCTGAACTGCGACGGCGTCGCGCCGCCGCTCTACACCGGCACGAACGTCGGCTTCAGCTCGCTCTGCGTCCCGAAGGCCGTCACGTACGACTTCGTGGACGACGTGGTGCGTGAGCTGGCCGCGCTCACCCCCGGCAAGTACCTCCACATCGGCGGCGACGAGGCGCACTCCACCAGCCACGACGACTACGTGGCCTTCATGGACAAGGCACAGGCCATCGTCGGCAAGTACGGCAAGACCGTGATCGGCTGGCACCAGCTGACCGGGGGTACGCCGGTCAAGGGCGCGGTCGCCCAGTACTGGGGTTATGACCGGACGGGCGCGGCCGAGCGCAAGCAGGTGGCGGACGCCGCCGTGAACGGCACGAAGCTGGTGCTGTCCCCGGCGGACCGGACCTACCTCGACATGAAGTACGACAAGGACACCAAGCTGGGCCTGGCCTGGGCCGGTTACGTCTCCGTCCAGCGCAGTTACGACTGGAACCCGGCGACGTACCTGGACGGTTCCCCGGAGAGTTCGATCCTCGGCGTCGAGGCGCCGCTCTGGTCGGAGACCCTGACCAACAGCGACGAGATCGAACAGATGACGTTCCCGAGGCTGCCGGGTGTGGCGGAGCTCGGGTGGTCGCCCGCGGCCACGCACGACTGGGACGCGTACAAGGTGCGACTCGGCGCACAGGGGCCGAGGTTCTCCGCACTCGGCATCAACTACTACCGCGCGCCGCAGGTTCCCTGGGCCGCGCAGTGAGCTGACCGGGGCCGTCCGGCGACCGGTGTGTTCGCGGTCGCCGGACGGGTCCGGTTCTCAGGCGGCCCCAGAGGCGGGCGCCGGCAGCGCCACCTGCGGGAGGCGTGGGTCGGGTCCGGCGGGGATGATGTCGGCGGTCTCCACCATCCACCGCAGCACAGCGTCGTGCATACGCCGCTCGACTTCGGCGTATTCGGGACGGCCCGCGAGATTGGTCTGCTCGTGGGGGCCTTTCGTCCGGTCGTACAGCTCGGGCTGCTCGTACAGCCGCCATACGTACGTCCAGTCCTTGTCCCGTACCGCGACGGCCTTGCCGACCAGTGCGGGGTCCTCGTGCTGGAGCCCCGCTTTCAGATCGTAGGGGAAGCCGGGGCGCTCCATCTGCGGTTCCTCCTCCACGGTGAATCCGCCTTCGGTGAAGGCGTACGTCCGGTGCCCGGTGTCCGGGTCGCTCAGCAGCGGCACCAGGCTGCGCCCGAAGTGGCGGTGGGGGGCTTCGACTCCGGCCATTTCCAGGACGGTCGGCAGGATGTCGATCATCTCCACCATCTCGTCGCAGACCTGACCCCCGCCGAATCCGCCACCGCTGATGATCAGGGGGTCGCGGGTGATGCAGTCGTGCATCCCTGAGGGCCACTTCTCGATCAGACCGTAGTCACCGAGGTATTCACCGTGATCGGCGAAGAACAGGGTCACCGTGTCGTCCCCGGCGCCCGTGTCGGCGACCGCCCGCATCACCCGGCCCAGGTGGTCGTCGAGGCGGGCGACCATGCCGTAGTAGGTGGCCACGACCTCGCGCCACTGTTGCGGTGTGACCCGGCCGAGGCCGTAGCGCTCACGAATGGCCTGCATGTAACGCGGTTCGGCGGAAGGGTCGCCGGGGGCGGCGGGGTCGGGTACGGCGGCGCGGTCGAACCGGGAGAACCAGGGTTCCTCGACCTGGAACGGGCAGTGCGGCGCCACCAGCGGCACGAACAGCACCCAGGGACGTTCGGGCGGATCGACGAGCCACTGCTCGGCGGTGCGGACCGCGGCCTCGTCAGGGTCGATCCGGCCGTCGTCGGGCACGCGGCCCCGGTAGAACAGGCGGGACCAGACGCCGTCCGGATAGTCCCCGCCGTACCCGATGGTCGGCATGGTCGAGAAGCCGTACTCGTGCACGCTCTCCTCGGTGACCCCGGGCGCGAAGGTGTCGCCACGGGCGCCCGCCCAGGTGACGTGGTATCCGGCGTCCTTGAGGAGCCGCAGCAGATTCGGCTCGTGCGGTTTGAGCAGGTTGGTCAGAGTCCGGTGTCCAGCGGTGTGCGGGTACCAGCCGGTGAGGATCGAGGCGCGGCTGGGCGAGCACACCGGGTGCTGGACGAAGGCGTTGGTGAAGCGGGTTCCGCGGGCCGCGAGCGCGTCCATGTGCGGGGTGCTGACATGCGGGTTGCCGAACGCTCCGACGGCGTCGGCGCGCAGCTGGTCGGGGATGAAGACGACGAAGTTGGGGCGGGAGGTCATGTGCGGTTCTCTGTCCCTTTCGGATCCGGGTGGACTGACGGCCTCGGTCGTACGACGGTTCACAGGCGCTCCGCTCGGCTCGAAGCGCGGCGGTCCAGTTCCGCCTGAAGTGCCGCGACGTCACGGGGATAGCTGCGGTAGAGGAAGGTGATCAGGGCGCCGTTGACCAGCATCAGGACCACGACCAGCCACAGGAACGACTCCTGGAGGCCGACGGCGTCGCCGAGGAAGCCGACCAGCAGCGTCACGCCCGCCCACCCGGCCGACTCCGCGGCCAGCATCAGCGCGAATGCCGCGCTGCGCAGTTCCGGCGCGGTGGCCGACATGACGATGGGCCGGTTGATGCCGGGGTTGAATCCCTGGAGCGCGCCGAGCACCGAGAAGAGCACGGCGTACGCGGCGAGCGGTGTCCAGGCGATCTGGGTGGCCGCGTAGGTGACCAGGGCGTAGCCGACGACGGCGGTCTGCATCATGGCGACGCGGCCCGCGCGGGGGTGACGGCGGTGGATCCGGTCGGTGACCATGCCGCCGACGACGGTGCCGAGGAAGTAGCAGACGGCGACCGGCAGGGTCACCAGGGCGGCGCGGGCGTTGCTGAATCCGCGGACGTCGACGAGGAACGTCACCCCGAAGCCGATCAGCACGTGCTGGCTGTTGACCAGGCGTTGCAGGCAGATCAGGACGAGGGTGCGGTTTCCCAGGAGTTCGCGCACCTTCGACCAGGTGAGCCCGGGTGCCGCCGGGGAGGGGGTGCCCCGACCGTTGGACTGGGGTTCGGACGCACCGATCCCGGGGTCCTGGCCGAACAACAGCACCAGGACGCCCAAGGCGATCTGGAGGCCGCCGACCGCGAAGAAGCCGTACCGCCAGCCGTCCTCCACGTCCGACACCAGCCCGAGCAGCGGGCCGGCCACCCCCATGACGATCGCCGCGAGGCCGTAGAGCAGGCCGGTCGCGCGGCCACGTTCCGAGTCGTCGAAGAGGTCGGCGAGTATGCCGTTGATCAGCGGTGCGCCACCGGCGACCCCGGCGGAGGCAATGGCATAAAGGATCAGGAGCTGAACGTAGTTCTGGGCGCATCCCGCGCCGAGGGACCAGACGCCCCACAAGCCGCAGCACACCGCAAGGACGGTCTTGCGGGAATAGCGCTGAGCGACCAGCACCCAGACGGATCCCATCGCCCCGCCGGTCAGCTTGCCGACGGCGGACAGGACGCCCAGTGCGGACAGCGGCAGGCCGAAGGCGCTGCGCAGAGCGGGGAACAGCACAGAGATGACGCTCGACTCGCTGTTGTCGACACTCATCAGGCTGCCGTAGAGCCCCAGCTGGCGCCAGCGGCCGGCCCCGGCTCGCGAGCCGGCGGGAGCCACGTCGGCTGTGGGGGGTTGCGCGGCGGGCGGCTGCGGCCCGGTTTCTACCGGCATGGTGCGACTCCTTTTGGCGGCGCGTAGCCCATCAGCGACGCCGACGTCGACGTCGCTGATGCGCGTACGGGAATCCAGGGCAGGGCGCGACTGCAGGCCAAGGGGGCGCCTGAAGGCGGGCCGGGAAAAGGACAGGGGGCACTCGGCAGCCGGTCGCCGCAGGGCGGTCCGGCGTGCGGGAGCGTCTGGGGTAGCGGCGCCGCTTCAGCGGCCGAGCCTCGCCTCCAGGCGGGCCTTGGTCAGCTCGAGCCAGGCGATGAACGCGGCCGTGGACGCGTAACCGTGTTCGTGGGCCATGGTGTGGATCTCGCGGGCCCAGTCGGCGTCCAGCTCGGGGATCTGCGGTTCGTAGGGGTCAGGAAGAGGCAGGACGGGCTCCTGGGCGCGGTGCTTGAGCCGGTACTCCAGCTCCGTGCTGACGATGTCGAGCGCGATCTGCGGGGAGAGCTGGCCGGCGAAGAACAGGCGCAGCTTGAAGTCCGCTTCCAGCGGACGCGACGACGGCTCGAAGGGCGAGTGCGCCCACTCCAGGAGCGCCGCACGCCCCGCCTCGGTCAGCTCGTACACCTTGGCATCGGGGCGCCCTTCCCGCGGATCGACGTCGAAGCTGACCCAGCCGCGCTCCACCAGTTTGCCCAGCCGCCGGTAGATCTGCGGCAGTTGCACGCCGTAGCCGACGTACCGGCCCGGTCCGTCCATCCAGCGGCGCAGGTCGTAGCCGGACAGCCGCCGCAGGGCCAGCGCGCCCAGGATCACGTAGTCGAGCTGCATCCGCGCCTACCTATGTTCTAAGGAATCTATGCCTGCTCAGATTCACCCCCCGTCCGCAGCGTGTCAAGACTCTTCACACGTCCGCGACACATCGGAAACCCGCGTGGCCGCTGGAGCTGTCAGGACCATTGGCGGTGCGGGCGGCGACCCGGTAGCGGTTGCAGTACGAGGCATGGCACATGTGCGACCCGCCACGGATCACCTTGTCCGTACCGGTGGCAGGGCCCTTCGGGTTGGTGCGCCGGCGGGCCGTTCCGTGGTCGGTGGTCCACCAGTCGGCACACCATTCCCAGACGTTGCCGGACATGTTGTACAGGCCGAAGCCGTTGGGTTCGAAGGCGTCGACGGGGGCCGTGCCCCGGTAGCCGTCGGCGGCGGTGTTCTTGGCGGGGAAGGTGCCGCGCCAGATGTTGCAGCGGTAGTCACCGCCGGGGTTCAGCGCGTCGCCCCATGGGTAGCGCTTCTGCTCCAGGCCGCCGCGTGCCGCGTACTCCCATTCGGCTTCGGTCGGCAGCCGCATGCCCGCCCACCTCGCATAGGCGGCCGCGTCGTTCCAGGACACGTGGACCACCGGGTGGCCGCCCCGTCCGACGACCGAGCTCCCGTACCCCTCGGGCCGGTCCCAGGTGGCGCCCTCGACCCCGCACCACCAGGGAGCGCGCTGCGGCCGGGGGGCGCCACGCCGCAGCGCGGCGGGCAGGAAGCCGGCGAACACGTACGACCAGCCGAGGCGCTCGGCGTCGGTGCGGTACCCGGTGTCGGCGACGAACGCGGCGAACCGGTCATTGGTCACCGCGCAGGCGTCGATACGGAACGGATCGAGCCGGACGGCGCGCACCGGCCCCTCCCCGTCGCCCGGCAGCCCCTCCGCGTCCTCGGTGCCCATCAGGAACTCGCCGCCGGGCAGCCGCACCATCCCCTCCAGGGATGCCGCGCGCCCGGACGGCGCGGGTGAGAGCTCGGTACGCGCGAGAGCGCTGCTGCCGGCCCCGGGCATGCAGCAACGCGCGGGCGCGGTGGGGTCACTCATGGCGTTCACTCCTCCTCCTTCTCCTCGGGCAGGGGCTGTCGCACTCCCGCCCCTATGTTCTAACGTACATAGCCATCCGCCAGTGGACCGAGTACGAGGGGCCCTATGAAGGCCGTCATGGTCATGTTCGACACACTCAACCGCCGCCTCCTGCCGCCGTACGGAGCGGACTGGACGCATGCCCCCAACTTCACCCGCCTCGCGCGGCGTACGGCGACCTTCGACACCTGCTACGCGGGCTCGATGCCGTGCATGCCGGCCCGCCGCGAACTCCACACCGGCCGCCACAACTTCCTGCACCGCGGCTGGGGCCCCCTGGAGCCGTTCGACGACTCCATGCCACAACTGCTCACGGAACACGGGGTGTACACCCACCTGGTCACCGACCACCAGCACTACTGGGAGGACGGCGGCGCCACCTACCACAGCCGCTACCGCACCTTCGAGTTCTTCCGCGGCCAGGAGGGCGACGCGTGGAAGGGCCACGTCGCCGACCCCCGCATCCCCGATGCCCTCCGGTCCCGGCGCGGCGAGACCTGGCGCCAGGACTGGGTCAACCGGCAGTACCTGGCCGATGAGGCGGACCATCCGCAGACCCGCACCTTCGAGGCGGGCCTGGAGTTTCTGCACACCAACCACGCCGAGGACAACTGGTTCCTGCAGATCGAGACCTTCGACCCGCACGAGCCCTTCTTCAGCTACGCCCGGCACAAGCAGCACTACCCCCACACCTACAGCGGCCCGCACTTCGACTGGCCCGACTACCAGCAGGTCATCGAGTCGGACGACGAGATCGCCCACGCCCGCTACGAGTACGCGGCACTGCTGACCATGTGCGACCGCTCGCTGGGACGGGTGCTCGACACCATGGACGAACTCGCCCTGTGGGACGACACGATGCTGATCGTGTGCACCGACCACGGGCTGCTGCTCGGCGAGCACGGCTGGTGGGGCAAGAGCGTTCAGCCCTGGTACGACGAGACCATCCACACCCCGCTGTTCGTCTGGGACCCGCGCAGCCGCGTCCAGGACGAGCGGCGCGCGTCTCTCGTGCAGACCATCGACTTCGGGCCCACGCTCCTGGAGTACTTCGGCGTCGACCGCACCCCGGACATGCAGGGCAGACCGCTGCGGCAGACCATCGCCGACGACACTCCCGTACGCGAGGCGGGACTGTTCGGCGCGTTCGGCGGCCACGTCAGCGTCACCGATGGCCGCTACGTGTACATGCGGGCCTGCGCGGACCGGTCCAATCAGCCCCTGCACGAACACACCCTCATGCCCACGCACATGCGCGGCCTCTTCAGCCCCGCCGAACTCAAGGGTGCCGAGCTGGTGGAACCGTTCCCGTTCACCAAGGAGGTGCCGCTGCTGAAGGTGCCGGGCCACGCGATGTCCAACCCGTACGCCTTCGGCACCCTCCTCTTCGACCTCGACGCGGACCCGGACCAGGAGCACCCGCTCATCGACGACGTCCTCGAACTGCGCATGGCGACCCTGCTGACCGAGCACCTGCGCCTGGCCGACGCGCCGCCCGGGCAGTACGAGCGCCTCGGGCTGCCCGCCATCGGCCCCGTGACCGACGAGCACCTGCTGGTCCGCGTCCAACGGCCGCAGGCCGAAGCAGCCGCCCAACCGCCGCCGCGCGCACAGGACTTCCCGTCCGGCCCGCTCAGCGTGCACGTACCGCTGCGCGAGCTGCTCGCCCACCCCGAAGCGGAAGCGGTCCTGCGCCGGCACTTCGCCACACTGCTCGACAGCCCCTTCGCCCGCGTGGCCGCCGACCTGTCCCTCCTCCAGATCGCGGCCGCCGCCGTCGGCGTGCTGCCGGGCGACGTGCTGCACCAGGTCGCCGCGGAACTCGCCGCCGCCGGCGACAACCCGTGAGCCGGTCCCGTGGCGCCCACAGCCCTTCACCTCGACCCACCGCATCGAACAGGAAGTTCACCGCCATGGCATCCCGCGTCGATTCACCCGCAGACGCATACGAGGACGACACCGCCTACCACGGTCTGATCGAGTCGGCGCTCGCCCGCCTCGACCTGGACGCCAAGACCCGCCTCCTGTCCGGCCAGGACCTGTGGTCGCTGCCCGCCCTGCCCGAGATCGGGCTCGCCTCGCTGGTCATGTCCGACGGGCCGGTCGGCGTACGCGGCTCCTCCTGGAGCCCGGGCGACCCGTCCCTGACGCTGCCCAGCCCCACCGCGCTCGCCGCGTCCTGGGACCCCGCGCTGGCGCGGCGGGCGGGCCGGGTGCTGGCCCAGGAGGCCCACCGCAAGGGCGTGCACGTCCTGCTCGCCCCGACCGTCAATCTGCACCGCTCCCCCCTGAGCGGGCGGCACTTCGAGGCATACTCCGAGGATCCGCTGCTCACCGCGCGGATCGGTGCCGGATTCGTCACCGGGGTGCAGGAGAGCGGCATCGCCGCGACCCCCAAGCACTTCGTCGCCAACGACGCCGAGACCGAGCGCTTCACCGTCGACAACCACGTGTCCGAGCGTGCGCTGCGCGAGCTGTACCTGACCCCGTTCGAGGAGATCATCGCCACCGCACGGCCCTGGCTGATCATGTCCGCGTACAACTCGGTCAACGGCACCACCATGACCGAGCACCGCGCGCTCCAGGTCGGCGTGCTGCGCGACGAGTGGGGCTTCGACGGGGTCGTCGTCTCCGACTGGCTCGCGGCCCGCGACACCGTGGGTGCGCTCGACGGAGGACTGGATGTGGCCATGCCCGGACCACAGACCGTCTTCGGACCGGCACTGGCCGACGCCGTCCGCGAGGGCAAGGTGGCCGAAGCGGCCGTGGACAACGCCGTCCGTCACGTCCTGCTGCTCGCCGCCCGCCTGGGACTCCTCGACGGGGCCGAACCGGCGGTCCCCGCCGACCGGCGGCCCGCCCCGCTGGACGGGCCATCGGTCGCCCGCGAGACCGCCGCCCGCTCCTTCGTCCTGCTCCGCAACGAGGAACAGATCCTTCCGCTGAATGCCGAGCGCATCGGGACCGGGGGCATCGCGCTCATCGGGCACGCCGCCCGCCACGCCCGCATCCTCGGCGGCGGCTCCGCGACCGTCTTCCCCGGCCCCGTCGTCTCCCCCCTCGACGGGCTGCGCGACGCCCTGCCCGCCGCCACCCCCCTCACCTGGGCCCGGGGCGCCGACCTCAGCGAGGGCCTCGGCCCCGCTGCCGACGGCTTCGCGCTGCGCGCCGTCCTCCGCGACGCCCGAGGAACCCTGCTGGCCGAGGCACCGCTGCCCGACGGGCGGATCCGATGGATGGCCGAGACCCTGCCCGGCGGCGTGGACTTCGAAGCCCTGGACTCCGTCGAACTGGCCGGCACCTTCACCCCGCGCACCGGCGGCCCGCACGAGTTCGGCACCCGCGGCCTCGGCGCCTTCCGGCTCACCGTGGACGGCACCACCCTCTTCGACGGCGTCCACCAGCCCGCCGACGCCGACCCGCTCGAAGCCATCACCGGACGGCCGGTGCCGCGCGGTGCCGTGGACCTGGTGGCCGGACGCCCGGTCGAGGTCAGTCTGCTGGCCGGAACGCCCAGGATGAGCTACGGCTCCCTGCGGGGCGTCACCTTCGGACTCGCCCACCGCGAACCCGTCGGTGCGGAGGACCAGTTGATCGAGGAGGCCGTCGCCGCCGCCGGCACCGCCGACACCGCGATCGTGGTCGTGGCCACCACCGAGACAGTGGAGAGCGAAGGCTTCGACCGCACCGGCCTGCGCCTGCCGGGACGCCAGGACGAGCTGGTCGCCCGTGTCGCCGCCGCCAACCCCCGCACGATCGTCGTGGTCAACTCGGGCGCACCGGTCGAGATGCCATGGCGCGAGGACGTCGCGGCGGTCCTGCTGACCTGGTTCCCCGGGGAACAGGGCGGCGCCGCCCTCGCCGACGTCCTGCTCGGCCACGCCGAACCGGGCGGCCGGCTCCCCACGTCCTGGCCCGCGTGCCTGGCAGACGCCCCTGTCCGCGAGGTCGCCCCGCGAGGCGGCGTGCTGCGTTACGACGAGGACGCCCGCATCGGATACCGCGCCTGGCAAGGCCACGACGCCGCACCCGCCCACCCGTTCGGGTACGGGCTCGGCTACACCACCTGGGAGCACGAGCACCTCGCGCTCGTCGGCGCTCGCACGGTCCGCGTCCGCACACGCAACACCGGCGACCGCCCCGGCCGCGACGTCGTCCAGGTGTACATCTCCCCGGCAGACCACCCACAGCCCCGGCTGGCCGGCTTCGCCTCCGTCACGGCGGCCCCCGGCCGGAGCATCGAGACCGACATCGCCCTGCCGGAGCGCGCCTTCCAGACCTGGGACACCGCTGCGGGCACCTGGGTCACGCGACCTGGCCGGTACGTGATCCAGGCCGCGCACCACGCCATGTCGCCCACGCTCGGCACCGAGTTGCACATCACCGGCTGACCACTCCGGTCCCCGACTGCGGGGGGATCGGAACCTGACACCTGATCCTCCCGCACCCCACCCCGCCCGCCCCATGGCGGCTACAGGAAAGAGACGTGAACCATGGACGCCGATGCCGTTGTCGTCGGAGCAGGGCTTTCCGGGCTCGTCGCCGCGCACGAGCTGACCTCACGCGGCCGGCGCGTCGCCCTCGTCGACCAGGAGGGCCCGGCCGATCTCGGCGGGCAGGCGTACTGGTCCTTCGGCGGGCTCTTCCTCATCGACTCGCCCGAACAACGCCGCATGCGCGTCAAGGACTCCTTCGAGCTGGCCTGGAGCGACTGGCAGGGCAGCGCCCAGTTCGACCGTCTCGACGACGAGGACTCCTGGGCGGTGCGGTGGGCCCGCGCCTACGTCGAGTTCGCCGCCGGAGAGAAACGGGCGTGGCTGGCGGGCCACGGGCTCTCCTTCCTGCCCACGGTGGGCTGGGCCGAGCGCGGGGGCATGCGTGCGGACGGGCACGGCAACTCCGTACCCCGCTTTCATGTCACCTGGGGCACCGGGCCGGGCGTCGTCGAGCCCTTCGTACGCCATGCCCGGCAGGCAGCCGCCGCCGGCCTCCTCACCTTCCATCACCGCCACCGGGTGGACGAACTGATCGTCGAGTCCGGCGCGGTCCAGGGCGTACGCGGCGTCGTGCTGGCCGAGGATCCCTCCCCCCGCGGGGTCGCCACCAGCCGGGAGAGCACCGGTGAGTTCGCGCTCACCGCGCAGGCCGTCATCGTCACCACCGGCGGTATCGGCGCCAACCACGGCCTCGTCCGCCGGCACTGGCCCCAGCGCTTGGGCACCCCGCCGTCGCACATGGTCACCGGTGTACCCGCCTACGTCGACGGCCGGATGCTCGACATCAGCGCCGCGGCCGGAGTGCGTCTCGTCAACCGCGACCGCATGTGGCACTACACCGAGGGCCTGACCAACTGGGACCCGATCTGGCCCGGCCACGGCATCCGTATCCTGTCCGGTCCCTCCCCCATGTGGTTCGACGCTCTCGGCCGCCGCCTGCCCGACCCCTGCCTTCCCGGCTACGACACCCTCGCCACACTCCGGCACCTGCGCACCACACCGGACATCGCCGCCTACGACCACTCCTGGTTCCTCCTCACCCAGAAGATCATCGAGAAGGAGTTCGCGCTCTCCGGCTCCGAGCAGAACCCGGACATCACCAGCAAGGAACGTGCCGCGTTCCTCCGTACCCGGCTGTTCGGCACGGGGGCTCCTTTGCCGGTCGACGCCTTCCAGCGGCGCGGCGAGGACTTCGTCGTCGCCGCCACCCTCGACGAGCTCGTCACCGGGATGAACCGGCTCACCGACAAGCCCCTGCTCGACGCCTCCGCCATCCGCCACCAGGTCGAGGCCCGCGACCGGCAGATCGCCAACCCCTTCAGCAAGGACTCCCAGGTCCAGGGCATCCGCAACGCGCGCCGCTACCTGGGCGACCGGCTCGGCCGCACGGCAGCTCCGCACCGCATCCTCGACCCGGCAAGCGGCCCGCTCATCGCCGTCAGACTCCACACCCTCACCCGCAAGACACTCGGCGGTATCCAGACCGACCTCGACTCCCGCGCCCTCGGCCACGACGGGCGACCCATCGACGGCCTGTACGCCGCCGGAGAGGTCGCCGGCTTCGGCGGCGGCGGAGTCCATGGCTACAACGCCCTGGAAGGCACCTTCCTCGGCGGCTGTCTCTTCAGCGGCCGACAGGCCGGGCGCGCCGCCGCACAGTGCACGGCGTGACGTCTGCTCACCCATGGATGACAGGATGTACGCATCGGCCTGGACCGGCGCCCGCCCCACCGCCACAGCGGCATACCAGCACTCACCCACACCTGACCAAGCACTACTGGTAGAACCGTGCGATCGGGTTCTTCAGCCTGCCGACCAGCTGCAGCGCCCCCGACGGATCGGTGAGATCGACCATCTGCTCGTTGTTCCGCAGCTGCAGCCGGTTCAGGCAGGACAGCGCGAACTCCTCCGTGAACATGTCGTACTCCTTGAACTTCCCGGAGAGGTACGGCACCGAGTCCTGGTACCCGGTGACACAGTCCGCGACGGTCCGCCAGAACGTCTCCTCGTCGAGGACGCCCTCGCTCGCCAGACCGGCGCCCAGGAAGCGCAGGAAGCAGTCGAAGACATCGGTGAGGACCGAGAGCAGCTTCATGTCCTCGGGGACCTCGGCCCGGATCCGCTCGACCTGCGGCGGCAGCACCGCGTCCGGGTCCATGACCGCGATCTCCTCGGCGATGTCCTTGAAGACGGCGCGGCGTACGACCCCGTCCTCGACGACCAGGATGACGTTCTCGCCGTGCGGCATGAACACCAGGTCGTACGCGTAGAAGCTGTGCAGCACCGGCACCAGGTACGCGTCCAGGTAGTGGCGCAGCCACACCGCGGGAGCCAGCCCCGACTCGGCGATCAGCGCCGCGGCGACGGAGCCGCCCTCGTGGTCGGTGTGGAGCAGCGAGGCCATGGTCGCGACCCGCTCGCCGGGAGCCAGGCCCGGGACGGGGCTCTCCCGCCACAGCGCCGCGAGCATCTTCAGGTACGGGGAGCCCTTGGCGGTGGCCGCCTCGTACGTCCGGTGGTGGTAGCCGACGGCCGCCCGCTCCCGGATGATCGAGAAGCGGGCCGTGCGCAGCACCTCGTCGCGCTCGATCAGCCCGGCCAGCCAGTCGTTGATCGCGGGCGTGGCCTCCATGTACGCGGCGGAGAGCCCGCGCATGAAACCCATGTTGAGGACGGACAGTGCCGTCTTGACGTAATGCCGGTCCGGGGCACTGGTGTTGAAGAACGTACGGATGGACTGCTGCGCGAGGTACGTGTCCTCGCCCTCGCCGAGACAGACCAGATGCCGCCGCGCGAGCTCCCCGGCGAAGGTGACGGCCAGCTTGTTCCACCACTGCCAGGGGTGGACGGGGATCAACAGGTAGTCGTCGAGGTCGAGCCCGAGTCCGCTCATCGTGGCCGCGAACCGGGCCCGGGTCTCCTCGGCCAACTCGCCGTCCATCAAGGTCTCGTAGTCGAGCCCGGCGCCCGCGGTGAAGGTGGCGCGGTCGCGGCGGGCGGCGAGCCAGACCAGCCGGATGCCGACCGCGGCCTCCGGGGCGTACGCCCGGTACTCGTCCATGCCGAAGCCGAGCCGCCCGTTGTTGGCGACGAAGCAGGGGTGGCCCTCGGTCATGCCGGTCTCGATCGCCTGGAACCCGGCCCGGACCAGCTCGGCGGAGGTGACGGGCGGCTTGGTCAGCTTGAACGCGGTACCGGCCAGCGTGGCGGAGATCTCCTCCAGGTAGACGGGCAGGATCTCCGCCGAGAGGCCCAGCGCGGAGCGCATTTCGACGAAGAGCTCGGCTGCGTCCAGCGGGAGTTCGCAGCCGTTCCGGTGGCGGGTGATCGTGTCGGCCTCGACCTGCCAGTGGTCGAGGGCGAAGAGCCGTGCGGTGAAGCGGTATTCGGTCGACGCGTCGTCGCCGCGTACCGAGTAGCGGTCGTCGCCGAGCGGCACCGGGGCCAGGAGCCGCTCGTGGCTGAACTCGGCGAGCGCCTTGCGGATCAGCAGCCGGTTGGCGGTGGCCCAGTGCTCGGGGGTGAGGTGGGCGGCGCTGTCGATGGTGGCGGACATCAGGCACTCCCCCCGGTCGCTGCGGCGAACTGTTCTCGTGTGCAGGCGCTGAGCAGGGCGTTCTTCTCCGGTTTGGATATCTCGCCCAGCACCTCGAAGCCGACCGCCTTGTTGAGCGCGTGCACCGCGGTGTTGCGCACATCGGGTTCGACGACGACCCGGCGTACGGACGGGTCGGCGAACAGTGCCTCCAGCACGGTGGTGATCACGGCGAGCGTGAAGCCGTGCAGCGGGGTGTCGGCCGGGGCGACCAGGAAATGCATCCCGATGTCGCCGGGCTCGGCCTCGTACAGCCCCTTGAGCTCGACCTCGGCGGGTTCGTACCGCTCCATCAGGAAGGCCGGCTCCCCGTCGTGCAGTCCGATGAAGGCGTCGTGGTGCGGGTGGGCGGCGATCGCCAGGTACTCCCGCTCGACGTCCTGGAGTTCCGCGTCGCCCATCAGCCAGAAGGCGGCCCTGGGGTGGGTGACCCAGCCGTGCACCAGCTCGGCGTCGGAAATGGGGCCTCCCCTGCTCGAACGGAGTCGAGAGCTTGGGGAAGGGTCCAGCGGACGGATGGTGAAGGTGCCGAGGGCGGCGGTCATACGGCGAACTCCTGGAAGGCGATGGACTTCTCGACGGGGTAGTACTCACGGCCGAGCAGCTCGCCGATGATGTACGCGTTGCGGTAGGCACCCATGCCGAGGTCGGGCGAGGTGACCGAGTGGGTGTGCGTGCCCGCGTTCTGCAGGAAGACGCCGTGCCCGGTGGTGTCGATGGAGTAGTTGCGGGCCACGTCGAAGCGTCCCCGGCCGTCGTGGCGCAGCCGGTCAGCGATCGGCTCCAGAAAGGCGGGCGCGGTGTACCGGTAACCGGTGGCGAGGATCAGGCCCTCGGTGGTGAGGCTGTAGTCCTCGCCCTGTTCGTCCTGGCGCAGCCCCAGCGTGTACGTACCACTGCTCTCCTCGTAACGGGCGCTGGTCAGCGAGGAGTTGGTGAGGAGCCGGGTCGGTACGGGGCCGGGCAGGTTCTTCCGGTAGAGCAGGTCGTAGATCGCGTCGATCAGTGCGCCGTCGATGCCCTTGAAGAGGCCCTGTTGTCCGGACTCCAGCCGGTAGCGGGTCTCCTCGGGCAGGGCGTGGAAGTAGTCGACGTACTCCGGGGAGGTCATCTCCAGCGTCAGCTTGGTGTACTCCAGCGGGAAGAACCGCGGAGAGCGCGTCACCCAGTTCAGCCGGTAGCCGTGCACATCGATCTCGGAGAGCAGGTCGTAGTAGATCTCGGCCGCGCTCTGCCCGCTGCCGACAAGGGTGATGGACTTCTTCGTCCGAAGGGCCGCCTTTTCGTCCAGGTAACGGGAGTTGTGCAGCAGGTCGCCGCCCAGTCCCTGGCAGGC
Organism: Streptomyces sp. NPDC111516; assembly: GCF_055635345.1. Taxonomy (NCBI): domain Bacteria; kingdom Bacillati; phylum Actinomycetota; class Actinomycetes; order Kitasatosporales; family Streptomycetaceae; genus Streptomyces; species Streptomyces sp. NPDC111516. The sequence goes on along the minus strand of NZ_JBVKBV010000001.1, from coordinate 1,136,756 downwards.
GTCCGGGATGTACGGGGGAGTGCCGGTACCCAGCACGAGCCGCGGGGCCCGGAAGGCGCCGCCGTCGGCCGTGCGGACGGTGTAGAGCGCGGAGCCCTCGTCGTACGTGACCGACTCGACCGTCTGGTCGAAGCGGACGCTGCTCAGCTTGGCGGCGGCCCAGCGGCAGTAGTCGTTGTACTCGGTCCGCAGCGGGTAGAAGTTCTCCCGGATGTAGAAGGAGTACAACCGTCCGCGTTCCTTCAGATAGTTGAGGAAGGAGTACGGCGAGGTCGGGTCGGCCATCGTGACCAGGTCCGACATGAACGGCGTCTGGAGATGGGCCCCTTCGAGGAACATCCCGGAGTGCCAGTCGAAGTCCGGCTTCGACTCCAGGAACACCCCGTTCAGCTCGTCTATCGGCTCGGTCAGGCAGGCGAGTCCGAGATTGAACGGGCCGAGTCCGATCCCGATGAAGTCGTGGGCGGCCCGCGGATCGCGGGGTTCAGGAAGCGCGGTCAAGGGAGTCTCCCAGGTACTGCTCGGCGTGGCCGGCGATCAGATCGAGTACCGCGGCGATGTCCTGCGCGGTCGTCTCGGGGTTGAGCAGGGTGAATTTCAGGTACTGACGGCCGCCGACCTTCGTACCGGCGACCACGGCCTCGCCGGAGGCGAAGAGTGCCTCGCGGGCGTGGAGATTGGCCCGGTCGATCTCGATGGGCGAGGTGATGCCGGACGGGATGCAGCGGAACACCAGCGTGGACATCTGCGGCTCCACGACGACGTCGAAGCGCGGATCGGCGGCGAGCAGCCGCCAGCCCTCGGCGGCCAGGTCGCAGACCTCGTCGAAGAGCCGGCCGACGCCGTCCGCGCCCATGACGCGCAGGGTCATCCACAGCTTCAGGGCGTCGAATCTGCGGGTGGTCTGCAGCGACTTGTCCACCTGGTTGGGGATGCGTTCGGCGGCCATCCGCTGCGGGTTGAGGTACTCGGCGTGGTACGTGGCATGGCGCAGCGAGGCCCGGTCGCGGACCAGCACGGCGGACGAACTCACCGGCTGGAAGAAGGACTTGTGGTAGTCCACGGTGACGGAGTCGGCGTGTTCGATGCCGTCGAGGAGGTGCCGGCGGTCGAGGGAGGCCAGCAGTCCGCAGCCGTACGCGGCGTCGACGTGCAGCCAGGTGGAGAACCGCTGGCAGATCGCGGCGATTTCGGGCAGCGGGTCGATGGAGCCGAAGTCGGTGGTGCCCGCTGTGGCGACGACCGCCATCGGGACGGCGCCCTCGGCGACGCACTGCTCCAGGGCGCGGGCCAGCGCCACGGTCCGCATGCGCTTGTCGTGGTCGACGGCGACGGGGACGACCGAGTCCGGCCCGAGGCCGAGGAGTTTCGCCGATTTCTGCACGCTGAAGTGGCTGCATTCGGAGGTGAGGACACGCAGCCGGGTGAAGTGGTGCGGAGGCGTCTTGGCCTCTTCCCGGGCCAGCAGCAGGGCCTGGAGGTTGGACTGCGTACCGCCGCTGGTGAAGATGCCGTCCGCGGCCGGTCCGAGCCCGATCCGGGCGGCGGTCCAGTCGATCAGCCGGCGCTCGATCAGGGTGGCGCCCGCGCTCTGGTCCCAGGTGTCCAGGGAGGAGTTGACGGCCGAGAGCACGGCTTCGCCGAGGACGGCGGGGATGACGACCGGGCAGTTGAGGTGACCCAGGTAGCGGGGGTGGTGGAAGTAGACGGCGTCACGGAGATACACGCGGTCGAGTTCGTCGAGGGCGGCGGAGGCGTCGCCCAGTGGTCGGTCCAGATCGATCGCGTCGACGACGGGGGAGAGCTCGTCGGCGGAGACTCCGGTGAACGGCCGGTCCATGGTGGCGAGTTTGGCTGCGATCCGTTCGACTCCTGCGGTCACGGAGCGCCGGTAGCGCTCCGCGGTCGTGCCGTTGAGCAGGTGTGAACGCATGGAGGGGTCCTCCCGGGTGCGGGGAAACTTCATCGGCCCTCAGGACAGAAGGGGCGAGGGCCCGACGTCAAAGTGAGGTTAGCCTAACCTAACTTCATTGCGGTCGTCGATGCCCTGGGTTCCGCCCCGCACGGCGCGGCATACGATCTTCGGATGATCGAAGGCGAATTGGTAAGGCTCCGCGCACTGCGCGCGGAGGATGCGGAGCATCACCTCCGGTGGCGCAACGACCCGGAGGTGGTTCACTGGGCCACCGGCGGCGACCCGTGCTTCGGGCCGGTGACGGCGGAGGCCGTCGGGCTCGGCTTCGAGACGATGCTGCGGCTGAACCCGAGGGAATCAGCCGTCTTCACGGTCGAGGACCTGACCGACGGCACGGTGATCGGCATGGCGGACTACCGGGACCTGGACCCGTTCGCCGGGCTGGTCACCGTCGGTATCACCATCGGCGAGCGGGACCGCTGGGGCAGCGGCCACGGCTCCGACGCACTGCGCCTGCTGGTGGGCCACCTGTTCGGGGTCTTCGGGCTGCACCGGATCGAGCTCGACACCTGGAGCGGCAACGAGCGGGCCGTCCGCGCCTTCACCAAGGCGGGCTTCCGCGAGGAGGGACGACGCCGGGGCACCGTGCTGGTCGCGGGCAAGCGGTACGACACCGTGCTGTTCGGGATGCTGCGCGAGGAGTGGCCGGGCGCGACGCACTGATCGCCCGCCCGGCCCACGCCCGGTGACCGTCAGGCCGGCAGCCCCAACTCCCGTGCGATCAGCATGCGCTGTACCTCGCTGGTGCCCTCGCCGATCTCCAGGATCTTGGAGTCGCGCCACATCCTGGCCACCGGGTACTCGTTCATGAAGCCGTAACCGCCGTGGATCTGGGTCGCCTCGCGGGCGTTGTCGACCGCGACCGTCGACGAGTACAGCTTCGCGATCGCAGCCTCCTTCTTGAACGGCTCGCCCGCCACCAGGCGTGACGCCGCGTCACGCCAGCCGACGCGGGCCATGTGGGCGCGCGTCTCCATGTCCGCGATCTTGAACTGGATCGCCTGGTTGACGCCGATGGGCTTGCCGAAGGCGTGGCGCTCCTTGGCGTACTTCACCGACTCGTCGACGCAGCCCTGCGCCAGGCCCGTGGACAGGGCGGCGATGGCGATGCGGCCCTCGTCCAGGATGCGCAGGAACTGGGCGTAGCCGCGGCCCTCCTCGCCCAGCAGGTTCGTCAGTGGGACGCGGACGTCGGAGAAGGACAGCTCGCGGGTGTCCGAGGCGTTCCAGCCCACCTTGGAGTACGGGGCGGCGACGGTGAAGCCGGGGGTGCCGGACGGCACGATGATGCAGGAGATGAGCGGGGCGCCGTTCGGCTTGTGGCCGGTCACCGCCGTGACCGTGACCAGTTCGGTGATGTCCGTACCGGAGTTGGTGATGAAGCACTTGGAGCCGTTGATCACCCACTCGCCCGCCGCCTCGTCGCGCACCGCCGTCGTGCGGGTGCCACCCGCGTCCGAGCCGGCGTCCGGCTCGGTCAGGCCGAACGCGCCGAGCGCCTCGCCCGAGCAGAGCTTCGGCAGCCACTGCCGCTTCTGCTCCTCGGTGCCGAAGCGGTAGACCGGCATCGCGCCGAGCGAGACCCCGGCCTCCAGGGTGATCGCCACGGACGAGTCCACCCGGGCCAGCTCCTCCAGGGCGATCCCGAGGGCGAGGTAGTCGCCGCCCATGCCGCCGTACTCCTCCGGGAACGGCAGCCCGAACAGGCCCATCCGTCCCATCTCCCGCACGATCTCGTACGGGAACTCATGGCGCTCGTAGAAGTCGCCGATCTTCGGGGCGATCACATCGTGCGCGAACTCCTCGACGGTGCGACGCAGTTCCTCGTGCTCGGCGGTCAGCCGGTGGTCCAGGGACATGGCAGGTGTCACTCCTTGTGGGACGGTGGTTATCGCACCGAGAGCGCGCGGACGGTACGGGACGGGCTGGGTCGGCCCAGCTGTTCGGCGAGCCACACGCTGGTGGCGGTGAGCGCGTCGAGGTCGACCCCGGTTTCGATACCGAGGCCCTGGAGCATCCACACGAGGTCTTCGGTGGCGAGGTTTCCGGTCGCGCTCTTCGCGTACGGGCAGCCGCCGAGGCCGCCCGCGGAGGCGTCCACGGTGGCCACACCGTGCTGGAGCGCGGCGAGGGTGTTGGACAGGGCCTGGCCGTACGTGTCGTGGAAGTGCACGCCGATGGTGTCGGTGCGCACACCCTCCTCGTTCAGCTCGGAGAGCAGGACCTGTACATGGCCGGGCGTGGCGACGCCGATGGTGTCGCCGAGGGAGAGCTCGTCGCAGCCGAGGTCCATCAGCGCCTTGGCCACGCGGACGACCTGATGGACGGGGACGGGCCCTTCCCACGGGTCGCCGAAGCACATCGACAGATAGCCGCGGACGTGCACCTTGTCGGCCTTGGCCCGGGCCACGACCGGCTCGAACATGGCGAGCGACTCGTCGACGGTGCGGTTGAGATTGCGGGCGGCGAACGTCTCGGTCGCCGAACCGAACACCGCGATCTGCCGGGCGCCGAGCGCCAGGGCCCGGTCCAGGCCGCGTTCGTTCGGTACCAGGACGGGCAGCGCCACGCCCCCGATGTCCACGAGGCGGGGGAACAGGTCCTCCGCGTCGGCCAGTTGGGGAACCCACTTGGGGTGCACGAAGCTGGTCGCCTCGATGGTGGTCAGGCCCGCGGCGGCGAGGCGGTGGATGAACTCCGCCTTCACGTCGGTCGGTACGACGGCCTTCTCGTTCTGCAGCCCGTCGCGGGCGCCGACCTCGTGGATGCGCACCCGTGGGGGCAGGTCCTGGGCCGGTACGGTCATGGGCAGGGCGCGGGGTGTCGTCATGGCTGCTCCCCGGGGGCCTCGGCGGGGGTCACCACGGCCAGGATCTGGTCCATGGCGACCGTGGCACCGGCGGTGACGTCCAGCTCGGTCACGGTCCCGGCGTGCGGGGCGGAGATGACGTGTTCCATCTTCATCGCCTCGACGACGAGCAGACTCTGACCGGCCACGACCTCGTCCCCGACCGCCACCTTCAGGACGGTGACGGTGCCGGGCATGGGCGCGGCGAGCGTGTCCGCCCCGGAGCGTGCGGCGCCGGCCAGCGACGCCTCCACGGGGTCGTGATCCTGTACGTGCCAGGTGTCGCCGTCGCGGCCCAGCCAGGTCCCGTCCGGGGACGCGGCATGGGTGAACGTGTGGGTGACACCGGCGAGTTCGATGACGATGCGATGCGCCGACAGCTCGACCGTGTGCGCCGTCTCCTTGCCGCCGGGCAGCGGGGCCAGCGGGCCGCAGGGGCCCGTCGCGGGCTCCGGCGGCTGTGCGCCCTCCCCGACATGGCCGAACGTCAGCTCGGTGCCCGCCGGACAGGAGCGCAGCGAGACCTGTACCGGATCACGGCCCGGCAGCCGGAAGTGGCGCACCGTACGGGCCGGGGTGCCGCCCAGCCGCCAGCCGCTCGCCACCGAGAACGGGTCCACCCAGCCGGCGGCGTCCGCGGGGGAGGCCGCCGGTGTGGCGGACTGCCGCAGCAGCGCCGCCGCCGCGTACACCTCCTCCGGCACCCCCTCCGGCACCAGCCCGGCCACCTCACGCTCCACCAGCCCGGTGTCCAGATCGCCCGCCACCACCGCCGGGTGGGCGAGCAGCCGACGCAGGAAGCCGGCGTTCGTCGGGACGCCGAGGATCACCGTGTCCGCGAGGGCCGCGCGCAGCCCGCGCAGGGCGGCGGCGCGGTCGGGCCCGTAGGCGATGACCTTCGACAGCATCGGGTCGTACAGGCTGCCGACCTCGCCGCCCGCGGCGAGCCCGGAGTCCGTCCGTACGCCGTTGCCCTGCGGCTCGTGCAGTGCGAGGACCGTGCCGCCGGACGGCAGGAAGCCGCGGGACGGGTCCTCGGCGCAGATCCGGGCCTCGACCGCATGGCCGGTGAGCCGGATCTCCTGCTGCTCGTACGGGAGTTGCTCGCCCGCCGCGATCCTCAGCTGCCACTCCACCAGGTCCAGGCCGGTGATCAGTTCGGTGACCGGGTGCTCGACCTGGAGGCGGGTGTTCATCTCCATGAAGTAGTACGAGGCGGGGTCGTTGCCCGGGACGATGAACTCCACCGTGCCCGCGCCGACATATCCGCAGGAGCGGGCCGCCTGGACGGCCGCCTCGCCCATCGCCGCCCGGGTCTCCTCGTCGAGCAGGACGGACGGCGCCTCCTCGATGATCTTCTGGTGGCGGCGCTGGAGCGAGCATTCGCGCTCACCGAGGTGGATCACGTTGCCGTGGGTGTCCGCCAGCACCTGGATCTCGATGTGCCGGGGCCGGTCGATCCACCGCTCCACCAACAGCGTGTCGTCGCCGAACGAGGCCCGCGCCTCGCGCCGGGCGGCGGCGATCTCGTCCGCGAGCAGCATCTCGTCGCGTACCAGCCGCATGCCCTTGCCGCCGCCGCCCGCCGAGGGCTTCAGCAGCACCGGCGGGCCGATCTCGCGGGCCGCGTCGCCCAGTTGGGTATCGGTGAGCCCGCTCCCCGAGGAGCCGGGCACTACCGGAACCCCGGCCTCCGCGACCGTCTCCTTGGCCCGGATCTTGTCGCCCATCAGGGAGATGGCGTCGGCGGGCGGGCCGATGAAGGTCAGCCCCGCCTCCGCGCACGCCCGCGCGAAGCCGGCGTTCTCGGCGAGGAATCCGTAGCCGGGGTGGACGGCCTGCGCGCCGGTGCGACGGGCCGCGTCCAGCAGCGCGGGCACGCTCAGATAGCTCATGGCTGCGGGCGCGGGCCCGATCCGTACCGCCGTGTCGGCCTCCCGTACGTGCCGGGCGTCCGCGTCCGCGTCGCTGAACACGGCGACCGAGCGGACGCCGAGCTCGCGCAGCGTACGGATGACACGTACCGCGATCTCGCCGCGGTTGGCGACAAGAACGGTGTCGAACATCGTCATCTGTTCCTCACATCCGGAAGACGCCGAAGCCGGGCGCTGCGTGGTCCTTCTGGGGCAGCGGGGCGTTGGCACACGCGGTCAGAGCGAGCCCCAGCACCTGCCGGGTCTCCAGCGGGTCGATCACGCCGTCGTCCCAGAGCCTGGCCGTGGCGTAGTACGCGTTGCCCTGGGTCTCGTACTGCTCGCGGATCGGGGCCTTGAACGCCTCCTCGTCCGCCGCGCTCCAGTCGTCGCCCAGCTGGTCGCGCTTGACCGTCGCGAGGACGGACGCGGCCTGCTCGCCGCCCATGACGGAGATCTTCGCGTTGGGCCACATCCACAGGAAGCGGGGGGAGTAGGCGCGGCCACACATGGAGTAGTTGCCCGCGCCGTACGAACCGCCGACGACCACCGTCAGCTTCGGCACGCGGGTGCAGGCGACCGCCGTCACCATCTTGGCGCCGTGCTTGGCGATGCCGCCGGCCTCGTAGTCCCGCCCCACCATGAAGCCCGAGATGTTCTGCAGGAAGACCAGCGGGATGCCGCGCTGGTCGCACAGCTCGATGAAGTGGGCGCCCTTCTGGGCGGACTCGGAGAACAGGATGCCGTTGTTCGCGACGATCCCGACCGGGTGGCCGTGGATCCGGGCGAAGCCGGTGTTCAGCGTGGTGCCGTACTCCGCCTTGAATTCGGCGAACCGTGAGCCGTCCACCACCCGGGCGATCACCTCCCGGACGTCGTACGGCGTGCGGGAATCGACCGGGACGGCCCCGTACAGCCCGGCGGGATCGACCTTCGGCTCCTCGGCCGGCCGCACGGACCACGGGAGCGCCGCGCGGTCCGGCAGCGTGGCGACGATGTTCCGCACGATCCGCAGCGCGTGCGCGTCGTCCTCGGCGAGGTGGTCGGTGACCCCCGACGTGCGGGAGTGCACCTCGCCGCCGCCGAGCTCCTCGGCCGTCACGACCTCGCCGGTCGCGGCCTTCACCAGCGGCGGACCGCCCAGGAAGATCGTGCCCTGGTTCCGTACGATCACGGCCTCGTCGCTCATCGCGGGGACGTACGCCCCGCCCGCCGTGCACGACCCCAGCACGGCCGCGATCTGCGGGATGCCGGCGCCCGACATCCGGGCCTGGTTGTAGAAGATCCGCCCGAAGTGCTCCCGGTCCGGGAAGACCTCGTCCTGCATCGGCAGGAACGCGCCGCCCGAGTCGACCAGGTACAGACAGGGGAGCCGGTTCTCCAGCGCCACCTCCTGGGCGCGCAGGTGCTTCTTCACGGTCATCGGGTAGTACGTGCCGCCCTTGACGGTCGCGTCATTGGCGACGACCACGCACTCCCGGCCGCTGACCCGGCCGATCCCGGCGATCACCCCGGCCGCCGGGGCGGCGCCCCCGTACAGCCCCTCGGCCGCCAGCGGGGCCAGCTCCAGGAACGGGGAACCTGGATCGAGCAGGGTGTCCACCCGGTCCCGGGGCAGCAGCTTGCCTCGCGCCACATGCCGGGCGCGCGCCTTCTCACCCCCGCCGAGCCTGGCCGTGGCGAGTCGCGTGCGCAGCTCGTCGGCGAGCGCGTGATGCGCCGCCTCGTTGGCCTGCCAGGCCTCGGAGGCGGGATCGGCCGCGCTCGCCAGAACCGGTGCCTGCTGCATCCTGTCGAGCCCCCTTGCCCGTACCGCAGTGGTTACGACCTCGCCCACGATTGTCAGCGGCGTCGCGGTGTCCGGGACCTCCGCCTCCGGCGTTGTCGTCGGTCGCCGACGCTCCGCGTCGACTCCCTCCTCCGCCTTGGATTCGAAGGTCCCAGACGCCGCTCCTTCTCCCACTGCCAATCGTGGGCGAGGTCGTTAGTGAGCGTTAACGTATACGTTCAGGTTAACGACCGCTAACCCGACTGTCTAGAATCGAATCCATGACCATCAGGACGGACGCCCCCACCCGCCGCGAGCAGATCCTCAAGGAGGCCGCCCGCCTCTTTGCCGAGCGCGGCTTCCACGGTGTCGGCGTCGACGAGATAGGTGCCGCGGTCGGCATCAGCGGCCCCGGTCTCTACCGGCACTTCCCCGGCAAGGACGCGATGCTCGCCGAGCTGCTGGTCGGCATCAGTGAGCGGCTGCTGGCGGGCGGGCGGCTGCGTGTGTCGGAGGACGCGGCCTGTGGCGACAGCTCGCCGCAGGCCCTGCTCGACGCGCTCATCGAGGGCCACATCGACTTCGCCCTCGACGACCGCCCCCTGATCACCCTCCACGACCGCGAGCTGGACCGCCTCCGGGACGCCGACCGCAAGCGGGTCCGCCAGCTCCAGCGGCAGTACGTCGAGGTGTGGGTGGATGTCGTCCGCGAGGTGTATCCGGACCTGCCCGAGCACGAGGCCCGCGCCGCCGTCCACGCCGTCTTCGGGCTGCTGAACTCGACCCCGCACCTGGGCCGCCCCGGCGCGCAGCCCGACCGTGTCGGCACGGCGGCGCTGCTGCACCGGCTGGCGCGCGGGGCGTTCGAGGCGGCGGCCCGCGCATAGGCCCCGGACTCAATGCTCGCCCTGCACCTGCACCTGCTGGGTGAGTCCCGGGGCGCCCCGGCCTGCGGGTGTCCCGAAGCCGAGAGGTGCGGCGGTCGGGTGGTCACTCTCGAACGCCCGCCGACTCCACCGCCCTGCGGCGCAGGGCGAGTGAGGCGGGAACGACGGACGAGACCACGGCGAGCACCGCACAGGCGCCCACGGTCGCGCCGATGGCCGGCCAGGGAATCTCGATCGTGGTCCACACCGACAACAGGCCCAGGGCGCTCCACAGGCCCGCCAGGTTGAGCCCGGTGACCAGGAGTCCCAGCGCTCCGCCGACCGCCACCACCATCAGCGCCTCGGCACCCACCAGTCGCAGCACCTGCCACCGGGTGGCTCCGGCCAGGCGCAGTACGGCCAGGTCGCGAACCCGGTCAGAGGTGGCCATGACCATGGTGTTGGCCAGGGAGATGCCGGTGTAGAGGAGGGCGATGCCAAGGACCAGAAGGAAACCCATCCGGGTCATCCGGTTCGTCCGGGGGTAACTCGCCTGCACCCACTGGTCCTTGGTGAAGACCTGCCCGCCCGGAGCGTGCACCACCGCACGCAGTCCAGCGACCACGGCACCCGCGTCGGCACCGTCCGCGACGGCGACGTCGACCCGGTCGACGGTCGCGCCCGCGGCGTTGCGCGGGGTGACGTAGACGCCGTTGTTGCCGGTGCCGGTGGTCATCACCGCGGCGATCCTCAGCGATTTCTTCGTGCCGTCGCCGAGCCACACCTGCACGCGCTGCCCCACGGTGTGTCGCTGCCACTCCTCGGTGACGATGATCGAGTCGTCGTCGAGGTCGCTCGCCCTCCCGGCGGCGATCGGCAGGCGGGTGGTGGCGGTGAGCGCGCGGGGGTCGGCGGCGCGGGCTCCGGACCTGATGAGCGCCACGCCGTCCTCCAGGACGTAGACGGCGCTCGACGAGGTCGCGGACACTTCGGCGCCGGGCACTTCGCGCAGCTTCCGGAGCGTCGCCGCGTCGAAGCCCGCGCCGTGCGCCGGGGTGGCGACGAAGTCCGCGGCGGTCTGCTCGCGCGTCTCGGTGGCCCTCGCCTCGTTCAGCGTGGCGGTGGCGCCCAGGAGCGAACCTGCGAGGGCGACCGTGACCAGGACGGGAGCCGCGATCGCGGCGGTACGCCGAACGTCGGCGGCGGCGTTCTCGCGCACGAGCATGCCGCCGGCGCCGGGCAGTTGGGCCGGGAGCCAGGCGAGCAGCCGGGTCAGCGGGCGCACCACGACCGGCGCGAGCAGCGCGACCGCGGTGATCAGCAGCATCGGCCGGCTCACATAGGTCTTGCGGTGCAGCAGGTCACCGGGGTCGGTGACCAGGGCCAGGCCAAGTGTCACGGCGGCGGCAAGCAGCAGGGCGGTACCGCACAGCCGGCGGGCCCACGTCATCGTCCGGGCGTCCACGGAGGCCTCGCGCAGTGCCTGGGCCGGGCCGGTGCGGCCGGCCCGCCAGGACGCGGCCACCGCGCCGCACAGCGCGACGAGCAGGCCCGTCCAGAAGGCCATGTGGTAGGGCCAGGTGTAGTCGCCGATGGTGAACCAGGCCGGGGCCAGGCCGCCGTCGACCACCCGGGCGGCCAGCCGGGGAGCCCCGTACGCGCCGAGCGCGCAGCCGGTGGCCGAGGCCGGCACGCCGACCGCAAGGGCCTCGGCGAGGACCATGCGCCGAATCTGTGCCGGAGTGGCTCCGGCGGTGCGCAGCAGTCCGAACTCCCGGCGCCGCTGGGCGACGGCGAACGCGAAGGTGGAGGCGACGACGAAAACCGACACGAAGGCGGCGACGCCGCCTGCCGTACCGAACATGGCGTTCATCGCGGAGAGGGCCTCGCTGTCCCGGCCCGGGTCGGCGTCGGCGTAGCGGCGCGCGTCACCGGTGAGGACCTGGACACCCGTGCCGCGCACCACCTCGCGCACGGCCGCCGGTTTTGCGTTGATGACCAACTGGGCACTGGTCGGCGACAGTTCGGCGGCGCGTTGGTCGGTGTAGAAGACGGCGTTCTCGAAGCCGTGCCCGGCAACGGAGCCGACGATGCGTACGGTGCCACGATCGGTCCGTACGCGCTCGCCCGGCTTCGCCCAGGTGCCGCTGACGACCACCTCATCGGCCTCGCGGGGCGCGCGCCCCGCGTCGATCCGGTACGGGGCGAAGGCGGCGACGGACCAGGGGTGGCCCACCAGGTCACCGGGCCCGCCCTGCGCCAGTACGGCGAACGACCGGTCCTCGACCACGACGCCGAGTTTCTTCAGCTTCGCGACGGTGGCGGCGGGCACGGCGCGCGGTCGGGCGAGCTTCTGCACCCTGTCGCCGATCGGGGTGGGCACGCGCAGGGTGCCCGCTTCCTTGACCACGACCGGCGCGGCGGCGAATCGTTCCGGCTTCCGATCGGGCGCGTCCAGCGACGAGGAGAGGGCCAGACCCATCACGGTGATCAGCCCGACGCCCAGCGAGAGCGCGACGAAGCTGCCGACAAAGGTGACCCACCGGGTGCGCAGGGTGCGCAGGGCTACGTTCAGCACGGCACGGCCTCCAGCTTGGTCATGCGCGCGGCAATGTCGTCGGCGCTCGCCCCGACCAGCTCGCCGTTGACCCGACCATCGACAAGGAGGACCACGCGGTCGGCGTACGAGGCGGCCACCGGGTCGTGCGTGACCATGGCGATGGTCTGGCCCTCTGTGTCGACCATGCCGCGCAGCAGGGCCAGCACCTCATGGCTGGTCTGCGAGTCCAGGGCACCGGTCGGCTCGTCGCCGAAGAGCACCTCGGGCCGTGTGATCAGGGCGCGGGCCAGGGCGACGCGCTGCTGCTGGCCTCCGGACATCTCCGTCGGCCGGTGCCGCGCCCGCCCGCCGAGCCCGACCTGTTCGAGCACCTCGCGCACCCGGGCCCTGGTAGGGCGGCGGCCGGCAAGCCGCAGGGGCAGCGCCACGTTCTGCTCGGCGGTCAGGGACGGCAGCAGGTTGAACGCCTGGAAGACGAATCCGATGCGCTCGCGCCGCAGCAGGGTCAGCTTGGTCTCGTTCAGCCTCGTCAACTCGGTCCCGCCCACGGTGACCGACCCCGACGTGGGCCGGTCGAGCCCCGCGGCGCACTGCAGCAGAGTCGACTTGCCCGAACCGGAAGGCCCCATGATCGCGGTGAACGTCCCCTCGGAGAAGGACAGTGAGACCTGGTCGAGCGCGGTGACGGTGCTGTGGCCCGACCCGTACCGTCTGCTGACGGAGCGCAACTGGATCGCCTCGCTGTTTCTGCGGCTGTTCCCGGCTTCGTGCATTTGTCCCCCATTGGTCCGGCCCGTCCTCAGGGCGCCGTCGTAGGTCGCTCCACGAAACCGCGCGGGGGCATCGCGGTGCACTACGGCAGAACCGAGACCTGGGGTAGGGCCAGGCATACGCCCGTTCCTCCCCCTGGACCCATGGCACCGGACGGGGTCGGTCTCCTACGGTGATCGCCATGCACCCTCGGAACGTGTGGCAGGCCATGTCCCGGCCGGACTTCCTGCTGTCGCCGTGGCCCTGGCGCTCGGTCGGGTACCTGCTCACCGGCGCTACGACCGGCGCCGCCGCTCTTCTCGCGATCGTGGTGCTGGCAGTGCTCGGCGGAGCCCTGGCCATCGTGCTGGTGGGGCTGCCACTGCTCGTCGCCGCAGCCCTCGCCGGAATCCCGGTGGCCGCGGTGGAGCGGCGCAGGCTGCGCATGGTCGACCTCGATCCGGCACCCGACCAGCACAGGGCGCCCTCCGCCGTGGGCCTGCGGTCATGGCTGACGACGCGTCTGAAGGAGCGGGCAACCTGGCGGGAGCTCGGGTACGCCCTGCTGTTCGCGGGGCTGCTGTGGCCGATCGACGCCCTTGCGGTCACGGTCGCCCTGCTTTTCCCGCTGGCCATGACCGTGGCTCCGTTGCTGATGGCCACGGTGGGCGAGGGCCGGGAGACCAAGGTGCTCAAGCTGTGGACGGTCACCACCTGGCCGACGGCCTTCGGCATCGCCGTGCTCGGGCTCTTCCTGCTGGGCCTGGGCGCCTACGTCCTGGGGGGCGCGGCCGGTGCCCGGGCCCAACTGACCCGCCTTCTGATCGCCTCACGAGAGAGCGAGTTGGGAGAGCGGCTCGCCGAAGTGGCGCAGTCCCGCGTTCGGCTGGTGGACGCCTTCGAGGCGGAACGGAGGCGCATCGAGCGCGATCTGCACGATGGGGCGCAGCAGCGGCTGGTGGCACTGACGATGACGCTCGGCCTGGTCCGCCTCGACGCACCGCCCGGGCCGCTCGCCGACCAGCTCGCCATGGCTCATGAGGAGGCCGGCAAGACGCTTGCCGAGCTGCGCGAGCTCATTCACGGAATCCACCCCAAAGTCCTGACGGACTACGGCCTGCCGGCGGCGATCGATGATGCCGCCGACCGTTCCGCGGTCGCCGTGGACGTCGACCTCGAACTGCCGGGGCGGCTGCCCCCTGCGGTCGAGTCCGCCGCGTACTTCGTGGTCTGCGAGGCGCTTGTCAACGTCGCCAGGCACAGCGGGGCGAGCCGTGCGGAGGTGAGCGGTGAGCACCGCGACGGGCGGCTGTTCCTCCGGGTGCGCGACGACGGCCGGGGCGGCGCGGACGCCGCGGCCGGAAGCGGGCTGGCCGGACTCGCGGACCGGGTATCGGTTCTGGATGGAAGACTCTCCCTGTCCAGTCCGCCGGGCGGACCGACCCTGTTGGATGTGGAGTTCCCTTGCGAGTCGACCGATCGCTCCGCGTAGTGCTGGCCGAGGACAGCGTGCTGCTGCGGGAAGGGCTCATCGGCCTGCTCGGCCGCTGCGGGCACGAGGTCCTGGCGGCCGTCGGGGATGCCGAAGCTCTGTTCGTCGCGGTCGAGGAGCACGCGCCCGACATCGTCGTAACGGATGTGCGCATGCCTCCAGGTTTCCAGGATGAGGGATTGCACGCCGCAGTGCGGCTGCGCGAGAAGCGGCCCACGCTGCCCGTCCTGGTCCTCAGCCAGTACGTGCAGCGGACGTACGCCTCGGAACTCCTGGACTCCGGTGACGGATCGGGCGTCGGCTATCTGCTCAAGGACCGAGTCGGGCAGGTCGAGGAGTTCGTGGACGCGCTGTGCCAGGTCGCGGACGGCGGCACGGTCGTCGATCCCGAAGTCGTGCGCCAACTGCTGCGCCGCCGCCGCGATCCGCTGGAGCGGCTCACCCCACGCGAGCGGGAGGTTCTGGCCCTGATCGCGGCAGGCAAGTCGAACAGTGCGATCGCCCGCGAACTGGTGGTGTCCGAGGCAGCCGTCGGCAAACACATCGGCAGCATCCTCACCAAGCTGGACCTGCCCCCGGCGGTCGAATCCCATCGCAGGGTACTGGCGGTTCTCGCCTACCTGCGGGCGTAACGCGCGTTCATGGGCATGCCGGTAGACGCATCGTAATTCCGACCGGCCTTCGAATACATGATTCGAATATATGAATTGATGCAACGGGGAAGGAGCGGTTCCCTAAATTCCCCTTGCTTTTCCTCCGCGAGGCTCCTTCGGTCGGAGTGTCGCAGCGCCCCCAGGCATATGGTTTGAGCTGTCTCACCCACGCCTGATGGGGAATTTAAATGAAAACATGTCAGGTTTCGATCGTTGTCCCCTGTTTCAATGAGGACGAGGTCATCGAGACATTTCACCGTGCCCTGATCTCTGCCCTCGAACCCACTCGGCGGACCTTCGAGATCTGTTACGTCGATGACGGCAGCAGTGACCGGACCAGGCTCCGGATCGGTTCACTCGCCACTGCCGACCGGCGAGTCCGCTACACCTCCTTCAGCCGTAATTTCGGCAAGGAGGCCGCCATGCTCGCGGGGCTGCGCATGTCCCGCGGCGACGCCGTCGTCCTCATGGATGCCGACCTCCAGCACCCGCCCGAACTGGTGCCCCGCATGCTGGAGCTGCGGCAGCGGGGCTACGACCAGGTCGTCGCGCGGCGCGACCGCGACGGAGAGGGTGCCCTGCGTACCTTTCTCAGCGCCGCCTACTACCGGGCCATGGGCCGGTGCATGGACGTCGAGGTCGTCGACGGCGAGGGCGACTTCAGACTGCTGTCGCGAACCGCCGTGGACGCCGTGCTCGCGCTGCCCGAGACCAACCGGTTCTCCAAGGGGATCTTCTCCTGGATCGGCTTCGACACCGTCAGCTTCACCTACCGCAACATCCAGCGCGCCGCGGGACATTCGAAGTGGGGCGGCAGACGCCTGTTCAACTACGGGATCGACGGGCTGATCTCCTTCAACAGCCGTCCGCTGCGCCTGGCCATCCACGGTGGCCTCGCGCTCGCGCTTGCGGCGCTGGGATACGCGCTGTGGACCATCGTCGGCGTGGTGCTCCACGGCGTTGCCGTACCCGGCTACACCACCCTGCTGACCGCCATCGTGGCGCTCGGTGGAATCCAGCTCGCCACGCTCGGCATCATCGGTGAATACGTGGGACGCATCTACTACGAGGCGAAACGCCGCCCGCACTACGTGGTCCGGGAAACGAATGAATCTCCGCATGTTCTCCCGGTCGACATTCCGACGGAAGTGCGTTCGGGCCCGTCCGCCCCCGGCGGCAGGACGCCGTTGGCGGGGCGTACCGGGTCGACCGCGCTCGGGGCGTCCAGGTTCCGCACCGTGCGCCAGTTCATCGAGTTCGGGCTGATCGGAGTCGTCAATACGGCGGTATATCTGGCCGTATACGCCACGCTGAACCCCTGGATTCCCTACCTGGCCGCGCACGTCATCGGATATGTGGTCAGCGTCGTGGGATCGTTCCTGCTCAACTCGTACATCACCTGCCGTACGAAGCCGACCTGGCAGGCCTTCGTCCGGTATCCCCTGTCGAGCGTCGTCAATCTCGTACTCACCGGCGTTCTGCTCTACCTCGGTGTGAGCAGGCTGGGCATGGACAAGAACATCGCCGCCGTGGCCGCGGGAATCCTCGCCACCCCCTTCTCGTTCCTCCTCGCCCGCTGGGCCATCGACTCGGGAACCGCCCTGGCCCGGCAGAGCGCCGGCCCGGCCGAGAGCCGTGCCGGACACACCGCACCGTGAAACCACACCGCCCGAACCTCTCGGCGGGCAAGACGCGAGCACCGTACGAAGGACACCCAGTGCACATGACCGCAGACATGTCGAAATCCGCTGACACGTCGAAATCCGCCGATACCTCGGAGGCCGTCGGCACACAGCCGCAGAGCGCGGACTCCCATCGGCCGGAAGCCCGCCCGGGCCGGGGGCGGCGGTGGGCGACGATCTGGACGATGGCCCTCACCCTGCTGCCGCTCGCCCTGCTCGGCGCGGCCTTCTGGATCGGCCGCCTGGTCCGTCCGGGAGGGGACGACTGGTGCTTCCTCCCGGTCGTACGGGACGAGGGCGCCGCCGGGATGATCGCGAAGTTCTTCCTCCACGACAACGGACGTATCGCCAACGCGCTGCTCGTCGTCGCGTACGGGGCCTTCGGCGTCGCGGGCCATCAGTGGTTCGCCCTGGTCAGTGGGGTGCTCATGCTGGGCATCCTCTGGGCGCTCATCGCCTCCGTGCTCAAGAGGGCCGGGCTGACCGGGCCGCGCGGGCTCGCGCTGCTGGTGAGCGCGATGACGGCGGCGATCTTCTTCCTCGCGACGCCCAACCCGTACAAGACGTTCTACTGGCCCGCCTCCTCCGTCTCGCACACCGTCTCACCGGTGCTGGCCTGCGCCGCACTGATCCCCCTGCTGCGCGCGCGGACCTGGTGGGGACGCGCCCTCGCGCTGGGTGTCGCGTACCTGGCCGGGATCTTCATCGGCACCCTGTCGGAGGAGACGTCGGTCGTCGTGTTCACCATGATCGCCGCCGTCCTGTTGATCAGCTGCTGGGCCCTTCCCGGTCCCGGCCGGACCCACACGCGTATCTGGTGCGCCGTGGCCTTCGCCGGGGTCGCGGTCGGGACGGCCATCCTGTACCTGTCGCCCGGCGCACGCGCCCGCCGTGAACGGTTCGGCGCCGACGGCGCCTCCATGTTCGGGCCGGAGGCACTGACCACGGCACTGCGGGCGTTCGCGCACATCCTGGGGACGATCTTCACGACCTGGCAGTACGTGGGAGCGGTCGCCGTCGGCGTACTGCTGGGACTGCTGGTGCGCGGCGGCGGGGAGCAGGGAAGCGACGCGCCGGCGGGGTCCCTGCGCCGCAGGCCCTTCCTTCCGGTCATTGTCGGATTCTTCGCCTTCCTGGTCTCCGGCTACCTCTGCATCGTCGTCGCCTACCCCGCCTTCGGGTCGAGCGTGCGTTACGCGTCGCGCATCTGGGGCGACTTCCTCCTGCTGTACGTGCTGCTCCTGGTCGGCATCGGCGCCCTGCTGGGACGGGCGCTGCGCACCGTCCGGTGGGGGATCCGTGCGACGGCGGCGGTGGCCGCCGGAGCCGTATGCGCCGTGGTCTGCGCCGGCCTTGCCGTCCCGCTGCTCCAACTGGAGCGGAAGATGGACGTGCGCGCCCAGCGCTGGGACCGGCAGGACCGGTGGCTGAGGGAACAGGCGGCGCGCGGCGCCCAGGTGCTTCCGTACACACCGGTGTCGGTCAGCGGGATGGGGGAGCCGTTCGGTGACCACGGCAAGAGGGTGTGGCCGGGAGGTTGCGTCGCCAAGTACTACCACCTCAAGAAGATCACCTACTCGACCCGGCTTCCCTGATCGGCCGGCCGGTCCGCCGTACAAGACACCCGGCACACTGCGCACACCTGACGGCACAATGGGTTCATGCCGATACCCAGCCGTGCCGCCCTCGTGGAACACCTCGTCCGTACGCGCATCGCCGGAGACGTCGCCACCCCCCGCGACAACAACCTCTCCCACTACCGCAAGCTCGCCAACGGCGACCGCCACTACTGGCTGGGTCTGGAGCTCGGGGACCGGTGGCGCGACGAGCAGGACGTGCTGGCCGTGATGGCCGAGCGGTGCGGTGTGAGCGACGACCCGGAGCACCGGTTCGGGCAGGACACCATCGACCCGGAGCTGACGGTCGACGCCCTGGAGCGGATGGCGGCGCGGCTGCGCAAGGCGGCGGCGGGCGCGCAGCGCGTGCTGTTCGCGACCGGGCACCCGGGCGGGCTCCTCGACGTGCACCGGCAGACCGCGCAGGCGCTGCGGGCCGCCGGGTGCGAGATCGTACGGATCCCCTCGGGGCTGGTGGCCGACGAGGGCATGGTGTTCCAGTTCGCGGACGTGGCGGTGCAGGAACGCGGCGCGACGCTCTGGCACACGCACTCGCCCGCCCCGATGGCCGCGATCCTGGACGGTCTGGAGCGGGAGGGCCGGCCGCTGCCGGACCTGGTGGTCGCCGACCACGGATGGGCCGGGTGCGCGGCGCAGCGCGGGCTGGACGCGGTGGGGTACGCGGACTGCAACGACCCGGCGCTCTTCCTCGGCGAGGCGGAGGGGACGCTCCAGGTGGCCGTACCGCTGGACGACCACGTGCTGGACCCGCGGTTCTACGACCCGCTGACGGACTATCTGCTGGACGCGGCGGGGCTGATCTGACGACGACGGGGCGTGTCGGGGGCGACGGGTCAGTCCCGGGGGACGCGGACCACGCCCTCCTGGATCACGGTGATCGCCAACCGTCCGTCCTGCGTGTAGATGCGGGCCTGGCCGAGCCCCCGCCCGCCGGACGCGGACGGCGACTCCTGGTCGTACAGCAGCCATTCGTCGGCCCGGAACGGCCGGTGGAACCACATCGCGTGGTCCAGGCTCGCCCCGACCACGTCGCCGACCGTCCAGCCGCCGCGCCCGTGGGCGAGGAGCACCGAGTCGAGCAGCGTCATGTCGGAGACGTACGTCGCCATGCAGACGTGCAGCAGCGGGTCGTCGGCGAGCTTGCCGTTGGTGCGGAACCACACCTGGGAGCGGGGCTCGCGCGGCTCGCCCACCGTGCCGAAGGGCGGCGCGTCGACGTACCGCAGGTCGACCGCGGCCCGTGCCTCGATCATCCGGTCCAGGATGCCCGGCTCGCTGAAGCGGTCCGCGTACCGCGGCAGCATCTGCGCGGCCGTGGGCAGCGTCTCGGGGTCCGGGGCGGGCGGCATGGCCGCCTGGTGCTCCAGGCCCTCCTCGTGCGTCTGGAAGGACGCCGAGAGGTGGAAGATCGGCTGGCCGTGCTGGACGGCGACGACCCGGCGGGTGGTGAAGGAGCGGCCGTCGCGGATGCGGTCGACGCTGTAGACGATCGGCGCGCCGGGGTCGCCCATCCGCAGGAAGTAGGAGTGCAGGGAGTGGGCCGTGCTGTGGGCGGGGACGGTACGGCCCGCGGCGACCAGGGCCTGGGCGGCGACCTGGCCGCCGAAGACGCGGGGCACGATCGCCGAACGGCTCGTGCCCCGGAAGATGTCCTGCTCGATCTGCTCCAGGTCGAGCAGATCGAGCAGGGAATCAAGTGCTGAGCTCATGGGGAGAACGTAACCGCTCTACAGGCCCATGGACTTGGCGATGATCGACTTCATGACCTCGCTGGTGCCGCCGTAGATGCGGTTGACCCGGTTGTCGGCGTACAGACGGGCGATCGGGTACTCGTTCATGTAGCCGTAGCCGCCGTGCAGCTGGAGGCAGCGGTCGATGACGCGGTGCGCGACCTCGGTGCAGAACAGCTTCGCGGAGGCGGCCTCGGCGGCGGTCAGCTCCCCGGCGTCGTGGGCCTCGATGGCGCGGTCGCAGACGGCCTCGGCGGCGTCCACCTCGGCCTGGCAGGCGGCCAGTTCGAACTTGGTGTTCTGGAACGACGCGACGGTCTTGCCGAAGACGGTGCGGTCCTGCACGTAACTCTGGGCGAACCGGACGGCGGCCTTGGCCTGGGCGTACGCGCCGACGGCGATGCCGAGGCGCTCCTGCGGCAGATTCTGGCCGAGGTAGGAGAAGCCCTTGTTCTCCTCGCCGAGGAGGTCCTCGACCGGCACCTTGACGTCGACGAACGCCAGCTCGGCGGTGTCGGAGGTGCGCAGCCCCAGCTTGTCGAGCTTGCGGCCGACCGAGTAGCCCTCGGCCTTGGTGTCGACGACGAGGAGGGAGATGCCGTGCCGCCGGTCGTCAGCCTTGGGCGCGTCCGTGCGGGCGCAGACGATGACCCGGTCGGCGTGGACGCCGCCGGTGATGAACGTCTTGGCTCCGTTGAGGATGTAGTGCGTACCGTCCTCGGAGAGCTTGGCGGTGGTCTTCATGCCGGCCAGGTCGGAACCGGTGCCCGGCTCGGTCATGGCGATGGCGTACATCGTCCTGCCGCTGACGAAGTCCGGCAGCCAGCGCTTCTTCTGCTCCTCGGTGGCGTACGCCTTGATGTACGGCAGGCAGAGCAGGACGTGCACGCCGGAGCCGCCGAAGTTGACGGCCGCGCGGGCGCACTCCTCGGAGATGATCGCCTCGAACTTGAACGACTCGACCCCGGCGCCGCCGTACTCCTCCGGCACCTCGATGCCGAATATGCCCAGCTCGGCGAGCTTGTAGTAGAAGTCGCGGGGCACCTGGCCGGCCGCGAACCACTCGTCGTAGACGGGGGCGACCTCGGCCTCGATGAAGGCGCGGATGGTCTCCCGGAACGCCTCGTGGTCCTCGTTGAATACCGTACGGCGCACGGGGTGCCTCCTTGGTCAGCTTCGATCGGCTTCGGGCGAGCTTCGGCCAGGCTGGCTAAGCGCTTGCTCAGTTCTGGTCAAAAGTTACCCGGCAGTCATCGGCGCTGTCCAGGGTGATGCTCAGCACGCCCGCTGCGACGGTCCGGCCGCGGACGCCGATGAGCCCTTCCCGGCCACCGGCCGGGAAGGGCTCATCGCGCGCTCCTCACTGGGGCTTGAAGGACCGGATCTGGTAGTTCCCCTGGAGGTTGCCGCCGTGTCCGGCGGCGGTGGATCCGACCCGCGAGTTGTAGTTGGTCTTGGTGTAGTACTGCACGCGATGCCCGGTCGCGTTCCAGACCGAGCGGACGTTCTTGCCCCGCTGGATGAACGAGCAGTCGTCGGCGGTATTCGCCCGCTTCTTGTCCGACCACTGGCAGCGGGTGCCACCCCCGTTCCAGTCGCTGTAGATACAGAAGTAGCCGGGGCTGCAGCTGTAGGAAGCCCGGGCGCTCTCGACGGCGGCGTTCCCGGTACCGGCGTTCTCGGCGGCTCCGGCCGCGGCGGGCCCGGTGCCGAGCCCCAGGGCCAAGGCGATCGAGGTGACGGCGAGCGCGGTGATGCGGTTCATGGCGAAGCCCCTTCCTTCCTGTGCGTGACGGGGTGGATACTCTTAGTGATCGTCAGCCTGGCACGGCTGTTACCGCAGAAGCCAGGGCGGAGGGAGGGGCGCCCGAAGCGTGCGTCGCGGCTCGGGACGCCCCTGTGTACACCCGGCGCGCACACGGTCTCCGTTCACCTGCCCGGACTACGGGGCCATGGCGGCAGGCGTCACGGGGTCACTGGGTGCGGTAGGCGTCGATGACGGTCTGGGTGAGAGTGTTCCCATCGGTGTCGGTCAGTGCGGCGCGCAAAGAGACGCCGGTGCCCGCGCGCGGGTTGTGAACCGTGACGGCGCCGCGCTCGACCGGGACCCGGGTCCACGAAGTGCCGCCGTCCACGGATACCGAGACCGCCACCGAGCGTGTGCGTCCGTTCGCGGCGGCGCCCAGCACGGTGACCGGGACACGGAGCGTCTCGTTCGCCACCGCGGTGCCGGTCGGGCTGAGTTCGGGCGAGAACCGCACGGCACTCACCGGCACGGGGACCGGGCCCTTCGTCGTGTCCGAGGTGAAGGTCCACGACGTGGTCACCCGCGTGGCGACGCCGGGTGCACCCCCGCGCTTCACCGTGCTGGTGAGCCGGTACGCCGCGCGCCCCGGCGCCACGCCGAACTCGGCCTTTCCGGGGGTGCCGGTCTTCGTCCCGGCGAGCACACCGTTGCGGTGCAGTGTGGTCGACGCCGTGTCGTACGACGGTGACGACGGCACGTGGCCGTCGCCGTCGGCGAGCAGCGGAACGTCGACGGCGAGCCGGTTGCCCTTGCGCACGACGCCGGGGCGGTCGGTGAGATCGGGGCCGAAGACGGCGTTGTCGAAGGTGTGGGTGGTCGTGCTTCCGGCGCGCACGGCGATGCCGTTGGCGCTGTAGCGGTTCGATGCCGCGCCGGGCGCGGTGGGGGCCCAGTAGGTGATGTCCCAGGTGCCGCGTTCAGGCGTCACGAGGTAGGTGGCGGTAGCGGGGGTCGACAGGGCCTGGGTGACACCGAGGGTCGGTCCGGCAGTGGGTTGCAGGTCGACGGTGGCCCTCCCCTCCGTGCCCGGCCGGGCCGTGCCGCGGATCTGCACAGTGGCCAGGTCCTTCGCGGCGGGGTGCCTGACCAGCCCGGTCAGGGCGCGGCTGCCGGTGAAGGTGTGGCCGAGCGCGTAGCCGGCGGTCTCGGTCGTCCAGTAGGAGTCGAACCACTGCTTCACCGATCCGGGTTCGCTGTCGGGGCCCAGGTGCGCGACGCGCAGGTTCGGTGTGCCGTTGACCAGGTTGGCGCTCCGGACCGCGCCGTCGTGCTCGACCTGGACGAACATCGCGCTGTGCAGGAAACCCGCGGAGCGGTCGGGCGGCCGTACGTCGACGGGGGCGGTGGTCCGCGCGTCGACGGTGATGGTGGTGTCACGGTCGAGGTCGAGGCGTGGCTGGACGACCCAGTCCGTGCCGTCCCCTTCCTTGCCGGTGGCCAGCTCACTGTCCAGGAGGTAGCGGCCCTTGGGCAGACGCACGGTGGTCGTGCCGGAGGCGTCGTACGGATGGACGGCCTCGTCGGCACCCGGCCCGGAGATTCCGGTGACATGGGTGGAGTAGTCCGCCGTCCGGTGCCCGGTGCGGTCGAGGTGAGTGATCGTGAGGGTGTACGTCGCGGGCTCTGCGGCGAAGGCGGCGGCGTTCCATGCGGGCATCGTGCTGCCGACCAGGGCGACGGCGAGCGCGAGTGTCCGGAGCGCGCTCCGGCGGGGTACGGAAGAACTGTTCATGACTTGCACTGCGCTGCCGGGCGTCGGCGTTCCCGTGAGCTGAGTCACACGGACACGGGAACGAGGCCCCGCAGTGGCAGGCGTGTGGCGCACGTCACCGGAACCGGCGCAACGGACGCGGCAGGGCAGAGTGTGGAACCACTCATGAGGAATCGTTTCCGCCGCGGAGACCGCGACTCCCTGGGAGAGCTGTACGACGAGCACGCCCAAGTGCTGTACCGCTATGCCCTGCGGGTGACGGGCGACTGGGCGGAGGCCGAGGACGTCGTTTCGTCGACCTTCCTGGAGGCGTGGCGCAGCCGGGAGAAGCTGCGCCCCGACGGGGACGGTCTGCGGCCGTGGCTGCTGGGCATCGCCACCAACATCATGCGCCGCAACGCACGCGCACGCCGATGCCGCGAGGTCGCGCTCGCCCGTGTCCCGGAACGCGGCTCGATCCCGGACTTCGCCGACGATCTCGTCACGCACCTCGCGGATACCGAGCAATTGCGGGCCGCGCACGCCGCTCTCACCCGCCTGCGCCGCCGGGACCGGGAGGTCTTCACCCTCGTGGTGTGGGCCGGCCTGGACTACGCGGCAGCGGCCGAGGCGCTCGGCGTGCCGGTCGGCACCGTCCGGTCGCGCCTGTCCCGCGCCCGTACCCGACTGCGTGAGCTCACCGACGCCGAAGCCCGCGCCACCCGCTCGCACGACACACGGGCCGGAACCGAACGGCCACCCGCGTCGGGAAACAGAGCCCCCGTCACTAACACCCCCGCCAAGCCACTGCCGGGCCGCCCCGTGGCCCCGTTGCTGACCCAGGAGAACCACGGATGAACATCACCCCGCGGCGCCGTACGCACCACCGGTCCGAAGAGGCCGAACGCCCCGGGCTCACCGCGCTGCTGCCCCCGCCGCCGGTCCCCGGCCTGGACCCCGACCGTGAACTGCTGCTGAAGGAAACCCTGCTGCGCGAGGCCGCCGTCGCCGAACCGCGTGGCGGCCTCAACTCCCGGGCCTCGCACCCGCGTCGGCGTCTGGTCCGGGTCATGGTGCCCGCCGTCGCCTGCACCCTGGCGGTCGGCGGTGTCGTGGCGGTCAACCTCGCGGACACGCCGGGGCACGGCACCACCGCGGTCACGGGTGGTCGCGCTCCCGGCACGTCCGAAGCGGCACAGCTCCTCGACCGCATCGCACTCGCGGCCGCCGGGAAGAAGCAACCGACGGTCGGCGCCGACCAGTTCGTGTACATCGAGAGCGAGGTCGCCTACGTCGGGCAGAGCGCCGGGGGCGGCAAGGCGACCATGCCTCCCGCGCACACGCGGCAGGTGTGGCTGTCCGCCGACGGCAGCCGGCCCGGCCTGCTGCGCGAGGAGGGCGAGCCCGACTCCTCGCTCGGCGGCGACGCACCGGTCTACGACCTCGACAGCCGAGGGGCAGAACCCCGGCTCCGCACCCCGCACAAGAAGGCCGCGTCGATCAGCGACCCGACGCACGCGTACGTCGCGTCGCTGCCCACCGACCCGGACGCCCTGCTGAAGCTGATCCGGGACGAGACCCACGGACAAGGCCAGGACCCGGACCAGCGAGCATTCGCCGCGATCGGCGACCTGCTGGCCGAGACCTGGGCACCCCCGAGGGTCGGCGCCGCGCTCTACAAGGCCGCCGCGAAGATCCCCGGAGTCACGGTGATCGATGCGGCCACCGACGCCGCAGGACGCGAGGGCGTCGCCGTCGCCCGTACGGCACACGGGCAGCAGACGCAGTGGGTCTTCGACCGGACCACGTACGCGTTCCTCGGCGAGCGCACGGTCCTCACCGAATCCGGCGACGCCGGCCCGGCCGGAACCGTTGTCGGCGTCTCCGCGGTCCTCACCAAGGCAGCGGTCGACCGTACCGGCGAGACTCCCGCGCCGACGACGGCGTAACACGGCAGCCCGCACGCCCGCGCGGCATGAACAGCCCCGTCCCCGGCCCGCTTGTACTGCGGGCCGGGGACGGGGCGTTCAGGGGCTCTCAGGGCGAGGCGCTGCGCGACGTGCACAGGATCGCCGAAAGTCGTGGCCTTCGCCTTCAGGCCCCCGGCCGCGAACGCGACGCCCCGGACGTCCGGAGCGGCGGGACCTCTCCGGAGTCACCCGTGATCGCCACCGGATGAGGGTGGGGAGGAGAGCGTGGCCAGGTAGTCGTCAAGGAGCTCGGCCTGGCGGTGGGGCGGGAACGCCGGGGGGTTGAAGAGAGCCTGTACCACCAGGCCGAGCACGAAGGACTGGGCACCGGCCGCGATGCGGGCCGGGTCTCCGGGGGGCAGTTCGCCGAGCTGTTGGGCTGCGGCGACGAGGTCGCGCAGCTTGTCGCGGCTCTGCGCGTACTTGCGGGCGTAGTCGTCGCTCACCTCGGGGTCGGCGAGCGCGGTGTCCCAGGAGGACACCCAGATCCGGTTGCTGTCGGTGGCCTCGTCGGTCAGTGGCAGGACGTCCAGCAACGCGGCCCTCAGGGCGGACAGGCCTTTCCCGGCGGGGCGCCGGGGGCGGGAGGCGCTGCGCACTTCGAGCAGGTCGAGTGCGTACGCAACCAGGTCGCGTTTGGTGGGGAAATAGTGGGTGAGCAGACCGGTGGTCGCGTCGAGCTGGGCGGCGACGGCGCGCATGGTCAGTCCGCCGAAGCCGTGCGCGGCCAACACCCGCCAGACCGCCTCGGAGACGTCACGTC
The DNA here is from genome assembly GCF_055635345.1 of Streptomyces sp. NPDC111516. NCBI lineage: Bacteria > Bacillati > Actinomycetota > Actinomycetes > Kitasatosporales > Streptomycetaceae > Streptomyces > Streptomyces sp. NPDC111516. The sequence continues at coordinate 1,110,652 of NZ_JBVKBV010000001.1, read as the reverse complement.
GACGGGCCTCGTGGTCCCCCTTGGTTCGTGGCATGCTGCTACGGTACATAACCATAACGCTTGTTGTGTAAATGTGAGGTCATCATGTTCTCCCTCCCGCTGCGGGACAACGCCCGCCTCGGTCCGCTTGAGATATGGCATGCAGAGGAGTTCGCCGCCCACCTGGACCGGGCCCGCGAGCACATCCGGCCGTGGGTCGGGGCGGGGTTCGTCACCGACGACCTCGACGGGGCGCGGGCTACGCTTCGCCGCTACGCCGAGCGTCAGGCCGGGGACGGTGCCCGGATCTTCGGTATCCGGCTCGACGGCACGCTGGTCGGCGGCGTGATGTTCGTGGACTTCGACGCCGCCTCGGGATCGTGCGAGATCGGTTGCTGGCTGGAGCCGGCCGCCGAGGGCCACGGCCTGGTCACAGAGGCGTGCCGCGCTTTGCTGGACTGGGCCTTCATCTCCCGGGGGCTGCATCGCGCCGAGTGGCACTGCCGAGCCGACAACGAGCGCAGCTCCGCAGTGGCCAAGCGGCTCGGCATGACGCTCGAAGGCGTACGGCGCGAGTACTGGTCCTACGGCGGCACCCGTCACGACAAGCAGATGTGGGGGATCCTCGCCCCCGAATGGCGAACCCGTCGTCAATGAACAGAAGCCCCTGTCGCTGCGCCCCTTTCCCTCCGGACGCGCCACCGCTCACCGCTGCCGCAGCGCGGTGAGCGGGGCGAGGAGGGCTCGGGCGTGGGCCTCGGCCTGGTAGGGAGGGATCAGGTAGGCGAGGCCGCCTCCGGTACCGGTGTCGTGGTGGGCAGACGGGTGCGGCGCGAGCCGGATCGGCGACCTCGCCCGCGCCGCCCTCGTCCACAACAGCATCTGGAAATGATGACCGCTGAGGAAACCTCAGTGGAACACGATGGCGTGGCCGCCGGTGATGCTCGCCAGGCATGCCCGGTAGAGCTGACGCCAGGCGAAACGCTGGGTCCGTCCGGCGTGCGGACACGAGCTGCGCGTTGTTGCCCTCGTATTTCGTGCAGACACCACTTCATGGAGTCGGTACCGGGTGCCAGGGAGCGCCAGGGAGGGTGGGCCGGGCGTCTGCGGTCAGCCGGAGCGCGTACACGGGGCGCTCGCCGGGCACCGGGCCCAGGTAGTCATGGCCGACCATGTGGCACCAGGCCGGCAGGTCGAGGGGTGCGGCCGGATCCGTCGCGATCACGTGCACCACGGTGCCCGGTGGCGCCCCCTCGATCTGCCTGCGAAGACGCAGCAGAAGCGTGACGCACAGCAGTCCGGTGCCGTCAACGGTGATGTCCGCCGGGGGCATCAGGTCGGAGCTCACCGGGGCAGGGTCTGGGTGATGCGCCACAGGCGGCGGGGCAGGTCGCCTTCCTCGAAGGCGTGGACCTCATCGAGTGTCCAGCCGTCGGCGAGGGAGTCGACAAGATGGCGGGGGAAGAAATGCACGGCGAAGCCTCCGTGTTCGTGGATGTCGTCGCCGTGGGCGGTGCCGACGCCGTAATGGGCGTCGCCGGTGTGCCGGACGGTATAGACGAAGGTTCCGCCGGGCCGCAGCACGCGACGGACCTCGCGCACGAGGCCGTGGATCTCTTCGGTGGACAGGGCCATGCACAGCAACATGTGCGCGAAGACCGCGTCCACGCACGCGTCCGGCAGAGGCAAGGGCTCGCGTACATCGTGGACCGTGGTGGTCACCCGCTCGGCGACGTCCTGGGACAGAGCGGCCCGGCGCAGCTGTTCCAGGCCGACGGGGCTGAAGTCGGTGGCCCGGACGGTGAATCCCTGGCGGGCGAGCCAGAGGGCGTCGCGGCCGTGCCCGGCGCCCAGCTCCAGCACGTCCTTCGCTCCGGCCGCCCGGAAGACCCGGGCGGCGTGGACGGCGGGGGCGGAGGGCTCCTCGCCGTACATGCCCGGGTGGGAGGTGTAGGTGTTCTGCCAGTGCTGCCGTTGTGTCTCGGCCAGCTCCTCGGCGCCGTCGCTCATGTCTACTTTCTTCCCTTTCCGGATTCCCGACAGCCCAGGAGGGCGTTGGTCAGGGCTCCGCGCAGCTGGTCGGCCGTCGGCACGCCGGCCAGGGGTGGCCTCCGAAGCGGTGGCCGGTGTCGTGGTGCCGGTGCGTCAGGAGTATCGACGGCTCATCGTTGCCGCAACGCGAACCACAGTTCCGTCCGTACGTCCATGTCGTCCAGGTCCGCGTCCAGGAGCGTCGCGCAGCGGGCGATGCGTTGGCGGACCGTGTTGCGGTGGACCTGGAGGGCGGTCGCCGTGCGGTCCCAGCTGCCGTGCAGGCTCAGCCAGCAGCGCAGGGTCTCGGTCAGGGGTTCGGCGAGCGGGGCGAGGAGGGCGCGGGCGTGGGCCTCGGCCTGGTCCGGGGGGATCAGGGCGGCCAGGCCGAGACCTGCGTCGGTGTGGTGGTGGGCCAGCGGGGTGCGGGTGGCCACGGCGCGGCTCAGGGCGCGGGACGCCTGGCCGTCGGCGAGGTCGAGCGCGGTGATGGGCGCCGGGGCCGAGGCGCCGAGTGTCCAGCCGGGCTGCGGGGTGATCCGGTCGCCGCCGGGGACCAGCACCCGGACGGCGTCGCGACCCCGGCCCGCGTCGACCAGGGCCGAGCCCAGGGATGCGCCCAGCGCACCGGCGGTGAGCGGGTCGACCGGGCCGTCGCCGCTGCGGCGCGCGTGCACCACCGTCCACTGATCGCCGCCGCCGAGCAGCGGGGCGACGTCCTGCGGGTCCGCGCCCAGCAGCAGCCGTACGAGGGCGGCCGACCGGCCCGCCGCGTCGGCGCCCTGGTGCGGAGCGGCCAGCAGGGAGAGCAGGACGACCGCGATACCGGCGACGGTGTGGTCGCCCGCCTCGCGCCGGCCCGTCGCCAGCGCCAGGACGAGGCCCTGCCCGCCGCCCAGTGCGTACGCGGACAGGTGCGCCTCCCGCAACGTGTCGGTCGCGGACGTCGGAGCGGGGCGCGGTCCGGCGGAGACCACCCGGGTGAGCCGCGCCAGTGCCGCGCCGACGTCGGGGGCCGGGCGGCGGCCCGCCGCGTGCAGCTCCTCGCCGTCGGCGGAGAGCAGCACCGCCCGGCCCTCCAGCTGGGTCGCCAGCTGATGCAGCACCGTGGGGATCGGGTCGGGCCGGGCCGCCGCCGTGGCCAGAGCCTGCTGGGCGCGGTTCACCCGGCGCAGCTCGCGGTGCCGGGCCTCGGCCATCAGCCGCCACACCGCCCGCGCGATCGCGGTGAACGGGGTCTCGGGCGGCACCTCCACCAGGGGCAGACCGTGCCGGTCGCACGCCTCGATCAGGGCCCGTGGCACCGTGTCGAACACCGGCGTCACCCCGAAACCGAGCGCCGCCGCCCCCGCCTCCACCAGCCGGGCCACATAGGCGTCCGGATCCTTGAGCAGCACCCCGGCGCTCAGCAGCAGCTCACCGCCGAGCAGATACGGGTACGGGTCGGCCATCTCCGAGGTGTGCACCCATAGCAGCTCCGCCTCGGCCGGACCCGCGATCCGGTGCAGCCCGAGCTCCTCGCGGGCGAGCAGCTCCGTGAGAGGGATCGGGGGAGTGGGTGGCGGGGTGAGCCCCGTAGCGGTGTCCTGCATGGACGGTCCATCCATCGAAGATGCGAAGAATGGATGAAACTTACACTTCAGTGCCGCCTGTGGGCCACCTACCGTCTTCACCACATACGACAACGACGTGCGCACGTGACTGAAACGGAGGAAGCCCATGGCTGTCGACTACGCGGTGATCATCGTCTATCTGGCCGGCATGCTCGCCATGGGCTGGTGGGGCATGCGCCGCGCCAAGTCCAAGAGCGAATTCCTGGTGGCCGGACGCCGCCTCGGCCCCTGGATGTACTCCGGCACGATGGCCGCCATCGTTCTCGGCGGTGCCTCCACCATCGGCGGCGTCGGCCTCGGCTACCAGTACGGGCTCTCCGGCGCCTGGATGGTCTTCACCATCGGCCTCGGACTGCTCGCCCTGTCCGTCTTCTTCTCGGCACGCATCGCCCGGCTGAAGGTCTACACCGTCTCCGAGATGCTCGACCTGCGCTACGGCGGCAGGGCCGGGCTCATCTCCGGCGTCGTCATGTGGGCGTACACGCTGATGCTCGCGGTCACCTCGACCATCGCGTACGCCACCATCTTCGACGTCCTCTTCGACATGAACCGGACCGTCGCGATCATCCTCGGCGGCGCCATCGTCGTCGCGTACTCGACCCTCGGCGGCATGTGGTCGATCACCATCACCGACATGGTGCAGTTCGTCGTCAAGACCATCGGTGTGCTGCTGCTCCTGCTGCCCATCGCGGTGATCAAGGCGGGCGGCTTCAGCGAGATGAAGGCCAAGCTGCCCACCGAGTACTTCGACCCGCTGGGCATCGGCGGCGAGACGATCTTCACGTACGTGCTGATCTACACCTTCGGCATGCTGATCGGCCAGGACATCTGGCAGCGGGTGTTCACCGCGAAGAGCGACCGGACGGCGCGCTGGGGCGGCACGGTCGCCGGTACGTACTGTCTGGTGTACGCCATCGCCGGCGCCGTCATCGGTACCGCTGCCAAGGTCATGTACCCGAACCTGTCCAGTGCGGACGCGGCGTTCGCCACCATCGTCAAGGACGAACTGCCCGTCGGTGTAAGGGGACTGGTGCTGGCTGCCGCACTGGCCGCGGTGATGTCCACGTCCTCCGGGGCGCTGATCGCCTGTGCCACCGTCGCCAACAACGACATCTGGTCCCGGCTGCGGGGCGTCGTGTCGCGGGGCGGCGGCGAGGAACACGACGAGGTGAAGGGCAACCGCGCCTTCATCCTCATCATGGGCCTCGCGGTCATCGCCATCTCCATCGCGCTCAACAATGTGGTCGAGGCCCTGACCGTCGCGTACAACCTGCTCGTCGGTGGCCTGCTGGTGCCGATCCTGGGCGGTCTGCTGTGGCGCCGCGGGACCGCGACGGGCGCGCTGGCCGCGGTGTCGGTCGGTGGCGTCGCCGTGATCGGCCTGATGGCGGGGTACGGAATTCTCGCCAACGAACCGGTCTACTACGGGCTGTTGTCCTCGCTCGCGGCGTACGTGATCGTCTCCCTGGCGACGAAGCCCACCGACGCGGCGATCCTGGCCACCTGGCGCGAGCGGTTGGCGGGCCGGGGCGCGGAGCCCGCGGAGTCCGCCGCCCCGGAACCGGTCTCCGGGTAAGAGGAGCTCAGTCCTGTCCTCAATCGCCGGACGGGCTTGATTCCGCCCCCGCACGCTCGAATAACGTACGAACGCTCACAAAGCGTGTACCACCTCCGCGTCACCCCGCATCGCATAAAGAAAGGCCCCCCATGAGCAGCAACGAAACGCCGCGCGGTCCCGTCGACTCCTCCCGCGTCCCGCGGTACGCAGGACCCGCGACGTTCGCCCGGCTGCCCCGCCTCGACGAGGTGGGCACGGCCGATGTCGCCGTCGTCGGCGTGCCCTTCGATACGGGTGTCTCCTACCGGCCCGGCGCCCGTTTCGGCGGCAACGCGATCCGTGAGGCGTCGCGCCTGCTGCGCCCGTACAACCCCGCGCAGGACGCCTCCCCGTTCGCCCTCGCACAGGTCGCCGACGCCGGGGACATCGCCGCGAACCCGTTCAACATCAACGAGGCCGTGGAGACGATCGAGGCCGCCGCCGACGATCTCCTCTCCACCGGCGCCCGTCTGATGACGCTCGGCGGCGACCACACCATCGCGCTGCCGCTGCTGCGCTCCGTCGCGAAGAAGCACGGCCCGGTCGCGCTGCTCCACTTCGACGCGCACCTCGACACCTGGGACACCTACTTCGGCGCCGAGTACACCCACGGCACCCCGTTCCGCCGCGCCGTCGAGGAGGGCATCCTCGACACCTCCGCGCTCTCCCACGTCGGCACCCGCGGCCCGCTCTACGGCAAGCAGGACCTGGACGACGACGCGAAGATGGGCTTCGGCATCGTCACCTCCGCCGACGTCATGCGCCGAGGTGTCGACGAGGTCGCCGACCAGCTCCGTCAGCGCATCGGCGACCGGCCGCTCTACATCTCCATCGACATCGACGTCCTGGACCCGGCGCACGCGCCCGGCACCGGCACCCCCGAGGCCGGCGGACTGACCTCCCGCGAGCTGCTCGAAATCGTCCGCGGGCTGTCCTCCTGCAACCTGGTCTCCGCCGACCTGGTCGAGGTCGCCCCCGCGTACGACCACGCCGAGATCACCTCCGTCGCCGCCTCCCACACGGCGTACGAGCTGACGACGGTCATGTCCCGCCAGATCGCAGAGGCCCGTACGAAGTGAGCCACGACCACCACGACGAGCGGCCGCAGCTCACCCCCGAGCAGATCACGGCCGCTCTGAACCCCCCTGCCGGGCGCAACGGCGGCGACCTCGTCGTCGAGACCCTCCAGGGCCTCGGCGCGACCACCGTCTTCGGCCTGCCCGGCCAGCACGCGCTCGGCATGTTCGACGCGCTGCGCCGCTCGGCCCTGACGTACATCGGCCTGCGCGTCGAGAACAACGCGGGCTTCGCCGCCGACGCGTACGGCCGCATCACCGGCGAAGTCGCACCGCTGCTCCTCTCCACCGGGCCCGGGGCGCTCACCTCCCTCGCCGCACTCCAGGAGGCGGCGGCCGCCTCCGCCCCCGTGCTGGCCATCTCCAGCCAGATCCCGGTCGCGGGCCTGGGCGGTGGCCGCCACGGCTACCTGCATGAACTCCGAGACCAGAAGGCGTCGTTCCGCGACGTCGTGAAGTCGGTCCACACCGTCCGTACGGCTTCCCAGATCCCGTCGGCGATCGCCGACGCCTGGGAGTCCGCGCTGACCGCCCCGCACGGCCCGGTCTGGATCGAGATCCCGCAGGACGTACTCCTCGCCGAGACCACCCTGCCCGTCGTCACGGCGATGGACGCCACCCCTCGCGCCCTGCACGCCCGTCCCGAACTGACCGCCGTCGCGGCCGATCTGCTGTCCAGGGCCGAGCGTCCGGCGATCATCGCGGGCGGCGGAGTCGTACGGTCCGACGCGTCCGGCAAACTGCTCGCGCTCGCGGAGAAGATCGACGCCCCGGTCGTCACCACCTTCGGCGGCAAGGGCGCCTTCCCGTGGGAACACCCGCTCTCGCTCCAGTCCTGGCTGGAGGACCGCTACACGACGGACTTCCTGGAGTCCGCCGACGTGCTGCTGGTCGTCGGCTCGGGGCTCGGTGAACTCTCCTCGAACTACCACACGTTCGCCCCGCGCGGCCGGGTCGTCCAGATCGAGGCCGACGCCGGCAAGCTGGAGTCCAACCACCCCGCACTCGGCATCCACGCCGACGCCCGCGAGGCCCTGTCCGACCTCCTCGACGCGGTCGACCGCCGCGAGGACCCGTCGGCGCCGGACCGGGTCCGTACGGTCCTCGAAGCGGTACGGACACGGATCGCCGGCCAGGAACTCACCCTGGAGCAGCAGCTCGTCGCCGCGGTCCGCGAGGCGCTGCCCGACGCGTCGCCCAGCTTCTGGGACATGACGATCCTCGCCTACTGGGCCTGGTCCGCCTTCGACGCCCGCCGCCCGAACACGATGCACTCGGCCCAGGGCGCGGGCGGCCTCGGCTACGGCTTCCCGGCCGCCCTCGGCGCGGCGGCGGCCGACCGTACGAAGCCGGTCCTGGCGGTCTCCGGCGACGGCGGCGCGATGTACTCGATCGCGGAACTGGCCACGGCCCGCCAGTACGACCTGCCGGTCACCTGGCTGATCGTCGACGACGGCGGCTACGGCATCCTGCGCGAGTACATGACGGGCGCCTTCGGCGAGGCCACGGCGACCGAACTCGCCCGCCCCGACTTCGTCGCCCTCGCCGAGTCCTTCGGCGTCCCGGCGGTCCGTACGACCCCCGAGACGCTCGCCGACGACCTGGCGAAGTCCCTGGCGGAGCCGGGCCCTTCGGTGGTCGTGCTCCCGGCCCTGCTGAGGATGTTCGAGCCGACGCACCTGTGACCGCGCCGGTCCCCGTGCGTCAGGCCATCAGACGGCCGTGTGCGGGTGCGTACCCGGCCATCTGCTGATGGAAGCCCTTGGTGAACTCCCCCTTCTCTCCTTCCCCGAGAGTGGCGGGGAGTTTGCCGTTGGGCGGTATGAAGTCCGCTATGGCACGGAACAGTTCGGCGGCGGCCTTTCCGCGGTCCGCACCCTTCCGCGGGCCTCGATCAAGTAGTCGGCTGCCTTGCTCAGCGGGGCTCTGAGGTGCTCCTCCGGCCGCTTCAGCACTGACTACCCCGGTCCCGGACGCAGCGAACGTCGTGCGGGGGCACCGGGCCTCCGACCGTCAAAACCTGGCCAATTGGCCCGTGTTTCGTACAACTTTCCCGTCCGCCGGGAGTCTTGTGTGTCGGGCGTGCCGGGGGCGCGCCCGCACAGATGACTCAGGGACGGAAACCTCATGACTGGATCCCACATAACCCGCCGTGCGCGGGGCGCGTTGTCCGTCGCGCTCGCCGCGGGCGTGCTCGCACCGGTGGCGCTCGGCGCCGCGCCCGCCGCCGCTGCGACGCCGACCGTGAGCTGCACGTCCGGCAAGACGGGGCTGGCCGCCAAGCTGTCGAAGGACATCACCGCCGCGCTCAAGGGGCGGAGCTCCACGACGGCCATCGCGCTCTACGACCGGACCACCAGGACGAACTGCTCCCTGCGGGCGACGACGAAGTACGACTCCGCAAGTGTCGTGAAGGCCACCGTGCTGGCCACGCTCCTCTGGGACAACAAGAAGCACAACCGCTATCTCACCCAGCGCGAGATAGACCTCACCACCGCCATGATCACCAAGTCCGACAACAACGCCACCACCAGCCTGTGGAAGCAACTCGGGGTGACCAAGGTCAAGGCGTTCCTGAAGGCCGCCGGGATGACGCACACCGTGCCTGGCTCCGGTGGCTACTGGGGGCTCACTCAGATCACCGCCCAGGACGAGCAGCGCCTGCTGACCCTGCTGACCGCCAAGAACTCCGTACTCAGCGACAACGCGCGTGCGTACGAACTGGGCCTGATGCGCAAGGTCGTCTCCTCCCAGCGCTGGGGCACGCCCGCCGGTGCGCCGTCCGGGGTGACCGTCCAGGTCAAGAACGGCTGGCTGCCGCGCGCCACCCACGGCTGGCGGGTGCACAGCATCGGCGCCTTCACGGGCAAGGGGCACGACTACGCGATCACCGTGCTCACCCAGGACAACAAGACGATGAACGACGGCATCAACACCATTCAGGCCGTCGCCCGCGCCGTGCACAAGGACCTCAACCCGGCGGCCGTCGCCTCGGCGACCGTCGCACCGCCCGCCGCCCCGCAGGAAGCGGTGCCCGCGGTACCGGAGGCTCCGGCGGTCCGCATGCTCACAGCGACGCCGCAGCCGTAGCGTCCGGCGGCCGGGGCCGTCATCGGCCCGGCCCCGGACAGTCGTGGATGACGGACGGCCTACGACGAAAGACCCGTCTTTGTAACGGCGGGATGAAATCCGCTGCCCATCGTGTTGGTGCCTTCCGGTAGAGCAGGTCGAACGGGAGGCACCGGTGACGGACGCAGGGGACGCAGTGGGCGCGGCACGGGCCCCGGGCTGGGCTCGGCGGCTGAGCGGCTACGCGTGGCGCTACCGGCGCAATGTGCTGCTGGCGCTCGGCTCGTCGCTCGTCGGCATGGCGGTGATGGCCCTCGTCCCGCTGATCACCAAGGTGATCATCGACGACGTCGTCGGCGACCACACGCGGTCCCTCGCCGTCTGGACCGGACTCCTCATCGCCGCCGCCTTGCTGGTGTACGTGGCCACGTACATCCGCCGCTACTACGGCGGCCGCCTCGCCCTCGACGTGCAGCACGACCTCCGTACCGAGATGTACGGGACGATCACCCGCCTCGACGGCAAGCGGCAGGACGAGCTGTCCACCGGGCAGGTCGTCGGGCGCGCCACCAGCGACCTCCAGCTGATCCAAGGGCTCCTGTTCATGCTCCCGATGACCATCGGGAACGTGCTGCTCTTCCTCGTCTCGCTGGTGATCATGGCGTGGCTCTCGCTGCCGCTCACCCTCGTCGCGGTCGCCGTCGCCCCCGCCCTCTGGTACATCGCCCGCCGTTCCCGCGCCCGGCTCTTCCCGGCCACCTGGTACGCCCAGGGGCAGGCCGCCGCCGTCGCCGGAGTCGTCGACGGGGCCGTCTCCGGGGTCCGGGTCGTCAAGGGGTTCGGGCAGGAGGAGCAGGAGACCGGCAAGCTGCGCGAGGTCGGGCGCAGGCTCTTCGCGGGGCGGCTGCGGACGATCCGGCTGAACGCCCGCTACACCCCCGCCCTCCAGGCCGTCCCGGCGCTCGGCCAGGTCGCGATGCTGGCCCTCGGCGGCTGGCTGGCCACCCGCGGTGAGATCACCCTCGGCACGTTCGTCGCGTTCTCCGCCTACCTCGCCCAGCTCGTCGGCCCGGTCCGGATGCTCGCCATGGTCCTGACCGTCGGACAGCAGGCCCGGGCCGGGGTCGAACGCGTACTGGAACTGATCGACACCGAGCCGACCATGAAGGACGGCACCAAGGAGCTCCCGGCCGACGCCCCCGCGAGTGTCGAGTTCGACGACGTACGGTTCGGCTACGCCGACGACCGGCCCGTCCTCGACGGCTTCTCGCTGACCATCGAGCCCGGTGAGACCGTCGCCGTCGTCGGCGCGTCCGGCAGCGGCAAGTCCACCGTCTCGCTGCTGCTGCCCCGCTTCTACGACGTGACCCACGGCGCCGTCCTGGTCGGCGGCCACGACGTCCGCGAGCTGACCCAGCAGTCCCTGCGCGCCGCCATCGGCCTCGTACCGGAGGACAGCTTCCTGTTCTCCGACACCGTTCGCGCCAACATCGCCTACGGATTCCCCGACGCCACGCAGGAACAGATCGAGGAAGCGGCCCGCGCCGCCCAGGCCGACCGGTTCATCGCGGAGCTGCCCGAGGGCTACGACACCAAGGTCGGCGAGCACGGACTCACCCTCTCCGGCGGCCAGCGCCAGCGCGTCGCGCTCGCCCGCGCCATCCTCACCGACCCCCGGCTCCTCCTCCTCGACGACGCCACCTCCGCCGTCGACGCCCGCGTCGAGCACGAGATCCACGAGGCGCTGCGCCAGGTGATGGCCGGCCGGACGACCCTCCTGATCGCCCACCGCCGCTCCACCCTCGGCCTCGCCGACCGGATCGCCGTCCTGGAACACGGCAGGCTCGCCGACATCGGCACCCACGAGGAGCTGGAGCGCCGCTGCGCGATCTACCGGCGGCTGCTCACCGACCCGGACGAGCTGGGCGGCACCTCGCCCGGACACCAGCCGGTGACCACCGCCGCCGACATCACCCCCGAGGACGACCGCGCGCTCCAGGAGGAGCTGGACGCCGAATTCGACGCCGAGCGCGGCATCAGCCCCCGCCTGTGGGTCCGCGAGGAGGAGCCGCGCGACACCGAGGTGGCCGGCATGCCCGCCACCCCCGAACTGCTCGCCCAGGTCGAGGCGCTGCCCCCGGCCACCGACACACCCGACATCGACGAGGCGCGGGCCGTCCGCGCCGAGGAGTCCTACGGACTGCGCAGGCTGCTGCGCGGCTTCGGACTGCCGCTCCTGGTGAGCCTGGCGCTGGTGGCGGTGGACGCGGGCGCCGGGCTCCTGCTGCCCGTACTGATCCGGCACGGCATCGACAAGGGTGTCTCGCAGCTCGCCCTCGGCGCCGTCTGGGCGGCGTCCGCGCTGGCCCTGGTGGTCGTACTCGTGCAGTGGGCCGCCCAGATCGGCGAGACCCGGATGACGGGCCGCACCGGCGAGCGGGTGCTGTACTCACTGCGGCTGAAGATCTTCGCGCAGCTCCAGCGCCTCGGCCTGGACTACTACGAGCGCGAGCTGACCGGCCGCATCATGACCCGGATGACGACGGACGTGGACGCGCTGTCGACGTTCCTGCAGACCGGTCTGGTCACGGCCTTCGTCTCCGTCGTCACCTTCTTCGGCATCATGGTCGCGCTGCTCGTCCTCGACGTGCAGCTGGCCCTCGTCGTCTTCGCGACGCTGCCGGTGCTGGTCATCGGTACGTTCTTCTTCCGCCGCAAGAGCGTCCAGGCGTACGAACTGGCCCGGGAGCGCATCAGCGCCGTCAACGCCGACCTCCAGGAGTCCGTCTCCGGGTTGCGGATCGTGCAGGCGTTCGGCCGCGAGCGCGACGGCGCGGACCGGTTCGCGGGGCGCAGCGACCACTACCGCGAGGCCAGGGTTCGCGGTCAGTGGCTGATCTCGGTCTACTTCCCGTTCGTGCAGCTGCTGTCGTCGGTGGCCGCGGCGGCCGTCCTGATCGTCGGCGCGGGCCGGGTCGACAACGGCACGCTCACCACCGGTGCGCTGGTCGCGTACCTCCTGTACATCGACCTGTTCTTCGCCCCGGTTCAGCAGCTCTCCCAGGTCTTCGACGGCTACCAGCAGGCCACCGTCTCCCTCGGCCGCATCCAGGAACTCCTGCGGGAGCCGACGTCCACCGACGCCCCGGACGAACCGCTGGACGTGCTGTCGCTGCGCGGCGAGATCGCCTTCGAGGGCGTGTCCTTCGCGTACGGGAGCGGCGACGGCGCCGAGGAGGCCCTCAGCGGTGTCGACCTGCGGATCCCGGCCGGCCAGACGGTCGCGTTCGTGGGTGAGACGGGTGCCGGGAAGTCCACCCTGGTCAAGCTCGTCGCCCGGTTCTACGATCCGACGGGCGGCCGGGTCACGGCGGACGGCACCGATCTGCGTCGCCTCGACCTCACCGCGTACCGGCACCGGCTCGGGGTCGTACCGCAGGAGGCGTACCTCTTCGCCGGTACGGTCCGTGACGCCATCGCGTACGGGCGGCCCGAGGCCACCGACGCCGAGGTGGAGGCGGCGGCGCGGGCGGTCGGCGCCCACGACATGATCGCCACGCTGAACGGCGGCTACCTGCACGAGGTGGCCGAGCGGGGCCGCAACCTCTCGGCCGGCCAGCGCCAGCTGATCGCGCTCGCCCGCGCCGAACTGGTCGACCCGGACATCCTGTTGCTCGACGAGGCCACCGCCTCCCTGGACCTGGCCAGCGAGGCAGTGGTCAACCAGGCGACCGACCGTTCCCCGAGCTCTCAACTCCGTTCGAGCGGGGGAGGCCCCGTTTCCGGCCGCCGCACCACCCTCATCGTCGCCCACCGGCTGACCACGGCCGCCCGCGCCGACCGGGTCGTGGTGATGGACCACGGCCAGGTCGTCGAGGACGGCACGCACGACGAACTCCTCGCCAGGGAAGGGCACTACGCCGTGCTGTGGCGCACCTTCATCGGGGAGGACGAGCCCGCCGGGGTGTGAGCGCCGGGCCCGCCCCCGGTGTCACTCGCCGATGCCGGAGATCTTGCCGGTCCGCAGATCCGACTGCACGGTCAGGTACGAGTACCTGGGGTGCTTGCCGTTGCTCCAGGCGAGCCGCACCTTCGACCAGGTGTGGCCCGCGCCGCTGTCGCCGGAGGTGACCCGGAAGGCGAGCGGGGTGTTCTGGGCGCGGAGCACACCGTCCGCGTGGTTGCGCTTCTCCCATGTCTCCAGCTGGGTGCGCAAGTGGGGCGTCAGATAGAACGTCCTCAGGGCGGTGGCGAGCTTGTCGCCGTCCTTCGCCGTGACGGCATCGATGTAGGCGGCGTAGAAGTGGGCAACCTGCTGGAAAGCCGGGCTGCCGGCGTCGCTGCGGACCGGCGCCGCGGCAACCCGGGTCTGCGGGGCGGCCGTGGCGGCGGGGACCACGGCGACGGCGGTGACGGCGGTGAGGAGGGCGGTGGCGAACAGCTTCCGGCCGATGACGCGCCGGCCACGGGGGGCCTGGGCGCCCGGGAGTTGGAACATGACAGTTCCTGCCTTTCGTATTTTTCTGCCCTGTTTGACCCATGCTGTGGGGATTTGGTTGTCCTGGTGGCGGAGCGCGCCCGATGCAACCTCCGGATGGCCTCCTGCGTCGTACACACGTACGCACATGTGTCGAACGTGGGCGTGGGCTTTCGATCTGACGATGGGGCTGCTGGTGATCACAGGGACCGGAAAGGCCGACAGACGCGCAAAGGGCGGACCACGCCGGACGCTTGCGCGGCTGTTCGTTCTGCCGCTGGTGGCCGTCGTCGGTCTGGTGCTCACCGGTACCGCGGCGAACAGCGCCGACGCCGCAACCATCTGCGCCGGGCGCCCCGCGAAGACGGTCACGTTCAAGACCGGTGAGCTGCGCGTCTTCAAGAGCCGCTCCTATGCCTGCGCCGTCGCGGTGGCCAAGAAGCCGGGCCCACGCCGCACGATGTCCGTGACGCTCCAGCCGCGCGGCGGCAGCCCCGTCGTAGACAGCGGCCGGTACACCCGACAGGCCGGCCCGGTGACCGTCCACGCGCTGAACCGGTGCGTCCGGGCCTCGGCCACGATCTCCGGAAAGTCCGGTTCCACGGGCTGGATTCTCTGCTGACGGCCCCGACCCGTGATTTTCCGGGGCCGACGGGGTCTGGCGGCGCAGGTGTCGCCCCGCTAGGTTCACGGCGTCTGTTGTGAATCATGGGGAGGGTGTATGCGTAAGGCGCTCAGAGGGTTCCTGTCGCTCGCGGTGCTCATCGGCACGGTGAGTGCGACGGGTGCCTCGGCCGGGGCGGCGACCGCTGCGGAACCGGCCGCGTTCCGGAGCACGGCCGGCAGTGACAGCGGTACGAGCACGGACATCAAGGACCGCATCCTGGCCATCCCGGGAATGCGTCTCATCGAGGAGAAGCCGTACGACGGCTACCGCTACTTCGTCCTCGAGTACACCCAGCCGATCGATCACCGGCACCCGTCCGAGGGCACCTTCCAGCAGCGCATCACCCTGCTGCACAAGGACACGTCCCGCCCGACGGTCTTCTACACCGGCGGCTACAACGTCTCCACGAACCCGAGCCGTTCCGAGCCGACCCGGATCGTCGACGGCAACCAGGTCTCTCTGGAGTACCGGTTCTTCACCCCGTCCCGGCCGGCGCCCGCCGACTGGTCCAAGCTCGACATCTGGCAGGCCGCCAGCGACCAGCACCGCGTCTTCACCGCGCTGAAGCAGATCTACACCAAGAACTGGCTGACCACCGGCGGTTCCAAGGGCGGCATGACCGCCACGTACTTCGAGCGCTTCTATCCCGAGGACATGGACGGCGTCGTCGCGTACGTCGCGCCCAACGACGTGGTCAACAAGGAGGATTCGGCGTACGACCGGTTCTTCGACAACGTCGGCACCAAGGAGTGCCGCGACAGGCTGAACGGGGTGCAGCGCGAGGCGCTGGTCCGCCGCGAGCCGCTGGAGAAGAAGTACCAGGAGTACGCCGCGGCGAAGGGCTACACCTTCGACACCACCGGCTCGCTCGACCGGGCGTACGAAGCCGTCGTCATGGACTACGTCTGGGCGTACTGGCAGTACAGCCTGCTGTCCGACTGCGACACCATCCCGGCCGACGCCAAGAACGCCCCCGACCAGGCGATCTGGGACTCGATCGACTCGATCTCCGGCTTCTCCGCCTACGCCGACCAGGGCCTGGAGAAGTACACCCCGTACTACTACCAGGCGGGCACCCAGCTCGGCTCGCCGAACATCAAGCAACCGTGGCTCGGCAACCTCAGCCGGTACGGGTACCAGCCGCCGCGCAACTTCGTGCCGCGCTCCATCCCGATGAAGTTCCAGCCGTCGGTGATGCGCGACATCGACAGCTGGGTGAAGCAACACGCCAACCACATGCTGTACGTGTACGGAGAGAACGACCCGTGGGGCGCGGAGCGCTTCCGGCTCGGTGCGGGCGCCCGGGACAGCTATGTCATGACCGTGGCGGGCGGCAACCACGGCTCGAACGTGGCCGGCCTCGCCGCCGACGACAAGGCGAAGGCCACGGCGGCCATCCTGCGCTGGGCGGGCGTCGCCCCGGCTGCCGTGCGGGACGACCCGGCGAAGGCGAAGCCGCTCGCGAAGTTCGACGCACGGCTCGACAAGCGGGACGTGATGAACGAGCGCGGGCTGCGGCCGTAACCGGCCCTTGCGCGAAGCCGTACCAAGGAAGGGGCTGTGCGGGTGCACAGCCCCTTCCCGGTTCTCAGTACGTCAGTCCGTACCCGACCGGGTACAGCACCCGAGCCGGATCGTCCGCGCGCTGCACCGGCACCGGCAGGGTGCCCTCCGGTTCGGCGCGGCCCGCGATCACCCGGGCGGCGGCCCGCAGTTCGACGTCGGTCCAGGAGTACGTGGCCAGGTTCGCCGCGAACCCGGTCCCGGCCAGCTGCGCGATGTCGTACGGATTGCGGATCGCGACCGTGATCACCGGGACGCCGGTCGCCGCCAGTGCGCTCACCAGGGTGCGCTGCGAACTGGTCGCCGAGACGTTGTACGTGGCCACGATCACCGCGTCCTTGCCCCGTGCGGCCGCCACCGCCTCGTCGATCTTCGCCTTGGTGGGGGCGGTGCCGGTGGACAACGCCGTTGCCGCGTGGCCCAGTTCGCCGAAGGCGTTGGCCAGGGTCGTGGTGGGCGGTCCGGTGGTACCGGACGGCGAGGCCGGATCGGCGCCGACCACGAGGAGGCTCTTGTGGGAGCGGCGGGAGAGGGGCAGCACGGCGCCGTCGTTGGCGAGCAGCGTGGTGGTGCGCTCGGCGATCCGGTCGGCGGCGGCGAGATGGGCCCGCGTCCCGACGGTACGGTCCACCCCCGCGTGGCTGACGAACGGGTCGTCGAACAGGCCGAGCTTCGTCTTCAGCCGCAGGATCCGCAGGATCGATTCTTCGATCCTGGCCTCGCTGATCTCACCGCTCTTCACGGCTTCCAGGACGGCGTTCCAGGAGACGTCGAGGTTGGGCGGGTTGAGCAGCTGGTCGACGCCCGCCCGGAGCGCGAGGACCGGCACGCGCTCGTCGCCGTACTTCGTCCGCACGCCCTCCATGCCGAGCGAGTCGGTCACCACGACGCCGTCGTATCCGAGTTCCTCGCGCAGGATGCCGGTGAGGATCGGGCGGGACAGCGTCGCCGGGTCCTCGGCCGGATCCAGAGCCGGGACGACGATGTGCGCGGTCATGATCGAGTCGATGCCTGCGGCGATCGCGGCCCGGAACGGCGGCTCGTCCAGCTCCGCCCACTGCTCCCGGGTGTGGTTGATGACCGGCAGACCGGTGTGGCTGTCGGTGCTGGTGTCGCCGTGGCCCGGGAAGTGCTTGGCCGTCGAGGCGATGCCGCTGCTCTGATACCCCTTCACCTGCGCCGCGACCATCCCGGCCACGGACTGCGGGTCGGAGCCGAAGGAGCGTACGCCGATCACCGGGTTGGCCGGGTTGACGTTGACGTCGGCGTCCGGGGCGTAGTTCTGGTTGATGCCGATCGCGGCCAGTTCGGCGCCCGCGATCTGCCCGGCCTTGCGGGCGTCGGAGCGCGAGCCGCCCGCGCCCAGCGCCATCGCGCCCGGCATCAGGGTGGCGGGTTCGCCGACGCGGCAGACGATGCCGTGCTCCTGATCGGTGGAGACGAGGAGCGGCAGGGGAGTGGGGCCGGCGAGACCGGCGCGCTGGATGCCGTTGGACAGGTCGGCGATCTGATGCGGGTCGCGGGTGTTGTGCGCCCAGGCGAAGTAGATGATCCCGCCGACGTGGTACTTGGCGATCAGCTCGGCGGCGGTACGGACCCCGATCTCCGCCAGGTTGGCGTCGATGTCGGCCTGGTCGGGCTCGGTGGCTGAGTGCCCGTACACCCGCATCACGAAGAGCTGCCCGACCTTCTCCTCCAGGGTCATCCGGGAGATGAGCCCCTTGAGGCGACTGGTGGTGGCGGCTGAGGTGTGGTGCCCGGCGCCGGGGCCGCTGCTCGCGGACCGCTGGGCGGCGACGGCGGCGCCGGGGGCGACGACGCCGCCCACGACGGCCGCCGCGGCCGTCGTGGCGGTGGCGGTGAGGAGGGTGCGTCTGGAGGGGCGGTGGTGCACGTGTGCTCCTTCGGCCGTACTCGGGGACGAGGGGTGGTGAAAGAAACGTTGGTGAAAGAAACTTCCAAGGAGCACGGATATCCAGAAAATAACTTCCGGTCAAGGGCTCGGACCGTTTTGAGTCCGTCCGGTGCTCGTGGGCGCGGCGCCGGGCGGCCGTTACCTCGTCAGCCCCACGGCGGTCCCGTGGGCCTGGAGCGCCGACACCGCCGCCGTGATCGAGGGCCGCCGGGCCGCCTCCGTACGCCACAGCGCGTACAGCCGACGCACCGGTACGGGATCGAGCGGCACCGCGACCACCCCGGGCGGCAGCGGCCCCCGGCCCAGCCTCGGGATCAACGCGACCCCGAGACCGGCGGCGAGCAGGGCCAGCTGCGTGTGGTTCTCCTCCGCCTGGTGCCGGATGTCCGGCTCGTAACCCGCCGCGCGCAGCGTCCGTACGAGCCAGTCGTGGCAGACCCTCCCGGGCGGCTGGCAGATCCATCGCTCCTTCGCCAGCTCCTCGCGCCGCACCGCCTCCCGACCGGCGAGCCGATGGCCCTCCGGCACCAGCAGATCGCACGGGTCGTCACCGATCACCGCCTGCGCCACGCCCTCCGGGGCGGGCAGCGGGGCGATGTCCCAGTCGTGCGCGACCGCCAGATCGATCACACCCTTGGCCACCAGGTCGACCGAGAGATGCGGATCGACCTCGGTCAGCCGGACCTCCAGCGCCGGATGGTCCCGGTCCAGCCCGGCCAGCACACCGGGCAGCAGCCCGCGCGCCGCGGACGCGAACGCACCGATCGACAGCCGCCCGGTCGGCAGCCCCCTGCGCTCTTCCAGCGTCGTCTCCGCGTGCTCCACGATCGCCAGCAACTGCTGGGCGGTGGTGGCGAGATGGAGCGCGTCCTCGGTCAGTGCGACGCCGCGTCCGCGCCGTTCGAGAAGGGTCGTACGGGTCTCCCGCTCCAGCTTGGTGATCTGCTGCGAGACCGCCGACGGGGTGTAGCCGAGCGCGGCGGCGGCGCCCGCGACGGAGCCATGGACGGAGACGGCGTGCAGCGCGCGCAGCCGGGACAGATCGAGCACCGGAACCTCCCGGACCTTCCTGATTCATTAGCAATGCTCAATTCCATCATGAAGAAATCCGCGCTGGTGCTACATGGTCCCGGCGGGCGATCCTCGCTCCATGCGTCCCCTTCACATCGCCCTGGCCGCCCTGGTGGCCGCCGTCTGGGGTGTCAATTTCGTCGTCATCGAGGTCGGCCTCGGGCACTTCCCGCCGCTGCTCTTCTCCGCCCTGCGCTTCCTGGTCGCCGCGCTGCCCGCGGTCTTCTTCGTCGGCCGGCCCAAGGTCGCCTGGAAGTGGATCGCCGGTGTCGGGCTCGTCCTCGGAGTGGCGAAGTTCGGGCTGCTCTTCATCGGCATGGACCGCGGCATGCCCGCCGGTCTCTCCTCGCTGGTGCTCCAGGTCCAGGCGGTCTTCACGGCTCTCTTCGCGGCGCTCGCCCTCGGTGAACGACCGGGCAGAATACGGGTGTTGGGAATGGGGGTGGCTCTCGCGGGCATCGGGGTGGCCGCGGTCGACGAGGGCGCGGGCGGGCCCGTGCTCGCCTTCGTCCTGGTGATCGCGGCGGCGGCCTGCTGGGGTGTGTCCAACGTGCTGACCCGCAAGGCCGCCCCGCCCGACTCCCTCAACTTCATGGTGTGGGTATCGACCGTGCCCGTGCTCCCGCTGCTCGGCCTCTCCCTCCTCTTCGAGGGCTGGGACCGAGACGCCGATGCCCTGGCCGCGCTCGACTGGAGCGGCGCCGGAATCATCGTCTACGTCGCCTGGATCACCACCGTCTTCGGCTTCGGGGCCTGGGGCTTCCTGCTGCGCCACCACCCGGCCTCGTCGGTGGCCCCGTTCACCCTGCTCGTCCCGGTCTTCGGGATGTCCTCGGCCGCGCTGTTCCTCGGTGAGTCGGTGAGCCCGCTGCGGTGGTGCGCGGCGGCTCTCCTGGTCGGCGGGGTGGCCCTCACCTCGCTGGCGGGGGCGCGCAGGCCGCGTACCGCGGCCCCGGATTCCCCGGAGCCGCGAATGGCGCGGGCGCGCTGAACAGTCCTGGCCGCACTGCCGAGGGCGGCACGGGTGGTCCGAACAGGCCGGGCCGCCCTACTGCTTGGGCGCACCCGGCCCCAGCAGATACTCCCGCCCGGCGGCCAGCAGCCCCGGCAGCTCGGCGGCCCCCGGGTGCCAGCGCTTCTCGTACTCCCAGCAGACCCAGCTGTCCGCGTCCAGGGTGTCCAGGCACTCCCGCAGCGGCAGCACCCCCGCGCCCAGCGCCAGCGGCGTGGTGTCCTCGGCCGACGCGATGTCCTTCACCTGTACGTATCCCAGGTGCGGGGCGAGCACGGCATGGCTCGCGACCGGCTCCTCGCCCGCCAGCCAGGTGTGCATGATGTCCCACAGCGCGCCGACCTGCTGATGCCCGACCGTCCCGGCGATCCGGGCCACGTCGGCACCGGCCCGGTGCGAGTCATGGGTCTCCAGCAGGATCCGTACGCCCAGGTCGGCCGCGTGCGGGGCGGCGGCGCCCAGTCGGCGGGCGGCGTTCGCATCGGCCACCTCCGGGTCCAGCCCGCCGCCACCGGGGAAGACCCGGACGTTGGAGGCGCCCAGGTCCCGCGCCAGCTCCACCAGCCCGGCGAGCTCGTCCAGCACCGGCTGGTCGTCCCCCTCGGCGGCGACCCGGACGTACCCGGCGACGGTCAGGATCTCGACGCCGCCCCTCTTGAACTCCTCGACCATCTCGGCACGTTCGGCCGAGGAGAGCCCCGGGTGCACCGGCTCTTCGGGGTGGGCGCGGAGTTCCACCCCCTGGTAGCCGTGGTCGACGGCGAGCCGGACGACGTCGGCGATCGGCATCCCCGGTACTCCGAGGGTCGAGAAAGCGAGCTTCACGTGGGTGTTCCTTCCGTCGGTACGTGCCACTGCGCCTGACGGACCGGACAGCGGCCCGCACATCATCGGCCCCTGGCACGCGGTACGGGTACCCGGGACCAGGATGCGGAACCCGGCCGTGTCACGTCCGCGGCGGTGCCGTCGACCCTCGCACCATCAGCTCCGCCGCGATCGTCGCGATGCCTCCCGGCGGCGGTGTCTCCTTGCCCATGGCCAGCCGGCCCGCCCGCGCGCCCGCCTCGAACAGCGGCAGCCGTACGGTTGTCAGCGCCGGGACCGCGTCCACCGAGAACGGCAGATCGTCGAAGCCCGCCACCGAGATGTCCTGGGGGATGCGGAGACCGCGGTCCCGGATCGCCGCGCCCGCTCCCAGAGCCACGGTGTCGTTGGCGGCGACGATCGCCGTCACCTCCGGTTCGCGGCGCAGGAGTTCGAGGGTGGCGTCGTAGCCGGACTGCCGGTCGTAGGGGCCGTGCACGGTGAGGCGTTCCTGCTCCCCGGCACCCGCCTCGTCGCCGAGTCCCGCCGCCCTCATCGCGTCGCGGTGGCCTTCGAGCCGGTGGCGGGTCGTCGTCCGCTCCAACGGGCCCGCGACATTGCCGATCCGCCGGTGGCCCAGCGACAGCAGATGCTCGGTGAGCCGGCGCCCGCCGCCCCGGTCGTCGAAGGCGAGCGCGGCCACGACGGCCTCGCCGTCCGGCAGCGGGGGTCGCCCGCACAGCACCACCCGGGTGCCCGCGTCCGCCAGCTTCGCCAGCTTGGCGGAGATCGCCGCCTGATACGCAGGGTCCTCCAACGCGCCGCCGGTGAGGACGACGGCGGCGGCGCGCTGGCGCTGGAGCAGGGTGAGATAGGTCAGTTCGCGCTCGGGGGAGCCGCCGGTGTTGCAGATGACGGCGAGCTTCTCGCCGCCGGCCCGCCCGGAGCCGTCACCCGGACCGCCGATCTCCGTCTGTGCCGCGCCCGCCATGATCCCGAAGAACGGGTCGGCGATGTCGTTGACCAGGATGCCGACCAGATCGGACGTGGCTGCCGCGAGCGAGCTCGCCGGTCCGTTGAGCACGTAGTCGAGGTCGTCCACCGCGCGCAGGACCCGCTCCCGGGTGGACGCGGCCACCGGATAGTTGCCGTTCAGCACGCGGGAGACGGTGGCCGGGGACACCCGGGCGCGAGCCGCCACGTCCGCCAGGGTGACTGTCATCGCTTTCCTCCGAGGGTGATGAGGAGTGAGAGGAGTTATCGGCGCGCCCCCTCTTGTCCGGGCCGCTGTCGGCAGGCTAGCGTCATACGGCATAGAAAGCGCTTGCTAAAGCTGTATGGAGGGAACTTCGTGACACGCAGGACAGTGCGCATCGCCATGAACGGCGTCACGGGTCGCATGGGGTACCGGCAGCACCTGGTGCGCTCGATCCTCGCGATCCGGGAACAGGGCGGCCTCGATCTCGGCGACGGCGACGTGCTGTGGCCCGAGCCGGTCCTGGTCGGCCGCCGCACCCACGCCCTGGAGGAGCTCGCCGCGCGGCACGGCCTGACCGAATGGTCGACCGACCTCGACGCGGTCCTCGCGGACGAGACCATCGACATCTACTTCGACGCCCAGGTCACCTCGGCCCGCGTCGAGGCGATCAAGAAGGCGATCGCCGCGGGCAAGCACGTCTACACCGAGAAGCCCACCGCCACGGACGTCGACGGCGCCCTGGAGCTGGCCCGGCTGGCCCGCGACGCCGGGATCAAGCACGGTGTCGTCCAGGACAAGATTTTCCTGCCGGGTCTGCTGAAGCTGAAGCGCCTCATCGACGGCGGCTTCTTCGGCGAGATCCTCTCCGTACGGGGCGAGTTCGGCTACTGGGTCTTCGAGGGGGACTGGCAGGAGGCCCAGCGCCCGTCCTGGAACTACCGCGCCGAGGACGGCGGCGGCATCGTCGTCGACATGTTCCCGCACTGGGAGTACGTGCTCCACGAGCTGTTCGGCCGGGTCGCCACCGTCCAGGCGCACGTCCAGACGCACATCCCGCAGCGGTGGGACGAGCAGAGCAAGCCGTACGCCGCCACCGCCGACGACGCCGCGTACGGCATCTTCCAGCTGGAGAGCGGCGCCGTCGCCCAGATCAACTCCTCCTGGACGGTCCGCGTCAACCGCGACGAGCTCGTCGAGTTCCAGGTCGACGGCACGCACGGCTCCGCCGTCGCGGGCCTTCGCAACTGCCGCGTCCAGCACCGCTCGGCCACCCCCAAGCCGGTCTGGAACCCCGACCTCCCGGTCACCGAGCCGTTCCGCGACCAGTGGCAGGAAGTCCCGGACAATGCCGTCTTCGACAACGGTTTCAAGGCCCAGTGGGAGCTCTTCCTGCGTCACATCGTGCTCGACGAGCCGTACACCTGGGACCTGATGGCGGGTGCCCGCGGTGTCCAGCTCGCCGAACTGGGCCTGAAGTCCTCCGCCGAGGGCCGCCGCTTCGACGTACCGGAGCTGACGCTGTGACGATCCACCCCGCGTACGGCGCATCGGAGCTGATCTGAGTGACCATCCAGCTCCCGCAGGGCCCGTACGAACCCCGCACCACCCCGCTCGACCTCGCCCCCGGCGGGGCA
The DNA here is from genome assembly GCF_055635345.1 of Streptomyces sp. NPDC111516. Taxonomy (NCBI): domain Bacteria; kingdom Bacillati; phylum Actinomycetota; class Actinomycetes; order Kitasatosporales; family Streptomycetaceae; genus Streptomyces; species Streptomyces sp. NPDC111516. The sequence continues at coordinate 1,087,165 of NZ_JBVKBV010000001.1, read as the reverse complement.
CCGCTCGCCTCCCGTACGGTCTTCTCCGCCGCCCATGTGGTCGCCGACCCGTACGCCGACATCAGCCCCGACGACCCCGTGGCCGTCGACTGGGACGCCACCCTCGCCTTCCGCCGCCACCTCTGGTCGCACGGACTCGGCGTCGCCGAGGCCATGGACACCGCCCAGCGCGGCATGGGCCTCGACTGGGCCGGCGCGGCCGAACTGATCCGCCGCTCCGCCGCCGAGGCGAAGGCCGTCGGCGGCCGGATCGCGTGCGGCGTCGGCACCGACCAGCTGCCCGCGGGCCCGGCCTCGCTCGCCGAGGTGAAGGCCGCCTACGAGGAACAGCTCAGTCTCGTCGAGGAGAGCGGCGCCCAGGCCATCCTGATGGCCTCCCGCGCGCTGGCCGCCGCGGCGAACGGCCCCGAGGACTACCTGGAGACGTACGCGCACCTCCTGCGCCAGGCCTCGGAACCCGTTGTCCTGCACTGGCTCGGCCCGATGTTCGACCCCGCGCTGGAGGGCTACTGGGGCTCCTCGGACCTCGACGCCGCCACCGACACGTTCCTGAAGGTCATCGCCGAGCACCCGGACAAGGTCGATGGGATCAAGATCTCGCTCCTGGACGCGGAGCGCGAGATCGACGTACGCCGCCGCCTGCCCGGCGGGGTCCGCTGCTACACCGGCGACGACTTCAACTACCCCGAGCTGATCGCGGGCGACGACCGGGGCTTCAGCCATGCCCTGCTCGGCATCTTCGACCCGCTCGGCCCGCTGGCCGCGCACGCGGTACGCGTGCTCGACACGGGGGACACGCAGGGCTTCCGGGACCTCCTCGACCCCACGGTCGAACTGTCCCGCCACCTTTTCCAGGCCCCGACCCGCTTCTACAAGACGGGCGTGGTGTTCCTCGCCTGGCTGGCCGGCCACCAGGACCACTTCACCATGGTCGGCGGCCTGCAGTCCGCCCGCTCGCTGCCGCACCTGGCGAAGGCGTACGAACTCGCGGACCGACTGGGCCTGTTCCCCGATCCGGAGCTGGCCGAATCCCGGATGCGCGCCCTGCTCACGGTCAACGGAGGCACTCGATGAGCGACGGCCGTCTCTCCATCAACCAGGAGACCATCAAGCAGTGGTCGCTGCCCGAACTGGCCGAGGGCTGCGTCAAGGCGGGCATCGACAAGGTCGGCCTGTGGCGGGCCCCCGTCCAGGAGTACGGCGTCGAGCGCACCGCCCGACTGCTCGCCGACTCCGGACTGACCGTCACCAGCCTCTGCCGGGGCGGCTTCTTCACCGCACTCGACCCGGCGGAACGGGCGCGCGCCCTGGACGACAACCGCGCCGCGATCGACGAGGCGGCGGCCCTGTCCACCGACACCCTGGTCCTCGTCTCCGGCGGCCTCCCGGCGGGCAGCAAGGACCTGTACGGCGCGCGGGAACGGATTGCGGACGCCCTGGGGCAACTTGCACCGTACGCGGCCGAGCGCGGCGTACGCCTCGCGATCGAACCGCTGCACCCGATGTTCGCCTCGGACCGCTGCGTCGTCTCCACGCTCTCCCAGGCCCTGGACATCGCGGAACGCTTCCCGGCCGACCAGGTCGGGGTGGTCGTCGACACCTACCACATCTGGTGGGACGACCAGGCGCCCGCCCAGATCGCCCGCGCGGGTGCGGCCGGCCGCATCCACTCCTTCCAACTGGCGGACTGGATCACCCCACTTCCGGCCGGAGTCCTGCTCGGCCGTGGCCAACTCGGCGACGGAGCCGTGGACTTCCGCGCGTTCCGCTCACAGGTCGAGACCGCCGGCTTCGACGGCCCCATCGAGGTGGAGATCTTCAACGAGGACCTCTGGGCCCGCGACGGTGCCGAAGTCCTCGCCGAGGTCGCGTCGCGGTACACCGAACACGCCTGCTGAGAAGGCTCTTTGCCACCAGGGGTAAAGAGATCGTCAAGGCGTGCAACCGTTCGACACCCTGCCGGGTCTTATGTTGCGTCGGGCGCTTCCGGGGAGGGATTCGGGGGGATCGTGAAGCCCTGACGGAGGGGGATAGCGAGGGGGGTCCGGTCTTCTGACCGGGCCCCGTTTCGTTTCCAGGGACCGCTGTTCCCGGTGCGCGGACCGGCCCTTGCAGGGATGAAGAACCTGGCGAATCCAAAGGTCCGATCGCCCCACGCCTCGTAAACTCGATCATCTTGACGATCTGTACCTGTGGGGTGGGAGCAGCGTGGACGACCGGCTTCGGGACCTGGCCAAGGCATCACCGAACTTCGGGGTGCTTTATCAGCATCAGCCGCTCCTTGCTCTGTACGGCGCCCAGGCCGAGCTCAATGTCTTCAGCAATCCGAACGCCGCCCAGGTCCAGGCGGGCCAGTTCGGCGAGGTCCTGGCCGAGGATCTGGTCACACGTACCGGCATCCGTGTCGCGGGCACCCGCCAGATCGACCGGCTGCGGGCCCTCACGGGCATCGGCGCGCTGGCCCCGGCTGTACACGACGCCTTCGACCGGCTTCGTCGCGACCGCAACGAGGCCGCCCACGCCCACCTCTTCGACACCACCCGCGCCCTTGAGGTCGTACGGCTCTGCTACGAGCTCGGGGTCTTCTACCACCGCGCCCTGACCGGCAAGCGCACGGTCACCGCGTTCGTGCCGCCCGCCATGCCCGCGCTCACGGACCCGGCCGAGGTCGCCGAGCTGCGCCAGGCGCTCGACGGGCAACGCGACGCACTGGCCCAGTCCCGGGTCAAGCTGAGCGAGTCCACTGACCGTCTCGAAGCCGAGCGCCGAGCCCGCTCCGAGGCCGAAGCCCTGATGGTCAGTGCTCAGCAGGCCAAAGCAGCGCTCGCCGCGCGGCTCGCGGACATGGAAGCCGAGATCGTCAGCCTGCGGTCCGCACAGCAGGCGCAGTACGAGGCCGACCGCAAGCAGCCGCGCCGGGTGAATGCCGCCGCCCGTGACGCCATCGTGCACCGCGCCCAGCGCCCGGCCCCGCTCAACGAGGTCCAGGCCCGGCAGAAGATCGACATCATGCTCGCCGAGGCCGGCTGGCTCGTCCAGGACCGCGTCGACCTGAACCCGCTCGCCGGACAGGGCGTCGCGGTACGGGAGTTCACCCTCGCGACCGGACGCGCAGACTATGTCCTGTATGTCGACGGCAAGATCGTGGGTGTCATCGAGGCCAAGCGCGAGGGAGACCACCTCTCCAGCGCCCTCGCCCAGAACGAGCGCTATGCCAAGGGTGTACTCAAGGAGCACAGCCTCGCCGTCTGGCGGCAGTCCGAGCCCTTTGCCTACCGCTACGCCACTACCGGAACCGAGACCTACTTCGTCAACCGCCTGGACCCCGATCCCCGGTCCCGCGAGGTGTTTTCCTTCCACCGCCCCGAGACCGTTGCCGCTTGGATGGAGCACGCGGAGGACCACCGGGCCCCGACCTTCCGGGCCGGTCTGCGGCGCATGCCGAAGCTGGAGCCGTACGGCCTGCGTCTCGCGCAGATCGATGCGATCAGCGGCCTGGAGCAGTCCCTCGCCCAGGACAAGCCCCGTGCTCTGATCCACATGGCGACCGGCGCGGGCAAGACCTTCACGGCCGTCACCGAGACCTACCGGCTGCTCCGCCACACGGGCGCCCGCCGTGTCCTCTTCCTGGTCGACCGCAACAACCTCGGCCGTCAGGCGCTCTCGGAGTTCCGCAACTACACCACTCCCGACGACGGCAGGAAGTTCGCCGACCTCTACAACGTCGACCGTCTGGGCTCGGCCGGGCTCCAGGACACCTCGTCCGTCGTCATCTGCACGATCCAGAAGATGTACGCCCTGCTCAAGGGCGAGCAGCTGACGGACGACGACGCCCGCGACGACGCGACGGACGCGGGGCAGCAGCCCGCGGGCGCGGTGTCCGCCGACAACACGGCGGACGACCCCGAGATGAACTACGCCATCGACCGCCCCGTCGAGGTCGATTACGAGCCGGACGTACCGCCGGAGTCCTTCGACCTGATCGTCGTGGACGAGTGCCACCGTTCCATCTACGGACTGTGGCGGGGCGTCCTGGAGTACTTCGACGCCCACCTCGTCGGCCTCACCGCGACTCCGACCGCGCAGACCCGGGGCTTCTTCGACCAGAACACGGTCTCCGAGTACACCTACGAGCAGGCCGTGGCCGACGGGGTCAACGTCGACTTCGACGTCGTCCGCATCGCGACCGACCTGCGCGAGCAGGGTGGCGCGAGGATCGAGGCCGGGACGACGGTCCGGATCAAGGACCGCAAGACCCGGGCCCAGCGGTACGTGGAACTCGACGACGACCTCACCTACACCACAGGCCAGATCGGCCGCTCGGTGATCAACATCGATGAGATCCGAGCCGTGCTCACGATTTACAAGAACAACTGGCAGCGCTGGTTCCCGGGCCGCAAGGACCTCCCCAAGACTCTCGTCTTCGCGGTCGGTGAAGACCATGCCGAGGACGTGCTCAAGCAGGTCAAGGAGGTCTTCGGGCGCGGCGACGACTTCGCAAAGAAGATCACGTACAAGAGCCGTCAGAATGGCGACAATCCCGACGACCTGATCAACGATCTCCGTAACTCGCCCCGGATGAGGGTCGCCGTCACGGTCGACATGATCGCCACGGGTACGGACGTACGGGCCCTGGAGTGCGTGATCTTCCTGCGGTCGGTACGCAGCGCGGTTCTCTTCGAGCAGATGAAGGGACGCGGGGCACGCACCATCGACGCAACGGAGCTGCGCGAGGTCACCCCGGACGCCGACGACGACGTGACCAAGGACCGTTTCGTTCTGATCGACGCGGCGGGCGTTACGACATCCCCGCTGGTGGACGCGCGGCCCATGATTCCGGCGACGGGCAAGCAGGTCTCGCTCGCCAGGCTGCTCGACAAGACGGGAACGAGGGCGATCAGCGTGGAGGAGGCGGAGATCCTCCAGCGGCGCCTGGCGCGGCTGAGCCAGCAGCTCAAGCCCGAGGAGCGGGACCTCCTCGCCAACACGGCGGGCGGCACCACACTCTCCGAGATCGCCCGCGGGATCGTCGACGCGGTGGACGTCGACGCGCAGGACACGGCGAGGCGGCAGGGCGGCCCGCGAGCGGCCCGCAGGCTGGTGGAGGACGCCGTGGCCATCCTCACCAGTAACCCGGAGCTGCGCCGCCAGATCCTGGAGATCCGCCGGGACAAGGACCTGACGTACGACGAGACGACGGCCGTCACGGTGACGGAGGTCGAAGAGGTCCCGCGCGAGAAGCGCGCCCGCGAGAACCTGGACGAGTGGGGCGACCTTCTGAAGAACCAGCGCGACCGCAACGCGGCGATTCAGGTCGCCCTGGGGAGCGGAAACCCGGTCTCCCCGGCCGAGGCCCGGGACGCCCTCAAGGAACTCGCGGCGACGATCCGGGCCTCCAGGAGGGCCTGGACACCCCATGTTCTCTGGGGCTTCCACGAGGACCTGAACCAGGCGGTGGCCCGCCCGGGACGTGAGGCCGGTATCCCGGACTTGATCAGTCTGATCCGTTACGAGCTGGGCGCGGACAGTGAGCTCCGTCCGTACCGTACGGTTGTCGAGGAGCGCTTCGAGGGCTGGCTGCTTCGGCAGCGACAGGCGGGCGTCGAATTCACGGACGAGCAGCTGTGGTGGCTGGAGAAGATCCGGGACGTCGTCGCCAGCGATGTCGGCATAGCGTCGGCAGATCTTGCCTACGAGCCGTTCACGGAGCGCGGCAAGGGACGTGGCTTCACGATGGCGTTCGGCGGGAAAGAGCCTGCGCTGGATCTGTTGACTGAGCTGAATCGGGAACTGGCTTGAGCGAGAAGGAACTTCCGGCGGGGTGGGTGCCTTCCCGGCTTGGGGATGTCCTGCTGGCCATCGAGGCTGGAAAATCTTTCACGTGCGAACCTCGCCGGGCCGGCATGGATGAGTGGGGGATCATCAAGGTAAGTGCCATGACCTGGGGGCGGTTCGACGAGCGTGAGAATAAGGCAGTGCCGGATGGTCGCCTGATTAACCCTGCCTACGAAATTCGCCCTGGCGACATCCTTGTGAGTCGCGCCAACACTAGGGCATATGTCGGTGCTCCGGTGCTGGTTGGTCAGTCCCGTTCGAAGCTGCTTCTGTCGGACAAGAGCCTGCGTCTCGTGCCCAGTGACCTGGTGAGCAAGAAGTGGCTTGTCCATCTGTTGGGGTCCCCGGAAATGCGACAGTGGATCTCGGACAAGGCGACCGGTACCAAGGATTCGATGCGTAATATCTCACAACAGGTTCTCCTTGATGCCCCCTTCCTTCTACCGCCTCGCGAAGAGCAGGACCGCATCGTCGAAACCCTCGAAGACCACCTCTCCCGTCTGGATGCGGCGGTCCGACTCCTCAAGTACTCCACCCGCCGCCTATCGCTCCTCGCAGACTCAGTGGTCAGCGCCATGCTGAACGACGGGAGCGGATTCCCCGTCGAGCCACTCGAAGGCCTTCTGCGTGAACCCTTGCGCAACGGGCACTCCGCCCGGGTGACGGCCGATGCTGACGGGGTCCGCACGCTCAATCTCACCGCGGTTACGTTGAATGATTTCCGGGATGAGAACACGAAGATCACGTCAGCGGACCCCTCTAAAGTCAAGGGGCTTTGGCTGGAACCGGGAGATATCTTGATCCAGCGGTCCAATACACCCGACTTGGTGGGCACAGCGGCAATTTTCAACGGGCCAAAAGACTGGGCCATTTATCCAGACTTGTTGATCAGAGTGCGTACTGACACTCGCTTGGACCCCGAATTCGCGGTCATGGTGCTGCGGAGCAAGTCCGCGCGGACCTACTTCAAGAGCAAGGCGAAGGGACTGGCAGGCTCCATGCCCAAAATCGACCAGGCTGTCATCGCCAACTTCCAGATGCCAGTTCCACCGATCGAAGTGCAGAAGCGCCTGGTAGCCGAGGTTGCCGCGAAAATCGATGCGACTGCACGCATCGGTAGTCAATTGAGTCAGCAGGACGTGCGCGCGGCCTCGCTGCGGAATGCTCTCCTGCGACACGCCTTCACCGGCGCCCTCGTCCCCCAGGACCCCACCGACGAACCGGCCACAGCCCTCCTCGCTCGCATCCAGGCCGAGCGCGCCGCTCAGCCCAAGGCACAGCGAGCCCGCCGCGCCCCCGCACCCCGTAAGGCGACGGCCCTCGCAGCCGCCACCGCCGCGCCCGCCCCCACCCCCACCCCCGCTCACGCTGTACAGCAGGAGTTCGATCTGTGACCGCGACCACCCCCGGCACCGCCCCCGTCGAAGACAACATCGTGCTCGCCCCGCAGGCCGCAGCCCAGACCAACACCCTGGTCGCCAAGCTCTGGAACTACTGCAACGTCCTCCGCGACAACGGCCTCTCCACCATCGAGTACGTCGAGCAGCTCTCGTATCTCCTCTTCCTCAAGATGGTGGACGAGATCGCTGAGGACCCCTTCTCGGACGAGGACGCCGCCGAGATCGTGCCGAAGGCGTACGACTGGAAGTCCCTCGCCAACAAGAAGGGCAAGGCGCTCGAACTCCACTACCGCAACGTGCTCGACGCCCTCGGCACCCGCCCCGGCACCACGCTCGGCACGATCTTCACCAAGGCCCAGAACCGCATCACCGAGCCCGCCCTCCTCGAAAAGCTCGTCGTCGACCTCATCGGCAAGCAGGACTGGACCGTCGGAGACGCGGACCTCAAGGGCGACGCGTACGAGGGTCTTCTGGCCAAGGGCGCCGAGGACACCAAGACGGGCGCCGGCCAGTACTTCACGCCCCGACCCCTCATTGACGCGATCGTCGAGGTGATGCGTCCCGGTCCCGAGGACACGATCACCGACCCCGCCTGCGGAACCGGCGGCTTCCTCATCGCCGCGCACTCCTACATCCGCAAGCACCACATGAAGGACCTCACCCGCGAGCAGCGCCTCGCGCTCGGCGCGGGCAAGATCTGGGGCAACGAACTCGTCCCCGGCACCGCCCGCCTCGCTGCGATGAACCTCCTGCTCCACGGCATCGGCAGCAGCGAAGGCAAGAGCCTGATCGACGTCGGCGACGCGCTCGCCACGAAGCCCAGCGGCAAGCACGCGTCACTCGTCCTCGCCAACCCGCCCTTCGGCAAGAAGTCCGCGATCACAGTGATCGGCAGCGACGGCAAGGCGGAGAAGGAGGACATCAGTTACGACCGCGACGACTTCCGCGCCTCCACCACCAACAAGCAGCTCAACTTTCTCCAGCACATCATGTCGCTGACGGCCATCGACGGCCGGGCGGCCGTCGTCCTCCCTGACAATGTCCTCTTCGAGGGCGGAGCGGGTGAGAAGATCCGGCGGCGCCTGCTCGACGAGTTCGATCTGCACACGATCCTGCGCCTGCCCACCGGCATCTTCTACGCGGGCGGCGTGAAGGCCAACGTCCTCTTCTTCGACAAGAAGACCCCTCGTGCGGACGGCAAGCCGCACACCACCAAGGTGTGGGTCTACGACCTCCGCACGGCCAAGCACTTCACCCTCAAGCAGCGCCCGCTGACCCGGGCCGACCTGGAGAAGTTCGTCCAGGCGTACGGCGAGAAGCTTGCGGACCGCGTAGACACCTCCGATGAGGACGGTGGCCGCTTCAAGGCGTACACGTACGACGAGCTACTCAAGCGCGACAAGGTCAACCTCGACCTCACCTGGATGAAGGACCCAGCCCTGGAGGACGCCGACAGCCTCCTGCCGCCCGAGGTGATCGCCGCCGAGATCGTTCAGGACCTCCAGGCCGCGCTCAGCGAATTCGCGGCGATCGCCGAGGCACTGGGCGGCGAGGTCCCAGCCGACGCGGAACCGGAATAGCCCACCTCTCCCACACCGGACGGAACCGTCATCCATGTACGTCTCCCGCGTGTTCGTTGAGAACATCAAGTCGTTCCACGGTCCGCGTGTTGTCGACCTGACGCTGACTCGCCCGGACGGCTCGCATGCCGGCTGGACGGTTCTCGCGGGCCGTAACGGCGCGGGTAAGACAACCTTGTTGCGGGCGCTGGCTCACGCGCTGAGCGGACCCGTGCCGGCCCGGGGCCTGGTCCAGGGCTTCGAGAACTGGATCACTCGCGGGGCTGACGACGGCAGGGCGGAGGCCGAAGTCGTCAGGGACCCGGCCTTCGACAAGTTCACGGCTTCTGGGCGTACTCAGAACCAGTTCTGGGCGGGACTGCAGTGGACAGCCCCGGCTGAAGGCGCGGGAGGACGCAGGAGCGCCCAGCCGTCACTGGAGGGGATCAGGTATAACCCCAGGGCCAAGAGCGCCAGCCCTGCCCAACGTGGGCCATGGGCCGACAACCCGGTGGGGTGGTTCTGCGCTGCGTACGGGCCATTCCGACGGATGGCGGGGGGCTCGGGTGAGGTGCAGCGGCTGATGCTGGCCTCGGGGCCGGTGGCCCGGCAGGCGAGCCTGTTCCACGAGGACGCCTCACTGGCCGAAGGGGTCGCCTGGCTGATCGAGCAGCATTTGCGCGCGCTCGAAGGCCGGGAGGGCGCCGGAGCACTCAAGGAGGCGGCGCTCTCCGTCCTGGGAGATGGGCTCCTTCCGGACGGATACCGCGTCGAGGAGGTTGACTCCGAGGGACTGTGGGTCACGCGTGACGGCCACCGATTCCCGTTGAGAGAGATGAGCGACGGCTTCCGTACCGTGGCGGCGCTGGTGGTCGACCTGCTGAAGCAGATCCACGACGCCTTTGGCGACGAGGCGTTCGGCGGGGACGGCGACGACCCGAGTCCCCTCCAGGTCCCTGGCGTCGTGATCATCGACGAGATCGACGCTCACCTCCACGTCTCCTGGCAGCGTCGCATCGGCCCCTGGCTGACCTCGCACTTTCCCAATGTTCAGTTCATCGTCACCACGCACAGCCCGTACATCTGTCAGGCCGCCGATCCAGGCGGCCTGATCCGCCTGCCTGGTGTGGACGAGGATGCCGCGCCCGAGGTCGTACCGGAAGACCTGTACGAGCGTGTGGTCTACGGCAGCGGTGATGACGCTGTCCTCTCCGACCTGTTCGGTCTCGACACCCCGTACTCCGTGCGGGCGGAGTACCTCCGGGCCGAGTTCGTGGCACTGGAATCCAAGGTGTACGACGGGGACACCTCACCGGAGACGGTCTCGCGGTACAAGGAGCTGAAGGGGCGGCTCACCAGCTCGCCGACGGCACGCGTCCATGAGATGTCCGCCCAGCTCCAGCGGATCGCCGGGGAGATCGAGGACGGAGAAGGCGGCGATGCGGAGTGATCCGGCTGAGACGTACCGAGCTGTCCCCGGACACGGCGGAACACTTGAAGGCATACACCCAGCAGATCGCGCAGGCGGCGGAACCGGGCCGAAAGGCCAAGGCGGCTGATTTATGGGGCAACACCACCGTGCGACGCCGCGTACGCGACGGGCTCCTCACTACCCTCGCCGACATGGCTCCTGGCCACCAGCGTTGTATGTACTGCGGTGACGGCCAGGGCACGGACATTGACCACTTCGAGCCGAAGAGCCTTGCTCCTCTCCGTACCTTCGACTGGCTCAACCACCTGCTCGCCTGCTCGTACTGCAACAGCAATCAGAAGCGGAACAAGTTCCCGCGCTCCGAGGAGGACGGCAGTCCGCTGCTCCTGGACCCCACGCTCCAGGACCCGTTGAGCCATCTGCGATTGGTGCTGCCACTCTGCAAGTACAAGGGTCTGACTGCCCAAGGCGAGGCCTGCATAGAGGTGTTCGGCCTCAACGACCGGGGAGTCCTCGTCGAGGGACGCAGGACGGCCTACGGGACGGCCAAGCAATCGGTCGAACTGTGGCGCATCGCCACGGACAGGGGCCAGCACAACAAGGCGGCCGAAGTCGTGCGAGTGGCTTGGAATCGTCCACTTGCCGACGTGCTGGCCGCGATGTTCCACCAGTCGGAACACCCCGCTGCGGCCTTGCTTTTCGACGGTGAGGAAGAGACTCTCGACCTGCTCCGTGACCCGGACCTGCGTGAGGGATTTCTCTCGCGTGCGTGACAATGCCTCGCAACTCGGCGGCCATTGCCAGACAGTTGCGAGGCACGGCCGGACTCAGCTGTTGATGCGGTCGCCCTTGACCGCCGCGACGAACGACGACCAGCCGTCGGCGGAGAAGACGAGCGCGGGGCCGTTCGGGGTCTTGCTGTCGCGAACGGGGATGGCGGCGTAGCCGTCGGCTACCTCAAGGCACTCGCCGTTGGAGCCTCCGCTGTAGCTGGACTTGCGCCACCCGGCCAGCGTTCCGGATTCAGCGACGGTGGGCTCAGTGCTGTGCATGTTCGTGCTCCTCAGCGATGGCTCTGATGAGGGCCACTGACTCCTGGTGCGGGGCCGCGTCGCCCAGGGCGAGAGTGTAGGACGTGCGGCACTCCTCTACCAGCGCCGGATCGTCCATCAGATGCCCCGTGCGAAGTCCTTCGACATACGCGAGCGGCGCGGCATCCGCGAAGTTCAGCAGGTAGAGCATGCTCTCCTGGAGTGCGTGTGCCCCCGATGCGAAGGACACCACGTGCAGACGCAGCCGACCCGACTCGGCCATGTCCGCGACTTTGCGCAGCTGTTCCGCCATGACACGCGGCCCGCCCACGCGGCGCCTGAGTGCCGCTTCGTCGAGGAGCGTCCAGGCAACCGGAGCCGATGACTCGCTGAGCAGTCGACCCCGCTCCAAGCGGTTGACGACGAACTCGTCAAGTTCCTCTGTGCGGTAGTTGGGGCGACATGCCTGGAACACGGCACGGGCGTATGCGTCCGTCTGAAGCAGGCCAGGGATGAGAGACGCGGCGTATTGGCGGATTTCCGTAGCCTCACGCTCCAACTCGGCGACTGCCGCGAAGTACTGGGCGAACTTCGAGTCCAGGTCATCCAGCCAGCGGACGAAGAAGCCGTCAGTCCGCAACGCGATGTCGAGGCGGTGCGCGTCATCCGGCTTCGGTAGCCGCCGCCCCGCCTCGTAATGACTGATCAGCGTCGGCGAGCAGACCACCTGATCGCCCAGGGCCTCCTGAGTCAGCCCCGCCGCTGTCCGCCGTAGCCTCAGCTCCTCCCCGTACTTCTCCCTCGGCGTACGCGGCTTCCGGTTCATCGCCATGCAGCCCCAACTCCCTTGTCTGACCGGCGGGCTGTCAAGCCCGAACCTCTGGAGCGTAGCCACGCCCGACCCCACTCTGTGATGAGTTCGCCACAGAACGCATTCGTTCGTGGGCAAGTCGTCAGAGGGAGAGCACGCCGCCATGAAGAATCTCGTCCGCCGGTTCACCGAGTCGCTGATGCGGCTGGTGCGTCAGGTTCTGGTCGTCGACCCAGCCACCGTTTATCCGTACTCCTGCGTGTACGTGTCCGGTCCCACCGCCCGATGTACCGGGGAACTCCCGCCGCGTGGGGAGGACAGTCCGCTGGTCCGCCCGTACATCGAGGCGCACGAGCGATGGGTGACCGATGAGCGGCGGCGACGCGTACGGCAGGGCGAGCTGCGGATCGCCGTGCACGGGGCGGACATCGACCCCCGGCTCCTGCGCGGAGTGGGGGCAGTGGCATGAGCGTGGAGGAGCGTGAGCCCGGGCACTTCCGGCTTCTGCCGTGGACGGGGGAGCAGGGCAAGCCCTGTTACGTCCTGACGGACGGGTCAGGCCATGTGTCGCGGGTCGCGGACACCATCGAGGTCGTGCAGCTCGGCATGGCGGAGGACCTGCTCGGCCACGCCGCCGCACTCCTGGCGGACCGCACGGCCGGGAACACCGAACTCCATTTCCTCGCCAGCCGGCTGACCGAGTCCCTGCGGGATGTGAAACGGATCGCCGACAGCCGGGCGACGCGACTGGGCGACAGGAGCAGAGAGCGCCCTTAGCCTCGCCATCTCGGTTGAGGCGGGGCCAGCTGGTGGCCTGCCATCCGCGTCGCAGAAGGGACCAGATCCCTTCGACGGGGTTGAGGTCGTCGCAGGTGGGGCGGAGGCATGCCTGCACCCCTTCACCATCGCGGCATTCGCCCAGATGAAGGCCCTGTCGACGCAGTCCGTGGACCCGGAGACCGTGTCCCGCCCGTTCGATGTCAAGCGGTCCGGGTTCGTCATGGGCGAGGGCGCGGGGATGATGGTGCTCGAACGCGCCGAGTTCGCCCGGGCCCGTGGAGCACGTGCCTACGGCACGCTGGCCGGCAGTGCCGTGAGTTCGAGCGCGAACCACATCACGGCCTCCGACGCGGAAGGTCAGGCCTTCGCCATGGAACCGGCGCTGCGCGACGCCGGCCTGGCCCCGGCGGACATCGTGGTCGTGCACGCCCACGCCACCTCGACGGAGTCCGGTGACCTGGCGGAGGCCGAGGCGATCGGCCGGGTGATCGGCAGCCACGCTGCGGTGACGGCGACGAAGTCGATGACAGGCCACATGATGGGAGCGTCCGGAACGGTTGGCGCCATGGCCGCTCTGTTCGCGCTCAAGGACGGCACGGTGCCGGCCACGCGCAACCTCGACGACCTCGACCCGCGCGTGGAACTGGACGTGGTGCGCGGTGAGCGGCGCACCGGTCAGTGGACTGGTGCGCCGGCCACCTGGTTCGGGTTCGGCGGACACAACGTCAGTCTCGTCTTCACCAAGTGAAGACGAGACCTTGACCGCCACGCCGGGCGGCATGGGCCACTCAGGCCCGGGTGCCGCCCACTCGTGATGTCGTGTCGTTGCTCAGACCGGCGCGCACCGCCGCGATCGGGGCGGTTGTGCATCTGCTGGCCACCGCAATCAAGGACAGGCCCGGGCCTGTCCTTGATGAGCGGCGTGCCGGCCAGTACCGCCTACCGTCTACTGGCCTGGCGGCGGGGCCGGCCCGGGCTAGCGCAGATGCCGGGCGAAGAACCCGGCCGCGTCCTCCCCTGCGAACTGCGGGACGCCCGTGTGCCCGCCCATATTGGAGTGCAGCGTCTTCTCCTTGGAGCCGAAGGCGTCGAACAGGTCCAGCGCCGCCTGCCGGTCGTTCCCTTCGTCGTCCCACTGCAGCAGGACGTGCAGCGGAATGGTGACCTGGCGGGCCTCCTCGAACATGGCGCGAGGCACGAAACTCCCGGCGAAGAAGCCGGCGGCCACGATGCGCGGCTCGACCACCGCAAGGCGAACGCCGATGGAGATCACTCCCCCCGAGTACCCGACCGGGCCGCCGATCTCGGGCAGCGCGAGAAGGGCGTCCAGGGCGGCCTGCCATTCCGGGACCGACCTTTCGACGAGCGGGAGGATGAGGGCATCGATGATCTCGTCGCCGACCGGCTCGCCGGCCTCCATCGCCCGGCGCAGGTCGGCGCGGGCCTGCTCGGCGGCAGCCCACCGGGGACGGTCACCGCTCCCGGGGAGCTCGATGGTGGCCGCGGCGAAGCCATCCGCCGCGGCGCGCCGGGCCCGTCCCGCCAGCCGGGGGTACATCTTCTGCAGTCCGAGCGGGGGGTGGCCGAGCAGGATGAGCGGGGCCGGTGCGGATGCGGAGGCGGATCCGGGCGTCCACAGGATGCCGGGGATCTCGCCGAGGGTGAATTCGCGCTCGAGGACGCCGTCGTCGAGGCGTTGTTCAGAAGTGAAGTGCATGGTCGTGCCTTTCGGGAGGGCTCAGAACGGCGCTCCCGGACGACCTATCGCCCGACCGTGACCCCGGAGGGGAGCACCCATGTCGATACTGCGTTCACGGGTACCACCTCCTCGTTCTCTCGCACGGCCTCCGGAAAGGTAGCAGTGGTCGCCGTGGTCCGCCAAACGGTTTTTTGCGGAGGCTCCGTGGGCCGGATGCCACGGAGCCACTCACCTAAAGGCCAAGGCCGTGTGCAAGGACATGCGCAACAGCGCGTCAGACGGCCGGCTCCTGGAAGGAGGTCGGCTTGGTGGCGAGCAGTGCAGTGATCTCATCGGCGAGGTGCGGGCCGAGTTCGCCCCAGCCGTCCTTGTAGCCGTAGACGCCGGCCAGGGTGCGGGCTTCGTAGTCGCCGTTCATGATCTCGATGTCGGTGGCTGTGATGAGTGCCGGGTGGGCGACGCCGAGGGCCCCCGAGACCTTCATCAGCTCCTTGCGCAGGGTGCGCAGGTAGACAGCGGCCCGGGTGGCCTTCGAGGTCGGGTCGAGGCCGCGGGCCAGCCACGGGTTCTGGGTGGCGACGCCGGTGGGGCACGTGTCGGTGTGGCACTTCTGCGACTGGATGCAGCCGATCGACAGCATCGCCTCACGGGCCACGTTGATCATGTCGGCACCCAGGGCGAAGGCGACCGCGGCGTTCTCGGGCAGGCCGAGCTTGCCGGAGCCGATGAAGGTCAGGTCGTCGGTCAGCCCCAGCTCGGCGAAGGTGCCGTAGACCCGGGAGAAGCCCATCCGGAACGGCAGCGACACCGAGTCGGTGAAGATCAGCGGCGCCGCCCCGGTGCCGCCCTCGCCGCCGTCGATGGTCACGAAGTCGACACCACGGTCACCACGCGCCATCAGCGTGGCCAGCTCCTGCCAGAAGCTCATCTCCCCCACAGCGCTCTTGATCCCGACCGGCAGACCGGTCTCGGTGGCGAGCAGTTCGACGAAGTCGAGCATCGAGTCGACGTCGCTGAACGCGGTGTGCCGCGACGGGGAGGCGCAGTCCTTGCCGGGCGGGATGCCGCGTATCTTGGCGATCTCCGGGGTCACCTTCGCGCCCGGCAGCATCCCGCCCAGCCCTGGCTTGGCGCCCTGGGAGAGCTTGATCTCTATCGCCTTGACCGGGGCGCCGGCGACCACATCCTTGAGCTTGTCGAGGTTGAAGCTGCCGTCCTCGTCGCGGCAGCCGAAGTACGCCGTACCGATCTGAAGGACGAGGTCGCCGCCGTTGCGGTGGTACGGCGAGAGGCCGCCCTCGCCCGTGTTCTGCATCGTGCCCGCCAGCGCCGCCCCTTGGTTGAGCGCCGTGATCGCCGCGCCGGAGAGCGATCCGAAGCTCATCGCCGAGATGTTCACCACGCTCGCCGGCCGGAACGCCTTGGCGCGCCCGCGCGGCCCGCCCAGCACCTTGGCCGAGGGCAGCGGGGCCTGCGGGTCATGCGCGTCGGGCAGCGTGTCGGCGAACGTGCGCTGCTTCAGGTATGCGTGCCCCTGCACGTGCTCGACGTCGACGTCGGTTCCGAACCCGAAGTAGTTGTTCTCCTCCTTCGCAGACGCATAGATCCAGGTGCGCTGGTCACGACTGAACGGGCGCTCCTCCTCGTTGGAGGTCACGACGTACTGCCGCAGCTCCGGCCCGATCGTCTCCAGCAGGTACCGGGCGTGCCCGATCACCGGGAAGTTCCGGAGCAGTGCGTGCTTCTTCTGGATGAGGTCGCGGGCGGCCACCAGCGCCAATGCTGTTGCGGCGGCCGCGCCGATGCTCCGGGCGCGCATGAACGGTCCTCTCCTCGATGCTCGACTCCAACGCCATGCGGTGGACGTCGTCGTATCGCGTTGGGCGTTGGGCGTTGGGCGTTGGGCGGCGGGCACGGCCGAGCGGGCATCAGCGTCCGCCGAAGAACGTCAGACGATATTAGAGGCCGCGCGGATAAACGTGTGGTCAGGGTCGGCGGTTCGGGCGTTCGTCCCAGCATTGGACGTCGGCAAGGCGCGGTCGGGGCGGCGGGTCAGCGGAAGAGGTCGAGGAACCCGTTCACCCAGATCCCGACGAACACGATCGCCAGGAGCGCGCAGCCCACGGCCGCCAGAGACTGGCGGAACGACTCGCCCTCCCGAGCGTCACCGCGTACCTCTGTGAGGGTTTCCCAGTCGACCGCGTGGCCGAGGGCCTTGGAGGCAGCGGTCCGCACGGCTGCCAGCTGCTGCTCGACAAAGGGGGAGTCGGCCGCCGATTCCGGCCCTTGCCAGGCCAGCGCGCGCATCCGGTGCACGGGGTTGCTGTACCTCTCCTCGAACGCGGCAACCTCGTCCGGGAGCCTGTCCTCTTCGAGGTAGGTCCAGCGTCCTGCCTCGGCCGGGTCGTCGTACAGCCGGTAGACGGCGGCCAGGCGTCGGCGCAGACCGGGGTGGTGCGGGTAGGAAGAGACCAGTCCCCGCAGCCGTTGGCGCGCCATGGGTATGCGTCCTGCGGCGAGGTCCGCATCTACGCGCTCAAGCGTCTCCTTCAGTGCCATGCGCACATCATCGGGGCTGCCCGCAGGAGTATGGGAGCCAATTATTTCGAGGTGCCCCGGATGCCATCCGGTTGTAGCTTCTGTGGATGGTCGAGGGTGCGCCCGGCCCCCGGCCGGGACCCGCACCGGCGGCGGTCTGCGAGGCGGTGCCCCCCGGCAATCACCGCCGCTGTCAGACCCTCATGGCAGGCTTCGGCCCATGAGCACTCCCGATCGCGCCATGCCTCCCCTGGCCGCCGATGAGCGGACCTCCCTGGCCGGCTGGCTGGACTTCTACCGCAGCACCCTTGCCCAGAAGTGCGAGGGTCTGGACGACGACCGGTTGCGTGAGGCATCCGTGAAGCCTTCGCCGATCAGTCTGCTCGGTCTCGTCCAGCACATGGCGGAGGTCGAGCGGAACTGGTTCCGTCGGGTCCTGGCCCAGGAGGACGCGCCGCCGATCTTCACCCCCGACGCCGACCCGTCGGCCGACGACGGCGGGTTCGATCTCGTCGAAGGCGCGGGCTACGACAAGGCCCTGTCGCTATGGCAGGCGGAGGTTGAGCGGGCCAGGGCGCATTGCGCCGCCCGGTCGCTCGACGACACCAGCCCGTTCATGGGAGGGCAGGTCACGCTGCGCTGGATCTACACCCACATGATCGGCGAGTACGCACGCCACTGCGGGCACGCCGACCTCATCCGTGAGCGCATCGACGGTCGTACGGGGGTCTGACAGCCGTCGAGTGGGCGAGTGTTCGAGCGAAGGGGCCGGACCGGGGCTGTCAGCCCCGCCCGCTACGGTCGAGGTATGTCCAACATGGCCGTCCTCGAAGGTGTGCTCGAGCGCATCACGTACGCCAACGAGGAGAACGGGTACACCGTCGCCCGCGTCGACACCGGGCGGGGCGGCGGTGATCTGCTCACGGTGGTCGGCTCGCTGCTCGGGGCCCAGGTCGGTGAGTCGCTGCGGATGGAGGGGCGCTGGAGCTCGCATTCGCAGTACGGCAAGCAGTTCACGGTCGAGAACTACACGACCGTGCTGCCCGCCACCATCCAGGGCATCCGCCGCTATCTCGGCTCCGGGCTGATCAAGGGCATCGGCCCGGTCATGGCGGACCGGATCACCACCCATTTCGGGGTCGACACCCTCGACATCATCGAGCAGCAGCCGAAGCGACTGGTCGAGGTGCAGGGGCTCGGGCCGAAGCGGACGAAGATGATCGCCGCCGCCTGGGAGGAGCAGAAGGCGATCAAGGAAGTGATGGTCTTCCTCCAGGGGGTCGGGGTCTCCACCTCCATCGCCGTCCGTATCTACAAGAAGTACGAGGACGCGTCGATCTCCGTCGTGAAGAACCAGCCCTACCGGCTGGCCGCCGACGTCTGGGGCATCGGGTTCCTCACCGCCGACAAGATCGCCCAGGCAGTCGGCATACCGCACGACAGTCCGGAGCGGGTCAAGGCCGGACTGCAGTACGCACTGTCGCAATCCACCGACCAGGGCCACTGCTTCCTCCCCGAGGAGCGGCTGATCGCCGACGGCGTGAAGCTGCTCCAGGTCGATACGGGGCTGGTCATCGAGTGCCTCGCCGAACTGGCCGAGGACCCGGAGGGCGTCGTACGGGAGAAGGTGCCGTCGCCCGAGGGCGGGGAGCCGGTCACCGCCGTGTACCTCGTGCCGTTCCACCGTGCCGAGGTCGCGCTCGCCGCGCAGGTGCAGCGGTTGCTGCGGACGCCCGAGGACCGGATGCCGGCCTTCCAGGACGTCGACTGGGCCAAGGCGCTGACCTGGCTCGCGGGCCGTACGGGGGCGACGCTGGCCCCCGAGCAGGAGGCCGCGGTCCGGCTCGCGCTCAGCCGTAAGGTCGCCGTGCTGACCGGTGGGCCCGGCTGCGGGAAGTCGTTCACCGTCCGCTCCGTGGTCGAACTCGCCCGCGCCAAACGCGCCAAGGTCGTGTTGGCCGCGCCCACCGGGCGGGCGGCCAAGCGGCTCTCCGAGCTGACCGGGGCCGAGGCATCCACCGTGCACCGGCTGCTCGAACTCAAGCCGGGCGGGGACGCGGCCTACGACCGGGACCGGCCGCTGGACGCCGATCTGGTCGTCGTCGACGAGGCGTCGATGCTGGATCTGCTGCTCGCCAACAAGCTGTTCAAGGCCGTGGCACCCGGTGCCCATCTGCTGCTCGTCGGGGACGTCGACCAGTTGCCGTCGGTCGGCGCGGGAGAGGTGCTGCGCGATCTGCTGGCCGAGGGCGGACCCGTTCCGGCGGTCCGGCTGACGACGATCTTCCGGCAGGCCCAGAAGTCCGGCGTCGTCACCAACGCCCACCGCATCAACACCGGGACGCCGCCCCTCACCCAGGGCCTGGACGACTTCTTCCTCTTCGTCGAGGACGAGACGGAGCAGGCGGGCGTTCTCGCGGTGGACGTCGCCGCCCGTCGTATCCCGGCCAAATTCGGCCTCGATCCGAGGCGTGACGTCCAGGTCCTCGCCCCCATGCACCGCGGCCCGGCCGGCGCGGGCACGCTCAACGGGCTGCTTCAGCAGGCCATCACCCCGGGTCGCCCGGACCTTCCCGAGAAGCGGTTCGGCGGCCGGGTCTTCCGGGTCGGCGACAAGGTCACCCAGATCCGCAACAACTACGACAAGGGGGAGAACGGCGTCTTCAACGGCACGGTCGGCGTCGTCACCGCCCTCGACCTGGACGAACAGAAGTTGACGGTCCTCACAGACGAGGACGAGGAGATCTCCTACGACTTCGACGAGCTGGACGAGCTGGCCCACGCGTACGCCATGACGATCCATCGCTCCCAGGGCAGCGAGTACCCGGCCGTCGTCATCCCCGTCACCAGGAGCGCCTGGATGATGCTCCAGCGGAACCTCCTGTACACCGCCGTGACCAGGGCCAAGAAGCTCGTCGTGCTGGTCGGCTCGCGGCAGGCGATCGGCCAGGCGGTCCGGACGGTTTCCGCAGGCAGACGCTGTACGGCGCTGGATTACCGGTTGGCAGGGGGCGCGGGCGGAGGATCCCCGGAAAAAATGATCGATCAAATCGGTGGGAAACATCACGCGGGCCTTCCGGAACCGGAGTCAAGGGGGCAGGATGAGTAAGCTCGCGGCACTCAGTGCCGCGAGTAGGTCCAATGGACGACCCCGAGTGCACTCTCCTGAGCCAAATGGGGGAGGGTGGAGACAGTCAGGGCACCTCGAAGAAGAGGCACTACGTCGGTGAGGGATGACGTGAGCGAGCACACCAACAACGCTGTAGTACTGCGGTACGGCGACGGCGAGTACACCTACCCGGTGATCGACAGCACCGTCGGCGACAAGGGCTTCGACATCGGGAAGCTCCGGGCCAATACCGGTCTGGTGACGCTGGACAGCGGATATGGCAACACCGCCGCCTATAAATCCGCCATCACCTACCTCGACGGTGAGCAGGGCATTCTGCGCTACCGCGGCTACCCCATCGAGCAGCTCGCCGAGCGCTCGACGTTCCTCGAGGTCGCGTACACGCTCATCAACGGCGAGCTTCCCAAGGTCGACGAGCTGTCGACCTTCAAGAACGAGATCACCCAGCACACGCTGCTGCACGAGGACGTCAAGCGGTTCTTCGACGGCTTCCCGCGCGACGCCCACCCGATGGCCATGCTGTCCTCGGTCGTCAGCGCACTGTCCACGTTCTACCAGGACAGCCACAACCCGTTCGACGAGGAGCAGCGCCACCTCTCGACGATCCGGCTGCTGGCCAAGCTGCCGACGATCGCGGCGTACGCCTACAAGAAGTCGATCGGCCACCCCTTCGTCTACCCGAGCAACGACCTCGGGTACGTCGAGAACTTCCTGCGCATGACCTTCTCGGTCCCCGCCCAGGAGTACGTGCCGGACCCGGTTGTCGTCTCGGCGCTGGAGAAGCTGCTCATCCTGCACGCGGACCACGAGCAGAACTGTTCGACCTCCACCGTGCGTCTGGTCGGCTCCTCGCAGGCGAACATGTTCGCCTCGATCTCCGCCGGTATCTCGGCGCTGTGGGGCCCGCTGCACGGTGGCGCCAACCAGTCGGTGCTGGAGATGCTCGAAGGCATCCAGGCCAACGGCGGCGATGTCGACTCCTTCATCCGCAAGGTGAAGAACAAGGAGGACGGCGTCCGGCTGATGGGCTTCGGCCACCGCGTCTACAAGTCCTTCGACCCGCGCGCCAAGATCATCAAGGCCGCGGCGCACGACGTGCTGTCCGCGCTCGGCAAGTCCGACGAGCTGCTCGACATCGCGCTGAAGCTGGAGGAGCACGCGCTCTCCGACGAGTACTTCGTCTCCCGCAACCTCTACCCCAACGTGGACTTCTACACGGGTCTGATCTACCGGGCCATGGGCTTCCCCACCGAGATGTTCACCGTGCTCTTCGCGCTCGGCCGGCTCCCGGGCTGGATCGCCCAGTGGCACGAGATGATCAAGGAGCCGGGTTCCCGCATTGGCCGCCCGCGCCAGATCTACACCGGCGAGGTCCTGCGCGACTTCGTCCCGGTCGAGAGCCGCTGAGTCCCGTACCGACCCCCGCACCACCCCGGCCGCTGGGCCGGTCGTCTTCGCCCCGAGTACCGCGCTTTCGCACAGAGCGCGGTGTCCGGGGCGATTTGCATTCCCGAGGGGGCACCGGCAGCGAGAAGCGCCCCGCCATCGATCCCCCCACGGGCCGACAGCGAGGCGCTTCCCATATCCCGGAGCGGATTCCCCCCACGGGATCCGGCCGGGCGTCTGTGGGAGCCGAAGCTCCTGGGCGCGCTGCGCGCTCTTCACTTGTACTTCCGGTGCGGTCTGCCGGGGTACGTACGTACGGGAGGGCCGCTCAAAGCTCCCCGGTGCACGTGCCCCGGCCAACGCTTGCCCGAAGCATCCCCCAAGACACTTCGATGGACGTCCCCCAAGACATCCCTGGCATCGCACTCTTAGACTTCCGAGCCCACCGAATGGTTACCCTGAAACCGGTGTGATCTAAATCTCTTTGTGGATGTTACGTGAAGGCGCGCAACCGTAGGCTGTTCGTCACGACGAAGACCGATGAGAAGGCCATCGCCGCTCCGGCAATCATAGGGTTGAGCAGGCCAAATGCCGCAAGGGGCAGGGCGGCTACGTTATAGCCGAATGCCCAGAAGAGGTTGCCCTTGATGGTGGTCAGGGTGCGACGGGAGAGCCTGATCGCATCAGCAGCCACCTTGAGATCTCCACGAACGAGGGTGAGATCGCCGGCCTCGATCGCGGCATCCGTACCGGTTCCCATCGCCAGGCCGAGATCGGCGGTGGCCAGGGCGGCCGCGTCATTGACCCCGTCACCGACCATGGCGACGGAGCGCCCCCGGGCCCGGAGCCGCTCGATGACATGGACCTTCTCCTCGGGCAGGACCTCGGCGTGGACCTCGTCGATCCCGACGGCGCGGGCCACGGCTTCCGCCACGGCTCGGTTGTCGCCGGTCAGCAGGACGGGATGGAGGCCGAGCGCGCGCAGTTCGGCGACGGCGTCCGCGCTGGACTCCTTGACTGCGTCGGCGACGGCGAGGACGCCGCGTGCCCGGCCGTCCCAGGCGACCGCGATCGCCGTACGACCCCGGGCCGCCTCGTCCGTCACAGCGCCGGACAGGCCCTCGGGGACGGCGATGCCCGCGTCGGCGAGCAGTTGCGGGCGGCCGACCAGTACCTGGTGGCCCTCGACCGTGCCGCGTACGCCGAGGCCCGCGACGTTGGTGAAGTCCTCGGGGGTGGGGAGAGCGGCACCGGTGCGTTCGGCGGCTCCCGCGGCGACGGCCTGTGCGATGGGGTGCTCGGAGGAGTGCTCGAGAGCGCCCGCGAGCCGCAGCACCTCGCGCTCGTCCGTACCGTCCGCCGTGTGCACGTCCAGCAGGGTCATGCGGCCGGTGGTGACCGTGCCGGTCTTGTCGAGGACGATCGTGTCGACGCGTCGGGTGGTCTCCAGGACCTCCGGGCCCTTGATCAGGATGCCGAGCTGGGCGCCGCGTCCCGTACCGACCATGAGGGCGGTGGGGGTGGCCAGGCCCAGGGCGCAGGGGCAGGCGATGATCAGTACGGCGACGGCGGCGGTGAACGCGGCCGTCACGTCGTCCGTGACCAACAGCCACCCGACCAGGGTGGCCAGCGCCAGTACCAGCACCACGGGGACGAAGACCGCGGCGATCCGGTCGGCGAGGCGCTGTACCTCGGCCTTGCCGCTCTGCGCCTCCTCGACGAGCTTCGCCATCCGGGCCAGCTGGGTGTCGGCGCCGACCCGGGTCGCCTCGACGACGAGCCGGCCGGAGGCGTTCACGGTGGCCCCGGTGACCCAGTCGCCGACGCCCACATCGACGGGGACGGACTCGCCGGTGAGCATGGAGGCGTCCACGGCAGATGTGCCCTCGACGACGGTGCCGTCGGTGGCGATCTTCTCGCCCGGGCGGACGACGAAGCGGTCGCCGACGGTGAGCCGGCCGACGGGGACGCGTACCTCCGTACCGCCCTTGAGGACGGCGACGTCCTTCGCGCCCAGGTGCATCAGTGCCCGCAGGGCGGAACCGGCCTTCCGCTTGGACTTCGCCTCCAGGTAGCGGCCCAGCAGGATGAAGGTGATGACACCGGCGGCGACCTCCAGATAGATGGTGGAGGAGGCCCCGTCGCGCGAGACGGTGAAGTCGAAGCCGTGCCGCATCCCGGTCATGCCCGCGTCGCCGAAGAACAGCGCCCACAGGGACCAGCCGAAGGCGGCGAGGGTGCCGACCGAGACCAGGGTGTCCATGGTGGCCGCGCCATGCCGGAGGTTGGCCCAGGTGGCGCGGTGGAAGGGCAGCCCGCCCCAGACGACGACGGGGGCGGCGAGGGTGAGGGAGAGCCACTGCCAGTTGTCGAACTGGAGCGCCGGGACCATCGCGAGGACGACGACCGGCGTAGCGAGGACGGCCGAGACGATCAGGCGCTGACGCAGCGAGGCGAGCGCGGCGGCGGCACGCCGCTCGGCGTGGTCGCCCTCGGCTTCGGTGCCGTCGTCGCCGGTCCCGGGTCCGGTCCCGGGTCCGGTCTCGGTCTCGGTGGCGGGTCCGGTTTCGGCGCCGCCCTCGGGGGCGCCTTCGACGGTGTCCGCGGGCTCGGCGACCGCGACCCGTGCCCCGGCGGGCGGTGCGGGCGGCGCCGGGTCGGGGCGGCGTACGGGCTGCGCCGTGTAACCGGTCTTCTCGACCGTGGCGATCAGGTCCGCCAGATCGGTCCCCGGACCGAAGGAGACGCGGGCCTTCTCGGTCGCGTAGTTCACGCTGGCGGTGACGCCGTCCATCCGGTTGAGCTTCTTCTCGACGCGGGCCGCGCAGGAGGCGCAGGTCATCCCGCCGATTGTGAGCTCTGTCCGTGAACTCTCCGCCGCCGGAGCCTCGGCGTCTGTCGCGCTGTGCATGTCCGAACTCCTGAAATGCCTGCCGGGCCGTACCCCACCAGTATCTGCTGGTCGGTCCGGCCCGGCGGCAAAGGGGGTGATGCGGGTGATTCGGTGTTTCCGGATGTGGCGGGTGGGGTCCCGATGGTGCTCAGGCCCGGCCGACGAGCTCGTAACCGGCCTCGTCCACCGCGGCGCGCACGGCGTCCTCCGCCAGCGGGGCCCGGGAGACGACGGTCACCTGGCCCGTGGAGGCGACGGCCTTCACCGAGGTGACGCCCTCGAGGCCGGAGATCTCCTTGGAGACGGCACCTTCGCAGTGGCCGCAGGTCATGCCGGACACCTGGTAGACGGTGGTCACTGCGCCCGCCCCGGCACCGCTGTCCGTGCTGCCGTGGCAGGAGCCACTCGGCGAGCAGCAGGAGCCGGTGGCCTGGGGGAGCTGGGTCTCGGCGGTCATGGTGTTCTCCTCTTCGATGAGCACGGAAGGGTGCGGCGTCAGGGGCCCCGGAGGACCCGGTGTCCCTCGACACTCTTCAGATTATACCCCTAGGGGGTATGAATGCGATGCAGGCGGTTCAGGCGGGTGTCGGAGAAGGGGTGCACACCCGGCGGAGCGGAAGGGTCGCATCCGGTGGAAGAGGAAGCCCCGTACGGCGGGCGGGTTCCTGGGTGCGCTCGCCGTACGGGGCTGCGTTTGCCGGGGGTTCAGTCCCCGCGTCCTCGGTTGCCGGGTCTTGAGGCGACCCAGGCGCGGACGGTGTCCGCGTACCAGTAGGGCTTGCCGTTCTCCACGTGGTCGGGTGACGGGAGGAGACCGTGTTTTCGGTACGAGCGGACGGTGTCCGGCTGCACCCGGATGTGCGCCGCGATGTCCTTGTAGGACCAGAGCCTTCTGTCCGTCATAACTGTCACCTCTCTGCGCCGCGGCGGCAGCCGGGAGGGCCATCGGAGGAGCCGCGGCACGGACGCTGACGATCACTCAGCCTGCGCTCGGTGCAACGAGAGGATGTGAGTCCCGGGGAGGGGCTGTCGTACGCCTGTGACGGAAAAGCCGCGTAACGCGGACATGTGTGACGAGGGGGTTACGGGAAATGGGAGGGAGAAGCGGTGCGCGCCGTGGTCACGCCGGCGGATAGGGGAGAGGCGTCGTGCGACTCGGCCCCGCGTGCCAGAGCGCCGACCAGGTTGCCGCGTCGACCAGGCCGTCCGGCCTGAGCGGCGGGTTGTCCGCCTGGAAGCGCTGCACGGCGAAGAAGGTCTGCAGTCCGAACGTTCCGTCGAGCGCGGACCACGGCAGATAGTGGCGGTTGGCCAGCATGCACTGCACCTGGGAGACCCGCTCGCCCTGCTCGCCGTAGAAGGTCGGCCCGTTGCCGTCGTAGAAGACGCAGACGGGGCTGGAGCCGGGCGGTGGCGGCGGGTTGTGCTCGTCGGCTGCGGCGGCCGAGGTGCCCGGGCCCGCGGCGAGCGCGGCGGCCAGAGCGACCGCGGCCAGGGCCGGGGCCCCGGCCGTCCTGCGGGACGACAGCATCTTCCGGATCATGGTGAGTTGCTCCTCGTGCGGCGTGGTGGGGTGCGCGGCCGGGCCTTGCACCGGCTTCTCATCGAGGACAACACCGCGTACCGCCGCTACGTCACTTCCCGGCGCGCCTCGGCGTGTCAGAGCCTGGCGGGCCGCCGCAGGTGCGGAGGAAGTCCCGGGTGCGGCGGGCGATGGGGAGGGGCTTGTCGGGCGGGCACGGATACATGTCCTGCTCGACGATGGCGAAGAGATCGACGTCCAGCTCGCGGGCGGCGGCGAGCACGGGTTCCAGTGCGGGCACCCCGCCCGGCGGTTCGCACATCACGCCGCGCGCCACGGCGGGCCCGAACGGCACCTCGTCCGCCACGACTTCGGCCAGGATCTCCGGGTCGACCTGCTTGAGGTGCAGATAGCCGATCCGTTCCCCGTACGTCTCGATCAGCTTGACGCTGTCGCCGCCGCAGTAGGCGTAGTGGCCGGTGTCGAGGCAGAGCGACACCAGGTCGGGATCGGTGGCGTCGAGGAAGCGGGCGACATTCTCCTCGCTGTCGATATGGGTGTCGGCGTGCGGATGGACGACGATGCGCAGCCCGAACCGGTCCCGCACCTCGCGGCCCAGTCGTTCCGTCAGGGTGGTGAGGTCGCGCCACTGCTCCGCGGTCAGCTCCCGGTCCTCCAGCAGCTCGCCCGTCCTGTCGTCGCGCCAGAACGACGGGATGACCACCAGATGCCCGGCGCCCATCGCCCGGGTGAGTGCCGCGATATCGGCGACATGCGCCCAGGTCCGGTCCCAGACGCCGGGGCCGTGGTGCAATCCGGTGAAGACGGTCCCGGCCGAGACCGTGAGTCCGCGGCGGCGGGTCTCGTCGGTGAGACGGGCCGGGTCGGTCGGGAGGTAGCCGTACGGACCGAGCTCGATCCACTCGTAACCCGCCGCGGAGACCTCGTCGAGGAAGCGGTGCCAGGGCACTTGCCTCGGATCGTCGGGGAACCACACCCCCCACGAGTCGGGTGCCGAACCGATGCGGATACGGGCCGGAGCCGCTGCGGAGGAGGTCATGCCGCCCAGCCTCCCGGCCCCGAGGAACCGTGTCAATGATTCGTCCGTATGTCCGGACAAAGCGTTGACAGGGGTGCGTGGGAGGGCTAGACCTGGGAGCAGCCGCCCGGTCGCCGGTCGAAGGGATGCAGATGGCTGAGCTGTACGACGTGATCACCATGGGCCGGATCGGTGTGGATCTCTACCCCCTGCAGACCGGTCGGCCACTTGCCCGGGTCGACACCTTCGGGAAGTTCCTCGGCGGATCACCCACCAATGTCGCCGTCGCCGCGGCCCGGCTCGGCCGGCGGGCCGCGGTGGTGACCCGTACCGGCCGGGACGCGTTCGGGGAGTATCTCCACCAGCAGTTGCGGGAGTTCGGGGTGGACGACCGCTGGGTGACGCCCGTCGACGCGTATCCGACGCCGGTCACCTTCTGCGAGATCTTCCCGCCCGACGACTTCCCACTCTACTTCTACCGCCGGCCCAAGGCCCCCGACCTGGAGATCCACGCTTCGGAGCTGGATCTCGACGCAATCCGCTCCGCCCGGGTCTTCTGGATGACGGGCACCGGGCTGTGCGCCGAGCCGAGCCGCGCATCGACCCTCGCCGCACTCCGCGCCCGCGACCGGTGCGGCATCACTGTCTTCGACCTCGACTGGCGCCCGATGTTCTGGGACGCCGACTCCATCACCTCCGACTCCACCACCTCCGACTCCACGCTCTCCCCCTCCACCCCGACTGCCCGCTACCGCGAGGCCCTCGCCCACGCGACCGTCGCCGTCGGAAACCTCGACGAGTGCGAGATCGCGACCGGCGAGCGCGAACCGTACGCGGCCGCCCGCGCCCTGATCGCCGCGGGCGTCGAACTGGCCGTCGTCAAACAGGGCCCCAAGGGCGTCCTCGCCGTCCACCGCGACGGCACGGTGGCCGATGTGCCGCCGCTGCCGGTCGAGGTGGTCAACGGCCTCGGCGCCGGTGACGCCTTCGGCGGAGCGCTCTGCCACGGTCTCCTCGCCGGCTGGGAGACCGAACGCGTCATGCGGTACGCCAACGCCGCCGGTGCGATCGTCGCCTCCCGGCTCGCCTGCTCGTCCGCCATGCCGTTCCCGTACGAAGTCGAAGCGGCCCTGACCGCGGGCGCCGTCACCGCCCGCCCCACCGGAGCCACCCCATGACGCCCCCGGCCTCCTCGGTCTCCGAACTCGTCCAGCTGCGCATGCGCCACCCCGAGGCCGTCGCCGAGGCCGCCGCGCACCGCCGCAGACGTCCCCTCGTCGGCGACGGCGGACGCCTGATGATCATCGCGGCGGACCATCCGGCCCGCGGCTCCCTCGCCGTCGGCGACCGCGAACTGGCCATGGCCAACCGCTTCGAGCTCCTGGAACGGCTCTGCCTCGCCCTCTCCCGCCCCGGCGTCGACGGCGTCCTCGCCACCGCCGACATCCTCGACGACCTGCTGCTGCTCGGCGCGTTGGAGAACAAGGTCGTCATCGGCTCGATGAACCGCGGCGGGCTCGCGGGCGCCGCCTTCGAACTCGACGACCGCTTCACCGGCCACCGCCCGGAGGACCTCGACCGGCTCCGTTTCGACGCGGGCAAGCTGCTCCTGCGCATCGACTACGACGACCCCGGCTCGCTCGACACCATGCACGCCACCGCCCGGGCCATCGACGCCATGGCCGCGTACCGGCTGCCGGTCTTCGTCGAGCCGTTCCTCTGCCGCCGCATGGACGGCCACGTCCGCAACGATCTCGGTGCGGAGGCGGTCACCACCTCGATCGCCATCGCTTCGGGGCTGGCCGGGACGTCCGCGTACACCTGGCTCAAGGTGCCCGTCACCGAGAACCCCGTTGACATGGCCCGGGTGATGGAGGCCTCGACGCTGCCCGCCGTGCTGCTGGGCGGCGAGGTGGGCGACGACCTGGACGGCGCGTTCGAGAAGTGGCGCACGGCGCTGCGACTGCCCACGGTCCAGGGCCTGGTGGTGGGGCGTTCGCTGCTCTACCCGGCCGACGGAGAGGTGGCCGCGGCCGTCGACACGGCCGTATCGCTGCTGGAGCCGAGAGGAACGGGCGGGGACCGGGTATCGGGTAGGGGATGGGTATGACGACGTACGAAGAACCGTGGCACCACGTCCGCGCGGGATCCACGGCGCACGGCCCCTACGCCCTCGACATCGGCCCGGAGCGCGCCGGATGGGACCGGTCGAGCCTGCGCGTGCTGGAGCTGGAGCCCGGCGGAGTTCACACACTTGTCACCGGGGAGAGCGAGTGGATCGTTCTGCCGTTGACCGGTGGCTGTACGGTGCACACCTCAGGTGAGATCTTTGAACTGCTGGGCCGGGAAAGCGTGTTCAGCGGGGTAGCCGACTTCGCCTATGTACCGCGTGACGCCCATGCACAGATCGCCTCCGGCGCAGGAGGCCGCTTCGCCCTGGCAGGAGCGAAGTGCGAGCGACGACTCCCCGCTCGCTACGGCCCCGCGCCGGAGGTACCCGTCGAGCTGCGCGGCTCCGGGAACTGCTCCCGCCAGGTCAACAATTTCGCCGCCGCCGACACCTTCGCGTGCGACCGGCTGATCGCCGTCGAGGTCCTCACCCCCGGCGGCAACTGGTCGTCCTACCCGCCGCACAAACACGACGAGCACCGCCCGGGCGCCGAATCCGTGCTGGAGGAGATCTACTACTTCGAGGTGACGGACGACGGCCTCGGCTACCACCGGGTGTCGCCGTCCCGGGCCGGCGGTACGGACGTCCTCGCCGAGGTCCGCAGCGGCGACGCGGTCCTGGTCCCCGACGGCTGGCACGGCCCGTCCATCGCCGCCCCCGGCCGCACCCTGTACTACCTCAACGTGATGGCGGGCCCGGGGGAGCAGCGGGAGTGGCTGATCACCGACCACCCCGACCACGGCTGGATCCGCGACACCTGGCCCGCCCAGCCGGTGGACCCCAGACTCCCGCTGTACGGGACGGAGGCACCCGCATGAGTACCCGCCGCCTGACCACCGCCCAGGCCCTGGTGTCCTTCCTGTCCCGCCAGTACACCGAGCGCGACGGCCGGCGGCAGCGGCTGATCGGCGCCACCTGGGGCATCTTCGGCCACGGCAACGTCGCCGGAGTCGGCCAGGCGCTCGTCGAGTCCGGCCGCGCCATGCCCTACCTCCAGGGCCGAAACGAACAGGCCATGGTGCACGCCGCCGTCGGCTACGCCCGCCGGTCCGGGCGGCTCTCCGCGCACGCGGTCACCACCTCCATCGGCCCCGGCGCCACCAATCTCGTCACCGGAGCCGCGCTCGCCACCATCAACCACCTCCCCGTCCTCCTGCTGCCCGGGGACACCTTCGCGACCCGGCCCGCCGACCCCGTGCTCCAGCAGCTCGAAGTCCCGGCCGCCGGCGACCTCTCGGTCAACGACTGTCTGCGCCCCGTCTCCCGCTACTTCGACCGGATCACCCGCCCGGAGGCCCTGATCCCGGCGGCCCTCCAGGCGATGCGGACCCTCGCCGACCCGGCGGAGACCGGCGCCGTCACCCTCGCGTTGCCGCAGGACGTACAGGCCCAGGCGTACGACTGGCCGGAGGAGTTCTTCGCCGAGCGCATCTGGTACGTACGCCGCCCCGCCCCCGATCCGCACGAGCTCGACCAAGCGGTACGGGCCGTGCGCGGCGCCCGCAGGCCGCTGATCGTGGCGGGCGGCGGCGTCCGTCACAGCGCGGCCGAGGAGGCCCTTGCCGCGTTCACCGCCGCGACCCGTATCCCCGTCGCCTCGACCCAGGCCGGCAAGGGCTCCCTGCGCCACGACCACCCCGCCGACGTGGGCGGCATCGGCCACACCGGCACCGCGACCGCCGACGAACTGGCCCGCACCGCCGACCTGGTGATCGGCATCGGCACCCGCTACTCCGACTTCACCACCGCCTCCGCCACGCTCTTCTCGAACCCGGCCGTCCGCTTTCTCAACGTCAACATCACCGGCTTCGACGCCCACAAGCTCGGCGCGCTCCCGCTCGTCGCCGACGCCCGCACCTCCCTCGAAGCCCTCACCGCCGCGCTCGCCGCACGCAACCACCGCGTCGACCCGTCCTACGAGACCGAGTACACCGAGGCCAAGGAGAAATGGGAGCAGCGTGTCACCGCCGCGTTCACCGCCGACGACCCGCACGCCCGCCCCACCCAGGTCCAGGTCCTCGGCCTGCTCGACGAGCTCGTCACCGAGGACGACATCCTGATCAACGCGGCCGGCTCGCTCCCCGGCGACCTGCACAAGCTCTGGCGGACCCGTTCCCCGCACCAGTACCACGTCGAGTACGGATACTCCTGCATGGGCTACGAGATCCCGGCCGCGATCGGGGTCCAGCTGGCCGCCCCCGGCCACCCCGTCTGGGCACTGGTCGGCGACGGCACGTATCTGATGAATCCCACCGAGATCGTCACCGCGGTGCAGCAGGAACTCCCCGTGAAGCTGGTCGTCCTCCAGAACCACGGCTACGCGTCCATCGGCGGTCTCTCCGAGACGGTCGGCGGCGAACGCTTCGGCACCGCCTACCGTCACCGCGCCGCGGACGGCGGGTTCACCGGCCCCCCGCTCCCCGTCGATCTCGCGGCCAACGCCGGTTCGCTCGGGATGCGGGTACTGCGCGCCGAGACCGTGCGTGACCTGCGCGAAGCCCTTGCCGAGGCGCGCGCCGCGGACCGTCCCACTTGTGTCTACGTCGAGACCGAAACGGCAGACACAGTGTCGGGCCCGCCTCCGGCACAGGCGTGGTGGGATGTTCCCGTAGCCGAAACGGCCACCCGGCCGTCGGCCGTGAAAGCCCGCGAAGAGTACGACCGACACGTCGCCGACCGACGCCGCCACCTCTGAAGACGCCACTGAAGGAGTTCTGTCATGAAGACCGTCAACCACTGGATCGGTGGCAAGACCGTCGAGGGCGCGTCGGGCAACTATGGCCCGGTCACCGACCCGGCCACCGGTGCCGTAACCACCCAGGTCGCGCTCGCCTCCCTCGAAGAGGTCGACGCCGCGGTGGCCGCCGCCAAGGACGCCTACGCCACCTGGGGCACTTCCTCGCTGGCCACCCGCACCGCGATCCTCTTCCGCTACCGCGCGCTGCTGGACGCCCACCGCGACGAGATCGCCGCGCTGATCACCGCCGAGCACGGCAAGGTGCACTCGGACGCGCTGGGCGAGGTCGCCCGCGGTCTGGAGATCGTCGAGCTGGCCTGCGGCATCACCACCCAGCTGAAGGGCGAGCTGTCCACCCAGGTCTCCAGCCGGGTCGACGTCTCCTCGATCCGCCAGTCGCTCGGTGTCGTCGCCGGCATCACCCCGTTCAACTTCCCGGCCATGGTGCCGATGTGGATGTTCCCGCTCGCCGTCGCCTGCGGAAACACCTTTGTGCTCAAGCCCAGCGAGAAGGACCCGTCGGCCGCCAACCTGCTGGCCGAGCTGGCCTCCGAGGCCGGTCTGCCGGACGGTGTGCTGAACGTCCTGCACGGTGACAAGGTCGCCGTCGACGGTCTCCTCGCCCACCCCGACGTGGCCGCGGTCTCCTTCGTGGGCTCCACCCCGATCGCCCGTTACATCCACACGACCGCCACCGCCAACGGCAAGCGCGTCCAGGCGCTCGGCGGCGCGAAGAACCACATGCTGGTGCTGCCGGACGCGGACCTCGACGCCGCGGCCGACGCCGCCGTCTCCGCCGCGTACGGCTCCGCCGGTGAGCGCTGCATGGCGATCTCCGCGGTCGTCGCGGTCGGCTCCATCGCCGACGAGCTCGTCGCCAAGATCAAGGAGCGCGCCGAGAAGATCAAGATCGGCCCCGGCAACGACCCCACGTCCGAGATGGGCCCGCTGATCACCGCCGCCCACCGCGACAAGGTCGCCTCCTACGTCACGGGCGCGGCCGCCCAGGGCGCCGATGTCGTCCTCGACGGCACGGGCTTCACGGTCGAGGGCTTCGAGGAAGGCCACTGGATCGGCCTCTCCCTGCTCGACAACGTGTCCACCGACTCGGACGCGTACAAGGACGAGATCTTCGGCCCGGTCCTGTGCGTCCTGCGCACCGAGACGTACGAGGAGGGCGTCGCCCTCATGAACGCCTCGCCGTTCGGCAACGGCACCGCGATCTTCACCCGCGACGGCGGCGCCGCCCGTCGCTTCCAGCTGGAGATCGAGGCCGGCATGGTCGGCGTCAACGTGCCGATCCCGGTGCCGGTCGGCTACCACTCCTTCGGTGGCTGGAAGGACTCCCTCTTCGGCGACCACCACATCTACGGCAACGACGGTGTGCACTTCTACACCCGCGGCAAGGTCGTCACCACCCGCTGGCCGGACCCGGCCGACGCCCCGGCGGGCGTGGACCTGGGCTTCCCCCGCAACCACTGATCCCTCATCAGGCCGACGGCCCGTACGGACGCATCCCCGTCCGTACGGGCCGTCGCCGCGTCCGTACGGGCCGTCGCTGTCCGGGGTAGGTGCGCTCTCACATGCGCCGCAGCCCCGCGTACTGGACCGCGCCCATGGCCGCCACGACCAGGCCCTGGAACACGATCCAGCCGTTGCCGACCGCCGTGGCGGTCAGTGCGTCCAGGGCGACGGTCACGACACCGGCCACGGCCCAGGCCGTATTCAGGGCGATGACGATGGTGACCGCGCCGCGGCTGATGTTCTCCTGCCGCGAGACGGCCAGCACCCACAGCGCGTACACCGTGAGGAAGACGCCCACCGCGTACTGGACGGGGAGCGGCACACCGAGGAACGAGTCCAGGACGGTGGCGAGCGCGAGATAGCCGATGCCGTTCGCACCGGTGAGGATCACATCTGCCACGAGGGCTCCCCGGAGAAGGCCGTCGGAGCGGGCGGTGCCCATCGCCGGGACCGTACTCGCGTTCTGGGACGACATCACTGGGTCCTCCTGTCGTTGTCATGCGGTCGCTCAGGCACATGCCTGTACGGGAACGGTAGGGACGGGCAGGCACCCGCTCAATTACCTCCGAGGTCATGGCCGCCCGGGGCGGACCGACGAGCGCGCCCGACGAAGACCTTTGCAGGGGCCGGCGATTCACTGCTCGCAGTCAATGCGGCATGCTTATTTCACATTACGGTGAGTAAATGACCCGCCCTTTATGTGGCGCAGACCACGTGACGTGCGCCACTCTTGTGGCGATTTGGCGTATATGCCGTGTGTGGTAGGCCACGTGACGGGCGTCACTATGATGAGGAATAGTAGAGATCCGGGCTGCCTTACCGGCTATCCAGGCCCATTGCTGGATCATTTCCGTCGCCATATACGATTCTTTTTAGTAAAAGGACATCATTGACCTGGATTTCCTCTTCGCATAACAATTCTTGGCATCGCCCCCCCGACAGAAGAGGAATTTCCGAATGCAGATCACCGTGATGCCCAAGAAGTTCGCCCGTATGACCCGGACCAAGAAGGCTTCGCTGGGCATGCTCGCTGCCGGTGCGGCGATCGTGGCCGGCACCGTCGCCGGCGCCCCGGGCGCCTCGGCCGCCACTCCCGCCAGGGCCGGCGGTGGCAACGTGGACACCTGGATCAGGCAGGCGCTGGAGGTCATGCGTGCGAAGGGCATCCCGGGCTCGTACGAAGGTATCCACCGCAACCTGATGCGTGAGTCCGCGGGCAACCCGAACGCCATCAACAACTGGGACTCCAACGCCGCCAAGGGCATCCCGTCCAAGGGGCTGCTCCAGGTCATCGACCCCACCTTCAACGCGTATCACGTCAGCGGCACCTCCCGGAACATCTACGACCCCGTCGCCAACATCACCGCCGCCTCCAACTACGCCGCGCACCGCTACGGTTCCATCGACAACGTCAACTCCGCCTACTGAGCGAGGCAGGGTATCCACGTCGCATGACCGTGCCGAGGGCTGTTGTGGGCCGGGACCGAAGAGAAGCCGAGGAAGGGGAGCCGTCACGGCTCCCCTTCATCGGCTTCTTCGGCTTTCTCGGCTTCTCCGACACGGCGTACGACCCCACGGCCCGCACCACGCACCCGCCCAGCAGCGCCGCACCCGTCTCGGCCCCCGCCGATGACACTCCGGCCGGGGCTGCCTGAGGCTCAACCGGCCGAGGCGTGCGCCGAGTTCGTCGCTCACGTGCAGGCTTCCGCCGCGCCCGGCGCCCGCGAGCCGTGAGGGGGTCAGGGGCGCCCGCGCGCCCGCGACCGGATCTCCGCGCTCGGACCGACCGGCGGCCGTGGTCCGGCGGTTGGCGAACTCTCCTCTTGCGCAGGGGGAGTCGACCAGGTCGTGTCACCCAATCGCTCTTATTTGCGTATCGACGCAATAAGCGGCACACTTCTCGCATCGGGCCTCCGGTGTGCGCTGCACGCCCGAGGCGGAACCGCATCACGAATGGAGGCAGTCATGGGCGCAGACCCTCCCAGTCCGTGCTGCCTCCTGGGCAGCCACTGACGCTCTCCGTCCCTCCACGCCCCCGGCGCGCGCCTTCGTGACGCTGCGGTGACCGCCGCCCCGGGCGTGCTTACCCTTCTGTTGATCCACACCGGCGGGCCCGTCCTGCCTCGTTCGGGCGGTGTGCCGTTCGCGAGCGGGGAGCGGTGGCCTGCGCACAGTGTGGGTGGAGGTCATTTGTGATGTCGTTCCGTACGGACAAGGCCCTCTCGCGCACGGCGCTGCCAACCCCTCTTCCTGGGAGCAGGCCGCGCATGTCGTGGGTGGATCTGGTGGTCGCGGCCGCTGTGCTCGTCCTGCTGTACGTGACGCTGCGGGTCGGGCAGGGGACAACGGTCTCCTTCCATCCCAATCAGTCGGTGAAGGTGAACACCGACCCCTCGCAGCTGCCCTACGACGCGGCGCGCAGCCTGCTGCGCATGTTCATCGCGCTCGCCGCCGCGACCGTCTTCACCTTCGCGTACGCCTATGCGGCGGCCAAGAGCCGCAGGCTGGAGCGGATCCTGATCCCGGCGCTGGACATCTTGCAGTCGGTGCCGGTGCTGGGCTTTCTGACCGTGGCGGTGACCGGGTTCATCGCTCTGTTTCCCGGCTCGATGCTGGGCCTGGAGTGCGCGTCGATCTTCGCGATCTTCACCTCGCAGGCGTGGAACATGACGTTCGGCTTCTATCACTCGCTGATCTCGCTGCCGCGTGAACTCGACGAGCTCTCCCGCTCGTTCCGCTTCACCCGGTGGATGCGGTTCTGGAAGGTGGAGCTGCCGTCCGGAGCGATCGGCCTGGTGTGGAACGGCATGATGAGTTTCGGCGGCGGCTGGTTCTTCCTGGTGGCGTCCGAGGCGATCAGCGTCAACAACAAGGACTACGCACTGCCCGGCGTCGGGTCCTACGCAGGTGCCGCGATCGCCGACGGTGACCTGGCCCGGGTCTGCTGGGCGATCGCCACCATGGCAGTCATGGTCATCGGTGTGAACTTCCTGTTCTGGCGCCCGCTGACCGCGTGGGCCGAGCGGTTCAAGAACGAGCAGTCCGAAGCCACCGAGGTGCAGCGCTCCGTCGTACTGGACTTCCTGCGCCGCTCCACCTGGCCGCAATTGCTGGGGCGTGTGCTGCGCCCGGCCGGGCAGGTCATCAACCGTATGGGCCGGATCTTCGGTACCGACGACCGGCCGCTGGTCTTCGACGCGGCACGGCGGCGCACCGGCGACCTCGTCTTCGCGCTGCTGGCGGGCGGACTGATCGCATGGGGCCTGTTCGATCTCGGCCGCTATCTCCACGACAGGACGGGGCTGGGGGTCTTCGGTGAACCGCTGCTGCTGGGCCTTGCGACCCTCGCCCGGGTCATCGTGCTCGTGGTTGTCGCGACGGTGATCTGGGTGCCGATCGGGGTGCGGATCGGCTTCTCACCGAAGCTGACGCGTATCGCCCAGCCCGTCGTTCAGATCCTGGCCAGTTTCCCCGCCAACTTCCTCTTCCCGCTCGCGGTCTGGTTCTTCCTCAGGACGGGGCTGTCCATCAACATCGGCGGCATCCTGCTGATGGCGCTCGGCGCACAGTGGTACATCCTGTTCAACTCGATCGCCGGCGCCATGTCGATCCCCACCGACCTGCGTGAAGCCATGGACGACCTGGGAGTACGCGGCTGGCAGCGCTGGAAGCGCCTGATCATCCCCGGAATCTTCCCGTCGTACGTGACCGGCGGCATCACCGCCTCCGGCGGTGCCTGGAACGCCTCCATCGTCGCCGAGGTCGTCACCTTCGGCGCCACCACGCTCACCGCCACCGGCCTGGGCGCCTACATCGCCGAGGCCACCGCAAGCGGTGACTTCCCGCATCTGCTGGCCGGGGTCGCGGTGATGAGCCTGTACGTCGTAGCGCTCAACCGCCTGGTGTGGCGCCGCCTGTACCGGCTGGCCGAAACCCGCTACGCCCTCTGACTTCCCCCTACCTTTCGCGAATGCCTCCTGGAGCCCCTCATGGTTCTCAACACGCTGCGCAACCTGCGCGCCAACCGCTCCTACGCCGCCGCCCTCACCGCCAAGGCCCAGCGGCCCGCCGACGGCGACATCCTGCTGGAGACCGTCGGCCTCACCAAGACCTACGCCGGCGCCGACGGCGAACTGCCCGTCCTCGGCGGCATCGACCTCAAGGTCCACGCCGGCGAGATCGTCGCCCTGCTCGGCAAGTCGGGCTCCGGCAAGTCGACACTGCTGCGCTGCCTGGCCGGCCTCATCCCGCCCAGCTCCGGCACCGCCACCTACCGCGGCGAGCCGTTGACCGGCGCCAACCCTGGTTCCGCGATGGTGTTCCAGACGTTCGCCCTGCTGCCGTGGCTCACCGTGCAGCAGAACGTCGAACTCGGCCTGGAAGCCCGGGCCGTACCCGCCGACCAGCGCGCCGAGGCTGCCGTCCAGGCCATCGACCTGATCGGTCTGGACGGCTTCGAGTCCGCCTATCCGAAGGAACTGTCCGGCGGCATGCGCCAGCGTGTCGGTTTCGCCCGCGCCCTGGTCGTCGAGCCGGATGTGCTGATGATGGACGAGCCGTTCTCCGCCCTGGACGTGCTGACCGCGGAGAATCTGCGCGGCGAACTGATGGAACTGTGGGAGTCGGGCCAGTTCCCCACCCGCGCCATCGTGTTGGTCACCCACAACATCGAAGAAGCGGTCCTGATGGCCGACCGGATCGTCGTACTCGGCTCCCGCCCCTACGGCACCATCCGGGAGACCTTCGAGGTCGGCCTGGCCCGCCCGCGCGACCGCAACTCCGACACCTTCGACGATCTCATCGACCGCGTCTACCGCACGATGACCGGACGGCCCAAGGAGACCCGGCTGCCCGGCCGCCCCGAAGGCATCGGGCCGGACAAGCGCACCGCCGCCAACACCCCCCTGCCCACAGCCGGCGTCGACGGCCTGTCCGGCCTCGCCGAAATGGTGCTGCACCGGGGCGGCAGGTGCGACCTCGCCGATCTCGCCGACCATCTCGTCCTGGAGATCGACGATGTCCTGCCGCTGGTCGACGCCCTCGAACTGCTCGGCTTCGCGAAGATCAGCGGCGACGACCTCCTCCTCACCGACACCGGCACCGCATACGCAGGAGCCGATGTCCAGCAGTCCAAGACCATCTTCGCCGAGGCCGCCCTCGGCGCCCCGCTGGTGAAACTGATCACCACCAGCCTGCGGCAGAACCCCGACGGCACCCTGCGCGCCGGATTCTTCCGCGACGTACTGGCCCACCACTTCACCAGCGAACAGGTCACCCAACAGCTGGAGGTGGCCACCGACTGGGGCCGCTACGCCGAGCTGTACTCCTACGACGCCGAACCGCAGGAATACCACCTCGACCAGGACACCCCGCACGCCGACGGCGTCCCCCCGCTCCGGAAGGAGTAGCCATGGACCCGATCACCTTCGCCATCGGCCTCGGCGCCGGCATGCTCGCCGGAGCTCTCATCGGCATCGAGCGCCAGTGGCGCCAGCGTATGGCCGGGCTGCGCACCAACACGCTCGTCGCCTCCGGCGCCGCCCTGTTCGTCCTGCTCTCCGGCTCCTTCCACGACACCTCGCCCAGCAGGATCGCCGCCCAGGTCGTCTCCGGCATCGGCTTCCTCGGCGCCGGGGTCATCCTGCGCGAGGGCCTCAACATCACCGGCATCAACACCGCTGCCACTCTGTGGTGTTCGGCCGCCGTGGGCTGCCTTGCCGGGGCCGGGATGCCCGGCTACGCCCTGGCCGGGGCCGCGGCCGTCGTGGCCGTCAACACCGCTGTGCGCAGCCTCGCTCAGCGCCTGGACCGCCAACCGGGCTCCGGCGACGAACTCCCCACCCCCTACCGTGTCGAGGCCGTGGTCGCCGCCTGCGACGAAGCCCACGTCCGGACGCTGCTCGTGCAGTCCCTCTCCGGGTCCACCGGCCGACTGCACGCCGTGCAGTCCACCGGACTTCCCGAGGAGAACCGGGTGCGCATACGCGCCGAGATCACCGTCCCGGCCGCGGACAGCACCTGCGTGGAAAGCGCCGTCGCCCGCATCAGCATGGAACCGGCGGTCGTCTCCGCGTCCTGGCGACAGACGGCGTAGGCCGTGTCCGGACCGCCCGTCTACCGCCCGGCCACCGGCCGGAGCCGGGCAGACATGGGACGGGCCCGGGCCGGCTGCTCCTGCGCGGTCGCGTCCGGCGCCTCCTGCGAGCCCCCGGAGCCGGCTGCACGCTCGGCTTCGTCCACCACCAGCGACGCCTCCTCCAACAGTCCCCGGACGTGCGCCCCGGCCGCCCGGTAGAAGATACGGGTGCCCTCGCGCCGGGAAGTGACCAGACCGGCCGCCCGCAGCCTCGCCAGATGCTGGGAGGTCGCCGCGACGTGCGCGCCCAGCATGCTCGCGAGCGTGCTCACCGGCAGCTCCCGCTGGCTCAACGTCCACAGCAGCCGGTAGCGCGTCGGATCGGCCACCGCCTTCAGCACCGCCACCGCCCGTTCGGCTCCGGCTGCGTCCCACGGCGTAACTTGCGTTTCCATGCAAGGAGCGTAACCGCTGGTACCGCAGACTGCCGGACGCCGGTGATGGCGCATGGGGTCCTGCCCCGTCCCTGCGCGGGAACGCCGAGCCGTAGAACCCCGGTGGCTCCGGTGGCCCCCGTGACCCCGTTGGCCCCGGAGGGAGATCTCCCGTACCTCGCGCACGGCGTGATATCTCGCTCGCCGCACCCGCCCGATCGCTGCTGTGATGGGGCCATGACCACCCCGACCAGGCCACAGCACGAGATCCGCGCCCAGTACACGGACACGACCATCACCGTCTACCAGGCGTACGCCCCGTTCATCGGGCTGCCTGCCGCGCGCGACGGGCGCTTCCCGGACGCCTGGAAGCGCGACCGCATGACATGGATCAAGCCGAGCTTCCTGTGGATGATGTACCGGTGCGGCTGGGCCACGAAGGAGGGGCAGGAGACCGTCCTGGCCGTCGAGATCACCCGCGAGGGCTTCGACTGGGCGCTGGCCAACTCCGAACTCTCCAACTACGTGCGGGGAGTTCACCCCGACCGCAGCACCTGGCAGCGCAGCCTGCGCCGGAGCCCGGCCCGCGTCCAGTGGGACCCCGAGCGCGACCTGCGCCTGAACAGGCTCACCTACCGTTCCCTGCAACTCGGCCTCTCCGGCGAGGCGGCGCGGCGGTACGCGGACGAGTGGACGGTCTCGATCCAGGACGTCACCCCGCTTGCCCGGCGGATCCACGAACTGGTGTCGGGCGGGCGGCTCGACGAAGCGGCGGAACTCCTGCCGCCGGAGGCGCCGTACCCCGTGGGGACGTGACCCCCGGCCCCTTCGGTGCCGAACCGGCCGTCCCCGTATCCCCGTGGGCGGCCTGGCACCCACGACTCGGGCAAAAGGGCTAATACCCCGACAATGAGCATATCGAGCATTACGCTCCGTGCATGACTCACCACGCCATCCCTCTGGCGGCATCCGGTCTGAAGATCGACTGGGCCAAGATGCCGACGTACAACACGATCATGGCGGTGGCCGCCGGAGCCGGGCTGCTGCTCGTGGTGGCGCTGGGGCGCCGGCTCCTCGCGTCCGACCGCACCATCACCCCCGAAGGCTGGGTGCTGGCGTTCGGTGCCGTCGGCTTCACGCTGGTCACCACCGGCCTCCACATGACCCTGACCTGGCCGCTCGCCGGACAGGGCTTCCCGTTCGACAACATCATCTTCGGCGAACCGGCACTGGCCTTCGGCGTCCTCCTGCTTGCCGCATCCTGCTACCTCTGGAAACGCGGTGCCGAACTCAACAGCGCCGACCGCATCGTTCACACGGCCCGAGTCGCCGCACCCATCTCCGTCTTCGTCTTCGGCCTCGGGCTCGCCTGCTTCGGGATCGCCGCCGCGGGCTGGAAGTACACCCTCTTCGCGGCGCCGCCCGAGGAACCCATCTCCGGCGAGTTCGCGAAGTGGCCGATTCTGGAGGCGAGCTTCATGTCCGGGCTGTACGTCCTCGTGGGCATCGGCGCGCTCCTGTTCCCGTTCGCCCTGCGCCGGCCCAGGAGTTGGCTGAGCCCGGTCATCGGAGTCGTCTGGGGCCTGGCCGGACTGGTGTTCCTGCTCTTCGGCGGGCTCAACTACTTCACCCACATCGGTCTCATCATCAACACCATGTGAACCGCGCAGAACCCCGGTGAGCCCGGCCAGGGCTCCTCGGCATACCGCGTACGGAGTACGGCGGTTGAGTGCCGTACGCCGAAAGAAGGCCGAAGAGTTCCCCCCGGCGGTTGCCCGCACGCGGCGGTGGTCCGCTTAAGGTCGGGAACCATGGAGACCCCTGATGCGCGTACGTCCCGGTGGCGGCTGCTGCTGCCCCGTATGCCTCGTAGACGCGGCCGGTGGGCCGCGGGCCTCGCGGCGCTCGCCGTGCTGGCCGGTGCGGGTACCTGGACCGTGGTGGCCGACGACGGCGGACCCGCCGTGCACCGCCAGGACCGGATGATGCGGATCGACGGCGTGTCCCTCGACACCTCGTACTTCACCACCGGCGGTACGCGGCGTCGGCCGGCCGTGCTGATCGGGCACGGGTTCGGCGGAAGCAAGAACGATGTGCGGGCGCAGGCCGAGCAGTTGGCCGCCGCCGGATACGCCGTACTGACCTGGTCCGCCCGCGGGTTCGGGAAGTCGGGCGGGGAGATCTCGCTCAACGCGCCCGACCGCGAGGTCGAGGACGTGTCCCGGCTGATCGACTGGCTCGCCGACCGGCCCGAGGTGCAGCTGGACGCCGAGGGCGACCCCCGGGTCGGAGTCACCGGGGCCTCCTACGGCGGAGCCGTCTCACTCCTCGCCGCCGGGTACGACAAGCGCGTCGACGCCATCGCACCGCAGATCACCTACTGGAACCTCGCCGACGCCCTGTTCCCCGACGGCGTCTTCAAGAAGCTCTGGGCCGGAATCTTCGTCACCACCGGCGGCGGCTGCCAGAAGTTCGAGAAGCGGCTCTGCGACATGTACGAACGGGTCGCCGTCAGCGGAAAGCCGGACGCCGCCGCGCGTGCGCTGCTGACCGAGCGTTCCCCGAGCGCCGTCGCCGACCGCATCAAGGTGCCCGCGCTCATCGTGCAGGGCCAGTCCGACTCCCTCTTCCCGCTCGGCCAGGCCGACGCCATGGCCAAGGCGATCAGCGGCAACGGCGCACCGGTGGCCGTCGACTGGATCGCCGGCGGGCACGACGGCGGCGACCTGGAGACCGACCGGGTACGCCGGCGCATCGGCGCATGGTTCGACCGGTACCTCAAGGGCGACAAGGGCACCGACACCGGGCCCGCATTCCGCGTCACCCGGACCGGAGGCATCGACTCCACCGACGGCGCCGCCCTCACCCGCGGGGCGAGCAGCGCCATGTACCCGGGGCTGAACAGCGGAGCAGAGACGATCGACCTGAGGCGGCGGACGCAGACGTTCCGTAACCCTGCCGGGGCCAACCCGCCCGCCATCTCGGCCGTTCCCGGCGTCGGCGGTGGGCTCTCCCAGCTGTCCTCCCTCGGCGTCGGCCTCTCGCTCGACTTCCCCGGGCAGCACGCCCGCTTCGACTCGGCGCCGCTGGACACGTCCCTGCGCGTCACCGGCTCGCCGACCGTGCGGGTCAGGGTGGCGGCGGAGCGGGGCGACGCCGTGCTGTTCGGCAAGGTGTACGACGTGTCTCCGGACGGCAAGCAGCAGGTGCTGCCCGCCCAGTTGGTCGCGCCCTTCCGGATCCCACAGGCCCGGCAGGGCAAGGAGGTTCAGCTGACCCTCCCCGCCGTCGACCACCGATTCGACACCGGACACCGGCTCCGCCTGGTCCTCTCCGCCACCGACCTCGGCTACGCCTCACCGGCCGAGCCGACGACGTACACCGTGACCCCCACCGGCCCGCTGACCGTTCCCACCGCGCCCGCCCTGAAGACCGCACCGGCCGCGCTGCCCTGGTGGACCTGGGGGCTCCCGGCCGCCGCCGTGGTGATCGCCGCCGCGCTGCTGCTCACCGCACGCCGCCGCACCGCGACCCCCGCACCCGATCCGGCGCTCGCCGAGGTGCCCCTCCAGATCACCGGACTGTCGAAGAAGTACGCCAAGTCCGCCGACAGGTATGCCGTGAAGGAACTGTCCTTCCGGGTCGAGAAGGGGCAGGTGCTCGGGCTCCTCGGACCCAACGGCGCGGGCAAGACCACGACCCTGCGCATGCTGATGGGCCTCATCACGCCCGACGACGGCGGGATCCGCGTCTTCGGGCAGGCCGTCCGGCCGGGCGCGCCCGTGCTGTCGCGCGTCGGCTCGTTCGTCGAAGGGGCGGGCTTCCTGCCGCACCTGTCCGGGCTCGCCAACCTGGAGCTGTACTGGCAGGCCACCGGACGGCCCGCCGAGGACGCCCACATCGAGGAGGCCCTGGAGATCGCCGGGCTCGGTGACGCTTCCCCAAGCTCTCAACTCCGTTCGAGCAGGGGAGACCCCATCGCCCGTGCCGTCCGCACGTACTCGCAGGGCATGCGGCAACGGCTCGCCATCGCGCAGGCCATGCTCGGCATGCCGGACCTGCTCATCCTCGACGAACCGACCAACGGGCTCGACCCGCCCCAGATCCGCGCGATGCGCGACGTGATGATCCGGTACGCGGCCGGGGGCCGGACCGTCATCGTCTCCAGCCACCTCCTCTCCGAGGTCGAACAGTCCTGCACCCATCTCGTGGTCATGGACCGCGGCCGGCTCGTCCAGGCCGGCCCGGTCGCCGAGATCGCCGGCTCCGGCGACATGCTGCTCGTCACCAGTGCGCGCGTGCTGGCCGAACCCCTCGTGGAGAAGATCGCCGCACTGCCGGGGATCGGCTCGGCGGCCCGTACGGACGACGGCCGCGGCCTGCTCGTCCGGCTCGACGGCGCCACCTCGCCCGAGTTGATCGCCGAACTCGTCCGTATGGACGTGCCGTTGACCGGCGTCGGGCCGCACCGCCGCCTGGAGGACGCATTCCTCACTCTGATCTCCGGAGGCTCCGTATGAG
This sequence comes from Streptomyces sp. NPDC111516, assembly GCF_055635345.1. NCBI lineage: Bacteria > Bacillati > Actinomycetota > Actinomycetes > Kitasatosporales > Streptomycetaceae > Streptomyces > Streptomyces sp. NPDC111516. The sequence goes on along the minus strand of NZ_JBVKBV010000001.1, from coordinate 1,042,648 downwards.
TGCCGCAGTCGATGTCAGGGAAGCCGCCGGGGCCCCCGGCTACCGCGCCCGGCACACCCTGCCGCTGCGCGTCGAGGCGGTGCGCCAGCTGCGCAGGCGCCGAACGCTGCTCATGGGCGGGGTGCTGGCCGCGCTGCCGTTCATCCTGATCGCCGCGTTCGCGATCGGCGGCACACCGTCCTCGCGGGGCGGCGGCGACCGGCTCACCCTGATGGACACCGCGACCGCGTCCGCCGCGAACTTCGCCGCGACGTGCCTCTTCGTGTCCGCCGGGTTCCTCCTCGTCGTCCCGGTGGCACTGTTCTGCGGGGACACCGTTGCGTCCGAGGCCAGTTGGTCCTCGCTGCGCTATCTGCTGGCGGCGCCGGTGCCGCGGGCCAGGCTGCTGTGGAGCAAACTCGTCGTGGCGCTCGGCTTCAGCCTGGCCGCGATGGTGCTGCTGCCGCTCGTCGCGCTGGCCGCGGGAGCCGCCGCGTACGGCTGGGGGCCGCTCGAACTGCCCACCGGCGGGGCGCTCGAGACCTCGGACACCGTGCCCCGGCTGGCACTCGTCGTCGCGTTCGTCTTCGTCTCCCAACTGGTCACCGCTGGGCTGGCGTTCTGGCTGTCGACGAAGACCGACGCCCCGCTGGGCGCGGTCGGCGGGGCGGTCGGGCTGACCATCGTCGGCAATGTGCTGGATGCCGTCACGGCGCTCGGTTCCTGGCGTGAATTCCTGCCCGCACATTGGCAGTTCGCCTGGGCGGACGCGCTCCAGCCCGACTTGGAATGGGGCGGCATGGTGAAGGGCGCGGCGATCTCGGTGACGTATGCCCTGATCCTGTTCGCCTTCGCCTTCCGGGGGTTCAGCCGTAAGGACATCGTGTCCTGAGCCCAGGGCCTTTCGTTTGGATCACGCCGGGCGGATCCAAACGAAAATCCCTGGACGTTCCGCCGGTTCCCCCGCCTCCGTTGCCGCATCGAGATCCATCCGCAACGTCTTCGTCTGCTCCTCGGCACCGTCTCGCACGTCACATTCACAAGTGCTGACACGACGACGTTGGGGGCTGGGAATGGATCGCCGGACAGGAAGGCACGGAGCGAAGTACGCACGGACATGGCACGCGGTACTCGGGGTGCTGCTGGCGGGCGGGGTGCTGCTCACCGGTTGCTCGGCCACGCCGACCAAGGAGAACTCCGCCATGGACCGCAGGGGCGCACCCGGCCCGGCCCCCGCGGCGGGCGGTGTCGCCGACGGCGACGGCGCGAAGGGTGCGAAGAAGCAGGACGGGCGCCGGGAGTCCGCGCCGCCCGACTATCTGTCCACCTTTGCGCTGGACATCGACACCGCCTCGTACGGATATGCGCGCCGTACCCTCGCCGACGGCAACCTGCCCGATCCGGCCACCGTGCGGCCCGAGGAGTTCGTCAACAGCTTCCGCCAGGGCTACCGGCGCCCGGCCGGCAACGGCTTCACCGTGAACGTCGACGGGGCCCGCGCCGGGGCGGACGGCTGGTCGCTGGTGCGGGTCGGCCTGGCCACCCGGGCCGCCCCCGCCCGCGACGAGCGCCCGCCCGCCGCGCTCACCTTCGTCGTCGACATCTCCGGCTCGATGGCCGAGGTGGGCCGTCTCGACCTGGTGAAGAAGTCCCTGGGCATCCTCACCGACGAACTCCGCGACGACGACTCGGTCTCCCTGGTCACCTTCAGCGACAAGGCGAAGACGCTGCTGCCGATGACCCGGCTGCGAGACCACCGCGGCACGATCCGCGACCGGGTCGACTCCATGGAACCCACCGACTCCACCAACCTTGAGGCGGGCATCCGCCGCGGGTACGACGAGGCGGTCGACGGCCGCGTCAAGGGCGCCAACAACCGAGTCGTCCTGCTCTCCGACGCCCTCGCCAACACCGGCGCGACCGACGCCGAAGCCATCCTCGAACGCATCGGCTCCGCCCGCCGCGAGTACGGCATCACCCTCTTCGGCGTCGGCGTCGGCAGCGAGTACGGCGACGCGCTGATGGAACAGCTCACCAATAAGGGCGACGGCCACACCACGTACGTCGCCGATGAGACCCAGGCCCGAAAGGTCTTCGTCGACCAGCTGCCCGCACACCTCGAACTCACCGCGCGCGACGCCAAGGCCCAGGTCGCCTTCGACCCCGAGACCGTCAAGCAGTTCAAGCTGATCGGTTACGAGGATCGCAAGGTCGCCGACGAGGACTTCCGCAACGACCGCGTCGACGGCGGCGAGGTCGGCCCCGGCCACACGGTGACGGCGCTCTACGCCGTACACCTCAAGGACGGCGCCGCCGGGCACGTGGCGACCGCGACCGTACGCTGGCTGGACCCGAAGACCCGGGCGCCGCACGAGCAGACGGGGTCGGTCGGGACGAACGCGATCGACGGTCCGCTGTGGGGCGGCGACAGCAAGCGGCTCCAAGTGGCCGCGGTCGCCGCCTACTTCGCCGACGCGTTGCGCGGCGGCGATCTACCAGGCGCGCCCGGTCTCGCTGAACTGGCTTCACGGGCGGACATGTTGGCGGCCGGGACCGAGGACGATTCCGTACGGAAGCTGGCGACCGCGATCGGACAGGCCGACCGGCTCAGGGGCGGCGGGGACAACACCGGGTCCGGCGGCGCGCCGGAGGGCGAGATGAACTGACCGGGGGAGGCGACGGGCCGCACCGGCTTGCGAAGTCGGCTGCGCGGACCGTCCGCCGACGTCATGATGGGCACCATGCCCTCCCTGTTCCTGGCCCTCGCAGTGATCACGACCGGCCTCTACGCGGGCTTCCTGCTGACGTTCCTGATCGCGGTCATGCCCGGCCTCGCGGCACTGCCGGACGAGCGGTTCACGGCCGCGATGCGCCGCTTCAACGAGAAGGTGCCCGGACCGGTCTTCCTGGTCCTCTTCCTCGGCGTGATCGCCTTCCCGGCAGCCGTGGTCGCCGGAGCCGACGACGACACGGACCGGGCGCTCGCCGTGGCGGCGCTGGTCTGCGCGGTCGGCAGCCACCTGGTCACGATCGCCGGGAACATTCCGCTGAACAAGGCGCTCGCGGCGGCCGAGGGCGGTGACGACGGCGCGGCCCGCGAGGCGTTCGAGTCCCGCTGGAACACCCTCCACCGGGTCCGCACGGCCCTGTCCCTCGCCGCGTTCGCCCTGCTGGCCGTAGCAGCCGGGTAGGCGAACGGGCCGGCCCCGTCCCGTACCGGCGGGCGCAGGCACGTCCGCGTGTCGTCAGCCGCGCCCAGCTCGACCGACACGTCCAGGGCCTGCCACTTGCAACCGGCCGGGCGCCCAGGTCACGTCATCACGACCCACCTCCAGACCGGATCAGGCCTCCGCCGGGATCGGGGTGGAGGAGCTGTGACGGTCCGGGGCGGAACGCAACCCTCGGGCGGGACCACTGGTCTGAGTCTGCGAACTGCCGGTGCGGCGCATGGCCCCGCGCGCACTCCCGTACGCCCCGGAAACCCACCGGGCCCCGCACCCACCCCCCTCATCGCTGATCGAACGAAGGAGCCCACGTGGCAATCCGCGCTCCAGGAATCACCGTGATACTCGCCATCACCGTGGCCACCGCCGCGATCACCTTCCCCGCCGCCGCCCAGGCGTCGGCGTCCGCCCCCACGACAGCCTCCGCAACCCCCACGCGGGCCGTGCCCGCTCCGAACCCGCGACGCGACGACTTCAACGGGGACGGCTACCCGGACGTGGCGTTCACCGCGCCCGGTGCCACCGTCGGGGGCAAGGCCAAGGCCGGGTACGTGGGTGTGGTGTACGGCTCCAAGAGCGGTCTGCAGATTTCCACCAAGCAGGTCTTCACCCAGGACTCGCCCGGAATCCCGGACACCGCCGAGGCAGGTGACGCTTTCGGCAGCTCGATGGTCTCCGCCGATCTGGACCGGGACGGGTACAGCGACCTCGTGGTCGGCGCGGAAAAGGAGAAGATCGGCTCTTCCAAGTCGGCCGGTTCGCTCACTGTCATCTGGGGCGGCGCGCACGGACTGTCCGGTGGCGCGACCCTCCTGACGGGCAACGAACAGTACGACGAGATCGGCGGCAAGGCCGCCGTCGGTGACTTCGACGGCGACGGAGCCATGGACGTCGTCACCCTCGGAATGAACGGCATGCACATCCTGTCCGGCCCGTTCGAGCGCGACGGCGGCGCGGCGTCCGCCAGGGTGATCCGCGACATGGACGATCTGCGATACCTGGGCCTCGCTGCGGGCGACTTCAACGGCGACGGCCGCGACGACCTGGCCGCCGTCGTCCACGACGGCGACGAGTTCGACGCCCGGCGCATCCTCATCCGTAACGGCGGTGCCACCGGCCTCAGCGAGAAGTACACCGTTGTCAACCGGGCGGACGGCTACCGCCTCCAGGGCGGCGAGACCATCACGGCCGGCCACATCAACGGTGACAAGTACGCCGACCTCGTCGTGGGCCGCACGATCGAGGGCTACGACAGCGATCTGGACTATCCGCTCGCCCTGGGCGGCATGATCACCTACGTACCGGGCAGTGCCACCGGCCCGCGGGGCGACCGCGCCAAGGTCTTCAACCAGGACAGCGCCGGTGTCCCCGGTGTCGCCGAAGTGCACGACGGATTCGGCGCGTCGCTGTCGATCGGCGACATGAACGGTGACGGCTACGGCGACATCGCCGTCGGCGTGCCCTACGAGGACCTCGGCACGACGAAGAACGCGGGATCGGTCCTGGTCCTCCCCGGCACCGCGTCCGGCCCGACCGGGACGGGCACGGTGGGCTTCAACCAGGACACGGCGAACGTCCCCGGGGTGGCCGAGGCGAACGACAGGTTCGGCGCCGCCGTCAGGCTGCTCGACGCCAACCGCGACGGCCGCACCGAACTGGCCGTCGGCGCCCCCGGCGAGAACACCGACGCGGGCTCCCTGTGGGTCTTCCCGGCCACGGCCTCCGGTCCGACGGCCAAGGGCTCGTTCACGTTCGGCCACGGAACGCTGGGCACGGTGGGCACGGACGCACAACTGGGTTCATCGTTCAACCGCTGACCCGTTCCGAATACCGGGGGCAGCGGGGCAGGGCAGGCGCCACCTGTGGTGCAGGAGAACGCGAGGTGCTCGCCCTGGTGGCCCGGCGCGCCTGACCGTCCTCCCTGGCAGGTGGCGGAAGAAGCCCGGCTCCACGACGACCGTGGAGCCGGGCTTCTTCCGTTCCGAACCACCTGGGCGGCGCGTCGACCACCTGGCCGGATCCGTCCGTCGACGACTACGCAGTCCGTGCGGCCGAGGTGATTCCGGCCCGGCAGGAGCCGTCCCGTACGCGATCGTCCGGGCCCTGGGTGGGGCACCGCTGACCTGGCCTTACGGTCCCTGAACGTCCGTGGTTGTTCGCGTCAGTACGCCGTCGCTGTAGCGCAGTCAGCCCCTCGGCCGGAGCGCAGAGAACTCAAGGGCAGTCGCCGTCGGCGCCTGCGACCTTCAAGGGTCGGCTTCGCCGACGGGCTGCAACATCCTCGGCTGTTGCAGCCGTCTGTAACCGGAGACCCCGGACAGCTCCCGTTTTGACTGTCCGGGTAGTTCTCGCAAGTCAGCGCCTGAACCGGACAGCCGGACAGGCGGGGCCCAGTCCGTGGCCCGCCCTGGGGCAGCCTCCACGGCCTGATGTATCTGCTCTGAGCCATAGGAGGCCTCCTGCGATGTCGCGTTCTCCCCAGCCGTGGATGCCCTCTGAAACGGCATTGTCAGAGGCATGTCGTACGGTCCGTGCGTTGACTGGTTATCACTGGTCATTCCCATCTGCACGAAAGGGCAGCAGACTTGCGCACTCGAAGCCTCATAGCGCAGACAGCACTGGCGGCCGTGTTCGGCTCCGCCGCGCTGATCGGCGGTACGGCCGTCCCGGCCGCCGCGGACAGCAGCATCGCACTTCCCAGTACCTCGTACCGGGACATCGTGGTCGACGACGTTCACGACCACGTCTTCATCAGCGACCCGGACGGCAGCAGCGTCGTCGTCACCGACTACGCGGGCCAGGTCGTGAAGCAGATCACCTCGGAGAACGGAGCCGCAGGACTCGCCGTATCGGCGGACTCCAGCACGGTGTACGTCGCACTCCCGTCCGCCGACGCCATATCCGAGATCGACACCAGCACGCTGGCGGAGACCGACCGCTACCAGACGGGCGCGGGCACATCGCCCCGGAACCTGGCGCTGGCGGGCGGGAAGATCTGGTTCGGCTATGCGGCTGACGGCCGCGGGGGGATCGGCTCGCTCGAGCTCTCCGGAGCCGACCCGGTCGTCACGCTGGGCCAGTCCACCGGCTGGTACTACGCGCCGACGCTCGCTTCCTCGCCGGCCGACCCGAACGTGCTGGTGGCGGGTCAGCAGAATCTCAGCCCGGCCACCCTCGCGGTCTACGAGGTGAGTTCAAGCGGTCTGCAGCAGCGGGTGAAGCGCACGTTCTACGACAGCCCGGTCCTGTCCGACCTGAATGATTTCGCCGTGACGCCCGACGGCCAGGACATCGTCGCGGCGTTCGGCTCCCCCTACCGCCACCAGGTCCTCAGCGCCACCGACCTGTCGGTGAAGGGCAGCTACCCCACCGACGCCTACCCCAATGGGGTGGCCATCGCCGCCGACGGCACGGTTGCGGCAGGTGGGGACGGTTCGCAGCTGTACGTCTTCCGCTCCGGCGCTGGCACCCCGCTGCGCACCTACTCCCCAGGCCGCCAGCTTCCCGCCGGCCTCGCCTGGGCACCGGACGACAACCGGCTCTTCTCTGTGACCGGCGACTACCTCGGCGCCCATCCGACCCTGCATGTGCTGGTCGACGCGGGCAAGGCGGAGAGTTCCCTCACCCTTCAGGCGCCGTCGACGGCCGTCAAGGGCAAGGAGCTGACCGTCACGGGCACCCTCAGTGCCAACGACCCGTTCGCGAGCGGTACCACCGTCGAGGTGACGCGCACCGACGCCAAGTCGCCGGGCGGCGTGTCCATCGGCAGCGCCGCCGTCGCGGCGGACGGGAGCTTCCAGTTCACCGACCGGCCGCGCATGGTCGGCCAGGTCACCTACACCGTCCGCTACTTGGGCGATGACCGGCACACCGCCGCGACCGCTCAGGCCACCGTCGAGGTCACCAAGTAGTACCTCCGCGGTACTCCGGTCCGAGGTCCCCGGGACGCCCAGGCGCCCCGAGGCCTCGGACCAGGGGTTTCAAGCTTTGCGAAACGGTCGACCACCTCACCGTCCGCGTTGGTCAGGCTCTTCGACAAGGCGCCGAAGTCAGCGGTCGGGGTACGGGCCGTCTCCTTCCCGGCCGAGCTGCTCGACGAGGTGAGGCGCCACCTGGAGCAGTTCGGCGCTCCCGGTCGTGACGGTCACGTCTTCGTCGGGCCCCAGGGCGGGCAGTTGCGGCGGAGCAACTTCCGCGACGACTGGGTCAAGGCCCGGAAGGCTGCGGGCGTCACGGCCGAGCTGCACTTCCACGATCTTCGGCACACGGGCAACACGCTGGCCTCGACTGCGGGGCCAGCACGCGGGAGCTGATGGCGCGGATGGGCCACAGCAGCTCACGAGCCGCGTTGATCTATCAGCACATGACCAGCGCATCGTGACCGGGCCATCGCCGACCGGCTTGGCGCCATGAACCGGGGCGGTGGGGGAGCGGCTTCCGACTCCTCCAGGAAGGGCCCTGCGGGCGCGTAGTGGCACGCGTGTGGCACGGCGCCTGGAACGGCGAAGGGCCGGCTTGGGAGGGATACCCTCCTGAGCTGGCCCTTTTCTCTGTGCCCCCGGCAGGATCCGAACCTGCGACACCCGCTTTAAGGGCACCGGTCAGTTCTTCACGATGAGCGGCTACCCCTCGGGCGAGACGATGGCGGCGATCGCCGGACTGAGCGAGACCCTCGGCGGGCTCGGCCTGGTACCCGGCCTGCTGACGCCGCTCGCCGGCGCCGCCGTCCTCGGCACGATGATCAACGCCCTGGCCGTCAAGTGGGGCGGCGGCTTCTTCGCTCCGCAGGGCGTCGAGTACGAGGTTCTGCTGACCGCCGGTGCGGCCGGACTCGCCCTCACCGGGCCCGGCAGGATCGCCGCCGACCGTTTCCTGCCCGGGCTGCGCGCGCACCGGCTGGTATACGGAGCCGCCGCTGTGGCACTCGCCGGCCTCGTCCTGCTCATTCGCAACTGAGCCGCCGTCGCCCCCCGCAATGCCTTCTTCAGCCTGAGCAGCCCGGTGAAACGTGAGTGTGGCGTTTCCGCCCGCCCGGTTGGCGGACTGGACCGGTAGCAGCGTCCCCGTGCTGCTGGCCACCTATGCCCGGTGCGTCGAGGGGCAGCTTCCTGATCTCAAGAGGCGGCTCGAAGCCGCGGGGGACCTCCCCGAGCTGCCGGACGTCGGCTGACGTCCCGACCGAAAACTTCGACACGTATTCGACACGGCCACCCGCGAAAACCCGGTGACAGCCGGACAGCCCCGGAGCCTTCCCTTGATCGTCGGGGGAGTGCTCGGGGCTTCGCGGTGTCTGGTGGAACATGCTCTGACCAGCAAAAAGCCCTCCCATCGGGGAGGGCTCTCAAAGGCGCCCCCGGCAGGACTCGAACCTGCGGCCAAGCGCTTAGAAGGCGCCTGCTCTATCCACTGAGCTACGGGGGCCGGGTGGTGGCCTCGGCGGCCTGGAGCCCTGGGGCCTGGCCGGTCGGTGACCTGCCGGGACAAGGATAGGGCTCCGATCGCCTTGTCCTGGTTGCTTCACCTGCGTGGCACGATGTGGAGGTTCGGTGAAGCGAACCGATAATCGCAGGTGGGTGGGGATCATGCATCGTTTTTGACGCCTTGAGCCCCGGGTGTTGTGTACTCGTTATGCCTGCGCCCCACTCGTCCCCTCTGTCCCGACTCCCTTCCGAGGGGAGAACCGGCGCGCAGAGGTGGCTATACGCTTCAAAATGGCGCCAAAATTGGGCATTCTTCGCATGTGGTGACCTTGGACGTACGGCCTCAGCTCATCGACGCACTTTCCGCCCTGCGCGACCGTGTCGCTGCCGTGCGTCTTCCACTTCCGTTGCCGGGGGCCGCGCGGGCCCGTCAGACCCGGAGCGAACTGCTCGCCCAGCTCGACGACTATCTGCTTCCCCGGCTCAGGGATCCTGAAGCACCGCTGCTCGTGGTGATCGGCGGGTCCACCGGGGCCGGGAAGTCGACGCTCGTCAATTCGCTGGTGGGGCGGCCGGTCAGCGAGGCCGGGGTGCTGCGGCCGACCACGCGGACGCCCGTACTCGTCTGCCACCCCGATGATCACCACTGGTTCGCGGGGGGCCGCGTCCTGCCGCAGCTCACCAGGGTCTGGCTGCCGCCCCAGGACTCCGGGGAATCCGGCCAGTGCGACGACCTCGACGGGAGCGAGGAGGAGGACGGGACCGCGCTGCGCGTCGAGACCGCGACCGGTCTGCCGCGCGGGCTCGCGCTGCTCGACGCGCCCGACATCGACTCGCTCGTGGTACGGAACCGCGTGCTGGCCGCCGAGCTGATCTGCGCCGCGGACGTGTGGGTGATGGTGACCACGGCGTCCCGGTACGCCGACGCGGTGCCGTGGCATCTGCTGCGTACCGCCAAGGAGTACGACGCCTCGCTCGTCACCGTCCTCGACCGGGTGCCGCACCAGGTGATCGCCGAGGTGTCGCAGCAGTACGGAGCGCTGCTCACCAAGTCGGGCCTCGGCGAGGTGCCGCGCTTCACCATTCCCGAGCTGCCCGAATCGGCCGGCGGCGGCAGCGGGCTGCTGCCCACCACCGCGGTCGCCCCGTTGCGGGCCTGGCTCAGCCACCGTGCCCAGGACCCGGCGGCCCGCCAGCAGGCGGTCGGGCGTACGGCGGCCGGGGTCATCGACTCGCTGAACGTACGGATGCCCGCGCTGGCCGGGGCCGTCGCGGCGCAGTACGCGGCGGCCGTGCGGCTGACCGGGGTCGTCGAGGACGCGTACCGAGCGGAGGGCGTCCGGGTCCGGCGGCGGCTGCGGAACGGCGGGGTGCTCGCCGGGGACGCCCGGACCCGGTGGCGCGGATACCCGCTGTACAGCACCTCCGAGGAACTCCTCGAAGCGCTGGTGGAGAGTCTCGCCGCACTCCTGCGATGCGCCGTGGCCGCCGCCGACGAACAGATCCGCACGACCTGGCAGCGCGAGCCCGCGGCCGGGGTGTTCGGCTTCGAGGACGTCGGCCGGGAGGCCGGCGGATGGGGACCCGCCGAGGACATCCGGGGCCGGATCACCATGGCCGTACGGCGGTGGTGGCGGGTGCTGGAGGAACTGGCCGAGGAAGAGGTGCGCCGGCTCGAACGCAACGCCGCGCCCGACACCGAGACCGTGGCGGCGCTGCTGGCCGCCGCACTGCTCGGCGGCCGCCGCACCCGCGGCGCCGGTGAACAGCTCGCCGAACGGATCGGCGCCCAGGGCGCGCTGCGGCTGCGCGACAAGGGCGGCGAACTGCTCACCGACTGTCTCGACCGGGTGCTGGACGGCGAGCGCGACCGGCGGCTCGCACCGCTCGACGCACTCGACGTCGCCCCGGAGCCGCAGGCCGATCTCATCGCCGCTCTGTCCGTACTGCAGAAGGAGAGGTGGCAGCGTTGACTGCCGTCATTGACGAAGGGACCGGCCGGGGCGAGAGTCCCGCACCTCACGAGGACAGCGACCACCCGGGCCGGACGCCCGACAGGCCGGCACGCGTACCGGAGGCGGGCAGGGATTGGAACGACGGGCTCATCGCCCGGCGCGCCGCCGCCAAGGAGATGGGCCGCGGTCCCGGGACCGCGGACGACGACGTACGTACGCCCCAGGTCGAGGCGTACGTACCGTCCGGCGGCCCGCTCCGGCCGCGGCTCGACGCGCTGCGTGAACTCGTCGGGCTGTCCAGGGCCAGGCTCGACGGGGCCACCCTCGCCGAAGCGGGACGTGTGCTCGACGAAGCGGCGGCCCGTCGGCGGCTTTCCGCCCGGCACACCGTCGTCGCGATCGCCGGAGCGACCGGCAGCGGCAAATCGACCCTCTTCAACTCCCTCGCGGGCGTCCAGATCTCCGACACCGGGCTGCGCAGGCCGACGACCGCCGCCCCCATCGCCTGCTCCTGGACCGACGGGGCCGCCGGACTCCTGGACCGGCTCGCCATTCCCGGACGGCTCAGGCGCAGGCCGCAGCAGGGCGGCACGGACGCCGACGAGGCACTCCAGGGTCTCGTCCTCGTCGACCTGCCCGACCACGACTCGGCGGCGTCCGGACACCATGAGCAGGTCGACCGGGTGCTCGCGCTGGTCGATGCGGTGATCTGGGTCGTCGACCCGGAGAAGTACGCGGACGCGGCCCTGCACGAGCGCTACCTGCGGCCGCTCGCCGGGCATGCAGAGATCACCTTCGTCGTCCTCAACCAGGTCGACCGGCTCCCCGGCGACGCCGCCGACCAGGTCCTCGACGATCTGCGACGGCTGCTCGACGAGGACGGCATGGCGCTCGGCGAGCACGGCGAACCGGGCGCCACCGTCATGTCCCTGTCCGCACTCACCGGTGATGGCGTGGGCGAACTGCGCGAGGTGCTCGGCCGCTTCGTCCAGGAACGCACGGCAGCCGCGCGCCGGCTCTCCGCGGATGTGGACGCCGCAGCCGCCAGGCTCCGTCCGGTGTACGTCGCCGAGGGGCGGCCCGGACTCGGCGAACGGGCTCGCGAGGAGTTCGCCGACCGGCTCGCAGAAGCCGTCGGAGCGGCCGCGTCGGGCCAGGCCGCCGAGCGCGAGTGGCGCAGGAACGCCGGACGGGCGTGCGGTACGCCATGGCTGCGGCTGTGGCGCTGGTACGAGTCCACCCGGCGGCCGGGAAGCCTGGAGCGCCCCGCGCTGCCCGCGCCCGCCGAGGAGGAGCTCACCGCCCGGCAACGCGTCGAACAGGCGGTACGGACCGTGGCGGACGAGGCCGCCGACGGGCTGCCCGGCCCCTGGGCGCAGGCCGTCCGGGAGGCTGCGGTGAACGGTGCGGAAGGGCTGCCGGAGGCGCTCGACGAACTGGTGGAGAAGCCCGGCAGGGACGACGGACGAGGGCGGACGGCGAGCTGTTCCGCGGGTGGCGGCGCGGGCGGTACGGGCGGCGATGCAGCGCGGGGCGGGGCCGGTCCAGGGGGTTCGACGGTCATGGCGACGGGGGTGGCCGGGGCCTCCGGTGTGGCGCACGGCGGTCGCGTGGGTGGGAAGCCACCGCGGCCCAGGTGGTGGCCCGCCGCCGTGCTGGCACAGGCATCGATGACGCTGCTACAGATCTTCGGCGGTCTCTGGCTGCTCGGCCAGATCGTCGGCGTACTCGAACCGGGATTCCTCACGCCCGCCCTGGTGATGCTGGCCGGGGTCATCGGCGGGCCGCTGGTTCAGTGGTCGTGCGCGGCCGCGGCGCGGGGACCGGCGCGACGGTACGGGCAGGAGGCCGAGCGGCAGTTGCGCGAGGCGGCAGCGGCCTGCGGCCGGGCGCGGGTGCTCGATCCGGTGGCGGCGGAGCTCGTGCGGTACCGCGAAGTCCGGGAGCGATACGTGGCGGTGACGGAGTTTTCCACAACTGTTCGGTAGTCCACAGGCGTCAGCGGGATTTCCGCCTCTCCTTCAACCTGGGATCAGTGACTGCGCGGGTGCGGTCACCGGAACCGAAGGCCGAAGGGGAGGCGGAGTCATGAACGACACCTTGGTGACACTGGTGGGCAACGCGGCGACGGGCGTGGAGTTCAGGGAGACGGCGACCGGCGGAATGGCGCGATTCCGGTTCGCGGTGACGCCGCGCCGATGGGACCGCGGGAAACAGTTCTGGACCGACGGACACACCAGTTTCTACACCGTGTGGGCCTGGCGGACTCTGGCGTCGAATCTGTCCGGTTCCGTCTCCATCGGAGAACCGCTGGTCGTGCATGGCAGGTTGAAGGTGCGCGAGGAGGAACGGGAAGGCCTGCGAAGGACGTTCGTGGACATCGAGGCGGTCGCGGTGGGACACGATCTGACCCGGGGGACGGCCGCGTTCCGGCGCGTGACGAAGGGCGATCCGAGGCCGGCGGCACGTGCGGGGAGCGTGGACAGGGGGGTTGACGTGGGCGGCACGACAACACTCCCCGGCGAGCCGGACTGGTCGGGCGGGCCGGCGCGGCTGAGTGGGCCGGGGCTGTCGGACGGGCGAGACGAACGGACCGACCGGGCTGAACCGGCCGAGCCGGGTGAACGCGGGGAAGAGGGCGAGCGGCGCGATCGGAGCGAACAGGGTGGACGCGGCGATCACGGCGATCACGGCGAACAGGGTGAACGGGTCGGGCGGCAGCGGAGCAGGCGGCCGACGGGGCGTCAGAAGGGCGGCCACGAGCTCGCGTCGGTGCCGTGACGGGGCCTGGGCGGACCGGGCGGACCGGAGCGGAACAGCGGTCAGGAAGGTACGCGGAGGCGCCTTGAGGCATGCACATGCGGTGTCGGCGATAACGATTCCGAGTCGGAATGGTTTGTACGACGGTATGACGGGGGATTCTTCATCGCTTCATCCTTAGGATCCCCCAATACTCACGGGGCACTTGAGTCGACTGGCGGGACAATCCCCACACGCGCAGCAGGCGCGGACGGTCCCGCCCGGAGGGGAATTCTGTGTTTTCTGCTTCTTCAGCGACCGTTTCGTCGTCCACGAGGGCGACCGATTCTCCACGGCGGCGGGGCGCGGCCCGGCTGGCCGCGTCGGTGGTGGCATCCGGTCTCGTCATAGCAGGCGCCCTTGTCGGCGCGGGCAGTGCGGTCGCCGACGAGGCGCCGCAGCATCAGGGTGGCGCGGCCGCGGTCCTGGACGGGTTGAAGACCTATGACCGCGCCGTGCTCCACGCGGACGGCAGGAATCAGGAGCTGCCCGCCGGACTCTTCGAGATGACCGTCGACGGCGGCGGCAAGCTGAAGACGTACTGCATCGACATCCACAACCCCACCCAGAACCAGGCGAAGTACCTGGAGACCCCCTGGAACCAGACCTCGCTCGGCAGCAACAACAACGCGGGCAAGATCCGCTGGATCCTGGAGCACTCCTACCCGCAGGTCGACGACCTCGCGGCGCTCGCCAAGCAGGCCGGCACGGGGCCGCTCACCGAGAGGACCGCGGCGGCCGGCACCCAGGTCGCCATCTGGCGCTACTCGGACAACGCCGATGTCGACGCGACCGACGGCCAGGCGGAGAAGCTCGCCGACTGGCTGGAGCACAACGCCGTCGACCAGGCCGAGCCCAAGGCGTCCCTCGCTCTGGACCCGGCTGCGGTCTCCGGCAAGTCCGGTGAGCGGCTCGGCCCGGTCACCGTCCGCACCAACGCGGGCCAGGTCTCCGTGACCCCGCCCGCCGACGCCGCCAGCGGCGTCAAGGTCACCGACAAGAGCGGCAAGCCCGTGACCACCGCGGCCAACGGTGCCGAGCTCTACTTCGACGTCCCGGCGGACGCCGCCGACGGTTCCGCCTCGATGACCGTCCAGGCCACCACGTCGGTGCCGGTCGGCCGGGTCTTCGCCGGGGTGACCAAGAGCCAGACCATGATCCTGGCCGGCTCCAGCGAGTCCACGGTATCCGCGACCGCCACGGGCACCTGGGCCAAGCAGGGCGCGATCCCGGCCGTCTCGGCGAAGAAGAACTGCGCCAAGGGAGGGGTCGACGTCACCGCGAGCAACAAGGGCGACGAGGCGTTCACCTTCGAGCTGGCCGGTGCGAAGCACACCATCGAGGCGGGCAAGTCCGAGACGGTGACCGTCCCGGTCGCCGAGGACCAGGCGTACGACTTCACCATCACCGGCCCCGGTGGCTTCACGAAGACGTTCAAGGGCGTCCTGGACTGCAAGACCAGCGGCAGCGCCACCGGCGGCCTCGACACCCAGACCAAGGGCCAGCCCGCCCCGGCCACCGCGGGCGGCTCGACCGGCAGCTCGGGTGACCTCGCCGAGACCGGTGGCTCCAGCGCCACCCCGGTCATCGCGGGCGTCGCGATCGCTCTCGTCGTCGTCGGCGGCGGCGCGGTCTTCCTCCTCCGCAAGCGCAAGACGCAGACCTCCGCCCAGTAGTCGCGAAGAGCGCCAGGATCACACCGGTGATCGTGGAGTGACGAACGACAGGCAGACGGTCACGCCTGCCTGATGACGGCCCCGGTACGCATCCGCGTAACGGGGCCGTCGCATGCCGGAGGACGTGGGTTGCGGTGGCCGCGGGCGGGACGGGGCGTACCGCGGTCAGCCTCGCAAGTCGGACAGGTCCTCGTCACGGAGACTGAGATCGTTCGCCGCGAGGTTCTCCTCCAGGTGATCGAGTGAACCGGTGCCCGGAATCGCCAGCAGCGACGGCGAGGTCGCCAGTAGCGAGGCGAGCTGCACCTGCGTGACGGTCGTGCCCAGGCGAGCTGCGACCTTGCCGAGCCGTTCGTCGTCCAGCGGACTGACGCCACCGCCGAGCGGGAAGTACGGCACGTACGCGATACCCGCTGCCTCGCATTCCGCCAGCAGCCCCATGTCACCGGTGTACCGGTTCTGCACCGCCGCGACAGGCGCGATCTCCCGGGCCTCGGTGAACTGGACGGCGTCGACGTTACTGACGCCCAGGTGCCGGATCAGCCCCTCCGCGCGGAGCTCGGCCAGCACCGCGAAGCGTTCGGCGATCGACTCGCCACCCGGCCCGGTCATCCCGCCCACGCGCAGATAGACCAGGTCGAGCTGGTCTAGCCCAAGCGCACGTAGATCAGCCTCGACCAGGCCACGCAGCTGATCAGGCGTCGCCTGCCCACTCGGCACACCGTCTGGCGTGGGCAGCGGCCCGACCTTCGTCGCGATCACCAGATCGTCACGGTACGGGGACAGCGCCCTACGGATCAGCTCGTTGGCCCGCACCGCACCCCTGCGGTAGAAGCCAGCCGTGTCGATGTGGTTCACGCCCATTTCCACGGAGCGCCGGAGCACCGCGATGCCGTTCTCAGGGTCTCGCGGCGGGCCGTCAAAGGTGCCTGCCGCCAGGCGCATCGCGCCGAAGCCGAGCCGGTTGATGGTCAGGTCTCCGCCGAGGGAGAACGTCTTGATCGTCATAAGGCTCATGGTGTCCACCCGCCACGACGCCCCGCGAGCTTGTGGCAGCTTGCTGCCAGACTTCAGGTATGCGGAACGAGCAGGTGTTCTCCGTCCGAGGGGACACAGAGTTGATCGTGCGAGCCGGCCATCTCTTCGAGTCCGTGCAGACCGAGTTCCTGTGTGCCGCCCGAGACCTCAAGACCTTCTCGCAGCCACGGGCCAGGGCCGCGATCCACAACCGGATGCGCGCTCCGCGCTCCCCGGACTTCATTCCCCGCAAGCTGCTCAGCCCGGGCGCGCTCGCCGACGAGGAGGCCCGCGCGCATCTGCGGCTGGTGCAGAACCAGGGGGCTCTCGTCCGGATCAGCGGCTCGCGGCTGCCGCACGAGACCATCATCATCGACCGGCGGGTAGTGATCCTCGCCGGCGCAGAGACCCCAAACGGCCGCGAATACACCGTGACGACGTCGCAGATCCTGGTCGACGGTGTCCACTCGCTGTTCCAGGCGATCTGGGACAGCGCCGTCGATCCCGACACCTATCTGCGGAAGAACATCCCCCACCTCGATGCTGACAGCCGCGCGATCCTCAAAGCCCTCGGTTCGGGACTCACCGACGAATCGGCGGCCAAACAGCTCGGCCTGTCGCTACGTACGTACCGCCGGCGCGTGGCCGAACTGATGGTCAAGCTAGAGGCCAACTCCCGCTACCAGGCCGGGCTGCGTGCGGGTGAGCTGGGACTACCCCGCTGAGACCGTAGTGATCGCATCCCTGCAGCGGTCTGCACACCTGAGCGCCTCGGGCCGCGCAACCAACCGTCGTGTCAACCCCCGAAGAACTTCCGGAGCCGACCACTCAGCACCATCGCCTCCCCGTACTTAGAGGAGCTCACAAAATGGGAGTCCGATCAGCTCGCGGCGTCTGGTGCGTGCGATCGCAAGGCGCTGGAAGGTCCTTGTAGCGGAGCTACTAGGGCGTTTCGGCAACGCAGCGAGCGTGCGTGCCAGGCGTCGCGAGCCGGACGCCCATTTTGTGAGCTCCTCTTAGGGGCAGCGATCACTCGCGCCAAGGCAGCTCCGGCCCAAAGCCGTTCCGCCGACCGCTCGGTACCGCGAGCCGAGGAGAAGACTGCGGTTCAGTACCAGAAGGCCTTGACGACGGCGTGCCTCGTGGGGACGGTCCGGGTGTAGAAGGCCTGCAGGTCGGTGTGGTGGGTGAGGAACCAGCCCTTGACCTCAGTCTCGTCGAAGGCAGAGAAGGGAGGCAGGACCTTCGGCCGGGCCGCCTCCCAAAGATCGTCGAAGGAGACCGCGGTCAGGAAGTCCGCTACCTCGCGAACCTGGGCGGGGCGGAGGATCAGAAACGGCGGCCGGTCGTAGGTGGCGTGGTACACAGGGCTGCCCCCGAAGACCGGGAGCTCCCGGTCATGAGAGCCCTGCAGGGTGTACGCCGCCTCGTAGACCTCATGGAGGGCGGGGAAGTGGTACTCCACGACTTCGGCGATTCCGGCCTGGCGTTCGGCCTGGAAGCGGTCGAAGTCCCCGGCGTCCCCCATGAACTCTTCCAGCCAAGCCCAGTCCTCGCGGATCTCGGACTCCGGCATGGCGCGCAGCTGCATCTCGATGCTCATGCCGCGCATTCTGGCCGAGACAACCGACAACGCCCTGCCCACCGTGTCTCCACGAGCCCTGATCCGTCCCTGGGTACTCCTGGTCGGGCCGCCTCTGGGCCGTCCGATGCAAACCGACGTTGACAACTGATTCCGCCATCCACGCAGGTCACAGGGCGAGCAACAGTTGGCCGCCGCACGTGAGAGACACGGCGCATCACTTCCGGAAGAGCTGATCACATGCCGAGCTCGTTCGATGGTGCCTGGCCAGCTGCCGCCGAAGATCACGACACCCGTTCACGTGCGGTCAGGCTCGGCGCTTCCACGACGGGTCGCGGCCCGCCAGTCCCAGAGCGCGATCAAACAGCGGCGCGGTCGGCGGCACGGTGACTTCGGGGCCGTACACCCCGTACTGCCTGGCCATATCGGCCTTGGCGGCGATGTCCTCGTACAGTGCCACCGCGAGTTCGTCGTCCACGTTCAGCTTCTGCCCGGTGGCCACCGCCAGGTCCCAGCCGTGCAGCAGCCACTCCCCCAGCACGATCCCACCGATGAAGCGGGCTGGCATCCGGCTGCTCCCGGTCATCGCCGTCTCGCCGGCCCATGCCTGCGGATCGCTCCAGACGGCGGCCGTCGCCGCGGACCGGGCGGCATACGCCTCGGCCCACCCCGGCTCCGCGACGAAGTCATGGCCTTCCGCCACCTGATCCGGCCGCTCCTGCGGCGGCTGCTTGAGTCCCGAGGCGTGCCCCCGCACACCCGTCAGGAAGATCAGGTGATTCACGAGCGCCCCGACCTTCAGCTCCGGGCACGGTGTCCGCCCATCGAGCTGGTCCGGCCCGATTCCGCACACGATGTCCACGGCCGCCTCCGAGGCCCGGGTCATCAGAGATCTCAGCTCCATGTCATCCCTTGTCGTCGTCTCTTCCCCGCCTCGCGTCAGAACACGGTAGACAGGACGACAATGACGAGTATTGAACAAACGCGACAGCGGGCCATCCTCAGCCCTCACACCGCGGCCGAGCGGTTCCGGCTCGACCACGCACCGGCCCCGCCGGACCTGACCCCATTCGTCGACGGTTACTGGATCCTCCACTGGGACCTGACCGAACCACACCGGCAGCAAGTCCTCACCCACCCGGTGATCCACCTCACCTTCACCACCGGCGGGGAGGCCCAGATCACAGGCATCGTCAGCGACACCTTCGCCCGAGAGATCTCCGGAACCGGCCGTGTACTGGGCCTGCGATTCCGACCGGGCGGCTTCCGCCCCTTCCTCGCTGCCCCGATGTCCACCCTCACCAACCGAGTCCTGGACATCGAAGACATCTTCGGCCCTGCCGCGCGGACGGCGGCGGACGCCATCATCGCCGAACCCAGCGTGCCCACCGCGCTCGAACTCGCGGCCACGCTTCTGCGCGGCTTCCGGCCTACTCCCGACCCTGCCACCGACAAAGTGGCCCGGTTGATCGAAACGATCAGCAACGACCCTTCCGTTCTACGGGTGTCCCAGCTCGCCGTGATCGCCGACATGAGTGCACGCCGGTTGCAGAGACTGTTCGCCGAGTACGTCGGCATCGGACCCAAGTGGGTGATCAGGCGAGCTCGCATGCAGGAGGCCGCCACACGCGCGGCCACCGAACCGCAGGACTGGGCCGCTCTCGCCGCCGAACTCGGCTACGCCGATCAAGCCCACTTCACCCGCGACTTCACCGCCTCGGTAGGCACCTCCCCAGCGCAGTACGCGAGTTCAGCGGGATGCGGGAACGCTGACGGAAGCCAAGGCGGGGAAGCGCCAGCCCAGGCTGACATCCACGAGTGACATCAACGGCGCCAGACGCCAACGCCGTTGCGTGTCCCAGCGTGGACTACGCCACCGTGGGACTCTGCGGCCGGACCGAGCGCTGATCGAACTCCTGAAGCGGGTGTCACAGGGGCGAATCCTGTCGGGGGCACAGGATGAAGGGCTGATTCGGGAGGGCTTTCTCCGGGGCTGACCCTTTGTCGTGGGTCGCGCCCGCAGGCCGGGCGCGAGCGTGTACGAGATGCTCGGCGCAGCTTCAGTGGGTTCTGCGGCCCAGGCTTCGCACGAAGAGCGGCACCGACAACAGGAGCAGGGCTCCTTCGGCGGCCAGGCTGACCAGCCCGAGCGGTTCGGTCCAATTGCCGATGTCGTCGCTGTAGTCGGGGAGTCCCGTCCCCCTGGAGAGGATGTAGCCCAGCAGGGGGCCGACGGCGACCCCGGCTGCCAGCAGCCATCCCAGTCGGACGAGGCCGATGAGGAGCAGCACGGCGGCGACCACGGCCGCGATCTCCAGGACGTGGTAGGCGACGCCGACATAGTAGGGGTCTCTTGTCGTCGTGATGCCGCCTTGGTCCACGACATGGATGGCGGCCACCACGAGACACAGCAGAGCTCCCGCCCACCTGGCCACCCAGGTGGCCTCCGGCGCCATCGCGGTGCGGTCTGACATGCGGAGACACCTACTCCTTCCCTCGGCAGGGCGTGTCCGCCGTGCCGCGATCCCATCCGGCCGGTCGGCTCCCGAAGAGGCAGCGCGCCGCACCTGTGTCAGGTCCCAGCCTCAGCGGACGACTGCTCGCCGTCGCGTCCGACGGTGCAGACGAGTGACACGGAAGAGGCGGCGACGCGGACGGCGCTCCTCCACTCGCGGCCCAGCGTCCTTGGCACGGTGACGTGGCCAGCGTGGCCTGGTTGCTCCCCGGCAGTGCCGAGGATGTGCGAGATCGTTTACGAGATTCCCACCGGGCGATAGCAGGGAAGGGTGCCGCCGTCCGCAAATGCGGTCGACCGCGTCCGGGTGATCGCTGCGCGGCGGATGTGCCGAGTGATCGTCCCCGGGCCGTCCCTCGGCCGTGCGAGGGCGCCCGGCAGCGGTCGACGGCGACAACCAGTGACAGGTCGGCTACGGGTGCGGACGGCGAAGGGGCAGGTGACGGGCCCCTGATGAGACTGGTTTCCGTCCCGGGATGGACGTCAGGCAAGATGGGGTGTATCTGCCCACACATCGATAGCCGGACGGTTTCTCTTGGCTGAGTACATCTACACCATGCGCAAGACGCGCAAAGCGCACGGCGACAAGGTGATCCTCGATGACGTCACCCTGAACTTCCTGCCCGGCGCGAAGATCGGTGTCGTGGGTCCCAACGGCGCCGGCAAGTCCACGGTGCTGAAGATCATGGCGGGCCTGGAGCAGCCGTCCAACGGTGACGCGTTCCTGTCGCCCGGTTTCAGCGTCGGCATCCTCATGCAGGAGCCGCAGCTCGACGAGACGAAGACGGTCCTGGAGAACGTCCAGGACGGCGCCGCCGAGATCATGGGCAAGCTCAAGCGCTTCAACGAGGTCGCCGAGCTCATGGCGACCGACTACTCCGACGCGCTGATGGAGGAGATGGGCAAGCTCCAGGAGGACCTGGACCATGCCAACGCCTGGGACCTGGACGCTCAGCTGGAGCAGGCCATGGACGCCCTGGGCTGCCCGCCCGGCGACTGGCCGGTCGTCAACCTCTCCGGTGGCGAGAAGCGCCGCGTCGCGCTCTGCAAGCTGCTGATCGAGGCCCCCGACCTGCTGCTCCTCGACGAGCCCACCAACCACCTCGACGCCGAGTCGGTCAACTGGCTGGAGCAGCACCTCTCGAAGTACTCGGGCGCCGTGGTGGCGGTCACACACGACCGTTACTTCCTGAACAACGTCGCCGAGTGGATCCTCGAGCTCGACCGCGGCCGCGCACTGCCGTACGAGGGCAACTACTCCACCTACCTCGACAAGAAGGCCACCCGCCTCAAGGTCGAGGGCCGCAAGGACGAGAAGCGCGCCAAGCGGCTCAAGGAAGAGCTGGAGTGGGTCCGCTCCAACGCCAAGGGCCGGCAGACCAAGTCCAAGGCGCGTCTGGCTCGTTACGAGGAGATGGCGGCCGAGGCGGACAAGATGCGGAAGCTGGACTTCGAGGAGATCCAGATTCCGCCGGGCCCGCGGCTCGGTTCCATCGTCGTCGAGGTCGAGAACCTCTCGAAGGCCTTCGGCGACAAGGTCCTCATCGACGACCTGTCGTTCACGCTGCCGCGCAACGGCATCGTCGGCGTCATCGGTCCGAACGGCGCGGGCAAGACCACGCTGTTCAAGATGATCCAGGGCCTGGAGACCCCGGACACCGGCTCCATCAAGATCGGTGACACGGTCAAGATCTCCTATGTCGACCAGTCCCGCGCCAACATCGACGCCAAGAAGACCCTCTGGGCCGTCGTCTCGGACGAGCTGGACTACATCAACGTCGGCCAGGTCGAGATGCCCTCGCGGGCGTACGTCTCCGCATTCGGCTTCAAGGGCCCGGACCAGCAGAAGCCGGCCGGTGTCCTCTCCGGTGGTGAGCGCAACCGCCTCAACCTGGCGCTGACGCTCAAGGAGGGCGGCAACCTGCTGCTCCTCGACGAGCCCACCAACGACCTCGACGTCGAGACCCTGTCCTCGCTGGAGAACGCCCTGCTGGAGTTCCCGGGCGCCGCGGTGGTCATCTCCCACGACCGCTGGTTCCTGGACCGCGTCGCCACGCACATCCTGGCGTACGAGGGCGACTCCAAGTGGTACTGGTTCGAGGGCAACTTCGAGTCGTACGAGAAGAACAAGGTCGACCGCCTCGGTGCGGACGCCGCCCGCCCGCACCGTGCCACGTACAAGAAGCTCACGCGAGGCTGATCGTCTTGGCACGCCACATCTACAACTGCCCGCTGCGCTGGTCGGACATGGATGCCTTCGGCCACGTCAACAACGTGGTCTTCCTCCGCTATCTGGAGGAGGCGCGCATCGACTTCATGTTCCGGCTGGCGCCGGGGGACGGTTCGCCGTCCTTCTCGGGCGGGTCCGTCGTGGCCCGGCACGAGATCGACTACGTGCGTCCGCTGGTCCACCGGCACGAGCCGGTGACCGTCGAGTCGTGGGTCACGAAGATCGGTGCCGCGTCGCTGACGATCGCGTACGAGATCAAGGACCCGGAACAGGTGTACGTCCGGGCCTCGACCGTCGTCGTGCCGTACAACCTGGCCGAGGAGCGGCCTCGGCGGATCTCCGCCGAGGAGAAGCTCTTCCTCCAGCAGTACCTGGCCGAGGAAACCGCCGCAGCATGACGGTGCCCGTACGGTCGCTGGAGTTCGCCGACGCGAGGGAGGCCGCGGATCTCGCGGCCTTCCTCGGGCGGCTGCTCCACTACGACCGGGCCGCAGCGGTGCGGATGCAGGCGGGCGGCAGCGCGCTGGCCGTGTTCGGCAGGCCGCCGTCGTTCGAGGTTCTGGCGATCCGGGCGGCGCAACTGGCCGGATCGCACGACTTCGACGTCACGGTGTCCGCCGGTGAACTCCTCGAGTCCCTCGACGTCGAGGGCGCGGCGGCAGCCGGTTCGGGCGCCCTGCCCGCATCCGTCACCGGGCCGCCGTGGACGGGTGTCCTGCCGCCCCGTGGCGGCTGGCGCGAACTGCCGGGCCTGCCCGGTCCCGTCTCCCTGCGCACGGCGGTCGCCGCCGCGGTGGCGGAGTTCCGCTCCCGCGACCAGGCGCTGCCCGAGGAGCGCCGTACCCGGGCGGAGCGGGACGTGATCGGCCGCGAGATCTGGTCACGCGCGGTCGGGCGCACCGAGC
Organism: Streptomyces sp. NPDC111516; assembly: GCF_055635345.1. Classification (NCBI taxonomy): domain Bacteria; kingdom Bacillati; phylum Actinomycetota; class Actinomycetes; order Kitasatosporales; family Streptomycetaceae; genus Streptomyces; species Streptomyces sp. NPDC111516. Next base: position 1,019,346 of record NZ_JBVKBV010000001.1, on the reverse strand, counting down.
TTCCGCTGCGGGCCGTCCACGCCGCCCAGTCCCTCGGCTTCCTCCGACCCTCGCCCGACTTCCCGGTCGCCCTGCTTGCGGCCGGATCCTGGCTGCGGCTGCGCACCCCGTTCGGCTCGATCGCCCTGCGCGGCCCGGGCACCGGGCTCGGCACGCTCGCCGTGTCGGTGGGCGCGGGCTGAACACCGGCCCCACGAAGGCGGCTACGGTGCGGGGCCGATGTGGTCCTGCTCCGGTTCGAGCATCACGCGGTGCTCGAACCGGAACGCGACCTCAGCCCTCGCTGTTCACCATCGAGGCGGCGGCATACGTGAGGTAGTCCCACAACTGCCGCTCGTGCTCCGGCGCCAGTCCGAGCTCGTCGAGGGCGACCCGCATGTGGCGCAGCCACGCGTCGTGCGCCGCCCGGTCCACCCGGAACGGGACGTGCCGCATCCGCAGCCGCGGATGTCCGCGCTGCTCGTTGTAGGTACGGGGCCCACCCCAGTACTGCGTCAGGAACAGCCTGAACCGCTCCTCGGCCGGGCCCAGATCCTCCTCCGGGTACATCGGTCGGAGCAGCGGGTCCTCGGCAACCCCCTGGTAGAAGCGGTGCACCAGGCGTCGGAAAGTCTCCTCGCCGCCGACCTGCTCGTAGAAGGTCTGCTCCTGCAGCGTGTCGCGCGGAATCTCAGTCACCCGTCCATCGTCGCAGACGCACCGGCCGAGGACCCAGGTCCTAGGACTCCGGACTCCGGCCATGGGACCTCCGCCATCGGAACCCGGCCCGGGTCCTGGCCCCGGGGCCCCGGGCGCAGGAAGGTGGAGGTATGGACGACGCACACCCCGATCCCTTCGCCACGGCCGCCGCCGAGGAGCGGTCGGCGATGGTGCGCGGGATCGTGGCCGGCGGGGCCCTGACGGACCCGGCATGGCGGGCCGCGTTCGAAGAGGTGCCGCGGCATCTGTTCGTGCCGTACTACTACGTCGGCGGCGGAGCGGACCGCCTGTGGTGCGAGGACTCCGACCCGGTCAGGCGGGCCCAGTGGCTGCGCGGGGCGTACGCGGACGGAGCCCTGGCCACCCGGATCCGGGACGGCGAGCTGATCTCCTCGTGCAGCCAGCCGTCGCTGATGGCCCGGATGCTCGAAGAGCTGGACGTACGGGACGGGCAGCGGGTCCTGGAGATCGGCGCGGGCAGCGGCTACAACGCGGCGCTGCTCTCGCATCGGCTCGGCGCCGACGCCGTGACCACCGTCGACCTCGACCCGGAGATCACCGAATCGGCCCGCCGGCATCTGGCTGCGGCCGGATACCGCCCGGCGGTGATCACCGGGGACGGGACTCGGGGCTGGCCCCCGCGCGGCCCGTACCACCGGATCATCGCGACCTGCGCCCTGCCGTGCGTACCGCAGGCCTGGCTGGACCAGTGCGTGACGGACGCGCGGATACTGGCGCCGTTCGCCACCGGCCTGATCGCGCTACGGGTGAGCGAAGGGGAACACGGAAGGTACGCCGAGGGCCGGTTCCTGCACACGCCCGCGTTCTTCGTACCGCTGCGCGGCACACTGCCGCAGCCCGTGCGGCGCCCACATCTCGGCACCCTCCCCAGGCGCGTCAGTGAGAACCAGCTCTTCCGGTTCCTGCTGACGCTGACCGGGGCCAGCCTCGACCCGCGCGAGGCCCTCTCCCTCTGGCAGCGCGAACGCCGTCCCGAACGGGAGAGGTTCGGCATCACGGTCCGGGACGGGCGGCAGTGGGCCTGGCTGGACGACCCCGAGGGGCCGTACGTCTGGCCACTGCCGAGCGGGTAGCGCGGACCGGTCCGCGGCCGGTCCGCGGTCAGTCCCGGCGGATCGTGATCGTCGTCCACGCCCCGACATGCACCTGGTCGCCGTCCTGGAGCGGCACGGGGACGTACGGCTGGATCGGGTCCTCGGCGCCGTTGAGCGTGGTGCCGTTGGTGGAGTTCTGGTCGACCACGGCCCAGCTGCCGTCGGGCTGCTGCACCAGCACCGCGTGCTGGTGCGAGACGCCCGGGTCCTCCGGCGGCACGGACAGATCGATGTCCGGGGACTCGCCGGTGCTCTGCCTGCGGCGGCCGATGGTGATCTGGTTGCCCATCAGCGGAAGCTGCTGCTCCGGGGAGTACGCGGGCAGGTTGAGCCCGGTCGCTTCGGGGCCGCTGCGCTGCATCATCGCCAGGAAGTACTCACGGTCCGGAGCGATGACCGCGGTCCAGCTCGCGGGCGGCTGGTTCTGGCCCGGGAACTGCGGTTGTTGCTGCTGTGCGGCCTGCGGCTGCGGAGGCTGGGTCCGGGACGGCGGCGACAGCATCCAGTCGTCGTCATCGCCGGACTGCGGCGGCTGCGACTGCTGCGGCGCAGGCGGGGCCGGCGGACCGGGCGGACCGGGCCGCTCGAACGCGGGCGGCGCCGACTGCTGCTGGAACGGCGGCGGTGCGGACTGCTGCTGGAACGGCGCGGGCGGCGCCGACTGCTGCTGGAAGGACGGCGGCGGCCCCTGCTGCTGGAATGGCTGCGGCGGCTGCGGTGACTGGGGCCCCGGAGCCGGGGGCGGGGGCGGCCCGGGGCGGCTGCCCTGGTCGGGGGAGAGCGGCTCGGCCGGGCGGTTCACCTGCGAGGGCCGCGAGCTCTGGTACTCGAACGGGTCGCGCTGCTGCTGGGGGCTCGGCGGCTGCTGCGCCTGGAAGCCCGGCGGCAGGTTGAGACCCGGCGGAGGGCCGGGAACGGCGTGCGGCGCCAGCGGCGTGTACGACGTCGCGGTGTTCGTGAGGAAGTTCCAGCGGCACTCCTCGCAGAACGGCGCCATCGCCTCACGCGGCGTGCGGCACTGCGGGCAGAGCTCGGCCTGCTGGGTCGCGTCCGGGCCGGGGCCCTGCGGGTAGCCGTAACCGGGAGCGGGCGGCGGGGGAGGCGGCGGGGGGACTGCACCCGCAGGCGCGCCCGCCCCGGTCATGCGATGTCCGCAGACCTCGCACCAGTCATCGGAACCCGACTGGTGTCCGTTCGGGCAGGTCGGCATGTCGGCGCTTCCTCCTCTCCTCGTCCGGCCCCCGGGGGCCGTGATTTTCTGCTGCTCTTCGCCACCCGGCGCCGGATCGCTCCGGCCGGACGGCCCGACTCCGCGTGGTTATTTCTTGACGCGCACGGTCTTGGTGGAGCGGGTTTCGAGTGTCATCGAGTCCGCTTCCGCGACCTTCGCCTTCAGTCGCACAGTACCGGTCGCCGCGTCGACGACGTCCACCACCTTCGAAAGCAGTTTCGCAGTTTCCTCGTTCCCGGACGCCGATGCCAGCTGCACCGCACGGCCCAGTTTCGCGGTCGCGCCGTCGAAGTCTCCCGACTTGCGGGCATCGAGCCCCTGCTGGATGACTTGTGCCAGTTCCGCCTGACCTGTGTAGTGCGCGACCTGCGGGTTTATCGAGGTGGACGCCACCATGTCCTCCGTCCACACCGCCCGTACCAGGCCCTGCGAAAGCGTCTGCGGCGCGCCGCCCGACGGGTCGGGGAGGATCAGCGAGACCCGGGACGCCAGCATCTCCTGCCCGATCCCGGCCTCCGGCACCTGTACGCACACGTGGTAGTCGCGGGATTCGTCGCCCCAGGAACCCGTGGGATAGTCACCGGCACGGGGACCCGCCCCGGTGCGGCGGCCGGTCAGATCGACGACGGTCGGTGCGACCTGTTTCACGAACTTGATCTCGACCCCGACGGGCGTCCAGAGCCGCAGCGCGACATCCGCGACCTCCTTGCCCATCGCGTTCTCCATCATCTGCGTGAAGTCCGCGGCCAGTCCTGCCGGGTCGGCGACGATGTCAACCGTGCCGAGCAGCGCGGCGGCGACGGCTGTGACCTCTTTCACCTTCCAGCCGGTGCCGACACCGCGGGCGTCACAAGTGAAGCGGCCCGCGCAGGATTCCAGCGCGGCCCGCAGATCCTCCGGCGCCTCGTGCTCGTTGCGGCCGTCGGTGAGCAGGATGCCGTGCCGGATCTCCACATCGGCGGCGCCGAGCAGCCGGTCGGCCAGCCGCAGCCAGGTGCCGATCGCCGTACCGCCACCGGCGCTGAGCGCGCGCAGCGCCTCCTTAGCCTGGGCCTTCGTCCGCGCATCGGCGACGGCCAGCCGCCCGTTGCCCGGGTAGACCTCCTTGGCGACGTGCGTGCCGCCGACCACGGCGAACGAGGTGCCGTCGCGCAGGGTGTCGATCGCGGCGGCCGTCGCATCGCGGGCATGGCGCATCTTCGTCGGCGGACAGTCCATGGAACCGGAGCAATCGACCATGATCACCACGGCGGCGCCCGGCGCCTGCCCCGGCACGCGCGGAGGCGTCGCAGCCGCACCGGACAGCGGGACGCCGCCGGTGGTGCCTCCTCCGGTCGAGGTGACCGTGACGATGGCGTTGACCTCGCGACCGCCCTCCGGCAGATATTCGTTCTGGTACACCTCGACGGAGAACCGCGGCACGTTCGACTTGGAGAAGTTGGCCATCTGATCGGCTCCTTGAGGCTCCAGGTGTCGGATGAAGACAGCTGTGAGGGAAGAAAAGCGGGCGAAGGCGTTGAGTGCGGCGAAGGCGGGTGAGCACGGGCGACGGCGTCGGGACGGGGTGGGTGGAGTGTGCGGAGTCGGCGGAACGGGTGGAGTGTGCGTAGTGCGTGGAATGGGCGGGCGGAATCGGAATCAAGCGTTACGGAACGGGACTCAGGTGTCGCCGCACGCCGATCCTGCCCCCTGCGGCGGTACCGCGAACGGCAGCAGAGCCACTGTTACGTTGTCGTGGCCCCCACCGTCGAGCGCGTGACCCACCAGCAGCTGGGCGCCGCGCAGCGGCCGCAGGTGCGCGTCGGCCGGCACCGCCGCGGCCATCTCGGCCGCCGACTCCGCGTAATTCCACAGGCCGTCCGTGCACACCACCACGAGACCGGACCGGTCCGGTTTGAAGGACGCGGTGTGCGGCTCCAGTTCGTACGCGTCGGCGCCGAGCCACCCCGTGATGGCGTGGGCGCGCTCGTCCGCGTACGCCTCGGCCTCGTTCATCAGGCCCGCCGCCACCATCTGCGCGGCCCAGGAGTCGTCCTCGGTCAGCCGGGCGGGCGGGTTGCTGCGGTCGTCGGGCACCCAGTAGACGCGGCTGTCGCCGACCCAGCCGACGACCAGCAGGCCGCCCGCCATGACCGCGCCGACCAGGGTGCACGCCGGGGCGTTCTGGTGACGGTGCGGATCGTGCTCCATGGCCCTGCCCGGTTCCTGGGCCAGGGAGTTGACCGACTCGGCGGCAGCGACGATCGCCTCGTGCATCGCCTGCTGCGGATGGGTGCCGCGCGGCAGCGACTCCAGAAGCGTTTCGTTGGCGGTGCTCGCGGCAGCCGCCGAAGCCTCGTCGGGGCGGCTCGCCGAGGAGACACCGTCGCAGACGATCGCGACGACGGCCGGCGAACCATCGGGCAGGGCGGTGGTCGACACCGCGAACGAGTCCTCGTTGCGGTGGTGGCGCAGGCCCCGGTCGCTGACGGCGGCCACCGATTCGAGCTCCTGCTCCATGTGGTCGCGCTCGCGCGGCTGGGCGTGACCGCAGTTCTCGCAGTAGCCGTCGGTGTCGACCCGGCCGGCCCGGCAGGCCACACACAGCTTGGTGCCGGCCGGCGGCGTGGCGGACAGCTCGGCGGCGGGGGTACGCGGATCGGGTGCCGGCACCGATGCCCCGGCCGACGGCGCGGATGCGGGCGCGGCCCCCGCGCCGGTTCCGGGTACGGTCCCCGGCGCGGCCAGCTCGAAGTCCTCCGATCTGCCCGACCCGCTCGACCCGCTCGACCCGGCCGGACCGTCGAACCGGACCGCTGTCGGGTGTCCCGCCGGAGTGTGGGCGGCGGACGCCGCGCCGTTCTCCGCAGGCGCGGCCATGGCGATCGTCGGATGGTCCCGCGGCGGTTCGGGCACGGCCGACAGGTCGTACCCGCACGCACCGCAGAACAGGTCCCCCGACTCCAGCGGCTCCTCGCAGCCGGGGCATTTCGACAAGGCCGTCTCCTGGGGCTTCTGCGACATTTTCACACCCACGTCCGGGGGCGGAAACGGTTGGCCCGCTCCACCAGATCGATCCTCTCGTCGCCGGGCTCCGCAAGCCGGGCGAGCATCCGGTACGAACGCTCCAGCCCGAAACGCAGGCCACGCTCGTCCAACTCACTGCCGAGCAGTGTCTTCGGCCTGTCCGCCCCGGCAGTCGCGTGCGACTGCGGGACCGAGGACGAAGCCGTGGGACTACCGGAGAGTACCCAGTCGAGCGCCGTCCCCAGCACCTCTGTGGACAACTGCTCCCGGCGCACCGCGTCCAGACCGAAGCCGACCAGCCCCGATACCTGGGCCGAGGCGGCCATCAGATCGGCGATCAGCGGCTCGTCCGGCGCCCGTTCACGCAGCCGGGCCCGCACCGCGGCGACCCGGGCCGCCGTGTAGTGGATCGACGCCTCCGGCACGGACTCCAGCGCCCTGACGGCCCCGGCCCGGTCCCCGGCGGCGATCCGCACCCGGGCCAGGCCGAACGCGGCGCTGACGAAGCTCGGGTCGGTCGTCCACACCAGCCGGTAGTACTCGGCGGCGTTGTCCAGCTGGCCCAGGACCTCCGCACAGATCCCCAGCGCCAGCTTGGGCGCCGGTTCACCGGGGAACGCGTCGTACACCGCGTCGAAGGAGAGCGCCGCGTTCTCGTTGTCGCCGGTCACCAGCGAGGTGACGCCGCGGTACCAGACGACCCGCCAGTCGTCCGGGTACGTGCCCTCCAGCTCCGTCAGGGCCTGCCCCGCGGCGCCGAGTTCGCGCATCTCCAGGCCGGCGCGCAGCTCCCGCAGCCGGGTCTCCAGCGACGGCGCGGGTGCGGCCTGCAGCGCGCTGATCAGTTCGGCGGGGGCGGTGGCCATCAGCCCGGCGAGGAAGCCCGCGTTGGGATCGCCCGCATCGACCCGGGGCACGGGCAGCGCGAGCGAGGTGGACGGCACGTCGAGCCTGGCCAGCCGGGGGCCTTGGGCGGCGTACGGACCCGACGGCGCACCGGGATCGCCGACCGGGGCCCGGGGGGCCGGAATCGCGGCCTGGGGCTGTGCGTACGAGAACGCCGCGCCGCTCCGGAGGGCCGCGCCCATCGGCCCCGTGGCGCCGCCGGCCCGGACGTGCGTGGGCGGTGCGGTCAGCGGACCGGCACCCGGCGCGGCGTAACCGGCCATGGGCGGCGCACCCACGGGCAGTGCGCCCGGCCCCGGTCCGGCGGGCGGCACCGCGGGCAGGACCGGCGCCGCGCCCCCGGCAGCGGCCCCCGCCTTGGTGCGCCGACGACCGAAGCGCCCGGACGGCGCCGGAGCGGCAGCCCGTGCACCCAGCCGGGACACATCGTCCGTCAGCTCGGCGAACAACTGCGTGTCCGTGACCCGGACTTCCGTACCGAACAGTGTCGACAGCGCCGGTCGCGGCCGTCCCGTCTGCAGTGACACCACCTCGCGCAGCACACCCGTCAGCTGCTCCGCCATCTCGGCAGCCGAGGCGAATCGCCGCGCCGGGTCCGGATCGGTGGCCCGCACCAGCAGCCGGTAGAACGACTCATAGGTCCGGAACACCTCGATGTTGTCCGGGTCCGGCAGCGAGTCCACGAAGACGTTGGTGTAGCCCTGGAAGTCGAAGGTGAGCACCGCGAGCGTCCGCGCGACCGTGTACAGATCGGACGCGACCGACGGGCCGGCCTCCGCGACCTCCGGCGCCTGGTACCCCACCGTGCCGTAGATGGCCGACTCGTCGTCGTCCATCCTGCGGACCGCGCCCATGTCGATCAGCTTCAGCTGGTCCTCGGTCTGGATCGCGTTGTCGACCTTGAAGTCGCAGTACAGCAGGTTGCGGCTGTGCAGATGACCGAGCGCCTCCAGCGCCTCGATGCCGTACGCGCACGCCTGCTCGACCGGCAGCGGATCACGCTTCCCGGCCGGGGTGCGGCGCTCGTTCGCGATCTCCTTGAGCGCCTTGCCGCCGACGTACTCCATCACTATGTAGCCGTCGAGCGAGCCCGTGCGCTGGTCGAGATGCTCGACGAAGTTGTAGATCCGGACGATGTTGGAGTGCTCGATCTCGGCGAGGAAGCGGCGCTCCGAGATGGCGGCCGCCATGGCGTCCTGGTCACCGGTGTCGAGCAGGCCCTTGAGGACCACCCAGCGGTCGGACACCGCACGGTCGACCGCGAGATAGACCCAGCCGAGTCCGCCGTGCGCCAGACAGCCCGCGACCTCGTACTGGCCATGCACGATGTCGCCCTCGCCGAGCTTGGGCACGAAGGAGTACGGGTGACCGCACTTGGTGCAGAACCCCTCCGTACGGCCTGCCCGTTCGCCCCGGGCCCGGCCCACCGGCGCCCCGCAGTCGGAGCGCGAACAGAAGCGCTTGCGCTCCGGTACTTCCGGGTTCTCCATCACCGCCGAGCGCGGGTCCGGACGCGGCACGTCCGGTACCTGCACCAGACCCGCGCCCAGCCTGCCCCGGCCGGACGCGCCCGTGGACGAACCGGAGGAACGCACCGAAACCGAACGGGACGTGGCGCCACCGGACAACGAGCGCGAGAGCCGCCCGGAAACGGAACGCCGTGAGGTCGACGAGCGGGACGAGGAACGCGAAGAGGCCCGGGACGAGGACCGCGAACTGCTGCTGCCCCGACTGCTCGCCCCACCACCGCCCGCGATCCCGGTCGGCGGCGAACTCACCATGCCCGTCGGCGAGACGACCGGAGCCAGACCACAGGTGTCGCAGTACAGCTCACCGCCGCCCATGTCCTCGTAACTGCCCTCGCACGCGGGGCGCTGGCACTGCGTACTCATGGTCCGTCCCCCTGTTCGCCCCGCCGCCGCGGTGGCCCTTCCACCGTGTACGTATACGTGCTCATCGCCGGTCCTCCGGTCCCGAGGCCCGGCGCTGGGACAGCAGTTCGGCCACCGTCTCCTGGTAGCGCAGCACCGCCTGCGCGGCGACCCGCAGATCGCACGGTGCGCTCCACAGCATTCGGCGCGCCGCGTCGTACCGCTCGATGAGCAGCGGGTCCTCGGCCAGACCGTGCCGGGCGACCTTCGCCTTGTACGCGTCGAGCCTGCCGCGCAGCTCCGCCCGTACCGCCAGCGGGGCCGTGACCGCGGTCAACGACTCACGGGCCCGCAGCAATTCCTCCTCGGCCTCCCGCTCCAGCGTCTCCAGGAGCGGGGAGAGCCGGTGCCACTGGGCATGCCTGCGGTACTCCGAAGCGGCGGCCAGCCGCTCCTGGAGCGCCGTCGCCGGACCGCTCACCGCCGGCACCTCGGACGCGGCGATCTTCGCCAGCACCTCGCCGCGCGCCGACCGGGCCTCGGTCAGGGTGCGGTCCGCGCGGGAGAGGACGTCACGCAGATGGACCAGCCGCTGCTCGGCGTCCTGCCGGACCGCGAGGACGGCCTCGATCTCGCGGCGCACGTCGTCCAGGGCGCGGGCCGCCCGGTCGTAGCGCGTCGTGTCCGGGCGTCCGCCGCCGGGCGCCGAGCTCCCGGGCCCCGACAGCCAGAAGGCGAGCGGATCGGAGATCACCTGCACCCGCAGCGTGGTCAGCTCATGCGTGATCGCCGCCAGGTCGTCGCCCGCCGGGTGCTCACCCGGGCGTACGCCGACGGAGTGCGCCAGCGAGCGGGTGCGGTGCAGCTCGGCGGCGAGCAGATCGATCCGGGCGGGCAGCGCGGACCACACGGCGTCCGACGCGACGACCATGTCCAGCGAACGCGCGTACAGCTCGTTCATCCGGGCGACCAGCTCCTCCAGCGTGAACCGCTCGGAGAGCTTGGCCGGGCCCGTGATCGACGGATCGGGGCGGCCCGCCGCGTGCGCCACGGCGATGCCCTGGCCGCGCAGCAGTTCGGTGAGGGCCAGCAGATCGTCCCGGCTGGGGTACCGCCGGCGCGCCCGCACCGTGCGGGCCTCGGCCAGCGCCGCCGCGTAGGCGTCGAAGTATCCCCACAGCAGCGTGATCGACTGCTCGGTGGTGGCCCAGCGCTCCTTGGTGACACCGGTCAGATCGGCGCCCTCCAGGAGCCGGCGGCCCGCGTGGTCCTGCAGGGCGAGGAGCGAGGTCTCGATCGCCTCGTGCTCCGCGCCCAGCCGGGCCAGCGCACGGTCCACCTCGTCCCGGTCCATGACCGGGCCGGGTGGCCTCCCCGCGTAGCCGGGGAAGGGGCCCGCGACGCCCATCGATCACCTCTCCGCTCTTCCTGCCGGGACGGGCCCGGCAGGATCAGTGCCACTGCCTCGCCGGTCCGGTCCGCGCCCTCGCGCACACCCGGCCGGTCCGGCGCTAGTTGCTCCGGTACTTGGGGGCCGGCGGGCCCGATATCCCCGGCAGTCCGGCCTCCAGCCAATTCCGGTACGACACCATCCAGGGGCTGTCCGCACCACCCCTGCGGTAGTCGACCAGGACCTGATTGACCCGGGCCACCAGATCGTTCGCACCGTGCTTCGTCGCCACGCCGTAGTACTCGGTGGTGAACGGCTTGTCGCCCTTGAGCTCGACCGCCGGGTCCTGGGCGGCCTGGCCGGCCGCCAGCGCGTTGTCCGTGACGATCGCGTCGACCTCGCCCAGCTGCAGCCGCACCAGGCAGTCCAGCTGGTTGGGGACGGTGAGCCGGTCCTCGTCCGCCTCAGTGCCGTCGTGCTCGTCCTTGAAGACCGAGCCGAACGACCGCTTCTCCAGCGCCTCGTAGGCGGTGGAGCCCTCGGCGGTGCAGATCCGCTTCCCGGCCAGGGACTTGTCGAACCCGGTGATCGGCGAGTCCTTCGGCGCGAGGACCTGCTGCCCGGCCTGGAAGTAGGCCGTGGAGAAGGAGACCTGGGCCAGGCGGCTGCAGTTGATGGTCATCGTCCGGACGACGACGTCGACCTTGTCGTTCTCCAGGGCCGCGATCCGCTGGTTGGTGGGGATGGCCCGGAAGATCACCGCATCCGGATCGTTCAGGATGTTCTTGGCGATGGCCCGCACCAGATCGATGTCGAACCCTTCGAGCCTGCCGGTCGCCGGATTGCGGTACCCCCAGCGGAAGCTGTTCTGGTCGACGCCCGCGATCAGCTTTCCGCGCGCCTTGATCTTCGCGATGCTCGGCCCGTCCGCGCCGGACGGCGGCAGGCTCGCCTCCGGGTCCGTGCAGTCGCCGGCCCGGACCTGCACCGCCTGTGCCGTACCCGGCCCCGAGGCGTCACCGCCGAAGGCGTCGGCGCCGCCGTGGGAGAGCGGCAGCAGGGTGAGCGAGGCCGTCACCGCGCAGGCCACGGCCATGCCCGTCACCCCGCCCCAGCCGCGCAGCCCGCCGCGGGTGGACCCAGTGCGCTCCCTGGTCATCGCTCCCCCTCTCACCGGTACTCCGAGAGCCTGCGGTTGACCCCGACGATCGCCGCGACGGCACCCAGCGCGGCCAGCGCCGCGGCCCCTACCGGCAGCCCGCCCAGCGCCCCGCGCCCGTCCTTCGCGGACCGGGTGAACTCGCGCTGCTCATGGGCGAGCGCCTGCTTCAGCGCGTCGTCCACCCGGTTGAAGGACTCACCCGTCGAGTCCTTCGGGCCGGTGATCTGCTTCAGGGCGCCCTCGTAGTCGCCGTTGTCGTCGGTCGTGCGGGCGGTCCGGTGGCGGCCCTGCCACTCGGAGACACCGTTGATGGCGTTCGCCACCGGCCCGCTCCCCTGGGAGTCGTCGGCGAGCTTCCTGGCTTTCCTCAGCTCTTCACCGAGGGCCTTCATGCCCGTGTTGTAGTCGGTCTCGTACTTGTCGTTCCTGCCGTCCGGAGTGAGAACCGCGCCCCGGGCGACCAGAGTGAGGTTCTCATTGGCGCGCGCTTTCAGCGAGTCGATCCGCGCATGGTTGAGGACATCGAGGGACTGTTGCCCGTGCACATCGGCGTTCAGCAGTTGGGACCGTGCAACCGTGTGCCCCACGGCGAGCCACAGCAGCACCACGGTGGACGCGGCGGTCGCGACGAGCAGACCGTGGTTGAAGACCCGGTTCGTCCTGCGGTAGTTGCGCCGCTGCGCCCAGAACAGGGCGGCCAGTGCCACGATTCCGAGCCCGAGCGAGACGAACGGCCAGGCCCTGGCCGCGTCGTTGTCCCGGCCGAGCCTGCCGGTCTCCGCCGCGTACAGCCGCTCGGCGGCCGGCAGCAGGACGTTGGTCATCTTCTGGTTCGCGTACCGGAGATAGGCGCCGCCCAGTGGCAGGCCCTGCCGGTTGTTGGCGCGGGCCCGCTCGATCAGGCCCGTGTACCGGGGGAGTTCCTCGTTGAGCGTGGTGATCTCGTGCCCGGACTCCGTCGACGCGTCGGTGTTGGCCGCGGCCTTCACCAGCAGCCGGGCCGCCTCCTTGATGTCCCTGTCGTACTGGTCGTGGACATCGCGCGGCTCCTGCGCCCCGGCCAGGAAGCCGCTCGCCGCCGCGGTGTCGGCATCGGCCAGCGAGCGGTAGATGTCCGCCGCGTCGGCGCTCAGTGGCTGGCTGCGGCTCACCACGTCGTCCGCGGCGGCCGCCCGGTCGGCGATCTCGAAGGCCGTCACGGCACCGAACGCGACCACGAGCAGGGCCAGTACGGCCCCGACGATCCGGAGCCTGCCCGGTTCGGTCGTCGCCGCGGCCCGCAGCCGTTCCGCCGTCGCGGACCAGGCACCGCGCTGCGGCGGAACGGGGACGGTCGCGGGCGCGGGCGGCTGCGCCCGCGTGTGTTCCGGCGCGGTGCGTACATTCGGCGGGTGTGTCACTCGACCTCCCCCTCGGTCACTGACGGTGGCCCGGCCCCCGGCCGGTCGGGGGATGGTGCCCGGCCAGAAGTATGGCCGCAGGGACCGACATCCACACCACGAATGCCCGGATCCTGCATCGATCCACGGACGCGATCACACGCACCCGGACGCGATCACACGCATTCGATCAAGGCCTGAGCCGCCGATCAAGCCGCTTCGGCGGACCAATCCCCGAAGCGGACCGATCTCCCTACTCATGAACACGTCCGGGACAACTGATCGGTTCCCGTACGCGAGGGGGGCGTCCTACGACGCGAATCGCCGCGGAACGCCCCCAGGAAGAGAACGGCCGGATCAGCTGTACTGTGCACGCAGCCTCTCGTGCACCCCGGCCGCCGCCCCCGTGTGGTCCAGGCCGAGCAGCGCGGCCCCCAGCACCGGCGGCTCCGTGACCACCCGGACGACCGCCTTCGGGGCACGTACCGCGAGGAGTTCGGCGATCCTGCCGTCCAACCGCGGATGGCGGGCCGCCAGCACGCCGCCGCCCAGCACCACCGGCGCCTCCTCGCCCAGCAGGTCCAGCCTGCCCAGCGCGACCGACGCCATCGCGACGACCTCCTCCGCCAGCCGGTCCACCAGCGCGCCCGCCACCGGGTCCCCGGCCGCCGCGGTCGCGAAGAGCACCGGAGTCAGCTCGTGCCGGCGCCCGAGCCCGACCCGGCCCAGATGCAGCGCCTCGATCAGCGCGTACATCGAGTCGAGCCCGAAGTGCGCGGGCAGCGTGCGTGCCAGCTCGGTCGGCTCACCGCGGCCGTCCTCGGCCCGCGAGGCGAACCACATGGCCTCCTCGGCCAGCCCCGAACCGCCGCCCCAGTCACCGGACATCCGGCCTATGGCGGGGAAGCGCGCGGTACGCCCGTCCGGGACCATGCCGACACAGTTGATCCCCGCTCCGCAGACCACGGCCACGCCCCGGGGCTCGTCCACCCCGGCGCGCAGTATCGCGAACGTGTCGTTGCGCACCTCGACCGTGCGGCCCCACTGCCTGCGGACCAGGGCCTCGGTCAACTCGGCCTCCTCCACCGGGAGATCGACGTTGGCCAGGCACGCCGACACATGCTCCACGCTGTCGACGCGCTGCTCGGACATGGCCAGGACCTGTCCGAGCAACGAGGCGAGGACGTCCAACGCCGTCCCCACGCCGACGACCGGCGGCTGGAAGCCACCGCCGCGGGCCGTCGCCAGCACTGTTCCGTCCTCACCGATCAGCGCCACATCGGTCTTGCTGTTCCCCGCATCGATCGCGAGGACCGAAGCGTTCACGCCCACGCCAGGTGCTCCCGGTTGTGCGCGATGAGCTTGTCGGTGAGCGCCTCGGCGTACTCGAACTGGCCGATCAACGGGTGCGCGAGCAGCGCCTTGAACACCCGGTCGCGGCCTCCGCGCAGCGCCGCCTCCAGGGCGAGGTCCTCGTACGCCGTCACGTGGGCGATCAGACCCGCGTACAGCGGGTCCAGCTCCGGCACGGCGAGCGGTGTCGCGCCCGTCCCGTCGACCCTGGCCTGCACCTCGATCACCGCGTCGTCCGGCAGGAACGGCAGCGTCCCCTTGTTGTACGTGTTCACCACCTGCACCGGGCTGCCACCCGAGCCGAGCAGCGAGGACGCCAGGTCCACCGCCGCCTCCGAGTAGAAGGCGCCGCCGCGCTTGGCGAGCAGCGCGGGCTTCTCGTCCAGCGCCGGGTCGCCGTACATGGCGAGCAGTTCCTTCTCCATCGCGGCGACCTCGGCCGCCCGGGACGGCTTGGTGCCGAGCTCCCGTACGACCTCGTCGTGCGCGTAGAAGTAGCGCAGGTAGTACGAGGGGACGACGCCGAGCCGGTCGACGATCGCCCGGGGCATGCGCAGATCGTCCGCGATGGCGTCACCGTGCTCGGCGAGCAGCCTCGGCAGGGCGTTCTCGCCGGCCGGGCCGCCGAGGCGGACCCCGAGCTCCCAGGTCAGGTGGTTGAGCCCGACGTGGTCGAGGTGCACCTCGCCGGGGGCGACATCGAGGAGCCGGGCGAACTTGCGCTGGAGGCCGATCGCCACGTTGCACAGGCCGACGGCCTTGTGCCCGGCCTGGAGCAGCGCCCGGGTGACGATGCCGACCGGGTTGGTGAAGTCGATGATCCAGGCGTCCGGGTTGGTGCGGCGGACCCGCTCGGCGATGTCCAGGACGACCGGGACGGTGCGCAGCGCCTTGGCGAGGCCGCCGGCCCCGGTGGTCTCCTGGCCGATGCAGCCGCACTCCAGCGGCCATGTCTCGTCCTGGTTGCGGGCGGCCTGGCCGCCGACGCGCAGCTGGAGCAGGACCGCGTCGGCGTCGGCGACGCCCGCGTCGAGGTCCGAGGTGGTGACGATCCTTCCCGGATGGCCCTGCTTGGCGAAGATCCGCCGGGCGAGGCCGCCGACGAGGTCGAGACGGTCGGCCGCCGGGTCGACGAGCACGAGCTCCTCGATGGGTAGCGTGTCCCGCAGCCGGGCGAAACCGTCGATCAGTTCAGGTGTGTAGGTGGACCCGCCACCAACTACTGCGAGCTTCATAGGTCAGCCCTTTACTCCGGTCAGTGTGACGCCCTCGACGAAAGCCTTTTGGGCGAAGAAGAAGACGAGGATCACGGGGGCCATGACCAGTACGGTCGCGGCCATGGTCAGGTTCCAGTCGGTGTGGTGTGCGTCCTTGAAGGATTCCAGGCCGTAACTGAGCGTCCAGGCGGCGGGGTTCTCGGAGGCGTAGATCTGCGGGCCGAAGTAGTCGTTCCAGGCGTAGAAGAACTGGAACAGCGCGACGGCGGCGATGCCCGGCCTGGCCATCGGCACGACGACCTTCATCAGCGTGCGCAACTCACCGCAGCCGTCGACCTTCGCCGCGTCGAGGTACTCGTTCGGGATGGTCAGCAGGAACTGCCGCAGCAGGAAGATGGAGAACGCGTCGCCGAAGGCCATCGGGATGATCAGCGGCCAGAGCGTGCCGGACATGTCCAGCTGCTTCGCCCAGAACAGATACATCGGGATGACGACGACCTGCGGCGGCAGCATCATCATCGAGATGACGAGCATCAGCGACAGATGCCGCCCGCGGAAGCGGAACTTGGCGAGCGCGTACGCCACGGGCAGCGACGACACGACGGTGAGGACGGTGCCGAGCCCCGCGTACAGCAGGGTGTTCTTCCACCAGGTCAGGAAGCCCGGGGTGTCGAACACCTTCTTGTAGTTGCTCCACTCGAAGGGATGCGGCCACAGATCGCGGGTCAGCGCCTGCTGGTCGCTCATCAGCGAGGTGAGCAGCAGGAAGACGAACGGCAGCACGAAGAAGAGCGCGGCCGCGACGCCGAGCGCGTGCACGGCGATCCAGTTCAGCAGCGCCTTGCGGCGTGCCGTGTGCTCGGTCGGGGTGGCCGATCCGGTCGCCCGGTCGGCTGCCTTGCGGGTGTCGAGAGCCTGCGCCACGTCACTCACCTGCCTGGATCAGTCCGCTGCGGCGCCGCATCAGCAGTGCGGTGAACGCCATGGCGAGTACGAAGAGAACGAGCGCGACCACGCAGGCGGAGCCGTAGTCGAAGCGCTGGAAGCCGAGGTTGTAGACGAGCTGCGGAAGCGTCAGTGTCGACTTGTCGGGATAGCCCGGTTCGAACGGCTGCCCGGACCCGCCCATCACCCCCGAGGCGACCTTCCCCGCCACGAGTGGCTGGGTGTAGTACTGCATCGTCTGGATGATCCCGGTGACCACGGCGAACATCACGATCGGCGCGATGTTCGGCAGGGTGACGAAGCGGAACCGCTGGAACGCGGACGCCCCGTCCAGCTCCGCCGCCTCGTACTGCTCCTTCGGTACGTCGAGCAGCGCGGCCATGAAGATCACCATCAGGTCGCCCACCCCCCACACCGCGAGCGCGGTCAGGGCCGGCTTGGACCACGTGGCGTCGGTGAACCAGCCCGGCGTGGGCAGTCCCAGATCGCCGAGGATCGAATTGACAGGCCCCGTACCCGGGTTGAGCAGGAAGACGAAGCCGAGGGTCGCCGCGACCGGCGGGGCCAGGTACGGCAGGTAGAACAGGGTGCGGAAGACCCCGGTGCCCGTCTTGATCTTGGTGATCAGCAGCCCGACACCGAGGCCGTACACCACCCGGCACGTCACCATGACCACGACCAGCCAGAGCGTGTTGCGCAGTGCGGGCCAGAACAACGGGTATTCGTTGAAGACGTACGACCAGTTCTTCAGCCCGCTGAATTCCGGGGCCGCGAAACCGTCGTAGCTGGTGAAGGAGAAATAGAGCGTGGAGATCAGCGGGTAGGCGAAGAAGACGCAGAACCCGATCAGCCACGGCGACATGAAGGCCGCCGTCCGCAGTGCCGTTCTCCTGCGCTTCGAACGGAGTGTGTACGTGCCCGTACTCGTACGCGTACTCGTGCTCATCGCGGTGCTACTTCGCCTGTGCGATCGCCGCGTCGATTTCCTCGGCGGTTTTCTCCAGACCTGCCTTGATGTCCGTCTGCTTGCCCTTCTCGATGTCGAAACCGAGGTTCTGCAGGGACATCAGGTACGCGCCGCCGTTCACCGAGGGCGGGGTGGTGGTGCTCTCCGGGTTCGCGGCGATGTCCAGGAACGTCTTGAACCGCGGGTCGTACTTCAGCCTCGGCGACTTCAACGCCTCCAGCGTGGACGGCACATTGTGGATGGCATTGGCGAAGTCGACCACCGCGTCGGTGTCGGTCGTCATGAACTTCACCAGCTCCCAGGCCGCGTTCTGCTTCTGCGAGGTGGCGGCGATGCCGGCGATGGTGCCGGTCAGATAGCCCTTGCCGTAGGTGTCGGCCTCGTCGTCGGCGACGGGCATCGGGGCCACCCCGATCTCGAACTTCGGCTTGGTCTCCTCGGCCATCCCGAGCCGCCACTCGCCGTCCAGCTGCATGGCCACCTGGCCCGTGTGGAAGGGGTGCTTGGCGCCCCACTCGTCACCGAGCGCCGTACGGTACTTCTCCAGCTTCTCGTAGCCGCCCAGGTCGTCGACCAGCTTCTTCTGTGCGGTGAGCATCGCGGCGAACGCCGGGTCCTTGGCGATGTTCGACTTGCCGTCCGCGTCGAAGTACTTCGGGTTCCAGCTGCCGAGGTAGTGCTCGGTCGTCGACTCGTAGCCGTGGTAGTTCGGCATGAAACCGAGCTGCTCGTACGAATCGCCCTTGGCCTTCGTCAGTTTCTTGGCGTCCGTGGCCAATTCCGACCAGGTCTTCGGCGGAGCGGTGATGCCGGCGGCCTTGAACGCGTCCTTGTTGTAGTAGAGGCCGTACGCGTCACCGAGCAGCGGTACGGAGCAGCGCACACCGTCGAACTGCGTGTACTCGTTCATCGCCTTGGGGAAGGTCTTGTCCGCGTCGATCCCGTCCTTCCTCAGGAAGGGGTTCAGATCGACGAAGGCCTTCGACGAGCAGAATTTTCCGACATTGTTCGTGGTGAACGACGAGACGACGTCCGGGGCGTTCGAACCGCCTGCCCGCAGCGCCTGGTTGATCTTGTCGTCGGTCATGTTGCCGACGATCTTCACATGGATGTTGGGGTGCGCCTTCGTGAAGGCGTCGACCGTGGCCTTGATTCCCGCGACCTCGTTCGGGGCACTCCAGCCGTGCCAGAAGTTGATGGTCGTGTCCTTGGACGCGTCATCACTGGCACCGGAGTTGCTCTGTCCCGTACAGGCGGAGGCGAACAGCGATATCGCGGCGGTCGCGGCGAGCGCGGCGGCCGTCTTCCGGCGGTTTCCGGACATGGCGGTGACTCCCGGTGGAGGATGAAGGACGAAGGCGGAAAAGGGGATCAGCGCGACGTGTCGAAGACTTCGTCACGAGTGGTGGCGAGTGCGCTCTCCAGCGCGCCGCGCAGGACGGGGCGATGCGTCACGGCCCCGGCGATCAGCCGGGGCCGGGAGGCCGCCAGCTCGGCGAGCTCGGACTCGATCCGGCCGCGCAGCGGCTCCCCGCCGGCCGCGATCAGCTCGCCGGACAGTACGACGACTTCCGGGTCAAGTACGGCGACCATCGAGGCGAGGCCGGTCGCGAGGCCTGTGGCGAAAAGATCGAGGAGCCGGGCGTACGGGCCGTCCTCGCCCGCCTTTGCGGCCTCCGCGGCCCGGGTGATCAGGCCGGCCGCGACCTCGTGATGGGTGCCCGAGCCGCGGACCGGCGCGTCGTCGATGCCGAGCTCCCGGGCCAACCGGGCCAGCACCTGCGCGCCCGCCAGTTCCTGGAAGCCGCCCGAGTTCGCCTTGGTGACCTGGCGGACCAGCGGGGCGCCCGGCACCGGCAGGAAGCCGACCTCACCGGCACCACCGGTGAAGCCCCGGTGCAGCCGCCCGTTGATGACGAGAGCGGCACCGAGCCCCTCCTCGTTCCACAGCAGGACGAAGTCGTCGTGCCCGCGCGCCGCACCGAGCCGCTGCTCGGCCACCGCGACCAGGTTCACGTCGTTCTCGTACTCGACCGGCATCGGCAGGAACGCGGCCAGCTCGTCCAGCAGGGTGGGGGAGTGCCAGCCGGGCAGATGCGAGGCATACCGCAGCCGCCCGGTCCCGGGGTCGAAGGCGCCCGGGGTGCCGATGACGACCCGGTGCACATCGGAGCGGATGAGCCCGGCGTCCTTGACCGCCCCGTCCAGGGCGTCCGCCACCTGCCGCACCACGGAGTCGGCGCGCCGCCCCGGGGTGCGCAGTTCGAACTCCCCGACCGTCTCACCCGTCACATCGGCAACGGCGGCGACGATCCGCTGGGCGTTCACATCCAGCCCCGCGACATGCGCGGCCCGCGCGTTCACCGCGTACAGCTGGGCGTTGGGCCCCGGCCGTCCCGCCACGGTCCCGGTGGCGACGACCAGCCCGGCCGCCTCCAGCCGCGCCAGCAGCTGCGAAGCGGTGGGCTTGGACAGCCCGGTCAGCTTCCCGATCCTGGTCCGCGAGAGGGGCCCGTGCTCCAGCAGCAGATCGAGGGCGGCCCGGTCGTTCATGGCCCGCAGAACGCGGGGGGTGCCCGGTGTGGTTCCGGCCATGAGCACTGCACCTGCCCTCTGTTAGGAAAGTTTCCTATTCGGTGAGAGGACCGTAAGGCGCGGTTGCTGGGGCGTCAATGGCCTGCATCGCGGTGGCGACCAAAGCGTTACTTGAGTGGCTGCCTGTGGTGTGGCTGGGGCGTCGTCGCGGGACGGTGCGCGAGGCGTCCCACGCCCCGGTCGGCGTGTGACGTGCATCACGTTGCTTGCGGGTCGCCCAGTGATGACTGCTTGCGACCGCACCCAATCCCGGCAGACCCTGACCTGGAACACCGAGGGCAAGCTGGCCACGGCCACCGAACCGGGGGCGGACGGCAAGCCGGCACGCGCCACCAGCTACCTGTACGACGCCGAGGGGCAACTCCTCATCCGCCGTGACACGAGCGGCGACGGCGACACGGTCCTCTACCTCGGCAGCACCGAGGTGCGTCTCACCACCAAGGGTGCTTCCACGTCCCTCGCCGGAACGCGCTACTACGCCGCGGCGGGCCAGACCCTCGCCGTACGCACCGCCAGAGCCGGAGCGGCGGGCAGTAATCTCTGTTATCTCGCCGCGGACCACCACGGCACCAGCAGCTTGGCCGTCGACGCGACTACTCAAGCGGTGACCAAGCGGCACACCACGCCCTTCGGTGACCCACGTGGCACCGAACCAACTGGCTGGCCGGACGACAAGGCATTCCTCGGCAAACCGGCCGACACGACGACCGGACTCACGCACATCGGCGCCCGTGAGTACGACCCGGGCATCGGCCAGTTCCTCAGCGTCGACCCGGTGCTGAACGTCGACCAGCACCAGTCCCTCAACGGCTACGGCTACGCCAACCAGAGCCCTGCCACCAACAGTGACCCCACCGGACTTGCCTGCTACGGGGGAAACCACTCCGCAAGCTGCAACCCGAACGGTCAGGGCGGCGATCTCCCGGGAAGCGACAACTGCTACGGCGGCAATCACTCGGCCAGCTGCAACCCCAACGGACAGGGAGGCGCACTCCCCGGCAGCACGCACAGCGACAGGGGCAGCGGAAGCGGCCGTTCGGGCGGATCGGGTGGCACCGCACGGCTGGGTGGGACCCCTGCCGGCAGCAGCACTCCACCGCTCCTGCTCGGCCCCGCACCCGATACCGCCCTGCCGTGCTACCAGACCTCTGCGTGCACGACGAAATCGGACCTCGGCACCCTCTTCCAGAAGCTTGCCGAAATGTTCAAGGTGGCAAAGGCGCAGCAGGAGTTGGAAGCGCGGTGCGAAAAAAACTGGAGGACGAAGCAGTGCATCGACCTCGCATTCGAGAAAGAGGAAGAGGAATGGGATGAGATGTTCACGGACGAGAACGGCGTCTTCAACGCCTGCACGTCCTACGGGCATCAGGCCACACGCTGCGGAGACAAGGGCAATCTGTCCGGGGAAATCGGACCGCCCTGGCTGGGCAAGGCCGTGGGGCACGGATTCGTCGGAGTCGCCTACTGCTTCGTGATCTGCCTCGGGGTGACAGAGGCTGGCGATGGGCACGCCTATATCACCGTCGGTGCGGTCGGATTCGGCGGCAGGGCCGTCACCGGCGGGGCCGCGACGGCCATGAGCGGTGATCAGTCCTGGTTCAGCGTGCAAGGCTGTGCGAGCCTGGGGCCCGGCGTGTGCGGAACCATCGGGACGTGGTCGGACCCGAACGCGCCGACGTGGTCCACGGATCAATCCAGCACGGGCGATTACTGGTACGGGGGTTCCGTGGCTCCAGGAATAGGATGGTTTGTTGGCTTGAGCATATCCATTCCGATTCCGGGCACCTAGAAAAGCTGCCGGAAAGGGAGAGTGCTGCTCCGCCCTTTTATTCCATCAAATGACCGACGGCCTCTCCGCATCGAATTCATGGTCCGGTGCGGGGAAGCCGTCGACATGCGTGACGCCTGCTGCTATCTTTGGCAGCGGTCGAGGGATCACCCGGTGATCGACGTGGTGGGGGTCAGTGAATGGAATTCTTCGGCATGATGTCCGCATCGGCCGAGCGGTCGCCCGCGCCTGCCTGGGTGATGTTCCCACTCGGTGTTCTCACGCTTCTCGTCGGTGTGTTCGTCGCGATGAATTTCCGTGGAATTCCGAGGAAATGGCATGAGAGCTTCGGAGGGCGTGAGGACCGGGGTTTCTCGTCCTCCTACGCACAGCAGAGGCTGATCGGCGTCGTGCTGATCGCCGGGGGCGTCTGGGCACTCGTTGGCACGACGGTGCGTCTGTTCTCCTGATGCGTGGTCAGTACCCCGGGAGGCCGAACGTCATTTCGACATGTTCGGCGGCGGGGTGATCGGTGTCGCGGCCAGGGACTGCGGTGACGTCGCCGACGCGTACGCCGAGGGGGCGGCCATGGCGGCCGTCGGGTCGGCCGCGGACGGCTCGTCCGCCTGGGGCGGGACGGCGCCGACCATCCGGATGCCCGACTCGTCGAAGGCCTGCTTGATCCGCCAGCGCAGCTCGCGCTCCACCCCCAGCGCCTTGCCCGGCATCGTCTTCGCCGTCACCCGGACCGTCATCGAGTCCAGCAGCACGGCGTCCAGGCCCAGGACCTCCACGGGACCCCACAGCCGCTCGTTCCACGGGTCCTCCTTGGCCATCGCCGCCGCGGCCTCGGTGATCAGCGTACGGACCTTGTCCAGGTCCTCCGTGGGGCGCACGGTCACATCGACGCCGGCCGTGGACCAGCCCTGGCTGAGGTTGCCGATCCGCTTCACCTCGCCGTTGCGGACGTACCAGATCTCACCGTTGTCGCCGCGCAGCTTGGTGACCCGCAGACCGACCTCGATGACCTCACCGGAGGCGACGCCCGCGTCTATGGTGTCGCCCACGCCGTACTGATCCTCGAGGATCATGAAGACGCCGGAGAGGAAGTCGGTGACGAGGTTGCGCGCGCCGAAACCGAGCGCCACGCCGGCCACACCGGCGGATGCGAGCAGCGGGGCCAGATCGATCTGGAAGGCGCCCAGGATCATCAGCGCGGCCGTGCCGAGGATCAGGAACGAAGTGACCGAGCGGAGTACGGAACCGATCGCCTCGGAGCGCTGACGGCGGCGTTCCGCATTGACCAGCAGCCCGCCCAGCGCGGTGCCTTCCACCGCCTGAGCGCTGCGGTTCATCCGGTCGATGAGCTTGGTGAGAGCACGGCGGATCGCGGTGCGCAACACGATCGCGATCGCGGCGATGAGCACGATGCGCAGACCGGTGTTCAGCCAGGTGGACCAGTTCTGCTCCACCCAGCTCGCGGCGTTTCCGGCCTGCTCGGCGGCCTCGTCCAGCGAGCCACCCGGCCCGGGCGACGGAGCTGCGGCCAACAGGGCGGACAGGAACACGGTGGAACCTCCAGGTGGGCGATCGGCAGACCAACCACACTAACGGGGCATCCGGGGTGCTCGGTTGCCGCGACCCGGGGGAGAGACGCGCCTCACGGGGGGGATACCGGGAAAGTACGGAGGGCACGGGACGGAGCCCGCACGGGCGGCATGTGGCCGATCGCACATCGCCGCCGCGGTCGCCGCGGCAACGGCCCGGAAGCGCCTGTTCCGGCCTGCGGCGGCGGTCCTGGCGGCCGGCGGTGGAGAAAAATCCTTCCGGCCCGTTACCTGCACGTGGTGGCGCTTCGACCAGGCGTGAGGAGAAACTGAGATCGGATCGTCCCGGCGCGAGCCACGCGCCGCCGGCGTACAAGGAGGCATCCACCGTGCCGCATGTCCTGGTTCTCAACGCGTCGTACGAGCCGCTCGGCGTCGTACCGCTCCGCCGCGCGCTCGTCCTCGTGCTCGAAAACAAGGCCATCTGTCTTGAGGAGTCGGGCGCCTTCATGCACAGTGCCACCCGGGCCGTCCCGGCCCCCAGCGTCGTCCGCCTGAAGCGGTTCGTACGGGTCCCCTACCGGGGGCCCGTACCGCTCACCCGCAGGGCGCTCTTCGCCCGGGACGGAGGCCGCTGCATGTACTGCGGCGCCGCCGCGACCAGCGTCGACCACGTCATTCCGCGTAGCCGCGGCGGACAGCACGCCTGGGACAACGTCGTGGCGGCCTGCCGCCGCTGCAACCATGTCAAGGCGGACCGGCACCTGCCGGAGCTCGGCTGGCGGCTGCACCAGCAGCCCGCCCCGCCGACGGGCCTCGCGTGGCGCATCATCGGGACGGGACACCGCGACCCGCGCTGGCTGCCGTACCTGCAACCGTTCGGCGCGGACGACGCGATGGCCCGGATCGATGGCATTTCCGCCTGAGAGATCCGGGCCTTCGTCGTCCGCGGGGCCGGACGGGGGCCTCCGGGGGCGCGCCGGAGGCCCCGGCGTCACTCCGTCGCGGCGACGGCGTACGCCTCCACCGACCAGAGCGAGTAGCCGAACCCGGTGGCCCGGGCATCGCCCTGAACCCTGAGGAAGCGGGTGTCCTTCGCGTCCATCCGGACCGATTCGCGCCCGCCCCTGCCGTCCCGCACGGTCGCCGCCGTGCGCCAGCTGCGACCGTCGGCGGAGACCTGGATGCGGTAGCGGGAGGCGTACGCGTCCTGCCAGTGCAGCACCACCTGGCCGATCCGGGCCGGCTGCGGCAGTTCCGCCTGCCACCAGGCGCCGTCCTCGGCCGGCGAGGACCAGCGGGTCTCCGGGTCGCCGTCGGAGGCCGCCACCGCCGGGAAGTCCGGGGTCTCGTCGCCGGACGAGGAGGCGGTGGCGGTACGCACCAGGTCGGGGCCCGCGGTGCGCGGGTAGGCCCGGACGGTGAGCGTGCTGCTCTCGTCGCCGAAGCCGATCGGCACCTCGTACTCACCGGCCGGGGTGCCCGCCGGGACCGTGATCTCGACGGGGACGTCGGTACGCGAGCCGCGCGGCACCCTCGTCTGTTTCGGGACGCTCACCTCGATGCCCCGGGGAGCCCGTGCGGTGAGCGTGCCCCGCACCTCGGCGGGGCGGCGGGCGGCCAGCCGCGCCTCGACCCGCTGCGGCCCGCCGCCGATCTCGGCGTCCGTCACGCCGCGTGCCAGATCGAGCCGGGCGGCGGGCTCGTCGCCGAACCACGGCACGAGCGCCCGCACCCGCGGAGCCCGGTCCGGGGCGCTCCCGGAGACGGAGGCACCGGTTCCCGTGCCACCGTCCAGCCGGTTCTCCGCCCGGCCCTGCGGGACGATGGGCGGCAACGTGCCAGTGAGCACCGGGGGCGTGGCCGGACCGCCCGTGGGCCAGCTGATCCGGATCGCGTCGGCCCGCAGCCCCCTGGCCGGGGCCTGGGTCCAGCCGGTCGCCGACACCGGGCCGAGGCCGCGCCAGCCCTCGCCGGGCACATGGGCCTCCAGCGTCGCACCGGGCACCGGGCCGCCGGGCACGGTCATCGCCGTCACGGTCTCCACCGGGCGGGACCGGTTCAGCCGGACCGTATAGCTGCCCGGAGCCTCCGTCACCGTACCGGCGTCGCGGTCCGCGCCCGTCCAGGCGTCCGCCTCCCGGCGCACCCGGTCCAGGAACGGGCCGAGGACGCCCTTGCCGACCGTCGCGCCGCTCGCCTTCGCGGCCTCGCGCACCGGATCCAGCGCCAGCGACGCCTGCCACGCGGCGGCGCCGTCGCCGCGCGACTGGGCCCGCAGCAGATCCACGGCCAGCTCGCCCGCCCGGCCGTACCGGGACAACTGCTCGGTCCACGGCCGCACTTCGTCGTCGAGGCGCCCGTCGGCCAGGCCCTTCAGCCGCTGCGGGGTCTCCCGCATCACGGTGAACGCCGCCCGCAGCCTGCGCGCCGCATCGGCCTGCGCCGTGGCGTCGGTGGTCGTACGGGACTTCCAGAACTCATCCAGCAGCGGCCGCAGATAGGCCGACTCGTCGCCGCCCAGCACGGACGTCGCGCTGTTCCCGGCCAGCGCGCGCAGCGCGTCCCCGGTGCGGGCGTCGCCGCCCGCCAGATCGTCGATCGCCGCCTGCCAGGACTCCTGCGGCCGGTACCCCTTCGGGTTCCACGCGAAGTCGGCGGCGGTGAACAGTGGAATGCGCGACGCGGACGGCTGCTCCATCGCATTGGCGAGCAGTGCCGCGGAACCGATCGCCACCGCCGGATCCCGGCCGGTGTACGGGCCGAGGAAGATGCGGTCCTGCGCGTAGTCGTTGACCGGGTAGTTGTCCATCGTGACCAGCGGATGCCGGAACGCGGCACGCGCACCGGCCAGTTCCCCGCCGGTGATGGTCCGCGGTACGACCCCGACCCCGGTCCAGGCGATCTGGACCCGGTCGTCCAGCTCCTCGGCGAGCGCCGTGCGGTAGTCCGTCGCGCCGTCCTGGTAGAACTCCGTCGGCATCACCGACAGCGGCTCCGCACCCGGATGACGCTCCGCGAGATGCCGGGCCACCTTGCTCGCCACCCGCGCCTGGGCCCTGGCCGCCGCCTCGGGGCCGCTGCCGAAGGTGTCGACGTCGCTGTCGCAGTGCCACTCGCTGTAGCTGACGTCCTGGAACTGGAGCTGGAAGGCCCGCACGCCCAGCGCCCACATGGCGTCGAGCTTCTTCGTCAGCGCCTTCACATCGTTCTCCGACGACATGCACATGGCCTGGCCGGGGGCGACGGCCCAGCCGAGCGTCACATGCTCGGCGCGGGCCCGCTCGGCCAGGGCCCGGAAGTCGTCGCGCCGGTCGGCGGGGTACGGGTCGCGCCAACGGGCCTGCCGGTACGGGTCGTCGCCCGCCGCGTACAGATACCTGTTCTGCTTCGTGCGCCCCATGAAGCCGATCTGCGCCAGCCGCTCCGCCCGGGTCCACGGCTGCCCGTAGAAGCCCTCGGTCATCCCGCGTACGGCGGTTCCCGGCCAGTCCCTGACGGTGACTCCGGCGACGCTGCCGTTCCGGATCAGCTGACGCAGCGTCTGCACGCCGTGGAAGAGGCCGTCCTCGCCGAGGCCGTCCACGGCGACGGTGTCCCGGCCCGCGACCGGGCCGACCGCGATCCGGTAGCCGCCGGAGGGCAGGTCGCCGCGGTCGGGAACGTGCAGCGTACGCAGGGCGTCCCGGGCGCCGTCGCCACCGAGCCGGACGACGGGTCCGCGGCCCGGCAACGCCTCGTGGACGGTCCGTACGCCCGCGTCCCGCAGGATCTGCCGGAGCGCGTCGACGGCGTACGGATCCGCGTGCGCGTCGGCCACGAGGGTGATGTCGGCGGAGGCGGTGAGCGGTACGGGCGGCCCGGACGCCTTGATGGACTGGGGCCGCGGCCACACGGCCGGCACCGTGCCGTCGTCCGTGCGGTCGGGAGTGGCGACGGCGGGGGAGCCGGGCGCCGAAGGGGCCGCGACGGCGGCCGGAGCACCCGCGGAGAGCAGCCCGCCGAGCACGGCTACCGCGACGGCCGTTGCCTGCTTTCTGCGCCTGAGCCGCATCGCTGTTCTCCCTCGCTTCCGCCGGTGGACTCCGAGCCCACCACCCGCGCGCGCAGGGTGTCAATGCGGGTGGTTGTTGTGCCGCAAATGCCCGATGTGGCAGGTGAGGTGAGGAGCGATCGGCAATCGACACCGGACGCCAAAGATGACGCCGAATGGCCGAAATCGGCGGACGACTTGCGGAGAACCGGCCTCCGGGGAACGGAATGTGACCCAGGGCACGTTGAACTCGTTGTGATAACGCCTACGTCTGCGGTCGAGCCCGCTGGGTAGGTCTGCTGTGTCCTGTTCCGCCATGGCCAGGAGGCCACCATGCCCGCTGCCGCGCAACTCCTGCTCTCCGCCCTCTCCAAACAGGAACCCGGCCCCGCCCCGCTGCCCGGCGTGCTTCCGGCCCCCGCGCCCGGCCCCGGTCCGCTGACGAGCGAGCCGCCCCTCGCCGATGCCGTACCCCTCACCAGCGAGCCGCCGCTCGCCGACGCCACACCGCTCACCAGCGAACCCCCGCTCGCCGTCAACGCCCCGCTGACCAGCGAGCCGGCCACCTCCGGCACCGCATGGGGCATGGAGTCCCCAGGAGTCTGAATGGGCTTGTCCCGGCTTGCAGCACTGCACGGCGTCGCCACCTCCTACTCCCCGTCCGCCGACGTCACGGTGTCCGTCCCCGACGACACGGTCGTCGCCGTGCTCGCTGCGCTCGGTGTGGACGCCGCCACGCCCGAAGCGGTACGGGAATCACTTGCCGCCGCCGGGTCCTCGGCCCGGTCCCGGCTGCTCCCGCCGACGCTGGTGGTGTGGACCGGGGAGCCGCTGCCCCCGGCCCTGACCGCCCTGCCGCCCGGCACCACGCTGGACATCGGACTCGAAGACCCCGGATCGCGCCCTCTCCCGCGGGTGTGTGTTCCGGCCGGCCGACCTGATCCGGCCGTTTCGGGGCGGGCGGCGGCCGTCGCGGGCATGGACGCAGGAGCGGGCACGGGCACGGGCATGGACGCAGGAGCGGGCACGGGCGCGGTGGCCGGCGCCGGGGGTGGCACCGCGACGGCCGCGTCCCCGGCCCCCGCCTGGTGGCTCGAACCGCCGCTCGGGGTGCACCGGCTGACCGTACGCGCGCCGGGCGGCCGGAGCGCGAGCTGCACCCTCGTCGTCGCCCCGCCCCACGTGCCCCGGCCGCCCACCCGCAGCCACGGCTTCCTCGTCCAGCTCTACTCCCTGCTCTCCGCCCGCTCCTGGGGTATGGGCGACCTCGGGGACCTCGCCGACCTCGCCGCCTGGTCCGGGCGGACCCTCGGCGCCGGATTCGTCCAGGTCAACCCGCTGCACGCCGCCGTGCTCGGCGACCCCACCGACCCGTCCCCGTACCGCCCGTCGTCACGGCGCTTCCCCGACCCCGTCCATCTGCACATCGAGTCCGTCCCCGAGTACGGGCACGTGCCGGACCGGGCCACCCTCGACGATCTGCGGCAGGACGCTGCGGCGCTCCGCGACACCGTCCTGAACAAGGGCGCCCTGATCGACCGGGACGCCGTCTGGGAACTCAAGCGCCAGGCCCTCGAACTCGTCCGGGACGTCCCCCTCGCCCCCGGCCGCCGCGCCGCATACTGCGACTTCCTGGCCGAGCAGGGACAGGCCCTGGAGGACCACGCCCTGTGGTGCGCCCTCGCCGAGGTGCACGGCTCCGACTGGCACGACTGGCCGGTCGCGCTCCGCGACCCCCGCTCCACGGAGACCGCCCGCGCCCGCCGCGCCCTGCTGGACCGGGTCGACTTCCACTGCCGGCTCGCCTGGCTGACCGACAACCAGCTCGCCGCCGCCCAGCGCACCGCCCTGGACGCCGGGATGGCGGTCGGCATCGTCCACGACCTCGCCGTCGGCGTGCACCCCGGCGGTGCCGACACCTGGGCCCAGCAGGACGCCTTCGCCCACGGCATGTCCGTCGGCGCACCCCCGGACGCCTTCAACGCCCGCGGCCAGGACTGGGGCCTGCCGCCCTGGCGCCCCGACGCCCTCGCCGCATCCGGCTACGCCCCGTACCGCGGGCTGCTGCGGGGGCTCCTCGCCCACGCGGGCGCCCTGCGCATCGACCACGTCATGGGCCTGTTCCGGCTCTGGTGGGTGCCCGAGGGGCGCCCGCCCACCGACGGCACCTACGTCAGCCACGACGCCGAGGCGATGCTCGCCGTCCTCGTCCTGGAAGCACACCGGGCGGGCGCGGTCGTCATGGGGGAGGACCTCGGAACCGTCGAACCGGGGGTCCGCGAGGCGCTGGCCCGGCGCGGCGTGCTCGGCACCTCCGTGCTCTGGTTCGAACGGGACTGGGCGGGCACCGGCCGCCCGCTGGCCCCCGAGGAGTGGCGCGAGGGCTGCCTGGCCACCGTCACCACGCACGATCTGCCCTCCACCGCCGCCCGGCTGACCGGCGACCACGTCACGCTCCGCCACCGCCTCGGCCTGCTCACCCGGGGCCTGACGGAGGAGCTGACCGCGGACGCGACCGACACCACCGAGTGGCTGGGGTACCTCATCAGGCTCGGCCTGCTCCCGGAGGGCGCGGGCGACGAGGAGGGCGCCGTCCGCGCCGTGCACCGCTTCCTGCTGCGCACCCCCGCCCGCATGGTCGGCGTCTGGCTGCCCGACACGCTCGGCGACCGCCGCCCGCAGAATCTCCCCGGCACCTGGGACCAGTACCCCAACTGGCGCTTGCCCGTCGCCGACGCGGAGGGGCATCCGGTCACCCTGGAGGAGCTGGCCGCCGCCCCCCGCCTGCACCGGCTGATGGAGATCTTCAGGTCCCACGAAGACCACCCGTGACCCCGTACGGCACCCCCCGGGCTCGCGCCCGTCCGGGGCGTTCGCTACGTTTGCACCGTGGACAAGAAGAACGCTATGCGCGCCGGCGCCGTCGCGGCCGGAACGACGCTGATGATGCTGCTCATGTCGTCCCCCGCGCTCGCGCTCACCCGCGACGCCGGTGACGACCCCGGTCCGGGCCTGAGCGCGATGGAGACCATCGGTCTGTACGTGGTGGCCCCCATCGCCCTGTTCGTGGTCATCGCCGGCCTGGTCATGATCTTCGACAAGTCCAAGAAGCAGGCCTAGCACCTACGCTCCGGGCGAGTGCACCGCAGGTACCCCGTACCGTGCGGTGCGCACGCGTGCCCGGACCGGGAAATGCGGCGGGTAGGTTGCGGCCATGATCGAGTGGGACGTCAAGAAGCTCCGCATCCTGCGCACCCTGCGCGACCGGGGCACGGTCACCGCGACCGCCGAGGCCCTGCGGATGACCCCGTCCGCGGTCTCGCAGCAACTGTCCAACCTGTCCAAGCAACTCGGCGCACCGCTTCTGGAGGCCCAGGGCCGACGGGTCCGCCTCACCGACGCCGCGCACCTCGTGCTGCGCCACGCCGAGGCGGTCTTCGCGGAACTGGAGCGCGCCGACGCCGAACTGACCGGCTATCTGCGCGGCGAGGCCGGACAGGTGCGGATCGCGGCGTTCTCCACGGCGGTGCCCGCCCTCGTCGTCCCCGCGATCCAGCGGCTGCGTGCCGAAGAACGCCCGGGCCCGGACGTACGGGTGCGGGAGACGGAGGCCGCGCAGGCCTACGAACTCCTGGTCGCCGGTGACGTGGACCTCGCCCTTTCCCTCGCCGCGCACGCTCCGACGGCCCGTGACCCCCGGTTCGTCGTGCTGCCCCTGCTGGCCGACCCCCTGGACGTGGCCCTGCCCGCGGACCACCACCTCGCGGCGGCGCCCGCCCTCCGCCTCGCGGACCTCTCGGGCGACCCCTGGATCTTCGGCGGATCGGGCCCCTGGTCACAGATCACGACGGCCGCGTGCGAGGCCGCCGGATTCGTACCGGAGCAGGCACACAGCGCCTCCGGCTGGACGGCGATCCTGGCCATGGTCGAGGCGGGCATGGGGGTCGCCCTGATTCCGCGCATGGCATCGGCGGAACGGCACGGCCGGGACGGCGTGGTGATGCGCGCACTCGAAGCCGACCAGCCGCGCCGTCATGTGGTGGCGGCGGTACGGCAGGGGGCCGAGCAGGGCCCGGCGGTGGCCCGGGTCCTCGCGGCGCTCACCGAAACAGCGGCGTCGTTCACCTCAACTGAATAAACAGTGCAAAAACTTTCGATAGACCTAATGGGTTGTTCGCCGCGACAGTGGACGCATGACCTTCGACCAGAATGAGAACCAGCACGAGGACCCCCACGCCAACGACGCGGCCCCCTACGGCGGTGGCGACCCGTACGCCGACTACCGCACCACAGACCTCCCCTTCACCGACCTCGTCGACCTCGCCGACCGCCGCCTCGGCGCGGGCGTGATCGCCGCCAACGACGAGTTCTTCGCCCAGCGAGAGAACCTCCTGGTCCGGGAGCGCGCGGTCTTCGACCCCGAGCACTTCGGCCACAAGGGCAAGATCATGGACGGCTGGGAGACCCGCCGCCGACGCGGTGCGGACGCGGCCCACCCGTTCCCGGCCCAAGAGGAGCACGACTGGGCGCTGATCCGCCTCGGCGCCCCCGGCATCATCCGCGGCATCGTCGTCGACACGGCCCACTTCCGCGGCAACTACCCGCAGCGCGTCTCGATCCAGGCGACGGCGGTCGAGGGCTCGCCGAGCCCCGCCGAACTCCTCGCGGACGACGTGAAGTGGGAGGAGATCGTCCCGCCGACCCCCGTACGCGGCCACGCCGCCAACGGCTTCGAGATCAACGGCGGCCGCCGTTACACCCACGTCCGCCTCTGCCAGCACCCCGACGGCGGCATCGCCCGCCTCCGCGTCCACGGCGAGGTCCTCCCCGACCCGTCCTGGCTCGCCACGCTCGGCACGTTCGACCTGATCTCGGTCCTGAACGGCGGCAGCTACGAGGACGCCTCCGACCGCTTCTACTCCTCACCGACCCAGATCATCCTGCCCGGCACCTCCCGCAAGATGGACGACGGCTGGGAGAACCGCCGCCGCCGGGTCCGCGATACGAACGACTGGGTCCGCTTCCGTCTCCCCGCCCAGGGCGCGGTCCGCGCGGTCGAGATCGACACTGCCTACCTCAAGGGCAACGCCGCCGGCTGGGTCGCCCTCCACGGCCGCAACGGCGAGACCGGCGAATGGTTCGAGATCATCCCCCGCACCAGGCTCCAGCCCGACACCCTCCACCGCTTCCCCCTCCGCGCCCAGGCGATCGTCACCCACGTCCGCCTCGACGCCTTCCCGGACGGCGGAGTCGCCCGCATGCGCCTGCACGGCAGCCTGACGGAGTCGGGTGCGGCCGAACTGGCCCGGCGCTACGAGGAGTCGGGCGCGTAGGAAACCTGCCCGCACCCCCCCTGTGCCCCCGCCCGTCGGACGGCTGCGCTC
This sequence comes from Streptomyces sp. NPDC111516, assembly GCF_055635345.1. NCBI lineage: Bacteria > Bacillati > Actinomycetota > Actinomycetes > Kitasatosporales > Streptomycetaceae > Streptomyces > Streptomyces sp. NPDC111516. The sequence goes on along the minus strand of NZ_JBVKBV010000001.1, from coordinate 986,778 downwards.
CGGCGCCCGCCCGACGGGCGGTTTCCATACGCGTCCACGAGGTGACGGACGAGAAGGGGCGGGTACCGTGCCCGGCCCCGCAGGGCCATGCACCGTACCCGCCCCGGCAACCCGGAACCCGCCCTACGCGACAGCCGCCGCCGCGTCCGCGGCCTGGGCCTTGAGCGCGCGTTCCACGCCCGCGCGGGACTCGGACATCAGGCGGCGCAGGGCCGCGGACGGCTCCGCCGAGGACAGCCAGGCGTCCGTGGCGTCCAGGGTGGCCTGCGAGACCTGGACGGCCGGGTAGAGGCCGACGGCGATCTGCTGCGCCATCTCGTGGCTGCGCGACTCCCAGACGCCCTTGACCGCCGCGAAGTACTTCTCCGTGTACGGGGCGAGCAGCTCGCGCTGGTCGGTCTGGACGAAGCCGGCGATGACCGCCTCCTGGACGGCGTTCGGCAGCTTGTCGGACTCGACGACCGAGGCCCACGCCTCCGCCTTCGCCTCCTCGGTGGGGCGTGCCGCGCGGGCGGTCGCCGCGTGGCGCTCGCCCGCCGCCGTCCTGTCGCGCTCGTACTCGCCGGCGATCTCGTCCTCTTCGAACACACCGGTCGCGGCAAGCCGCTCGACGAACGCCCAGCGCAGCTCCGTGTCGACGGCCAGACCCTCGACCGTCTCCTTGCCGTCGAGCAGCGACTGCAGCAGGTCCAGCTGCTGCGGGGTGCGAGCCGTCGCCGCGAAGGCGCGGGCCCAGGCCAGCTGGTGGTCGCTGCTCGGCTCCGCCGCGCGCAGGTGCGCGAGCGTGGCCTCGGTCCACCGCGTCAGCCCGGCCTCGCGCCACTGCGGCGCCGCGTACAGGTCCAGCGCCAGCTTCACCTGACGGTGCAGCGACTGGACGACGCCGATGTCCGACTCCTTGCCGATGCCGGAGAGCACCAGGGAGAGGTAGTCCCGGGTCACCAGCTCGCCGTCACGGGTCATGTCCCACGCGGAGGCCCAGCACAGCGCGCGGGGAAGGGACTCGGTGAAGTCGCCGAGGTGTTCGGTGACGACGCGCAGCGACTCCTCGTCGAGCCGGACCTTCGCGTACGACAGGTCGTCGTCGTTGAGCAGGATCACGGCGGGGCGGGCGGTGCCGGCCGGGAACGGCACCGTCGTGCGCGCGCCGTCGACGTCCAGCTCGATCCGGTTCGTACGGACCAGCTTGCCGTTGGCGTCGAGGTCGTAGCAGCCGATCGCGATGCGGTGCGGCCGCAGCGTCGGCTCGCCCTTCGCGCCGGCGGGCAGGGCCGGGGCCTCCTGGAGGACGGTGAACGACGTGACGTGACCGTTCTCGTCCGTGACGATCTCCGGGCGCAGGATGTTGATGCCCGCCGTCTCCAGCCACGCCTTCGACCAGGTCTTCAGGTCGCGGCCGGAGGTCTTCTCCAGCGCGCCCAGCAGGTCGGACAGCCGGGTGTTGCCGAACGCGTGCGCCTTGAAGTACGCCTGGACGCCCGTGAAGAACGCGTCCATGCCGACGTACGCCACCAGCTGCTTCAGGACCGAGGCGCCCTTGGCGTACGTGATCCCGTCGAAGTTGACCAGTACGTCGTCCAGGTCACTGATGTCCGCCATGATCGGGTGCGTGGACGGCAGCTGGTCCTGGCGGTAGGCCCAGGTCTTCTCGGTGTTGGCGAACGTGGTCCAGGAGTTCGGCCACTTCGAGCCCTCCGCGTACGCCTGGCAGGCGACCGAGGTGTACGTGGCGAACGACTCGTTCAGCCACAGGTCGTTCCACCACTCCATGGTGACGAGGTCGCCGAACCACATGTGCGCCAGCTCGTGCAGGATGGTCTCCGCGCGCCGCTCGTACGCCGCGTCCGTCACCTTCGAACGGAATACGTACTGGTCGCGGATGGTGACCGCGCCCGCGTTCTCCATCGCGCCCGCGTTGAACTCGGGGACGAAGAGCTGGTCGTACTTGGCGAACGGGTAGGCGTAGTCGAACTTCTCCTGGAACCAGTCGAAGCCCTGCCGCGTCACGTCGAAGATCGCGTCCGCGTCGAGGAACTCGGCCAGCGACGGACGGCAGTAGATGCCGAGCGGAACGGACTGGCCGTCCCTCTCGTAGCTGCTGTGCACCGCGTGGTACGGGCCGGCGATCAGCGCCGTGATGTACGTCGAGATGCGCGGCGTCGGCTCGAAGGACCAGACGTCGTCCTGCGGCTCGGGTGTCGGCGAGTTGGAGATCACGGTCCAGCCGGACGGGGCCTTCACGGTGAACCGGAACGTGGCCTTCAGGTCGGGCTGTTCGAAGCTGGCGAAGACGCGGCGCGCGTCCGGCACCTCGAACTGGGTGTAGAGGTACGCCTGCTCGTCGACCGGGTCGACGAAGCGGTGCAGACCCTCGCCCGTGTTGGTGTACGAGCAGTCGGCGACGACCTTCAGCTCGTTGGAGCCCGCGGCCAGGTGCGGGAGCGCGATGCGTGAATCGCGGAACACGGCCGCGACGTCCAGCGCCCGGCCGTTCAGCTCGACCTCGTGCACGGCCGGGGCGACCAGGTCGATGAAGGTCTCCGCACCGGCCTCGGCGGAGTCGAAGCGCACGGTGGTGACGGACCGGTAGGTGCCGCCCTCCTGCGCTCCGGAGAGGTCGAGATCGATCTCGTACGCGTCCACGGTCAGCAGGCGCGCCCGCTCCTGTGCCTCTTCGCGGGTCAGATTGGTGCCAGGCACGCGGTCATCTCCTTGGTATGTGACGTTTTGGTCATCCTTCCACGTCGCATGGCGCATGCCGCATGTCGGAGCGAAGTAGCCTCAGGTGTACTACTGCGGTAGCATCAACGGTATGAAGATCAGTGTGAGCTTGCCACAGGAGGATGTTGCCTTCGTCGACGAGTACGCCATGAAGACGGAGGCCGATTCCCGGTCCGCGGTGATTCATGCCGCCATTGAGCTGTTGCGCGCCGCCGGTCTGGAGGCGGAGTACACGGAGGCGTTCGAGGAGTGGGACGCCAGCGAGGACGCCGCGCTCTGGGACCGTACGGTCGGGGACGGAATCGCCGATGCGCAGGGGTGACATCCATCTGGTCGATCTGGATCCGGCCAGGGGCAGTGAGGCCAACAAGGTCAGGCCGGCCGTGATTGTGTCCAACAACGCCGCCAACCAGTCGGTCGAGCTCAACGGCAAAGGCGTGATCACCGTCGTGCCTCTGACATCGAACACCGCCCGCGTTCTCACGTTCCAGGTCCTTCTCAGGGCTGACGAGTGCCGCCTGCCCAGGGACTCGAAGGTCCAGTGCGAGCAGGTCCGGGCCATCACCCCGGACCGTGTCCTGAAGCGGATCGGGGTCGTCCCGCGCCGGCGTATGGCCGAGATCGACGCCGCCCTGCGACGGCACCTCGCCCTCTGACGGATACGAAAGGGCGGCCACCGGTGCCCGGTGGCCGCCCTTCCACGCGTGAGGCGTCAGCCGTTCAGCTCCGCCGCCACCAGCTCCGCGATCTGGACCGCGTTCAGCGCCGCGCCCTTGCGCAGGTTGTCGTTGGAGACGAAGAGCGCGAGGCCGTTCTCCACGGTCTCGTCGACCCGGATCCGGCCGACGAACGAGGCGTCCTTGCCGGCGGCCTGGAGCGGGGTGGGGATCTCGGAGATCTCGACGCCCGGGGCGTCCTTCAGCAGCTCGTAGGCGCGCTCGACGCTGATCGGACGGGCGAAACGTGCGTTGACCTGCAACGAGTGGCCGGAGAAGACCGGCACCCGGACACAGGTGCCGGACACCTTCAGCTCCGGGATCTCCAGGATCTTGCGGGACTCGTTGCGGAGCTTCTGCTCCTCGTCGGTCTCGAAGGAGCCGTCGTCGACGATCGAGCCGGCCAGCGGGAGCACGTTGAAGGCGATCGGACGCTTGTAGACGCCCGGCTCGGGAAAGTCGACGGCGTCGCCGTCGTGGGTGAGCTTGTCGGCCTCGGCGACGACCTTGGACGCCTGGCCGTGCAGCTCGGCGACACCGGCCAGCCCGGAGCCGGACACCGCCTGGTAGGTGGCGACGGTCAGCGTCTGGAGACCGGCCTCGTCGTGCAGCGGGCGCAGCACGGGCATGGCGGCCATCGTGGTGCAGTTCGGGTTGGCGATGATGCCCTTGGGCCGGTTCGTGATCGCGTGCGCGTTGACCTCGGAGACGACCAGCGGGACCTCGGGGTCCTTGCGCCAGGCGGAGGAGTTGTCGATCACGACGGCGCCCTGCGCGGCGACCTTCTCGGCGAGCGCCTTCGACGTGGCGCCACCGGCCGAGAACAACACGATGTCCAGCCCGGAGTAGTCGGCCGTCGAGGCGTCCTCGACGGTGATCTCCCGGCCCTCCCACTCGATGGTGGAGCCCGCGGAGCGCGCGGAGGCGAACAGTCGCAGCTCGCCGACCGGGAACTTCCGCTCGGCCAGGATCCCGCGCATGACTGTGCCGACCTGACCGGTGGCGCCGACGATTCCGACCTTCACGGGAACTCCTTCGAACGTACGAACTGGCACGGTTGCCGCATCCATCATGCGTATGTCCACGGCTTCCTTGTCCAATTCATTGTCCGTGGTGTGGACAGGTTCCGCCCGGTGCGGCGGTCCGGCCCGGAGTGCCCGTACTCCGCAACACTTTGGCCAACTGCGACGCAACGTCGCACCCGCGCACATGGCAGTGGGGCGGGAGCTCCGCCGAGCCCCCGCCCCACTGTCGTACGGATCACATACTGGACACGGCGGTCGTTACGGCGTGACCTTCTCGATCACGACGCTGCCGGTGCCCGCCGCGGTCCCGCGGCCGTTCACCAGGTGGACCTCGCCGAAGAACTGCCGGCCCTCGGGGGCCGCTCCGGCGACGGATACCTCGGCACCGACCTGGGCGGAGGCGCCGTTGGCCAGGTTCACGGCCTTCGACTCGTCGACCTTGATCGTGCCGAGCGACGGCGCGTAGTACACATCGCGGTAGTCGTACGTGGTGGTCCCGGCCGGAACGCTGTAGCCGTCGATCACGACGGTGTACGTACCGGCGGCGGGCTTCAGCAGGCTGACCGACTCCTCGGAGCCGGCCGTGGTGGACTTGCCGACCTGGGTGTTGCCCCGGAAGACGTACAGGTCCAGGTCCGCGTTGGCGTCCGACGTACCGCCGATGGCGACGTCCAGCTTCTCGACGCCCTCACCGATGGTGACCTCGAACTCCTGCTCGTCGCCCGTCTTGATCGACGGCTTGGCGACCTTGGCCGAGCCCAGCGAGCCGCCCTTGAGCGAGCCCACCAGGTCACCCGCGTTGTTGGTGGCCTTCCAGGTCACCGGGGCGGGCGTGCCGATCTTCGCCTCGGCGATGGTCTGCACCGCCGGGTCGAAGGTCGCACCGAGCAGCGAGACGTCCAGCTTGTACGGGTTGTCCAGCAGCGGCGACGTACGCCGTGCCTCGACCTCGATCTCCCAGACGCCCGCCTGCGGGTCCTTGTAGGAGCGCACGTCGGGGCGGCAGGTGTTGGTCGGGCTCTCGTAGTTCGGGTAGCAGAAGATCGTGGAGCTGCTCTCCATCTGCACCCCGTACGGGTGGATCGAGATGAAGCGGGTCTGGCTGCCCGAGCGCAGCGCGCTCATCGCGACCTCAAGGGTCTTGGCGCCCTCCGGCACGGTCACGAAGTACGACGTGCTGCTGTTGCGCTGCACCGAGCCGGACGCATTGAACGCGTAGCCGGGCTTCACGAGCTCCTTGGAGACGACCACCGTGGTCAGGATCTGCTGGTCCACGCCGGCGGTCTTGTTGTCGTCCACCTGCAGGATCGCGCTGTGGACGCCCGCGCTGCCCGGCTTCGCCTGGACCTTGACGGTGACCGGCTTGCCGAGCGGCAGGGAGACCGTGCCGGGACCGGTCAGCTCGAAGGTGCCGTCGTTGTTCTTCCAGGACAGCTGGTGCTTGACGGCCGTGTCCGGACCCGTGGTCCGGGTGATCGTGATGTCGTACGACTTCTTCTGGCCGACCTTCAGGCCGCCGTTGCGGTCGTAGAGGCCGGTGCCGAAGCCCGGGGTCTTGAGCCGGTCGGAGAGGCTCGTGTCGACCGGGGCCTTCACCGCGTACTCGTGCGCCGGGGCACCCTGCTTCTCGATGAGCTTCCAGGCGTCGACGATGTTGATCAGACCGGAGCCCTGGGCGTGCGCGGGCACGTCCTCGATGTGGGTGGCGGTGCTGGTCAGCGCGGTGCGCAGGTCGGCGGGCGGCAGCTCGATGTGCTTCTGCTTCGCGGCCGACAGCAGCAGCGCGGTAGCACCGGCGGCCTGGGGCGAGGCCATCGAGGTGCCCTGCAGCATGGAGTAACCGGCCGGCAGGTCGTAGCCCGCCTCCTTGACCGGGCCACCGGGCAGCCAGGTCTGGGTGCTGTTGATCGCGGCACCCGGGGCCGTCAGGGTCGGCGTGAAGCCACCGTCCTCACGCGGGCCGCGCGAGGAGAACGGCAGCATGTCGTACTTCTTGGTGACGTTCGAGCCGTAGTTGGCGGCCCACGTCTCCTTGGAGATGGACGCGCCGACGGAGATGACGTGGTCGGCGAGGCCGGGGTCGCCGATGGTGTTCACACCCGGACCGTCGTTGCCGGCCGAGATGACCAGCTGGACGCCGTACATGTCGATGAGCCGCTTGTACAGCCTCGCGCGGGCGTTCTCGCCGTCGTTGAGCGGCGGCAGGCCACCGATCGACATGTTGACGACATCGACACCGCGGTTCACGACGAGGTCGATCATGCCCTCGGTGAGCGCGATGTTGGTGCAGCCGCCGGACCAGGTGCAGGCGCGCGAGGAGACGATCTGCGCGCCGGGCGCGGCGCCGTTCATCTTGCCGCCGAACAGACCGTTCGCGGAGGTGATGCCCGCGACGTGGGTGCCGTGCTCGCTCTCGATGACGCCGATGTTCACGTAGTCGGACGTGGCGCCGGCCGCGTTGTAGACGACGTTCTTGCGCGTCTCCACGACGAACGGGATGCGCTCGACGACGTCGGTCCGCGGGTCGTCCGTGCCGAAGTAGGAGACCTGGTGGTTCTCCTTGTACGGCTTCAGAGCGGTGTCGTCGGTGAAGTCGCCGTTGTTGTTCAGGTCGACGCGCGTGGTGCCGGTGACCGGGTCGTAGAGCACGGCCCACGTGTCGGTGGTGTCACCGTCGCGGTTCAGGTCGCCCGCCATGTCGCCGCCCTTGGTGGCGGCCTCGGCGAACATCTTGATCTTGTAGTCGCCGTCCGGCGCCTTGTACGTACGGCCCTGGTACGTGAACGTCGGGCCGGACACGGCGTCCGTCATCCGCAGCCAGGTGCCGTCGCCGTCGCTGACCGGGTCCGTGGCGGTCACCCAGTCGACGATCTTGCGGGCGCCCGTGGTCGTCTTCTGCAGCGCCGGGTGGCCGAGGTCGACACCGGAGTCGAGGATGCCGATGGTCACCCCGCGGCCGTCGGCCTTCGGGTGCTGCGCGACGAAGTCGACCGCGCCCGTCTCGAAGGACGGGTTGTACGGGTTCTTCGCCGGGGTCTTCTTGCCAGGCGCCGGATAGCTGCCGGTCGACTTGACCCCGGCCGTGGAACCGGCTGCCCGGTCGGCGGCGGGCGTCGGGTCGTCCAGCTTGATCTCCTGCTTGAGATCGATGCCCTGGACGGACGACAGCTTGGCGGCCGCCTTGATGGTCGCGTCGGCCGACGCGGTGGGCACGGTGGCCCGTACGTAGCCGAGCTTGTCGTACGTACGTCCCAGCACGGACCCCTCGACGGCGTCCAGTTGCTTGGCGACCTGCGCGGTCGCACCGGGAGCGGTGGCGACCATCATGGTGATGTTCTTCTCGCCCTTGGCCTTGGCCTTGGCCAGAACGTCGGCGTCGGTCGCGCCGAGCTTGTCGCTCGTGGCGCCCTTCGCGGCGGACTTGACTGGTGCGGGGGCGGGGTCGTCGGCGGCAAAGACCGGGGCGGCGCCGGTGGCGGCCAGCGCGGCCACCAGACCGGCGGCGGCAGCGACTCGGGCCGCGCGTCTCGCCCCGGGTATGGAACTGGGGGACTCGGTGGTCATCAGCATCCCTGAAGTGAAAGAGAGAGTCCGGAATTCGGTACCGGATGACCGCTCACCCTTTCGTAAATGACAGGGGTTGTGGAGAGTTGGGGTGCGCGAGATGGTGACATGGCGGAATCCCGCCACTGTGGCTGATGTGCCATCAGGGATGATGTGGTGCATAAGTGGCCTGTGCGGCCCGGCTTTCAGCGAGGGAGGATCATCACGTACGCGGCCGGTTCGCGATCGGCCGCCGCCATCAACGCGGTCTGTACCGCGACCGCCTGTTGTTCCTTCGCGTCGCGAAGGTTCTTCGGCGAGAGATGGACGACGGTGACGCCGAGCCGCTCCAGATGCTCCCGCTCGGCGGTGTACGCGGACCACTGCGCGTCGTGCTCCTCCTGGCGCCGGTCGTCGCCGAGCCTGCTGTGCAGGGGTGCCCTGGTGTCGAGAACCACGGCGACGGCCTCCTCGGGCCAGTAGGCGTCGACCCCGCCCAGATGCGGGCCGCCGGGCAACCGCAGGTCCACGTTCCACAGCGGCTCCGGCAGGCCGTACGACCGCACCGTGTCGTACAGCCGCTTCTCCGCCAGTGCCCGGCCCTCGGCGAGCAACGCGTCGACGGCGTCCATCACATGGGGGTGGCCCAGCAGTTCGGCCCGGTTCAACTCGCGTACGACGGTGGCCGGTTCGCAGTGCTCGCCGCGGACCGCCTCGGTGAGCAGGCGGCGTACGGCCGAGGCGTCCTCCAGCCCGGCGACCGCGTCCGTGAGCGCCCGCTCCACCGGAGCCACGGGCAGGCCCCGCACCTCCTCGGGGCGGGGCGGTTCGGCGGCCCGCACCAGGCGCACGTACCGGACCGAGCGCAGCCGCCGGGTGCGCGGCACCAGCACATCGATCCTGGTCGCCGAAGCGGACGGCGGCGCGGCGGCGAACCCGTGCAGGGCGAGCGCGGCAAGCCCGGTGATCATGGCCTCGCCGTACCCGGACTCCGCGCCCGCATCCCGTCGGCGACCATCGGAGGCCAGTGGTCGTCCGGCGTACAGCAGGGCGGCACGCAGCAGTTCCTCGCCGGTGGGCGGCTCCGGGTGCAGGACATACACGCCGGGCAGCGGCTGCTGCCACGGCCCACCGGTCCTGCATTGCGCGGCGGCCGCCGCGACGGACACGCCGTGGGTCCTCAACTGTGCTGCGGACAGCACCCGTTGACGGGCATCGTCGGCGATGCGGAGGTGACCGGGGGAGAGAGGAGTGTTCTGGGTCATGCTCCGGGGTATCCCGCACGCGGTCGCGGTGTTAACCCCTGTTACACACCCGTCGACAATTCAGGACAACGCCGCCCTAAAGCGCGCGTGTTCGACAATCGAAAAGACCTGACCAGTGCGGATCGTCCACCCACCCGGGCACCCCCGGCCCGGCCCCCGGCCCGTCCGGCGATCGAGGACGGAGCCGGGGCGCCCGGCCGGGGCGCACCCGTCAGATCCCGGCCCCCGCAGCCGCCTCCGCGTCACACCCCTGCGCCCGCAACGCCCGGGCCAGATCGTCCCGCGCCTCCAGCACCAGCCTCCGCAGCGCCGGCGCCGCGTCCTCGTGCGCGGTCAGCCACGCGTCCGTCGCCGCCAGCGTCGACGGATCGTCCTGAAGCGCCGGGAACAGGCCCTTGACCACGATCACGCCGATCTGGATCGACCGCTCGGCCCACACCCGCTCGATCGCGGCGAAGTACTTGTCCGCGTACGGCGCCAGCAACTCCCGCTGCGACGACTGCTCGAAGCCCGTGATCGTCGCCTCCACCAACGCGTTGGACAGTGCGTCCGACTCCACGACCCCGGCCCACGCCTGCGCCTTCACCGCAGCCGACGGCCGCGAGGCCAGGCACCGCACCTGGTGCCGCTTCCCGGACGCCGTGTCGTCGCGGGCCAGTTCGGCATCGATGACCGACTCGTCGGCCACCCCGTGCGCCGCCAACGGGGACAGCAACGCCCACCGCAGCTCCTGGTCGACGTCCAGCCCGTCGATCCGGGCCGAGCCGTCCAGCAGCCCGGACAACAGCTGGAAGTCGGAGTCCGAGTCGGCGACCGACGCGAAGAACCGCGCCCACGCCAACTGGTGCTCGCTGCCCGGTTCGGCGACCCGCAGCTCCCGCAGCGCCCCCTCTGCCAGCGCCCGGCCGCCCTCCTCGCGCCCCCCGGGCGCCACGTAGTGCGTGAGCGCGGTCCGCGTCCAGGTGTGCAGCATCTGGAGCACGCCGATGTCGGACTCCCGGCCGGAGAAGGCCAGCACGAGCGAGACGAAATCGCGGGCCGGCATCAGCCCGTCCCGGGTCAGGTTCCACAGCGCGGACCAGCACAGCGCCCGAGCCAGCGGGTCGGTCATGTCACCGAGGTGCGCCCGCAGCGTGGCCAGGGACACCTCGTCGAAGCGGACCTTGCAGTACGTGAGGTCGTCGTCGTTGACCAGGATCAGCTCGGGCCGCTCGGCCCCCGCCAGCTCCCCGACCACCGTGCGCGGCCCCGCCACATCGACCTCGGCGCGCGCGTACCGCACCAGGTCGCCGTCGGCGGCGCGCCGGTACAGGCCGACCGCGACCCGGTGCGGCCGCAGTTCCGGGTGGGATTCGGCCGCCTCCTGGAGCACCGCCAGCTCCGTGATCCGGTCCGCCGAGTCGTATGCCACCACCGGGGTCAGCGAGTTGACGCCCGCGGTCTGCAGCCACGACCGCGACCAGGCGGTCATGTCACGCCCGGACGTCTCGGCCAGGACGGACAGCAGATCGCCCAGCTGCGTGTTGCCGTAGGCGTGCTTCTTGAAGTAGCGCCGGGCGCCCTCCAGGAACGCCTCTCGCCCCACGTACGCCACCAGCTGCTTCAGCACCGAGGCGCCCTTGGCGTACGTGATCCCGTCGAAGTTGAGCTTGGCGTCCTCCAGGTCACGGATGTCGGCCGTGATCGGGTGCGTGGACGGCAGCTGATCGGCCCGGTACGCCCAGGACTTGCGGTTGTTGGCGAAGGTGATCCAGCCGTCCTCGAAACGGGTCGACTCGACCATCGCGAAGACGCCCATGAAGTCGGCGAACGACTCCTTCAGCCACAGGTCGTCCCACCACTGCATGGTGACGAGGTCACCGAACCACATGTGCGCCATCTCGTGCAGGATGACGTTGGCCCGGCTCTCGTACGCCGCCTGCGTCACCTTGCCGCGGAAGATGTACTCCTCGCGGAACGTGACACAGCCCGGGTTCTCCATCGCGCCGAGGTTGTACTCCGGCACGAACGCCTGGTCGTACTTCCCGAACGGATACGGGTAGTCGAAGTTGTCGTGGAAGAAGTCCAGACCCTGTTTGGTGACGAGGAAGACGTCGTCTGCGTCGAAATGCCGGGCCAGCCCCTTGCGGCACAGCGCGCCGAGCGGGATCTCCAGCTTCGTACCGTCGTCGAACGTACGGCTGTAGGAGTCGGTGACGTAGTGGTACGGACCGGCCACGATCGCCGTGATGTACGTCGAGATCGGCTTCGTCTCGGCGAACCGCCACACCACGCCGTCCCGCGACTCGACGGCCCCGTTGCTCCAGACCGTCCAGCCCTCGGGCGCCGCCACCTCGAAGCGGTATGGAGCCTTCAGGTCGGGCTGCTCGAAGTTCGCGAAGACCCGGCGCGAGTCGGCCGGCTCGTACTGCGTGTAGAGGTAGACCTCGCCGTCCTCCGGGTCGACGAACCGGTGCATGCCCTCACCGGTCCGGCTGTACGCGCACTGCGCGTCGACCACCAGGAGATTCTCGCCCTCCGGCAGGTCCTCCAGCGCCACCCGCGTCCCGTTGAAGACGGCGGCGGGGTCCAGCGGGCGCCCGTTCAGCGTCACCGCGTTCACGCTCGGAGCCACCAGATCCACGAAGGTCGACGCCCCCGCCCGCGCGGCACGGAACCGGATCGTGGTCACCGAGCGGAAGGTCCGCGGCCCGGCGGTCTCGTCGCCGTCTTTGTCGGCCCCGCCGACGGCGGAACGCAGATCGAGAGCGACCTCGTATCCGTCGACGCTCAGCAGCTCGGCCCGGACGCGGGCCTCGTCGCGGGACAGGTTCTCACCAGGCACGGGCACACTCCTTTGTGTCACGTTCGAATAGGTTTGATCCTCCCATGTCGCCACTCGGCCCGGCATAGGGGAATGGCCGGTGCGCCCTGAGGCGTTCTCGGGCACAGGTGCGCATGCCCTTACGAGGAGAGAGATGTCTGACAACAGCACGGCTGCCGGCAAGACCCCTGCCGATTTCTGGTTCGACCCGCTCTGCCCCTGGGCCTGGATGACCTCCCGCTGGATGCTGGAGGTGGAGAAGGTCCGCGACGTCGAGGTCCGCTGGCATGTGATGAGCCTTGCCGTTCTCAACGAGGACAGGCTCGACGAGCTCCCCGAGGAGTACCGCGACCTGCTGGAGAAGGCCTGGGGTCCGGTCCGCGTCGTCATCGCCGCTCAGCAGAAGCACGGCGACGACATCGTCGGCCCGCTCTACACCGCGCTCGGCACCCGCTTCCACAACCAGGGCGAGGGCCCCACCCGTGAGGCGATCGTGGGCGCGCTCCAGGATGTGGGCCTGCCGGCCGAGCTGGCTGACTTCGCGGACTCGGACGCGTACGACGCCGAGCTGCGCGCCTCCCACAAGGAGGGCATCGACAAGGTCGGCCAGGACGTCGGCACCCCGGTCATCGCCGTGCCGGGCGCGAACGGCGAGCAGATCGCCTTCTTCGGCCCGGTCGTCACCCCCGCCCCGAAGGGCGAGGAGGCGGCGAAGCTGTGGGACGGCACGCTGATGGTGGCGTCGATCCCCGGCTTCTACGAGATCAAGCGGACCCGGACCGCCGGGCCCAGCTTCGAGTAGCCCCGCACGAGCGGGGAGCAGTTCGTCGACCGGACGGGGACGCAGGACCCGATCGGATCATCCCCGGATGCGCAGGGCCGCGCGCCGGGCGCAACGAGAGCGGGCCCCGCCAGTCACGGACTGCCGGGGCCCGTAGCCCGCTCCGTCACGCGTACAACGCGTCCAGCTTCGGCAGCCGCAGCGCCACCCGCTCAGCGTCGTCGAAGTCGAAGTCCCACTCCGGGTCCAGGGCGGGGTAGTCGATCGTGAACGAGCCGGCGGGCAGATTCTCGCCCGTCGCCGCCCGGTGCGCATCCCAGGCCACCCCGAGCATTCGCTCGCACTCCATCTCCATGCCCTCGGGCGCCGCGGCCCTGATCTCCGGCAGCTCGGCCAGCGTGTCCGCATCGGCGACGACCCGCTCGAACACCGCACGCCCCTGCGCTATCAGCCAGCCCCGGAAGTAGTCGAAGCCGTCGTCCGAACAGCCGCCGTTGATCGTGTACGCCGCGGCCCAGAGCGGCGCCCGGTAGGAGGCGGCCATCAGGTCCCAGAGCAGCTGCTGCGCGGTGACGATGTCGGCCACGGACCGGGCGCCGAGCAGCGCGGCGGCCCGCTCGGCGACGGCCTCCGCATCCGCCGGGTCGGTGACCCGGGCGCGGGCGTCGTCGATCAGATTCCAGAAGTCCGTCGTGTCCATACGGTGCAGCATGCCGGGGAGGTCTGACAGTCTCGGGTGCGGCGGGCTGCCGAGGGATGAGGGAAGGGGATCGGGCGGACATGAACGTACGACCGGCACGACGGTCCGAGGCCGGGGCGCTGACCGAGCTGGCCCTGGCATCGAAGGCCCACTGGGGCTACGACGAGGCGTTCCTCGCCTCCTGCCGCGACGAACTGACCATGTACCCGGCCGACATCGAACACCGCCGCACGACGGTCGCCGAGGAGGACGGCCGCGTCCTGGGCTTCACCACCTTGGACGGCATCCCGCCCGTCGGCGCCCTCGGCATGATGTTCGTCGCCCCGGACGCCCTGGGCCGGGGCATCGGCCGGCTCCTGTTCGAGCACACCATGACGGAGGCCCGTCGCCTCGGCTTCGAACGCCTCACCATCGACGCCGACCCGAACGCGGAGCCGTTCTACCTCGCGATGGGCGCAGTACGGATCGGGGCGACCCCGTCGGGCTCGATCCCCGGCCGCGAACTGCCGCTGCTGGAGGTCGGCCTCATACCGCGCTGAAATCCGCCGGTGACCGGGTCGGCGCCTTCAGGCGTTCCCGGGGCGGACATCGCGTCGGTCCGGCACGATGATCAGCTTGCCGCGTACGTGGCCGCCCTCGCTCTCCCGGTGGGCGTCGGCCGTCCGGGACAGCGGGTACGTCCGTGCCACCGACAGGGTGAGTTCGCCGGCCACGACCAGCGCGGCTGCCCGCTCAAGGCGCTCCCGGATCTCACCGGCGCCGGCGAACACAAAGCGCACGCCGTGTTCCTCCGCCCGGTGGTCGGCGATGGTGACCACGCGTTCCGGCCCGCCGGCCATCTCGACGAGTTCCGGCAACGAGCCCTTTCCCGCCGTGTCGAATGCCGCGTCCACGCCGTTCGGTGCGAGGGAACGGACCCGCTCGGCGAGACCTTTCCCGTAGGTCACCGGCTCGGTGCCGAGCGAGCGCAGGTAGGCATGGTTGCGCTCGCTCGCCGTACCGATCACGGTTGCGCCGAGATGCCTGGCGATCTGCACGGCCACGGCCCCGACACCACCGGCGGCCCCGTCCACCACCAGCGTCTCCCCGGTCTTCACGCCGAGGTCGTCGAGCGCCTGGTAGGCCGTGTTGACCGCAACCGGCAGTCCGGCCGCTACCTCCCACGGCACGCTCGCGGGCTTGCGCGCGAGCTGAGCCGCGGGCGCCGACACGAACTCGGCGCAGCCGCCCGTACCGATCGAACCGAAGACCTCGTCACCCGCCACGAAGTCGCTCACGCCTTCGCCGACGTCCCGCACGACACCGGCGACGTCGCCCCCGGGCACGGCGGGAAGCTCCACCGGCATCATCGCCGCGACGGCCCCGCTGCGCAGCTGCCAGTCCAGCGGGTTCACCCCTGCGGCCCGGACCTCGACCAGCACCTCCCCAGGACCTGGGCCCGGCACCTCGCAATCCACAACGTGCAATACCTCGGGTCCGCCGTACTCCGTGAACTGCACAGCGCGATACGTCTTTAACATGTTTTCCTTTGCCCATTCGGGGTTTACCGAGACCGGTCAGGAGCGCGGATGCTCCGTCAAGACGCAGCCGAAACTACCGAGCGATGGCCCGACGGCGCACCCGAGTTGGTTCCGAACGACCACCACCGGGCATCGTCCCGCCTCGGGTCCCTGCCGCACAGCAGCAGGAGCCGGTCACGCTTGTCGACCAGCAGAACCCGTGACGTCCACCGCTTCCGAAGTCCCGCGGGGCTCCACGTTGTCCACCGCTCCCGCAGCCCACCGCCCGGCCGTCGCCAGCGCCAGGGTGACCGCGAGCGAGGCCGCCGCCATCACGGTCATCGCCGTCCCCGGCGAGGTCCACTGGGCGACGGCGCCCGCGAGCGCTGCCGCGACGCCCTGCATGGTGAGCATGCCGGAGGAGTGCAGCCCGAGCGCCTGACCGGTGATCTCGTGCGGAGTCAGGGTCATCAGCCGCTCCTGGAACAGCAGACTCGCCGAGAACCCGACCGAGGCGAGCGCGGCCAGGACGAACGTGAGCGGCAGCGCCGGACGCGCGGCGAAGAGCAGATACGGGGCGGCCAGAAGCAGTTGCATCGGCGTGGCCAGCCGCCCCCGCCAGTGCTGTGCGATGAACCGGCCCGCCACGGTGTCCCCGATGAGCATCCCCAGCGCGGCACAGGCGAAGAGGAGCCCCGCGTGCTCGGGGGCGTACGGGACGAACAGCGACTCGCAGCCGACGATCAGCCCGTTCGGCACCCAGAGCGCGAGGTAGACCCGGCGCCGGGACCGGGACGACCACAGGACGGCATTGGTCCGCCACGTCTCGGCGACCGACGGCCGCCCCGAGGCGCGCGGCGGACGGCGGGCCAGGCCGAACCGGGCGACGGCCGCACCGGTCAGATACAAGGCGGCCGCGACCAGCAGCGTGCCGCGCGCGGACAGCGTCGTCACCAGGAGACCGCCGAGCGCGAAACCGCCGATCTGCATCAGGCCGACGCACATGTTCAGTACCGAACGCCCCAGCAGATAACCGTCCTTGGGCAGCACCTCATTGAGCAGGCCGTACCGCACCCCGCCACCCACGGCGGCGATCACGCCCTCGATCAGGATGATCGCGAAGACCACCGGCAACGGAAGCCCGGGAACGGCGAGGACGGCGGTGGCCAGCCCGAAGACGAGTGCCATGCCGGTCATCGCGGCCCGTGGCGGCAGGCGGTCCGCCGCCGACATCAGCACGGTCGCCCCGATCACCTGGGCGAGGGAGGAGCCGAACATGGACAGGGCCGCGAGCAGCGGCGAATCGGTCGCGGCATAGACGAGGGTGCCGAGGGCCAGCCCGCTCATCGTCGACCCGGCCACCTGAACGGCGCTGGTCGCGAAGAGCGGTCCGAACTGCGGCGCCCGGAAGAGTTCCCGGTAGGTACGCATGCGGGGAGTTTCGGTGGCCGCCCACGGCGATCGTTAAAGTTTCGCGCGGAGGCGAAACGTCATGGGCATGTGGCAGATAAACACGGACACGCTCGCGGGGAGCCGGTTCGTCGTCTCGCCGCTCGCCGAGACCATCTCCGCCCTGAACGCCCTGGAGCGGGGACGCGCCGACCACCCCGGCGAACGGGCCTGGCTCGAAGCCCATCTGCCCGCCTACCGGGCCCGGCAGGCCGCCGACCCGGTCGCTGCCCGCCTCGTACCGGCGGCGCTCGGCGGCAGTTGGAACGCGGACTTCATCACGCCCACACCGACGGGCGAGGGCGCGCCGTCCTTCGAGGAGGAACTGGCCCCCGTCCGGGCGGCCACGTCCGAGCGCGCCCGAGCGGATCTGGCGGTGTCCCTCGGCGGCGCTCCGCTTCCGGCCCTCCTGGACCGCGAGGACCTGGCGCAACGCGCCGCTGACGTACTGCACTGGGTATGGCACCGGACCGTGCTGTCGGACTGGCCGCGCCGCCGCCGGATCATCGAGGCGGACATCGTCGCGCGCACCGGCCAGCTGAGCCACGGCGGCTGGGCCGCCGCCCTGAGCGGTCTGCGCCCGGGAATGCGGTGGCTCGGCGGAAGCCGGCTCCAGATCAACGCGCACGACTACCCGCCGAAGCAACTGTGCGGTGTGCGACTGCTCTTCGTCCCCGTCACCCAGCGCGCGGGCTGGGTCTCCTGGGACGACGACGCCGAGCGGTACGCGGTCGTCTACCCGTGCTCGGGCGCCCTTGCCGATACGGGGCGGGTGCGGGCGCCCGACAGCCTGGGCCGGTTGCTCGGCCCCGCGCGGGCGGCGGTCCTGGTCCTCCTCGCCGACCCCAAGAGCACCACCCAGCTGGTGGCCCTGACGGGCCAGGGGCTGGGTTCGGTGGGCCGCCACCTCAAGATCCTGCTGGACTCCGGCCTGGCCGACCGTCGCAGGGCCGGCCGTTCGGTGCTGTACTTTCGTACGGACGTGGGCGACGCGCTGGTGGGTGCCCAACGGGACGGCTGAGTCGGCCGGAGCGGCCGGGGGCGGAGCCGGCCGGGGGCCGGGACGGCTGAGGGGCGCGGGCGCTCCTTTTGTCGCAGGCCGGGCATAGGCTGCGGGCAGAGCATCGGAGTCATGCGGTGGCGAGCGCCGGTGAGCCTTCCAACTCCCGGCGAAACACATGTATATGACGGACCCTCGGGGAGGACTCATGGCGACGGGTCGGGGCAACGGGAGTGATGAACGGAGCCGGAAGGCCGATCCAGCCGAACTGGGCCCGGTCCTCGCCCGCTACCGGGAACGTCCGACGATGGGCAAGCTGGCCATGACCGTCGTTCCGGCGGCCGCGTTCTATCTGTTCCTGGACGAATCCCTCTCCACGCACGGCATCGGGCACCTCATATTCGACGCAGTCTGCCTTCTGCTGTCGGTCTGGGGGCTGTGCAGGCTGATCCGTTCCTTCGTCTCCTGGGTGGATCTGTACGAGGGCGGGATCGTCTACCGGGGCCGGCGCAAGGTGCGGTGGGCGCACGCGTGGGAGGAGTTCCACGACGTCACCCTGTCCCACGAGGTCACGTACGTCGGCGGGTCGTCACGACCGCTGTCGGACAAGATCGTCGCGCGCCTGTGGACGGCCAACGGGAAGGGGGCCCGCGAACTGTCCGGCAACTACTTCATCCCCGACCTCGGCGGCGTCTTCCTGCACACGTTCCTGCGGTCCCCGGGCAACCTGACGCCGATGTTCGGCGGGATCATCGACCGCGTCGTCGAGGCGCGTGTGCGGCACGACGTGCGCGAACTGGCCACCGAGGGCGGCGTGGTCCGGTACGGGGCCTTCGAGATCGGCGGCGTCTTCCTGTACGTCAAGGGCGCTGCGGACGAGATCCCGTGGGACGACGTCACCCGGGTGACCGTGGACGACCATCAGGTCGGCATCGCCGTTCCTCATCTGCGGCGCCGCATGGAAGGCATCAAACTCAAGGCGGACGGCCGCCGGGAGAACTACCGGGTCGGCGGGGACAACACCCTGTACCTGGAGGCCAAGGATCTGAGCCCCTGCCGGAAGGCGATCACCTGGGCCGTCATGTCCCACATCGCGGAGTCCCTCGACACGCGATCGCGGTGACCGTGCCCACGGGCAGGCCCGCACGGGGCGCGCGCACGTGGTCGAGCCGGGCGGTAGGTGCGCGCGCGGTCCAGCCGGTGAAGGCCGGGGCCTTCACGGGCTGAGCCACTCCGCGACCTCGACCACGTCCCCGACGCTCACCACGCCCTCGCAGACCACCGCGTTCTTCGCGCCGAAGCTCACCTTGTTCTTGTACTCCGGCTCGCGCCGGTACGTCGCGAGGGTCCGGACCGGTTCCGGGCCCGCGCGGCGGCCGGTGCGCTGGTCGACGAGCGGGACGTTGCACCGCATCGCCCTCACCGAATAGGCGAGTTCCACGGAACCGAGGAGCATCCGGCGGACCCGGTCCTCGAAGTGCGGTTCGTCGTTGCCGGTCAGGACGATGTTGGGGCGGAAGCGGTCCATCGGTACGGGTGCGGCGTCGCCCCGGGCGGTGATGCGGGCGTTGAGGTCGTCCAGGGAGGCCGTCGAGGCGACCAGCACCGCGTGTGCGTCGGCGAAGTTGACCTTGCCCGGCGTGTCGCCCCAGCCGTCCCGGTCGAAGCCGGGGGCCACCCGTACCAGGCGGGACTTCGCGCCGAGCGCGTCGGAGAACCATTCCGCGACCTCGTCCCCCTGGTCTGCGGCCGAGCCGAGCGGGCGGTCGAACATGCTGACCTCGCGGCGCGGGCCGTCCCGGTCGACCTTCAGGCGGAGCGGCTCGACGTCCTCGGCGGACAGGGCCAACGCCGCCCCGGAGTCAAGGACTTCGACCCTGATCGCGGCCATCGACGGGTGCGTGCGCTGGCTGCGGAAGGCGCCGTCGGCCGCGTCCACCACCATGAACGTCCGGTCGTGTTCGAGGCCGGTTCCCAGCACCTGTGCGGAATCGACCGTGGTGCCGGCGCAGCCCTTGACCGGGTAGTAGGTGAGTTCTCGAACGGTGATTGTCACGAAGTCTCCTCCGGGGCAGCCGCTTCGAGGTCGTCGACGCTGCCGGACATGATGGTGCGGATGTGTCGGGTGAGGTGGTCGACGGGCCAGTCCCACCAGGCGACGGCGAGGAGCCGGGCAATGGTCTTCTCGTCGTACCGGGTGCGGATCAGCTTGGCCGGATTGCCGCCGACGATGCCGTGGTCGGGTACGTCACCGGTGACGACCGCGCCGTCGCCGATGATCGCGCCGTGCCCATACGCCCGGCATCACCATGGAGGTCGGACTTCACCAGAGGCTTCAGCTGGACGACCCGGGGCCGGCCCGGCATCGGGTGCAGGACGGTGGGGTCGGCGGGGAGGGCACTCATGGCGCCCATCATTGCATTCGCCTCGCACCATGTAAGTTCCGTTTGGAGACTTACCGAGTCCCGCGGGCTCGGGCCGCGCAACGGGCGCCGAGCCTCGCGCCTCATTCTTCGGTGGTCTCCAGCGTGAGCTTCGTAACGGTGTGGTGCGGCCCGCTCGTGCCGCGGCCCGCCTCCGTGACCGAGATGCCCACCAGGCACGAGCCCTTACCGTGCTGAAACTGCCCGGTGACGCCGGCGAACGTGTTGTCACCGAGCGCTGTGGCGTCCGTTTCCGGCTTCAGGTAGTGGCCGCACCGCTTGTTCACACCCTTGGTCAGCTTGTTCACACCCTTGGTCAGCGCCTTGGCCACCGGGGAGCCGGACTGGCTCCCGCTGCCTCCCCCGCACCCGGCCACCAGCAGCAAGGCCACCACCGACCCGGCCCAAGCAGACTTGCCCCGAGGCATCTCCGCCCCCATCCACCCCCGGGCGTGCCACCGCCCCCGATTTTGGCGAGGCAAGACCTCAACAGCGCCGCCGGGGCCGTCGGCAGGCCTGCGGGTCGAGTGACGCGCCGCCAGGACCGGACAGCGCCACCTCCTGAAGCGGTCCGGTCCGGGCGTCGGCGGAAAATCCTTCGACTCGGGCAGCGGATCCGGTCATGATCAGACACATGACTTTGGATGTAATTGATCCGGTTCGTATCGGTACGGAACAGCTGCCGGGAGGGAGGCTGCTGGGCTGGGCCGAGTGGGGGCCGGTGGACGGGGTGCCGGTGCTGCTGTCGCCGGGGGCGGCCACCAGCAGGCATCTCGGGTTCAGCGGTGAGGTGGCGGACGGTCTCGGGGTGCGGCTGATCTCGCTCGACCGTCCGGGACTGGGCGCCTCCTCGCCCCTGCCCGGCCGCACCTTCGGGGACTTCGCCGACGACATCCGCGCGTTCGATGACCTGCGCGGCCTGGAGCGGCCCCTGATGGTCGGCAACTCGCAGGGGGCGCCCTTCGCCCTCGCGTGCGCGGCTGCCGGAGTGGTCGGCGGGCTCGCGGTGGTCTCCGGCGCGGACGAGATCGCCGCGCCGTGTTTCGCCGACGCGCTGCCGGGTGAACTGCGGCGCCTCGTCGATCTGGCGGTGTCCGACCCGGTCGCGGCCGAGAAGGTCTTCGCCGGGTTCACCCCGCAGGCGATGTGGGACATGGTCATGTCCGGGAGTCCGGAGTGCGACCTCGCCGTCTACCAGCAGCCCGCGTTCGCGGCCGCCTACCAGCGCGCGCTCGACGAAGCCTTCGCGCAGGGGCCCGGCGGCTATGCCCGGGACACCGTCCTGGCCATGGGCTGTTGGGGGATCGCACTGTCGGACATCGACGTACCGGTGGACCTCTGGTACGGGGAGAAGGACACCGGCCACTCGCCCGACCAGGGGGCCCAACTGGCCTCGCGCATCCCGGGCGCCGTCCGGCACTTGGTGCCGGACGCGGGCGGGGCGGTGCTCTGGACGCATTCCGAGCAGGTTCTGAGCACTCTGCTGAAGCATGCCCCCGTCTCCTGACCCCGTCCCCTGCCGCGCAACATGACCAGAAGGACCCCCACCTGTCACGTCCAGGCGGGGGTCCCCTTCTTCCGCCTGCCCGGTGAAGGTTGAGAAGACGATCACGAGGCAGGACGTTCATGCGCCTCCCGGTCAGGGGGCGAGCAGCAGCACGTCGGCGCGCTCCTTGGCGGCCGCGTAACGCTTCGCCACGTCCTGCCAGTTGACGACGGCCCACATCGCCTCGATGAAGTCGACCTTCTGGTTCTTGTACTGGAGGTAGAAGGCGTGCTCCCAGGCGTCGAAGACCAGGACCGGAACGGAGCCCTGGCCGACATTGCCCTGGTGGTCGTAGACCTGCTCGACGATCAGCTTGCCGCTGACCGGTTCGTACGCGAGGACGCCCCAGCCGGAGCCCTGCGTGGTGGCCGCGGCCTTCGTCAGCTGGGACTTGAAGCCGGCGAACGAGCCGAAGGACTCCGTGATCGCGTCCGCGAGGTCACCGACACCGTCCGCCGCGAGGGGCTCGCCGCCGCCGTCGCCGGTCATGTTGTGCCAGTAGATCGAGTGCAGGATGTGGCCGGACAAGTGGAACGCGAGGTTCTTCTGGAGCCCGTTGATCGCTCCCCAGGCCTCCTTGTCGCGCGCCTCCGCCAGCTGCTCCAGGGTGTCGTTCGCGCCCTTCACATAGGCGGCGTGGTGCTTGTCGTGGTGGAGCTCGATGATCTGCGGATTGATGACCGGTTCGAGCGCCGCGTAGTCGTACGGGAGTTCCGGGAGCGTGTACGTGGCCATGTGGTCGAACCCTCCAGCTGCTGTCCTGTTGTTATTGCAACCTATATGCAAGAGCAGGCTAACAGTAGGAAGGATCGAAAGTGATCAGCCCATCGCCCTAGTACTCCAGCCGGTCCAGGAGAGCCGCTGAGGCGGCCGTGCTGGAATGAGGACCGCTGACCAGGGCCCTCATTTCATGTGGCGTGCAACTCCAGTCAGGCGCCCTGCAGCAGCGTCGCGCCCGCCCGCATCGCGGCAAGCGGGGACGCGGCGCTGTCGATCACTTTGTCGATGCGCAAGGGTGCTCCAGGAGAAGGGTGGAGAAGCTGACGGCTGCCGGATGCGGCGTGCGTCAAGCGGTGGGGGCGCCCGCCGGGAACGCCTCGTCCGCGGGTGCGGCAGCCGCCCGTACGGCGGTACGGACGCGCTCGGCGTCGTCCACCTCGTGGGCGAGCAGCAGTGCGAGGCGCCCCAGGTAGAGCAGGGCTCCGTCCTCGCCGGCGGTGGTCGTGCGGTGGCAGATCTCGGAGTAGAGCTCGTCCAGCTCGTCGGCGTTCACTGTGCGTCCTTTCCGATGGCGTGTCCGGCGGCCATCGCTGCCACGTCGGCTCGGATCGAGCCGGGTCGCGGGTGCCGGCGGCGTGAGTAGAGGTGTCCGTCCGGGCGGACCATGACTGACAACAGCGGGTTCAGCTGTGAGCAGCTCCGGGAGATCGGCGCGGAGTTGGCGCTCGGCGTGCTGCCCGCCGAGGACCGGGCCGTGGCGATGGACCACCTGGAGCACTGCCCCGCCTGCCGCGAATACGTCGATGAGCTGGCGGCCACGTCGGACGCGCTGCTGGATCTCGTCCCGGGCAGCGAACCGCCGGTCGGCTTCGAGGACCGGGTGATCGACCGGCTCGGACTCTCGCCCGGGCGCCGGCCGCGCAGGCGCGAACTGCGGCGGCGGTTCGTCCTCGCCGCGGCGGCAGTGGCAGCGGGCCTGGCCCTCGGTGGAGGTGGCTGGGTGCTCGGCGCGTCCGCCGGCCGTCCGGTCCCGGTCGCGCCGATCGTCTCCCCCGTGCAACCGCGGCTGCTCACCGCCCAACTCACCCATGCGGGCCAGTCGTTCGGACAGGTCTACCTCTACACCGGGGCCTCGCCCTGGTTGTACATGTCGGTGGACGCCGAGGGGCACTCCGGCACCGTCCGCTGCCAGTTGCAGCGTGCCGACGGCTCCACCGTCAAGGTCGGCTCCTTCGCTCTCGGCGCCGAGGGCTATGGCTCCTGGGGTGCGCCCTACCGGGCCGGCAGCTCGCCGATCACCGGCCTGCGGCTGCTCAACCCGGACGGCTCCGTGCCCGCGAGTGCCGCCTTCAACCACGGCTAGGTCCTGCCATGTCGGCCTTCGTGGTCTCGGAACGTCTTCGTGGTCCCGGAACGCGTCACGCGCGAGCCCGCGCGCGGGCCTCGGCGAGCCGGGTCAGATGGTCGTCGTACGCCTTCGCGTAGAACTCCGAACGCGCCGGGTCCGGTTCGACGACCTCCGTCGGGGCCGTCCACGTGGCCGTGTCCAGCTCCGCGCCGAACCGCTGCGCCGCCGCGAGCACCGCGCCCCGCGCACCGACCTCGCCCTCCACGATCCGGACCGGGCGGCCCAGCACATCGGCGAACAGGCGCATCCAGGCGGGGGAGCGGGTGCCGCCGCCGCACAGGGCGAGGGTGCCGGTGAGGCCCGCGGCCGCCAGGCAGTGGCGGGCGGCGAAGCCGATGCCCTCGCAGACCGCGCGGATCAGATCCGCCGGGGTGGTCTCCAGGGACACACCGGTGAGTTCGGCGCGCAGCCGCGGCTCGACGAACGGGGCGCGTTCGCCGGACGGGGCGAAGTAGGGGAGTACGCGGACACCGTTCGCGCCGGGCGGGGTGGCGGCGAGGAGCGCGTCGACCTCCGTGTGGCGTACGCCGGTGGTGGTGAGGATCCAGTCGAGGGCGGCGGTGCCGACCATCGCGGGCATGGCGCGCAGCCAGTGGCCGGGGCGGTCGGTGGAGATGTGCAGACCCGCCGGTTCGCCGTTCAGGTCGAGCTGTTCCGTGGCCACCAGCGCGGCCAGGCAGGTGCCGACGATCAGCAGACCGTCACCGGGGCGCGTGACGCCCGCGCCGAGGGCGCAGGCCGGCAGGTCGTACGGTCCGTTGGAGATCCGTAACCCGGAGGGGAGTGTTGCGGTGGCGACCGGGTCGCTGACCGGGGCGAGGAGCGCGGCGCGGTGGCCGAGGCCGAGCGCGGCCAGGACATCGGAGGAGTACGTACGGGTCCTCGGGTCCAGGAACGGCATCGACGCGTCGGAGACGTCTGTGGCCCGGACCCCCGTCAGCCGCTGGAACACCATGTCCTTGCAGTACAGCGCGGTCGTCGCCGCGTCGAGCGAGGCCGGGTCGTGACGGTCGAGCCAGGCCAGAACCGGGCCCGGACAGCCCGGGAACATCGCGCTGCCGGTGCGTCGGTACACGGCTCCGAAGACGCCGGACTCCAGCCAGGCGTCGACCAGTTCGTGGGCCCGGCCGTCCATCCAGGAGATCGCCGTACGGACCGGGCGGCCCTCCGCGTCGACCAGCCAGACTCCGTCGCCCTGACCGGTGAGACCGGCGAACGCGACCCCGTCCGGGCCCAGCGCGGCCAGGACCTCGCGGACCGCCCCGTACACCTCGTCCATGTCCTGCTCCACGAATCCGCCGCGGAACGTGAGCTCCACCGGACGGGACTCGACGGCCAGGGCGCGGCCCCGCGGGTCGAAGGCCGCGGCCTTCACCATGGATGTGCCGACATCGATGCCGATGTATCGCGTCATGGCTCCGGCTCCCCTCACAGCGCGTGGGCGAGCGGTTCGTCCCGCACATAGCGCGCCACCTCGGCCGCCGCGATCCGGGCCGCCTTCCGCGCGACGGCCCGGCTGGCGCCCGCCACGTGCGGGGTCATCAGCAGCCGCGGGGTGCGGAAGAGGCGGGACGTGGGCGGGGGCGGTTCCTGCTCGTACGTGTCGAGCGCCGCGGCCCGCAACCGGCCCGAGTCCAGGGCGTCGCACAGCGCGTCGGTGTCCAGCAGCCCGCCCCGGGCCGCGTTCACCAGGACCGCGTCGCGCGGCAGCAGGGCCAGTTCGCGGGCGCCGATGAGATGCCGGGTCTCCGGGGTGAGCCTGGCGTGCAGGGTGAGGACGCGGGAGCGGCCCAGGAGCGCCTGCAGCGAGGCGGCGCGCATGCCGTGGACGTCGCCGCGCACATACGGGTCGTACACCTCGACCTCGGCGCCGAACGCGGCGAGCACCCGGGCCACCCGGCTGCCGACCGCCCCGTAACCGATCAGGCCGACGGAGGTGTCCTCCAGCTCCAGGCCGCAGTTCTCGTACGTGTAGTGGGATGCGTCCCAGCGGCCGTCCGCCGCGAGGGAGCGGTGGGCCTCGGGGATGCGGCGCAGCGCGGCGAGCATCAGCCCGACGGTGAACTCCGCGGTCGCCGCCGCGTTGCGTCCGGGCGCGAAGCACACCCGCACTCCCCGGGCCCGCGCCGCGGCCGCGTTCACATTGACGGGGCCGCCCCGGCAGACGACGACCAGCCGCAGATCGGGCGCGGCGGCCAGGACCCGCTCCGTGAACGGGCCCATCTGCGTCACGCACACCTCGACCCCGTCCAGGGCACGGATCAGCGCGTCCTCGGCGTCGCTGGCCTCGTCGACCTCGGCGACCTTGCCGAAGGGTTCCAGGGGCCAGGGGAGAGTGACTTCGGTGAGGTGGGGCTCCCTGCCGAGAGGGCCGAGGGCGTGGTGCAGGGCCTCGGCGATCAGGGAGTTGCGGACGAAGTGGTCACCGGCGACCAGAATCCTCGTCGCGGGGCGGACCGTCGCGGGGCGGGTCATCGCAGAGCGTCTCCTGTCTGGGCGTCGAAGACATGGATGTGCCGGGGATCGGCGGTGATGCGTACGGTGTCGTCCCGGTCGAGCCGTATCTCCGGACCGGTCACGACGACCAGCGGCTTCGCCACCCCGTCGAGCGAGAGCGTGGCGATGCCGGATTCCAGCAGGGGTTCATGGGCGGCGACCCGGGCCCGTACACCAGTGTCGTCCAGGCGCAGGTCCTCCGGGCGGATGCCGAGCACCACCGCGCGTCCCGCCGCCGGGCGGTGCGGTACGGGGAGGCGCACCGTGTCGGAGAGGCGCACGCCGCCCGCACTGTCCGCCGTTCCCGGCAGCAGATTGATCGCCGGTTCCCCGACGAAGTCGGCGACGAACAGGTTCACCGGGGCGTCGTAGATCTCCTCGGGGGTGCCCAGCTGCTGGATCTCGCCGTCCCGCATCACGGCGATCCGGTCGGCGAGCGACAACGCCTCCTCCTGGTCGTGCGTGACGAGGATCGTGGTGTGGCCGCTGTCCCGCTGGATCCGCTTCAACTCACGCCGGGTGGTGTCCCGTTGGGCGGCGTCCAGATGGGAGAGCGGCTCGTCGAGGAGCAGTACGTCGGGGGTGCGGATCAGGGCGCGGGCCAGGGCGACGCGCTGCTTCTGGCCGCTGGAGAGTCCGGCGGGGCGGGCGTCCAGGAGGTCCGCGATCCCGATGCGCCCGGCCATGTCGGCGACCCGGCGGCGGATCTCGGCCCGTCCGTACCGGCGCCGGGCGGCGAGTGGGAAGCCGAGGTTCTCCGCGACGGTCAGCGGCGGATACAGCGCGTAGTTCTCGAACGCCACGCCGATGTTGCGCCGCTGGGCCGGGAGCCCCACCACGGACGAGCCGCCGATCAGGATGTCGCCGCCGGTGACCGTCTCCAGTCCGGCGATCATCCGCAGGGTGGTGGACTTGCCGCAGCCGGACGGGCCGAGCAGCCCCAGCAGCTCGCCCGAGCGCAGCTCGATGTCGAGGGAGCGGACGGCTTCGACGGCGGTTCGGCCGCGTCCGGTGTAGGTCTTGCGCAGTGCGCGCAGGGCCAGTTCAGTCATCCGTCATCGCCGCCCCCGTTCATCCGTCGTCCCCGCTTCCCGTTTCCGCTTCCCGGCCGGTGCCGCAGACCTCGTAGGGCACCTTGTGCTCGTCGAGTTCGCGCAGTGCCCGTCTCGACGCCCCGTCGTCGACCAGCAGCAGATCGAAGCGGGAGAGCGGGGCGAGCCGGTGCAGGGCGACCCGGCCCAGCTTGGAGTGGTCGAGCAGCAGCACGTTGCGGCTCGCCGAATCGAGCATCGCCCGCTTCACGGAGACGATGTGCTGCTCCTGGTGGTAGGCGTAGCCGCCGGACACGGCCGAGGTGGAGGTGAAGCAGATGTCGACCTGGAGCGACTGCACCGCCTCCACGCACGAGACCCCGAGGAAGGAGGAGTGCAGCGGGTCGAAGTCGCCGCCGAGGCCCATCAGATGGATGCCGCGCTCCTGCGACAGCAGATTGATCGCCTCCAGGAAGTTGGTGACGACGGTCAGCGGGGTGATGGAGCGCAGTCTGCGCGCGATCTCCAGCGTGGACGTCGAATCGTCGAGCATCACCGCCATGCCCGGTTCTATGAGCTTCAGGGCCCGTTCCGCGACGGCGGCCTTCTCGGCGCGCATCGTCTTCAGCCGGTAGGAGACGTTCGACTCGAAGACGCCGGACGGCTGGGCGGTGACGCCGCCACGGAATTTGCGGACGATGCCCTGTCGTTCCAGCTCGTCCAGGTCACGGTGGATGGTCATCAGGCTGACGTCGAAGCGCTCCGCCAGCTCGGCGGCGCTCACCTCGCCCTGCGCGAGGACGTACTCGGCTATGGATGCCTGGCGGGGGGCGGGGCCCCGCTGCGGAACATTGCTCACGTGCTGATCCTTCGTCCTGGACGTGCCGGCCGGTCGGCCTCGAACAGCAGCAGACTCTCAGGCGGTACGGAGAGCCGCACCGGATGGTCGGGGCTCAGGCCCGCCGCGTCGGCGCGCGGGGCGACGAGGGAGAGCTGCTGCCCCCCGATCCGGACGGTGACTTCGGTGGTCCGGCCCAGCAGCTCGGTGACGTGGACGGTGCCGGTCAGCTCCAGGGCGGGGCGTCTGCTCGTGCCGGCCGGCTTCGAGCCGGTTCCGGTCGTGGTCGGCACCGGCGGATGCGAGGGGACGCTGCCCCGGAGTCCGATGTCCCTCGGCCGTACGCCCAGTTGGACCGTTGTCCCCGGCGGTGCGGGCACCGTCAGCGGCAGCTCGAACGCCCCGTCGGATGACCGGAAGCGGCCCTCGACCGTCACCGTTCCCGGCAGCAGATTGATCCGGGGTCTGCCGAAGGACCGGGCGACGAAGGTGTCGTACGGGCGGTGCCACAACTCCTCGCGGGTGCCCGTCTGCACCATGCGGCCGTCCCTGATCACCCCGATCCGGTCCCCGAGCGCCAACGCCTCCACCGAGTCGTGGGTGACGTACAGCGTGGTCGTACGCCGGACCGAGCCGATCGCCCGCAGCTCCGCGCGCATCGCCTGCCGCAGCTTCGCGTCCAGGTGCGAGAGCGGCTCGTCGAGCAGGAACGCGCGGGCCGGCCGCACCAGCACCCGGCCGAGCGCCACCCGCTGCCGCTGCCCGTTGGAGAGCCGGCCCACCGGGCGGTCCAACAGGGCCCCGATCCCGAGGAGTTCCGCGACCTCCCCGATCCGCTCGCGCGCCTCGTGCGCGGGGAGGCGGTGGCGCGGCGAGCGGAGCGGGGAAGCGAGATTGTCGTACGCGGTGCGGTGCGGATAGAGGGCGTACGACTCGAAGCACATGGCCACGCCCCGGTCGTACGGCTCCACGCCCGCCATGTCCGCCCCGCCCAGCTCGACCGCCCCGGCGTTCGGCGCCTCCAGGCCCGCGACGGTCTTGAGCGTGGTCGTCTTCCCGGCGCCGGACGGGCCGAGCAGGCAGAAGAACTCGCCCTCGGCCACCTCCAGGTCCAGGCCGTCGAGCGCGGTGTTCTTCCCGTACCGCTTGTGCACGCCGCGCAGCGCGATGGCCGCCGGGCCCGTCGCGGTCACGACTTCACCGCCCCGAACGACAGTCCGCGCACCAGATACCGCTGGATGGTGAGCGCCAGCAGCAGCGGCGGGATCACCGAGACGAGGGCGGCGGCGGCCGTCAGGTTGTACTTGGGCCGGTCACCGCCGAGGAAGGACAACGCGCCGACCGTCACCGTCTGCGCGTTCGACGAGGTCAGGATCAGCGGGAAGACGAAGTTGTTCCACGCGAAGATGAACGCCAGCAGCGATACGGCCGCGATCCCCGGCTTCACCAGCGGCAGCGCAACCCTGAAGAACGCCTGCTTGCGGGTGTAGCCGTCCAGCAGCGCCGCCTGCTCCAGCTCGGGAGAGAGGTCGGAGAAGTACGACCGCATGATCCAGACGATCAGCGGGAGGGTCACCAGTTGCAGCACCCACACCATGCCGACATACGTATCGAAGAGCCCCAGCTTCTGATAGAGCACGAACAGCGGGATGATGACGGTGAGTTCGGGCGCGAAGCGGAACGAGAGCAGGGTGAACATCAGATTCTCCGAGCCGCGGAACCGCCACCGCGCGGCGGCGTACGCCGCGGGCAGCCCGATCACCAGCGACAGCGCGACCGCGCCCAGCGACACGACCAGGCTGTTCACGAAGAACCGCACGAACGGCACGCCCTGGTCGTCCCCGGCGCCGAGGACCGTGCGGTAGGAGTCGAAGGTCGGGGTGAACGAGAAGTACGTACTGAACAGCTCGTTCGTGGGCTTCAGCGACAGGATCACCATCCAGGCGACCGGGAACAGCGCGAAGAGGAAGTAGACGATCAGCGCCAGATCGGCGGCGACGGCGAGCACCCTGCGCTTCATCCCGGCGAGCTTCATCCCGGCACCTCCGCAGCCCGGTTCTGGATCCGGCCCAGATAGCGCACCAGCACCATCGTGACCAGATACACCACGGCCCACAGCACCACCATGTAGCTGATCCCGAACGAGTAGCGCTGGAAGCGGATCGCCTCCAGATAGGCCCGGATCTGGAGCACCATCGTCGAGTCGCCGGGGCCGCCCTCGGTCAGCGCGTAGATGATGTCGAAGACCTTCAGCGAGTCCATGAACCGGAAGATCACGGCGACCAGGACGTACGGCCACAGCATCGGCAGCGTGAGGCGCCGGAAGGTGAACCACCAGCCCGCCCCGTCGACCGCCGCCGCCTCGAACGGCGAGGCGGGCAGCGAGCGCAGACCGGCCAGCGCGAGGATCGCGACGAACGGGGTGTAGACCCACACGTCCACCGCGATCGACGACAGCAGGGCGCCCGTCGGCGTGTCCGTCCACTGCACACCGCCGAGACCGAACGGTTTCAGGAGGTGGTTGACGACGCCGACCGACGGCTGGAGCATCAGCTTCCACATGATCGCGGCGATCACCGGCGCGATCATCAGCGGCAGGATCAGGATCTTCTCCAGCATCCGCCCGACGAAGCTCGCCCGGTGCAGCAGCAGCGCCACGGCCACCCCGAGCACCGTCTCGACGGCCGCGGCGCCGACCGCGTACGCCACCGTCACCCGCGCCGAGTCCCAGAACGCGGGCTGGGTGAAGATCCGCCGGTAGTTCTCGATGCCGACCATGTCCGGCCGCGGTCTGCTCGCCGCGAAGTCGAACAGCGTGTAGTAGAGGCCGAGTCCGAACGGGTAGAGGATGCCGCCGGTCAGCAGCAGCGCGGGCACGATCAGCAGGTACGGCCGCAGCGAGCGGCGCCACGCGGGCACCGGCCGTGCCATCCGCTTCCCGGCCCCCGTGCCGGAGGCCGCCCCGTGGCCGGTCTCCGGCACGGGCGCCACGCGTGCGGACATCGGTCAGCCGACCTTCGACGCCAGATCGCCGGCCAGGGAGTTCAGTACGGACGAGGCGTTCTTCCCGCCGTAGATCTCCTGGAGCGCGGCGGCCCAGCTGGTCGTCGCGTCGAAGAACTGTTCCTGCGGGGTGAACTGGATCTCCGTCCGGTCGACGACCGTCTCGAACGTCTCGATGAAGCCGGGGATGGCCCGCATCTTGTCCTTGTACGCGGGGTCCTGGCTGACCGACTTGCGGACC
Source organism: Streptomyces sp. NPDC111516 (assembly GCF_055635345.1). Taxonomy (NCBI): domain Bacteria; kingdom Bacillati; phylum Actinomycetota; class Actinomycetes; order Kitasatosporales; family Streptomycetaceae; genus Streptomyces; species Streptomyces sp. NPDC111516. Next base: position 955,570 of record NZ_JBVKBV010000001.1, on the reverse strand, counting down.
GGGTCGATGTGGTTGTACTCGATCGCACCCTTGCGCAGATGCTCCTTGCCGGTCGCCCACTGGAGGAACAGCCAGGCCGCGGACTTGTTGCGGCTCCTGGCGTTCATGCCGAGCGACCAGATCCACATGTTCGTGGCGAGCGAGCCGTCGGGGCCCTTGGGGCCGGGGTGGAAGGCGATCTTCCCGGACGCCGGGGAGGCCCCCTTCACCGCCTGGAAATAGGCGGCGGTGTCGGCGTCGAAGAGCATCCCCGCCTTCTTCGCGCCGAGGTCGCTGGAGCACTGGTACCAGGTGTACGAGGTCCAGGACGGCGGGCCGCCCTTCTTGACCATCTCCGCCCAGTCCCGGGTGAACGCGATCGCCTCCGGGGAGTTCATCGCGGGTTTCACCTTCCCGCCCTCGACGGTGAAGTCCTTCAGCCCGTTGCGGGCGTACATCGTCATGAAGCCCGGGTGGATCGTCGCCCAGCTGCGCGAGCCGCGCACCGCGACCCCGTACATCCCGTCGAAGCCCGCTCCGGGCGCCCTGCGGGTGATGGCCCCGGCGACCTCGCGCAGCTCGTCGAAGGTCTCGGCGGGCTTCAGGCCGAGCTTCTTGAAGACCTCGGTGTTGTACGCGACGACATTGGTCTCCCAGCCCCACGGCAGCGCGTACTGTCCGCCCTGCCCGAGCGGGGCGCCCGCCTTCAGCGACCACTGGTCCGCCGAGAGGAGATTGGGGAAGAAGTCGGCCCGGTCCCATTCGGCCCCGGTCGCCGAGGAGTTGCGCATCCACGGGCCGAGGTCCTCCAGCCAGCCCGGCGGACCGTACTGCCACACCATGTACGCGCCGAGCATGAACACGTCGTAGGAGGCGCGTCCACTGGAGAGGTCGACGGTGAGCTTGTCGAAGTAGTTGTCCTCGGGGAAGACGTCGTACTCGACCTTGATGCCGGTCTTCTCGGTGAACGCCTTCAGATCGGCGATCAGGGCATCGGTGTACGGATGCTTGTTGAGCAGCGCCTTGACGGTTCTGCCCTCGGCCCGCTTCCAGTCGAAGGACCCGGTGATGTCGTCGGCCGCGGAGCCGCCGCCCTTGCCGTTCCCGTTGTCGTCACCGAAACCCGCGCCGCAGGCGGTGAGCAGCGGCGCGGCGGACGCGGCCGCCGCCGCACCGAGGGCGAGGAACCGTCGCCGGTCGTGCGCGTGCATGTCCATCCGTGACCTCCACGGTCCGGCCGGAGACGAGTGGGGGCGGTGCCCATTCACACGTTGAGTCGACTGGTTAACAGAGCTTGGAACAACGGAACTTGGCCGTCAATCCCTCGCGCAACGGAAATTCTCGGTGCAGAGTGAGAACTTCACAGAGAGGGCCGATATGTGGATGGGCATCGATCTCGGCACGCAGAGCGTCCGTGCGGTGGTGGCAGGAGACCGCGGCGAGATCCTCGGCAGCGGCTCCGCCCCGCTCGCGGGCAGACGCGACGGCGTACGGCACGAGCAACGGCCCCTCGACTGGTGGACGGCCGTGTGCAGAGCCAGCCGCCAGGCGCTGCGCGACTGCCCCGCCCCGCGTGCGCTCGCCGTCTGCGCCACCTCCGGCACCGTCCTGCTCGGCGACCGGGCAGGCCGGCCGCTGACCCCGGGGGTGATGTACGACGACGGGCGCGCGGTCGCCGAGGCGGCCCGGTCCCGGACCGCGCCGACCTGGGCGCTGCCCAAGGTGATGTGGCTGCTGCGGGAGTACGGGGGAGGGGCGGGCGGCGCCGTACGGGTCATGCATCAGGCCGATCTGGTGCTGGCACGGCTCGCCGGAACCCCTCTGCCCACCGACTCCAGCCACGCGCTGAAGACCGGCTACGACCTGGAGCGGGACGCCTGGCCGTACCGGAAGTTCGGGAAGCTGGGCCTGCCGGACGGGCTGTTCCCGGAGGTGGTGCGGCCCGGCCGGCGGATCGGCGAGGTGGGGCGGGCGGCGGCCGAGGAGACCGGGATTCCGGCGGGCACGCTCCTGGTGGCCGGGATGACGGACGGGTGCGCGGCGCAGATCGCTTCCGGGGCGCTCACCGTGGGCTCCTGGAATTCGGTGCTCGGCACGACGCTGGTCCTCAAGGGGGTCACCTCGTCGCCGCTCGTGGACCGGGCCGGGGTGGTCTACAACCACCGTGCCCCGGACGGACGCTGGCTGCCGGGCGGCGCCTCGGGGGTCGGTGGCGGGGCGCTGACCGCCGCCTTCCCGGGCGTGGACCCGGCGCGGATGGACGCGCTGGCCCGGGCCCACGAGCCCGCGCGCGTGGTGGCGTACCCCCTCGCCGCGCCGGGCGAACGCTTCCCCTTCGTCGCGCCCGGGGCCACCGGCTTCCTGCTCGGCGAGCCCGCCACGGACGCCGAGCACTGGGCGGCGCTGCTGACCGGGGTGGGCCTGGTCGAACGGCTCTGCCTCGACTACCTCGACCTGCTCGGCGCCCAGCTGTACGGCCGGCTCACGTTCACCGGCGGCGCGGTCCGCAGCGGCTACTGGAGCCGGCTGCGCGCCGACGTCCTGGGCCGGCCCGTATGCATCCCGCGGTACAGCGAACCCGCGCTCGGCATGGCCGTGCTCGCCGCATACGGTGCGGGCGCCACGGACACCCTGCAGCGGGCGGCGGGCCGGATGGTGCGGCTGCGGCACGTGCTGCACCCGCACCCGGTGCGTACCGCGTGGTACACCGAGCCGTACCTCACGCTGGTGAACGAACTGGAGCGACGCGGCTGGCTCCCCGGCCCGGTCGCCGCGCATGCCCGTACCCGAACGGAGAATCCATGACCGCCCGTCCGAGTGCCACCCTGCTGCTCGTCCGCCACGGTCAGACCGTCTGGCACGCGGAGAACCGTTACGCCGGGGTCAGCGACATCGCCCTCACCGACGAGGGCCGGCGCCAGGCACGGCAGCTGGGCGAATGGGCGGCCCGGCACCCGGTCGACGCGATCCGGACGTCGACACTCACGCGTGCCATCGAGACGGCGGAGCCCGCCTGTCGGGCGCTCGGCCTCGTCCCCCGCCGCGAGCACGACCTGCGCGAATGCGACTTCGGCGAGGTGGAGGGGCGGACCCTGGCGGAGTTCGCGGCCGAGCACCCGGAGCGGGCCCGGGAGTACCGCGCCGACCCGGTGGCCCACCCCTTTCCCGGGGCCGAGGACCCCGCGGCGGCGGCGGCCCGGGGGGCGATGGCGCTGCGCCGGATCGCGGACGGGCACCCGGGGCAGCGGGTGCTCGTGGTCGCGCACAACACCCTGCTGCGGCTCGTGCTGTGCGAGCTGCTGTCGATTCCGCTGGGCACCTACCGCAGGGTCTTCCCGCGGCTGCGGAACGGGGCGGTCAGCGAGGTGCGGATCGGGGAGGAGGGCGGCGCGCTGCTCTCCCTCAACGTGCCCTGCGCGTAGGGCGTCCTCGACCTGCCCTGCTCGCAGGACGTCCTCGGCGGCCCCGTGTACCGGGCCTCAGCCTCAAAATTCCTCGACGGCCACGGCCCGCCGCTGCCGTACGACACCGATGGCCGCCAGTACGACGGTCAGGGCGCCGGTCGCCACCAACTGGTCACGGGTGTCGGGCTGGAGCAGCATCAGGATGAAGATGCCGAGCATCGCCAGGAGCGCCAGCACCGTCAGGACCGGGAAGAGCCACATCCGTACGACGAGCTTCTCCGGGGTCTCGCGCTCCAGCCGGCCCCGCAGCACCAACTGGGAGACGCCGATGAAGATCCAGACCACCAGGATCACCGCGCCGATCATGTTGAGCAGCCACGGGAACACGTCGTCGGGGCGCCAGTAGCTGAGCAGCACGCACAGGAAGCCGAACACGGACGAGATCAGCACGGCGGCGCGCGGCACGCCCGAGGAGATCCGGCCGAGCCGCTTCGGGCCCTGGCCGCGGGCGACCAGCGAACAGGCCATGCGCGAGGCGCCGTAGATGTTGGCGTTCATCGCGGAGAGCAGGGCGACCAGGATGACCACGTTCATGATCTCGGCGGCGCCGCTGATGCCGAGGTGGTTCAGGGCCGCGTAGAACGGGCCGACCTCCACGACCTTCGGGTCGTCCCACGGGACCAGCGTGACGACGACGGCCATCGAGCCGACGTAGAAGAGCGCGATCCGCCACATCGCCGTCCGCACGGCCTTGGCGACACCTCGCACGGGGTTCTCGGACTCGGCTGCCGCGATGGTCACGGTTTCCAGACCGCCGTAGGCGAAGACGGAGGCGAGCAGTCCGATCACCAGGCCCTCGGCGCCGTTCGGCATGAAGCCGCCCTCGCCCTTGAGGTTGGCGGCGCCGGGGGCGTCCGTGCCGGGCAGCACGCCGAGGATCGCCAGCACACCCAGGACCAGGAAGAGCGTGATTGCAATGACCTTGAGGGTGGCGAACCAGAACTCGAACTCGCCGAACTTCTTCACCGAGGCCAGGTTCGTGCCCAGGAAGACCACCATGAACAGCGCGACCCAGGCCCACTCCGGCGTACCGGGCAGCCAGCCGGTGACGATCTTCGCGGCACCGATGCCCTCCAGGCCGACGGCGACACAGAGCAGCACCCAGAACGCCCAGCCCACGGTGAAGCCCGCCCACGGCCCGATCGCCCGCTCCGCGTGGACGGAGAACGAACCGGAGGCCGGGTTCGCGGCCGACATCTCGCCGAGCATCCGCATCACGAGCATGACCAGCAGCCCGGAGACGGCGTACGCGATGACGATCGACGGACCGGCGGCGGCGATACCCGCACCCGAGCCGACGAAGAGCCCTGCGCCGATGACGCCGCCGAGGGCGATCATCGACAGATGGCGCTGCTTGAGTCCGTGGGTGAGCGCGGAATCGGCCCCGGCATCGGAGACGGCGGCCGGGGAACCGGTGGGGGGAGACGCGGAAATCCGAGACATGGACGAGCTCTGTTCGGTAGGTGAGACACGGGGGACGTGGGGGTACGTGCGGCCACAGTCTGAGCACGTGCCCCGTTCACACGGAACCGCTGTCCGCTATACGGGCACGACGCTCACACAAAGTGCACACCCGGGTACGAGGCGGGGGCCGGTTGATCGCCGGTCGGTCGGATTTGGCGAAAACCTACAGTGTCTCCCGGAGGGCACCCCCGGCAGAATATGAGCCGATCGGCTCCCACCTCAGTGACGAGCGTCACGCCGCCGCATGATTGCGCAAGCCCCTTTGTGTGAACCCCACCAATGCGTCAGTTGCCGCTTTGTGGGCCACAGATGGTGATCGAGCGTTAACCCCTGGGCTAACGTCAGCCTCAGTCTGTCCCACCTGTCCTCACTTGCCCTCACCCCGCGGAGTCCCGATGAGCACTGCTGCCGCCGCCCCTGCCCGCACCGGAGCGGTCCTCGCCGACCTGCTGCCCGCCGCCAGGCACCGTTACGCCGTCGACACGGCCCTGGTCCTCGGTGGCGCCGCGCTCACCGGCATCGCCGCCCAGATCGCCGTCCCGGTGCCCGGCTCCCCGGTCCCGGTCACCGGCCAGACCTTCGCCGCGCTCCTCGTCGGCACCGCGCTCGGCGCCCGTCGGGGCTTCCTCTCCCTCGCCGTGTACGCGCTCATCGGCATGGCGGGGATGCCGTGGTTCGCGGGTGGCAGCTCCGGTGCGGGCGGTGCTTCGTTCGGCTACGTCCTCGGCATGCTGCTCGCCGCCACCGTGGTCGGTGGCCTCGCCCGCCGCGGCGGCGACCGCTCCGTGCTGCGTACCGCGGGCACGATGGTGCTGGGCTCCGCGGTCATCTACGCGGTCGGCGTCCCGTACCTGGCGCTGTCCACCGGCATGTCGGCGAGCGCCGCGATAGCGGCCGGCCTGGTGCCGTTCCTGCTCGGTGACGCGCTGAAGGCGGCGCTGGCGATGGGCGCGCTGCCCGCGGCCTGGAAGCTCATCGGCCGTCGCGGCTGATGCCGTAGTTCCTGCCACAACTCCCTCCGAAGAGGCTCGCCGGTCGTGACACCGACCGGCGAGCCTCTTCCGCGTCCGCGCGCCGACAGGCGCTCAGGCGCTCAGGCGCGGACCTTGCGCTGCCGCACCTCACGCACCAGCGCTATCGCCACCACCAGGGCCGCGACGAGCAGCGACAGCAGCACCTGCTCGCGTCCGCTGTCGTCGGTCAGCATGTAGACCAGGACGAACGAGATCATCGCGATCGTCGCCCAGGTCAGATACGGGAAGAGCCACATCCGTACGACCAGCTTCTCCGGCTGCTCGCGCAGGATCATGCCCCGCATCCGCAGCTGGGTGAAGCAGATGACCAGCCAGACGAACAGCGCGACCGCACCGGAGGAGTTCAGCAGGAACTGGAAGACGGTGTCGGGCCACCGGTAGTTGAAGAACACGGCGACGAAGCCGAACACGACGGACGACAGGATCGCCGCCTGCGGCACGCCCCGCTTGTTCACCCGGGCGAAGGCCTTGGGCGCGTCCCCGCGGCCACCGAGCGAGAAGGCCATCCGCGAGGCGGTGTAGAGGCCGGAGTTGAGGCAGGACAGCACGGCGGTGAGGACGATGACGTTCATCACTTGGCCGGCGTGCGGAATGCCGATGGAGTTGAGGGCGGCGACGTAGCTGCCGTCCTCCACGATCGACTTGTCGTTCCACGGCAGCAGGGTGAGTACGACGAAGATCGAGCCCAGGTAGAAGACGGCGATCCGCCAGATCACGCTGTTGGTGGCCTTCTGGACGGCGCGCTGCGGGTTCTCGGACTCGCCGGCCGCCAGCGTGACGATCTCGCTGCCCATGAAGGAGAACACGACCATCAGTACGCCGGTGAGGATGGCGCCGGGCCCCTTGGGGAAGAACCCGCCGGTGTCGGTGAGATGCGCGAGTCCCGCGCCGGGGTTGTCCGAGCCGGGCAGGATCCCGAAGACGGCGAGCAGTCCGACGACCACGAACGCCCCGATGGCCACGACCTTGATCCCGGCGAACCAGAACTCGAACTCGCCGTACGACCCGACCGAGACCAGGTTCGTCGCGGTGAGTACCACCATCACGATCAGCGCCCAGGCCCACTGCGGGACGCCCGGCACCCAGCCCTCCAGGATCTTGGCACCCGCCGTGGCTTCGACGGCGAGCACCACGACCCAGAAGAACCAGTACAGCCAGCCGATCGAGAAACCGGCCCAGCGGCCCAGCGCCTGGTCGGCGTAGGCGGAGAAGGAGCCCGAATTGGGACGGGCCGCGGCCATCTCGCCGAGCATCCGCATCACGAAGACGACCATCAGGCCGACCAGGGCGTACGACAGGAGGATGGCCGGTCCCGCGGCTGCGATACCGGCGCCGGAGCCCACGAAGAGGCCCGCGCCGATCACTCCGCCGATGGCGATCATCGAGAGGTGGCGGTTCTTGAGGCCGGCCTGGAGTCCGTCGGAGGAGTTCGGAGCGTCCGGCCCGGTCGACCGGTCCGGCCTGCCGGGCTGCTGGCCCGGCCCGGCCAGAGTCGTCTGCGACGTCATGGAGCGAATCCTTACGTTCTCGGGTCACGCTTGGTGCGTGCCCGGCCGCCGAAGTGGGGTCCGGCAGCGAGTGATGCATTCAAGCCTGCCGGACCCCAGAAACGGAACCCTTCCTTCCGAATTCTTGGCCGGATCGTTGCCTCAGTGACGTTGCGCACACAGGGCCTGCACATCGAGCCCACAGGTAGTCGCCGCCGGACCGGGGCGGACCGGGCCGGAGGGTCCCGACCCCGATGAGAGCTACCCGGCGACGCTCGTGCCACACTCGGAACATGCGCGTGTACCTCGGCTCGGACCATGCCGGCTATGAACTCAAGAACCACCTCGTCGAGTGGCTCACGGCCCAGGGCCACGAGGCCGTCGACTGCGGCCCCCACATCTACGACGCCCAGGACGACTACCCGCCGTTCTGCCTGCGGGCCGCCGAGAAGACGGCCGCGGACCCGGACAGCCTCGGCATCGTGATCGGCGGTTCCGGCAACGGCGAGCAGATCGCCGCCAACAAGGTCAAGGGCGTGCGTGCCGCGCTCGCCTGGAGCGAGCAGACCGCCGCGCTGGGCCGCGAGCACAACAACGCCAACGTGGTCGCCATCGGTGGCCGGATGCACTCGGTGGACGAGTCCACCAAGTTCGTCGAGATCTTCCTCGCCACGCCTTACTCGGGCGAGGAGCGGCACACCCGCCGGATCGAGATGCTGACGGCGTACGAGACGACCGGCGAGCTCCCCCCGATCCCGGCCCACCACCCGCAGCAGGGCTGACCGACTTCCGCCCCTGTGCCGCCGGTGCTACCGGCGGCACAGCCATTTCCCCAGGCCGTCACACCGTCGCGTCACCGCGGCGCCGTCACCGAGGAGAGCCGCCGTCGTGCCCGAGGGACACACGATCCACCGCCTCGCGGCGGACCACCTGGACAGGTTCACCGGGCGGCCGGTGCGGGTGAGCAGCCCGCAGGGCAAGTTCTCCGACAGCGCCGCGCTGCTCGACGGCCGGACGTTCACCGGCGTCGACGCTCACGGCAAGCACCTCTTCCTCGGTTTCGAGGACGTCGGCTGGGTCCACATCCACCTGGGCCTCTTCGGGAAGCTGGGCTTCGGTACGACCCCGGCCCCGCCACCCACCGACACGGTCCGGCTGCGCCTGGCGAACGACGACCACCACGCGGATCTGCGCGGCCCCACCACGTGCGCGCTGATCACCGGCCCCGAGAAGCTCGCGATACACGACCGCCTCGGCCCGGACCCGCTGCGGATGGACGAGGACGGCGAGCGGGCGTGGCGGCGGATCTCCCGCAGCCGTATCACCGTCGCGGCCCTGCTGATGGACCAGAAGGTCATCGCGGGGGTCGGCAACGTCTACCGCGCGGAGGTGCTGTTCCGGCACGGCATCGACCCGTACCGGCTCGGCAAGGACCTCACGCGCGCGGAGTGGGACGCGATCTGGGCCGACCTGGTGGAGCTGATGCGCGAGGGCGTACGGAACAACCGGATCGACACGGTCCGCCCCGAGCACATGCCGGAGGCGATGGGGCGTCCGCCGCGGGTCGACGACCACGGCGGCGAGGTGTACGTGTACCGCAGGGCCCGGCAGGCCTGCCACATCTGTGGCGGCGAGATCCGCACCGCCGACCTCGCCGCCCGCAACCTCTTCTGGTGCCCGGGCTGCCAGCGCGCGTAGCTTGGCACTGGTGTCTCTCCCGGCACTAGAACCCCTGAGGCAACCACGGCGCCGCGTCCGACGAGAACGCCGACGACGCCTCCGCCAGCGCACCCGCCCGCAGCTCCCGTACCCGCCCGGCCAGGGCCAACGCGCTCAGCGACTCGCCGCCCAGGTACGCCGAGCCCAACTCCCGTACCGAAAGCGCGAGATCGGCCGCGTCATCCGTCCGCCGGCACGACGCCACCCCCTTCGCGTCGGCCGTGAGCCGCCAACGCCCCGCGTTCCAGGGGCAGAACGCGTCCTCGACCTCGAACACCACATCCAGCGGCGCCCGGTACGTCCGTGCCTCCAGCGCCGCCCCCAGCTCCACCAGCCGCACATAGAGCGAATCCCGGACCAGGATGTTGCACCGCCGCACGTCCGACACCAGGTGCAGCAGGGCGTCGTCGACGGGCCGGTTCCGTGCCTCGACCGTCGACGTCAGGTCGATCTCGAAGACGAACCGCCACAACGCCGCGTACGCCGCCGGGTCCAGCGCGGCAAGATCGTTCACCGTGACCGTGCCCTTGGGGCCGGACGGCTCCCACTCCGGCTTTATGCGATACGTCACATAGCCGACGATCTCCCCGTCCCGCTCCGCCAGCACGCACTGCTGCGCCGAACCACCCTGCCGGGAACTCACCGGGTCGACCATCGGCTTCCGCTCCCAGCCGGGCCCATGGGCCGGTGTGCCGGGCCGGCCGGCCACCAACTGCTCGTACACGCCCTCGCACGCGGTCATCGCCTCGTCCGGCTTCGCGTGACGCAGCCGTACCTCCTCCGTGCCCTCCGGCACGGTAAGCCGCACCCGGTCCGTGTCGATCGTCACGGACATCTGCCGCGAGGCCGCGCCGTATCCGAACCGGCCGTAGATCACCGGCTCCGACGCCGTCAGGACGGCGATCGGCTCACCCAGTGCCCGGACGTCGTCGAGCTGCCGGCGCATCATCGAGGTCAGCAGCCCGCGCCTGCGGTGGGTGGACGCGACGCTCACCATCGTGACCCCGGCGGCCGGCACCAGCGCCCCGCCCGGCACGGCGACCCGGAAGCTGAACGCCCCGGCCGTGGCGACGACATCGGTGCCGTCCCAGATCCCGATCGACCGCTCGTGCTCGGTCAGCTGCTCGTCCAGCTCGCGCTGCTCGGGAGGCTCCGCGACACCGCCGAACGCCAGCTCCAGACACTCGAACCATTCGTTCCATTCGGACGGACGCAACACGCGAAGCTCTGTAGTCATGGGCCATCCCTATCAGGGGCTCGACGGCTGGTCGACCCGATTTCGAACGCATTGTCACGGGGTCCCCCTGCACCGGAGGCCATCGGGTGGATAAGGTCCCCGCAATGGCACGACGCGCAGGAGCAGACTCGTACCCGGCCCGATTGCGGAAATCGGCGCACCGGGCACGCATCGCGCTGCGCAAGTCCGGCGTCGACTACTTCCGCGGCGACGGATCGGACTGGATCGCGCTGGCCGGACTGCTGCTCACCGTTCCGGCGATCACCTGTGCCACGCTGCTCAACCCGGTGTGGTTCTCACCGGCCGCGCTCGTCCTGCCGATCGTCGCCGGCGGTCTGCTGCTTCGGCCCGCGAGCCTGCTGGGGCTCTACGCGACCGCCGCCACCGCCCTGATCGTGGAGTCGCTCGGACTCGGACCGTACGAGGACGGCCCGGCCCGGGTGACGCCCGGCATCGTCCTGGTGGTCGCGGCCTGCGGCTTCTTCGGGCTGATCCTCGCCCAGTTCCGGGCCAGGGTCGGCGTGCCGTGGCGGCGCGGCGGCACCATGCTCTTCGACCTGCGCGAACGCATCAGGGTGCAGAGCGCCCTGCCCCGGCTGCCGCAGGGCTGGCACCGGGAGATGGCGCTGCGCCCGGCGGGCGGCCAGTCCTTCTCCGGTGACTTCGTCGTCGCCGCCCGTACCAACGGCGGACGGACCCTGGAGGCCGTACTCACCGATGTCTCCGGCAAGGGCATGGACGCGGGCTCCCGCGCCCTGCTGCTGTCCGGCGCCTTCGGCGGCCTCCTCGGCTCGCTGCCTCCGCACGGCTTCCTCCCGGCGGCCAACGGCTATCTGCTGCGCCAGGACTGGGACGAGGGCTTCGCCACCTCGATCCATCTGGTCCTGGACCTCGATTCGGGCGACTACGAACTCTTCTCTGCGGGTCACCCGCCGGCCCTGCAGCTCCACTCGGGCAGTGGCAACTGGGAGGAGAAGGCCGCGGAGGGCCCGCTGCTCGGGGTGTACGACGGGGCACAGTTCGACGCGGTGAAGGGCTCGCTGGCCCCCGGCGACGTACTGATGCTGTTCACGGACGGTCTGGTGGAGGCGTCCGACCGCGATATCGCGGAGGGCATCGACCGGCTCACCGGTGAGGCCGACCGCTATGTCGCCACCGGCTTCGAGGGCGCGGCCTGGCATCTGATCGAGGCGTGCGCCAAGGACGTGAACGACGACCGGGCGCTGCTGCTGTTGTCGCGCGCATCCTGAGCCGTACGCAAACCGGCCTGAACCGTGCGTACGTCAACGGGAGTCGGTTCATCACCGGAACGAGGCCGTCGGCAGGTCCGGGGACGGGCGCAGCCGCGGCGGACCCCTGGCCCGGACATGCCGGTCGCCGGCTCAGGCCGGCACCGGGAGTTTCCCGGCGCCGCTGTCGCTGTCACTGTCCCCGCCCCGGCCCCGCCCGCCCGGCAGGACGCGGGCCAGCCGGTGCGACCGTCCGGCCGCCAGTGGGGAGAGGACCGCGAGGACGAGTACGTAGCCGGCGATGAACGGCGGGAGCCGCTCGTCCAGCCCGGCGCCGGCCGCCATCGTGGCGAGGATCAGCGCGAATTCGCCGCGGGCCGTCAGGGTGGTGGAGATGTTCGCCGCGGCCTGCGGGCCGAAGCCGTAGACCCGTGCGGAGACCATGCCGGAGAGGATGTTCATCGCCGCGGTCAGCGCGACGGCGGCCAGCACCGGCCACATCACGCCCGGCAGATCGCCGGGGTTGATGGAGAGCCCGAAGGCGAAGAAGAAGATCGCGCCGAAGGCATCGCGCAGCGGATGGACCAGCTTGAGGATGCGCCCGCCCGACGTCGTGCTGCCGAGCATCAGGCCCACCATGAAGGCGCCGATCGCGTCCGCGACCCCGAACCACTCGGAGACCCCCGCCACGAACACGGCGGCGCCGAGGAAGGAGATGACGAGCAGTTCGTCGTCCGGGGTGTGGATCAGCTTGCTGATGAGCTTGGTGCCGAACCGGGCGGTGAGCGCCAGCAGCAGCAGGAAGCCGAACGCCTTGCCCCCGTCGAGCACCGCGGCGGAGAGGCTGTCCGAGCGCGACAGGATCGGTTGCAGCGCGGCGAGGTAGAGGGCGAGGAAGACGTCGTCGACGACGATGATGCCGAGGATCGTCTTGGTCTCGGGGCTGGCCAGGCGCTTCGTGTCGACCAGGATCTTGGTCACGATGGCCGACGACGAGATGCCGATGACTCCGGCCAGGACGAGGGCCTCCGAGGTGCCCCAGCCCAGCACGAAGCCGAAGGCGAGCCCGGCGCCGACGTTCAGCGCCAGATAGACGGAGCCCGCGACGAGCATCTTGCGACCGCCGGCCTTGAGGTCGTCGAGATGGAATTCCAGGCCGAGGTAGAAGAGCAGCAGCACCAGGCCGAGTGCGGAGAGCATCTCCAGGTCGTGCGGGTCGGCGACGAGCACGATGCCGGGCGTGTGCGGGCCGAGCAGGATTCCGGCCAGGATGAACAGGGGGATGGTCGGCAGTCCGATGCGGCTGCCGACGCGGGCGAGAACGGCGGCGGCGAGGAAGGCGCCGCCCATGGCGATGAGCGTGTCTGCGTGTCCGATGAGCCTGATCCTTCAGTCGGTCAAGAGAGCGTCAAGAAATCGTCAGTAATTAGTTTACCGAACGATTGACGTTGCAACTATGGCTACCCCCGGCAGCACCCGGGGGTTTGCCCCACCCGAGATCCGCCAGCAGCCGCCATGGTCCGGACCCGTCCGTGATCCGTACGTTCGAGGGGCCTGGCGGAGAACCGTCCGGCGAGCGATGGAAGGCGGACATCATGGGGCTGCGACGCAGCAGGCAGGGCGCGCAGGACAGGCAGTACCCGGCGGACGCCCGACCGGGCCCCGGTTCCCCGGACCTCGCCGTCGAGCTGCGCGGTGTCCGTCGGCAGTACGGCCGCGGCGGCTCCGCCGTCCACGCCCTGCGAGGCATCGACCTCGCCCTGCCGCGCGCCAGTTTCACCGCCGTCATGGGCCCGTCCGGCTCCGGCAAGTCGACCTTCCTGCAGTGCGCGGCCGGACTCGACCGCCCCACCGAGGGCTCCGTACGCCTCGGCGGCACCGAGATCACCGGGATGAGCGAGAACCGGCTCACCGAGCTGCGCCGCACCCGCCTCGGCTTCGTCTTCCAGGCCTTCAACCTGCTCCCGTCCCTCACGGTCGAGCAGAACGTCGTCCTGCCCATGCGCCTGGCCGGACAGCGCACCGGCTCCGCCCGCGGCCGCCGCGAAGCCGCCGAGATGCTCACCCGCGTCGGCCTCGGCGACAAGGGCGACCGCCGCCCCGGCCAGCTCTCCGGCGGCCAGCAGCAGCGCGTCGCCGTCGCCCGCGCCCTGGTCACCCGCCCCGATGTGGTCTTCGCCGACGAACCGACCGGCGCCCTCGACACCACCACCGCCGCCGAGATCCTCACCCTGCTCCGGCATGCGGTGGACACTCTCGGCGCCACCGTCGTCATGGTCACCCACGACCCGGCGGCCGCCGCCTACGCGGACCGGGTGCTCTTCCTCGCCGACGGCGCGATCGCGGACAGCCTGCCGCGCGCCGGGGCCGCACAGATCGCGGCCCGGATGACCGCGCTGACCGCCCACGCCTCCGCCTGCTCGCCCGCCCATGCCTCCGCCCACGCAGGAGCAGCAGCCTGATGTTCACCCCGCACGTCCCGAACGGCCTCGCCCGCGCGGCCGTCCGCTTCAAACCCGCGTCGTTCGCCGGGACCTTCGTCGCGCTCCTGCTGGCCGCGGCGATCGTCTCCGCCTGCGGCATCCTGCTGGAGACCGGCCTGCGCGCCTCCGTACCCGCGGAGCGCTACGCCAAGGCGCCTGTGGTCGTCGCCGCCGACCAGCGGGTCCACATGACGGTCGGCAGCGGCGAGGGCGCGTACGACGCCGCTACCCCCGTACCGGACACCGCACGGCTCCCCGAATCCTTGGTGGGCAAGGTCGCCTCGGCCCCCGGCGCCGCAGCCGCGATCGGGGACGTCAGCTACCCCGTACGGCAGGACGGCACCCTCCTCACCGCCCACGGCTGGGGCTCCACCGCCCTGACCGGTACGCGGCTGCTCACCGGAGAGGCGCCCCGGGCCGGCGAAGTCGTCGTCCCCGCGGGCGCCAAGCACCGCACCGGCGAGAACATCACCCTCGATACGCCCGCCGGCATAGGGGAGTTCCGCGTCGCGGGCACCACCGCCACCGACGCCACCGTCTGGTTCGCCGACCGGCAGGCCGTACAGCTCTCCGGCCACCCCGGCCGGGTCGACGCCATCGCCGTGCTCGCCGCCCGTTCCACCCCCACCGCCACCCTCGCCGACCAGGTACGCGAGGCCGTCGGCCACACCGCCCACGCCGAGGTCCACACCGGTGACGGCCGGGGCGCCGTCGAGGACGCGGAACTCGCGGGTGCCAAGGAACTCCTCGCCGGTCTGGGCGGCTCCTTCGGCGGCGTCGCCACCATGGTCGCCGTCTTCACCGCCGCGGGTACGGTCGCCCTCTCCGTCGGGCAGCGCAGCCGCGAGTTCGCCCTGCTGCGCGCCATCGGCGCCACCCCGCGCCAACTGCGCCGCACCATCGCCACCGAGTCCCTGCTCATCGCCCCGCTCGCCGGAGCGCTCGGCTGTCTGCCCGGAATCGCCCTGGCCCGCTGGTGGTTCGGTCAGCTCCAGGACAGGGGCGCCATCCCCGAAGCCGTCGCGCTGCGGGTGTCCTGGCTGCCGCTGACCATCGCCACGGCCGCCACCATCCTCACCGCGCTGAGCGCCGGATACTTCGCCGCCCGCCGGCCGTCGAAGATCAAGCCGGGGCTGGCCCTCGCCCAGTCCGCGGTGGAACGCCCCCCGTTCGGCTGGATCCGCACCCCGCTCGGCATCGCCGCACTCGTCGGCGGCGGAGCCTTCGCGGGCGTCGCCGCGTCCACGAGCGGCGAGGACGCGGCGAACGCCGCACTCGGCGTCGTGATGTTCTTCATGCTCGCGGTCGGCCTTCTCGGCCCGCTGATCGCCCGGCTCTGCGCCGCCGTCATCGGCCTCCCGCTGCGCGCCGCCGGCGCGTCGGGGTCGCTGGCCGCCGCCAACTCCCTTACGAACTCCCGCCGGCTGGCCTCCGCGATCACCCCGATCGTGCTCGCCATGGCCTTCTCCTGCACGCTCGTCTTCATGCACACGAGCGAAGAACGGGTGATCGCACACCAGCAGCGCGAAGCCGTCACCGCCGACCACATCGTCTCCGCCCCGGCGGCCCTCGCCTCCGACGCCACCGCACGGGCGGCGGCCACCCCCGGCGTCTCCACCGCCGTCGGCCTGCTCCGCGGCTCCGTCCTGGTGCCCACCGGATCGGGCGGGGACCGGAGGCTCCAGACCACCTCCGCCCAGGGGATCATCGGCTCCGGCAGCGACCTCACCAAGGTCCAGGACCTCGACGTCCGGACCGGATCGCTGACCGGCCTGCGCTCCGGCACCGTCGCCATCGACACCACCCTCGCCGACTCCACGAAGCGCGCCACCGGCGACCGGCTGGCCCTGCGCCTCCCGGACGGCACCGAGGCGTCACCGAAGATCGTCGCCGTCTACGGCCGCGGCCTGGGCACCAGCCTCGTCACCCTGCCCGCCACCGACCTGAAGACCCATGTCACGTCCCCGTACGCCTCCGACGTGCTGGTACGGGCCACCCCCGCCGCCGCACAGAGGCTCACCGCCCTCGGCACCGTCACCGACCGCTCCGGCTACGCCGCCGCGCAGGACCAGGACCGTGAGATCAACGCCTGGGCCAACACCGTCATGGCCGCGGTCCTCGGCGGATTCGCCGCCGTCGCCGCCGTCAACACCCTGGTGATGACCGTCCTCGACCGCCGCCGTGAACTGGCCATGCTCCGCCTCGTCGGCTCCACCCGCCGCCAGGTCATGGGCATGATCCGCTGGGAGGCGCTCCTTGTCACGGTGGCCGGGGCCGCGCTCGGCACCGCCATCGCACTGGCCACACTCGTCCCGATGATGAAGGGGCTGACGGGCGAACCGCCGTACATCCCACCGGTGTTGTACGGCTCCTTCGTCGCCGCCACCGTCGGGCTCGGCCTCGCCGCCGCGACGGTCCCGGCCCGCGCGGCCCTGCGCCGGACGGTCGCCCGTCCGTAGAGTCGGGCCATGCCCACACCACACGCACAGCTGACCCTGGCCGAAGTAGAGGCGATCGCCCGCGGGGCCCACGCCGACCAGCGGGACAAGGCGGGACGCCCGTACACCGAGCACCTCGCCGCCGTCGCCGAAGGCGTACGGACCAGGGGCGGCAGCGACGAACAGATCGCCGCGGCCTGGTTGCACGACGCCGTCGAGGACGACGCGCTGTCGGCACGGTGGCTGGCCGATGCAGCGCTGCCGCAACAGGTCAAGGACATGGTCCTCGCCGTCACCAGACGTGACGGCGAGGACCTCGGTTCGTACACCCGGCGCATCCTCGAGACCCCGGGCGCCCTGCTGGTCAAGGAGTCCGACCTGGCACACAACGCCGATCCGGCCCGCCTCGCCGTACTGGAACCGGCGACCCGTACCCGACTGGCCGAGAAGTATGCGCAGGTACGGCGGTTGCTCGGGCTCACCCCAGGTGAACCGCCTGCCGAGCAATCGGTTCAAGCCAACACGGCGACGGACTGAACCACCCGGATCAGCGTCCGGTCGCGTCCCGCCGGAACGCCCAGTTCATCTCCGGCTCGGTCACCACGCGCAGCACTCTCCGTACCGGTGGCGTACACATCAGCGTCACCGCACCGGCCGCGACCAGTGAGACGAGGACCAGACCGGCGGGCGTCGAGAGCCAGTCGTACTTGTCGAACACCCCGGCGTATTTGGCGCCCTTGATCAGGAATCCGTGCAGCAGATAGCCGCAGATCGTCCCGGCGCCGAGCACGGTGAACCACATGTGGCGGCGCGGCACCCAGGACAGGAACCCGATGGTGAGCAGCAGCGCGCAGCCGAACATCGCCAGCGTCATCACGGCACCGGACCACCACGGGGCGCCCATCTCCTGCGCGCTGTTGCTGCGGTAGAACCAGCCCAGCTGCATCCGCGGCGCCGCCCAGTACGCGAAGACCAGGGCCCCGGCGAACAAAGGCAGCGCGAGCATCCGTACCTCACGCCGGCGGATCAGCTGGAAATGCTCGGGTTTCAACTGGAGTCCCAGCACGAAGAACGGCAGGAACTGCAGAACCCGCTGGAGATCGAGATCGTCGCCGATCGTCGGGGAGAACGAGGCGAGTACGGCGATGACGAGCGCCACCAGCAGCGGATGGCGCAGGGCCTGCCACAGCGGTGTGGTGATCCGCCAGATGAACAGCGCGGCCAGGAACCAGGTGAGATACCAGGGGTCGAGCAGGCTGATCGGCTGATCCGGCGAGTTGTCCGCGTACCGCTTGAACAGCGAATACGCCGTCTCGAACACCACATAGGGCACGGCGACGCCGGTGACCAGGCGTTTCACCTTGGGTGCGGACAGATCGAACGAGCGGGAGAAATAGCCGGAGACGATGATGAACGCCGGCATGTGAAAGGTGTACGCCACCATGTACAGCGCACGGGCGGTCCGGCTGCCATCCATCACCGGTTCCCACGCGTGCGCCACCGCGACGAGCACGATGGCCAGATATTTGACGTTGTCGAAATAGGCGTCACGCTTCTTCGCCGGCGTACCCGCCGGAGGCTTGTTCGCCACCGGTGCGGGGGGCGCCGCGGTGGCGGTCGTCGTCCCTCGGCGTCTGGGCTCCGACTCCCGGGTCGCCGATGGGAGCGGGGCCCTCTGAAATACGTTCGGAGCGTGGAACATCTAAAGCACCTTAGACGCCTCCATTGCCATGCGTAAAACCGTGCACGGATATTGCGTGTTCGCGTCCAATCAAAAGCGAAACCGCCACGAACTGACCGCTATGCCCGGATTCATCCCCATTGAATGGGGCGTATCGGTGGGCGATTGGGAGGGGTGGATTTCATTGCGCGGAGACCTTGGAATTGCGTGTGAATGAAGTGTGCGGATATGGAAACCGTCACAGTCGTACGCTGTTGTGATTGTTTTATTCACAGATCGCTCACAGGTGCGCGGAGCGGGGGCGCGGGACCGGTGACGACCCCTGTGCGGCCGTGCGCCCCCAGGCGCACGCGGGGCGCAAGGATGGCGCGATCCCGTCACTTCGGTCCGTCACCTGGCAGCCAGCACGGGGAAGTTGGTGGCACGATGGACGGAACGGAGAAGTGCTCGGCCGCACATCTCCGGGCCGGCAAGGCGGACCGACCAAGGGTGTGATCAGTCGTGGCCATTTCACTGTCTGTGGTGCTTCTGTTGGCGATCATCCTGGTGGTCCTGATCCGAGGCGGCTCCATCAAGGCAGGACCCGCGATCGTCGCGGTGCTCTTCGGCTTCTTCCTGGCATCGACCGGCCTGGCGCCGTCGATCAGCAAGTTCATGAACTCCATAGCGGAGAGCATCAACCAGATCACTTTCTGACCCGGTCCCGGTCCGGTTCCGCTGCTGCCTGCCGCGCGCTCCGGCGTGCAGCGGGCGGGAGGCGTGAGCGGAACGCAAAGGGCCCGGTCCGACGAGCAATTCGTCGAACCGGGCCCAAGCATGGAGCGGGCGACGGGAATCGAACCCGCGTAGCTAGTTTGGAAGACTAGGGCTCTACCATTGAGCTACGCCCGCAAGCACTGCACCGCAGGTCCGGGGGCCGACGGCACGAGAAGCATCGTAGCGGGTCGCGGGCGCTGTCCGCACACCCGATTGCGGTCACCCGGTGTCGCGTTCCGTGCGGCCCGCGCAAAGCGGCGGATGGACTGCCTGTCTGCATGTACCCTACGTGTCGCACCGGCGGGGTGTGGCGCAGCTTGGTAGCGCGTCCGCTTTGGGAGCGGAAGGTCGTCGGTTCGAATCCGGCCACCCCGACCATCGGCAAGATCGCAGACCACCGGCGGGATCGCATTGTGGGAGTCCGTCTTCTTGCCGTTACTATGCAAAATGCGTGCCCGTGTGTCTGATCTGCCGGGCTCGGTCCGCGAAGTCGCCAACCGTGCGGCGGAGCAGAACCCCAAGAAGTCAGCCACAAGGAGACCGAACCGTGAAGAGCGCCGTGGAGACCCTGAACCCGACCCGGGTTCGGCTCACTGTCGAGGTGCCCTTCGAGGAGCTCAAGGACAGCCTCGACGCGGCGTACAAGAAGATCAACCAGCAGGTCACGGTGAAGGGCTTCCGCAAGGGCAAGATCCCCGCCCGGGTCATCGACCAGCGGTTCGGCCGCGGTGCGGTGCTGGAGGAGGCCGTCAACGACGCGCTCCCGAAGTTCTACACCGAGGCCGTCAACGAGGGTGAGCTCAACGTCCTCGGCCAGCCCGAGGTCGACATCACCGAGCTGAAGGACGGCGAACTGCTGGCCTTCACCGCCGAGGTTGACGTACGCCCCGAGATCGAGATTCCGGACTACTCCGGCATCGAGGTCACCGTCGACGCCCTCGAGGTCAGCGACGAGGACGTCGAGAAGGCCGTGGAGCAGCTCCGCGAGCGCTTCGCCTCCACCAACCCGGTCGAGCGCGCCGCCGCCGAGGGCGATGTCGTCACGATCGACCTGCAGGCCAAGGTCGACGGCGAGGTCCTGGAGGACGGCGTGGCCGAGGGTGTCTCGTACACCATCGGTTCCGGCGAGCTCCTCGACGGCATCGACGCCGCGGTCACCGGCCTGGAGGCGGGTGGCGAGGCCACCTTCGCCTCCGAGCTGAAGGGCGGCTCGGCCGAGGGCAAGGAGGCCGAGGTCACCGTCAAGGTCACCGCCGTCGCCGCCCGTGAGCTCCCCGAGCTGGACGACGAGTTCGCCCAGATGGCGAGCGAGTTCGACACCCTCGACGAGCTGAAGGCGGACAGCCGCAAGCGCCTTGAGGACACCAAGCAGTACGAGCAGGCCACCCAGGCCCAGGAGCGCGTCCTGGACGAGCTGCTGAAGCTGGCCGAGGTCCCGATCCCGGAGAAGCTGCTCGCGGACGAGGTCCAGACCCGCAAGCACAACCTGGAGCACCACCAGCTCGGTCAGATGGGTCTGACCCTCGACAAGTACCTGGAGATCCAGGGCAAGACGGCCGAGGAGTTCGAGGCCGAGACCTCCGAGCAGGCGGTCAAGGGCATCAAGACCCAGTTCCTCCTGGACGAGATCGTCAACAAGGAGAAGCTGAACGTCAACCAGGAGGAGCTCACCGAGCACCTCATGCGGCGTGCCGCTTCCTCCGGCATGAGCCCCGACCAGTTCGCCCAGGCCGTCGTCGAGGGCGGCCAGGTGCCGATGCTCGTCGGCGAGGTCGCCCGCGGCAAGGCGCTGGCCGTGGTCGTCGAGGCCGCCAAGGTCGTCGACACCAACGGTGAGGTCGTCGACCTGGAGGACGACGAGGAGGCCATCGAGACGGTCGAAGCCGCCGACGGCTCCGCCGAGGCCGTCGCCGACGCCGCCGAAGAGGCCGCCAAGGCCACCGAGGAGAAGACCGAGGCCTGAGCCTCGCGCTGACCCTCGACGGGCTCCGGACGCGCAGCGTCCGGAGCCCGTCGTCTTGGACCGACCGGCAAATGGGGGGCGGCGTCGCGGGGCTGGGCACGCACATCTGCCGCGTTATCGTCGGTCACCAACGCTCCGCGTTGACTCCTTCCTCCGCCTTACACCCAGCCCCGCTCCTTCTCCCACCCCCCCATTTGCCGGTCGGTCTTATGGCGTACGGTGCCCCACAACCCTTGTGCGGACTGCGGACCTTGCGCTCCCAGCGAACAGTTGCGGAAGCGGGATGGCGTTGTCCTACCTGCGCGTTAGGGTCCATTAGTAGGAAGGGCAGGGGAGCCCCCGCCCACCGGTACGAAGACGCTGAGACGGCCGGAGCCGTCAGAGACGAGCAGGTGGATACGTGACGAATCTGATGCCCTACGCCGCCGGAGAGCCGTCCCTCGGTGGAGGCCTCGGTGACCAGGTCTACAGCCGACTGCTCGGCGAACGCATCATCTTCCTCGGTCAGCAGGTCGACGATGAGATCGCCAACAAGATCACGGCGCAGATGCTTCTCCTTGCCGCCGATCCGGACAAGGACATCTACCTCTACATCAACAGCCCCGGCGGCTCGGTGACGGCCGGCATGGCGGTCTACGACACCATGCAGTACATCCCGAACGACGTGGTCACCATCGGCATGGGCATGGCGGCCTCGATGGGTCAGTTCCTGCTCACCGGTGGCAGCGCGGGCAAGCGCTTCGCGCTCCCGAACACCGACATCCTCATGCACCAGGGCTCGGCCGGCATCGGCGGTACGGCCTCGGACATCAAGATCCAGGCCCAGTACCTGCTGCGCACCAAGCAGCGGATGGCCGAGATCACCGCCCGCCACTCCGGCCAGACGGTCGAGACGATCATCCGCGACGGCGACCGCGACCGCTGGTACACCGCGGAGGAGGCCAAGGAGTACGGCCTCATCGACGAGATCATCACGGTCGCATCGGGCGTTCCGGGCGGCGGCGGCACCGGCGCCTGATCCGGTCACCCACCGGATCAGGCCCCACCGCCCCGCGCACCTCTCGTACGCCGAGACACCCAGCCACAGAACGCCACCAGGATGGTGAACACCCACATGAACAACTTCCCCGGCGCCTCCGCGAGCGGCCTCTACACCGGCCCGCAGGTGGACAACCGATACATCGTGCCGCGCTTCGTGGAGCGCACCTCGCAGGGCGTGCGTGAGTACGACCCGTACGCGAAGCTCTTCGAGGAGCGCGTGATCTTCCTCGGCGTGCAGATCGACGACGCCTCCGCCAACGACGTCATGGCGCAGCTGCTGTGCCTGGAGTCGATGGACCCGGACCGGGACATCTCGATCTACATCAACAGCCCCGGCGGCTCGTTCACCGCGCTCACCGCGATCTACGACACGATGCAGTTCGTGAAGCCGGACATCCAGACGGTCTGCATGGGCCAGGCGGCCTCCGCCGCGGCCGTGCTGCTCGCCGCGGGTACGCCCGGCAAGCGGATGGCGCTGCCCAACGCCCGTGTACTGATCCACCAGCCGTCCTCGCAGACCGGCCGGGAGCAGCTCTCCGACCTGGAGATCGCGGCCAACGAGATCCTGCGGATGCGCACCCAGCTGGAGGAGATGCTGGCCAAGCACTCCACCACGCCGCTGGAGAAGATCCGCGACGACATCGAGCGCGACAAGATCCTGACCGCCGAGGACGCCCTCGCCTACGGTCTCGTCGACCAGATCGTGTCGACCCGCAAGCAGGCGGCCACGGCCGTCTGACGTCGGCCTTCACCCCTTGGCGCGGCGAGTTCGCACCGCATCGGCTGTGTGAACCGTGCCAAGGGGGGCCCGAACGGGGGGCAAGGCAAGGTACCGTCGGATAGAGGCACCAGGAGCCGCTGAACCAGGCTGCTCCCAGGCGAAGGGGAAGCACCTCGTGGCACGCATCGGTGATGGCGGCGATCTGCTCAAGTGCTCGTTCTGCGGAAAGAGCCAGAAGCAGGTGAAGAAGCTCATCGCGGGACCCGGTGTGTACATCTGCGACGAGTGCATCGATCTCTGCAACGAGATCATCGAGGAGGAGCTCGCGGAGACCTCCGAGGTGCGGTGGGAGGAACTCCCCAAGCCGCGCGAGATCTACGAGTTCCTCGAGGGGTACGTCGTCGGGCAGGAGCCCGCGAAGAAGGCCCTCTCGGTCGCTGTGTACAACCACTACAAGCGGGTCCAGGCGGGCGAGAACGGCGGCGCCCAGGGCCGGGACGACGGCATCGAACTGGCCAAGTCCAACATCCTGCTGCTGGGCCCCACGGGCTCCGGCAAGACGCTGCTCGCGCAGACCCTGGCCCGTATGCTCAACGTCCCGTTCGCCATCGCCGACGCGACGGCGCTGACGGAGGCCGGCTATGTCGGCGAGGACGTCGAGAACATCCTGCTGAAGCTGATCCAGGCCGCGGACTACGACGTCAAGAAGGCCGAGACCGGGATCATCTACATCGACGAGATCGACAAGGTCGCCCGCAAGAGCGAGAACCCGTCGATCACCCGCGATGTCTCCGGCGAGGGTGTCCAGCAGGCCCTGTTGAAGATCCTGGAGGGCACCACCGCCTCCGTACCGCCGCAGGGCGGCCGGAAGCACCCGCACCAGGAATTCATCCAGATCGACACGACGAACGTGCTGTTCATCGTGGGCGGTGCCTTCTCCGGGCTGGAGAAGATCATCGAGTCGCGGGCGGGTGCCAAGGGCATCGGCTTCGGCGCGACGATCCGTTCCAAGCGCGAGATCGAGGCGAGCGACCAGTTCCAGGAGGTCATGCCGGAGGACCTGGTGAAGTTCGGGATGATCCCGGAGTTCATCGGCCGGCTGCCCGTCCTCACCTCGGTCCACAACCTGGACCGCGAGGCACTGCTGCAGATCCTCGTCGAGCCGCGCAACGCGCTGGTGAAGCAGTATCAACGACTGTTCGAACTCGACGGTGTCGAGCTGGACTTCGACCGCCCGGCCCTGGAGGCCATCGCCGACCAGGCGATCCTGCGCGGCACCGGGGCGCGTGGCCTGCGGGCCATCATGGAGGAGGTCCTCCAGTCCGTGATGTACGAGGTGCCGTCCCGCAAGGACGTCGCCCGCGTCGTCATCACGGCGGACGTCGTCCGCAACAACGTGAACCCGACGCTGGTCCCGCGCGAACCGCGCACGATCGGCAAGGGCGACGACGGGCGGCACGAGAAGTCCGCGTAGCGGTAGCGGTATGTGAACCCGAACGGAAGGGGCGCCCGGCCGGTTGAACTGGCGGGGCGCCCCTTCCGTCGTTCCGTGTGTGCTACTTGACCTCGACGCGGACGTCGTTGCGGAGCTTGGCCGCATCGTTGGCTGCGTCGTCCAGGGAGATGCTCTTGCCGGTCATCATGCCCGCCATGTCCAGGTCCATGACGTACACCACGGTGCTGTGGTCGCCCCAGATGCAGAAGGGCATGGTGGTTTCCTTACCGCCCCCGGTGCTGCTGATGTCCGTGACTTTCGCTTCCTGGCACTTCAGGACACCGTTCTCGAACCCGGCCGGGGTGAAGGCCTTCGGGCTGCCGACGAACTCGCTCTTGGTCCTGTCCTCGGGGTCCGGGTCCTTCGCAGCCTCGGACTTCATCTTGGCGAACATGGCGTCGACGACCTTCTCGGGGTCCTCGATGTCACCGTAGACGCCGTTGAACGACAGCATTTTCTGGGTGGCCGCCTCGCCGGAGGTGTAACTGGCCCCGGCGCCCTTGGCGTTGTGCACCCCCCAGCCCTCGGCCTCCTTGACGTCCTTCGCCGTCATCTTGTCCTCGTCCCCCTGACTGGGGCTCTTCTTGTACGCGCCGTCGAGCACTGTCTCCGGCGTCGTCAGCTTGTACGTCTTGCCGTCGTCGGCGACCGAACTGCCCCCGCCCGACGTCAGGAGGTACACCCCGCCCGCGATGACCGCCAACGCCACGACCGCACCGCCGATGATCAGACCGGTCTTCTTCTTCGGCTGAGCCGGGGGCATCGGCATCTGGCCGCCGTACTGCGGGCCGCCGTACGGGGGCGTGGGCGGCTGCTGGCCGTACGGGCCGGGCTGCTGGGCCTGGGGGTAGCCGTAGCCGGGCTGGCCCTGCGGCGGGACACCCTGCGGGGCCTGCTGCGGGTACCCGTAACCGGGCTGGCCCTGCGGCGGCTGCTGACCGTACGGTCCGGGCTGCTGGCCGTACGGGCCGGGCTGGCCCTGGGGCGGCTGGCCACCGTACGGTCCGGGCTGGCCCTGGGGCGGCTGCTGGCCGTACGGTCCGGGCTGGCCCTGCGGAGGCTGGCCGCCGTACGGGCCCGGCTGGTTGTGGCTCATCTGCGGTGTCCCCTGTTCGGAAGTGCTCATCGGAATGCTTATGCGTTCCGAACATCCTGACGGAAGGTCCACCCGCGTGGACCACCGGGAGTCACACCGTTACTCAACAATCCCGTTTCAATGCACGACTGTGACGGCCCTAAACTGTCCCCCGTGACCGAGAACCCTCAGCAGACGCCAGCCAGCAACCCCGAACTGCCGACCCAGTACGCACCGGCCGAGGTAGAGGGGAAGCTGTATGAGCGCTGGGTAGAACGTGGTTACTTCGAGGCCGACGAGCACAGCGAGAAGCCGCCGTACTCCATCGTCATCCCGCCGCCGAACGTCACGGGCAGCCTGCACCTGGGGCATGCCTTCGAGCACACGCTGATCGACGCCCTCGTCCGCCGCAAGCGCATGCAGGGCTTCGAGGCGCTGTACCAGCCCGGCATGGACCACGCCGGCATCGCCACCCAGAACGTCGTCGAGCGCGAGCTCGGCAAGGAGGGCAAGTCCCGCCACGACCTGGGCCGCGAGGCGTTCGTCGAGCGCGTCTGGCAGTGGAAGAACGAGTCCGGCGGCCAGATCTCCGGACAGATGCGCCGCCTCGGCGAGGGCGTCGCCTGGTCCCGTGAGCGCTTCACCATGGACGAGGGTCTGTCCACCGCCGTCCAGACCGTCTTCAAGCAGATGTACGACGACGGGCTGATCTACCGCGCCGAGCGCATCATCAACTGGTGCCCGCGCTGCCTGACCGCGATCTCGGACATCGAGGTCGAGTACCAGGACGACGACGGCGAGCTCGTCTCCATGACGTACGGGGAGGGCGACGACACCATCGTCGTCGCCACGACCCGCGCCGAGACGATGCTCGGTGACACCGCGGTCGCCGTCCACCCCGACGACGAGCGCTACAAGCACCTCGTCGGCAGGCAGATCAAGCTGCCGCTGACCGACCGTACGATCCCCGTCGTCGCCGACCACCACGTCGACCCGGAGTTCGGCACCGGTGCCGTGAAGGTCACGCCCGCCCACGACCCGAACGACTTCGAGATCGGCAAGCGCCACGACCTGCCGTTCCTCACGGTCATGGACGAGCGCGCCGTCATCACCGTCCCCGGCCCGTTCGAGGGACTCGACCGCCTGGAGGCCCGGTCCGCGATCGTCGGCGCACTGCGCGCCGAGGGCCGGATCGTCACCGAGAAGCGCCCGTACATCCACTCCGTCGGCCACTGCTCGCGCTGCAAGACCACCGTCGAGCCGCGGCTGTCGCTCCAGTGGTGGGTCAAGGTCGCCCCGCTCGCCAAGGCGGCCGGTGACGCCGTCCGCGACGGCAAGGTCAAGATCCACCCGCAGGAGATGGAGAAGCGCTACTTCGACTGGGTCGACAACCTCCACGACTGGACGATCTCGCGCCAGCTCTGGTGGGGTCACCGCATCCCCGTCTGGTACGGCCCGAACGGCGAGGTCGTCTGCGTCGGACCGGACGACGAGGCCCCCACGGGCGAGGGCTGGACGCAGGACCACGACGTCCTGGACACCTGGTTCTCCTCCGGCCTGTGGCCGTTCTCCACGCTCGGCTGGCCGGAGCGGACCGACAGCCTCGCGAAGTTCTACCCGAACTCCGTCCTGGTCACCGGCTACGACATCCTCTTCTTCTGGGTCGCCCGGATGATGATGTTCGGCCTGTACGTCAACGACGGCGTCCCGCCGTTCCACACCATCGTCCTGCACGGCATGGTCCGCGACGAGCACGGCAAGAAGATGTCGAAGTCCTTCGGCAACGTCGTCAACCCGCTGGACTGGATGGACAAGTACGGCTCCGACGCGCTGCGCTTCACGCTGGCACGCGGCGCCAACCCGGGTGTCGACGTCCCGATCGGCGAGGACTGGGTCCAGGGCTCCCGGAACTTCGCCAACAAGATCTGGAACGCGACGCGGTTCGCGCTGATGAACGGCGCCACCGTCGAGGGTGAACTGCCGCCCGCCGAGCAGTTGTCGGTGACCGACCGGTGGATCCTGTCGCGGCTCAACAAGACGGTCGCCGAAGTCGACGCGTTCTACGACGACTTCCAGTTCGCCAAGCTCAGCGAGGCGCTCTACCACTTCGCGTGGGACGAGGTCTTCGACTGGTACGTCGAGCTGTCCAAGACCACGTTCTTCGCCGGCGGTGAGCAGGCCAAGGTCTCCGGCCGGGTCCTCGGCGAGGTCCTCGATGTGATGCTGCGTCTGCTGCACCCGGTCGTCCCGTTCGTCACCGAGACGCTCTGGACCACGCTCACCGGCAAGGAGTCCGTCGTCATCGCCGACTGGCCGGCCGCTGTGTCCGTTCCCGGGGCCGATGCCCCGGGCGGCTTCCGCGACGACGCCGCCGAGCAGGAGATCGCGCTCGTCCAACAGGTCGTCACCGAGGTCCGCCGGTTCCGCTCCGACCAGGGCCTGCAGCCCGGTCAGAAGGTCCCGGCCGAGCTCGGCCTGACCGGCACCGCGCTCGCCCCGCACGAGGCGGCCATCCGCCAGGTGCTGCGCCTGCAGCCGGCCGGCGACGGCTTCCACGCCACCGCGTCGCTGCCGGTCGCCGGGGCCACGGTCGCCCTCGACCTGTCCGGCACGATCGACGTCGCGGCCGAGCGCAAGCGCCTGACGAAGGACCTGGGCGCCGCCGAGAAGGAGAAGGCCCAGGCCAACGGCAAGCTCTCCAACGAGGCGTTCCTCGGCAAGGCCCCGGACAACGTGGTCGACAAGATCCGCGGCCGGCTCGCCAAGGCCGAGGCGGACATCGAGCGGATCACCAACCAGCTGGCGAACCTGCCGAAGGGCTGATCACCCGCTGACGGCGAGGCCCCCGTACCCCCGCTGCCGGGAGATACGGGGGCTTCGCCCGTCCCGCGCCCGAAGCCGGACTCCGGTGTCACCGGGCGCTGCGCACGATGTCCGTGCTCATCCGTAGACTGGCCTCGTGAGTGAGCCCCGCCCTTCCGACCGGCACGACGCCTCCGATCCCGACGACACCTTCGCGGAGATCGTCGACGAAGCGACCCAGCGCGACCCCGACCTGGCGGTGATCGAGGCCGGGAGCCGCACGCTGCGCACCCGCTCGGGGCCGCCGCAGGGTCAGGACGCCCCCGCCCGCCCCGCCGATCCCGAGGTGGACAAGGCGTTGCGTGCCGTGGAGCAGGAGCTCGCAGGGCGCTGGGGCGAGACCAAGCTGGAGCCGTCCGTCACGCGCATCGCCGCGCTGATGGACGTGCTCGGCGAACCGCAGCGCGCCTACCCCTCGATCCACATCACCGGGACCAACGGCAAGACGAGCACGGCCCGCATGATCGAAGCCCTGCTCGGCGCCTTCGACCTGCGGACCGGCCGTTACACCTCGCCGCACGTCCAGTCGATCACCGAGCGGATCAGCCTGGACGGCTCGCCGATGGACCCCGAGCGGTTCATCGAGGCGTACCAGGACATCAAGCCGTACGTGGAAATGGTCGACGCCCAGCAGCCCTACCGGCTCTCCTTCTTCGAGGTGCTGACGGGCATGGCGTACGCGGCGTTCGCCGACGCGCCGGTCGACGTCGCCGTCGTGGAGGTCGGCATGGGCGGCAGCTGGGACGCGACGAACGTCATCGACGCCTCGGTCGCCGTCGTCACCCCCATCTCGCTGGACCACACCGACCGGCTCGGTAGTACGCCCGCCGAGATCGCCGGCGAGAAGGCCGGGATCATCAAGCAGGACGCCACGGTCATCCTGGCGCAGCAGCCCGTCGACGCCGCGCAGGTCATGCTGAAGAAGGCCGTCGAGGTCGACGCCACGGTCGCCCGCGAAGGCATGGAGTTCGGCGTCGTCTCCC
The DNA here is from genome assembly GCF_055635345.1 of Streptomyces sp. NPDC111516. NCBI lineage: Bacteria > Bacillati > Actinomycetota > Actinomycetes > Kitasatosporales > Streptomycetaceae > Streptomyces > Streptomyces sp. NPDC111516. Next base: position 926,459 of record NZ_JBVKBV010000001.1, on the reverse strand, counting down.
GCGAGATCGCCGTCGGCGGCCAGTTGCTGACGCTGCGCGGCCTCGGCGGCGAGTACTCGGAGGTCTTCCTCCCGCTGTACGGCGCCCACCAGGCGCACAACGCGGCGGTGGCCCTCTGCGCCGTGGAGGCGTTCTTCGGGATCGGCGCCGAGCAGCCCGGTGCGCTCGACATCGACACGGTCCGCCAGGCCTTCGCCTCGGTGGTCTCGCCGGGCCGTCTCGAAGTGGTCCGCTCCAGCCCGACCGTCGTCCTGGACGCGGCCCACAACCCGGCGGGCGCCCGCGCCACCGCTGACGGGCTCTCCGAGGCGTTCGGCTTCTCCCGGCTGATCGGTGTGGTCGGCGCCAGCGACGACAAGGACGTCAAGGGGCTCCTCGAAGCCTTCGAGCCGATCTTCGCCGAGGTCGTCATCACCCAGAACTCCAGCGGCCGCGCGATGGACGCCGACGAACTGGCCGCCGTCGCGGTCGAGGTCTTCGGCGGCGACCGCGTCCAGGTCGAGCCGCGCCTCGACGACGCGCTGGAGGCGGCGATCACCCTCGCCGAGGAAGAGGACGAGTACGCGGGCGCCGGCGTCCTGGTGACCGGTTCCGTGATCACGGTCGGCGAGGCCCGACTGCTCCTGGGAAGGCACTGACCGACGTGCGTACGCTCTGTGCATCGACGCTGATCGGCGAGTTCTTCGTGATCGGCTTCGCCGGACTCGTCGCGATGAAGTCCGACGACCTCTCGAACACCACGGTCTGGACGGTGTGCGGCATCGGCATGCTGCTCTCCGTACTGCTCTGCGGGATGATCACCCGCCCCGGCGGGATACAGCTCGGCTGGGCGCTGCAGATCGCCCTGGTGCTGAGCGGCTTCGTCGTCCCGATGATGTTCATCCTCGGCCTGATCTTCGGCGCCCTGTGGTGGGCCTCGGTGCACTACGGCCGCAAGATCGACGAGGCGAAGGCCCGCTGGGCGGCCGCGGAGGAGGCCGCCGAGGCCCCGGCCGGTGGCTGATCCCGCGCCCCGCGGCCAAACCCGGCCGCAGGCCCGTTCCCGTACCCCTGTAGCCTCGCTTCACCGCACCCGCATGCCTGCAAGGAGCCGCACACCATGACCCAGCGCACCCTCGTCCTGCTCAAGCCCGACGCGGTCCGGCGCGGACTGGTCGGCGAGATCGTCGGGCGGATCGAGCGCAAGGCCGACTGGCGGATCACCGCGCTGGAGCTGCGCACCCTCGACCGCGCCACGCTGGAGCAGCACTACGCCGAGCACGTCGGCCGCCCGTTCTACGAGCCGCTCGTCGAGTTCATGCAGTCCGGCCCGGTCGTGGCGCTGGTCGCCGAGGGCGAGCGGGTCATCGAGGGCATCCGTACGCTGGCCGGCCCCACCGACCCGATCGCCGCCGCGCCCGGCTCCATCCGTGGTGACTTCGGCACGATCACCCGCGAGAACCTCATCCACGCCTCGGACTCCGAGGAGTCCGCAGAGCGGGAACTGAAGCTTTTCTTTCCGGGACTCTTCTGACTTCGGATCAGCCGAACAGCGCTCATGACCTGGGGCGACCGAATTAATTCGGTCGCCCTTCGGCATAGGGTCCCGGATCGCGGGAACGCATCACTCCGACGTAACGTCACCATGAGTGGAACGGCCACCCGTTCCGCCTACAAAGGCGAAGGACCCTCGCGCAGTGTCCGTGCACACGGCACTACGATGGAATCTTCCACGCCCGCAGCGCTCAGCTCGCCGACCAGAACAAGCCATCATCGCTTTCTCGGAAGGCCCGACGCATCCTCATGGGGAACAAGGGGAACTCAATGTCGTTCATCGGCCGTGACATGGCTATCGACCTCGGGACTGCCAACACGCTGGTGTACGTCAGGGGGCGCGGCATCGTTCTGAACGAGCCGTCCGTCGTGGCCATCAACACCAACACCGGCGGCATCCTGGCGGTCGGCTCCGAGGCCAAGAAGATGATCGGGCGTACACCGGGCAACATCGTTGCCGTACGGCCCCTGAAGGACGGCGTGATCGCCGACTTCGAGATCACCGAGCGGATGCTCCGCTACTTCATCCTGAAGATTCACAAGCGCCGCTACCTGGCCCGCCCGCGGGTCGTCGTCTGCGTGCCCTCCGGCATCACCGGCGTCGAGCGACGCGCCGTCATCGAGGCGTCGACGCAGGCCGGCGCGCGCCAGGTGCACATCATCGAGGAGCCCATGGCGGCGGCCATCGGCTCCGGACTGCCGGTTCACGAGGCCACCGGCAACATGGTCGTCGACATCGGCGGCGGCACCACCGAGGTCGCGGTCATCTCGCTCGGCGGAATCGTCACCGCCCAGTCGATCCGGGTCGCCGGTGACGAACTGGACAACGCGATCATCCAGCACATCAAGAAGGAGTACTCGCTCCTTCTCGGTGAGCGCTCCGCCGAACAGATCAAGATCACGATCGGCTCGGCGTACGACCTGGACAAGGACGAGCACACCGAGATCCGCGGCCGCGACCTGGTCTCCGGGCTGCCCAAGACCGTGGTCATCTCGGCCGGCGAGGTCCGCAAGGCCATCGAGGAGCCGGTCAACGCGATCGTCGACGCCGTGAAGACCACGCTCGACAAGTGCCCGCCGGAGCTCTCCGGCGACGTCATGGACCGCGGCATCGTCCTCACCGGCGGCGGTGCGCTGCTGCGCGGGCTGGACGAGCGGCTGCGCCGTGAGACCGGCATGCCGATCCACATCGCCGAGGACCCGCTGGACTCGGTGGCGCTCGGATCCGGCAAGTGCGTCGAGGAGTTCGAGGCACTCCAGCAGGTGCTGGACGCCCAGCCCCGCCGGTAGACGGCGGGCCCGGCCCGCGGACGGACAACACAGTGGTCTGCTGCGCGGACCGCTGCCGCTCCGTACGGTCGATCGTTGATATACAGGCACGAACATTCCGACGAGGAAGGCACGGCCGCCGCACGTGAGGGACACACGAGAGAGCCGGCTGCTCCTGGTGCTGCTGATCGCCATCGCATTCGCATTGATCACGGTGGACATCCGGGGCGGCGAGGAGTCACCGGTGGACGGCGCCCGGCGGGCCGCCGCCACGGTCTTCGGGCCGGTCGAGAACGGCGTGGCGGCAGCCGTCGACCCGGTGGGCAACGCCATAGGAGCGGTACGCGACTCCGGCACCCGGCACAACCGGATCGCTGAACTGGAGCAGCAGAACACCGCGCTGAAGACGAAGCTCGGCAGCGACGACCAGAACCGCAACCGGGTGCGCGAGCTGGACCGGATGCTGAAGAAGTCGGCCGCCGGACAGTACGGCATCAAGGCCGCCGAGGTCGTCGCCATAGGAGCGGCCCAGGGCTTCTCCTGGACGGTCACCATCGACGCCGGCTCCGACGACGGCATCAAGCGCGACATGACCGTCATCAACGGCGACGGACTGGTCGGCCGGGTCACCACCGTCGGCCCGGACACCGCCACGGTGCTCCTGGCCAACGACCCCGACTTCACCGTCGGCACCCGTATGGAGAAGACCGACGAACTGGGCTTCGCCACCGGCCAGGGCTCCCAGCCGCTGTCCGTCCAGTTCCTCAACGGCAAGGCCACGGTGAAGAAGGGCGACCGCCTGGTCACCTTCGGTTCCAGCAAGGACAAGCCGTTCGTGCCCGGCGTCCCGGTGGGCGAGGTCGTCCGCGTCGACCCGTCCGGCGGTGGCCTGACCCGTACCGTCTACGTCCGTCCGTACGTCGGGTTCACCAAGCTCGACATCGTCGGCGTCGTCGTGCAGGCGCCGCGCGAGGACCCCCGCGACATGGTCCTGCCCAAGGCGCCCGCCAAACCCGCCAAGCCCAAGCCCACCCCGACCGTCACCGTGACGATCTCTCCCAACGGCGACATCGTCGACACCGGAGGCAACGTCGTCGGGAACATCCACGAGAGCCCGGACCCCAGCAGCAGTCCGAACGCCGACACCGCGGTAAACGAGCAGAGGTAGAGCTGATCCCCATGCGCTTGAACCGGACTCTGCTCTCCGTCTTCCTGGTCGTCGTCGCCCTCGTCGTCCAGGTCTCCGTCCTCGCCCGGCTCCAGCTCCCCGGCGCCGTGCCCGACCTGCTCCTCCTCGTCGTCCTCTCTCTCGCCTTCGTGTACGGGCATGTCAGCGGCGCCCTCATCGGCTTCGGCGCGGGACTCCTCGCGGACCTGGCGCCGCCCGCCGACCACGCCGCCGGGCGCTACGCGCTGGTCCTGTGCGTCATCGGCTATTTCGCCGGACTGGCCAAGCCGGAGACCGGGCCGCTCAAGTCGGCGGCCGTCCCGATGGTCGGGGTCGTCGCCGCGGCGATCGGCTCGACCCTGCTGTACGCGCTCGTCGGCGCGCTCGTCGGAGACACGGCGGCCCGTCACGTGGGCCTGGGCAGCCTGCTGTTCACCGCCGCCGTCTACGACCTGCTCCTCGCACCGTTCGTCGTGCCGCTGATCATGGCGATCGCCAGACGCACGGTGAACGATCCGGTCGCCGACGCGTCCAGCGGCGACGTCGCCGCTGGCTGGCTGGCCTCCGGCACCGGACTGCGGATCGGCGGCCAGCGCGGCGGACTGCGCGCCAAGGCCTCCCGAAACCGCGCGGCACGCGCCGGACGGATCAAGGGAGTCAAGCGACTGTGAGGCCGCACCACAGCGGGGACAACCCCCGCACCTCCGGCCCGACCACCACCGGGGGCGCCCCGTGAGCAACATCCCCGAGACCGGCCGGACCCAGCGGGTCCAGATCCGACTCGTCGTCATCCAGGTCCTCGTCCTCTCCCTGCTGCTCACCCTCGGCGGGCGCCTCTGGTACCTCCAGATCCGCAACGGCAAGGAGTACAGCGACGAGGCGAGGAACAACCACGTCCAGCAGGTCGTCCAGCCCGCCGTCCGCGGCTCCATCCTTGACGCGCGCGGCGTGCCGCTCGCCGACAACGAGACCCGACTGGTCGTCTCCGCCAGCCGCACCGAGCTGTTGAAGGCGAAGGACGACGGCAAGAGCGTCCTGACCCGGCTCGCCGGTGTCCTCGGCATGAAGCCCCAGGAAGTTTTCGACAAGGTCCGGCTCTGCGACGCGAAGACCCCGCAGCCCTGCTGGAACGGTTCGCCGTACCAGCCGATCCCGGTCACCGACGAGGCCACCACCCAGCAGGCCCTCACGATCCGTGAACGCGCCGAGGACTTCCCCGGCATCACCGCCGAACCCACCGCCGTACGCCGCTACGCCGCACCCGGCAAGGCCAACACCGCCCAAGTCCTCGGCTATCTCTCGCCCGTCACTGACAAAGAGATCATCAAGGCCCAGGACACCGACTCGCCGTACCTCCGTTCCGACCAGGTCGGCCGCTCCGGCCTGGAGCGCACCTACGACAAGGAACTGCGCGGCAAGGCCGGTGTCACCCGCTACGAGGTCGACAACCTCGGCCGGGTCATCGGCCAGGCGAAGAACGACGAGGCGGAGCCCGGCTCCAGCGTCATCACCTCCATCGACGCCCGAGTCCAGGCCGTCGCCGAGTACGAGCTCAACGAGGCCATGAAGACGGCCCGTCAGTCGTTCGACAAGAACACCGGCGAGAACTACAAGGCCGACTCCGGCGCCGTCGTCGTCATGGAGGCCAAGACCGGCCGGGTCGTCGCGATGGCGTCCAACCCCGACTACGACCCCAACGCCTGGGTCGGCGGCATCTCGGGCAAGGACTACGCCCGGATGACCAGCAAGAAGTCCAACTATCCGCTGCTCAACCGGGCCATCCAGGGCCAGGCCGCACCGGGGTCGATCTTCAAGGTCGTCTCGACCGCGGCCTCCGTCAAGGCGGGCTACCCGTTCGACGGTCACTACAACTGCGGCAGTTCGTACACCGCCGACGGCCAGACCTACATGAACTTCGAATCGCAGAGCCACGGCCCGATCACCCTGGGCCAGGCGCTCGAGGTCTCCTGCGACACCGTCTTCTACGCCCTCGGCCACCAGCAGTGGCAGAAGGACGGCGGGCTGAAGCCCAAGAAGAACGCCAAGGACTGGTTCTTCAAGACCGCCCACCAGTTCGGTCTCGGCAAGGAGACCGGCATCGACCTCCCCAACGAGGTCACCGGCCGCGTCCCCGACCGCCAGTGGAAGAAGGACTTCTGGAAGGCCAACAAGGACGCCTGGTGCGAACAGGGCAAGCAATGGCCCAAGAAGAAGGACTTCGGCACCGTGCTCGCCCATGAGAACTGCCTCGAGGGCATGAAGCTGCACGCCTATGACGCGATCAACTACTCCATCGGCCAGGGCGACACCCTCGTCACCCCGATCCAGATGGCGACCATCTACGCCGCGATCAGCAACGGCGGCACGCTCTACGACCCGACCGTCGGCAAGGCGATCATCAGCCCCGACGGCAAGAACGTCCGCATGGTCGAGCCCCATTCGCACGGCAAGCTGCCGGCCAGCGCCAAGACCCTGAAGCAGATGGAGGAGGCGCTGGCGGGCGTCGCGACCCGCGGCACCGCCGCCTGGCGATTCGGCGGCTGGCCGCAGGGCAAGATCCCGATGCACGCCAAGACGGGTACGGCCGAGGTCTACGGCAAGCAGACGACCTCCTGGTTCGCCACGTACACCAAGGACTACTCGGTCGTCATGACGATCTCTCAGGGCGGCACGGGTTCCGGTGCGTCCGGGCCCGCCGTGCGCAACATCTACGACGCCCTCTACGGCCTCGACGACTCCGGCAAGCAGGACCTGAAGAAGGCGCTGCTGCCCACCCCGCAGAAGTCCCTGCCGAAGATCCAGCAGGACGGCACGATCGACGCCCCGGAGATCAAGCCGTACAACCCCGCCTCGCAGAAGACCCCCGAGGAGCAGACCCTCGCCGCGGTCCTGGGGAGGCGCGACTGATGGCCGGCTTCTCCGTCTCCCGGTACGCCCCCGAGCGCTCGGCCTGGGGCAAACTCATCGCCCGCGGCTCCGTCGTGCGCAAACTCGACTGGCCGCTGCTGGGGTCCGCGATCGCGCTCTCCTTCATCGGCTCGCTGCTGGTCTACTCGGCGACCCGGGGCCGCGACTCGCTCACCCACGGCGACCCGTACTACTTCCTCTTCCGGCACGTCCTGAACACCGGCATCGGCTTCGCTCTGATGATCGGCACGATCTGGCTCGGCCACCGCACCCTGCGCGGCGCCGTCCCGATCCTCTACGGCCTCTCGGTGATCCTCGTACTGGCGGTCCTCACCCCGCTCGGCGCCACCATCAACGGAGCCCACGCCTGGATCGTCATCGGTGGCGGCTTCTCGCTCCAGCCGTCCGAGTTCACCAAGATCACCATCATCCTGATCATGGCGATGCTGCTCGCCGAGCGCGTCGACGCGGGCGACCAGCTCCACCCCGACCACCGGACCGTCGCCAAGGCGCTGGGCCTGGCGGCCGTGCCGATGGCGGTCGTCATGGGGATGCCGGACCTCGGCTCCGTGATGGTCATGGCCGTCATCGTGCTCGGCGTGCTCCTCGCCTCCGGCGCGTCGAACCGCTGGATCTTCGGCCTGCTCGGCGCGGGCGTGGCCGGCGCGATCGCGGTCTGGCAGCTCGGCCTGCTCGACGAGTACCAGATCGCCCGCTTCGCCGCCTTCGCCAACCCCGCGCTCGACCCGGCGGGCGTCGGCTACAACACCAACCAGGCCCGCATCGCGATCGGCTCCGGCGGCCTCACCGGAACAGGCCTCTTCCACGGCACCCAGACCACCGGCCAGTTCGTCCCCGAGCAGCAGACCGACTTCGTCTTCACCGTCGCCGGCGAGGAGCTCGGCTTCCTCGGCGCCGGGCTGATCCTCGTCCTGCTCGGCATCGTCCTGTGGCGCGCCTGCCGGATCGCCCGCGAGACGACCGAGCTGTACGGCACGATCGTCGCCGCCGGAATCATCGCGTGGTTCGCCTTCCAGGCCTTCGAGAACATCGGGATGACGCTCGGCATCATGCCGGTCGCCGGGCTGCCACTGCCGTTCGTGTCGTACGGAGGATCCTCGATGTTCGCCGTCTGGGTGGCCGTCGGACTGCTCCAGTCGATCAGGGTGCAACGGCCGATAAGCGCGTGAGCCGATGCGTGAGCACTGCCCATTCGCGTACAACACGTCTAGATTCGGTTCATGGCGGACTCGAAGCGTGAGATCGAGCGGAAGTACGAAGCCACCGCGGAAACCCGGCTCCCCGACCTGAGCCGGGTGGCCGGGGTCTCGGCCGTCGACCACCGCGGCGTCACCGAACTCGACGCCGTCTACTACGACACCGAGGGCCTCCGGCTCGCGGCGGACTCCCTCACCCTGCGCCGCCGCACCGGCGGGAGCGACGCCGGGTGGCACCTCAAATTCCCGGTCGCCTCCGGCATCCGGGACGAGCTGCGCGAACCGCTCTCCGACACCCTGCCGCCCTCCCTCGCCGGGCTGCTCCGCTCCCGGGTCCGGGACAGGGAGCTCGTCCCCGTCGTCCGGCTGCGCTCCGCCCGCGACGTCCACCACCTCCTCGACGCCGAGGACGCGCTGCTCGCCGAGGTCAGCACCGACACCGTGCGGGCCGAACGGCTGACCGGCGGCAGCGGTACGGCCGCCTGGACGGAGATCGAGGTCGAACTCGCCGACGACGGCGATCCCGCCTTCCTCGACGCCGTCGAGCGGAGGCTGCGCAAGGCCGGAGTCCGCCCGTCCGCCGCCCCGTCCAAACTGGCCAGGGCGCTCGCCGAGACCGCGCCGAAGCCGAAGAAGGCCCCCGGCCGGAAGGGGGCGCCCCCCACCGCGGGCGACCACGTCCTCACGTACATCCGCCACCAGACCGAGGCGATCGTCGCCCTCGACCCCGCCGTACGCCGTGACCTCCCCGACTCCGTGCACCAGATGCGGGTCGCCACCCGCAGACTCCGCAGCGCGCTGCGGACCTTCCGGAAGATCCTCGATCGTGGCGTCACCGACCCGGTCGGCGACGAGCTGAAGTGGCTGGCCGCCGAGCTCGGTATCGACCGTGACCAGGAAGTCCTCGACGCCCGGCTGCGCGCCCGCTTCGACGACGTGCCCCGCACCCTGATGCTCGGCCCCGTCCGCAGCAGGCTCCAGATCTGGTCGGTGGCCGGCCGGGGCGGCTCCCGGAGCCGGACCGTCGGCGTACTCGACGGAACGCGGTACCTGGCACTCCTGGACAGCCTCGACGCCCTGCTGGACGCCCCGCCGCTGCTGCCCGCCGCGTCCAGCGCCCCCGACCGCGCACTGCCCCGCGCCGTACTGAAGGAGTACGAGCGCCTCGCGGCCCGCGTCGGCCGCGCCCTGGAACTCCCGCCCGGCGAGGACCGGAATCTCGCCATGCACGACGCCCGCAAGGCGGCCAAGCGCGCCCGCTACGCGGCGGAGGCGGCCCGGTCCGCGCTCGGGAAGCCGGCCAAGCGGTTCGCCGAACGGATGAAGGCCCTCCAGACCCTCCTCGGCGACCACCAGGACAGCGTGGTGGCCCGCGACGCCCTGCGCACCCTGGCCGTCCAGGCACACGCGGCGGGGGAGTCGGCGTTCACCTGGGGACTGCTGTACGGGCGGGAGGAGGCGAGTGCCGCCGCCGGGGAACGGGAGCTGCCAAAGGTGTGGAAGCGGGCGTCGCGGCCGCGGTTGCGGGCGGCGCTGGAAGGCTGAGCACCGGGGTACGCTTGATGGTCACCCTTGCCGGCTCTCGAAAGTTCGCGATGTCTGTCGATTCGGTCTTCCCACAGCTCGAAGCTCTGCTCCCGCATGTGCAGAAGCCCATCCAGTACGTCGGCGGTGAGCTGAACTCCACCGTCAAGCCGTGGGACGAATGCGACGTCCGCTGGGCGCTGATGTACCCGGACGCGTACGAGGTCGGACTGCCCAACCAGGGCGTCATGATCCTGTACGAGGTGCTCAACGAGCGCCAGGGCGTCCTCGCCGAGCGCACCTACAGCGTGTGGCCGGACCTCGAAGAGCTGATGCGCGAGCACCAGGTCCCGCAGTTCACCGTGGACAGCCACCGCCCGGTCAAGGCGTTCGACGTCTTCGGGCTGAGCTTCTCCACCGAGCTCGGCTACACCAACATGCTCACCGCCCTGGACCTCGCGGGCATCCCGCTGAACGCCGCGGACCGCACCGTCGACGACCCGATCGTGCTGGCCGGCGGCCATGCGGCGTTCAACCCCGAGCCCATCGCGGAGTTCATCGACTGCGCGGTCATCGGCGACGGCGAGCAGGCCGTCCTGGAGATCACCGAGATCATCCGCGCCTGGAAGGCCGAGGGCCGCCCCGGCGGCCGCGAAGAGGTGCTGTTCCGGCTCGCGAAGACCGGCGGCGTCTACGTCCCGGGCTTCTACGACGTCGAGTACCTCCCGGACGGGCGCATCGGCCGTGTCGTACCCAACAAGTCGGGCGTGCCGTGGCGGGTGTCCAAGCACACCGTGATGGACCTCGACGAGTGGCCGTACCCGAAGCAGCCCCTCGTGCCCCTCGCCGAGACCGTCCACGAGCGGATGTCCGTCGAGATCTTCCGCGGCTGCACCCGCGGCTGCCGTTTCTGCCAGGCCGGCATGATCACGCGCCCCGTGCGGGAGCGAAGCATCACCGGCATCGGCGAGATGGTCGAGAAGGGTCTCAAGGCGACCGGCTTCGAAGAGGTCGGCCTGCTCTCGCTCTCCTCCGCGGACCACTCCGAGATCGGCGACATCGCCAAGGGCCTCGCCGACCGGTACACCGAGGACAAGATCGGCCTCTCGCTGCCCTCCACCCGCGTCGACGCGTTCAATGTGGACCTGGCCAACGAGCTGACCCGCAACGGCCGCCGCTCCGGGCTCACCTTCGCCCCCGAGGGCGGCTCCGAGCGGATGCGCAAGGTCATCAACAAGATGGTCTCGGAAGAGGACCTCATCCGTACCGTCGCCACCGCGTACGGCAACGGCTGGCGCCAGGTGAAGCTGTACTTCATGTGCGGTCTGCCCACCGAGACCGACGAGGACGTCCTCCAGATCGGCGACATGGCGGTCAATGTGATCGCCAAGGGCCGCGAGGTCTCCGGCCAGAACGACATCCGCTGCACCGTCTCCATCGGCGGCTTCGTGCCCAAGCCGCACACGCCGTTCCAGTGGGCCCCGCAGCTCGGCGCCGAGGAGACCGACGCCCGGCTGGCCAAGCTCCGCGACAAGATCCGCGGCGACAAGAAGTACGGCCGCTCCATCGGCTTCCGCTACCACGACGGCAAGCCCGGCATCGTCGAGGGTCTGCTCTCACGCGGCGACCGCCGCGTCGGGTCCGTCATCCGCGCGGTCTACGAGTCCGGCGGCCGTTTCGACGGCTGGCGCGAGCACTTCAGCTACGACCGCTGGATGACCGCCGCCGAGAAGACGCTGCCCGAGTACGGCGTGGACGTCGACTGGTACACCACCCGGGAGCGGACGTACGAGGAGGTCCTGCCCTGGGACCACCTGGACTCCGGTCTCGACAAGGACTGGCTCTGGGAGGACTGGCAGGACTCGCTCGACGAGACCGAGGTCGAGGACTGCCGCTGGACGCCGTGCTTCGACTGCGGCGTCTGCCCGCAGATGGACACCAGCATCCAGATCGGCCCGACCGGCAAGAAGCTCCTGCCGCTCAGCGTCAAGAAGCCGTAGTGGTGGCGCTGCCGTCCGGGGGATGGCTGAGCGACGTGCGGCCATGACCGAGGCGGAGCGCGTGCAGGTCCCCCGGGCGCTCGGGACGAGGGAGCGTGGACACGGGCAGCGCCCAGCGAGACGAGGGTCGCTCCCGGCTCCTCGGGAAGCCAAGAAAGTCGTCTCTGCAGTGGAGTGGGTTTAGGCGGCGGGCGAGAGGCGCTCGGAGTGCAGGCTCCGGGCGCCTCTCGGTTGTTGTGCGCGGATGGCGCGGGTGCGCGAAGGCGAAGGCAGGGGAGTGCGCGCGCCGGAACCGCTCGCTTCACACCAATCCCAGTGCTTGGGCGTGGCCTAGGTATGCCTACTCAGGCATCGTCGGCGGTTCGCTACTAATGTCACGGTAGTTGGCTGTAGCGCCGCAGATGTGTTTGAGGGAGGGCATGTGGCCACGGGGGACAGCGGCTCGTGGGTGTCGGGCGTCTTCGAATCGGCCAAGGATGCCGCCGCGGACGTGATGACGGAGCTTTCGTCGTTCACGAAGTTCCAGAAGCGCATCGCTGAGCTCATCCGAGACCTCAAAGAGTCACCGGCCAGCGCCCACCAAGTCGGCACGGATCAGCCCACGCGTACGCACTTCGGGGGTGGCGCGGGTGCCTGGAGTGCAGCCGATGCGATGGGTAACGCGCACGAGAAGGTGATCGGCGAGTTGGAGAAGCTGTCCAAGCTGCTCTCTGACTCCATCGAGGGCATGGGCCTCGCGGTGCTCGCCTCGCACAAGGGTTACGAGAACGTGGACGCGGACGTGCGCGACCGGCTGCACGTCATTTCCGCGGAGACGACGAAGAACTTCGGCGGGAAGTACGTCCCCGATCTGCCCAAGCACCAGTCCGCCGACGAGCAACGCGGGCAGAACGCGCAGCCGACGCCGGAGGACTCGGGCGGCGAGACAGCGGGAGCGATCTGATGGGCAACGACCCGTTCGCCGACATGTCCCACGAGGAGATGCTGGCCTGGCTCGACAGGGCCAACCCCGCCATCGTTCAGGCGGGCGCGGACAAGCTCCTGGCCGCGGCCAAGGAGATCGAGAAGATCGCGGAAGAGCTGAAGACCCGCCCGCAGTATGTGGAGTGGAAGGGGCAGGGTGCCGACTCCTTCCGCGCCTGGGGCGGGGACTTGGCCAACGCCACGCTGCGCATCGCCGACTACAGCGCTGACTCGGGGAACTCCCTCTCCCACGCCGCCGACGCGATTGCCCGTACGAAGTCGTCCATCCCGCGTGATGACAGTGGCGCGCAGGCCAATATCGATGCGGCGAAGTCTGCCCCGAACGACCCTGATGCGGCGGACGTCCTTGCCAAGGCGACCGCGCAGAAGGAAGCCGTGCGCCAGCAGGCGGCCGACGAGATGACCAAGCTGGGTCAGGCATACCAGCAGTCGGCGGAGCGGCTGACGGCGTTGAAGCCGCCGAAGGTTCCGCCGCCGCCGGACGCGATCGTGCCCGAGGTAGCGAAGCCGCACGGCAGTGCCACCGAAAAGGCCTTCCCCGCAAGGAGAGTCACAGCTCCCGCGAGTTCAGGAGCAGGCCACCCAGTGGGCCCGGCCGAAACCCCTGCACAGTCTTCAGGCAGCTTGTCCTCGTCCCACGCCGCCACTGGAGCTTCCGCGCCCCCAGTGGTCCCGGACGCGAACCTGCCCGCGCGCATGGACGTCGATTCCGTAGCGACTTTGCCCGAATCCGCCCAGCCCGCACGAGGTGCCACGAGCAGCACGCCTCCAGTTTCCGTCCCAGCCCCGGGCGGTATGTCGGCTCCAGTGGTGCCATTTCCGCCAACGACTACGGGACTCGGCGGTCGCAGTGGATTCGGAAGCGGCGCCACGAGGACGCCCGCGACCGGTGCGACAGCTCCGGGTAGGAATCCGGTCACCGGACGGCAATTCGGCTCGACGGCTGAGCCTACGTCCGGCCGAGGAGCGCCCGGCGGCAACGGGTACGTGCAAGGGCGCCCGTCCCCGGTCTCGGGGCGCGGTCCCGCGGGGGCCATGCCCGGGCGCGCGCCGGGCAGCTCCAGCGGGATCTATGGAGGTCGCCCCGCTCTCCCCTCGGGGGGACGCACGCCTCCGACAACGTCCTACCGGGGGACTGTCGTCGGGGCCGAAGGGGGCACCGCGCGTACCCCACTGGGCAGGACCACGGGTGCAGGTCAACCCGCCATGCGCCAGAGGCCGCTGGGGCCTCAGCAGGGAGCCTCCGCTGGTCGGCGCTCCCCTGCGCAGAACGGCGGTGTTGTCGGGTCGAACCCTTCGCAGCCCCGGCGGTCCGGTGTCGTGGGCCGTGCCGTGCCTGGCAGCGCGACGCCCTCGCGCGATGGAATCGCGGGCGGAACGCCGTCCGAGGCGAGTCGCCCGGCCAATTCCCGCACCGCCAACCCCGCAGCCTCACCTGCGTCGCAAGCATCACTCAGGCGGCAGGACAAGCGCAGGAACGACCGCCCGGGCCGTGCCTCCGAGGACGAGGAGACCTGGCTGCCGGACCGGCGTCGTATCGTTCCACCGACCATCGACTGACCCTTCGGAGAAAACGGACCGATCTCTTATGCTCACCACCCGCGCGCGCTCACGTCGCAGATCAGCAGCGGTAGCCACTGCTCTGGGACTACTGCTGGTAGGAGCCGCTGGCACCCCGGCGCACGCGGAGTCGGTGCGCGAGCAGGAATGGTTTCTGGATGCCATGAAGGCCGATCAGATGTGGCAGACCAGCACCGGCAAGGGCGTCACCGTGGCCGTGATCGATACAGGGGTCAAGGCACTCCACCCCGACTTGCACGGCCGCGTACTGCACGGAAGGAACCTCGCTCCGGATGAACAAGGCGATGAGCAGAGCGACTACGACGGTCACGGCACGATCATGGCCAGCCTGATCTCCGGAACAGGCGCTCGCGCTGGCGGCAACGGAGCCTACGGCCTCGCCCCCGGCGCGGAGATTCTCCCTGTCCGGCTGCCCCGCTCCGGCGTGACCAGCCAGGCCGAGGGAGACAAGCGGTTCAACAAGGCCGCCGCCGAGGCGATCCGGTACGCGGCTGATCAGGGCGCCAAGGTCATCAACATCTCCCAGGGCTCGCCCGTGGGCACCCCGCAGTTGGCCGAGGCTGTGAAATACGCCCTGGGCAAGGGGGCGTTGATCTTCGCCGCCGTCGGCAACAGCGGGGCAGACGGCAACGAAGTGCAGTACCCGGCAGCAACTCCCGGAGTGGTCGGCGTGGCAGCGGTAGGCAAGGACCTTCGCAAGACAGACGAGTCGACGTACGGTCCACAGGTCGACGTGGCTGCTCCAGGGGAGGAGATGGTTGCGGCCTGCGTCGCCAAGTCGGGCCTGTGTGACTCGCACGGCACCAGCGATGCCACCGCCCTTGCATCAGCCAGTGCCGCACTGATCTGGTCCGCCCATCCGGAATGGACCAACAACCAGGTGCTGCGCGTCATGCTCAACACCATTGGCGCCCCGGTCGACGGCTCCAAGCGAACCGACGCCATCGGCTACGGGATCGTGCGACCCCGCGTCGCTTTGACCAACCCGGGTGATCCCGGTCCCGCGGACGAGTACCCGCTCCCCGACCTTGCCTATACAGGCGAGCGCACTCCATCTACCGCACCTGCCGCTCCCAAGGGCGCAAGCGGGGAATCAGGTCAGAGTGCGTCGGCGAGTTCGGCGAAGGAAGACAGCGGCACACCGTTGTGGATCGGCCTGGGCATCGGAGTAGTCGTGCTCGTAGGCGCTGGGGCGGCACTCGTTCTCACTCGCCGACGGCGACGGGCAGCGGCGGCCTCATAGGTCACTCCAGACACTTCAAGCCAAGTTGCCTATGCGAATCCGCAGATTCCGCAGCCGCCTAACTACGGTCCGAACAGCGCGGGCTCTTCGGAACAGCACGGATTCGGGCGACCGGAATGAGACGCGCACAATCCAGCCGCGCGTCGGGCTCGGCCTGACCGGGGCTAGGTAAAGATACTCAGGCGCGGATTTGAGTAGTCACACGGTCGAGACACAGAACAATCATCTCGTAACGTGTGCACCAGCAACGTCAGCGAGGAGCTTCCCGGCGGGAGACCGGGGCCACGGGGAGGAGACCGCGCATGGCGTGGGATGAGTGGGAACAGCTCAAAGCCGAGGCTGCAGCGCGCGGTGGCCCGGCCCACATGCAGCTCAACAGCGCCTCGCCGGATGGAGGCTACGGGCCCGTCCACAATGACGTCACCGGCGGACTGAAGTCGACCAAGGCCGCTTGGGCGAAGGCCGGCGAGGGCGTTGGCGACCAGCGCGAAGGGCTCGGCAAGGCGCTGTCCCGGTTGAACGACGGACAGAAAGGCCTTGGCGAGACCGAAGGCTTTCTGACCGCGACGGCGCAAAGCAAGGTGCACACGTCGTGGGCACGTTATGCGCATGACCTCAGCGAGAAATGCGGGGCGCTGAGAAGGGTTCTGAATCAGACGGGCCACGATCTTCTGCTGACCGACGACGAGGTCAGGGCCGCGTTCGAGAAGGTCCAGAGCAAGTACAAGGACACGCCCGCCGTCGGCGGCGACTCGGGGAGCCGGTGATCGGCAGCCATGGACCTCGCGACACTGCGCAAGCTCAAGCCGTCCGAATTCGCAGATGCTGCGGACGGCTACAGAGCGATGAGCGACCGAGCTGGCGCTTCCATGGACGACCTGACCAATCGCGTCGTCCCCGGCATGCATCAGACGCTCAAGGGTGCGGCCGCGACCACCGCGGTCGAACACATCCAGAAGCTGGTGGAGAACTTCCACTACACACAGACTGAATGCGGGCTGATCAGCGCCGCTCTCAATGGGTTCGCGTATGACATCGAGGCGGCCAAGAGGAAGCTGGACGCGGCGGTCTCTGATGCGGAGGCCAGCCAGCTCACGGTGAACTCCGACGGCTCCGTCAGCTACCCGGCCGGCACTAAGGGAGACGCCCCTTCGCCCGCCCCTGGCGGCAAGGCGACCGGCGAGACCGACCCCACTGCCCAGGGACTCAATCGGCAGGCGGCCAACTTCGATCCCAATCCGCACTACCGCCTGGCACAGGAGTGCGCGGACCGCATTGCCGAGGCGTTGAAGGAAGCAACGGAAGCCGACACGAAGTGGGCTCCCAAGGTGCAGGCCCTTGTGGCAGACGACGACATGACGGTCTCCGACCGGGACTGGGTGGATGCCCAATCGGACACGCGAGGCGTCGTCAAGGCCGCAGACAACTACCTTCACTCCATCACGGAACCGCCGAAACATGGCACCCCGAAGCAGAATGCGGAGTGGTGGAATTCGCTCAGTGAAGAGGAACGCTCGGCGTACCTCGCTGTCCACCCTGACACAATCGGTGCCCTGAACGGGCTGCCATCGGAGGTGCGCGACGAGGCCAATCACACGATTCTCGCCGAAACGCACGGCCGGTATCAGATGGAACTGGACTCGATTCCTCCAGAGCCGACAAAAAAGTACACGTACATCACCTCCGGGGGCTCCCCGTCCAAGGTCTACACCGATGAGTGGATGGCCTGGCACAACAAGTACGGTGATCGCAAGGACCAGTTGACCAAGACCGTCAGCGCTATGGAAAAGATCCAGGATCGATACGACAACTACAGCGGTGACTCAACGGCTCGTCCTTACCTACTGGGGTTCGACGACAAGAAGCTCGGCCATGTAATTATGTCGATCGGGAATCCCGATACGGCCGACAACGTGACAACGTATGTGCCAGGCACCGGCGCGAAGTTGACAGACATCGACGGAACCATTCAACGTGGCGAGCTGCTGCAGGCCAAGGCCGCGACGACTGACCCCCTTCACACGACGGCGTCGATCGTGTGGCTCGGCTACGACGCGCCGCAGAACATCTTGAGTGACGCGATGGACCCCAAATTCGCCGACGCCGCAAAAGATCCACTGAGCGACTTCCTTACCGGAGTGGACACAGTCCACGGTGGCAACGTGAACTCAACCGTCCTCGGCCACAGTTACGGGTCGCTCGTTACTGGCGAAGCTCTGCGTGACCATCCCGATCTCCCGGTCGACAACGCGATCATGGTGGGTAGCCCAGGTGTGGGTGTGAACCACGCGCAAGACCTGCACATCCCTGCCGACCATGTGTGGGTGGCCGCAGCGAAGAACGACCTCATCAATCTTGCCCCTCCGCCGGCAGGCACGCTGGCACCGCTCAATCCCAAGGCGTACATGAGGCTCTTCGACGACCACTCCGTCCTCTATGGCTACGATCCCACCTCTGACGACTTCGGAGGGCAGACGTTTAGCGTTGCGGACGGGAAGCTTCCGGGAACGGATGGGTTCATGCCTGCCCACTCGCAGTACTGGGAGCGTGAATCGCTCCAAAATATGGCAACGATCGTGACCGGAGGAAAGCCGTGAAGCTCCGTCCAGCCGCAATGACTGCCGTGATCTTGTTCATGGCAGTTGGAACAGCAGCTTGCGGAAATGGAGGCGACAGCGGCCAGGGCGACACCACGACACAGAATCGGGCCAGCAAGATGGACGAGCAGCAAGCGACCGATCGGGCAGAGGAAATCATCCACCAAGCCGTGGATGGGATGCAGCCCAAGCCGACGTTGAAGCGGGTTGGCCCTGCACCTGTGGGCCCTTGCCTGGCTGATGAGAATTCCGGTTCAAGCAATCGCAAGCAGGTTGCCCTCGTGTACCAGTTGACTGGCGTGCCAGGTAGCGAGGCCAAGAAGCTGGTGCGTCACGCCCGGGACGCTTGGGTCAAGGAGGGGTACAAGTTCAGCTCTCCTGACGCGGACTGGAGCCAGCCATTCCCCAAGATCTACATGCGCACACCGACAGACGACTTCTGGATTGACGCCATCATCGGCCCCACCAACAAAGAAAAGGGCGAGGGTATCGCGGCAATCACCGTCACCTCTCCGTGCTTCTCCGTCGATGCAGGTACGGATTCGGTAACGAACCCAACCTCTTACAGCACGGCGTCGGAGACTTCGGCTGCGGAACGTCGAGTACGTGGGTACTCCAGCCGGATCTACGAAGCTCTTCGCGTTCGTCACCGTCCGCAGGCCGATGACGGAGTCAGCCGTGTCATGGACGGCGCGGACTCGCTGATTCACCACGCTTGGTCGACAGTTCCCCTAAGTAAGGGGGCTCGGGCGAACGCAATTCAGCGCGTGCGCAACAGCCTTCATGGAGCGGGATGGGCTGTTCGAGTCCTACCTCTGGAAAGTTGCGAAGAAGCGATCATGGCACGCCACCCCGCTGACGGCAGTCTCGCCCGCGTTGCACCAGCGGACGACGGCTCTGTACGAGTCGCCGTTACGACTGTGGACGATGGCGACAACAGGTCTGTCTGAGTGGTGGTTGCGAGGAAGCACAAACTACTCAAGGGGACGGCCCTCGTACACGATGACGCCCGCGCCGTTCTGGTCACACACCCTCTGAAGGGGGCCGGAGAGGAGTTCCAGTTGGATGCCGTTCGCTTGGAGCGTGGCGGACAGGGCCATCAACTCGGCGGCCTAGTTTGCCAGGCGCTTCATCTCAACCACAGTCACGATGACCGGCTGGCCGGGCGCTGCCGCCTTGATCTCCCGCGGGCCCCTTCGGAGCGGCCAGCTTTACCGTCGCCGCACGGCGGGAGTCGCGGTGTCCGCTCGTCGCAGGAGCGCGCAGATCCTCGTGGCAGATGGACACCAGTATCCGGATCGGCCCGACCGGCAAGAAGCTGCTGCCGCTGTCGGTCGTGCAGTAGCCGCCTCGGGCACGTCCGTCCGGGTGACGGCTCGGTGACGAAGGCCCGGTCCGGGAAACTCCGGACCGGGCCTTCGCGTCATGTACGGCATGGACTACGGCAAGCACGAGGCTCCCGCGCACTACGAAGCCGGTGAGGGCTGTGTGACCACGCTCATCAGGATTCCGGTACGGATCGTGGTGCTGGTGATCGTCCTGCCGGTACGCATGGTCTGGGACGTCCTGGTGGTCGCCGCCCGTGCCGCCGACCGCATCCTGCTGCGCCCTCTGGGCCGGGCCCTGTCCTGGCTGTTCGCGACGTTGGTGGTGGCCCCCGCGGTCTGGCTGTACGCGTGGGTGCTCACCCCGCTGGGCCATGCGCTGCGGTGGCTGGCCGCGGCGGTCTTCGTGTGGCCGTGGGTCGCGCTCTGGCGGTACGTGCTGGTGCCGGCGGTGCGGTACGGGCTCGTGGTTCCGGTGTTGTGGGTGTACGAGGCGGTGCTCACCCCGATCGGGCACGGGCTGGGCTGGGTGTATCGCGCGTTGTTGGCCCCTGCCTGGCGGGGGATCGGCACCGCGATCGACTGGGTGCTCACCGCCTTGTTCGTCCGGCCGGTGGCCGCCCTGTGGCGGTACGTCCTGGTGCCGCTCGCGCTCGCCGCCGTCTGGCTGGTGGAGCACCTGCTCGTGCGGTCGCTGGCCTGGACGTACCGCGAACTGCTCATCCCGCTCGGCCACGGCATCACCTGGCTGCTCGAACTGCTGGCACGCGGGATCGCGGCCGCCGGGAGCGGGCTGTGGGCAGCGGTCGAGTGGCTGGTCCTGACGCTGCTCGTCGCGCCGCTCGGCCTGCTGTACCGGCGGGTCCTCGCCCCGCTCGGCCGGGAGATCGCCGCCGCGTTCGGTGTCGCCTGGCGCATCGCGGGCTACATCTCGCGGGCCGTCGGCCGGGCCATCGCCTGGCTGGCGTGGCATCTGGTCGGGGCGCCGGTGACCTGGGTCTACCGCGCGGTCTGCACGCCGGTGGGGCATTTCGTACGTGACGCAGTCTGGAGTCCCGCCAAGCGGGCCGCCGTCGAGACCGGACGCGCGGCCCGGTCGGCGCTGCGCACGGCACGCGAGACCGTGGCGCGGGCGCGTCGTGACGCCTGGCGGGCACTGGTCGGCGGCCCCGGGGCTCCGACTCCGAGGGAACTGGGGAGCCCCCTTGCGCGTAGTCTTGGTAGTACAACGACTGTGCCCAGCGCGGCGCCCGAACCAGAGATCTCCCTGCTCGGAGAGAAAAACGCCGAGCGGGGGTGAGCCGGACCGGACACCCCGGGCCACCCGCATTTCGAGGGCGGCGTGCCACCGCGTCCGTCCCGCACCGAGGAGAAGAACCACTGGGCAAGCGACAGCCCGAAGGCCCGCCGCCCGCACCGGCGGTGCAGCGCATCCGACTGCGCTACACCAAGCGCGGCCGCCTCCGGTTCACCAGTCACCGTGACTTCCAGCGTGCCTTCGAGCGGGCACTGCGCCGCTCCGAGGTGCCCATGGCCTACTCGGCGGGCTTCACCCCGCACCCGAAGGTCTCGTACGCCAATGCCGCACCCACCGGCACGGGCAGTGAGGCCGAGTTCCTGGAGATCGCCCTCACCGAGGCCCGGGATCCCGCCGTCCTGCGTGAGCTGCTCAACGCCTCGCTGCCGGACGGTCTCGACATCACCGACGCCGTGGAGGCCCGCACCTCGGGTCTCGCCGACCGGCTGACCGCCTCCATCTGGGAACTGCGTCTCGACGGAGTCCCCGTCGAGGAGGCCGCGAAGGCCGTGGCCGCCTTCAACGAGGCGGAGACCGTCGAGGTCCAGCGCCGGGCGAAGAACGGCATGCGGACGTTCGACGCCCGCGCCGCCGTGGTCGGCCTGGAGGCCCTTGACCCACAGCCTGATAGGTCCGAGGACAGGCCCTGTGCGATACTGCGGCTGGTAGTGCGGCACGTGACACCTGCCGTGCGACCTGACGACGTCCTGTCCGGTCTCCACGTTGTGGCCGACCTGGCGCCGCCGGTCCCCGCAGCGGTGACCAGGCTGGCGCAGGGGCTCTTCGACGAGGAGTCCGGCACGGTGACCGACCCGCTCGCGCCCGACCGCGAGGCAGCCCCGGCCGCTACACCCACGGCCACCGGGACCGCCGTCGCGACGGCGCCGGAAGGTGCAGGTTCCGCGTAAGGCGGTCGTTGCAGCGCAGCTCTCCGACTCGGGAGCCACCTGGGCCGGGCCGCGCGATGACCCATAAGACTTTCGCCAGGCCGTACGCACCTCGCGTACGGAACCGGCGAGCCAGACATTGAGCTCCCGTGCGGCGCCCGCGCCCCGGACGCCGGTCCCGCGTACATCACGCGGACCGTACCGGCCCGGAATCAGACGCGGCGCCCGGGAGCCTGACGGGAGAACCGCCCGCATGCCCCAGTCCAACGAACCCGGCACGACCGGGAACGCCGAAGAGAACAACGCACCCGGCGACAAGCTGCCGCCGCGCCGCAGGCGCCGCGCCGCGTCCCGCCCGGCCGGACCGCCGGTGCCGGAGGCATCGGGCACCGCCGCTCCGGCCATACCGGCCGTTGACGCCGCAGTGTCCGACAGCACCGGCACCGAAGCCGAGAGTGCCCCGGCGGCGGAAGCCGCAGAAGCCGCGCCGCCGGCCCGTACGCGCCGTCGCGCGGTCCGCAAGGCGACCGCTCCGGCGGGTGCGCCGCAGGCCGCCGAGGCCGTCGAGATCGTGGAACCCGCGGCGAGCGCCGAGACCACCGAGCCCGTGGTCGAAGCCGAGGCCGAGGCCGAGGTCGTGGAGGCGCCGCCGGCGCGTACGCGTCGTCGTGCGGTCCGTAAGGCGACCGCTCCGGCGGGTGCGCCGCAGGCCGCCGGGGCCGTCACCGAGCCCGTCGTCGAAGCCGAGGTCGAGGCCGAGGTCGTGGAGGCGCCGCCGGCGCGTACGCGTCGTCGTGCCGTTCGCAAGGCGACCGCTCCGGCGGGTGCGCCGCAGGCCGCCGAGGCCGTCGAGATCGTCGAGGAAGCAACGGCCGTGACGAGTGCCGAGCCCGAGCCGGCCGACGCAGCCGCCGAGCCCGTGGCCGCCGCGCCGCGCGGTCGTACCCGGCGCAGGGCATCGGCTCCGGCCGGTGCACCGCAGCCCGCCGAGGCAGTCGTCGAGCCCGCCGCGCCCGCGGAAGCGGAGGAAGAGGTCGTCGAGGCCCCGCGTACGCGTCGTCGTGCGGTCCGTAAGGCGACCGCTTCGGCAGGTGCGCCGCAGGCCGCCGAGATCGCCGGCGAGAGCCTGCTCGAGGCCGCCGCCCCCGAGGAGCCGGCCGCCGAGCCCGCCGAGGAGGCCGCACCGCGGGGCCGCACCCGGCGCCGCGCCACCGCAGCCGCGGGCCGGCCCGAGTTCACCGCCAAGGAGGAGGAGCCCGTACGCAAGAGCCGTCGCGCGACGCGCCCCGCCGTGGCCGTGTTCCAGGCGCCGGTCTTCGCCGAGCCGATGTTCCAGACCCCGGAGACCGCGGCCGCCGCCGCTGCCGCTTCGCGTCACGTGGAGGTCGAGGAAGAGCCCGAGGCGGTCGAGGAGCCGACCGCCACCATCGAGGCACCGGCCGCCGAGGCCGCGCCACAGGCCGGTGCGCGCCGTCGGCGCCGCCGTCGCGGTGAGGCCGCCGAGCCCGAGCAGGCCGCCGCCGCTCCCGCCGCCGAGGTGGAGGAGCATGTCGAGGAGGAGCACGAGCCGGAGGGCGAGAGCGAAGCCGGACACGAGGGCGAGGAGACGGACGAGTACGGGGACCGGCCCTCGCGCCGTCGCCGTCGCGGAGGCCGTCGCCGCCGTCGTGGCGAGACCACCGAAGGTGACGAGACCGCGGAGCAGTTCGGCGACGAGGCCGCCGCCGAGCACGCCGAGGGGGACCAGGAGCGCGCTCAGGAGTCCGAAGAGGAGGAGGACGAGGAGCACGAGGCGTCCGCCGTCGGATCCAGCAGCAGCCGTCGCCGTCGTCGTCGCCGTCGTCGCAGCGGGGACGTCGCGTCCGAAGCCGACAGCGGTACGGACGACCCGGAGCGTACGGTCGTCAAGGTCCGCGAGCCCCGTAAGAAGGAAGAGCGGGAGCCCGGCACCGGCTTCGACGAGGTCCAGTCCATCAAGGGCTCGACCCGCATGGAGGCGAAGAAGCAGCGTCGCCGCGAGGGCCGTGAGCAGGGCCGCCGCCGCGTTCCGATCATCACCGAGGCCGAGTTCCTGGCGCGCCGCGAGGCCGTCGAGCGGGTCATGGTCGTCCGCCAGAACGGCGAGCGCACCCAGATCGGTGTCCTCGAGGACAACGTGCTCGTCGAGCACTACGTCAACAAGGAGCAGGCCACCAGCTACGTCGGCAACGTCTACCTGGGCAAGGTGCAGAACGTACTGCCGTCCATGGAGGCCGCCTTCGTCGACATCGGCAAGGGCCGCAACGCCGTCCTGTACGCGGGTGAGGTGAACTTCGAGGCGCTCGGCATGGCCCACGGGCCGCGGCGTATCGAGACCGCGCTCAAGTCCGGCCAGTCCGTCCTCGTCCAGGTGACCAAGGACCCGATCGGCCACAAGGGCGCCCGCCTGACCAGCCAGGTCTCGCTGCCCGGCCGCTACCTGGTCTATGTGCCCGAGGGCTCGATGACCGGCATCAGCCGCAAGCTGCCCGACACCGAGCGGGCCCGGCTGAAGACCATCCTCAAGAAGATCGTCCCCGAGGACGCGGGCGTCATCGTCCGTACCGCGGCGGAGGGTGCCAGCGAGGACGAGCTGAGCCGCGATGTCGAGCGGCTGCAGCAGCAGTGGGAAGACATCCAGAAGAAGGCGAAGAGCACCGGCAGCTCCAACGCGCCGACGCTGCTCTACGGCGAGCCGGACATGACCGTCCGGGTCGTCCGCGACATCTTCAACGAGGACTTCTCCAAGGTCATCGTCAGCGGCGACGACGCGTGGGGGACCATCCACGGCTACGTCTCGCAGGTGGCGCCCGACCTGACGGACCGCCTGTCGCGCTGGACCTCCGAGGTCGACATCTTCGCGACGTACCGGATCGACGAGCAGCTCATGAAGGCGCTGGACCGGAAGGTCTATCTGCCGAGCGGCGGCTCGCTGGTGATCGACAAGACCGAGGCGATGGTCGTCGTCGACGTCAACACCGGCAAGTTCACCGGCCAGGGCGGCAACCTCGAAGAGACCGTCACCAAGAACAACCTGGAGGCGGCCGAGGAGATCGTGCGTCAGCTGCGGCTGCGCGACCTCGGTGGCATCGTCGTCGTCGACTTCATCGACATGGTGCTGGAGTCCAACCGGGACCTGGTGCTGCGGCGTCTGCTGGAGTGCCTGGGTCGCGACCGTACGAAGCACCAGGTCGCCGAGGTCACCTCGCTGGGCCTGGTCCAGATGACCCGTAAGCGGGTTGGCCAGGGCCTGCTGGAGTCCTTCTCCGAGACCTGCGTCCACTGCAACGGGCGCGGCGTGATCGTGCACATGGAGCAGCCGACGTCGGTCGGTGGCGGCGGCAAGCGTGCCAAGAAGCGCGGCCGGGTCGGCGCGGGCCAGGAACCCGAGCACGAGCACGTCGCCGAGGTCGAGACCGAGGCCGAGGTGGCTGCCGAGGTGGCCGCCCCGGTGGCGCTGCCCGAGCCGGAGTTCGTCCCGGACGAGGAGCTCTACAGCAGCGCGGCCGAGGCCGAGGCAGCAGCCCTGCGCGGCCGCGGCCGGCGCCGCGCGACCCGTAAGGCAACGGCTCCGGCCGGCGCCCCGAAGGCCGAAGCGGCCCCTGCCCCGGAGCCGGTCGTCGAGCCGGAGCCGGTCGTGGCCGCGGAGCCCGAGCCGGTGGTGGAGCCGGAACCGGTCGCCGAGGCCCCCAAGGGCCGTACGCGCCGCCGGGCGACCCGGAAGGCGACCGCCCCGGCCGGTTCCCCGGCCCCGGCCGGGGAGGAAGCCCCGGCCGCCGAGCCCCCGGCCACCGAGGCCCCGGTCGTGATCGAAGCCCCGGTAGTCATTGAGGCCCCGGTCGTCATCGAGGCTCCCCAGCCCGAGGCAGCACCCGAAGAGGTGGTCCCCGAGGCCGCCCCGCCGCGTGCCCGCCGCCGGGTGACCCGCAAGGTCACCGCCCCCGCGGGCTCGCCCGCAGGCGCGGACGCGGCAGAGGTGGTCGTGGTGACCGGTTCCCCGGAGCCGAAGCCCGACACCGAGCCGGCCGAGACCGCCGAGTCGGTCGAGGCTCCGGAAACCGCGGAAGTGGTGGCCCCGGCCAAGAAGACGGCTCGCAAGACCGCCAAGAAGGCCACCGCCAAGAAGGCAGCCACCAAGAAGACGGCTGCCAAGAAGACCGTCGCGAAGAAGACGACGGCCAAGAAGGCGGCGGCGAAGAAGACGGTCGCCGCGGAGCAGTCGCCGCAGCCCTCCGTCTAGGACGGCACGGAGAGCCGGCCGACGGTCGGACAGCATCGAAAGAGGTGCGGCCCCCTCAAGGGGACCGCGCCTCTTTCGCATGCGGGACGCGGGCGCGGAGCATGTGGGCTGTGTCTCGTCAGCCGTAACCTCAGGAAAACCAGCTGTGAAAAGACTGATAATGTGACGCGGCTGACGCTGGATACGTCATTCCCGAGAATGCTCATCAGCGCGTCGGCCCGCTTCAGGCAGGACAGACCATCCTTTACACCCCGGTGCACTGGCCCCCGGGGAAAAGGGTGATTTGCGCGCAATATATTGGTACAGAATCGGCCATGCGCCGGGGCGGCGGAGCCTCATGCGGGCATTCGCGTGCCCTTGGAGCCGTCGTCGGTCACAGCTCTTGCGGTGTTCAAGGAGGATGTCCATGTCGAGCGACAACAGGGAAGCGATCCCTGCTGCCCGACCCGTGATCGGTGACGACGAGATCGAGGCCGTGGTACGCGTACTGCGCAGCGGTCGTGTGGTGCAGGGCCCGGAGGTCGCGGCCTTCGAGGAGGGCTTCTCGGAGCTGGTTGCCGGACACCACTGCGTCGCCGTCAACTCCGGTACCTCGGCCCTGCATCTGCTGCTGCTCGCCCTCGGGATCGGCCCCGGTGACGAGGTCATCGTGCCCTCGTTCTCCTTCGCGGCCTCCGCCAACGCGGTCCGCCTGGCCGGTGCCGATGTGGTCTTCGCGGACATCGAGCCGGGCAGCTTCGGCCTGGACCCGGCCGCGGTCGAGGCCGCCATCACGCCGCGTACCGCCGCGATCATGCCGGTGCACCTGTACGGTCACCCGGCAGCGATGGACAAGCTCATGCCCATCGCCGACAAGCACAAGCTCGCCGTGGTCGAGGACGCCTGCCAGGCGCACACCGCGGCATTGAACGGCACCCCGGTCGGCACCTTCGGCTCCGGCGGCACGTTCAGCTTCTATCCCACCAAGAACATGCACTCCCTCGAAGGTGGCATGGTCACCACCGCGGACGCCGAGGTGGCGCGCACCCTCAGGTTGCTGCGCAACCAGGGCATGGAGCAGCGGTACGCCAATGAGATCGTCGGCGCCAACATGCGCATGACGGACGTGTCTGCCGCCGTCGGGCGCGTACAGCTCGGGAAGGTGCTCGGCTGGACCGAGCAGCGCCGCGCCAACGCCGCGTACCTCGACGAGCACATCACCGTGCCCGGCGTCACCGTCCCGCCCGTCGCCGACGGTTCACGCCACGTTTACCACCAGTACACCATTCGGGTGCAGGGTGACCGAGACGCCGCCATGGCCAGGCTGAGCGAGGCGGGCATCGGCAACGCCGTGTACTACCCGACTCCGATCCACCGGCTGAAGCCGTACTGGGAGCCCGACCAGAAGGCGGGCCGGATCTGGGACCTGCCGGAGACCGAGCGGGCCGCCGCCGAGGTCGTCTCGCTGCCCGTGCATCCTTCGCTGACGCCGGAAGACCTGGACCGCATCGTCGGCGCCGTGAACTCGCTGGGAGAAATACAGTGACCGCAGGACTGAGAGCCGGACTGATCGGCCTCGGCTCGATGGGCCGCCACCACGCCCGTGTGCTGGCCGGCCTGGAGGACGTACAACTGGTCGGCGTCGTCGACCCGATGGGGGACAAGAACGGCTGGGCGCAGGGCGCCCCCGTACTGTCAACGGTCGACGAGCTCATCTCTCTCGGTGTCGACTACGCGGTCGTGGCCTGCCCCACCGCGCTGCACGAGGAAGTCGGCCTTCAGCTCGCCGAGGCGGGTGTCTGCGCGCTGATCGAGAAGCCGGTCGCCGACACCGTGGAAGGTGCCCGACGGCTGGTCGACGCCTTCGAGTCGCGTGGCCTGGTGGCAGGCGTCGGCCACATCGAGCGCTGCAACCCGGCGCTGCGGTCGCTGCGCTCCCGGCTGGAGGCGGGCGAGCTGGGCGAGGTGTTCCAGGTGGTCACCCGCCGACAGGGCCCGTTCCCGCACCGCATCGCCGATGTCGGTGTGGTGAAGGATCTCGCCACCCACGACATCGACCTGACCGGCTGGGTGACGGGACAGACCTACACCTCGATCTCCGCCCACACCGTTTCGAAGTCCGGCCGTCCGCACGAGGACATGGTCTCCGCGGTCGGCCAGCTTTCCGACGGCACCATGGTCAACCACCTGGTCAACTGGCTGAGCCCGCTCAAGGAACGTTTCACCTCCGTCACCGGCGAGCGCGGCACCTTCATCGCCGACACCCTCACCGCCGACCTCACCTTCCACTCGAACGCCGCGGTGGCCACCGAGTGGGAGGCGCTCCAGGCCTTCCGCGGTGTCTCCGAGGGCGACATGATCCGCTACGCGATCCCGAAGCGTGAGCCGCTGCTGGTCGAGCATGAGCTCTTCAGGGACGCTGTTCTGGGCACGTCGGACGACATCTGCACATTGCGGCAGGGGCTGCGGACCGTCGAGGTGGCGGCTGCGGTTCTCGAGTCGGCCGCGAGCGGCACGACCGTCCGCGTGGACGTCGACAGCGCAGCGAGCTGAATCCCCGGCAGCGGGCACACCGTTCATCTCCCCGGTCCGCTTCGCACTCCCGGGAGTGCGAAGCCGGCTCCGGCCCGTTTGTCTTGCACCGGAGGAAGTACAGAATGAAATCCCCTGCTCGTCGGCCGCGGCTTGCCGTGATCGTCGCCAACGGCATCACGGGCGACTCACGGGTCCAGAAAACGGCTGTGGCCGCTGCGCGCGACGGCTGGGACGTCACGCTGATCGGCAGGAGCGACACCAAGCGTGTCCAGCGGTCGAGGCTGGGGCCGATCGAGGTGGTCCGCGTCCCCGTGGCCAGGGAGTACCTGCGGTCGGTGAAGGCGCGCAAGGCTCATCCGCTGCGTGGCGCCATGACCCAGTTCCGTCTCCATGACCAGGTGGCGATGAGTCGCTACCGTGCGTCCTATCAGGCATGGGTGCGCCAGACGTCCGCCGAGACGACCTGGTCGGGCATGCCGCGGCGGACGTCGCTGAAAGCTGTGCTGCGTGCCCGCCGTGCCGTCTACAAGCTTCGGGTGCGTGCCTTCAAGTGGGAGCAGCGCCGGACGCCGAAGGACTCGGATCCGGTCCGTGACTGGCGTCTGGACTGGCCGCAGTTGGTCGATCTGGATCTGGCGTTCGGTCCGTTGATCGAGGAACTCAAGCCGGACGTCATCCACGCCAACGACGCCACTACGATCGTGACGGCCGCGCGCAGCGCCGCACGGCTCCGGGCGAGCGGCCACCAGTGCGCGTGGCTCTACGACGCACACGAGTACATTCGCGGTGTCGAATGGCCCAACCCGCGGCAGGCCTACGCACTTCCCGCAGCCGAGGCCGAGTACATCGGCCGGGCCGACGCGGTTGTCACCGTTTCCCCGCAACTGGCCGAGCTGCTCAGGGACGACCACAAGCTTTCCGGACTTCCTCTGGTCGTGGGCAACTCCCCGGTCCGCGAGGTGATCGGATCCGGGTCGGTGCCGTCGTCAGTCCGTGAGGCGTGCGGTCTGGGGCCCGAGGTCCCGCTCATGGTGTATTCGGGGTGGCTGGGGCCTGAACGCGGTGTGGACGCTGTGATCGACGGTCTCCCCGAACTGCCCGGTGTGCACCTGGCGCTCGTCTGCAGCCGGATGACGCCGCTTCTGGAGCAGCTGCTGGCGACCGCCGAGACGCTCGGAGTGCGCGACCGTATTCACTTGGTGCCCTACGTGCCGCAGCATCAGGTCGCCGACTACCTGTCCTCGGCGGATGTCGGCCTGACTCCGTTCAAGCGGGTTCCCAACTGCGAGGTCTCCCTGCCGACGAAGGTCTCCGAGTACCTTCAGGCCGGGCTCCCGCTGGTGACCAGCGATGTGCGTGTGATCAAGGCATACGTGGAGGAGAAGGGGCTCGGCGAGGTCTTCACCTGGGATGACCCGACCACCTTCGCGGCTGCCGCGTCCCGCGCACTGAAGCGTCGTGATGAGCTGGCCGCGCACATCACCGAGGACGTGCTCAAGGAGCTCTCCTGGGAGCACCAGAGCGCCGGACTGCTTCAGCTGTACCGCACCCTGTCGAAGAAGAAGCCACCGGTGCCGGTCACGCAGGTCTCCTGGACCGTTCAGGAGACCCCCGGGGCCATGCAGATCGCTGCGAGCAGTGGGGAACCCGGAGTACCGGCCTGGACCGCGCTCGGCTCCACACCGATCAAGCTGGGCATCGGTCCGGCCAACTACGCCGGTCAGGGTGCGGCCTTCGCCCAGGCGGTGTCGCAGGCGAATCCGGATGTGTCCGTCGAAGTCGTCATGAACCGGCGGACCGACAGCTTCGGCTACCCCGCGGACGTCTATGTCGACGCCGACCGGCTCGGCGAACTCGATGTTCAGCTGCAGCAGGTGAAGCGGATCGTCGGCCGCTACAGCCATCTGATCGTCGATGCCTTCATGCCGGTCTTCGGGCGGCTCAACGGTGACACCATCGCCGGAGACCTGGCCGCGCTGCGCAAGGCTCGTATCAAGGTGGCGCTCCTGTCGCACGGAAGCGACATCCGCAACCCCGCCCGGCATCTGGAGCGCCACGAGTACTCGCTGTTCCGGGACGCGCCCGACGGAATCGCCGAGAGGCTCCAGAGCAAGGCCGAGGTCAACCGGCGGATCGCCGACGAATGCGGTCTCCCGCTCTTCGTCACGACTCCCGATCTGCTCGAGGACCTGCCGATGGCGCAGTGGGCTCCGCTCGTGGTGGATGTCACCTCATGGGCTGCCGAGCGGCCCGTGATGGAGCGCAAGCGGCCCATCGTGCTGCACGCCCCGTCCAAGCGCTGGACGAAGGGTACGGACCGGATCATGCCCGTACTCACCGAACTGCACGACAAGGGCGTGATCGACTTCAGGCTCGCGGAGGGCATTCCCTGGGCCGAGATGCAGGCACTGGTCAAGGAGAGCGATCTGGTCCTGGACCAGTTCACCACAGGCAGCTACGGCACGTTCGCCGTGGAAGCGATGGCTGCCGGCAAGCCAGTGATCGGCTACATCAGCACCACGGTGAAGGCCGCGACCAACGACGAGCTGCCACTTGTCGGCGCCACCCCGGACACCCTGCGTGAGGTACTGGGCTCCTTGATCGACGACCGTGCGGGGACAGCGGCCATCGGCCGCGCTTCGGTGGAATTCGCGCGTAATTACCACGACGGACGCAGGACAGCACAGGTGCTGAACGGTTTTCTCAAGTGACGCGTCCGGGGGAAAGGCTGTTGATGGAGATGCAGGAATCCGGCATCGACCGGCCCGGCAGGGGCCGGGTCGTCATGCTGGTCGACAACAAGGTCGACGGCGATTCGCGGGTGCAGAAGGCTGCCGAGTCCATGGCCGCCGCCGGCTGGGACGTGACGCTGCTGGGCCTGGTGCGCTCGGGCAAGGGCCGCAGCTGGAAGCTGGGCGACGCCGAAGTGCGGCTGCTGCCGCTGAAGACGCCACTGGCGAAGCGGCATGCCGAGCGGCACCGCTCGCTGCTGCGTCGCCCTCTGGCGTACCCGCCCGGCCCCCTCGCGGCGTACCGCCGACAGTGGGCGAAGGCATGGCGCGCGGATGTCGCCACGCGTCGGGCCGCGCTCAAGGTGGCCCCGCAGGCGGTCGGCACGCCGGGATTCCGGAAGATGGAGCAGGCTCGCCTCGTGGCGGCCGGGCCGGCATCGAAGGTGATGCAGCGCTGGATCGAATTCCGCTCCCGGCAGTCCACCGAGGCGCAGAAGGCCGGCCGACGCCTGCGGGGTCCGCTGGACCGGGCGTTCACCGCGGCCTGGAAGGCTGCCAAGGGGAAGCGCGCCTGGCGCAGGCTCGAACCCGCCTTGTGGGACTACGAGCTGACGTACGGAAAGGAGATCGACGCCCTCAAGCCGGATCTGATCCACGCCAACGACTTCCGCATGCTCGGCGTCGGTGCCCGCGCCACCGTCCGCGCGAGGGCCGCGGGCCGTCGGGTCAAGCTGGTCTGGGACGCGCACGAGTTCCTGCCCGGAGTCCGCCCGTGGGAGGACAACGCCCACTGGATCCCGGGCAATACGGCACACGAGAGCGAATTTGCCCCGTACGCCGACGCGGTGGTGACCGTCTCCGAGGGCCTCGCCGATCTGCTCCGTGAGCGTCACTCCTTGACCGCGCAGCCAACGGTCGTGCTCAACGCCCCCGACCGGCCGGTCGAGCCGCTCGACGAGGACGATGTCGAACCACTGCCCGATCTGCGGGAACAGTGCGGCATCGGTCCGGACGTTCCGCTGGTGGTCTACAGCGGCTCGCCCGGACCTCAGCGCGGCCTCGGCGACATGGTGGAGGCGCTGCCGCAGCTGGAAGGCGTGCACATCGCATTCGTCGTTCCGAATCCGGCCGCCGGCTACATCCAGGGCCTTCTGGCCCGAGCGGAGGAGCTGGGGGTGCGGGAGCGGCTGCACGCGGTGCCGTACGTACCGCACTGGCAGGTCGTCCGGTTCCTGTCCGCCGCGGATGTCGGCTGCATCCCGATCCATCACTGGCCGAACCACGAAATCGCTCTCATCACCAAGTTCTTCGAGTACTCGCACGCCCGGCTCCCCCTGGTCGTCAGCGATGTGAAGACGATGTCCGAGATGACCCGTTCGACGGGCCAGGGCGAGGTGTGCACCGCTGAGGACGTTTCCGATCTGGTCCGCGCGATCAAGCAGGTGCTGGCCGATCCGGATCGCTACCGTGCCGCCTACGACAAACCCGGGCTGCTGGATACCTGGACCTGGGAAGCCCAGGCCGACGTCCTCGACGGTCTCTACACCAACCTGCTCTCCGACCCAAAGAAGGCGGAAAACAGACGATGACGACGGTTCCTGACGTCAGTGTGGTTGTCGCCGTGTACAACACCATGCCCTACCTGACGGAGTGCCTGAACTCCCTCGTCGGGCAGAGCATCGGGCTGGACCGGCTGGAGGTCGTCGCGGTCGACGACGGTTCGACGGACGACAGCGCCGCCGAGCTCGACCGCTTCGCCGAGCGCTACCCGGACACGGTCAAGGTCGTCCACCAGGCCAACTCCGGGGGCCCGGCGATGCCGAGCAACCGGGCACTGGAGCTCGCGACCGGCAGGTACGTCTATTTCATAGGCTCCGACGACTACCTCGGCGAGGAGGCGCTGGAGCGGATGGTGAAGTGCGCAGACACCCACGGTTCCGATGTCGTCGTCGGCAAGATGGTCGGCACCAACGGCCGGTACGTGCGCCAGTCGCTCTACAAGGCCAACGACTCCGACGTCAGCCTCTACGGACCCGAGCTGCCGTTCGCGCTGGCCAACACCAAGCTCTTCCGCCGCGACCTCGTGGAGAAGCACCAGCTGCGCTTCCCCGAGGACCTGCCGGTCGGCAGCGACCAGCCCTTCACCATCGAGGCGTGCGTCCACGCCCGCCGAATATCCGTGGTCGCCGACTACACCTGCTACTACGCCGTGAAGCGCGGGGACGCCAGCAACATCACCTACCGTGCCAACCATCTGGCACGGCTGCGCTGCACCGCAGTGATCATGGACCATGCGGCCGGGCTGATCGAGGCCGGGCCGGACCGGGACGCTGTGCTCAAGCGTCACTTCACCTGGGAGCTCTCCAAGCTCATCCAGGACGACTTCGTGGACCTCGACGCCGAGACGAAGCGCGAGATCTGTGCCGGTATCACCCGGCTCGCCGACTCCTACCTGACGGATCCGCTCAGCGATTCGCTCCCGGTCAAGCTGCGGGCGAGACTCCGGCTCGCGCAGCGCGGCGCCGTCGACGAACTCTGCCGCGCGATCAGCGAAGAGGCCGAGCACGGTGCGCCCCCCTTCCACCTGGAGGACGGCCGGGCCTTCGCCCGCTACCCCGGGTTCCGCGACGCGGGGCTGGAGCTCCCCGACCGCTGCTTCGAACTGGTCGGGGAGATCGTCCCCGGACGCCTGGCCAACAAGACCCGGCTGATCGAGTCGGAGTGGGTGCAGACCGGCGAGGAGCTGGCACTCGCACTGACGATACGGATAGGTGTCGTCGGCGACACCGGCTCCGCGGTCGTCCGTCTCGTCGAGGGGGCCATGCCCAAGAGCGCCGACAAGGCACGCGCCCGCCGACTGCCGGACGGGCACGATCTGCCCCCGGCGCAGGGTGAGTCGACCAGGGAACTCGCGGACGACGGCAACGCCACCGTGGTGCGGGCCCGGATCCCGCTCGAACCCCGTACGGTCAAGCGAGGCGTGCGGGTCTTCGTCGACGTGGCCGGCGGAACGTACGAGATTCCGGTACGGGGCGACGGCCGGCCCATGCCGCTGGCCCGCAGATGGCACGGCGAAGCGGACCCGTACCGGGCCGCGGCGCGCCTCAACACCAAGGGCCGCATGGTGATCGGAACCGGCCCGCTCCACCCGCCCAAGAAACCGCTGGGCTCGCGGCTGCGATCCCTGTTGACCGGCGCCAAGCGCTCCAAGAGGAAGTAACCATGAACATCTGTGTAGTCGCCCTGGGCAAGATCGGCCTGCCGCTCGCCGTGCAGTTCGCCGCCAAGGGGCACCGGGTGATCGGCGCCGACGTCAACGAGAAGGTCGTCGAGCTGGTCAACGCCGGCATCGAACCCTTCCCCGGCGAGCACGATCTCGACATCAAGCTCAAGGAGACCGTCGAGGCGGGGCTGCTGACCGCGACGACGGACACCGCGTCCGCCGTCGCCCGGTCCGAGGCCGTCGTGGTCGTCGTCCCCCTCTTCGTGGACGCCGAGGGCACGCCCGACTTCGGCTGGATGGACTCCGCGACCAGGGCGATCGCCGCCGGTCTCAAGCCGGGCACCCTCGTCAGCTACGAGACCACGCTGCCGGTCGGGACCACCCGTACCCGCTGGGCGCCGATGCTCGAAGAGGGCTCCGGCCTCAAGGCCGGCGAGGACTTCCACCTGGTGTTCTCGCCGGAGCGGGTGCTCACCGGCCGGGTCTTCGCGGACCTGCGCCGCTACCCGAAGCTGGTCGGCGGGATCGACGAGGCATCGGCAGCGCACGGTGTGTCGTTCTACGAGTCGGTCCTGGACTTCGACGAGCGTACGGATCTGCCGCGCCCCAACGGCGTCTGGGACCTGGGCACTTCGGAGGCGTCCGAGCTGGCCAAGCTCGCCGAGACGACCTACCGCGACGTCAACATCGGTCTGGCGAACCAGTTCGCGCGCTTCGCCGACCAGCAGAACATCGATGTCCTCAAGGTCATCGAGGCCTGCAACTCCCAGCCGTACAGCCACATCCACCAGCCGGGCATCGCCGTCGGTGGCCACTGCATCCCGATCTACCCGCGGATGTACCTCTGGAACGACCCCTCGGCGACCGTGGTGCGTTCGGCGCGCGAGGCCAACGCGGCCATGCCCGAGTACGCGGTCGACCTGCTCGCCGCCGCCTACGGCGACCTGGACGGGGTGGGCGTGCTGGTGCTGGGCGCGGCCTACCGCGGCGGTGTGAAGGAGACGGCCTTCTCCGGCGTATTCCCGACCGTCGAGGCCCTGAAGGCGCGCGGCGCGGTGCCGTTCGTCTCGGACCCGATGTACACGGCCGAGGAGCTGACCGCGCACGGTCTCGTCCCGCACGAGGGCCAGACCGTCACCGCAGCGATCCTCCAGGCCGACCACGCCGAATACCGCGAGCTGGCCGCCGCCGATCTCCCGGACGTCCGCGTCCTGGTCGACGGCCGCCGCACGACGGACCCGGCCCGCTGGGAAGGTGTCCGCCGCGTCGTCATCGGCGGCTGATCACCGTACGCGTACGAGGGGCCCCCGCCGACCTGGTCGACGGGGGCCCCTCGTCGTCTGCCGGACCCCGGCCCGGTGGGGCGCCGGGCGCGCAGTCAACTATGGGGCAGCGCCGGCGGATTGCTGGATTCCCGGGCCAGAGCCGCGCGCAGCCAGTTCTGCGAGGGCCGCTCCACGAACCGGTGCACCAGCCAGGCCAGCGCGATCAGCGCGGCCGTGGTGACTCCCAGAGTGGGCCAGGCGCCCAGGTGCCCGAACAGCTTGCGGATCACGGCCCAACCCAGCTCCTCGTGGAGGAGGTAGAGCGGGTAGACCAGGGCGCCTGCGGTGGACAGCCACTTCCAGTTGATCCAGTTCACCTTGCGCAGCGCCACGGCCAGCACCAGCAAGTAGAAGACGGTGACCAGGGCCAGTGCGAGGTACGGGTCCCGATCCATGCCCTTGTCGTGTCGCAGCTTGTCGGCGTGTTCGACCAGGTCGCTCTGCATCACCAGCCAGCTCGCACCCAGCAGTCCCCACAGCTTCAGATCGGGTCCGAAGCGGTACATCAGATACATCGCAATGCCGGCCACGAACAGCGCGGTGTTCAGCGGCTGGGCGAAGATTCCGAGCAGCGGCACGTTCTGGTCCTGCTGGACGAGGACGCTCGCCAGCAGCCACACCCAGCAGAAGACCGAGACGCGCCGGTAGTCGACGCCCTTCCAGAGAACCGCCAGGAAGACCAGGTAGAAGGTGAGCTCGACCCAGAGCGTCCAGTAGGCACCCACCAGATGCCGTGCGGAGAGGGGCACCTGGAACATCGTGAGGTTGGTCAGCGAGTCACTGATACTGGGCGCGGTGCGCTGGCCGTCCGGCAGCACGCGCCAGACCAGGAAAGCGACGACGGCGGAGAACCAGTAGGCGGGGAACAGCCGCAGGAAGCGGGCGCGTACGAACTGCCCGGGCGTGCGGTTCCAGGCCGAGAGGCAGATGACGAAGCCACTGATGATGAAGAAGAGCTGGACGCCGTACGAACCGTACGACGTGACCGGGAAGAGCCAGGGGAACAACTCCTTCGGGTTCACGCCCCAGTTGGCCTTGGTCGCCGCGTCGACGCCGGTGAAGTGGAACAACAGGACGGACAACGCCGCCAGGACGCGCAGGGCATCCAGTGCGTAGAGCCGGGGTACGGCCTCCTTCTTGGGCGACTGCGTTCCGTGCACGCCGACTGCGTCCGGTTGACCCGGGACCTGGACATCGGTCTGGAACATGTCGACCTCACTTGTAAGGCGCCTGTAAATCCAGTCATCTTATGTGTCCGACTGGAACGTGCGGCCGCACCGGCGGCCGGGGCGGCAGCCGACATCTGACCGGCTCCGTGAGCGTTCGAAGGTGGTGCCAGAGACGGAAGCGCCGCGGGATCGGCCCCCTGAACGAGGGCGTTTCCCGCGGCGTTCTCCTTGGCTCAGCCCTTGGGCTGTGCGGCGCGCTCGGACAGCACCCCGGCCTTCTCCTCGTATACCGCACCCGTCTGCGGGCACTCCCACACGCCCGGCTCGCCCGGGCTCTCCACCAGCTTCACGCCGGCGTGACCGACCCAGCCGACCTGCCGGGCCGGGACACCGACGACCAGAGCGAAGTCGGGGACGTCCTTGGTGACCACCGCACCGGCCGCGACCATGGCCCAGCGGCCGATCCGGACCGGGGCGACGGCGACCGAACGGGCGCCCAGGGACGCCCCCTCGGCGATCTTCACCCCGACCGCCTCCCAGTCGCCGCCGCGCTTCTGCTTGCCGTCGGGGGCGACGGAGCGCGGGTTGTGGTCGTTGGTGAGCACCACCGACGGGCCGATGAAGACACCGTCGGCAAGTTCGGCGGGTTCGTATACGAGTGCGTAGTTCTGGATCTTGACGTTGTCGCCGATCCGGACACCCGTACCCACGTAGGCGCCGCGCCCGACCACACAGCCCTCGCCGAGCCGGGCCTGTTCGCGGATCTGAGCGAGCTCCCAGACACTGCTGCCGGCGCCGATCTCGGCGGTCTCGTCGACCTGGGCGGTGGGCTGGACTCTGTAGTTCACTGCGCGTCTGCCTTTCGGAGTGGGGCCTCGACCGGCGAGCTTACGTCGCGGTCGCCGCCCAGCAGCAGGCGGTCGTAGTCGCTGCGCACGGTCCCCCAGTCCCAGGTCGAAAGGGCGTACCGGGACGCCTCACGTCCGGCCTCGGCCCGGATCTCCTCGGACGCGGTGACGGCGAGGATGCGCTCAGCAGCCTGCTGCGGGGTGGTGACGACCCAGTCCTCGGGGAAGAGGGTCCGCGTGCTGTGCGGACGGCCGGCCACGAACGGCCAGTCCCGGACGACCGGCACGGCACCGGCCGCCGCTCCCTCCATCAGGCCGACATGACAGCCCTCACGGACCGAGCTGCTGAGGATCACTCCCACTCCGGTGAGCACACCGGGTACGTCGTCGCTCGGCCCGAGCCTGATCACGGCACCCGTGGGCTCCAGCTCGGCGAGATCCTTCTCCAGCGCCGAGTGATATGCGGCGGCCGCCGCGCCGGGTGCCGGATCGATGCCGTCGCCGACCATCAGCAGGCGGTACCGCTCGTCCCGGGCCCGAAGCAGCCTGAGCACCTCCAGAGCCCAGCGTGGATCCTTGGCGATCTGGCCGATGCCTATCAGGCCCACGGTGAACCGCGCGTCGTCGCTCTTGGGACGGTCGAACCGCCGCAGGTCCAGTGCGTTGTGCAGGAAGTGGAGGCGTGGCGCGGCGGTACCGAGCAGCCGGGGAACGGCGGCGGTGGTCAACTCCCGCATGTGCTCCGCGATGAACACGACATCGTCGACCCGGGAGAAGTCCATGATGTGCGGCCAGTACGTGAACGACTCGTACTTGTGGAGCCGGACGACGACCCGGGTGCTGCGCGGGTCCACCAGGGTCATGAACGCGGCGGCCGTGGAGCACCACTCGATGAAGACCGTGTCCGCCCAGTCCAGATGGGGGCGCAGCGCCGCTTCGACCTCGGCTGCGTACGCGGCCTGGCTCCCGAGCGGCAGCTCGATCATCCGCCGCAGGCCCTTGGCCAGCGGC
Organism: Streptomyces sp. NPDC111516; assembly: GCF_055635345.1. Classification (NCBI taxonomy): domain Bacteria; kingdom Bacillati; phylum Actinomycetota; class Actinomycetes; order Kitasatosporales; family Streptomycetaceae; genus Streptomyces; species Streptomyces sp. NPDC111516. Next base: position 887,847 of record NZ_JBVKBV010000001.1, on the reverse strand, counting down.
GCCAGTACCGGATCGGCCGCCAGGTCCAGCGTGCGGAGCTCGACACCGGGGTGGTCCGCGTAACGCTCGGTGAGCAGGCCCAGGAAGTTGGCATTGGCCCGGTTCACCACGAGCAGCCGCAGCGGCCGGTCGGTCGGGGGCGCGGCGGGCGGTGTCTTCCGGCCGCGGGGTGCGGCCACCGCGCGGGCGGTGGTGCTGGTGCGCAGCCGGGCGGTGAATCCGGCCGGGTCGTCCGACAGGGGCGAGTGGAGCCGGTCGACGTGCGGAACCCGGTGAAAAGCCAGCAGCAGGGCCTGGGTGAGAGACGCGGCGGCCTCCTTCTTGCGGCCCGCCTTGAACCTGGAGTCCGCGTAGGACAGCTCGGCGGCGTACGCCTGGACGAGATGGCGGGGGACGAGGCCCCGGCCGAGCTGGACTGCGGCCGCCTCACCCAGCAGGTCCGCCTTGAGCCGACGGTTCCGGACGCGTTGCGCGCAGACACCCAGGACTCGTGCGGCGACGACCGGCCGGTCGGTACGGGCCATCCGGGCGACTGCGCGTCGGGCGGCCTTCGCCAGAAGTTCATCAGGAATCTGTGGTGTCGGCACAGTACGTCTCCACTGTTGAGGAAGGAACTCGGACCGTACGGTCAATCGGTAGTGAGGGAAAGCCCCGAACTGCTTGTGTAATCAAGGCAATTCCCAGCGTCACCGGTATCCACATGAGCACTCCCAGCCGATCGGCCTCCTGGACCAGGGGATGCGCGGCTATCTGGGCGGCACCGGTCAGCGTCACCGCGCAGGCCAGTGGGCCGAGCACCCCGCCGCGACGCAGCAGCACCCACAGCGCGAGCACCGTGGCCACCAGGAAGAACGGCATTGCGGCCTGCTCACCGATCCAGTGACTCCAGTACTTCAGATCGAGATCGACGAGCCGGGCCCAGGGGTCCGGGACCTCGGGGGCACGGAAATGGTGGGTGAAGGTGTCCTGGAGGGTGACCTCCGACGAGGGAAGCCCGAGCAGCTTCATCACGAGTTCCACGGCACCGGCGCATCCCGCGGCCACGCCGGCGAGCAACAGATCCGCACGGCACCGGCGCAGGAGCCAGGAGATGAACATCGCCGCCGCGATCAGCGCGGCCAGCATCAGTGCTGTCGAATAACGGGTGACCGTGCAGACCGCCAGGGAGCCGATGAACAGCGCCGCACCCACCGTACGCCTGTCCCGCGCCATGAGCACCCCGCCCCACACCGCGCCGAGCACACAGACGGTGACCAGGCCCTCGCTGAGTGCCTGGAGACTCCACCAACCGAGCGGTGAGACGAGGAAGGCGATCTGGCCGGTCACGGCGGCCGCGGGCGAGAGCCCGGCCCCGCGCAGCAGCCCGTAGACGGCCAGGGAACCGCCCACGGCCAGCAGCAGCCCGAGCGCCCGCATGCCGTCGAGCACCCCGAGCGCACCGACAAAGGGAGCGGCGAGCAGGGGGTAGCCGGGACGGGACGAGAAGATCGATTGGTAGCGGGGATCCCCGGTGGTGATGTCGGGGGCGGTGGACCATCGCTTCAGGCAGGCGGCCTCGCTCGCCGCCCCGGCCGCGCCGGGCCCGCCCTCGCCGGCCAGCGGATCGAGCTTCTCGCTCCGGGCGGCCTCGTCGGCCCGGCTCGCACAGAAGGCGGAGAGCGCGGCCCGGTGCGCCTCGCCCCGGTCGGCTCCGAGGTACTCCTCGGCAGCACGGGCGTACCGGTAGGAGTCGGGGAAGAGCGTCCAGGAGGTCCCGGCGGCCAGCTGTGCCAGCACATAGACGGCAGACACCAGAAAGGCCAACAGCCAGGCACGGCCGGGCGGGACGGAGCGTGGCATCGATAGCCTCAGGCTGTACGGAGAGTTACGAAAATGGAAAAGTTAGCACGCGGGAGCCGGTGGACCGGCTCCTGGAGGCCCGGTTTGACCGCCCGGGAGCGGCCCCGTAACCTTGACCCTCGGCGTGTTTCCATGCGCGCCCACCCCTGAGCACATTCCTCCTGATGGACCTGTCCGTCAGGAGAGGCCGCTCATCCTTCCGGATCGTCGCGGGCTTCGGCCTGTGCGGGCGGCTGGCATCAGGGGATCCGTTCCGAGCGAGAGAGAGATCCGCGTGTACGCCATCGTGCGCAGCGGTGGCCGCCAGCACAAGGTTGCTGTCGGTGACATCGTTGAGGTTGACAAGATTTCCACTGCCCAGGTTGGCGACACGGTCGAGCTCTCGACCCTGCTCGTGGTCGACGGCGACGCCGTGACCAGCGACCCGTGGGTGCTGGCCGGGATCAAGGTCCAGGCCGAGGTCGTGGACCACCACAAGGGCGCGAAGATCGACATCCTTCGCTACAAGAACAAGACCGGCTACCGCCGTCGCCAGGGTCACCGTCAGCAGTACACGGCGATCAAGGTCACCGGTATCCCCGCGGCTGCGAAGTAAGGGACTGAGGAGACATGGCACACAAGAAGGGCGCATCGTCCACCCGGAACGGGCGCGATTCCAATGCTCAGCGGCTCGGCGTGAAGCGCTTCGGCGGTCAGGCCGTCAACGCCGGTGAGATCCTGGTCCGCCAGCGTGGCACCCACTTCCACCCGGGCACGGGCGTCGGCCGTGGTGGCGACGACACGCTGTTCGCACTCGCCGCCGGTGCGGTCGAGTTCGGCACGCACCGTGGCCGCAAGGTCGTGAACATCGTTCCGATCGCCGGCTGATTTTCGGCGCTCGTCGAGCGGTTTCTGCGGAGGCGGACCTCACTTCCCATACGGGAAGCGGGTCCGCCTTTCGCGTGTTTCTCCCATGAGAGACGGCCTTCTCCTAGTGGGACGGCACGAGTGAGACATTTCTGCATGTATGTAACTGGAGGTTCCAACCATGACCACCTTCGTGGACCGCGTCGAGCTGCATGTCGCCGCGGGTAACGGAGGCCACGGCTGTGCCTCCGTTCACCGTGAGAAGTTCAAGCCGCTCGGCGGTCCGGACGGCGGCAACGGCGGCCGCGGCGGCGATGTGACCCTGGTCGTCGACCAGGACATCACCACGCTCCTCGACTACCACCACAGTCCCCACCGCAAGGCCACCAACGGCCAGCCCGGCGCGGGCGACCACCGCTCCGGCAAGGACGGGCAGGACCTGGTCCTGCCGGTGCCCGACGGTACGGTCGTGCTCGACCGGAACGGCAATGTGCTGGCCGACCTGGTCGGCCAGGGCACCACGTTCGTCGCCGGACAGGGCGGCCGCGGCGGCCTCGGCAACGCCGCACTGGCCTCCGCCCGCCGCAAGGCCCCCGGCTTCGCGCTGCTCGGCGAGCCCGGTGAGGCCCGCGACATCGTCCTGGAGCTCAAGACCGTCGCCGACGTCGCGCTGGTGGGCTACCCGAGCGCCGGGAAGTCCTCGCTGATCTCGGTCCTGTCGGCGGCCAAGCCGAAGATCGCCGACTACCCGTTCACGACCCTCGTCCCGAACCTCGGCGTGGTCACCGCGGGCAGCACCGTCTACACCATCGCCGACGTCCCGGGCCTCATCCCGGGCGCCAGCCAGGGCCGGGGCCTCGGCCTGGAATTCCTGCGGCACGTGGAGCGCTGCTCGGTGCTCGTGCACGTACTGGACACCGCGACGCTGGAGTCCGACCGTGACCCGGTCTCCGACCTCGAGATGATCGAGGAGGAGCTGAAGCAGTACGGAGGCCTGGAGGACCGGCCCCGCATCGTCGTTCTCAACAAGATCGACATCCCGGACGGCCAGGACCTCGCCGACATGATCCGCCCGGACCTGGAGGCGCGCGGCTACCGCGTCCTCGAGGCGTCCGCCGTCGCCCGTACCGGCCTGAAGGAGCTCTCCTTCGCGCTCGCGGGCATCATCGCCGAGGCGCGCGCGGCCAAGCCCGTGGAGGTGGCGACCCGTATCGTCATCCGCCCGAAGGCCGTCGACGACGCGGGCTTCACCGTCACCAAGGAGGAGGACGGCCTCTACCGGGTGCGCGGCGAGAAGCCGGAACGCTGGGTCCGGCAGACCGACTTCAACAACGACGAGGCCGTCGGCTACCTGGCCGACCGGCTCAACCGTCTCGGTGTCGAGGACGAGTTGATGAAGGCCGGCGCCCGCGCGCGCGACGGCGTGGCCATCGGCGCCGAGGACAACGCGGTCGTCTTCGACTGGGAGCCGACCATGGCGGCGGGCGCGGAGATGCTCGGCCGGCGTGGCGAGGACCACCGTCTCGAAGCGCCGCGGCCGGCGGCGCAGCGCCGCCGCGACCGCGAGGCGGAACGCGACGACGCACAGCGCGAGTTCGACGACTTCAACCCGTTCTAGGACGTTCAGCCGCAGCCGCAGCCGCAGCCGCAGCCGCAGCCGCCGAAGCAGTCGCACTTTCAGTCGAGGCCATACCGCCGGACGGGTCTGTTCGTCATCCCGTCCGGCGGCCCGGCATGCTCTCGATGTCACTCGATCGGCGGAGCCGAACCCGCTCAGGGGTGATTCATGCCGCTCAACCGTGTGGCGTCGGTCACCCGGCCGGGAGGTGTCAATTCCGGTATTCGCCCTGATCGCAGGGCAACGCGAGGTGTCCATACGGCATGCAGCGGCCGACGTCCACCTTGCGAGACGGTAACGGAGAGTGCAACCATCGCTGTATCTCCCAGCCCCGCAAGGTAGGTCGTCTGTGTCTGCTCAGCACATAGCCAAAGCCCGAACCACAGCAGTCGTGCTCGCCGGTGGTACCGGCCAGCGCGTGGGACTGTCCATCCCCAAGCAACTGCTGAAGATCGCAGGCAAGGCTGTCATCGAGCACACGCTGTCGATCTTTCAGCAGGCCGACTCCATCGACGACATCATCGTGCTGATGGCTCCGGGCTACGTGCCCGACGTGGAGAAGATCGTCGCCAAGGCCGGACTCACCAAGGTCACCAAGGTGATCGAGGGCGGCTCCACCCGTAACGAGACCACCGAGCGTGCCATCGCGGCGCTCGGCGAGGGCCTGGCCGAGGGCGAGGACCGCAACGTCCTGTTCCACGACGCCGTGCGCCCGCTGCTGTCGCAGCGCGTCATCAAGGACTGCGTCGACGCCCTGGACCGCTACCAGGCGGTCGACGTCGCCATCCCGTCCGCGGACACGATCATCGTGACCCGCACCCACGGCGGCGACGGCGAGTTCATCACCGATGTGCCCGACCGCTCCCGGCTGCGCCGCGGCCAGACGCCGCAGGCCTTCAAGCTCTCCACGATCCGCCGGGCGTACGAGGTCGCCGCCGGCGACCCGAACTTCCAGGCCACCGACGACTGCTCGGTCGTCCTGAAGTACCTCCCGGACGTGCCGATCTACGTCGTCGCGGGCGACGAGTACAACATGAAGGTCACTCAGCCCGTCGACGTCTTCATCGCGGACAAGCTCTTCCAGCTGGCCTCCACGGCCGTCCCGCAGCCGACCGACGACGCCGCCTACCGCGAACTGCTCACCGGCAAGACCCTCGTCGTCTTCGGCGGCTCGTACGGCATCGGTGCGGACATCGCGACCCTCGCCGAGTCCTACGGTGCCACCGTCTACGCCCTGGGCCGCTCCACCACCGGTACGCACGTGGAGAACCCGGAGCACATCGACGAGGCGCTCTCCAAGGCGTACGCGGACACCGGCCGCGTCGACTACGTGATCAACACCGCGGGCGTGCTCCGCATCGGCAAGCTGGCCGAGACGGACAACGCGACCATCCAGGAAGCGCTGAACGTCAACTACCTGGCGCCGGTACAGATCGCCCGTGCCTCGTACAAGTACCTCGCCGAGACGAAGGGCCAGTTGCTGCTCTACACCTCCAGCAGCTACACCCGGGGCCGCGCGGAGTACAGCCTCTACTCGTCGACCAAGGCCGCCATGGTCAATCTCACCCAGGCGCTCTCGGACGAGTGGGCGGGCGACGGCGTGCGGGTGAACTGCGTGAACCCCGAGCGCACCGCCACGCCGATGCGCACCAAGGCGTTCGGGAACGAGCCCGCGGGTACGCTGCTTTCCTCCGAGGCGGTTGCCAGGACCTCCCTCGACGTCCTGCTCTCCGAGATGACCGGCCATGTCATCGACGTACGCCAGCAGGACCCGACCCGTGGTGCTTCCGAGGCGTCGGGTTTCGAACAGGCGCTGGCCGCTGTCCTGGACCGACAGGCCGATGTGTAATACTGCTTGGTAATCGACTATTCGGACCCCTGTAGACGCCGCGTGCGAACCACAGGGGTCCGAATTCGTGAAGCTCTGACTTCACATTTTCCCCGCAAGGTAATCAGTCGGCATCCTCGGGAGCGGTACTTCGTGATTTCGAAAGCCATTCGCATGGCTCGAGTGGGCAGTGGCTCGGAACTGGCCGCAGCCCTCCTCATGGCCCTGGGGTTCCCGTGCATAATGCTCGCGGCCATAATCCCCAATCTGTGGTTCTTCGCAGGTGCTGCCGCGGTGACCTACCTGGCCGACCAGTATCTGCACCACTGCGGTAGCTACCTGGTCAACCGGCTTGCCGCCGTCCGCGCGGGGCTTTCGATCCGTTTCCTGGTCCGCCAGCTGCTGCTGATCCTGCTGCTCTCCCGCATGGGTTACGGAGAGCAGACGTTGTTCTACGTGACGGTCGCCTGCCTGCTGGTTTTCTATGGTCTCCAGGCACCGCAGAGCGTGGTGGTCACCCTCATCAAGCTCCGCCGCAAGCTCCCGGTGGTCACGCGCAACGTCGACCTGGAGCAGGTGCGGATCCAGGACGCTCCGCCGTCGCTGCTGATGAACCACCCCGCGGAGAAGATGCTCCATCTGGACGTCTTCGCGATGGTGGGTGTGCTGGTCGCGATCGAGACCGAGGCGACCGGCTTCGCCTACGCGGGCCTGGCCGTCACGCTGGTGCTCGCGCTCTGCTACGTGGTGGCGCTCCTCCCGTACATCCGTCCGAGCCGGCTGGTGGGGCCCGAGTCCAAGGTGCTGAGCGCCGTGGACACCTGGCTGCGCGAGTACAAGCCGGACGTGGTTCTCTACTTCTCCGGCTCCAAGGATTCGGCCTACCAGGTCAACATGTGGCTGGAGACCATGGCGCAGCTCGACGGCCGCCCGCTGATCCTGCTGCGTGAGCGCCAGATAATGCCTCAGCTGAACACGACGTCGGTGCCGGTGCTCTGCGTGCCCGGCGGCGTGCACCTGATGAACCTGAACCTCTCGTCGGTACGGGTCGCGCTCTACGCGGCCAACGTCGGCAAGAACATCCACCTGCTCCGGGTGCCGACGATGAAGCATGTCTTCATCGGTCACGGGGACAGCGACAAGCTCGCCAGCGTCAACCCGTACAGCAAGGCCTACGACGAGGTATGGACCGCGGGCCGGGCCGGCCGGGACCGTTACGCGCTGGCCGATGTCGGTGTGCGCGACGAGGACATCGTCGAGGTGGGCCGCCCGCAGCTGGCCGCCATCCAGCCGTGGTCCGGTGCGCCGAAGAACCCGATCCCGACCGTGCTGTACGCCCCCACCTGGGAAGGCTGGGACGACAACCCGGGCAACACCTCGCTCCTGCTGGCCGGCGAGAACATCGTCAAGCGGCTGCTGAACGCGGAGCAGCCGGTCCGGCTGCTCTACAAGCCGCACCCCTTCACGGGAACCCGCAGCGCCAAGGCCAAGGCCGTGCACCAGCGGATCACCGCGTTGATCGAGAAGGCCGCCGTCGAGCGCGCCACCGACCCTCGCTGGGCGAAGGAATCGGCGGCGCTCCAGGCGGTGCAGGCCGAGGCGCGGGCCGAACTGGCCCGTATCGAGGCCCGGCTCACGGCACTGTCGAGCGGTGACCACGTCGCAGGGGACGAGGCCGAGGTGTCCCGCGACTCGCTGGCCGACCCCGCGCGCGAGGCCGAGATCGGGCGGCTCAAGGACGAGTGGAACGCAGCCTCGTGGCGGGCGCTCGGCTGGTGGGAGCACAAGGTCATCACGGGCGCCCGCATGCGGCTGTACGACTGCTTCAACGAGTCGGATGCCATGGTCTCGGACATCTCCAGCGTGGTGTCGGACTTCATCGCGAGCGGCAAGCCGTACGCGGTCACCGATTCGGCGGTGCTGGGCGAGGACGAATTCCGCCGGCAGAACACCGCGGTCCGTGCCGCGGTCATCCTGTCCAATGCCGCGACCGAGCTGGACGCCCTGCTCGCGGCGGTGGTGGACCCCGCGGCGGACACCTTGGCGGCCGACCGGCGCGAGCTGAAGGAGTACCTCCTCGGCCCGGACGAGCCCACCTCGATCGTGCGGTTCGACACGGCGGTGAAGGCGCTCGCGGCCAAGTCGGAGGCCCGGAACGCAGGTCTGGCGAGAAACCTCGGCGAACCGGTGAGCGGCTGAGAGTCAGGCTGGCTCGCTTACACGATTCATCCGGCCCGGCATAGCCCTGAAAGGGTTGTGCCGGGCCTTTGTGGTGAAGGTCACTCTTTCGAGTGGGTAGTGCCGGGCAACCAACGCTCCGGGGCGACTGTCTTCTGTTGATGTGAACGAGATGCCAACTCCTGACGTAACCGTGATCATCGGCGCATATGAGGCGATGCCCTACCTCATCCGATGTCTCGAATCGGTGGAGACGCAGACCATCGGTGCCGACCGGATCGAGATCGTGGCGGTCGATGACGGTTCGACCGATGGCACCGGTGAGTACCTGGAGGAGTTCGCGGCCCGATCCGCGGTCCCGACGAGGGTGGTCAGGCAGGAGAATTCCGGCGGTCCGAGCGGGCCGCGCAATGTGGGTCTCGGCATGGCGAGGGGGCGCTATGTGTTCTTCCTCGATGCGGACGACTACTTCGGTGACGAGGCCCTGGAGCGGATGGTGGCCATGGCCGACCGGGCGCACACCGATGTGGTGCTCGGCAAGGTGGTCGGGGTCAATCGCGGAGCGCCCAAGTCGATGTGGACAGGCACCAAGGAACGGGTCAACGTATACAACTCCAAGGTCATTTACACGCTGAGCGCACAGAAGCTTTTCCGGCGTGAACTGCTGGAGCGAATTGGTCTGAGATTCGATGAGGAACTCAAGACCGGTGAGGATGCGCTCTTCACCATGGAGGTGTATCTCCGGGGCGCCGGAGTCTCCGTCATCTCCAATTACACCTGCTATTACCTGGTCGGCCGGGACGACGGAAAGCATGTGACCAAGAGCGGCACCTACGTATGGCGCTTCGATTCCATGCGGGCCATGATGGCGCTCATTCACCGGCTCGAACCGGCCGGACCGAAGCGGGACTTCCTGATGGTCAGGCCCTTCACGGTCGGGACGCTGCAGCAGTTCGGTCCCAACTTCCTCCGGGACTCGGAGGAGGTGCGGCGCCACAAGATGGAGCTTGCGGCTCCGCTCATGGAAACGTACTGGAACGACAGGGTGGCGCGCCTGATCAAGGTCGCCGAGAGGCTGCGGCTCGCCGCTGTCGCGGCGGGCCGGGCCGACGTGCTGGTGGACGCGCTGACGTATCAGCGGGCGAAGACGGTTCCGGATGTGGTCAACTCGCGAAAGGGGGACAAGGCCTTCCTCGCGTACCCGCACTTCCGGGACCCTTCGAGCGGTCTTTCGGAATCCGATTTCGAGGTCACCGTGCCCGACTGGCATGACGGCAAGCGCATCGAGAAGCCCGAGGTCATAGCCCGTAAGCCGTCATTGTCGCGGCGCGTCGTCCGGCGTATGCGGCGGGACGTACGACGCTGGAAGCTGAGGATCAACGCAGGCTGAGCAGGTCCATTCCGGCCAAATTCCGTACGTGCGTTCGCATCTCGTTCGCGGGGTTGACGCAGGACGAATTGCACAGCAATTCTCAGTAAAGTCGCCTCGCAGGTCGCAGCCGCGACAAGACCGATATCTCAACCATGAGGACTGGTCACGTGAAGGCTCTCGTACTGTCCGGAGGGGCCGGCACCCGCCTGCGTCCCATCACACACACCTCGGCCAAGCAACTGGTGCCGGTGGCGAACAAGCCCGTGCTGTTCTACGGCCTGGAAGCCATCGCGGAAGCGGGCATCACCGAAGTCGGCATCATCGTGGGCGACACCGCTCAGGAGATCCGCGAGGCGGTCGGCGACGGTTCCCGGTTGGGCATCGAGGTCACGTACATCCCCCAGGACGAACCGCTCGGCCTCGCCCACGCGGTGCTGATCGCCCGTGACTTCCTGGGGGACGACGACTTCGTCATGTACCTCGGTGACAACTTCATCGTCGGCGGGATCACCGCTCTGGTGGAGGAGTTCCGCACGGACAAGCCCGATGCGCAGATCCTGCTGACCCAGGTGCCCAACCCGACCTCCTTCGGTGTCGCGGAGCTCGACGCCGACGGCCGGGTGGCGGCCCTGGAGGAGAAGCCGAAGGAGCCCAAGAGCGATCTGGCGCTCGTCGGCGTCTACCTGTTCACCCCCGCCATCCACGAGGCCGTCCGCTCGGTCGAGCCCTCCTGGCGCGGCGAGCTGGAGATCACGCACGCCATCCAGTGGCTGATCGACCAGAGGCGTGACGTCCGTTCCACCACGATCCACGGGTACTGGAAGGACACCGGCAATGTCACCGACATGCTGGAGGTCAACCGGACCGTTCTGGAGACCATCGAGCCGTCCCACGAGGAGGCCGAGGTCGACGATGCGAGCGAGATCATCGGCCGGGTGCGGATCGAGGCGGGCGCCAAGGTCAGCGGCAGCCGCATCGTCGGGCCCGTGATCATCGGCGCCCGGTCGGTGATCAGCGGCGCGTACGTCGGTCCGTTCACATCGGTCTCGGAGGACTGCCGGATCGAGGACAGCGAGATCGAGTACTCCATCGTTCTGCGGGGCGCATCCATCGCCGGTGTACGCCGCGTGGAGGCGTCGCTCATCGGCCGTGACGTCGAAGTGACCCCCGCGCCTCGTTCCCCGTCCGCCCACCGACTCGTACTCGGCGACCACAGCAAGGTGCAGATCTCCTCATGACCACCAACATCCTGGTGACCGGCGGGGCCGGATTCATCGGCTCGCACTACGTCCGCACGGTGCTCGGCCCCGACGGCCCCGGCGACATCGCCGTCACCGTGCTCGACAAGCTCACCTACGCAGGCAACCCGGCCAACCTCGACGAGGTGCGCGACCACCCCGGATTCCGGTTCGCGCAGGGCGACATCTGCGATCCCGAGCTGGTCGCCGAGCTGATGGCCGAGCACGACCAGGTGGTGCACTTTGCGGCCGAGTCCCATGTGGACCGCTCCATCGACGGCGGCGCCGAATTCGTCCGTACGAACGTCGTGGGCACCCACACCCTGATCCATGCCGCGCACCTGGCCGGCATCAAGACCTTCGTGCACATCTCCACCGACGAGGTCTACGGCTCGATCGACGAGGGCTCCTGGCCCGAGACCGACCCGCTCGCGCCCAACTCGCCGTACTCCGCGGCCAAGGCGTCCAGCGACCTGATCGCGCTCTCCTACCACCGCACCCACGGCCTCGACGTGCGGGTGACCCGCTGCTCCAACAACTACGGGCACCACCACTTCCCCGAGAAGGTCATCCCGCTCTTCGTCACCAATCTGCTGGACGGCAAGACGGTCCCGCTCTACGGCGACGGCGCCAACGTCCGTGACTGGCTGCACATCGACGACCATGTCCAGGGCATCGAGCTGGTCCGCACGAAGGGCCGGGCCGGCGAGGTGTACAACATCGGCGGCGGCACCGAGCTCTCCAACAAGGAGCTCACCGGCCTGCTGCTGGACGCCTGCGACGCCGACTGGGACACCAGCGTCACCTATGTCGAGGACCGCAAGGGCCACGACCGCCGCTACTCGGTCGACTGCACCAAGATCCGCGAGGAGCTCGGCTACGAGCCCCGCAAGGACTTCCGCACCGGCCTCGCCGAGACCGTGCAGTGGTACCGCGACAACCGCGCCTGGTGGGAGCCGCTGAAGGGCCGGGCCGCGCTGTGAGCGCCGTCTGGCTGGTCACCGGGGCCGCCGGGATGCTGGGCCAGGACGTTCTGGCCCGGCTCGCCGGTGAGGACGTCACGGTGGTCGCCGCGGACCGCGCGGCCATGGACATCGCCGACCCCGGGTCGGTGCGCTCCGGCTTCGAGCAGCACCGGCCCGCCGTCGTGGTGAACTGCGCCGCCTGGACCGCCGTCGATGACGCCGAGTCCCAGGAGGACGCCGCACTGCGGGTCAACGGCACAGGCCCCGAGGTCCTCGCCGCGGCCTGCCGCGAACACGGCGCCGTCCTCCTCCAGGTCTCCACCGACTACGTCTTCGCCGGGGACGGTGAGAAGCCCTACGCCGAGGAAGACCCCACGGGGCCGCGCAGCGCCTACGGCCGCACCAAACTGGCCGGCGAGCGGGCCGTGCTGGACACCCTGCCGGACACCGGTTACGTGGTCCGTACCGCCTGGCTGTACGGGGCGGGCGGCGGCAACTTCGTCCGTACGATGATCAAGCTGGAAGGCGTCAAGGACACCCTCGACGTGGTGGACGACCAGCGCGGACAGCCCACCTGGACCGCCGATCTGGCCGACCGGCTGGTCCGGCTCGGACAGGCCGCCCTGGCGGGCACCGCCCCCGCGGGCGTCTATCACGGCACCAGCCGCGGCGGGACGACCTGGTTCGGCTTCACCCGGGAGATCTTCCGGCTGCTCGGCACCGACCCGGCGCGCGTCCGCCCCACGACCAGCGAGGCTTTCGTGCGGCCGGCTCCCCGGCCCGCTTTCAGCGTGCTGGGACACGACCGCTGGGCGGCGGCCGGAATCGAACCGATCCGGGATTGGCGGGCGGCGCTGAAAGAGGCATTTCCGTCGCTCCTTGCAGCAGAGCGATCATGATCATCCAATGATCATATTGATCGTCGAATCCAGTTGAATTTCAAAGATGTGAAAAACGAAGGTTTACACGGGGGAGAACGCTTACATCACAGTGCGGTCATGAGGTAACTTCGCCGGGGATCAGACCAGTTGGTTTCCTCGAAGGGCTGCTCCACGTGAACCGCCATGACTTTCTGCGTCATTTGCACCGCGTCTACCGTCCTCGGAACTATTTGGAGATCGGGGTCAACGACGGCAGAAGCCTGGCGCTCTCGCGAGTGCCCTCGGTCGCCGTCGACCCCGCCTTCCGGGTGGTGACGGACATCAGTTGCGACGTCCACCTGGTCAAGGCGACCAGTGACGACTTCTTCGCCCGCAAGGACCCGCTGCTGCACCTGCGCAACGGCCGCAACCCGTTCCGCGCCCTCGCCCGACGCGATCCGCTCAATGTGCTCGGCGGCGACCCGAAAGTGGAACTCGCCTTCATCGACGGCATGCACCTCTTCGAGTACGCCCTGCGCGACTTCATGAACGTCGAGAAGCACGCCCGCTGGTCGAGTGTGATCGTGCTGGACGACATGCTGCCGCGCGATGTCGACGAGGCGGCCCGCGACCGGCACACCAAGTTCTGGACCGGTGATGTGTACAAGGTGGTGCAGGTGCTGCGCCGCTACCGCCCCGACCTGGTGGTCGTCGAGCTGGACACCGCCCCGACCGGTGTGGCCGCCGTGTTCGGCGCCAACCCGGACAGTGGCATCCTGAAGAACGCGTACGACAAGATCATCGAGGAGTATGTCGTACCCGATCCGCAGGACGTGCCCGACGAGGTGCTGGTGCGCAAGAACGCCGTCCGGCCCGAGACGCTGCTCGGCGCCGACTTCTGGCCGGCCCTGGCACGCGCCCGGAACCTTCGCCGCCCCCGCTCGGCGTTCGCACCGCTGCGCAAGCGCATCGAGGCCGTGACGGGCTGACGGGGCCCAGGACAGTACGAAGCCCCCGTGGTCCGTACGGACCACGGGGGCTTCGGCGTTCCTGCAAGGCTCAGCCGCGGGCGCGCAGCCGGGCGTAGTGGGCCTGGCAGTCCTCGTACGACGGCAGCAGGCCCTGTGCCTCGGCCTCGGCCAGCGAGGGGGCCGCGGCGTCCTTGTCGGACAGCAGCGGGGTGATCCCCTTCGGCCACTGGATGCCCAGCTCGGGATCGAGCGGGTTGATGCCGTGCTCGCGGCCGGGCGCGTAGCCCTCGGAGCACAGATAGACGACCGAGGCGTCGTCCGTCAGGGCCATGAAGGCGTGGCCGAGCCCCTCGGAGAGATAGACGGCGTGATGGTCCGCGTCGTCGAGCCGGACGGCCTCCCACTGCTTGTACGTAGGGGAGCCGACCCGGATGTCCACGATGACGTCGAGCACCGCGCCGCGTACGCACTTGACGTACTTCGCCTGGCTCGGCGGCACATCGGCGAAGTGGACACCACGCAGCGTTCCCCGGCTGGAGATGGAGAAGTTGGCCTGCGCGAGCCGCAGCGTGTGTCCGACGGCCTCGCTGAGCTCCGACGCCTTGAACCATTCGTGGAAGCTGCCGCGGCTGTCCGGGAAGACCTTGGGTTCATGAACCCAGGCCCCTGCGACGGAGAGCTGTCGCATGCGATCACGTCCTCGTTCCGATGTGTTCGGTGCTGGTACTGGCGGGACCGTCTCGTCAGGGCGCGACGGATCCGCGGGTGTGGATCAGCCGGTGAGCCGGGCGGCGAGGCGGCGTGCACGCTTGCGGCCCTGCGGGGGGAACCTGCGCACGAGGGGTCCGCCGACGATGCGCAGCGCGCGATGCAGAGTCGCCTTCCGGCGTTGTGCGACCACGCCGACCATGACCGTGTCTGCGGCCTCGGGCAGCTCTGGATCCAGTTGGATCCTTCCGTCCTCGCCGATGGTGACGTCGCAGAGGCCGAGCATGGGGTCCTTCGCGCCGTCCAGCCGAACGGAGAGCTTCCAAGCGCCCGCTACGACGCGGGGGGCGCGATCGGGCACGGTGAGGTGGGCCCGGCCCGCTGTCGGGTGCAGCACGGTGGACAGCGTGTGCACGGCCGAGCCGGTTCCGTCGGCCGGACTCAGAACCAATTGGGCCTCGGAGGACACGGTGGTGGTGGCGGTGAAGAGCTCCAGTCGGAGTTCGGGCCGGCGACCGGGGGTCCGCAGGACCGGACGGCCGTCCAGATAGGCGGCGAGTTTCTTGCTGCGGCGGCCCACATCGAGCGTGAGGTTGCCGTGCGGGTCGGTGAAGTACGGGATGACGGCACGGGCCGGCGAGCCGAGCGACGCGGGCAGGCAGGCGGAGTCCACCTCCGGGTCGCGGTCGGCGCCCAGCCTTGCCTTGCGGACCAGGCCCAGGCCGCGCAGCGGCACCCAGATGTCCCAGAAGCCGCGAGAGACCCGACCGCGGCCCTTGACCGCCTCCGAAGTGACATGACCACTGCCGTGCAGGACGATCTCGCAGGCCCCGTCGCCGAGTTCATCGGTCCGAGTGGTGAATGTCGCGGGGCAGGGCCACTCGACTGCCGTCTCGCGGTTGCGCAGGGACAGTTCGGCGGAGAAGCCGTCGATGTCGCCGGTGACGTCCAGGAGTTCGTCCTCCGCCAGCTGCCCGCCGCCGATGTCGGGGTGCAGGAAGTAGCGGCCGTCCTTGCGCAGCAGCTTCACCGGCGCCTCGTCGTCTCCGTGGACCAGCCGGGCGGTCACGGTGATGGCTGCGCGGCCGTCCGGCTGCCAGGCGAAGTCCTCCAGACGGGCCGACGCCTTGACGGACCCGGCGAATCGGGCGATGCGCAGCAGACCCTCCCGGTCGTCCCGGCGCAGGAGAGTGGACCGGATCCGCAGCAGCGGGCCGAGGCCGTCATGCACACCGTCGCCCATGAAGTCGATGGCCAGCGGCCTGATCGCGTCGCACATCTCGTTGAAGAACTCGGGCTGGTACTTGACCACCGCGGGTTCGCTGAGTCGGCTCAGCATCTCGACCCGGTAGAAGCGGCGGAGCAGCAGATCCCGGAAGTCGCCCGGCTCGGTGTTGGCCACGACGACGTCCAGGACTTCGCGGAGGTTGCCGTAGTAGTCGGCCGGGACGATCCTGGTGGACCCGGCGTTCTTGCCGTCGTCGCGCCGGGAGTAGTAGTAGCAGGTGTAGTTGCCGAGGATCGAGACGACCTCGGCGGGGAAGTACGCCTGCATCATGTAGAGCTGGTCCTCGAGCCGGCGCTTGCCCTCGGGGTAGGCGATGCCGTTCTCGCGGAGGAACTCCGTACGGAACATCTTGTGCGGCGTGAGGCTGTCGTACAGGGGCGCGTCGCGCAGGGTGCACTTCTCGCGGTTCCTCTTGAACACGCCGTGCGGCACGCCGCGGAAGTTGCTCGCCACCTTGCCGATGACGATGTCCGAGCCATTGCGGCGGCCCATCTCGTACAGCCGGCGCAGTGCGTCGGAGGCGAGATGGTCGTCCTGGTCGACGAACTGGACGTATTCGCCCTTCGCTTCGGCCACACCGATGTTGCGGGGCTTTCCGGGCCATCCGGAGTTGGGGATGGTGATCAACCGGAAATGGGGGTGTTCCACCGCCAGCTTTTCGAGTCGTTCGGGAGTGTCGTCGGTGGACCCGTCGTTCACGAACAGAACTTCGAACTCACCCGCGGGGAGAGACTGTCTCAGGAGTGAGTCGATGCAGGGGTCGATGTACTTGCCCGGGTTGTATACCGGAATGACGACACTTACTTTGACTGGCATCGCTGCTGTCCCATGTCTGGTAGGTCCCTGAAGGTGGCGGCAGATGTGGGGCCGACACCGCCACCGCCGAATATGGGGGGAGCCGCCGCCACGCACCCTATCGGCTGTTAGATGAGCGAGGGGTTCTCATGGTTGTACCGGTCGGCGCACACCGGTTTTCCCGTTCTCTTCGTCTGATACCGGTGTACGGCGCCGAGAAGTTGATCATTCGATATAAGTAATGAACGTGATTGCTGATGCGGCTGTCGATCTCATCGGCGGAGAGGTCAGGTGCGGACGAGCCGTGAAGCCGTCCATACGTCCACGGGGCGGAACGCGCAGGCACCCGTTCCCCCGCTCGCGTAGATTGCGGGGGCTGGGCGAGGTCGAATCATTGGGGATGTACGTGTCAGGGGCAAGGCAGGGCGTCGCAGAGGCCCGCAGGGTCGTGGTCAAAGTCGGTTCCTCATCCCTCACCACCGCGGCCGGCGGCCTCGACGCGGATCGCGTCGATGCGCTCGTCGACGTGCTCGCCAGGGTGAGGAGCGGCGGGGAGCGTGAGATCGTGCTCGTCTCCAGCGGCGCCATCGCGGCCGGGCTCGCCCCGCTCGGGCTGCACCGCCGACCCAAGGACCTGGCCAGACAGCAGGCTGCGGCCAGCGTGGGACAGGGACTGCTCGTCGCCCGCTACACCGCCTCCTTCGCACGTTACGGCGTACGCGTCGGCCAGGTGCTGCTCACCAGTAACGACACCAGCCGCCGCGCCCACTACCGCAACGCCTACCGCACCCTCGACCAGCTCCTGGACATGGGGGCGCTCCCGATCGTCAACGAGAACGACACCGTCGCCACCGACGAGATCCGGTTCGGTGACAACGACCGGCTCGCCGCGCTCGTCGCCCATCTTGTCCGCGCCGATCTGCTCGTCCTCCTCTCGGACGTGGACGGCCTCTACGACGGCGACCCCAGCACCCCAGGCACCTCGCGGGTCGCCGAAGTGGCCGGCCCCGAGGACCTCGCGGGTGTCACCATCGGCAGCGCGGGGAAGGCGGGCGTCGGCACCGGCGGAATGGTCACCAAGGTCGAGGCCGCCCGGATCGCCACGGCCGCCGGAGTCCCGGTCGTCCTCACCTCGGCGAGCCGGGCCGCCGACGCCCTGGCCGGACGCGACACCGGTACGTACTTCCACCGCACCGGACGCCGCTCGGCGGACCGGCTGCTCTGGCTCGCCCACGCCTCCACCCCGCAGGGCTCGCTGACCCTCGACGACGGGGCCGTCCAGGCTGTCGTCGAACGGCACAGCTCGCTGCTGCCCGCCGGAATCGCGGCGATCGAGGGCGAGTTCACCGCGGGCGACCCGGTGGAACTGCGCGACCTCGAAGGCCGCCCCGTGGCCCGCGGACTCGTCAACTTCGACGCCAAGGAGATCCCGCAACTGCTCGGCCGATCCACCCGCGACCTGGCGCGGGAACTCGGTCCCGCATATGAGCGCGAGGTCGTACACAGGGACGATCTCGTCGTCCTGCACCCCTGACAGACCCCCTGAAACGGCTGAAAGTCCTGCCTCGCGGCAGAGACCTTCAGGAAAACCGCCCCATCGTCGGCCGCGGACTGGTCAACTTTGTCACGGGGGGCACAGCGGGGTACAGCACAGCAAACGCATTCACAGGAGGCCGCCGGTGAGACGAGCGCGCCCGGGGGCGCCGCCCCGAGGAACGGGTGGCCGGGCCCTGACCAGTGTCGGAGCAGGTGTCGGCTTCGACGAGAGACGGTCCGGCGAGAGACGGTCCACGGACCGTGCGGACGACCGGACCACGCGGTCCGAGCCGACCAGGGCGGAGGAGGAACGCACTCCGTCGAGACTCTGGCACATCACGCTCAGTGTCTCGGGCGCCGCGATCCCGCTGAAAGAGGTCAGACGCGGGCTCGAACAGCTCGCGCACGACCATCCCTTCCTGCTGACCAGCCGGTACGCCAACGACCACGCGGAGATCCGCTACTGGGAAGAGGCCCGCGATCTGCACGACGCGGCGGCCGTCGCGCTGCGGCTCTGGGGAGAGCACCGCTCCACCGCCGGGCTTCCGCCCTGGGAGATCGTCGGCCTGGAGGTCATCGACCGCGAGACGTACCACCAGCGCGTCGCCGAGGGATACGGACCGCCCCCGGCCGCCCCGGTCGGCGTCCACCCGTACTGAGCACGTCGACGGATCCCGGGCGGTCGTCTCCGGGGTGGTCGTCCTCGGGGTGGTCGTCCCGTGTTCCTGGGGCGGTTTCCGGGGCGGCTGTCCCGCATCTCGGAAACGGCCCCCCGGGCAGTTGTCTCGCATCACGGGATACGTGAGGGATGCCCGCAGTGTGCGCACTACTCTGCGGGCATGACCACGCTCTCGCCGTACGACAACATGTCCCCGGTCGCTCAGGCCGCCTACCGGGCACGCTCCGCCGCCGCGGACATCGCACCGCTGCCGCGCGCAGCGAAGGACGATGCACTGCTGGCGATCGCGGACGCGCTGGAGGTGCGGACGGGCGAGATCGTCGCGGCCAACGCCGAGGACGTCGCCCGCGCCCGCGAGGCCGGGACCAGCGAGTCGATCGTCGACCGGCTCACCCTCACGCCGGAGCGGATCCGCGCCATCGCCGCCGACGTGCGGGATGTGGCGGCGCTGCCCGACCCGGTCGGCGAGGTCGTCCGCGGCTCGACCCTGCCCAACGGCATCGACCTCCGGCAGGTCCGGGTGCCGCTCGGCGTCGTCGGGATCATCTACGAGGCCCGGCCCAATGTGACGGTCGACGCCGCGGCCCTCTGCCTGAAGTCGGGCAACGCCGTCCTGCTGCGCGGCTCGTCCTCCGCGTACGCCTCCAATGTCGCGCTCGTACGGGTGCTGCGCGACGCGATCGGCGGCTCCGGCCTCCCGGCCGACGCGGTGCAGCTGGTGCCGGGCGAGAGCCGCGACTCGGTACGGGAACTGATGCGGGCCCGCGGCCTCGTCGACGTCCTCATTCCGCGCGGCGGTGCCTCGCTGATCCGCACGGTGGTCGAGGAGTCCACCGTTCCGGTCATCGAGACCGGCACCGGCAACTGCCATGTGTATGTGGACGCGCAGACCGACCTCGACATGGCGGTCGACATCCTGATCAATTCCAAGGCGCAGCGTCCGAGCGTCTGCAACGCCGCCGAGACGCTCCTGATCCACAAGGACGTTGCAGCGGACTTCCTGCCGCGTGCCCTGGAGGCGCTGGCCGACGCCGGGGTGACCGTGCACGGCGACGAGCGGGTCCTCGAATACGCCGAGGGGTCCAAGGCCACCGTGGTGGCGGCCACGCCGGAGGACTGGGAGACCGAGTACCTCTCGTACGACATCGCCGCGGCCGTCGTGGAGTCGCTGGACGCGGCCGTCGCGCACATCCGGCTCTGGTCCTCCGGCCACACCGAGGCGATCGTGACCACTTCCCAGGCCGCGGCCCGCCGCTTCACCCAGTTGGTTGACTCCACGACCGTGGCCGTGAACGCGTCCACGCGTTTCACCGACGGCGGCCAGTTCGGCTTCGGGGCCGAGATCGGCATCTCCACCCAGAAGCTGCACGCCAGGGGCCCGATGGGGCTGCCGGAGCTCACCTCGACGAAGTACATCGTCACGGGCGACGGCCACGTACGGTGACTGTCCGGGTTCGGTGAATGTTGCGGGCTCCCTGCCCAGAACGACCCGGCGGGTCTAGTCTGGAGCTGTGCCGGACGACGTGGGGGGCAGGCCGTTCCCGGACGGCTGGGAGCCCGACGACGACCGCGGGGGCGCGGACGAGGACTTCGCCTCCGTGGTGTTCGATGAGGACTTCGTACGGGCCGCCGAGATCCATGAACCCACCGCGGTCGAGCGGTTGCTCGCGGCTGCGCAGGCCCGAGCCGAGGCCGAGGCGTCCCGGGCGCGGGCCGGCGGCGGCCCGCTGGACGACGACCTCCCCGACGATGGATATGGGCCGGGCGGCGCATACGGCCGCGGGAGCGCCTACGACGATCCGCTGGACCCTGATGACGACGCGTACGGCACCGGTCCCTACGGGCGCCACGGCGGCGCGCTGCGCCCCTACCGGGGTGCGGCACGCTGGCACCGGCCGGTGGCCTGGCTGCTGGCCGTGCTGATGGGCATCGGAATGGTCGCGCTGGCCTTCAGCGCCGTCTACCGCAACAGCTCGGGCAACCGCCAGGACCCTGCCCCGCCGCCCGCCACCACGGGCGTGGACAGCGCCCCGGGCCCCGCCCCCAGCGCCGTCCCCTCGGCCTCGGCCGGTTACCCCCGCCGCACGGTCTCGGCGGCCCCCCACACAGGCTGAAGCCACCGGACCGACAACGCCCCGCGTACGCCGTGTCCTGGGAGCGTCCCACGCGGGTCCTCAGCTCGTGCCGCGCAGGCACTGGGGACGTCCAGCGCCCGTGTTCAGGGCGGTTCTCCGGGCTCACGCGCAATTCTGCGGTGGTTCTCCGGCGGCTCGGCGTTTACCTCGGTCGTAATCGACCTACCCTGAAGGTGTGACCCCTCTCTACGAGGGGGCTTCTCACTCGTCCGTACATGCGCAGTCATGCGAACTCATGACGGGCAGGCCCTGTCCGAAGCCACTCGGCCGAAGCAGAGCGAAGCGTTTCGGCCCCGGTCGGTGACGTGGAGTCGGGAGAAGTCATGGCAGACCGTGGAGAACCACCAGAAGGTCCGCCCGAGAACGCGCCGGGCGGCGGTGAGGACGAGTACCGCTCACTCGTTTTCGACGAGTCGTTCGTACGTGCTGCACGGCTGAAGGAATTCTCCGCCGAGGAACGCATGGGGGACCACGCCCGCGCCGTACGCAGCCTCCCGCCCCGGAGCCTCCGAGCCGGATCCAGAGCGGCCATCGCCCTGGTCCTCCTGATCGCCCTGGCCTTCGCGACGGCCGTGTACATGGGCTTCCGCCATCCATATCAGGCGCCTGTCGGAAGAAGGGCGGAGACCCTCAGATCGACCGTCGTACCCCTGACCCCCCGGTCCGCCGTGCCCGGCGGAACACCTGCAGATCTCCTTGCGAAGAGCCCCGCGGCGCAGTTCGCAAAGGGTGCCGCAGGCATCAACCTGCCGGCGATCCGAGCGACGGACAACTTCTCGGACAGCCAGGTGGCGGCGGCCCTGAGCACGGTCAAGGACTATCTGGTGGCGTCCTCGCTCAACCCCGCCGTCCTCACCGGCCATGCGGTGCGGCCGGTGGAACTGCTGCTCGACCCGGACCAGACGGCCCAGTTCGCCCGCAGTATGAACCGGCCGGACGACGACGGACAGCATGCCCCGACCGGCTGGCTGGTGCGGTTCGACCCGGCCAAGGTGGCGCTGGCCGGTCCGGACATCCGGGTCCGGGGCACCTTGAGCTACACCGAGGCGGGGTCCGACACCCTGGAAGTGGTGTCGGACCACACCTTCACCTACACGCTCCGCCCGGCCACCTCGGGGCCCCAACGGGCGGACGGCGCCTCGCTCTTCACCGTACGGCGCGAGCTGGTCTTCCGCTTCGACCGCGAAGACCTGCGGCTGCACCGGCTGGAGGTTCGCACCAGCTATGTCCAGGCCGGACCGCAGGCATGCCCGACGGACACCACAGGTACGCTGCGGCCGCTGCTCGCCGGGCAGCGCGCCGTCTCCCACGGCCCTGCGGGCACCAACCCGTACGCTACGGGCCGGCCCACGGCGGCGCTGTGCGGAACGCTGGCGGTCAGCTCCCCGCAGACCCCGGCGCAGTCCCCGGCCCATCAGGGTCCCCAGGCTCCCCCGGCCTCGCAGAGCCCGCGGAGCCGTCCGTAGCGCCGCCCTTGCCGGCCCCGCCCCCGCCCTGGCCGGTGAACTTGTCACGAAGCTTGCCGCCCAGGTCTCCGGCGCCGCCCGCTATGTCGCCGACCAGCTTCATCAGCGGATCCTTGCTGCTGCGCACCGCGTCCGCGTAATGCGTCGCGGACTCCCGGAACGAATCCGTCACCGAGGTGTCCTTGTCCTCGTCGCGCCGCGGGTAGTGGCCGTCCATGATCCGCTGGTAGTCGCGGGTCTCGGACCACTTCTTCAGCTCGGCCGCGCGCACCGTGGTGAAGGGGTGCGAACGGGGCAGCAGATTGAGGATCTTGAGTACCGAGTCGCGCAGATCGCCGCCCTTCTCGTACTCGTCGGCCTGGGCGAGGAAGGCGTCCACATTCATCTCGTGCAGATGATTGCCGCCTGCGATCTTCATCAGACCGCGCATCGAAGCCTGCAGTTCCTGGCCGACGAGCAGCCCCGCCCGGTCGGCCGACAGCTCCGACTTGCGGAACCACTCTCGCAGCGCCGTAACGATCGCCATGATCGCGACATTGCCGAGCGGGATCCAGGCGACCTTCAGCGCGATATTGGTGAGGAACAGCAGGATCGTGCGGTACACGGCGTGGCCGGAGAGGGCGTGTCCCACCTCGTGGCCGATGACGGCCCGCATCTCCTCCTCGTCGAGCAGCTCCACCAGCCCCGTCGTCACCACGATGATCGGCTCGTCGAGCCCGATGCACATGGCATTGGGCTGCGGATCCTGATTGACGTACATCGGCGGGACCTTCTCCAGGTCCAGGATGTAACAGGCGTCCCGCAGCATGTCGTTGAGATGGACGAACTGTGCGTCGCTCACCCGGACGGAGTCGGAGAGGAAGAGCAGTCGCAGGCTCCGCTCGGGCAGCAGACCGCTCAGTGTCTTGAAGACGGTGTCGAATCCGCTCAGCTTGCGCAGGGCTACCAGAGCCGAGCGGTCCGCCGGGTGTTCGTAGGCCCGGGACGAGATCCCTGCGAAGCGCCTGCGCTGCCTGCTCGGCACGTTCTCGCGGCTCTCGTGGCTACGGTCGGTCATGAATGGGCCCCCTGTTCGTACGAGACGTCACTCGCCCCCTGACAAATCCCAGCGTAGGTGCTGGGGCTACGGTGTGCGGGGGGCTGTGGATAACTGAGGAGACGCCCGACATGCCGCACACCGTTGCTCTGCTCGCCACCGCATCCGAGGATCAGGGGCCCGGCAACACGCTCCGCATCGTGCTGCTCGCCTCGCTCGTCGGAGCCGTCCTGCTCGGCTGGTTCCTGCTCCGCGGATACCGCAACGACGACAACAACGACTGAGTCGGCGTGAGCGTGCCCGGGGCGCCCGCATACGATGTGCGCGACGTCTTCCTTCCGACTCCCGATCGATAGGTCCTGCCGAAGATGAGCCTCACGAGCACCGCGCAGCAGCTGGTCACCCTCGCCGCCGAGGGCGGCGAGCACGGTGGCAACCACGAAAGCCTCAGCCCGTTTCTCACCGGAGGCGGTGCGTTCGTCGTGCTGCTGCTCCTGTTGTGGATCACCACTCGTTTCAACCGCGACCGCTGAGGCGGAGGCGTACAGCTGTGCCAGTAGGCTCTGCACGCATGGGAGAGCAGGAAGTGCCTACCGGCCACAGAAAGCGCCGAATCGGCGTGATGGGCGGGACATTTGACCCGATTCATCATGGACATCTGGTGGCGGCCAGTGAAGTGGCCGCCCAGTTCCACCTCGACGAGGTGATCTTCGTTCCGACCGGGCAGCCGTGGCAGAAGAGCCACAAAAACGTCTCCCCGGCCGAGGACCGCTATCTGATGACGGTCATCGCGACGGCGTCCAACCCCCAGTTCTCGGTAAGCCGGAGCGACATCGACCGCAGCGGACCGACGTACACCATCGATACGCTGCGGGATCTGCGCGCGGTCCACGGCGACGCGGACCTCTTCTTCATCACCGGCGCCGACGCGCTCGCCCAGATCCTCACCTGGCGGGACGCCGACGAGCTGTTCTCGCTCTCCCACTTCATCGGTGTGACGCGGCCGGGGCATGTGCTCACGGACCCCGGACTACCGGAAGGCGGAGTCTCCCTCGTGGAGGTACCCGCGCTCGCGATCTCGTCCACGGACTGCCGTCAGCGGGTCGCGCAGGGAGAGCCGGTCTGGTACTTGGTGCCGGATGGTGTGGTCCGCTACATCGACAAGCGCCAGCTGTACCGCGGCGAATGAGCCACGCAGAGGGGCACCGGTGAACGACCGACAGAACCCGTACGACCCGTACTACCAGCAGCCGCAGATCATCGGCTACGACGAGTACGGGCAGCCGGTGTACCAGCAGGCCGGACAGCAGGCGTACGACCCGTATGCGCCTCAGCAGCCCCAGCAGCCCGAGCAGCAGCCGTATGAGGGCGGCCAGGGGTACGGATACGATCCGTACGCCCAGCCTCAGACCCAGCCCCCGGCCCAGCAGCCACAGGCGTACGACCCGTATGGCTCGCAGTCGCCTCAGCAACCGCAGTCGCCTCAGCAACCGCAGTCGCCCCAGCGGCAGGCCTACGGCGGCTACGACGGTTACGGCTACGACACCGGCCGGCAGTCCGCCGCGGTCGACACCACCCAGCAGTGGAACATTCCGCAGCAGACCTCCGCGCAGCCCTCGGCACAGCCCCCGCCTCCGCCCGCACCGGCGCCGGTCACGCAGGAGCCCCGGCCGGAGAGCGACGCCGGGGCCGGGCCGGACGCGGCCGTTCCGGGGCAGCGCCGCGCCGACTACCGCACCGAGCAGTTCTCCTTCATCGAGGAGCCCGACGAGGACTCCGAAGACGTCATCGACTGGCTGAAGTTCACCGAGAGCCGCAGTGAGCGGCGCGAGGAGGCGCGTCGCCGCGGCCGCAACCGCATGGTCGCGCTGATAGTCGTGGTGGCCCTGGTGGTGGTCGGCGGTGTGGGCTACCTCTGGTCCGCCGGAAAGATCCCCGGCCTCTCCGGTTCGGAGAAGGACAACACGGCATCGACGGGCCCGCAGCAGCGGGACGTCATCGTCGTCCATCTGCACAACACCAAGAAGGGCGGCACGTCCACGGCGCTGCTCGTCGACAATGTGACGACCAAACAGGGCGCCACGGTCCTGCTCCCCAACTCGCTCGCGGTCTCCGACGACGACGGCGTCACGACCACCCTCGGCAAGTCCGTCGAGGGCGACGGCACCACCGGCACCCGCGATTCCATCGATACGCTGCTCGGCACGAGGATCAGCGGTACGTGGCGGCTCGACACCCCCTATCTGGAGACGCTCGTCGATCTGGTCGGCAACATCGAGGTCGACACCGACACCGAGGTGCCCGACACGAAGAAGGACGCTTCCCCCCTGGTGAAGAAGGGCGAGGCACAGACCCTGAGCGGCCGGATGGCCGTCGCGTACGCCACCTACCGGGCGCCCGGCGAGGCCGAGACGAAGCAGCTCACGCGGTTCGGGGAGGTGCTGCGGGGTGTCCTGCGGAAGATCTCGGACGATCCGAAGGCCGCCACGGTCACCGTGCAGACGCTGGCGCAGATCCTCGACCCGTCGCTCCCCGAGAAGGACCTTGGCGCCTCCCTCGCGAAGCTCGCCCAGCGCGCCAAGATCGGCGACTACAAGACGGCACTGCTGCCGGTGCAGGCCGACGGCACACTCACCGAAGCGGCCGCCGAGAGTGTCGTCAAGGACATCCTGGGTGGCACGGTGAAGTCGCCGTCCGCCGACGCGACGGTACGGGTCGGAGTCAAGAACGCCACCGGTGACAAGGACGGCACCGAGTCCGCCCGGATCAAGCTGGTCAACGGTGGCTATGCCTTCGTGGGCGGCGGAACGGTCGAGGCAGCGGCGCTGTCGGAGGTCCTTTACAAGACCGCGGCGGACAAGGAAAAGGCGACGCAGGTCGCCAAGACCCTGGGCCTGCCGACAAGCGCGGTGAAGCAGGGCAAGCCCGCCGCGAACGCGGATGTGTCCGTCGTGCTCGGCCAGAACTACGAGATCAAATGATCGGGGCCGCGCCGCGCGGATGAGGTCGATTCGACCTTCGAACGTTCGCTGCGTGGGCTGTCGGCGGTCCGTGAGACCCTAGGGGTTGATCTGACCGCCGACGAAAGCCTGCTTGTGACCGCCACGGACCGCTCCATCGAGCTCATCAACGCCGCCGCTCAGGCGGCCGCCGACCGGCTCGCGCACGACATCATTGCGTACGACGTCAGCGATGTGCTGTCGATCACGGACGCCTTCCTGCTGGCCTCGGCCCCCAACGACCGCCAGGTCAAGTCGATCGTCGACGAGATCGAGGAGCGGCTCCAGAAGGAGCTCGGCGCCAAGCCGGTACGCCGTGAGGGCGACCGCGACGCGCGCTGGATCCTCCTCGACTACGTCGACATCGTCATCCACGTCCAGCACAGCGAGGAACGTGTCTTCTACGCGCTGGAGCGCCTCTGGAAGGACTGCCCCGAGATCGCGCTCCCCGAGGACGCGGTCAAGACCCGCGGCAAGGCCGCGGAGCACGCTCAGCTCACCGGCAGCACGGAAGGTGAGCAGAGCTGAACGGCAGCGGAAGCGGCAGGGGCCGCAGGATCGTCCTCTGGCGACACGGTCAGACGGCATGGAATCTGGAGCGCCGGTTCCAGGGCTCCACGGACATCGCGCTCACCGAGGCCGGCATCGGGCAGGCCCAGCGGGCCGCCCGGCTGCTCGCCTCGCTGAGGCCGGATGCGATCGTCGCCTCCGATCTGCAGCGGGCGACGGCCACGGCCGCCGAGCTCGCCGCGATCACCGGCCTCGAAGTCGCGCACGACGCGGGACTGCGGGAGACCTACGCCGGTGCCTGGCAGGGCCTCACCCACGAGGAGATCCTCGGGCAGTACGGCGAGCAGTACGCCGCGTGGAAGCGCGGTGAG
Organism: Streptomyces sp. NPDC111516; assembly: GCF_055635345.1. Taxonomy (NCBI): domain Bacteria; kingdom Bacillati; phylum Actinomycetota; class Actinomycetes; order Kitasatosporales; family Streptomycetaceae; genus Streptomyces; species Streptomyces sp. NPDC111516. The sequence goes on along the minus strand of NZ_JBVKBV010000001.1, from coordinate 860,609 downwards.
CCCGTGCGCCGCGGTGGCGGTGAGCTGGAGACCGAGGTCGCCGACCGGGCCGCCCCGGTCGTACTCGAACACGCTGACAAGCTGCCCGACAGCGGCACGCTCGTCGTCGTCAGCCACGGCGGCACCATCCGTACCACCATTGGTCGGCTGCTGGGCCTGGAGTCGTACCACTGGGAAGGGCTCGGCGGGCTCTCGAACTGCTGCTGGTCGGTGCTGGGCGAGGGCGCGCGCGGCTGGCGCCTGCTGGAGCACAACGCCGGAACGTTGCCCGAGCAGGTACTCGGCGACGACACGTAGCGGTGACGACGCCCGGCAGCGGCGACATCCACCAGCGACGGCGCCGAGCGCAATGGACTAATCCGGCAGTGAAGGCACCTGCGACTGCCGGGAGTGGCGGAGCGGTGGGATCGCCGGGGCTGCCTGTGGGGCGGTCCCGGACGGCGCTCGGAGGTCACCTCGGTGCGGCATCGGCCGGATTTCACTTTCCGGCTGGTCACAGGCTAAAGTTCTTCTTGTTCGCAGCGCGGAAACGCAGGGAAACACAGCGAACAGCGGGGCTATAGCTCAGTTGGTAGAGCGCCTGCATGGCATGCAGGAGGTCAGGAGTTCAATTCTCCTTAGCTCCACAATCAGGATCCCGTCCCCACCAGGGGGCGGGATCTTCGCGTTGGCGCCGACCGTTCTCCCTGCGTGTTCCGTTTCCCCGACCCTTCCCCGACCCTTCCCCGGCCCCCTCTGACCGTGCGTCCGGTCACGCCTCCCGGCGCCGCCGCAGTGCCGCCACCTGCTCCCCGCTCTCCTCGTCGGCCGGGGTGTAGACCACGATCCGGCACTCCGGCAGCCCGTTGACGGACAGCGACACCGAAGTCATCCGTACCTCGGCGGTGGCTGCCCGGTGCCGGAAGGTCTTCACCCGCGGTCCCGGCGGGGCGACATCCCCGCTGCGCCACAGCTCGGCGAAGTACGGGCTGGCGGCCGAGAGGTTTTCGATGAACGACTCCCAGGCGGGCTCGCCCGTAGGCGCCCCGCAGCGTCGCCACCATGATCGGCAGCTCCTGGGCCCGGTGGACGATGGGACAGGCGTCCTCGGGCACGGTGAACAGCGTCCACAGCGCATTGCGTATGCCCGTTCCCGCTATTTCGGGGATGCCGAACAGGTCGCGGTAGGCGGGGTTGGTGGCCAGGACGTCGTACCGCGTGTTGTAGACCACGGCCGGATGTGGATCGAGCGCGTCGATGATGCCCTGGATTTCCGGCCCGACCTCGATCGCGTCGGTCTGTCTGCCGGGGGCGTAGGCAACCTCCGCCAGGTTGTAGAGGTGTTCGCGTTCCGGCGTGTCCAGCCGAAGGGTGCGCGCCACGGCGTCCAGGACCTGCGGTGACGCGTTGATCGGACGGCCCTGTTCCAGCCAGGTGTACCAGGTGACACCGATGCCGGAGAGCTGGGCGACCTCCTCGCGGCGCAGGCCCGGGGTGCGGCGGCGCAGTCCGGGAGCCATGCCCACATCGGCGGGCGTCACCCGTGCCCGGCGGTTGCGCAGAAAGGCCGCGAGCTCCGGACGCCTCCGGTGTCCGGCCGGCTGATGTGTCGTCACCGATGTCATGCCCCCATCGTGGTTGCCTCGTACGGGAGTTGCCAGGTGTTGTCGGTACCAGCATCAGCGGGCTCTCGTTACCCGTATCCACCCGGGGTCAGGCTCGTCGCCATGACGACGACCGCCGAGCCGGCTCCACGTTCCGTAACCAGTAAAGGCGTCACCACTGACAAACGCCCCGGGAGAGTGCTCGCCCTGGTGCTGGCGGCTCAATTCATGGCGCTGCTCGACATCTTCATCGTCAACGTCGCCGCTCCGACGATCCAGGGCGAACTCGGCGCATCCGGAGCCGGGTTGCAGCTCATCGTGGCCGGGTACACGATCGCGTACGCCGTGTTGCTCATCACCGGAGCCAGGCTCGGCGGCCTGCTCGGACACGGCCGGGCCCATCTGGCCGGACTCGCCGTCTTCACCGCCGCCTCGCTGGCCTGCGGACTCGCGGCAGCAACCGGGCAGTTGATCACCTTCCGGCTGATCCAGGGGGCGGGTGCGGCGGTGATGATTCCGCAGGTGCTCAGCCTCATTCAGCGATACTTCACCGGCGAGGCGCGGATCCGGGCGCTCGGCGCCTACAGTGCGGTGCTCGCCACCGGCGCGGCCGCCGGGCAGGTGGTCGGCGGGGTGCTGGTCAGCGCCGATCTGTTCGGCGCGGGCTGGCGGCCGGTCTTCCTGGTGAATGTGCCGATCGGGCTGGTCCTGCTGGTGCTCGGTATCCGTGTGCTGCCCGGCGAACCGCGTACAGGGGCTGCCAGGGTCCGGGCGCGGGCGCGCGGGTTCGATCTGCCGGGGCTGGTGCTGCTGGCCGCTGCCGTCACATTGCTGACCGTCCCGCTGGTGCTCGGGCAGGAGTTGGACTGGCCGGTCTGGACCCGGGTCTGCCTGATTGCCTCCGTAGGGTTCTTCGCCGGGTTCGCCGGGTACGAGTCACGGCTTGCCGCGCGCGGTGGTGCGCCCCTGATCGCGCCCAGGGTGCTGCGCATCCCGGGTATCGCCCGGGCGGCGCTGCGTATTCTCGTGGTGATGGCGATCAACGCCGGCTTCCTCTTCGCGATGACGCTGCACATCCAGGGTGGCCTGGGCTACTCGGCGCTGCGCACGGGGCTGATGTCCGCACCGACGGCGCTGGTATTCGGCGCGGTCGGGCTGACCTGGCGCCGCTGGCCGACGCGGCTTCAAGGCGCCCTGGTTCCGGGCGGGTTCGCCCTGGTGGCCATCGGTTCCGTGGCCATCGGGCTGTTGATGCGTGACGGAGGCGACGGCGGTCTCTGGCTGTATGCGGCCTTTGCGGTCATGGGCGGCGGCATGGCACTGGGCTTCAGCCCCACCCTTACGGGGGCGTTGGCAAACGTACGTCCGGAGGATGCGGCTGATGCGAGCGGTGTACTGGTGACCGTCGCCCAGCTCGGTCAACTGATCGGTGTCGCGGCCTTCGGCACGTTCTATCTCAACCGCCTTGATACACCAGGGGTGCACGGGTCGGGGCACGTGTTGTGGGCATGCGCTCTCGTGCTGTCGGCGGCGGCGCTGGCGGGCGCGTCGGCGGGTCTCGTACGGCGTCGGTGACCGACCGGATATCCGCCGGGCTGACCCCCTTGCGGGGTCATGGCAGAATCGGACCGCCGGAGGGGGCGACGGACCGAACGGGAGGGAGCGCGCGATGCCTGCGAGCCGCCACGAGGTCCCGGACCTGCTCCTTGTCCCCGAACGCCGTGCCCGGACCGGTCGCCTTGTCGGTGCCCCGCTCCGCGCGGCCCACATGCTCGGCGAGAACGGCGGAATCTCCTGCGTGTGCACTGCCCGTGGCCAAAGCCGGAGCTGACTCATGGGTGCACACAGGCGGAAGTGCGACTGGTGCGGCAGCGGTACGCCCATCGTCAGGGACATGGATCCGATCAATCCGGAGTACCAGTACTGGTGCGAGGAGTGTGCGCGGGCGCTGATCATAAAGGGTGACCCGATCGAGACCTACCGGGAGCTCGAGGGGGAGCCGATCTACGGGCGGCTGCTGGAGGAGCACTGCACTCTCAAGCGCTTCTACTCCTTCGCCACCGCGTGAGCCCTGTGTGGACCGCTGTGTGCACCCCTTGCGTGTACCCCTGTGGACCCCGGCGTTCCGCGCCCGCTTCGTCCCCTGGCCGGGATGCCGCAAAATTGGTCAAATCCGATCAGGCGGGAAACGATTTGGTGGACCGGCGGGGTCACCGGTAATGTTCTCGATGTCGCCAGGGGCAAACGGAACCGGGTGGCACACAGCACGGGGCTATAGCTCAGTTGGTAGAGCGCCTGCATGGCATGCAGGAGGTCAGGAGTTCAATTCTCCTTAGCTCCACAGCGAAGAAGTGAGAAGCGGGTCATCCTTACAGGGTGACCCGCTTCTCGTGCATGCGTGTCAACGTCAATTGTCGCATGTCGCCCGTGATGCGGCATGCTGAGTCGCTCGCCACCGGCCAGTACTGAATTTGATCGGTTGTCTCGGTACAGAACAGAGCGGTGTACGGAGTCCCGCTGCCCGGATGCTCCGCCGTGTGGTCGCTCCCGCCGCACTGTCCATGGATCGGTCGCGCCAGGACCGGCCCGGGGGCCGTGCGGTACCCTGACGCCATGCGTGCCGTACGCCTTCTGCTTAGCGAGCCGCGCTGATCAGTCCCGACCGGTGAGAATGCCTGGTCGGAATCGGCGCGGCGTCCCCTCCTGTGCGAGGGGATTTTTCGTTTCCGTAGACGCGTGTCCGTAGACGTGGGCGCCGGCAGATGACGATCGATGGAGCTTTGAGGATCATGAGCGAGACGAATTCCGCAGCCGAGACGGCTGCGCCGCACCGCTACACGGCGGCGATGGCCGCCGACATCGAGGCACGCTGGCAGGACTTCTGGGACGCCGAGGGCACGTACGAGGCACCGAATCCGACCGGTGACCTGTCGGGCAATCCGGAACTGGCCGCCAAGCCGAAGAAATTCATCATGGACATGTTCCCGTACCCCTCAGGTGCGGGCCTGCACGTCGGTCACCCGCTGGGCTACATCGCCACCGATGTCTTCGCCCGTCACCAGCGGATGACCGGGCACAACGTGCTGCACACCCTGGGCTTCGACGCCTTCGGCCTGCCCGCGGAGCAGTACGCCGTGCAGACCGGCACGCACCCGCGGGTCTCCACCGAGGCCAACATCGAGAACATGACCGCTCAGCTGCGCCGGCTGGGCCTGGGCCACGACAAGCGCCGCTCGTTCGCCACGATCGAGTCGGAGTACTACAAGTGGACCCAGTGGATCTTCCTGCAGATCTTCAATTCCTGGTACGACACCGAGGCCGACCGAGCCCGCCCGATCGACGAGCTGGTCGCACAGTTCGAGAGCGGTTCGCGTCCCGCTCCGGACGGCCGTGACTGGAGCGCCCTGAGCGCCGTCGAACGCGCGGACGTGCTGAGTGGGTACCGCCTGGCGTACGCCTCCGACGCGCCGGTCAACTGGTCGCCGGGCCTGGGCACCGTGCTGGCCAACGAAGAGGTGACGGCCGACGGCCGATCCGAGCGCGGGAACTTCCCGGTCTTCAAGGCCAAGCTGCGCCAGTGGAACATGCGCATCACGGCCTATGCGGACCGGCTGCTGAACGACCTGGACGGGCTGGACTGGCCCGAGGCCATCAAGCTGCAGCAACGCAACTGGATCGGGCGTTCCGAAGGCGCGCGCGTCGACTTCCCGGTCGACGGCGCGGGCGACATCACCGTCTTCACCACCCGCCAGGACACCCTGTTCGGTGCCACCTACATGGTGCTGGCGCCCGAGCATGAGCTGGTCGAGCGGATCATTCCGGCCGCCTGGCCCGAGGGCACCCACCCGGTGTGGACCGGCGGACACGCGTCCCCGGCCGAGGCCGTCACGGCGTACCGCAAGCTGGCCGCCGCCAAGTCCGACGTCGAGCGGCAGGCCGAGGCCAAGGACAAGACCGGTGTCTTCACCGGCGCGTACGCGACCAACCCGGTCAGCGGCGAGAAGGTGCCCGTCTTCATCGCCGACTACGTCCTGATGGGTTACGGCACCGGCGCGATCATGGCCGTACCGGCGCACGACGCGCGCGACTTCGCCTTCGCGCGGGCCTTCGAGCTGCCGATGCGCTGTGTCGTCGAGCCGTCGGACGACCGCGGCACGGATCCCTCCACGTGGGACGACGCCTTCGACTCGTACGAAGCGAAGCTGGTCAACTCCGCCAATGACGAGATCTCGCTGGACGGTCTGGGCGTCGTCGACGCCAAGGCGAAGATCACCGAGTGGCTGAAGGCGCACGGCGTCGGCGAGGGCACTGTCAATTTCCGGCTGCGCGACTGGCTGTTCAGCCGCCAGCGCTACTGGGGCGAGCCCTTCCCGATCGTCTACGACGAGGACGGCATCGCCCACCCGCTGCCCGAGTCGATGCTGCCCCTGGAACTGCCGGAGGTCGACGACTACTCGCCGCGCACCTTCGACCCCGAGGACGCCGACACCCAGCCCGAGACCCCGCTGTCCCGGAACGCCGACTGGGTCAACGTCACCCTGGACCTGGGCGACGGCAACGGCCCGAAGAAGTACCGCCGCGAGACCAACACCATGCCCAACTGGGCGGGCTCCTGCTGGTACGAGCTGCGCTACCTGGACCCGAAGAACGACCAGAAGCTGGTCGACCCCGCGATCGAGCAGTACTGGATGGGCCCGCGCGAGGGGCAGCCGACCGGCGGTGTCGACCTGTACATCGGCGGCCAGGAGCATGCCGTGCTGCACCTGCTGTACGCGCGCTTCTGGTCCAAGGTGCTGCACGACCTGGGACACATCTCGTCCGCCGAGCCGTTCCACAAGCTGTACAACCAGGGCATGATCCAGGCGTTCGTGTACCGGGACAGCCGTGGCATCGCGGTCCCGGCGGCCGAGGTCGAGGAGCGCGACGGAACGTTCTACTACCAGGGCGAGAAGGTCAGCCGCGTCCTGGGCAAGATGGGCAAGTCCCTGAAGAACGCCGTCACGCCGGACGAGATCTGCGCCGAGTACGGTGCGGACACGCTGCGCCTGTACGAGATGGCGATGGGCCCGCTGGACGTGTCGCGGCCGTGGGACACGCGCGCCGTCGTCGGCCAGTACCGGCTGCTGCAGCGGCTGTGGCGCAACGTCGTCGACGAGGAGACCGGCGAGGTCACCGTCGTCGACACCGAGCCGGGAGAGGAGACGCTGCGGGCTCTGCACAAGGCGATCGACGGGGCCGGCCAGGACATGGCCGGGATGCGCTTCAACACCGCCATCGCCAAGGTCACCGAGCTGAACAACCACCTGACGAAGACGGGCGGCCCGCTGTCCCGGAGCGTCGCCGAGTCGCTGGTGCTGCTGGTGGCGCCGCTGGCGCCGCACATCGCCGAGGAGCTGTGGCGGCGACTGGGCCACACCGAGTCGGTCGTGCACCAGGACTTCCCGGTCGCCGATCCGGCGTACGTCGTGGACGAGACCGTGACCTGCGTCGTGCAGGTCAAGGGCAAGGTCAAGGCGCGTCTGGAGATCTCCCCGTCGATCACGGACGAGGAGCTGGAAGCGCTGGCCCTGGCCGATCCGGCCGTGATCGCGGCGCTGGACGGTGCGGGGATCCGCAAGGTGATCGTGCGGGCGCCGAAGCTGGTCAATATCGTCCCGGCGTGATGGCGGTCGCCGTCCCCGCGTGACGGTATCGAGTATCCGCTGGTTTCTGCGCCGCGGTATGGGGGCGTTCCCCTACGGGCAGGTTGGGGGTTCCGAAGGAACCCTCGGCCTGCCCTTTCCGTTTACGGTGGAGGGGCCGGCACCCGGCAGCCGAATCGACATGCGAGGGGCGCTCATGGAAGCCGTGATCCTCATCCTGGGGTTGCTCTTTTTCGCGTTCGTGGCCCTGGGCGTGTACGTGAGCGTCAAGGCCATCGGCGTGGCGAAGCGTGGCGTGGACCGTACGATCACGCAGGCGCGCCGGACCGTCGAGGACACCACGTTGCGGGCCAAGAGCTACGGCCAGACGGGCGTGGGCGGAGAGCTGGCGCAGTTGCGGCTCGCGCTGCGCACATCCATGCGGGCCACGCAGGAGGCATTGCAGACGGGAGTCGCCGAGGATGCCTCGCTCTCGGAGTCACTGGGCCTCTTCCAGCGGCTGAGTGCGCACGGGCGGGAGCTGGACGACGACCTGAAGAGACTGGAGCGCGAGCCCGACCGGGCGACGGTCGCGTCGCTGCTGCCGGGCCTGAAGCAGCGTACGGAACGGATCACACACTCCGCGGACTCGCTGCGATGGGCCGCGCGCGACCGGGCCCGACAGTTCGCCGAGGACGATCTGGACGCGCTGAACGCGCAGATCGATGTGGAGGCCGGGGCGCTGCGGCACTGGACGGTGGAGCCGGACGAACCGGTCCACGGCCAGGGCCGGCCGCGGGGCGGCAGCCGCGATCAGGGGCGGGGGTGGGGGACGGGACAAGGCCGGACGAGCCGGCCGGGGCAGGAACGAGGGCCGGCCGACGCTACGGCGCAGGCGATCACGGCTCCGGACCCGCAACCACGGACCGAGTACCCGTGGCAGAAGGCAGCTCGGCCCGAAACGACGAACTGAGACGTTCGACGACCGGCGGTGACCTGATGCGGTCCGAAGCGGTCCGGAGCGATCACTGGGTCGGGGTCGGACTGCCGAGCCGAGGACTCGCCAGGTAACCTCCCGCTCATGTCCCGCCATGTCGCGATCGTCACCGATTCCACGGCCTACCTGCCGCCCGAGGCGATGGAGCGGCACGGCATCACCGCGGTGCCGCTGACCGTCGTCCTCGGTGATCAGGCGCTGGAGGACGGCACCGAGATCTCGGCCCGCTCCCTCGCACTGGCGCTCCAGAAGCGTCGCCCCGTGACGACTTCCCGGCCCAGCCCGGAGGTCTTCGCCGCCGCGTACCGGGCGGCGGCCGAGGCCGGAGCCGGCGGCATCGTCTCGCTGCACCTCTCGGCCGAGATCTCGGGCACCTACGATGCCGCCCTGCTCGCGGCGAAGGACGCATCGGTTCCGGTGCGGGTGGTGGACACCGGGATGGTCGCCATGGCCCTGGGTTTCTGCGCCCTGGCGGCGGCGGAGACGGCGGAGGCGGGCGGGAGCCTGGACGAGGCCGTCGCAGCCGCGGAGAAGCGGGCCGCGGGCACCTCCGCGTACTTCTACGTCGATACGCTGGACTATCTGCGCCGCGGTGGTCGTATCGGTGCCGCACAGGCACTGCTGGGATCGGCGCTCGCCGTGAAGCCGCTGCTCCAACTGGACGGCGGCCGTATCGAACTGCTGGAGAAGGTGCGGACGGCCTCGAAGGCCATCGCGCGCCTGGAGGAGATCGTCGCGGAGCGCTCGGGCAGCGACCGGGTGGACATTGCCGTGCATCACCTGGCGGCACCCGAGCGGGCCGAGCGGCTCGCCGAGCGCTTGCGCGAGCGAGTGCCGGGCCTGGTCGATCTGCATGTCAGCGAGGTGGGCGCGGTGATCGGCGCGCACACCGGGCCCGGACTGCTCGGGGCCGTGGTCTCGCCGCGCTGAAGCCGGTTCGCGACCCCGCTTCTTGGATACCGGTCCTCGGATCTCACTCCTCCGGGTGGCCGAGATATCCACAACTGCTCGGTTGTCCACCGAAATCCGGTCCGCCCAGCGGGTTCGGGCGGATGTGCCTACCGTCGTGAGGCATGGCTCCCCGATCACATCGTGCAACCAGCGGAAGCGGCAGCGGCCCCGGCCGCGCCCGTAGCGGTCCCGGCCTCGGACCCGGACGACGGTCCTCGCGTGGGCGCGCGGACGGCGTGGCGGCGGCTTCGCGGCGGCGGGCGGACGCCCTCATGGGAGGGGCGCACGGCGGACGGGTCGCGCGGCCCGCGCTCGGGGTGGCAGCGGCTCCGGCGCCCGCTTCGGCCGCGGCTCCGGTCTCGAATCCAGCTTCGGCGTTCGCTCCTGCTCCTGCTCCGAGCCCGACACCAAGTCTCGCTCCTGGTAGAGCTGCGACCACGGCTACGGCTTCTGCGCCGGCGTCGACACCGGTTTCCGAGTCGGCCTCGACACCGGCTTCCGCGCCGGCTCCGGGGCTGCGGGCGAGGGCGGTACCCGCGCTGCGGGAGCGGATTCCGGTGTGGCTTCGGCTCAGATGCGGTTTGGAGCCAAGGACCCTTGCCGCGCTGGCCGTTGTCCTGATCGCGACCGCGGTCTTCGCCGTAGTGCATTTCTGGTCCGGGCGCCCCCACTCCGTACGAGCTCCTGATCCGGTCGACGAAGCTGCGCACGCCGGCACATCGGAGCCGACGCCCGGGGTGGCGGCAGTGCCCGAGCCGTTACCGGGGCCGCCACCCACGACAGGGCCGGGCGGGCACATCGTCGTCGATGTGAGCGGGAAGGTGCGACTGCCGGGGATCCATCAACTGCCGTCCGGCGCACGGGTTGCCGACGCGATCCGGGCCGCGGGCGGAGCCCGGCCCGGTGTCGACCTCGCCGGGCTCAACCGGGCGCGGGTGCTGATGGACGGGGAGCAGATCGTGGTGGGCGCCCCACCGGCTCCTCCGGTCATGGGCGGGACGGGAGGAGCCGCCACGGGCGGCACCGGCAGCGGCGGCGCCACAACAGGACCGGTCAGCCTCAATCAGGCGACCGTCGAACAACTCGACTCCCTGCCCGGTGTCGGTCCGGTTCTCGCCCAGCACATCGTCGACTACCGCACCCAGCACGGCGGTTTCCGTTCCGTCGACGAACTCCGAGAAGTCAACGGGATCGGCGATCGCCGGTTCGCCGACCTCCAACCTCTGGTGGTGCCATGAGCCACCCGGACGTCCATGCGGCCTCGGGCCGGCGGCTGGGTGTCTCCGACCCGCGGCAGGAAGGCCCACTCGACCTTCGGCTGGTCCCGCCGGCCTTGGCGGCCTGGGCCGGAGCGGCGCTCGCGCTCGGCGCGCCCGGGCGGTGGACCACGGCGGGCGTGATGCTCTGCGTCGGCGCGGCCATGGTGCTCCTGGCGATGTCCGGAGTGTCGGCGACCCGTGCGATGCAAGGGCTGTCGGCCGGTACCGGGGGAGGGGCGGCAGATGACGGGAGTGCGGTACGCAACCGGCGGCGGCCGCACGCCACCGCAACTGCAACCGCTGCGGCGCTGCTCTGCGCGGCGGCCGGGGCTGCGTCGGCCGGATGGCACAGCGCGGACGTACGGCAGGGGCCGGTCCGCGAGCTGGCCCAGCGGTTCGCGAGAGTCGACGCGGAGGTGACGGTGACGTCCGACGCCCGGCAGACCGTGCCCCGGGTGCGCGGCGATCACAGCACGCCCGCCTCCCTCCTCGTGGATGCCGAGATCACACGGCTGACCGGGCGCGACGGTGCGGTCACCCGGCTGCGTACGCCGGTGCTGCTGATCGTCTCGCCCGGCGGATCGATGGCCCGGTGGCAGGAGTTGCTCCCCTCCACACGGCTGCACGTCGCGGGCCGACTGGCGCCACCGCTGCATGAAGGGGAGCGCAACGCCGCCGTACTCCGGCCGGAGGGCAAGGGCCCGCCGCACGTCACCGGGCCCCCTTCCTCGGTCCAGCGCCTGGCGGGTGTTCTGCGTGGTGGTCTGCGGCAGGCGACCGAGCGACTCGATCCCGATGCGCGGGCGCTTCTGCCCGGCCTGGTGGTCGGTGACACCTCACGGGTCACTCCGGAACTGCACGATGCCTTCCAGGCGGCCGACCTCACCCACCTGATGGCGGTCTCCGGTGCCAACCTGGCGATCCTGCTCGTTCTCCTGATCGGGCCGCCGGGCATGGCAGTGCGCGTCGAACGCCGCGGTCTGGCGCCCCGGTTGGGAATTTCGCTGCGGATGACGGCCTTGCTCGGCGGCGGGCTCACGCTCGCCTTCGTCATCGTCTGCCGGCCCGAGCCGAGCGTGCTGCGGTCCGCGGCCTGCGGGCTGATCACCCTGCTCGCCATCGGCACAGGGCGCCGCAGAGCACTGATCCCCGCGCTGGCTGCCGCGGTCCTTCTGCTGGTTCTGTACGACCCGTGGATGGCACGCAGTTACGGCTTCGTCCTCTCCGTGCTGGCCACCGGTGCCCTGCTCACCGTCGCCCCGAAGTGGAGCGAAGCGCTGCAACGGCGCCGGGTTCCGTCCCGGCTCGCCGAGGCGCTGGCCGCGGCCGCCGCGGCGCAGGCCGTGTGTGCGCCGGTTGTCGTGCTGCTCGCCTCCCGGGTCAGTCTGGTGGCGATCCCGTGCAATCTGCTGGCCGAGTTCGCGGTGGCGCCGGCCACGGTCCTCGGATTCGCCGCGCTCGCCCTGGCGCCGGTGGCCATACCGGTGGCGGAGCTGCTCGCCCGGATCGCGGGGTGGCCGGCCGGGTGGATCGCTTCGGTGGCCCGCACCGGGGCGGCGCTGCCCGGGGCGGAGATCGACTGGCCCGACGGTGGGAAAGGGGCGCTGCTGCTCGCCGTGCTGACGGCAGTGGTGGTGCTGTCAGCCCGTCGTATCGTGCGTCATCCCTGGGTCTGCTCGGCCGCCGCACTGCTGCTGATCGTCGCGGTGCTGCGCCCGGTTCCGCTGACCCGTGTGCTGACCGGATGGCCGCCGCCCGACTGGGCGTTCGTGATGTGCGACGTCGGTCAGGGCGACTCCCTGGTGCTGGCCGCGGGGGAGGGCAGGGGCGTGGTCGTCGACGTCGGCCCCGACCCGCGGCTCGTCGACCGGTGTCTGCGCGACCTGGGCATTACCGAGGTGCCGCTTCTGGTCCTCACACATTTCCACGCGGACCATGTGCGGGGGTTGCCCGGTGTGCTGCGGGGCAGAGCGGTCGGGGCGATCCAGACGACGAACCTGGACGAACCTCCGGACCAGGTCGCGTTCGTACGGAGAACGGCCGCCGCGACGGGCGTCCCTCTGATGCGGGCGGTCCCCGGTGAACGCCGTCGGATCGGGCACCTCGACTGGCGAGTCCTGTGGCCGACGGGCGGCACGGGGGCGGGCGGCGCACCAGTGCTCCGGGGAGCCGTCTCGGGCCCCGTGCCGCAGGAGCCGAACGATGCCAGCGTCACCCTCTACGTCCGGACCGGCGGGCTGACCCTGCTGCTCCTGGGCGACCTCGAACCTCCGGCCCAGCAAGGGCTGTTGCGCAGGTATCCCGCGCTGCCGCCGGTGGACGTCCTCAAGGTCGCTCATCACGGCTCCGCCCATCAGGACCCCGCTCTGCTGCACAGCGTGCGACCGAGACTCGCCCTGGTGAGCGTGGGCAAAGACAACCCGTACGGTCACCCGGCCCCGCGCACCGTCGACGCGCTCCGAGCCGGCGGCACGGTGGTGCTGCGCACGGACACGGACGGCGCGATCGCCGTGACGGGTGCCGGGACGGGGCTGAGCGCGGTGAGCAGCTCATGAGCCCGAGCCTCGCCGGCCGGGCGCCCTCGCCCGGCGGCTTCCGCGCGCAGCTTCCGCCTGGCGGGGCGCACAAGCGGAGTGGCCAATTCGGACCATCGGTAACACCTCTACCCAAGCCCCTGCGAGCTGCTCTGTTTGCCTCGAACGGCACATCGGTGATCGAATGGGTGCTCGTCGGTGGGCCGCTGCTCCGACGAGGACGTCCAGCCGCCAGGGCCCAAGGTGAATCGCCCCCGGGGGTAGGTAGAAGATGTTCGGCCGTTGGCTGGGAAGCAAGAGAGCGACGGAAACCGTGCGCGGCAACGCCCTCGCCGGCCTCGAGGTGCCACACACCGCGGGAGTGCTCAGTTGCCGGGTGCTCGACCCCGTCAACGAGATCGTGCCGCAGGCCGAGTTCGTCGTCACGGACAGCGCGGGCCGCAAGGTCGTCGGCGGTGAGACGGACCCGTACGGCAGCGTCCTCGCCACCGTCCCGGCCGGTGAATACCGACTGGCCGTCACGGCTGAGGGCTTCACCCCGTTCCACGGCGCGGCCACGGTCGTAGAGGGCGGCCACGCGAGCCTCGGTGATGTGACGCTGCAACTGGCCGCGCCCCCGCAACTGCCCGCCCCCGGGGAGTGGGAGGTGGAGCCCATGCACTCGCAGATCGGCTTCACGGCCCGGCACATCGGCATGGCGCGCATCCATGGCCGGTTCAACACATTCGCGGGTGCTGTCCGGATCGCCGACCACATGGAGAACTCGGCGATGCACGTGATCATCGATGCCGCGTCGATCGACACGAACGTCCAGATGCGCGACGACCATCTGCGCTCCAGCGACTTCCTCGACGTGGGCCGCTACCCGACGCTGGAGTTCTACAGTGACCGCTTCGTCCACCGCGGCGGCACCCGCTGGGGCGTGACCGGCGCGCTCACATTGCACGGCGTCAGCCGCACGGTCACGCTGGACACCCAGTACCTCGGCCTGGGCAGCGGCTTGGAGGGCGAGACCCGCGCCGCCTGCCGGGCCACCACGGAACTGCACCGCGAGGACTTCACCCTCACCTGGCAGACCATGCTCGCCCGCGGCATCGCGGCCGTCGGCTCCAGCATCGCCATCGACATGGACATCCAGATCGTCCCCAAGAGCTGAGCCGGGTGCCCCTCTAGGGCGCTTCGAGCCAACCCTCGTACTCCGAGGCGAACGCGTCGAGCACCGAGGAGTCCAGCCGCCCCGACGGGTCCTCCACGATCACCAGCCACTGGGCGTCCTCGGCATCGTCCTCGCCGGCCAGTGCGTCGCGTACGAGCTGGGGTTCCTCGGTGACCCCGAAGCGGTCGCCGAGCTCTCCGGCCACCTCCTCCGCCGCATCGCGGTCGGGCAGTACCAGCACATGTCTCACATCGCTCACCTGCTCATTCTCCCGTACCGGGTGCACCGAGCGGTCCGTTTCGCCCCGCCCTGCCGAGCCGGTGGCGTCGGGCGCCCGGTCCGGGTGGGGAGTCCGGCGACTGTCAGTGGCGCGTGGGATGCTGGACGGCGATGGCCACCAGAAGGAATTCCACCGACGATCCGCTCGCCCCCCTCACGCTCGCCGTGGGACAGGAGGACCTGCTCCTCGACCGCGCCGTGCAAAACGTGGTGGCTGCGGCCCGCGCCTCCGACCCCGACACGGACGTCCGCGACCTCACCTCCGACCAGCTCCAGCCCGGCACCCTTGCCGAGCTGACGAGCCCGTCGCTCTTCGCCGAGCGCAAGGTGGTGATCGTGCGCAATGCGCAGGACCTCTCCGCCGACACGATCAGGGACGTCAAGGCATACCTCGGTGATCCGGTCGAGGAGATCACCCTCGTTCTGCTGCACGCGGGCGGCGCCAAGGGCAAGGGGCTGCTGGACGCGGCGCGCAAGGCCGGGGCGCGGGAGGTCGCGTGTCCGAAGACGACCAAGCCGGCCGAGCGGCTCTCGTTCGTACGGTCGGAGTTCCGGGCGCTTGGGCGCTCGGCGACTCCGGAGGCGTGTCAGGCGCTGGTCGATTCCATCGGCAGCGATCTGCGGGAGCTGGCGAGCGCGGTCTCGCAGCTCGTCGCGGATGTCGAGGGCACGGTCGACGAGGCGGTCGTCGCCCGTTACTACACGGGCCGCGCGGAGGCATCGAGTTTCACGGTCGCCGATCGCGCCGTGGAGGGGCGGGCGGCGGAGGCGCTGGAGGCGTTGCGCTGGTCGCTGTCGACCGGGGTGGCGCCCGTGCTGATCACCAGCGCGCTGGCGCAGGGTGTACGGGCGATCGGCAAGCTGTCCTCGGCCCGCGGAGGGCGCCCCGCGGACCTCGCCCGTGAGCTGGGCATGCCCCCGTGGAAGATCGACCGCGTGCGGCAGCAGATGCGTGGGTGGACACCGGACGGCGTGGCGGTGGCGCTGCGAGCGGTCGCGGATGCGGACGCGGGGGTCAAGGGCGGTGGCGACGATCCGGAGTATGCGTTGGAGAAGGCCGTGGTCGCGGTGGCGCGGGCAGCGCGGTCCGGACGGTAGGAAAGCCGGGGTGGCCGGACCGCGAGAAGCAGAAGGAGAGCGGTAGCCGGACCGCAAAAAACATGACGCGTGCCGGGCGGGCTGAGCAGAGGGAGTAAGCCGAAGGCCCCGGCCTCGCTCTGGGGAGAGCGGCGGCCAGGGCCTTCGGATCACACTCGGTGCGCCGCACCCGCGTGGCGAACGCAGGTTCGGTGTGCGGCGCGGGGGCCGGTCAGGGGCGGGAGAGAGGGCCCGCTGGTCCGTTCCGGCGGTTACTCAGAATGCTCAGCCCTGGAGGGAGGCAACCTTGGAGGCCAGCGCCGACTTCTTGTTGGCGGCGGCGTTCTTGTGGATGACACCCTTCGAGACGGCCTTGTCGAGCGCGCGGGAGGCGTCGCGAGCGGCCGTGGTGGCCTTCTCGACGTCACCGGCGGCGGCAGCCTCACGGGCCTTGCGGATAGCGGTCTTGAGCGAGGACTTGACGGCCTTGTTGCGCAGGCGCGCCTTCTCGTTCGTCTTGTTCCGCTTGATCTGGGACTTGATGTTCGCCACGAAAGAGCCTTTTCAGGTTCGTTGGATCTCCGATGTGCGCCGCACGGCCCGAGAGGGTCGCGAGGCACAGCTGTCAACGGTACCAGTCCCGCTCCGACCGGCCCAAACCGGTCTCCGCCCCACAACCATGGGACGATGGAGGCTACGTATCGATCCGACCGAACCGACATCGACCCGAGACACGGCGTTCGGCGTCTCAAGAATCAGGACCCTGCGTGCCCGCGACTCCTACCCACGTGCCCGAGCCGAGCCGTACCGACCCGGCGCTGATCCGCAACTTCTGCATCATCGCGCACATCGACCACGGCAAGTCGACCCTTGCCGACCGGATGCTTCAGCTGACGGGCGTGGTCGACCAGCGGCAGATGCGCGCTCAGTACCTCGACCGGATGGACATCGAGCGCGAGCGCGGTATCACCATCAAGTCCCAGGCGGTACGTCTGCCCTGGGCGCCCGAAACGGGTGAGGACCAGGGCCGCACCCATGTCCTCAACATGATCGACACTCCGGGCCACGTGGACTTCACCTATGAGGTCTCCCGTTCGCTCGCCGCCTGCGAGGGCACGATCCTGCTCGTCGACGCCGCGCAGGGCATCGAGGCCCAGACGCTGGCCAACCTCTACCTGGCGATGGAGAACGACCTCACCATCGTCCCGGTCCTCAACAAGATCGACCTGCCGGCCGCGCAGCCGGAGAAGTTCTCCGAGGAACTGGCCAACCTCATCGGCTGCCAGCCGGAGGACGTGCTCAAGGTCTCGGCGAAGACCGGCCTCGGTGTGGAAGCGCTGCTCGACCGCGTGGTCAAGGACGTCCCGGCCCCGGTCGGCAAGGCCGACGCCCCCGCCCGCGCGATGATCTTCGACTCGGTCTACGACTCGTACCGCGGTGTCGTCACGTACGTCCGTGTCGTCGACGGCCAGCTCAACAAGCGCGAGCGCATCAGGATGATGTCCACCGGCGCCACCCACGAGCTGCTGGAGATCGGGGTCTCCTCCCCGGAGATGACCCCGGCCGACGGCCTCGGCGTGGGCGAGGTGGGCTACATCATCACCGGCGTGAAGGACGTCCGGCAGTCCAAGGTCGGTGACACCATCACCTCCCTGAACAAGGGCGCGACCGAGGCGCTGGGCGGCTACAAGGACCCGAAGCCGATGGTGTTCTCGGGCCTGTACCCGCTGGACGGCTCGGACTACCCGGACCTGCGCGAGGCGCTCGACAAGCTCCAGCTCAACGACGCCGCCCTGGTGTACGAGCCGGAGACCTCCGCCGCGCTCGGCTTCGGCTTCCGCGTCGGCTTCCTCGGCCTGCTCCACCTCGATGTGATCCGCGAGCGGCTGGAACGCGAATTCGGTCTCGAACTCATCGCCACCGCCCCCAACGTGGTCTACCGCGTCGAGATGGAGGACGGCACCGAGCACACCGTCACCAATCCGAGCGAATTCCCCGAGGGCAAGATCGACAAGGTGCACGAGCCCGTCGTGCGCGCCACGGTCCTGGCCCCCAGCGAGTTCATCGGCGCGATCATGGAGCTCTGCCAGAACCGGCGCGGCACCCTCCTCGGCATGGACTACCTCTCCGAGGACCGGGTCGAGATCCGCTACACCCTGCCGCTCGCCGAGATCGTCTTCGACTTCTTCGACCAGCTGAAGTCCAAGACCCGGGGCTATGCCTCCCTCGACTACGAGCCCACCGGCGAGCAGTCCGCCCAGCTCGTCAAGGTCGACATCCTGCTGCACGGCGACAAGGTCGACGCGTTCTCCGCCGTCACGCACAAGGACAAGGCGTACGCGTATGGCGTGCGGCTCGTCGCCAAGCTGCGCGAGCTGATCCCGCGGCAGAACTTCGAGGTGCCGATCCAGGCCGCCATCGGCTCCCGGGTCATCGCCCGTGAGACGGTCCGCGCCATCCGCAAGGACGTCCTCGCCAAGTGCTACGGCGGTGACATCTCCCGTAAGCGGAAGCTGCTGGAGAAGCAGAAGGAAGGCAAGAAGCGGATGAAGATGGTCGGCAATGTGGAGGTGCCGCAGGAGGCCTTCATCGCCGTGCTGTCGACGGACGAGTCGGGCGGGGACGGCAAGGGCAAGAAGTAGCCCCGCCGCGAGACCGAGGACCGGCTCCCGGTTCCGGCCCGCACCCCGGCTCCGGCGCCGGATCGGATCGGACCTGCAACCCGGCTCCGGCCCGCCCCTACCAGGTGGCAGCCCAACGGGCCCCTGTGTCGCAGCGCACTGCGACACAGGGGCCCGTTTGTTATGAAGCGGCGGCTCGTTGCCTCTTACGCGGCGGACGCGCGCGCTCTACCCTGATCACGGCTTCGTAGTTACTCGCCAGTTAAGCAAGCGGGATCGAGCACCGCAGGCCACAACCACAGGCCAGGTAGCGCAGGACAGAAACGCAGACGTACGCAGGACACGCACAGGAACAAGCAGCAGCCAACAGGAACAAGCAGCCGGTCGTGAAGCACTGCCGCAGGCCCGGAGGATGTCGTGAGCGACACACAGACCTTGATCGATAACCGACCGCCCTCCGTGGCGAACCTCTTCGTCGACCGCGTGGCGGCCACCCCGGACGGGGAGGCCTACCGCTACCCCGTCCCTTCGGCCGCCGGCGAGGGGCCCGATGAGTGGAAGTCGCTGAGCTGGGCGCAGGCCGCCGAGCGCGTGTACGCCATCGCGGCAGGGCTGATCGGTCTGGGCGTTCAGCCGGAGGAGCGGATCGCGCTCGCCGCCAGCACCCGGGTGGAATGGATCCTCGTCGACCTCGGTGTGATGTGCGCGGGCGCCGCCACCACCACGATCTACCCGTCGACCAACGCCGAGGAGTCGGCGTTCATCCTCTCCGACTCCGAGAGCCGGGTGCTGATCGCCGAGGACGCCGTCCAGCTGGCCAAGGCCCGCGAGCGCCGCGCCGAGCTGCCGAACCTCGCCCACGCCGTCGTCATCGACCCCGAGGACGCCGGGCCCGCCGAGGGCGACCCCGAGGGCTGGGTGCTCACCCTCGCCGACCTGGAGGCCCGCGGCGCCGAGTACCTGGCGAAGCACCCCGACGCGGTCAAGGAGCGGGTCGCCGCCATCACGGCCGACCAGCTCGCCACGCTGATCTACACCTCGGGCACCACGGGCCGTCCCAAGGGCGTGCGCCTGCCGCACGACAACTGGTCCTACATGGCCAAGGCCACCGTGGCGACCGGCATGATCGGCAAGGAG
Source organism: Streptomyces sp. NPDC111516 (assembly GCF_055635345.1). Classification (NCBI taxonomy): domain Bacteria; kingdom Bacillati; phylum Actinomycetota; class Actinomycetes; order Kitasatosporales; family Streptomycetaceae; genus Streptomyces; species Streptomyces sp. NPDC111516. The sequence goes on along the minus strand of NZ_JBVKBV010000001.1, from coordinate 841,394 downwards.
GACGTCCAGTACCTCTGGCTGCCGCTCGCGCACGTCTTCGGCAAGGTCCTCACCTCCGGCCAGATCGAGGTCGGTCACGTCACCGCCGTCGACGGCCGGGTCGACAAGATCATCGAGAATCTGCCGGTGGTCCAGCCGACGTACATGGCCGCCGTCCCCCGTATCTTCGAGAAGGTCTACAACGGTGTCGCCGCCAAGGCGCGGGCCGGTGGCGGGGCCAAGTACAAGATCTTCCAGTGGGCGGCCGGGGTCGCCCGCGAGTACGCGACGGTCTCGCAGGACAACTTCCGGCACACCGGCACGGCCTCCGTCCCGTTCGCACTCGGTGCCAAGCACAAGGTCGCCGACACCCTCGTCTTCGCCAAGATCCGGGAGGCCTTCGGCGGCCGGCTGCGTGCCTGTATCTCCGGCTCCGCGGCACTCGCCCCCGACATCGGCTACTTCTTCGCGGGCGCCGGGATCCACATCCTGGAGGGTTACGGCCTCACCGAGTCCAGCGCCGCCTCCTTCGTCAACCCGGGCGAGGCCTACCGCACCGGCACCGTCGGCAAGCCCCTCCCCGGTACCGAGGTACGGATCGCCGACGACGGTGAGATCCTGCTGCGCGGCCCCGGCCTGATGGAGGGCTACCAGGGGCTGCCGGAGAAGACCGCCGAGGTGCTGGAGGCGGACGGCTGGTTCCACACCGGTGACATCGGAGAGCTGTCCGTGGACGGCTACCTCCGGATCACCGACCGCAAGAAGGACCTCATCAAGACGTCCGGCGGCAAGTACATCGCCCCGGCGGAGGTCGAAGGACAGTTCAAGGCGGTCTGCCCGTTCGTCTCCAACATCCTGGTGCACGGCGCGGACCGTAACTTCTGCACCGCCCTGATCGCACTCGACGAGCCGACCATCCTCGGCTGGGCCGCCGAGAACGGTCTGGGCGGGAAGCCGTACGCCGAGGTGGTGGCCTCCCCGCAGACCGTCGCGCTCATCGAGGGCTATGTGAGGCGGCTCAACGAGGGGCTGCAGCGCTGGCAGACCGTCAAGAAGTTCCGGCTGCTGCCCCGCGATCTCGACATCGAGCACGGCGAGCTGACGCCCAGTCTCAAACTGAAGCGGCCGGTCGTCGAGCGCGAGTACAAGGGCCTCATCGACGACATGTACGCGGGGACCCGCGAGGCATAACACAGATCCTCGGGCGGCGGCCGCACGGTGCGGCCGCCCCTGTCCCGCTCCGCTCACTTTCTCCGCTCACTTCGGCAACTCGTCGCTTATGGGCATGGTCAATCTGTCACTCTGTCGGTGTCGTCAGTGGCGCCCAGTGAGAACAGACAGACAGAACGAGAACAGACAGAGCGAGAACAGGTCAGGAGCTGCACCGTGGGGCCCATTCCCTTGCAGCGGGACATCGTTCAACGTCCCGGCAACACCGTCGGCCATGCGGACGCACGGCCCGTCGCACGTACGTCCCTGCCCGGAAACCTGCTCGCACCCTCCGCCGGCCGCCGGTTCGTCCAGGCGGCGCTCAGCGAATGGAGCGGGCTCGGACTGCCGGCGGCCGTGGGCTTCAGCGAGCGGCTGGCCGACGACGCGGCGGTCGTCGTCAGCGAGCTGGTCACCAACGCGGTCGTGCACGCCGGGACCAATGTCGAGCTGCTGTGCCGGCTGGAGGAGGCCACCGAGGACGAGGCCGCGGCCCTGGTGCTGGAGGTCTCCGACCACCACCCGGCCCGTGCCGTGCGCAGCGAACGTTCGGAGGACGGCGGCCCGGACGACGCGGCGGAGAGCGGGGTCACCACCGGCTCCGCCGATCCCGCCGAGTACGGTCGCGGACTCCAGCTCGTCGGCACCCTCGCCGAGCGTTGGGGCATCACCTACCGCACCGGCCTCAAGACCGTCTGGGCCCGGCTCCCCGTCGACGACTGGAACCCGTTCCCCGAACCGTCCGGCGAGCCCGGATTCGCGCAGGGGCTGCGCGCCGCCGAACTGCTCGCCCCCAGTGCCCGGCGGGCCCTGCGCGACGGCGCGGACTGGGCGGGCCGCGGCGCGCTCTCGTTCCTCGCCGAGGCCTCGGACCTGCTCGCCGGCCAGCTCGACGAGGACATCGTGGCGGCGCTCGCCGGTCAGTTACTGGTGCCCAGACTCGCCGACTGGTGCGCGATCTGGCTGGAACCCGAGAACGGCGGTCCCGCGGCAGTGCCCCGGCTCGCCAGCGTCTGGCACCGCGACGAGGCCGAGACCGGCCGGCTGCGCACGCTGCTGGAGCAGGACCCGATCCGGCTGCCCGAGCGGGTGGGCACCGGGCCCGTCTCGCTGCCCTGGCCCGAGGGAGAGGAGGACGGCGAGAAGGCCGACGAGCGCCCCGAGTCCGCTCTCGCCTACCGGATCACCTCGGGCGGCCGGACACTCGGCGCCGTGCTCCTCGGCCGCGAGGGAACGGCACGCGTCCCCGACGAAGTGACCGCCCTGATCGAGGACTTCGTACGCCGTGTCGGCCTCGCCGTCGGTGCCGCCCGCGCCTACACCCGGCAGGCCACCATCAGCCGCATCCTGCAACGCGCCCTGCTGCCCAGCAAGGTCGCCGACATACCCGGCGTCACCAGCTCACTGGTGTACGAACCCAGCGACGACGGGGTCGTCGGCGGAGACTTCTACGACATCTTCCCGTGCCCCGGCGACCGCTGGTGCTTCGTCCTCGGCGACGTCCAGGGCAGCGGCCCCGAAGCCGCCGTCGTCACCGGCCTGGCCCGGCCCTGGCTGCGGCTGCTGGCGCGTGAGGGTTTCGGCGTCGGCGAGGTGCTGGACCGGCTCAACCGGCTGCTCCTCGACGATGCGATGGAGGCCGCCGAGGCGGCCGCTCTCATGGTGGCCGCGGCGGGCGGGCAGCAGACGGCGGACACCGGGCAGTCACGCTTCCTCTCCCTGCTGTACGGGGAACTGGTGCCGCTGCCCGACGGCGGCGTGCGCTGCACCGTGGCCAGTGCCGGCCACCCGCTGCCGCTGCTGCTGCGGCCCGACGGCGAGGTGCGCCCGGCCGCCGAGCCGCAGATGCTGCTCGGGATCTTCGACGACGTCGCGTACGAGAGCCAGAGCTTCGACCTGGCACCGGGCGACAGCCTGCTGTGCGTCACGGACGGCGTGACGGAGCGGCGCTCCGGGGCGCTGATGTTCGACGACGGGGACGGTCTGGCCCGGGCGCTGGCCGACTGCGCCGGGCTGTCAGCGGACGGGATCGCGGACCGCATCAAGCGGGCCGTGCACGAATTCGCCGAGCGGCCGCCCGATGACGATCTGGCGCTGCTGGTGCTGCAGGCGGGCTGAAGCCATGCGTCCGGGCCCGGGCGGCTTCCGTGATCACGGACGTGGCCCGGGGTTCCTCGGCGGCGAGCGACAATGGGCGGTATGCCTTCCGTACTGCCCGATGGTGAACCCGTACCCGACGACGGGGCGCTGCCCCGCCATGCCCTGGAAGGCGCCGCCGACCGGCCGCTCGGCTTCTACCTGCATGTGCCCTACTGCGCGACCCGCTGCGGCTACTGCGACTTCAACACCTACACCGCCACCGAGCTGCGCGGTTCCGGCGGTGCGCTGGCCTCCCGGGACAACTACGCCGCCCACCTGATCGGCGAGGTCCGCCAGGCCCGCAAGGTCCTCGGCGACGATCCGCGTCGGGTCCGTACGGTCTTCGTCGGCGGCGGCACGCCGACCCTGCTGGCCGCCGGGGACCTGGTCCGGATGCTGGGCGCGATCCGGGACGAGTTCGGGCTCGCGGACGATGCCGAGATCACCACCGAGGCCAACCCGGAATCCGTCGATCCGGCTTATCTGGCCGAGCTGCGCGAGGGCGGCTTCAACCGGGTCTCGTTCGGGATGCAGAGCGCGCGGCAGCACGTGCTGAGGATCCTGGACCGCACGCACACGCCGGGCCGGCCCGAGGCCTGTGTCGCCGAGGCGCGGCAGGCGGGCTTCGAGCACGTCAACCTCGATCTGATCTACGGCACGCCCGGGGAGTCCGACGACGACTGGCGCGCCTCGCTGGACGCGGCGATCGGGGCGGGGCCGGACCACGTGTCGGCGTACGCGCTGATCGTCGAGGAGGGCACGCAGCTTGCGCGGCGGATCCGGCGCGGCGAGATCCCGATGACCGATGACGACGCCCACGCGGACCGGTACCTGATCGCGGACGAGGCGATGGCCGCCGCGGGCTTCTCCTGGTACGAGGTGTCGAACTGGTCCCGCACGCCCGAGGGCCGGTGCCTGCACAACGAGCTGTACTGGCGGGGCGCCGACTGGTGGGGTGCCGGTCCCGGGGCGCACAGCCATGTGGGCGGGGTGCGCTGGTGGAACGTGAAGCATCCGGGGGCGTACGCGCAGGCGCTGGCCGAGGGGCGGTCGCCGGGGGCCGGACGCGAGATCCTCTCCGCGGAGGACCGGCGGGTCGAGCGGATCCTGCTGGAGCTGCGGCTCGTGGACGGGTGCCCGTTGTCACTGCTGGCACCGGCGGGGCTGGCCGCGGCGGGGCGGGCGGTGGAGGACGGACTGCTGGAGCCGACGCCGTACGGGGAGGGGCGGGCGGTGCTCACGCTGCGGGGGCGGTTGTTGGCGGACGCGGTGGTGCGGGATCTGGTCGACTGATGAGGGCGGCCGGGCGGCGCACGGCGGGGATCCGGGTGCACCCGGATCCCCGCTCCTCTCAAGCGCCGGAGGGGCTCTCCACCGGCGCCGTCACGAAGTCGATCAGGTGTTCCACGGAGCCCAGCAGGGCCGGCTCCAGATCCCGGTACGAGCGCACCGTGGACAGGATTCGCTGCCAGGCCGCGCCCGTGTTCTCCTCCCAGCCCAGCGCGCGGCACACGCCCGTCTTCCAGTCCTGGCCGCGCGGGATCACCGGCCAGGCGGCGATCCCCACGGACGACGGCTTCACCGCCTCCCACACGTCGATGTAGGGGTGGCCGACCACCAGCACGTTCGCGTCCGAGACCTGGTCCGCGATCCGGGACTCCTTGGAGCCGGGAACCAGGTGGTCGACCAGGACGCCCAGCCTGGCATCCGGGCCGGGGGAGAATTCGCGCACGACGGCCGGGAGGTCGTCGATGCCTTCCAGGTATTCGACGACCACGCCCTCGATCCGCAGATCGTCGCCCCAGACCCGCTCGACCAACTCCGCGTCGTGGCGGCCCTCCACATAGATCCGGCCAGCCCGCGCGACCCGGGCGCGCGCCCCGGGGACCGCGACCGAGCCCGAGGCCGTGCGCGCCGGGCGTACGGGCGCGGCGGCCGACGGCCGTACGAGCGTGACCACCCGGCCCTCCAGCAGGAAGCCGCGCGGTTCCATCGGGAACACCCGGTGCTTGCCGAAACGGTCCTCCAGGGTCACCGTCGGCCCCTCGGCCATCTTCTCGCAGCGGATCACCGCACCGCAGAATCCGGTGGAGACCTCCTCCACGACCAGATCGGGCTCGGCGGGGACCTCGGGAACGGGGACGGACCTCTTCCACGGCGGGGTCAGGTCCGGTTGGTAGCTGCGCATCGGAAGACGATAGGACGGGAACCGGTCACGACACGCCGAAGAGGGCGGCCAGCCGGTCACGCTGCCCCCTGACGAACGCCGCGTCCACCACCGCCCCGTGCCCGGGCACGTACACCGCGTCCTCGCCCCCGAGTTCCAGCAGCCGGTCCAGCGCGGCCGGCCAGCACGACGGGACCGCGTCCCGGCCCGCCTGCGGTTCGCCGGACTCCTCGACCAGGTCCCCGCAGAGCACCACCGCGGGGGAACCGGGCACGAGCGCGGCCAGGTCGTGGCCGCTGTGGGCGGGGCCCACGTTCGCCAGCAGCACCTGGCGGCCGCCCCCCAGATCGAGCGTCCACTCACCGCACACCTCGTGGTGCGGCGCCACCACGACACCGGTGGCCTCCGCCGCGTCGTGCTCGGACACCCCGTGGCGTACCGCGGAGGCGTACAGGGCGTCCGTTCCGGACTTCAGCAGGCCCGCCATGCCGACCGCCCCGTACACCTGGGCGCCGGAGAACGCCGCGGTGCCCAGTACATGGTCGAAGTGCGGGTGGCTGAGTGCGATATGCGTCACCTTGCGGCCGAGCAGGGCCTCCGCCTGAGCCCGTACTTCGGCGCCTTCGCGAAGTGTCGATCCGGTGTCGTAGAGCAGAACTCCCTCCGTCCCGAGGACCAGTGCGACGGTCGCATCCCATCCGGGAAGGCGCCGCCGGCCCATTCCGTGACCGAGTCGCTCCCAGCCGAACTCTTCCCAAGAGGCATCCATACCGCGACGCTATCGGCAACGACCTGCGCGGTCCCGAGGTAGCGTGGCCGGTCGCCCTTGCTCGGCCCCCACTCGGCCGCCGTACACTGACCGGGGGATTGCTGGCACTCGCGACGACAGAGTGCCAGGCGGATTCCTGGGAATGAACCAGGAACGGCCCGAGAACCACCGAGGAACACAGCTGGAGGTGTGCGCGATGCTCAGCGAACGCAGACTCGAAGTGCTGCGCGCCATCGTCCAGGACTATGTCGGCACCGAGGAGCCCGTGGGTTCCAAAGCACTCACCGAGCGGCACAAGCTGGGGGTCTCCCCGGCCACCGTCCGCAACGACATGGCGGTGCTGGAGGACGAGGGATTCATCGCCCAGCCCCACACCAGTGCGGGACGCATCCCGACGGACAAGGGCTACCGGCTCTTCGTCGACAAGCTCGCGGGTGTCAAGCCGCTCTCGTCGCCGGAACGCCGTGCCATTCACAACTTCCTCGACGGCGCGGTCGACCTCGACGACGTCGTGGGCCGTACCGTACGGCTGCTCGCGCAGCTGACCCGGCAGGTCGCCATCGTGCAGTACCCCTCGCTGACCCGGTCCACGGTGCGGCATGTGGAGCTGCTGTCGCTGGCGTCCGCCCGGCTGATGCTCGTGCTGATCACGGACACCGGCCGGGTCGAACAGCGCATGATCGACTGCCCCGCCCCGTTCGGTGAGACGTCTCTCGCCGACCTGCGGGCCCGGCTCAACAGCCGGGTCGTCGGGCGCCGCTTTGCGGATGTCCCGCAGCTGGTGCAGGATCTGCCGGAATCATTCGAGAGCGAGGACCGGGGAACGGTCTCCACCGTGCTCTCCACCCTGCTCGAAACCCTCGTCGAGGAGACGGAGGAGCGGCTGATGATCGGCGGCACCTCCAACCTCACCCGCTTCGGGCACGACTTCCCTGTGATGATCCGGCCGGTGCTGGAAGCACTGGAGGAGCAGGTCGTGCTGCTGAAGCTGCTCGGCGAGGCCAAGGACTCAGGCATGACCGTACGAATCGGGCACGAGAACGCCCACGAGGGGCTCAACTCCACGTCCGTCGTCGCGGTCGGCTACGGTTCGGGCGACGAGGCAGTCGCCAAACTCGGCGTGGTCGGACCGACCCGCATGGACTACCCCGGAACGATGGGAGCGGTACGCGCAGTGGCACGTTACGTCGGACAGATCCTGGCGGAGTCGTAAGTGGCCACGGACTACTACGCCGTACTCGGCGTGCGCCGCGACGCATCTCAGGACGAGATCAAGAAGGCATTCCGGCGGCTCGCTCGCGAGCTGCATCCGGATGTCAATCCCGATCCGAAGACCCAGGAGCGGTTCAAGGAGATCAACGCCGCCTACGAGGTGTTGTCGGACGCGCAGAAGAAGCAGGTCTACGACCTGGGCGGCGATCCGCTGTCCGCCTCCGGCGGCGGTGGCGCGGGCGGATTCGGACAGGGTGGCTTCGGCAACTTCTCCGACATCATGGACGCGTTCTTCGGTACGTCGTCGCAGCGCGGGCCCCGTTCGCGCACCCGGCGCGGCCAGGACGCGATGATCCGGCTGGAGATCGATCTCGCCGAGGCCGCGTTCGGCACCACGAAGGACATCCAGGTCGACACGGCCGTCGTCTGTACGACCTGCAGTGGCGAGGGCGCCGCACCCGGCACCTCCGCCCAGACCTGCGACATGTGCCGCGGCCGCGGTGAGGTTTCCCAGGTCACCCGGTCCTTCCTGGGCCAGGTCATGACCTCGCGGCCCTGCCCGCAGTGCCAGGGCTTCGGTACGGTCGTGCCGACCCCGTGCCCGGAGTGCGCCGGCGACGGCCGTATCCGGTCGCGGCGCACGCTCACCGTGAAGATCCCCGCCGGTGTCGACAACGGCACCCGCATCCAGCTCGCGGGCGAGGGCGAGGTCGGCCCCGGTGGCGGCCCGGCCGGCGACCTGTACGTGGAGATCCATGAGCTGCCGCACTCGGTGTTCCAGCGCCGCGGCGACGATCTGCACTGCACGGTCACCATCCCCATGACGGCGGGCGCGCTAGGCACCAAGGTGCCGCTGGAGACGCTCGACGGCCTGGAGGAGGTCGACATCCGGCCCGGCACGCAGTCGGGCCAGTCGGTCCCGCTGCACGGCCGCGGCATCACGCATCTGCGGGGCGGCGGGCGCGGGGATCTGATCGTGCACGTCGAGGTCATGACCCCGACGAAGCTGGACCCGGAACAGGAGCGACTGCTCCGGGACCTCGCGAAGCTGCGCGGCGAGGAGCGGCCCACCGGCCAGTTCCAGCCCGGGCAGCAGGGGCTGTTCTCCCGTCTGAAGGACGCCTTCAACGGCCGCTGACGGTCCCCGTACAGGTTCGTGCACACGGATTCGTCCACCGTTCCTGTGCATCTTTCCTGCGTACCGGTTCCTGCGTACCGTCCCTGAACGCTGTTCCTGAACGCCGGACGGGCTCGTTTGCCGAGCCGTCCGGCGTTCGAGGACAGATTTAAGGACAAAGAGGACCCGGGGCTGAGCACGCCGAGGTGCGTGGGACGTGACACGATGCGGTCATGTCATCCGTGTTGACCGATCTCTGCCGGTATCCGATCGTGGCGGCCCCGATGGCAGGGGGTGCCTCCTGTCCGCAGCTCGTCGCGGCCGTCGCCGAAGCGGGCGGCCTCGGCTTCCTCGCCGCCGGGTACAAGACGGCGGACGGCATGTACCACGAGATCAAGCAGTTGCGCGGGCTGACCGGCCGGCCCTTCGGCGTCAATCTCTTCATGCCACAGCCCGCACTCGCCGATCCGAGCGCCGTCGAGGTGTACCGGCATCAACTCGCCGGTGAGGCCGCCTGGTACGAGACGCCGCTCGGCGACCCGGACTCCGGCGGCGACGACAACTACGACGCCAAACTCGCGATCCTCCTGGAGGACCCGGTCCCGGCCGTCTCGTTCACCTTCGGCTGCCCGACCCGGGACACCCTCGACGCGTTCGCCGGGGTCGGCACGTACACCGTCGTGACGGTCACCACGCCCGAGGAGGCCCAGGCCGCCCAGTGGGCGGGCGCCGACGCGGTCTGCGTCCAGGGCATAGAGGCGGGCGGCCACCAGTCCACCCATCGCGACGACCCGCAGACCGACGGCACCGGGATCGGAGTCCTCTCCCTGGTGGCCCAGGTCCGCGAGACCGTACAGGTGCCGATCATCGCCGCCGGCGGGCTGATGCGCGGCTCCCAGATCACGGCGGTGCTTGCCGCGGGCGCGGAGGCGGCGCAGCTCGGCACGGCGTTCCTGGTCTGCCCCGAGTCCGGTGCGAATCCGCTGCACAAGCAGGCGCTGACCAACCCGCTGTTCGTACGGACCGACCTGACCCGGGCCTTCTCCGGCCGCCCGGCCCGCGGCCTGGTCAACCGCTTCATGCGCGAGCACGGCCCGTACGCCCCCGCGGCCTACCCGCAGGTCCACTATCTGACCGCCGGTCTGCGCAAGGCGGCGGCCAAGGCCGGCGACGCCCAGGGCATGGCCCTGTGGGCGGGCCAGGGGCACCGGCTGGCCCGCGAGCTGCCCGCCGGCCGGCTGATCGAACTGCTCGTCGAGGAACTGGACGCCGCACGGACGGCCGTGAACACAGGGAGTACGCAGTGACCGCACCGGTCTTCGTCGTCGAACGGGTCCCCGACGGGCCCGAGTTCGTCCTGGAAGGATCCGAGGGACGGCACGCCGTATCGGTCAAGCGGCTGCGCGCCGGTGAGGACGTCGTGCTGACGGATGGCCACGGCCGGTGGACGCGAGGGGTCGTCAGGGCCGCCGAGGGCAAGGACCGGCTCGTGGTCATGGACCTGGTGACGGTCCGCGAGGAGCCGTGGCCCACGCCCCGTGTCACCGTCGTCCAGGCCCTGCCCAAGGGCGACCGCGGCGAGGTCGCCGTCGAGACGATGACGGAGACCGGTGTCGACGCGATCGTGCCCTGGCAGGCCTCCCGCTGCATCACGCAGTGGAAGGGCGATCGCGGCCTCAAGTCCCTCGCGAAATGGCGCAACACCGCCCGGGAGGCCGGCAAGCAGTCGCGCCGGGTGCGCTTCCCCGAGGTGGCGGACGCGATGACGACCAAACAGATTGCCGCGCTTCTGGCCACGGCGGACTTCGCTGCCGTCCTGCACGAGGACCGGGAGCACGACAGCGAGCCGCTGGCCACCGTCCAACTCCCCACCCAGGGCGAGATCGTGCTGGTCGTCGGCCCCGAGGGCGGTGTGTCGCCGGACGAACTGGCGGTCTTCGCCGGGGCGGGCGCCCGCACCTGCCGGCTCGGAACGTCCGTCCTGCGCACCTCGACGGCGGGCACGGCGGCGACGGCACTGCTGCTGGGGCGCACCGGCCGCTGGTCGTGAGCCCCCTCCCGCGCTCCGGCGCCAACTCCGGTGTGGCCGCAAGCCGTCTACCGTTGGGTGGGGGAACGGTGGGAAGCTGCCCGTATGGGGACATCAAGGGCATGGGGTCGGAGAAGGACCCGTCGCTTTCTGGCCGCGTCCGCACTCGCGGGCGCGGCGGCCGCCGGTGTGGTGGCCTGTGAGCCCGTGGACGGGCTGAACTCCGCATCCATCGCCGTGACCACAGACCGGACCGCCACCAGTGCCCTGGAGCGCAACGGGGTCGGTGTCCAGTGGCTCAACTGCACGGCCGACACCGTCGCGGGCCGGACCGGGGGCGCGTCGCCCGCCGCCTCCGTGCGCCGGATCGCGGACGTCGACTGCGTCGGAAGGACCCGGGACGGCAAGGACATCACGATCAACGGCAACGTGACCCAGGAGCTCGACGGGCGGTGCGTGCGGGGCGACCTGACCGCGAATGCCGGCGGCAAAGTCGTCTTCCGGGCAGATGTGCTGGGCGACTGCACCGCCGCACCGTCGACCGGCGCGGCGAATCCGCCCCTGGGCGGCGGCACCGGCACCGCACGGCCGACGGTCACGGTGACGGTCACGGTGACCGATTCGCCCCGGGGCAAATGAGTGCGGCGGCCACCGAACCACCCGGTGGACTCCGGCCAACTCTGTTCCGCGGAGCACGCCCGCGGCCTAGGGTGATCGATGTGACGCAGCCTGCCTACCTCCGATACCCCCATGTCCAGGGCGATTTGATCGCCTTCACCGCCGAGGACGATGTCTGGCTGGCGCCGCTGGAAGGCGGCCGAGCCTGGCGCGTCAGCGCCGACAACCGACCCGTCACCAACCCGCGGATATCTCCCGACGGAACCCGCGTCGCCTGGACGTCCACCCGGGACGGGGTGCCCGAAGTGCACGTCGCACCGGTCGACGGCGGCCCCTCCGAGCGGCTCACGTACTGGGGTGACGCACGGACCTCCGTACGCGGCTGGACGCCCGAGGGCGACGTGCTCGTCATCAGCACCCAGGGGCAGGCGTCGCTGCGGCGCAGCTGGGCCAGGGCCGTACCGGTCGACGGCGGGCCCGCGCGGACCCTGCCGTACGGGCCGGTCGGCTCCCTCGCGTACGGGCCCGTCGGACGGGTCCTGCTGCTCTCGGCCACCATGGGGCGCGAGGCCGCCGCCTGGAAGCGCTACCGGGGCGGCACCGCGGGCAAGCTGTGGATCGCTGCAGAGGGCGCGGCCGACGGCCCGGCGGAGTTCGTACGACTCCACGAGGACCTCGACGGGAACATCGAATCCCCGATGTGGGTCGGTGACCGCGTGGCGTTCCTCTCCGACCACGAGGGCGTCGGCGCGCTCTACTCCTCGCTCCCCGACGGCTCGGACCTGCGCCGTCACACCGAGGCCGAAGGCTTCTACGCCCGCCACGCGACCACCGACGGCACCCGCGTCTGTTACGCCTCGGCCGGTGAACTCTGGCTGCTGGACGACCTCGAAGGCGCCGCGCCCCGCCGCCTCGACATCCTGCTCGGCGGCCAGCGCGCCGACCTCCAGCCCCACCCCGTGCACGCCGACAGCCACCTCGACGCCGCGTCCCCGGACCGCACGGGCCGCGGCTGCGCGGTCGGGACGCGCGGTGCCGTCCACTGGGTCACCCACCGCGAGGGCCCGGCCCGCGCGATCGCCGTCGAACCAGGGGTACGGGCCAGAATGCCCCGCGCCTTCCAGGCCGACGGCGACCAGCACGTCGTCTGGGTCACCGACGCCGAGGGCGACGACGCCCTGGAGTGCGCACCCGCCACCGGCACCGCACCGGGCTCCGTACCGCGCCGGCTCGCCGCGGGCCGCATCGGCAGGGTCCTCGACCTCGCCGCGGCCCCGGACGGCAGCCGGTTCGCCGTCGCCACGCACGACGGACGGGTACTGATCGTCGAGCGGGTGAGCGGCGAGGTCCACGAGGTGGACCGCAGCGAGCACGGCGACGCCTCCGGCCTCGTCTTCTCGCCCGACTCCTCCTGGCTCGCCTGGTCGCACCCCGGGCCCGAACCGCTCAGGCAGCTCAAGCTCGCCCACGTCGCCGACCTGTCGGTCGCCGAGGCCACCCCGCTCCGCTTCCGGGACTTCTCCCCGGCGTTCACCGCCGACGGCAAGCACCTCGCGTTCCTCTCCGAACGGTCCTTCGACCCGATCTACGACGACCACGTCTTCGACCTGGCGTTCATCGGCACCTGCCGTCCGCATCTGCTGACGCTCGCCGCCACCACGCCCTCCCCGTTCGGACCGCAGCGCCACGGCCGCCCGACCGAGAAGGAGAAGAGCGGCGACGGCGAGGACAACCCGACCGCGCTGCCCGTCACCCGCATCGACCTCGAAGGGCTCGCCGACCGGATCGTGCCGCTGCCCGTCGAGGCCGCCAGCTACTCCACGCTGCGCGCCGCGAAGGACGGACTGCTGTGGCTGAACCACCCCGTGACCGGAGTGCTCGGCACGAGCGGCGCCACGCCCGACGCCCGCCGGCCCGAGACCGTCCTCGAACGGTACGACCTGGAGAAACTGCGCTGCGAGGAACTCGCCTCCGACGTCGGCGGGTTCGAGGTCAGCGGCGACGGCCGACGAATCGCCCTGCGGACCCGTGGCAAGCTGCGCGTCGTGCCGTCCGACAGCCGCGTCCCGGCCGGTGACGACGACCACGACGGCGGCACCGACAGCAGCGTCACCGTCGACCTCTCCAGGATCCGCCGGACCCTCGAACCGGCCGCCGAGTGGCGGCAGATGTACGACGAGGCCGGGCGCATCATGCGGGACAACTTCTGGCGCCCCGACATGGGCGGCATCGACTGGGACGGAGTCCTGGACCGCTACCGACCGGTGCTGGAGCGCGTCGCCACCCACGACGACCTGATGGACCTGCTGTGGGAGGTGCAGGGCGAGCTCGGCACCTCGCACGCCTATGTGACACCGCCCGGCGGATGGCGCGACGACTCCGCCCGGCAGGGGCTGCTCGGTGCGGACATCTCCCGTACGGACGAGGGAAGTTGGCGTATCGACCGGATCCTGCCGTCCGAGACCTCCGACCCGGCGGCCCGCTCGCCGCTCGCCGCACCCGGCGTGGCGGTGCGCGTCGGCGACGCGATTCTCGCCGTCGACGGCCACCCGGTCGACCCGGTGGCCGGGCCCGGACCGCTGCTCACCGGTTCCGCCGAGAAGCCGGTCGAGCTGACCGTCTCACCGGTGGACGGCGGTGACCCGCGCCATGTCGTCGTCGTACCGGTCGCCGACGAGGAGGCACTGCGCTACCACGCATGGGTCGCCGACCGGCGGGCCTACGTCCACGAGCACTCCGGCGGACGCCTCGGCTACCTCCACGTCCCCGACATGGTCGGCTCCGGCTGGGCGCAGCTCCACCGCGATCTGCGGCTCGAAGTGGCCCGCGAGGGGCTGGTCCTGGACGTCCGGGAGAACCGCGGCGGCCACACCTCGCAGCTGATCGTGGAGAAGCTCGCCCGGCGCATCGTCGGCTGGGACCTGCCGCGCGGCATGCAGCCGTACAGCTACCCGCAGGACGCGCCGCGCGGCCCGGTGGTGGCCGTCGCCAACGAGTTCTCCGGCTCGGACGGCGACATCGTGAACGCCGCGATCAAGGCACTGCGTATCGGCCCGGTGGTCGGCACGCGTACCTGGGGCGGCGTCGTCGGCATCGACAGCCGCTACCGGCTCGTGGACGGGACGCTGGTCACCCAGCCCAAGTACGCGTTCTGGTTCGAGAATTACGGCTGGGGCGTGGAGAACCACGGGGTCGATCCCGACGTCGAGGTCGTGATGGCGCCGCAGGACCATGCGGCGGGGCGCGATCCGCAGCTGGACGAGGCGATCCGGATCGCGCTCGCGTCGTTGGCGGAAACCCCGGCGAAGCGGGCGCCGGAGCGGCCGGGGGCGTAAGAGGAGCGTTCGGGAAGGGAAGGGCAGGGGTTCGGGCCCGCCACTGGCGCACCCGAACCCCTGCCCTTCCCTTCCCGAACGGGGGCTCCGCCCCGGCCGTACCCGCCAGCTAGCATGCCCGTACAACGATGAACACCGACCGAGGAGCCAGCCCCATGGCGGGAGAACCGCAGCCCGACTGCCTGTTCTGCAAGATCGTCTCGGGTGAGATCCCGGCAACCATCGTCCGGGAGACCGAAACCACCGTCGCCTTCCGGGACATCAACCCCCAGGCCCCCACCCACGTACTCGTCATCCCCCGCGTCCACCACCCGGACGCCGCCGCCCTTGCCGCCGCCGAGCCGGCCATCGCCGCCGACATACTGCGCGAGGCCGGACACATCGCCGCCGACGAGAAGATCGTCGACACCGGCTACCGGGTCGTCTTCAACACCGGCTCCGGCGCCGGGCAGACCGTTTTCCACGCGCACGCCCACGTCCTGGGCGGCCGCGGACTCCAGTGGCCCCCCGGCTAGAACGGTCGGTCGCACACCGTGTCCGTACGCGAACTCGTGGTCCTCGGCACCGCCAGCCAGGTCCCGACCAGGCACCGCAACCACAACGGCTATCTGCTGCGCTGGGACGGCGAGGGCATCCTCTTCGACCCGGGTGAGGGCACCCAGCGCCAGATGCTGCGGGCCGGCGTCGCCGCGCACGACATCGACCGGATCTGCGTCACGCACTTCCACGGCGACCACTCGCTCGGCCTGGCCGGGGTCATCCAGCGGATCAACCTCGACCAGGTCCCGCATCCGGTCACCGCGCACTACCCGGCGAGCGGACAGCGCTACTTCGAGCGGCTGCGGTACGCGACCGCCTACCGCGAGTGCGTCGAGCTGACCGAGGCCCCGGTCGCCGCCGACGGGGTGCTCGCCACCACGGACGCGTACACGCTCAGCAGCCACCGGCTCTCGCACCCCGTCGAGTCGTACGGCTACCGGCTCGTCGAACCCGACGGGCGCCGCATGCTCCCCGCGAAACTCGCCGAACACGGCATCAAGGGCCCCGACATCGGCCGGATCCAGCGCGAGGGCGCCCTCGGCTCCGTCACCCTCGACGACGTCTCCGAGCGCAGGCGCGGCCAGCGGTTCGCGTTCATCATGGACACCAGGCTCTGCGACGGCGTGCACGTGCTCGCCGAGGGATGCGACCTGCTGGTCATCGAATCGACCTTCCTCGACGAGGACGAACGGCTCGCCACCGACCACGGCCATCTGACCGCAGGCCAGGCAGCTCGGGTGGCCAGGGACGCGGGTGTACGGCACCTCGTACTGACCCACTTCTCGCAGCGGTACGACGACCCGGCCGCCTTCGAGGTCCAGGCCCGCGCCGCGGGGTTCGAGGGCGAACTGACCGTCGCCCGGGACCTCGGCCGGATCCCCGTGCCCACCCGGCACATCTGACACACATCGGCCCCATCACCTGTGAGCGTGAAATACTCGTGCACCTTCCCAAAGCCGAACTCCACCTCCACATCGAAGGAACCCTCGAACCCGAGCTGGCCTTCGCGCTCGCCGAACGCAACGGCGTACAACTGCCGTACGCGACCACCGAAGAGCTCCGCACCGCCTACCTCTTCGACGACCTGCAGACCTTCCTCGACCTGTACTACGCGCTGATGGCGGTGCTCCGGACCGAGGAGGACTTCGAGGAGCTCGTCGACGCGTATCTCACCCGCGCCGCCACCCAGGGCGTCCGGCATGCCGAGATCTTCTTCGACCCGCAGGCGCACATCGCCCGAGGCGTCCCGATCGGCACCGTCGTCGAGGGGCTCGGCCGGGCGCTGGACCGCAGCGAGGAGAAGCACGGCATCTCCACCCAGCTGATCATGTGCTTCCTGCGCGACCAGTCCGCCGAATCGGCGCTGCAGACCCTGGAGGCCGCGAAGCCGTATCTGAACCGGATCAGCGCGGTCGGCCTCGACTCGGCGGAGGTCGGGCATCCGCCCGCCAAGTTCCGCGAGGTGTACGAGGCGGCCGGGGCGCTCGGACTGCGCAAGGTCGCCCACGCCGGCGAGGAGGGCCCGCCCGAGTACATCCGGGAGGCCCTGGACGTCCTCGGCGTCGAACGCATCGACCACGGGCTGCGCTGCATGGAGGACCCGGACCTGGTGAAGCGGCTGGTCGCCGACCGGGTGCCGCTCACCCTCTGCCCGCTGTCCAACGTGCGGCTGCGCGCCATCGACACGCTGGAGGATCACCCGCTGACGGCCATGATGGCCGCCGGGCTGCTCTGCACGGTGAACTCCGACGACCCCGCCTACTTCGGCGGCTACGTCGCAGATACCTTTCACGCCGTCCACGAGGCGCTCGGCCTCGACCACGAGCAGCTGCGCGCGCTGGCCCGCAACTCCTTCGAGGCTGCCTTCCTCGACCACGACGAGGAGCGCAGGGCGCGTTATCTGGCCGAGGTCGAGGCGTACGAGTTCGACTGACCGGAACCGCCCGACGGGCCGGCCGTCCGGAACGCGTTCCTGACCGGGCGCCTGCGGCGCACGGGCAGGCTGATCTCCGTGACGGCCTGCTCGGGCGCGCCCAGTCTGGGCACGGCGCCGGGCACCGCCCCGGTGGTGACGGCGAGCAGCGCGGCCGGTGCGCCACCCCGGCGGCGTACCGATCCCGGCACCAGCGGACGGCCACCGGTGTGCAGGGCGACGGCCGTGACCGGGGCCGCGACCAGGAGCGTGACGGCGCCCAGGATCAGTCCCATGACCGGGTACCCGGCCTGCTCGGACAGCACACTGCCGAGGACCGGCCCGCAGGCCACCCCGACCGATGAAGCGGAGCCCGCGAGGACCGCCCAGCGCCCGCGTACGTCCAGGGACGCGGCCAGGCCGATCAGATACGACAGGACCACCGGGTAGACGGTGTTCCACAGGATCTCGCCGGTCGCGAACGAGCCGAGGTTCCCGGCGGACGAGCTGAGCACGATGCTCGCCGCGATGATCAGAGTGCCCACACCGATCGGCACCGCCCGGCCGAGCCTGGCCCCGAGCACCCCGGCGCCCATCACCCCGAGCAGCCCCGCACCGAGCGCGGCGGCGAACACCGCGCCGATGGTGACCTCGGAGAGTCCCACCTGCACCACCCCGATCCGGCTGCTGACCCCCCACAGCGCGTTCTGCGCCATGGACCAGACGAGCATGCCGCCCGCCAGCACCAGGCCGGAGCGGCGATGCGGCAGCCGACGGGAGACGGGAGCTGCGGGGCCGCTGGGCGCGGCGCAGCCGAGCCGAGCAGTGGCGGGCCAGACGAGCAGGGCCACCAGGGCGATCGAGGCGAACGGCAGCCGGTGGCCGCCGCCGAGGTGCGGGATCGTCAGATAGAGGGCGCCCGCCGTCGCGGAGACGCTCAGCAGACCGAGCGACGAGGTCCGGTGCGGATCGCGCTGGGCGGCGATGCCCGCCGCGGCCACCGCCGTGGCCGTACCGGAACCGAAACCGCCGATCACCGCGCCCATGACCACCAGCGGCACGGAACTCGCCAGCGCGGCGCAGCCGTACCCCGCCATGGCCAGCACGAGCCCCATCCGCGCCGGTCTCCGCGGCCCGTACGCCTCGACCCGGCCCGCCAGCGTGAACCCGGCGGTCGCCGAACTCAGCAGCAGGGCACTGCCCGCCAGACCGGCCTGGGCCGTACTGAGACCGAGATGGACGGAGAGCCGCCCGACGATGGTGGGGAGCAGATAGGCGGCGAGGTAACCGGCGGTGAACACGGCGACCAGGGGCCACGCGGCGCGAGGGCGCGAGGACATGGGCGTTCCTGAAGACATGCCGAAGCGGCGAAGGAGGCAGGGAGGACAGGCGAGAGCAATGCGGGAAATGCAGGGGAGGCGGTGCACGCGTCGGCAGTTGTCGCAGACGGGGCTCGCGGGCCCAATTTGTATCAACTGCACCCAGTCGGCCGAAAGGTGCCTCTGTGTGATCTGGATCACAGATGCGTTTACCCTTCGATCATGCGGGTAGCAGCGCACGTTTATGCAGGTCAGCGTCGTTGCGTGCGAGGCCGGCCGGCGCTCCTCGGAAGCGGCGGCGCGGACCCTCCGGATACCGGCGCGCATCGGGCACACTGGCCGGATCTGCCACGACCGGGGAGTGCAAGGTGAGCACAGACATTCCAGGCATCGACCCACTGGACGGGCTGCGTGCCCCGCAGGACCCCGACTGCGACGTCTTCCTCACCGGCACGGTCTTCCTCGACATCATCTTCACCGGCCTGGACAGCGCCCCGGTGCGCGGCACCGAATCCTGGGCGCGCGGCATGGGCTCCAGCCCCGGCGGGGTCGCCAACATGGCCACCGCGCTGGCCCGGCTGGGACTGCACACCTCGCTCGCCGCGGCGTTCGGCGACGACCACTACGGCGAGTACTGCTGGGACGCCCTGGAGCAGGGCGAGGGCATCGACCTGTCCATGTCGCACACCGTCCCCGGCTGGCACTCGCCGGTGACCGTCTCGATGGCGTACGAGGACGAGCGGACGATGGTCTCGCACGGCCACGAGGCCCCGGGCCCCGCGGGCACCCCCGGTGCCGCGATCCCCGCCGGGGAATCCGTGTTCCCGCGCTGCCCGCCCCGCGCCCGAGCCGCCATCGCCTCGCTCGTCCCCGGCCGCAGCGAACCCTGGGTCGCCAAGGCGGCCGGGAACGGAGCCCGGATCTTCGCCGACGTCGGCTGGGACGAGACCGGCCGCTGGGACCTGGACGCCCTCACCGACCTGCGACACTGCCAGGCATTTCTCCCCAACGCCGAGGAAGCGATGCGCTACACCCGCACCGACTGCCCGCGCGCCGCCGCCCACGCCCTGGCCGAGCGGGTGCCCCTCGCCGTGGTCACCCTCGGCGCGGAGGGCGCGTACGCGGTGGACGCGGCGACCGGGGCGAGCGCCGAAGTACCCGCGATCGAGGTCGAGGCCCTCGACCCGACCGGGGCGGGCGATGTCTTCGTCGCCGGATTCGTCACCGGTACCCTCGCGGACTGGCCCCTGGCCGACCGACTGGCCTTCGCCGGACTGACCGCGGCGCTCTCGGTGCAGGAGTTCGGCGGATCGCTGTCGGCACCCGACTGGGACGAGATCGCCGCCTGGTGGCAAAAGGTCCGCACCTTCGCCGACCAGGACCCGGCCGCGCTCCAGCGCTACGCGTTCCTGGAGAAACTGCTGCCCACGGCCGCCCGGCCGTGGCCGCTGCGCCGGGCCGTCCCGACGATCGGCTTCCGCCGCCCGGCATGACCCGGGGCACGCGTGTTCGCAGCGCGTACGTAAAAGCCCTCGGTGTTGTCAGCGCGGAGTCGTAGGCTTGGTAATCCAGAGGTTGTCGATCGGCGAGAACCTTCCAACGGGAGGTATGTGCAGGCCACAGAGCCGGCCCATGACTCAGACATCCACAGACCAGACCCCCGCGCCGGGCCAGGCGCGAGCCCAGTTCACCGTACCGGCCAAGCATCCGATGGTGACCGTCCTGGGTTCAGGCGACTCGTTGCTGCGCGTGATCGAAACGGCCTTCCCGGCGGCCGACATCCATGTCCGGGGAAACGAGGTCAGCGCCGCCGGGGACGCGACGGAAGTCGCTCTGATCCAGCGCCTGTTCGCCGAGATGATGCTGGTGCTCCGCACCGGTCAGCCGATGACGGAGGACGCAGTGGAACGCTCGATCGCCATGCTCAAGGCAACGGAGAACGGCGAGGGCGACGGTCCGGAGACACCGGCCGAGGTACTCACCCAGAACATCCTCTCCAGCCGCGGTCGCACCATCCGTCCCAAGACGCTCAACCAGAAGCGATACGTCGACGCGATCGACAAACACACCGTCGTCTTCGGCATCGGCCCCGCGGGCACCGGCAAGACCTATCTCGCCATGGCGAAGGCCGTCCAGGCCCTGCAGTCCAAGCAGGTCAACCGGATCATCCTGACCCGCCCCGCCGTCGAGGCGGGCGAGCGGCTCGGCTTCCTGCCCGGCACGCTCTACGAGAAGATCGACCCGTATCTGCGCCCCCTCTACGACGCACTGCACGACATGCTCGACCCCGACTCGATCCCGCGGCTGATGGCGGCGGGGACGATAGAGGTGGCGCCGCTGGCATACATGCGTGGAAGGACACTCAATGACGCGTTCATCATCCTCGACGAGGCGCAGAACACCAGCGCCGAGCAGATGAAGATGTTCCTGACCCGGCTCGGCTTCGATTCGAAGATCGTCGTCACCGGTGACGTCACGCAGGTCGACCTTCCGAACGGGACCAAGAGCGGTCTGCGTCAGGTCCAGGACATCCTCGAAGGTGTCCAGGACGTGTACTTCTCCCGGCTCACCTCCCAGGATGTCGTCCGGCACAAGCTGGTCGGCCGTATCGTCGACGCGTACGAGAAGTACGACAACCGAGACAGCCACAACGGGAAGTAGTCGCGCCGCACAATGTCGATCGACGTCAACAACGAGTCCGGAACCGAGGTCGACGAGCAGGCGATCCTCGACATCGCCCGCTACGCGCTCGCGCGGATGCGGATCCACCCCCTCTCCGAGCTCTCGGTGATCGTGGTGGACACCGACGCCATGGAGCAGCTCCACATCCAGTGGATGGACCTGCCGGGGCCCACGGACGTCATGTCCTTCCCGATGGACGAACTCCGTCCGCCGTCCAAGGACGACGAGGAGCCCCCGCAGGGGCTCCTCGGTGACATCGTGCTCTGCCCCGAGGTCGCCAAGCAGCAGGGCGAGGACGCGTCGACGCGGCACTCCATGGACGAGGAGCTCCAGCTCCTCACCGTCCACGGAGTGCTGCATCTCCTCGGGTACGACCACGAGGAGCCGGACGAGAAGGTCGAGATGTTCGGCCTCCAGGCCGCGATCGTCGACGGCTGGCGTGCCGAGCGCGGCCTGAGCGGCCCGTCGCCCGCCCCCACGGTGTCGTGAGCGTTCCCCTCGTCCTGGGTGCCGTGTTGCTGGTCGTCGTCGGCTGGCTGGCGGCCTGCGCGGAGGCGGGCATCGCCCGTACGTCGAGTTTCCGGGCCGCCGAGGCGGTCCGCTTGGGGCGGCGCGGCAGCCAGAAGCTGGAACAGGTCGCGGCGGACCCGACCCGCTACCTCAATGTCGCCCTGCTGGTGCGGGTCGCCTGCGAGATGTCGGCCGGTGTGCTCGTCACGTATGCCTGTCTGAAGGAGTTCCCGGAGACCTGGGAGGCTCTGGCCGTCGCCATGGCCGTGATGGTCCTCGTCTCCTACGTCGCCATCGGAGTGTCGCCGCGCACCATCGGCCGCCAGCACCCGCTGAACACGGCGACGGCGGCGGCATACGTCCTGCTGCCGCTGGCCAGGGTCATGGGCCCGGTCCCGCAGCTGCTGATCCTCATCGGCAACGCGCTGACGCCGGGCAAGGGCTTCCGCAAGGGACCGTTCGCCAGCGAGGCCGAACTGCGGGCGATGGTCGACCTCGCCGAGGCGGAGTCGCTGATCGAGGACGAGGAGCGCCGCATGGTGCACTCCGTCTTCGAGCTCGGTGACACGCTCGTACGCGAGGTCATGGTGCCGCGGACCGACCTGGTCTGCATCGAGCGGTACAAGACGATCCGGCAGGCGCTGACCCTGGCGCTGCGCTCCGGCTTCTCGCGGATCCCCGTCACCGGGGAGAACGAGGACGACATCGTCGGCGTCGTGTATCTCAAGGACCTGGTCCGCAAGACGCACATCAACCGGGAGTCGGAGGCCGATCTCGTTTCCACGGCGATGCGGTCGGCGGCGTTCGTGCCCGACACGAAGAACGCCGGCGATCTGCTGCGCGAGATGCAGCAGGAGCGCAGTCACGTCGCCGTTGTGATCGACGAGTACGGCGGTACGGCGGGCATCGTCACCATCGAGGACATCCTCGAAGAGATCGTCGGCGAGATCACCGACGAGTACGACCGTGAACTCCCGCCCGTCCAGGAGCTGGAGAACGGTTGCTTCCGGGTGACCGCACGCCTCGACATCGGCGACCTCGGGGACCTGTTCGACCTCGACGAGTACGACGACGAGGATGTGGAAACAGTCGGCGGACTGCTGGCGAAGGCGCTGGGCCGGGTGCCGATCGCCGGGGCGTCGGCGATCGTCGATCTGCCGGACGGCCGCCGACTGCGGCTGACGGCGGAGGCCACGGCGGGCCGCCGGAACAAGATCGTCACGGTGCTGGTGGAGCCCGTGGGGCAGGAGGGGGTGGAAGCGGAGTGACTCCGCAGCAGCTGAGGGCGTTCTGCCTGGAATTCAATGCGAGCGTCGAGGAGTTCCCGTTCGGGCCGGAGACGTCCGTCTTCAAGGTGCTCGGCAAGATGTTCGCGCTCAGCACGCTGGATGTTCGTCCGCTGTCGGTGAACCTCAAGTGTGATCCGGACGAGGCGGTGCGGCTGCGGGAGGAGTACGACGCGGTGGTGCCGGGCTGGCACATGAACAAGCGCCACTGGAACACGGTGACGGTGTCCGGGGTGCCGGACCGGGTGCTCCGTGAGCTGATCGAGGACTCCTACGACCTGGTGGTCGCGGGCTTGCCGAAGGCGGAGCGGCTGAGGCTCGACCGGGCATAGGGCATCTCCGGCGGTCGGGGAAAGGGAGTCCGCGGGCGGAGCCACCGGTTACGGCAAGGGGCCGGGCGGGCAACGGGCCCGCCGGTTCGTATGCTCGGCACATGACTGAGAGCACCGACCTCGGCCCCGAGGACCGCAAGATTGTCACGCTTGCCCGCAGCGCCCGCGCCCGCAACGGTGTGCCGGAGGGTGCGGCCGTACGGGATGAGACCGGACGTACGTACGTCGCGGGCACCGTGCGGCTGGAATCGCTGAAGCTCAGCGCGCTGCAGACGGCCGTCGCGATGGCTGTGGCCAGTGGCGCCACCTCGCTGGAGGCGGCCGCAGTCGTCTCCGAGGCGCAGACCCCGTCCGACGAGGACCGCGCCGCGGTACGGGACCTGGGCGGCCCGGACACACCGGTGCTGCTCGCCGGCCCCGACGGCACGCTGCGGGTCAGCGTGACTGCGGGCTGACGTCGGCGGAATCCCCCTACGGCGTCTCCCGGCAGAATCCCCGGGCGGAATTCCTTGGCGCAGTGCGGATCTTGACAGCATCTGATGGTCCATCAGTCAGTGCATTTCGCTGCCATTGACTTCTTTTCGGCCGGAGTCGTCAATGGGCCCCCTGTCGGCGCAGAAGAGCCGCTGCGCCGCATCCGGCAGGAGGGGGCTCCATGCGTCCGACCGTACGAAGAATCAGCATGCGAAGAACCGACGCCCGAAGACGTCCCGCGCGCGGCCGCCGCTGGGCCGCCGCGCTGGGCGTGGGTGCGCTCGTCGTCGCCGGGGGAGGGGGGCTCGCGAGCCCCGCGCAGGCCACGATGACGGCCTCCGTGCCGGTGGACTTCCCCACGCACTGCATCCCGCCGGCCATCGCGGGCATCCCGCCGATCGACGGGACGACGAAGGCCGAGATCACCGTCGACAACGCCGCCCCGATGGTGGGTGACAAGGTCACGGTCACGTACACCGTCGTCGAACCGGCCGCGAGCAACCCGGTCGATCTGGCGCTGCCCGCCGACATCATGACGCCGACCGGCAAGGTCACCGTCGGCGGTGCGCAGTCCGCGAGCGTCACCGTCGCGGGCCCGAAGAAGAACGATCCGGTCCCCGGCAAGGGCGCCTTCCCGTCGTTCTCGATGACCGGCACCTTCACGGTCACCGCGCCCGGCCAGATCACGCTGTCGCCGGGCGACTACAACATCCACACCAGCTACATCATGGAGCTGGACACGCCGTGCACGGTGACGGACCCGCCCGCTCCCGTCTCCGAGACGATCATCGCGACGGACGGCGGCGGCCAGGTCAACGAACGTGCCATCCAGCTCGGGGCCGCATCCGGCAAGGCGGGTGACGCGGTCACCGTGACCGGGTCGAAGTTCACCCCGGGCGCGGCCATCACGCTCGCCGGCCGGGCCGGCGACCAGCAGACCGCCGACACGGCCACCGTAGAGGCGGACGGCTCCGGCGGCTTCAGCGGCCGGCTCACCGTCAGCGATCCGGCCACCACCGGCATCGTCGCCTATGAGGGCGGCAGCTGGGACGCGGCCAGGGGGGCGGGCCCGCAGGCCTACACCGTCACGAGTGGCGGCGGGGGGATCCCGGACGGAAGCCAGCAGCTCAACGCGTCCGTCAAGGCGGGCACGCTCTCCATGGTCCAGGCCGGGGACACCGTCGAGATGTCGGCGGTCGACTTCGGGAAGGGCGGCGCCTCCCGCGGCTCCCTGCGGACGGTGACGGTCGAGGACTACCGCGGCGGACCCGCCGGCTGGTCCCTGACCGGAAAGGTCACCGACTTCAAGGGCCCCGGCGGCGCGACGATCGGCGCATCCGCTCTCGCCTGGACCCCGGTCTGCGCGACGAAGCCCGGCAGCGCCAGCACCTGTGCGGCCGGTTCCGAGGGGCCGGTCGGCAGCGCGGGCGCCACGCTGGCATCCGCGCCGAACGGGACCCTCACCGGCGGTGAGTTCACCGTCGACGCCCGGCTCGCGCTGACCGTACCGGCGTACACCGCCCCCGGCGCGTACTCCGGCGTGCTCACTCTCACGCTCACGTGACCGAGCAGCCCCGACCGACCGGTGGACCGGGCGCGCACCCGCCCGGACCGCCCGTCCCGACCCCCGACCGACCAACCTGGAGGCCTCACACCGTGCGCAAGCTGTACGTACTCCTGCTGGCCGGCGTCCTCCTGCTGGCCGGCGCCCCCGCGGCCCACGCCGCGGACAACGGCAGCTGGTCGGTCTACCCGGCCACCACACAGGCCGGTCAGCGCCCGTACTTCTACCTCTCCGCCGATCCCGGTGCCACGCTCGACGACAAGGTCACCGTCACCAACAAGACGGACCGGCCGCAGACCTTCCGGCTGTACGCGGCCGACGCGTACAACACCGCACGCGACGGCGGATTCGCCGTCCGCGCGCAGAACGAGAAGCAGCGCTCGGTCGGCGCCTGGGCGAGGACCGACCGCGACCGGGTCACCGTGCGGCCGCACGGCTCCGTCACCGTCCCGCTCACCATCACCGTCCCGGAGGACGCCGAGCCGGGCGACCACCCCGGCGCGCTCGTCGCCCTCGACGAACGCATCGACCCGGCCGACGCGGGGGCCGTCGCCGTCGGCATCCGCAAGGCGGTCGGCGCGCGGATCTATCTGCGGGTGAACGGGCCGACCATGCCCGCGCTCTCCGTGGACGACGTCCGGGTCGAGCACAGCCAGCCGCTGGTCCCGGGCACCGGGAAGAGCCGGGCCGTCATCTCCTACACGCTCCACAACCGGGGCAATGTCACCCTCAACCCCGAGGTCGCCCTCAGGGCCGAGGGACTCTTCGGCCGCACCCTGCTCGCCCGCGACCTGAAGGGGATCCCCTCCGAGCTGCTGCCCCGCCAGCGGGTCCGGCTGACCGAACAGTGGGCCGACGCGCCGCAGCTGGAATGGGGCGAGATCAAAGTGACCGCGAGCGCCCGGGACACCCGCGAGTCCGCCGCCGCCCCGTACTTCGCGCTGCCCTGGCTGGTGGCCGGGTTCCTGCTGGTGATCGTCGGCGGGGGTACCGGGATGTGGATACGGGCCCGTCGGAGCCGCTCCTCCAAGGCCTGAGACGGCGCGGTACGGGCCCCGCCGCGGCGGTTGGTACGGCGGGGCCGCCAGGATCGGGGACAATGGGCGCCATGAGCGTTCGACCTGACACAGAAGCCGCTGCCCAGCAGGCTGCGAACAACGCCCCCCACCGGGCCGGCTTCGCCTGCTTCGTGGGCCGCCCCAACGCGGGCAAGTCCACCCTCACGAACGCTCTGGTCGGCCAGAAGGTGGCGATCACCTCCAACCGGCCCCAGACCACCCGGCACACCGTGCGTGGCATCGTGCACCGCGAGGACGCCCAGCTGATCCTGGTCGACACCCCCGGCCTCCACAAGCCGCGCACGCTGCTGGGCGAGCGTCTCAACGACGTCGTACGGACCACCTGGGCCGAGGTCGACGTCATCGGCTTCTGCCTGCCCGCCGACCAGAAGCTCGGCCCCGGCGACAAGTACATCGTCAAGGAACTCGCGGGCATCAAGAAGACCCCGAAGATCGCCGTCATCACCAAGACCGACCTGGTCGACTCCAAGCAGCTCGCCGAACAGCTGCTCGCCGTCTCCCGCCTCGGCGAGGAGCTCGGCTTCGAATGGGCAGAGATCATTCCGGTCTCCGCGGTGAAGGACAGCCAGGTCGACCTTCTCGCCGACCTGATCGCCCCGCTGCTCCCGGAGAGCCCGCCGCTCTACCCGGAGGGCGACCTCACCGACGAGCCCGAGATGGTCATGGTCGCGGAGCTGATCCGGGAGGCCGCGCTCGAAGGCGTACGGGACGAGCTGCCGCACTCCATCGCGGTCGTCGTCGAGGAGATGCTGCCGCGCGAGAACCGCCCGGCGGACAAGCCGCTGCTCGACATCCACGCCAACGTCTACATCGAGCGCCCCAGCCAGAAGGGCATCATCATCGGCCCGAAGGGCAAGCGGCTGAAGGACGTCGGCACGAAGTCGCGCAAGCACATCGAGGCCCTGCTCGGGACGCCGGTCTTCCTGGACCTGCATGTGAAGGTGGCCAAGGACTGGCAGCGCGACCCGAAGCAACTGCGGAAGCTGGGGTTCTGACCGCGGAGTCAGGCGGCGTACGCCCCTTTCACGCGCCCTCCTTCAGGACGCGTGAGATCAGTGCGCGCTGGGCGTCGGTGAGCTTCGGGTCCGCGCAGTGGATCGTGCGGTCGCCGATCGTGATCCGGTACCGGAAGCCGTCCGGGACGCCCGGGGGCGGGGTGTCGTGGCCCGCGGCCAGCGCCGATTCGGCCAGGGCCTCCCACTCCCCGGCGTCGGCCCGTCCGGTGGTGTCGACCTCGCGGTGGCGTGCGATGCCGGCGAAGCCGCCGGTCCTGCTGACCTGGATCCGCATGTGGTGTCCTCCATCGC
Source organism: Streptomyces sp. NPDC111516 (assembly GCF_055635345.1). Taxonomy (NCBI): domain Bacteria; kingdom Bacillati; phylum Actinomycetota; class Actinomycetes; order Kitasatosporales; family Streptomycetaceae; genus Streptomyces; species Streptomyces sp. NPDC111516. Next base: position 813,815 of record NZ_JBVKBV010000001.1, on the reverse strand, counting down.
CGGACGGGCCCGGGAATGCCCTCTGTGTGCGCTACGCGGTCGGTACGCCCACCTCCGACCATGCCTTCAGGACCGCCTCCGCCTCGTCGCCTTCCCCGAAGCGGCTGCGGGCCGCGGCCACCGTCAACCGGGCGAAGGACGCGAAGTCCGCGTCCACGGCCAGTTGACCACCTGTGAGCACATCGAACCAGAGCTGCCCGGCCCGCTCCCACGCATTGCCGCCGAGTGCCGTCGCCAGCAGATAGAACGCGCGGTTCGGGATGCCGGAATTGAGGTGCACTCCGCCGTTGTCCTCGCTGGTACGGACGTAGTCCTCCATCTTCGCCGGCTGCGGATCCTTGCCGAGCACGTCGTCGTCGTACGCGGTTCCCGGCGCCTTCATGGAGCGCAGGGCGTCGCCCTGGACGCCGGGGGCCAGCAGTCCGGCGCCGATCAGCCAGTCGGCCTGGTCGGCGCTCTGGCCCAGTGAGTACTGCTTGACCAGGGAGCCGAAGACGTCGGACATCGATTCGTTGAGCGCGCCGGACTGGCCGTAGTAGCTCAGATTGGCGGTGTACTGGGTGAGGCCGTGCGTCAGCTCGTGGGCGATCACGTCGATGGCGACGGTGAAGTCCAGGAAGATCTCGCCGTCCCCGTCGCCGAAGACCATCTGCTCGCCGTCGAAGAAGGCGTTGTTGTACTTCTCGTCGTAGTGCACCGAACCGATCAGCGGCAGCCCGTTGCCGTCGATCGAACGGCGGCCGTACGCCTTGAGCAGCAGCTCGAAGGTGGCTCCGAGTCCCGCGTACGCGCGGTTGACGCTCGCGTCCTTCGTCGGCTCCTGGCCCTCGGCGCGGACCTTGGTGCCGGGCAGCCGGGTGCGGTGGCGGCAGTCGTACAGGGTCCGGTCGGGCTTGTCGGAGGCTTCCCCCTCGGTCGCGGTGGGCACGGTGACGACCGTGGCCATCTGGCGGCGGGTGCGGCGGGCGGCGTCGCTCTCCAGGGTGCGGCGGGCGGGGCCCGCCAGATCGGGGTTGTCGGACTGCGACAGCTTGTCGAGGACATGGGGCGGCACGATGGTGCAGAAGACGGGGTGGAACCCGCGCTGAGACTGAGGCTGCATGCATTCGACTGTGGCACCGAGTAATCGTGATGTCACTGGTTGCGACCAGGATTGATGAAATGGAGTGATTGATCACTCTTGGGCGTTTCCGACGTCCGGTCCCGCATACTGATACGGGACGGACGCATCAGACGCCTCTCGGCTACGCTCTTCGCATCATGCGTTTCGGGCTGCTTCTTCTTAGCTGCCGCGGCGAGGGCCTGTAGTCGTAGGCCGACCCCCTCCCCGCGGAGTCTGGTGTTGCAGCGACACAGTCGGCCGTCCCATTGGTTGGACCCCCGAGGAGCCGTACGCCATGACCGTCGTCAATCCCGCTCAGCCCGCTACTGAAACCGCTGTCGGCCGCCCCACGCCGATCACCAACGCCACTCAGCTGCAGAAGCCGTCCGGGATGCCGGTCCACAAGTACGGCCGGTACGAGGCCGTCGAGATCCCCGACCGCACCTGGCCGGACAACCGGATCACCGTCGCGCCCCGCTGGCTCTCCACCGACCTGCGCGACGGCAACCAGGCCCTGATCGACCCGATGTCGCCGGCCCGCAAGCGCGAGATGTTCGATCTGCTCGTACGCATGGGCTACAAGGAGATCGAGGTCGGCTTCCCGTCCTCCGGCGAGACCGACTTCGCGTTCGTCCGCTCCATCATCGAAGAGGGCGCGATCCCCGAGGACGTGACGATCTCCGTCCTGACGCAGGCCCGCGAGGATCTGATCGAGCGGACCGTGGAGTCCCTCGTCGGCGCCCACCGCGCGACCGTGCACCTGTACAACGCGACGGCGCCAACCTTCCGCCGGGTCGTCTTCCGCGGCTCGAAGGACGACATCAAGCAGATCGCCGTGGACGGCACCCGGCTGGTCATGGAGTACGCGGAGAAGCTGCTGGGCCCGGAGACGATCTTCGGCTACCAGTACAGCCCCGAGATCTTCACCGACACCGAGCTGGACTTCGCCCTGGAGGTCTGCGAGGCGGTCTGTGACGTCTGGCAGCCGGAGGAGGGCCGCGAGATCATCCTCAACCTGCCCGCCACCGTGGAGCGTTCGACCCCGTCCACGCACGCGGACCGGTTCGAGTGGATGTCGCGCAACCTGTCGCGCCGCGAGCACATCTGCCTGTCGGTCCACCCGCACAACGACCGCGGCACCGCCGTCGCCGCCGCGGAACTGGCCGTCATGGCCGGTGCGGACCGGATCGAGGGCTGCCTGTTCGGCCAGGGCGAGCGCACCGGCAACGTCGACCTGGTAACCCTGGGCATGAACCTGTTCTCGCAGGGTGTCGACCCGCAGATCGACTTCTCGCAGATCGACGAGATCCGCCGCACCAGCGAGTACTGCAACCAGATGGAGGTCCACCCGCGCCACCCCTACGCGGGCGACCTGGTCTACACCGCCTTCTCCGGCTCCCACCAGGACGCCATCAAGAAGGGCTTCGACGCCATGGAGGCCGACGCGGCCGCCCGGGGCAAGACCGTCGACGATCTCGAGTGGGCGGTGCCGTACCTGCCGATCGACCCGAAGGACGTCGGCCGCAGTTACGAGGCCGTCATCCGGGTCAACTCGCAGTCCGGCAAGGGCGGAATCGCCTACGTCCTGAAGAACGACCACAAGCTGGACCTGCCGCGCCGGATGCAGATCGAGTTCTCCCGGATCATTCAGGCCAAGACCGATGCCGAGGGCGGCGAGGTCACGCCGACGCAGATCTGGTCCACGTTCCAGGACGAGTACCTGCCGAACCCGGGCGACGCCGCGGCTCAATGGGGACGCGTGCAGATCCGCTCCGGCCAGACCACGACCGGCTCCGACGGCCGGGACACGATCACCGTCGAGGCGACCGTGGACGGTACGGACACCGTGCTGACCGGCACCGGCAACGGACCGATCTCCGCGTTCTTCGAAGCGCTGCAGGCCATCGGCATCGACGCCCGGCTGCTGGACTACACCGAGCACACCATGAGTGAGGGCGCCAGCTCCCAGGCCGCCTCGTACATCGAGTGCGCGATCGACGGAAAGGTCCTGTGGGGCATCGGTATCGACGCCAACACCACGCGTGCCTCGCTGAAGGCGGTCGTCTCGGCCGTCAACCGCGCCACCCGCTGACCCGGTGCCCGAAAGGGCCTGAAGCCGCACGGCCGAAGACCCCGCCCCACCCGCCTCCGGGGGGCGGGGTTCGGCCATCTCCGGGGGTTGTGACGATCGAGGTACTGACGGCACATCGCGACTGTGGTTAACATCACGTCGACACGGCAATGTTGCCGGAGTGTTACGGAGGTGTGCGACGTGCGGTCAGCCCTGGGACAACGCGCCATGAAGCTGCGTATCTGCGGCATCCGCACCGTCTGGGACCCCGTCGGCGACGGCGAGTTCTTCTGCCCCGGCTGCGGCGGCGACCGCAACTACCGCCGCCTCACCGGCCGTCGACGCTTCACGGTGCTCGGAGTGCCGACGCTGCGGCGCGGCACCGCGGGCCCCGTCGTCGAATGCGCCGCCTGCCGGGCCCACTTCGGCACCGACGTGCTCGACCACCCCACCACCACCCGGTTCTCCGCGATGCTCCGGGACGCCGTCCACACGGTCGCGCTCGGCGTACTCGCGGCCGGCGGCACCGCCTCCCGCGCGGTCCTGGAGACCGCGGCCACCACCGTGCGCGACGCCGGATTCGACGACTGCACGGAGGAACAGCTCTCCACCGTCGTCGAGGTCCTCTCCGCCGACATCGGCCACGGCTCCGCCTTCGATCCGGCGGCCGAGGCCTGCGGAGCGGCCCTCGCCATCGAACTGCACGAGGCACTGGAACCCCTCGCCCCGCATCTGGCCCCCGCCGGGCGCGAATCGATCCTGCTGCAGGGCGCCAGGATCGCGCTCGCCGACGGCCCTTACGGGCAGGCGGAGCGCGAGGTGCTGACCACGGTCGGCGGGGCGCTGCAACTCTGCGCCGAGGACACGGCCCGGCTCCTCGCGGCGGCGGCGCGTACCCCGTCCTGAACGGCCCCGTCCCGGCGATGGTCCGGGCCGCCCGGCCCCGCCCCGGTGCCCGGGGGCCCGGACCGGCTCTCCGACCGGGAGCGTCAGGTCCTCTGCCTGGTCGGGCGCGGGCTGAACAACGCCGAGATCGCCGGGGCCCTCGGCCTCGGTCCGCTCACCGCGAAGACCCATGTCAGCCGGATCACGGGCAAGGTCGGCGCCCGCGACCGGGCCCAGCTGGTGATCGTCGCGTACGAATCGGGCCTGGTCGTACCCGCCGCCGGCGAGGCGGACGGCAGGTGAGCGGCCCCGGCCCGGGGGGCGGGCCCGATGAGCCGTCCCCGTACCGGACAATGGACGCATGAGCTTGTTCCGGGACGACGGCGTGGTGCTGCGCACGCAGAAGCTGGGCGAGGCCGACCGGATCATCACGATCCTGACCCGCGGCCACGGCCGGGTGCGGGCCGTCGCGCGCGGGGTGCGGCGCACGAAGTCCAAGTTCGGGGCGCGGCTGGAACCCTTCTCCCACGTCGATGTTCAGTTCTTCGCCCGGGGCAGCGAACTGATCGGCCGCGGACTGCCGCTCTGCACCCAGAGCGAGACGATCGCCCCGTACGGCGGCGGCATCGTCACCGACTACGCCCGCTACACCGCGGGCACCGCCATGCTGGAGACCGCCGAACGGTTCACCGACCACGAGGGCGAGCCTGCGGTCCAGCAGTACCTGCTGCTCGTCGGAGGGCTGCGCACCCTGGCCCGCGGCGAACACGAGCCGCATCTCGTCCTCGACGCCTTCCTGCTGCGTTCGCTCGCCGTCAACGGCTACGCACCCAGCTTCGAGGACTGCGCGAAGTGCGGAATGCCCGGACCGAACCGGTTCTTCTCCGTCGCGGCCGGCGGCGTCATATGCGGCGACTGCCGGGTGCCCGGCAGCGTCGTACCCTCGGCTGAGGCCGTCACGCTGCTGAGCGCGCTGCTCACCGGCGACTGGGACACGGCGGACGCGTGCGAGGCGCGTCATGTCAGGGAGGGGAGCGGACTGGTGTCCGCCTATCTGCACTGGCATCTGGAGCGCGGACTGCGCTCACTGCGGTACGTAGAGAATTGACTCCTCCCCCTCGCAAACGAGGGGAATTCCTGGCTCACGTTGCCTGCGGCCCGGCGGGCGCGCAGGTCTTACACGATCAGCACCAGCCGGGTACGAGACCAGCCCGGATCAGCATGACGCGGGCAGAATTCTTATCCCTGGGGGATAAGACTCCGCACGCGGTGCAGGCGTATGTCCTTTCGGAGAGGGGGAGTGCGTGCTTGGTTGCTCCGCACTGTGCGCAGTCCATGGTGGTGTGCGCAGGGTGTACGAGGTGGACGTCCCGACCGTGCTTGCGGGCCATCTCGATCAGGGTCTGTTTCGTGGTGCCGATCGCGGCGTCGGCCGCCTTGCGTGCCATGGTCGACCGTGCGAGGAACTTCGGGTGGAAGTCCTCGACGGCCAAGGCGTCGTGGGCGCGTACAACCTTCTTGGCCCACTTGCGGCAGGTGTCCTGTCGCTGCCGGGCCACCTTCTTGTGCAGCTTCGCCGTCTGCCTCTTCGCCTTGCGGTAGCCCTTGGAGGCGGCCCGTCCTCTGGCGGGGCGGCGTCGGGCCATCATCCGCTGGTAGCGGGTTAGTTTCACCTGAGCGTCTCGCCCGTGCTGGGCGTGGGGAAGGTCGTGGGCGTCGTTGGTGGTGGTGGCGGTTTCTTTCACGCCCCAGTCGATCCCGAGCACAGCACCAGTCGGCGGGAGGGGGTCCACTTGGGTGGGGACGACGAAGGAGGCGTACCAGTGGCCCAGAGCATCCTGGTACACGCGCACACTGGACGGCGCGGCGGGCAGCTCTCGCGACCACACCACGGTCAAGGTGATGCCTCCGGCGAGATGCAGGTGCCGGTCCTTGAGACGGAACCCCCGACGGGTGTAGTTCAGCGTGGGAAGTGACTCGTGCTTCTTCCTGTACTTGGGCATTCCGGCCCGGCGGTGCATGGGCAGCCGGTCCTTGATGTCCTTCAGCGCCTTCGCCCGGGACTTCGCGAAATCCCGGATGAGCTGCTGCTGAGGTACCGAGGAGCCCTTGGCCAGCCATGGAGTGCAGGCGCGGGCCTCGGTCAGCATCTTGTCGAGCTGTGCCGGGCCGCACGTCAACTTCTCGCCCGTCGCCCGGTTGAGCGTGTGGACGGCCTTCGACTTTGCCACGCACTCGTTCCAGATCCACCGGCAGCAGTCCCACTCGGCGTTCAGAGCGGTGTGAGCGGTGGGCGACACGCGAAGCCGGTAGGTGTACCGGGCAAGCTCGGTCGCCTCGGCTTCCTTTGATGTCGCCATGGCATCATGATAGCATCATGATTCGTTTCGCTCTGCGTATCCCAGATGACTTGCACGCACGACTGAAGGTCCAGGCGGCTGCAGACCGGCGGTCGATCAACTCCGAGATCCTGCACCTGATCGAGGGCGGCCTCAGCGACGTTACGGTGGACGGGGCATCGCCCAGCGGCGATTCCCTTGCCGTTGCCCCGCTACGGGGGAAGTCGGATTCCTCCCCGGCCTGAAGTACGGGCATCCTTCGATTACCAGGTGACACAGAGAGACGAGAGAAGCTCATGGCAGTACGTGGGATGCTCGGCGGCCGTAACCGGCGCGACTACAAGATCCCGGAGCCGCACCCTTCCGGTGCCACGCCCCCGAAGATCCCCGGCGAGCTGGTGCCCAAGCACATCGCCGTCGTGATGGACGGCAACGGCCGCTGGGCCAAGGAGCGCGGCCTCCCGCGCACCGAGGGGCACAAGGTCGGCGAGGGCGTCGTCATGGACGTCCTCAAGGGCTGCATCGAGATGGGCGTCAAGAACCTCTCGCTGTACGCGTTCTCCACCGAGAACTGGAAGCGGTCCCCAGAGGAAGTGAAGTTCCTGATGAACTTCAACCGGGACGTCATCCGCCGCCGCCGTGACGAGATGGACGAACTGGGCATCCGCATCCGCTGGGTGGGGCGCATGCCCAAACTGTGGAAGTCCGTCGTCCAGGAGCTCCAGGTCGCCCAGGAGCAGACGAAGGACAACGACAAAATGACGCTGTACTTCTGCGTCAACTACGGCGGCCGGGCCGAGATCGCCGACGCCGCGCAGCGCATCGCGCAGGACGTCGCGGCCGGGAAGCTGGACCCGTCCAAGGTCAACGAGAAGACGTTCGCGAAGTACATCTACTACCCGGACATGCCGGACGTCGACCTCTTCGTCCGCCCCAGCGGCGAGCAGCGCACGTCCAACTACCTGATCTGGCAGAGCGCCTACGCCGAGATGGTCTTCCAGGACGTTCTCTGGCCGGACTTCGACCGCCGCGACCTGTGGCGGGCCTGCCTGGAGTACGCCCAGCGGGACCGGCGCTTCGGCGGCGCGGTGGAGGCGGCTCAGGAGCCGACGAGCTGAGCGGCGCGGGCCCGGGGGCAGCGCCCCCGGGCCGTCGTCGTCACTCCTTCGCGGCCGCGCACTCCGCGCACGTTCCGAAGATCTCCACCGTGTGGGCCACGTTCACATACCCGTGCTGCGCGGCGATGGTCTCCGCCCACTGCTCCACCGCGGGCCCCTCGACCTCCACGGCCTTGCCGCACATCCGGCACACCAGATGGTGATGGTGGTCCCCGGTCGAGCAGCGCCGGTACACGGACTCGCCGTCCGTGGTGCGCAGCACATCGACCTCGCCCGCGTCGGCGAGGGACTGAAGAGTGCGGTAGACGGTGGTCAGCCCCACCGAGTCACCGCGGTGCTTGAGCACGTCGTGCAGCTCCTGGGCGCTGCGGAACTCGTCCACTTCGTCGAGCGCCGCCGCCACCGCCGCCCGCTGCCGGGTCGACCGGCCGCGTACCGGGGCCGCGTTCGTTCCACTGATCGGCGCCGTCGCCACAGCAGCCTCCTCGTGTCGCCCGTACCTGTGTCGGGCCATTGTGCCAGCCCGCCCGGGCGGCACGGTCAAATCCTGACCTCGTCCGGGGCCGGGCGGGAGGCCGGTACCTCCAGAGTGCACTCCCCGGACGCGGCTTCGCTGTGCCGGGCGCGCCTTCTGGCCAGCGGGGTCGCGAGCAGCGTCAGGCCGACGAAGACCACGATGGCCAGCAGCACGATCGTCGCGCCGGGCGGGACGTCCTGGTAGTACGAGGTCACGGTGCCCGCCAGGGTCACCGCCGTACCGATGACGACCGACAGCACGAAGGTCACCTTGAAGGACCTGGAGATCTGCTGCGCGGCCGCGACCGGCACCACCATCAGCGCGCTGACCAGCAGCAGCCCGACGACCCGCATCGCCACGGTGACGGTCACCGCCGCCGTCACGGCCACCAGCAGATTCAGCGCCCGCACCGGCAGCCCGGTGACCCGGGCGAACTCCTCGTCCTGGCTGACCGCGAACAGTTGCCGTCGCAGCCCCAGCGTCACCAGCAGCACGAAGGCGGCCAGCAGACAGATCGCGGTGATGTCCTCGGTGGAGACCGTGGACAGGGAGCCGAAGAGGTACGAGGTGAGGTTGGCGTTGGAGCCGGTGTCGGAGAGGTTGATCAGCAGGACACCGCCCGCCATGCCGCCGTAGAACAGCATGGCCAGCGCGATGTCGCCGCGGGTGCGTCCGTACCAGCGGATCAGCTCCATAGCGACGGATCCGACGACGGCGACCGCCGTGGCCATCCACACCGGGCTGGTGGAGAGCAGGAAGCCGAGGCCGACACCGGTCATCGCGATGTGGCCGATGCCGTCGCCCATCAGGGCCTGGCGGCGCTGGACGAGGTAGATGCCGACGGCAGGGGCGATGACGCCGACCAGTACGGCGGCGAGCAGGGCCCGCTGCATGAAGGGAGGGTCGAGGAATTCCATGATCAGCTCAGCAGTCCCGTCCGGACGGGCTCGGAGGCCGCGTGGGGGTGTACGTGGTCGTGGCCGGGCAGGGCGTGCTGGCCCAGTGCCTTCGGGGGCGGCCCGTCGTGCATCACACAGCCGTCGCGCAGCACGATCGCGCGGTCGATCAGCGGCTCCAGCGGGCCGAGCTCGTGCAGCACGAGCAGCACCGTGGTGTCGGCCGCGACCTGTTCGCGGAGCGTCGCGGCGAGGATCTCCTGGCTGGCCAGGTCGACGCCGGCCATCGGCTCGTCCATGATCAGCAGCTCCGGTTCGGCGGCCAGCGCCCGGGCGATCAGCACCCGCTGGTGCTGGCCGCCGGAGAGCGCGTTCACCGAGTCCTTGGCCCGGTCGGCGAGGCCGACGAGGTCGATGGCCCGGTCGACGGCGGCCCGGTCGGCCTTGCGGAGCAGGCCCAGCTTCGTACGGGACAGGCGTCCCGAGGTGACGACCTCACGGATCGTGGCGGGGACACCGCCGGCCGCCGTGGTGCGCTGGGGTACGTATCCGACGCGCGCCCAGGAGCGGAAGCGGCGCAGCGAGGTGCCGAACAGCTCGACGGAGCCGCCGGTGAGCGGGACCTGGCCGATGACGGAGCGTACGGCGGTCGACTTGCCGGAGCCGTTGGCGCCGAGCAGGGCGACGACCTCGCCGCGGCGGATGGTCACGTCGATGCCGCGCAGCACCGGACGCGCGCCGAGCGTGGCAGTGGCGCCGCGCAGGGCTATCACGGGTTCGGTCGTGGTGCTCCCGGGCTCGGGCATGAGCGACTCCGATGCTGCTGTGACGGGTGTTGCGTGGATCACTTCGCGCCGAGCGCCTTCTGCAGGGCGGCGAGGTTGGACTGCATGACTTCGATGTAGTCAGCGCCCTTGGACTTGTCCGTGATTCCCTCCAGCGGGTCCAGGACGTCGGTCTTCAGGCCGGTGTCCTTGGCGAGGGTCTTCGCGGTCTTGTCGCTGGCGAGCGTCTCGAAGAATACGGTGGAGACCTTGTTCTGCTCCGCGATGGTGTGGATCTCCTTGATCCGGGCGGGGCTGGGCTCGGCCTCGGGGTCGATGCCGGCGATGCCCTCCTGGGTCAGGCCGTAGCGCTCGGCGAGGTACCCGAAGGCGGCGTGGGTGGTGATGAAGGTCTTGGTCGTGGTGTTCTTCAGGCCGTTCTCGTACGCCGTGTTCAGGCCGTCGAGCTTGGTGACCAGCGCGTCCGTGTTCTTGCGGTAGTCCGCGGCGTGGTCGGGGTCGGTCTTCTCCAGCGACTTCCCGACGCCCTTGGCGACCTCGGCGTACTTCACCGGGTCCAGCCAGATGTGCGGGTCGGCCCCGGCCGCGTCGCCGTGGTGTTCGTGGCCGTGCTCGTCGGCGCCGGTCTCGGTGCCGTGGTCCTCCAGCGTGGTGAGCTTCGACGCGTCGACGACGTCCTTCGCGCCGGACTGCTTGACGGCGTCGTCCACGGCCGGCTGGATGCCCTTGAGGTACAGGACGTAGTCGGCGTCGGAGAGTCCGCCGATCTGCCGCGGGGTGAGCTCCAGATCGTGCGGCTCGACGCCCGGCTTGGTCAGCGTGGTGACGGAGACGTGCTTCCCGCCGATCTGCTCGGCCAGGAACTGCATCGGATAGAACGAGGCCACCACGTTCAGCTTCCCGCCGTTCTTGTGGTCGGCGGCGTCCGAGGAGGAGCAGGCGGTGAGCGCGGTGAGACCGAGGACGACTGCTCCGGCGACGGCGGCGGTGGGTATGAGGCGGCTTACGTTCATGACAGTCATTTTCAACAAAACTGGAAACGATTGTCAACAAGGCTGATGAGATGACCCCTCGGCCGTCCGCGCCGATACCGATTTGATCCCAGGGGCGTGCCCGCCGGTAATCTGGGGTATTCGCCCGCCCGTCTCACGACCACCACCCCCCACCGAGGCGCTTCGCGCCACCCCTGTCCAATTTCGTCGTCGTAATGAAGAGAGCACCGTGGCCGCCGACAAGATCGACTCCATCGTCAGCCTGAGCAAGCGCCGTGGCTTCGTCTATCCCTGCAGTGAGATCTACGGTGGTCAGCGCGCCGCCTGGGACTACGGGCCGCTGGGCGTGGAGATGAAGGAGAACCTCAAGCGCCAGTGGTGGCGCTACATGGTCACTTCGCGCGAGGACGTGGTCGGTCTCGACTCGTCGGTCATCCTGGCCCCCGAGGTGTGGGTCGCCTCCGGCCATGTCGCCACGTTCACCGACCCGCTGACCGAGTGCACCTCCTGCCACAAGCGCTTCCGCGCCGACCACCTGGAGGAGGCGTACGAGGAGAAGCACGGCCACGCTCCCGCGAACGGCCTGACCGAGCTCAACTGCCCCAACTGCGGCAACAAGGGCACCTTCACCGAGCCCAAGCAGTTCTCGGGTCTGCTCTCCACGCACCTCGGCCCGACCCAGGACTCCGGCTCCGTCGCCTACCTGCGTCCCGAGACCGCGCAGGGCATCTTCACCAACTTCGGCCAGGTGCAGCAGACTTCGCGCAAGAAGCCGCCGTTCGGTATCGCCCAGATGGGCAAGTCCTTCCGGAACGAGATCACTCCGGGCAACTTCATCTTCCGGACCCGCGAGTTCGAGCAGATGGAGATGGAGTTCTTCGTCAAGCCGGGCGAGGACGAGGAGTGGCAGCAGTACTGGATGGACCAGCGCTGGAACTGGTACACGGATCTGGGCATGCGCGAGGAGAACATGCGCTGGTACGAGCACCCGGCGGAGAAGCTCTCGCACTACTCCAAGCGCACCGCTGACATCGAGTACCGCTTCCGCTTCGGCGGCAGCGAGTGGGGCGAGCTGGAGGGCGTCGCCAACCGCACGGACTACGACCTCAAGGCGCACTCCAAGGCCTCGGGCACGGACCTTTCCTTCTTCGACCAGGAGGCCGGCGAGCGCTGGACTCCGTACGTCATCGAGCCGGCGGCCGGTGTCGGCCGCGCGATGCTCGCCTTCCTCCTCGACGCCTACATCGAGGACGAGGCGCCCAACGCCAAGGGCGTCATGGAGAAGCGCACCGTGATGCGTCTCGACCCGCGCCTCGCGCCGGTCAAGGTCGCCGTCCTGCCGCTGTCCCGCAACCCGCAGCTGTCGCCGAAGGCCAAGGGCCTCGCCACCGACCTGCGGAAGAACTGGAACATCGAGTTCGACGACGCGGGCGCCATCGGCCGCCGTTACCGCCGCCAGGACGAGATCGGTACGCCGTTCTGCGTCACCGTCGACTTCGACACCCTCGACGACAACGCGGTGACCGTGCGCGAGCGCGACACCATGAAGCAGGAGCGCGTCTCCCTGGACCAGATCCAGGCCTACCTCGGCGCCCGGCTGCTGGGCTGCTGACGCACCGCGGTTTCCCGGCGAAGCCCCCGGTTCCGTACCCCGTACGGAACCGGGGGCTTCGTTGCACACTGTCCGCCGAGGCGCACCAGGCAACGGTCGACCCGACCGCCTGAGCGGGCCGACCGCAGCCGCTGTCTGTCGGCGCGGGGCCGGCACGGGCGCCGCCCCGGTGAAAAATCGGGTGCTGAGCCCGTTCCGGCCGGGGTACGGTTCGGGCATGTCTTCGTTCTTCCAGATCTACGAGTGAGAGTGCGGCGGGCCTGACCACCCGCCGCACATCGGACCGATTCCAGGTCACCTCAGACCTCAATTCTCACCACGAATGGGAGAACACCGTGGCCAAGAGCCGCAACAACCTCCTCGGTGTGGGCGGACAGCGCAAGAAGCTGTCCCGCGCCGAGCAGCAGGGCGCGGGCCCCGCGCGCGATGCCGACCGCAAGGCGGCCGCCGACCAGAAGCAGGAACTGCTGCGCAAGATGCGGGAGCGTGCGCAGTCGGGACCCGCCTCCGCCTCCGACTCCGCCCAGGCCGGGCCGTCGTCGGACGACACCGCGCAGCCGAGCGCGTCCGAGCAGGACGGCTCGGCGCAGAGCTGACGCCTCCTGATCACCCGTACGACCGTGGGCCCGGATCACCTGAAGTGATCCGGGCCCACGCCCTTGTCCGCGCCCCGCGCCCGCGTGCTCACGCCACCCTGCGCGGCAGCCGCAGACTCAGCAGCGTCGTCAGCACCACCGCGGCCAACTGGACCAGCAGCGTCACGATCAGCGCGTCCCGCATACCCGCGCCCGGGACCAGGGAGAGGAACAGCGTGCCGAGCGTGGCCACGCCCAGTGCCAGCGCGGCCTGCTGAGTCGTCGTCATCACCCCGCCGCCCACACCGGCACGCGCGGCCGGTACGTCGGAAAGCACGATGCGGAACAGGACGGGCAACTGCAGCCCCTGCCCGAACCCCGCGATCGCGACGCCCGGCATCAGCCCCAGCGGCCCGAGGCCGGACCACTCGCGCCACACGCTGAGCGCCAGCACCAGCACACCCACCGCCTGGATCACCCCGCCGGCCGTCACGACCCGGCTGCCGTACCGCAGGATCAGCCGCGGACCCGCCAGCGACGCCACGAAGAAGGCCACCGCCATCGGGGCCAACGAGAGACCCGCCGCCGCCGGGCCCAGCTCCAGGCCCTGCTGCAACGCCACCGCGATCACGAACATGAAACCGCCGAAGCCGATCGAGAACGGCACCACCAGCACCAACCCGCGCCGCAGCGACTCCAGCCGCAGCAGGCTCGGCGGCACCAACGGGGTCTGGCCGCGCCGGTCGGCCCGCTGCTCGACCCGGTAGAAGGCGTACGCGGCGAACGGGAACAGGGCCAGCGAGACCCAGGTCCACAGCGGCCAGCCCGCGGCACGCCCCTCCGTCAGCGGGGCGAGCAGCGTCACCAGTGACGCGGTCAGCAGCAGCGTGCCCGGTACGTCGATCGGCGCGGGCCGTTCCGACCGGGTCTCCGGTACGGCGCGGGCGGCCAGGACCAGTCCCACCGCCGCCACCGGAACGTTCACCAGGAACACCGAGCGCCAGCCCGCGCTCTCGCCGAACACCGACGAGAGCGGTGCGGCGGCGACCAGAACTCCGCCGAGGATCTGGCCCGTGACCATGGAGAGCCCGGCCGTCGCCCCGTACAGGCTCAGAGCCCGGGCCCGCCGGTGCCCCGACGTGGCTGCCTGAATCGTGGCGAGCACCTGCGGCAGCATCAGCGCCGCCGCCGCGCCCTGCGCCACCCGCGCCCCGACGAGCGTCCAGGCGTCCGGCGCGAGCCCGCAGGCGAGCGAGGTGATTCCGAAGGCGGCGATACCCAGCAGGAAGAGCCGGCGCCGCCCGGCCATGTCGCCGAGCCGGCCGCCGAGGACGAGCAGGACGGCATAGATCAGGCCGTAGCCCGCGACGACCAGTTCGAGCAGCGCGGGGCCCGCGTTCAGGTCGTGGTCGATCGTCGGCAGGGCGACATTCACGATGAAGAAGTCGATGAGCGGCAGCGCGGCGCCGAGAAGCACGGTGAACAGACCGAGCGCGCCGAGCACCGGAGCGGGGTGGTCGTGCCGGACCACTCGGGCGGTGATGGCGGATGGTTTCGTGCGGACAGTTGATTCACTCACGCCACCGAGAATCGCCGCCTTCTCAGCCTGGTACCAGAGAGTCTTTATCCTGGTACAAGCGGCACCTGGCAGAGCGCCGGGCCATTCGGCACGCTGGAGGAATGACGAGGATGGCGAGCGAGTTGCCCGCGAGCGGGTTGTCCGACGTGCGCGGGGTGCCGAGGACAGCGGCCCCGAAGGGGCCCGAGCCCTCCGAGCCCGACGTCCGCAGGCATGAACTCGCGGGATTCCTGCGCAGCCGGCGCGAGCGGATCACCCCCGAGCAGGTCGGTCTGCCCCGCGGTGGCCGCCGTCGCACCCCCGGCCTGCGCCGCGAGGAGGTCGCCCAGCTCTCCGCTGTCGGCGTCACCTGGTACACCTGGCTGGAGCAGGCCCGCGACATCCAGGTCTCGCCCCAGGTGCTCGACGCACTTGCCCGTGCCCTGTTGCTGGACCGCAGCGAGCGCGGCCATCTCTTCTCGCTCGCCGGTGCCGTCGACCCGTCGCCCGGCGCGGACTGCCCGAGCGTCACCCCGGCGCTGCGCGAGGTGCTGCGGCAGCTGGACCCTCTCCCGGCCTGTATCCAGAACAGCCGGTACGACATCCTCGCGTACAACCGGACCTACGGACGGCTGCTCTGCGATCTGGACGCCGTCGACCCCGACGACCGCAACTGCATGATCCTCTCCTACACCAACGCGGACTGGCGCGCCGCCGTCGTGGACCTCCCGGAGATGAACCGGGTGATGGCCGCCAAGTTCCGCAGGGCGATGGCCGAGCATCTGGCCGAGCCCGCCTGGAAGGCGCTCCTGGGGCGGCTGGAGGCGGCCTCGCCGGAGTTCCGGAAGATCTGGGCGCGGCACGAGGTGGTGGGCCCCGGCGGCCGGACCAAGATCTTCCGCAACGTCCATGTCGGACTGCTCCGCCTCGACCACACCGACCTGTGGCTCGGCCCGTCGGCCGGGCCTCGCATGGTGACGTACGCTCCCGCCGACGAAGAGACCCGGCAACGGCTGCTCCGTCTTCACGCCCTGGAGCTCGCCGATGCCTGAGTCCCGGCAGCGGCGCCCGCCGACACCTCCAGGCGCTCCGCGGTCCGACGTGCCGTCTCCCTCGCCCAGTGCCCGCTGGTCAGCGCCCCCACCAGCAGGACGCACACCCCGCACCCCGTGAGGACCCACCAGGCGGGCTTGCTGGCGTCCACGAACGCGGCCGCGTACGCGGCGCCCCGCGGGGACCCGGTACCGGCCACTCCCGCCGCCAGCACCGCACCGATCACGGCGACCCCGAGCGTCCCGCCGACCTGCCGGCTGGTCGAGGCGACCGCCGCCGCCACACCGGCCTGCGAGCGCGGCATCCCGGAGACGGCCGTGTTGGTGATCGGCGCGTTCACCATGCCGAAGCCGAGGCCGAACAGCACATAGCCGATGAACAGCAGGGCGTTGTCCGTCTCCGCGTCGAACGCGGCGAACAACAGCCCGCACGCCGTCATGGTCACTCCTGCGACGAGCAGCGGCAGCCGGGGCCCCCGGCTGCCGACCAGCCGCCCTGACAGGGGCGCGCAGACAAAGGTCAGGGCCGCCATCGGGAGCATGTAGAGCCCGGCGTGCAGTGCGCTCAGACCACGCACGTTCTGCAGATACAGCGTGTTGAGGAAGAGGAACCCGCTCAGCGCGGCGAACGCGCAGACCGCTATGGCGGTGGCCCCGCTGAACGGGGCGCTGTGGAAGAACCGCAGATCGATGAGGGGCTCGGCGCGCCTGGGCTCGTACAGCAGGAGCCCGACGACCGCGCAGACGGCGAGCGCGGCGAACGTCAGGATGCGCGGCGAGTCCCAGCCCGCCGAGGGCGCCTCGATGATCGCGTACGTCAGCGAACCGAGCAGCGCGATCACCAGCAGCTGTCCCACCGGGTCGGGACGGCGCGGCTTCGGGGCCCGCGACTCGGGGACGTACCGCCAGGTGAGCAGCAGCGCGACCAGACCGACCGGCAGATTGATCCAGAAGATCGACCGCCAGCCGACCGAATCCACCAGCAGACCGCCGACCACCGGGCCCGCCGCCATGGAGATGCCGACGACACCGCCCCACACCCCGATGGCGCGGGCCCGCTCGCGCGGGTCGGTGAAGGTGTTGGTGATGATCGACATCGCGACGGGATTCAGCATCGAGCCGCCCACCGCCTGCACCATCCGGAACGCCACGAGCGACTCCAGGTTCGGCGCCAGGGAGCAGAGGACCGAGCCGAGAGTGAAGAGGACGAGCCCGATCTTGAAGATCTTCCGGCGCCCGATCCGGTCGGCGGTGGAGCCCGCGAGCATCAGCAGCGAGGCGAGGACGAGGGTGTAGGCGTCGATCGTCCACTGCATGCCCGCGACGGTGGCGTGCAGTTCCTTCTGCATGGAGGGCAGGGCGACGTTGAGGACGGTGTTGTCGAGGCTGACGATCAGCAGGCTCATACAGCAGATCGCCAGTACCAGCTGGCGTCGGCGGGGGCTCAGCTCGGGCATACATGGATAGTACGGTTAACTAACGAACTCTGCTGGCCGACCGCTCCGTGCCGTACGCGACAATGGAGCAATGACCACGCTCGCCCCCTCGCCCCCGCTGCTCCGGATCGGCCCGCACACGGTGCAGCCGCCGGTGGTGCTCGCCCCCATGGCCGGCATCACCAATGCCCCGTTCCGCACCCTGTGCCGGGAGTTCTCCGGCGGCAAGGGGCTGTTCGTCAGCGAGATGATCACCACCCGGGCGCTGGTCGAGCGCAACGAGAAGACCATGCAGCTCATCCACTTCGACGCGAGCGAGACCCCGCGCTCGATCCAGCTGTACGGAGTGGACCCGGTCACCGTCGGCAAGGCCGTCCGCATGATCGTCGACGAGAACCTCGCCGACCACATCGACCTTAACTTCGGCTGCCCGGTCCCCAAGGTGACCCGCAAGGGCGGCGGCTCGGCGCTCCCGTACAAGCGGCCGCTGCTGCGCGCGATCCTCAACCAGGCGGTCTCCAACGCGGGTGATCTGCCTGTCACGATCAAGATGCGCAAGGGCATCGACGACGACCACACCACCTATCTCGACGCGGGCCGGATCGCGGTGGAGGAGGGCGTCACGGCCGTCGCCCTGCACGGCAGGACGGCCGCCCAGCACTACGGCGGCACCGCCGACTGGGACGCCATCGCCCGCCTCAAGGAGCACGTCCCGGAGATCCCCGTCCTCGGCAACGGCGACATCTGGTGCGCGGATGACGCCCGCCGGATGATGCGCGAGACCGGCTGCGACGGCGTGGTCGTGGGGCGCGGCTGCCTGGGCCGCCCCTGGCTGTTCGGCGACCTGGTGAGCGCCTTCGAGGGTACGGAGACGAGGCGGGCGCCCTCGCTCCGCGAGGTCGCGACCGTGATGCTGCGGCATGCGACGCTGCTGGGGGAGTGGATCGGCGACGAGACCCGTGGCGTGATCGACTTCCGTAAGCATGTCGCCTGGTACCTCAAGGGCTTCGCGGTCGGTTCGGAGATGCGCAAGAAACTGGCGATCACCTCGTCGCTGGAGGAGCTGGGCGGGCAGTTGCGGGAGCTGGACCTGGACCAGCCGTGGCCGGACGGCGCGGACGGGCCGCGCGGACGCACCTCGGGCAACAACCGGGTGGTCCTGCCGGACGGCTGGCTGAAGGACCCGTACGACTGCGCGGGCGTCAGCGCGGAAGCGGAGCTGGACACCTCGGGCGGCTGACGACTGCCCCCCGGGTTCTTCCGGGGCCCCGAAGGCCGCACAGGATCTTCGGGGCCCCTTTTCGCGCCCTTCCCGGGCCTTCGGGGCCCCTTTCGGCCCTCCGGAGGCCCTCGGGAGCATGGGGCGACACAGGCACCGCGTGCCGCCCCATGTATCTCGCTCATCTGAGCGCCATGTCTGGCCGGATTCGGCGATATCCGGCCACGGTGAGTCTCGATAGGTCCGCATCGTGCCTCGCGCCGCTGCGTCTGTTCACGCTCGGCTGTGTCCTGATGATCAACGCGTGATCAATAGGCGGCACTCGCGCGTCCAGATGGTGACATTTGAGCGCAGCTCGCAGAGTGATTCTCGCCACTCTGAGAATCGAGGCGCTCAGATGAGCGTAAATTTGGGAGCTGCACTTCTCAAATGGTGGCACCCAGTGCCAATGGGCTCCACTTTGATCGATCGACGCTTCCAGTGCTCTGTGTGATCGGCTGGCCGGGTTACAGTCGCACTGAGTGCTTATTCATTCAAGAAATGAAGGCATTCCTTCGATCGGGGGACAGGTCATGTCACTTTCGATCTGCTGGCGTACGGGTGGTTGAGGCCTCATGACGCGCAAGTGGACGTACCCAGACACCTTCGATCTGGGTATGTTCCTCGCCGTCAGGGCAGCCACAGCGTCCTCGAGGAGTCGAGACCCGTGTCGGAAAACAAAGATCCCCACGTATCCACCCCGGAATCCCGGGAGGCCCAGGGCCAGAAGTTCGTTTATGACTTCACCGAGGGCAACAAGGATCTGAAGGACCTCCTCGGCGGGAAGGGTGCCAACCTCGCCGAGATGACCAATCTCGGGCTCCCCGTCCCTCCGGGCTTCACCATCACCACCGAGGCGTGCAAGGTCTACCTCGACAGTGGCGAGGAGCCGGCGGACCTCCGGGACGAGGTCAGCGCGCATCTCGACGCCCTTGAGGCGCGGATGGGCAAGAAGCTCGGCCAGGCGGACGACCCGCTGCTGGTCTCGGTCCGCTCCGGTGCGAAGTTCTCGATGCCCGGCATGATGGACACGGTCCTCAACATCGGCCTGTCCGACGAGTCCGTGGCCGGTCTCGCCACCCAGGCCGGCGACGAGCGGTTCGCGTGGGACTCCTACCGCCGCCTCATCCAGATGTTCGGCAAGACCGTCCTCGGTGTCGACGGCGACCTCTTCGAGGAGGCGCTGGAGGCGGCGAAGGAGGCCAAGGGCGTCACCGTCGATGTGGATCTCGACGCGGCCGACCTGAAGAAGCTGGTCAAGCAGTTCAAGAAGATCGTCTCGCGGGATGCCGGGCGTGACTTCCCGCAGGACCCGCGCGAGCAGATGGACCTGGCCATAAAGGCCGTCTTCGACTCGTGGAACACCGACCGGGCCAAGCTCTACCGCCGCCAGGAGCGCATCCCCGGCGACCTCGGCACGGCCGTCAACGTCTGCTCGATGGTGTTCGGCAACCTCGGCCCCGACTCCGGTACGGGCGTCGCCTTCACCCGTGACCCGGCCAGCGGGCACCAGGGCGTCTACGGCGACTACCTGCAGAACGCGCAGGGCGAGGACGTCGTCGCCGGCATCCGCAACACCGTGCCGCTTGCCGAGCTGGAGTCGATCGACAAGAAGTCGTACGACCAGCTGATGCAGATCATGGAAACCCTCGAAACGCACTACAAGGACCTGTGCGACATCGAGTTCACCATCGAGCGCGGCCAGCTGTGGATGCTCCAGACCCGGGTCGGCAAGCGCACCGCCGGTGCCGCCTTCCGGATCGCCACCCAGCTCGTCGACCAGGGCCTGATCGACGAGGCCGAGGCGCTCCAGCGGGTCAACGGGGCGCAGCTGGCACAGCTGATGTTCCCGCGCTTCGACGACGAAGCCGCCACCGAGCTGCTGGGCCGGGGCATCGCCGCCTCGCCGGGCGCCGCGGTCGGCAAGGCCGTCTTCGACTCGTACACGGCGGTGAAGTGGTCCCGGTCCGGCGAGAAGGTCATCCTCATCCGCCGCGAGACCAACCCCGACGACCTCGACGGCATGATCGCGGCCGAGGGCATCCTGACCTCGCGAGGCGGCAAGACCTCGCACGCCGCCGTCGTCGCACGCGGCATGGGCAAGACCTGTGTCTGCGGTGCCGAGGACCTCGAAGTCGACACCAAGCGCCGCCGGATGACCGTGGGCGGACGGGTGATCGAGGAGGGCGACGTCGTCTCCATCGACGGCTCCACCGGCAAGGTGTACCTCGGTGAGGTCCCCGTGGTGCCGTCCCCGGTCGTCGAGTACTTCGAGGGCCGGATGCACGCGGGCGCCGACGACGCCGACGAACTGGTCGCCGCCGTGCACCGGATCATGGCGTACGCGGACCGGGTGCGCCGGCTGCGGGTGCGGGCCAACGCCGACAATGCCGAGGACGCGCTGCGCGCCCGCCGTTTCGGAGCCCAGGGCATCGGCCTGTGCCGCACCGAGCACATGTTCCTCGGCGAGCGCCGCGAGATGGTCGAGAAGCTGATCCTCGCGGACACCGACGCGGAGCGCGAGGCCGCGCTGGAAGAGCTGCTTCCGCTCCAGCGGGCCGACTTCATCGAGCTGTTCGAGGCGATGGACGGACTGCCCGTCACCGTACGGCTGCTCGACCCGCCGCTGCACGAGTTCCTGCCCGACATCACCGAGCTCTCGGTACGGGTCGCGCTCGCCGAGTCCCGCAAGGATGCCAACGAGAACGACCTGCGCCTGCTCCAGGCCGTGCACAAGCTGCACGAGCAGAACCCGATGCTCGGTCTGCGCGGGGTCCGTCTCGGTCTCGTCATCCCCGGCCTGTTCGCCATGCAGGTACGGGCGATCGCCGAGGCCGCGGCCGAGCGCAAGAACGCCAAGGGCGATCCGCGCGCCGAGATCATGATTCCGCTCGTCGGCACGGTCCAGGAGTTGGAGATCGTCCGTGAGGAGGCCGACCAGGTCATCGCCGAGGTCGAGGCCGCCACCGGTACCCGGCTGAAGCTGACCATCGGCACCATGATCGAGCTGCCGCGCGCCGCGCTGACCGCCGGTCAGATCGCCGAGGCCGCACAGTTCTTCTCCTTCGGCACGAACGACCTGACGCAGACGGTGTGGGGCTTCTCCCGTGACGACGTGGAGGCCTCGTTCTTCACCGCGTACCTGGAGAAGGGCATCTTCGGGGTGTCGCCGTTCGAGACGATCGACAAGGACGGCGTCGGCTCGCTGGTCCGCAGCGCCGTTGCGGCCGGCCGGGCCACCCGCCCGGACCTGAAGCTCGGCGTCTGCGGCGAGCACGGCGGCGACCCGGAATCGGTGCACTTCTTCCACGAGGTGGGCCTGGATTACGTGTCCTGCTCGCCGTTCCGCATCCCCGTCGCCCGTCTGGAGGCGGGCCGGGCGGCGGCGGAGGCGAAGGGCAGCGACAGTCGCTGAACCGGCACCCGGCCCCGTGACCCCGGAGCCGCCGTCGGCTCACTCGTACCGTTCCTAGCCAGTGTGCATGAGTGGGTCCTGGGCCCACTGATGCGTGCTGGGCGCATCCCGAACGGTGTTGGATGCGCTGGGTTGCCGCTTTCGCATCCCGTTCGGCGGCACGTCTCTGAGGGCGTGGTCCGTTGCGGGTGGGCGGGTTCCCTCACGTCCTTGGGTACCTGGTGGGGCCTGGGCGGTCCGATGCCCCGCACGATCACTCCGGTCGTGTGGGGGCGGTGCCGTCCGACGCCGGACCGGGTGTCCGAGGGCGCGTCGTCCGATCGCGATGCCGGCGGCATCGTGACGGGACATTCTGCGGTGCGGGGTGGCCAGCGGTTTCTGCCAGTGCTGGACACCCCACACCGAGGTGTAGGCGGGGTCGACCGCGACGACTGCAAGGCCCTGTTCCGCGGCCATGGACACCAGCCGGGCCTTGAGGTTGCCGGTCGGGATGCCGGAGATGAGCTGCCGGAAGCGTTTCCTGCGGCCGTGTTTCTCGCGGGTCTTCCCGGTCGTGAAGTCGAGGTCTTCGATGGCGATCGCAGCGACATCGGCCTGCTTGGCCCAGGTGATCAGGCGGGTCAGGGCGTGGCGGATCTGCGCGTCGCGGTGACTGGCGGTCCCGGAGAGGTCGTAAGGGAAGCGGTGCGGGTTGCCGGTGGGGTTGCCGTGTGGGTCGAGCCGGTAGGCGGCGAAGTGGTCCGGCGTTGGTGTCGACGCCGATCACGCCCCGGGCGCGGGCGGTCTCCAGCGGGATGGCCTGGACGGCCGGGCGTTGCCAGGATGCGGTGAGGTACCAGCGGCCGCGGTCGGTGTCGAGGTGGAAGCGGTAGGCGACGGCCCGGTTCGCGGCGATGCGGTCGGCCCACTCCACGCCTCGGTGCGCGAACGCCACGGTCGAGGTGAGGGTGTATCGGCCGTGCCGGGCATTGGCCAGGTGCGCGAGCGGGGCGGGTAGTTTGATGCTGACTTCGCCGTTCGAGGTGACGCGGATCGTTTCGTTCCCGAACCGTTTCCCGGACTCGCCGTCGGCGGCGATGAACCAGCGTTCCGCTTCCCAGCGTTCCCGCCACTGCTCTTCGGTCAGCCCCGCCTGGGTGAGGTGGTGGCGGGTGTTGAGGAGGCGTTTGCCGCCCCGCACGACCCGGACGCGTCCGGCCTGCCGGTCACGGACCGCGGCAGCGTGCCGCGCTTCCAGCGCCGCGAGGCGGCGGGACTTGTGGAACCACTCGCCCTTGGATCGGTAGCCACCGGCTGCCCGCTTGGTGCCCTTCTGCCGGATGGGGAGGGACAGGCGGTGTCGCAGCGTCCTGATCCCGGCTTCCAGTGTCTGGATGTGTGCTGCCTGGCTACGGCGTGCGAGCGCCCATTGATCGTGTGTGGATTTGGTGATCGCACCGGCGATCCACGACGACGACTGTGCGGTCAGGTTCCGCTTGCGCGACGCCCAGGTCTCCTTGCTGTGCTCCAGGCCGTCCGTACAACGGGCCCTGAGGTCACGGGAAGCGAGACGGCCCTGGTGCTCACCGACCGCACACAGAACCTTCTCGTCCTGGGGAGTGAGGTGCTTGAGACGGTCCCGGATCGCCACCCCGCACGGCCCGTGCACCACGAACGGTGGCGCCAGCTCCCGCACACCACTCACCACAACACCCCCTCCCACGGGACCGGATACCCACTACCCAGCCCAACGAGCACCAGCCGCCAAGGTCACCCATTCGGCCCCAGAACCCCCGTTCCCACCCGCGTGAAGCCGCCGACAGCACCCACTCCCGCGCCCCGGTCTACGCCGAACCGGGCCCCTGGCTCGGCCGGCTCCTCGGTCAGACCCGCTCGACGGTCCTGCGCGCCATCGGCATCGGCTGCACGACCAGTGAACTCGCCCGCCGGGCAGGAGCCTCCCTCGCCTCGGCCAGCCCGCACGCCTGCGTGCTGCGCGAGGCGGGCCTGATCCACACGCTGCGGCACGGCAGCTCGGTCCTGCACACGCTGACCCCGCTGGGCGGATCGCTGCTCCGGGGCGGCGCGCCGCTCGCCCTGTCCCGACCCCGCGGGCGGAAAATTTCCTCGCCGGTACCGATGAGTTCCGCGCCGCCCCGCCGTCTATCTGTCGTAACACGTTCGAACACCAGAGAGAACGGAACGGCCATGCCTCAGATGATCTTCGTGAACCTGCCGGTCAAGGACCTTGAGACGACCAAGGCCTTCTTCGGCAAGCTCGGCTTCTCCTGCAACCCGCAGTTCAGCGACGAGAACACCGCGTGTCTCGTCATCAGCGACACCATCTTCGCCATGCTCCTCACGGAGCCCCGCTTCAAGGAGTTCACCAAGAAGGAGATCGCCGACTCCTCGAAGTCCACCGAGGTCATCCTCGCCCTCAGCGCCGAGAGCCGCGAGAAGGTGGACGAGCTGGTCAACACCGCCCTCGCCTCCGGAGGATCGCCCGCCAACGAGCCGGTGGACTACGGCCACATGTACGGCCGCTCCTTCCAGGACCCCAACCACCACATCTGGGAGGTCATGTGGATGGACCCGGCCGCCGTCGAGGGGCAGCAGTCCTGAATGCGCCGATGAGCGGTGGCGTATCCGGGCCTCGGAGGTCACCCGACAGGCTCTGAGGCCGTGAGCACCGGATACGTCACCCCTGTGAGCTGCTCGGACGCCACCCAGAGCCGCTCGCTCGCCATATCGTTCAGCGTCCAGCCCGCCCGCCAGGACGGGGCCGGCGCACCGCGCCGGCCCAGCAGCCTCGGGCCGGTGAACGAGTCGGGACCCACGCCGGGCGCGGTGGCCGCGTACAGGGTGGGCAGCGCACCGGACGACGCGGGCTGCGCGACGAGCCGGTTGCCGAGCCGGAACGCCAGGTCCGCCGCTTTGCGGTTCTCCATCCGGACGCCCGCCGTCTGCAGATTGGTCGCCGCGTAACCAGGGTGCGCCGCGGCGGCCACCACATCGCAACCGGCGGACGAGAGGCGCCGCGCCAACTCGTGGACGAAGAGCAGATTGGCGGTCTTCGAGCGGCCGTAGGCGATCCAACGGCGGTAGTTCCGCTCGCTGTTGAGATCTCCCATATCAATGTTGGACAGGGCGTGCATACCGCTGGAGTGTGCGACATCCCGTGAGTTCTTCTGAGCCTCGCCGAGTCTCTGGCCTCGCGGCCAGGAGGTTCTTCCTCCTTCAGGTGCTCTGTGACCTTGTGACGTAACTTCGGGTTTCTTGAAGCGTTCTCACCTCGTCCGACCGATCCGCAGTCGGGCCGAAGGCGAGGAGGCTCGGGTTGGCGGCGCTGGCAGTCGTACGGGACCTGCGTGAGCACTGGGCACCCGCGTCGGCGGAGGAGCTGGAGCGGTTCGAGACCGACGTACTGTCCGGGTTCGTCCTTGCGCGGGCCTCGGCTGGCCTGGCGGACGGAACGATCCGTGGGGACGTCGGGCACCTGGACCAGATCAGGTCCTGGTTCGGCCGGCCCCTGTGGGACATGGAGCCCGCTGACGCGGACGCGTACTTCGGGAAGGTGCTGCGGAACTCGCCCAGCGGCACCCGGCTGGCCCGGTCGCAGGCGCTGACGACGTACTTCATGTTCCTGGAGCTGCGGCACAAGGTCGAGCTCCACCGGATGACCGGCCGGGTCGTCGAGTGCCCGGTCGACGAGATGAACCGGCCGCGTGGGGCCAAGGACGCCCAGCTGCGGATCCCGCCGAGCGAGCCGGAGGTCGGGACGCTGTTCACCGGCTGGGGCGGCGAGCTGGCGACGTGCCGCAAGTTCGCCCCTACCGCCAGGAACTACACCGCCTCGAAGCTGATGTCCCAGGTCGGCCTGCGGGTGAGCGAGGCATGCAAGCTCGACCTGGCCGACATCAAGTGGGACTTGGGCCGCTTCGGTAAACTCCACGTCCGCCATGGCAAGGGCGCCCGCGGATCGGGGCCGCGTGAGCGGATGGTGCCGCTGATCAACGGCGCCGACCGGACGCTTCGATGGTTCATCGAGGACGTCTGGGGCCAGTTCGACGACGACCACACACGCCCTGGTGCCCCGCTATTTCCCTCCGAGCGCAAGAGCGCCGATGGCTCCTCCCGCCGGGTGGGCGACGACGCTCTGCGCAGCGGGCTCAAGGACGCGGCCAAAGCGCACCTGCCGGGGTGGGGCGAGAGACTGACGCCGCACGTCCTGCGGCACTTTTGTGCGTCCCAACTCTACGGAAACGGGCTTGACTTGCTCGCAATCCAGGAGGTTTTGGGGCACTCCTGGATCGCCACGACCATGCGATACATCCACGTCCAGCAGACCCGGGTTGAAGATGCCTGGGCCGCTGGGACGGAACGGGCCGCGAAGCGGCTGGAAGGACTGGTCCGATGAGGTGGAACCTACGGCTGACCGCCGCGAACAGGGGCGTCTGGAAAGCCTCCGAGCTCCAGCGGAGCCTGGCCGAGCACGGCCTGGTGATCTCGGCCGGGAAAATGTCCGGACTGTGGTCCGGCCAGCCCGTCTCACTCAAGCTGGAGGACCTGGACGTCATCTGCGTCGCCCTCGGCTGCGGGATCAGCGATCTGCTGATCCCCGAGCCGGAGAAAGTCCGGCGCCCCGGCGAGGAGACCGGCCAGCAGGCCGCCGTTGCGGCTGGTCCGGCCCCGGTGGTGGTGCCGCGTCGCCGCGACGGCCGGTCTCTGCCACCGATGTGATGGCCTACGTTCTGCCGGCGGGCAAGTGCAAACCGCCAGCCAGTTGCCCGACCTGCTTCGGCTGGGGCGTGCTGCCCGGCCGTGCCTGCGGCGCATGCGAGAGTTTCCGCCGCAACGAGGAGCCTGCCGAATGCAGCGGCTGCCGGCGAACAGTGCGGTTGAAGAAGGGGTACTGCCGTCTGTGCTGGCATCAGGCAAGCCAGGACGCCAGGGGGCAAGTCACTGTACTCGAACCCTACTTGGAGAAGATTCAGCATCATCAACTGTTTTTCACCAACCTCCATCGTCTGCGTCAGCCCGGCCCTCCCAGAGGTAAGCAGGGACGACGTCGGGGTCGCCCGCGCCACCCCGACCCAGCCCCCGCCCACCGGCCGGTGGGCGGCTGGCTCCAGCCACCGCTGTTCGAGGCGCGCCGAGATTTCACCCGGTTCAATCGCCAGGAACATGCCCGGCTCGACAACCCGTGGCTGGCCTGGGCCCGGCATACCGCACATCGACTCGGTGAAGCGCACGGCTGGCCTCGCGGTGTCCGCCTCGACGTCGGCCGAGCCCTGGTCATCGTGCTGTCCGGCCATGTCAGCGGAGAAGTCGTGCGGCACTCTGAGATCTTCCCGGCCCTGCGATCCCGCGGGCTCAGCGTTCAACGCACAGTGGAAGTACTCGCCGACATCGGCGTCTTCCACGACGACCGGACGCCGTCGTTCGAGCAGTGGCTGGAGCGCAAGCTCGAAGGCATCGCCCCCGGAATCCGCCGCGACGTGGAGCACTGGGCCCGCCTCCTGCACGACGGTGGCCCCAGGTCCCAGCCCCGCGACGAGGCCACGGTCTGGGGCTACCTCAACCGGATCCGTCCCGTCCTGCTGGAGTGGTCTGCCCCCTACGGCCATCTGCGCGAGGTGACGCGCGACGACGTCCTCACCCAGCTCGATGCCCTCCACGGCAGCCAGCGACGGCACACGCTCATCGTGCTGCGGTCGCTGTTCGGCCGAGCGAAGAAGAGCGGCACCATCTTCAAGAATCCGACCAGCCGCATCCGCGTCGGCCAGCACGAGTACGGCAGTCGAGGACCGCAAGGTCCCCGGCCACTGGGAGGGCGACCGTGCGACACGAAGCCGCACGAATTTGAGTGGACTGACCGATTGGAGGGGCGGCTGATGCCGTAGGTGCAGTCACGGGTCCGTGTCCGTATGGCCCGTCCCCGCCTCTGACGTGCGATGCCGGTAACGGCGTGGTGCGGAGCTCAGGGGGAAGCCCAAGGGCTCCTGTTCCATCCGGGAGTTACCGGCAAGGGGAAGACCGGACGGGTGAAGACAAGTGAACTCCCGATGATGCCTCGTGATCCCAAGCCCCGCCGATGGAAGGTTGCAGTGGGGTGCAAGGCTGGCCGTTGAGAAGCGGCAGGCGCTGGCCGGCAGAGGTCACTCTGGCCAGGTGGACACCGCCGCCTCGGGGTAAAGGGAGCACCCACCCCGGTCGTATCTCATTCGTGTGGAACGTGAAAACCCCGTTGGGGTCCGGGCCTTCGTGGCCCGGTCGGCCGACCGTGAGGAAGGCTCAACTCCCCAGCGGGAACAGGATGGCCCAAGAAGCCAATGCCGGAAGCCGAAAGGAAACGGGAAATCGGGGCAGCATGACCGGCCTCTCCGCCGGTCGCCCCGCATAACCGTCCGGATACGGGTGCACTGCCCGGACCCGAAAGGGTGCTGACGTGGGCCAGGTGAGCCTGTGCGGACTCACTGGACAAAGACGACGGAACCGAGGGACAAGTTGGACGCCATGACGGACACGGACGGAGTGGCCTTGGCCGTTCCGGCCGCTGCCGCGACGGTGAACGGACCCGAGGACGAAGACCTGGACTGGGCGTCGATCGACTGGCGCCGGGTCGAGGAGGACGTACGGCGTCTGCGGCAGAGGATCTTCACGGCGTCGCAGGCAGGGGACCTGAAGAAGGTCCGCAACTTGCAGAAGCTGATGCTCCGTTCCCGGTCCAACACGCTCCTGAGCGTGCGGCGGGTCACGGAGATCAACGCGGGACGCGCGACGGCGGGAGTCGACGGGAAGGTGGTGCTGATGTCCCCGTCCAAGGC
Source organism: Streptomyces sp. NPDC111516 (assembly GCF_055635345.1). Classification (NCBI taxonomy): domain Bacteria; kingdom Bacillati; phylum Actinomycetota; class Actinomycetes; order Kitasatosporales; family Streptomycetaceae; genus Streptomyces; species Streptomyces sp. NPDC111516. The sequence goes on along the minus strand of NZ_JBVKBV010000001.1, from coordinate 785,398 downwards.
CATGTTGGCCGACTGGGTTCAGCACCGCGCCCGGCCGTGGATCCCCAAGCCCGTCAAGCGGGTGTTCATCCCCAAACCGGGGACCACGAAGAAGCGCGGGCTCGGGATTCCCGTGATCGTCGACCGGTGCCTGCAAGCCGTGGCACTGGGCGCACTGGAACCCGAGTGGGAGGCGCGGTTCGAGCCGAAGTCGTACGGCTTCCGGCCCGGCCGTGGCTGTCACGACGCGATAGGGGCCATCTATTCCACGCTCAACGGGAAGAACCCGCAGCGTGTCTGGGTGCTCGACGCGGACCTGACGGCGGCGTTCGACCGTATCGACCACGACCGGCTCATGGCCGCGCTCGGCACCTTCCCCGCCCGGGGACTGGTCCGGCAATGGCTCAAGGCCGGAGCCGTGGACCGAGGCCGGTTCGCCCCGACCGAGGCCGGAACTCCGCAAGGCGGAGTGATCAGCCCACTGCTCTTCAACGTGGCCCTGCATGGAATGGAGGAAGCCGCAGGCGTCCGCTACTACACAACCGGCCGAGACGCTGGAAGCGCGCAGAGCGGGAGCCCGGTGCTGGTGAGATACGCAGACGATTTTGTCGCGATGTGCACCAGTCGTGAGCAGGCCGAACAGGTCAAGGAACGGCTGGCTGCATGGCTGACGCCCAGGGGGCTCGCCTTCCACGAGGACAAGACACGCATCGTCCACGCGGAGAGCGGGTTCGACTTCCTGGGGTTCAACGTCCGCCGCTATCACGGCAAGTTGCTGATCAAGCCGAGTACAGCGGCGCAACGACGGATCCGGGAACGGCTGAGTGCCGAGATGCTGGCCCTGCGAGGGGCAAACGCTGGTGCGGTGCTCAAGAAGATCAACCCGATCGTTCGGGGCTGGTCTGCCTACTACCGGACGGTGGTGTCCAGCGAGGTGTTCACCGCGCTGGACAATCACATGTGGAAGCTCGCTTACAAGTGGGCAAAACACAGCCACCCGAACAAGCCGAAGCACTGGATATCCGACAAGTACTTCGGCCGGTTCAACAAGGCCAGGAGGGACCGGTGGGTGTTCGGCGACCGCGTCAGCGGCGCCTATCTGCTCAAGTTCTCCTGGACGAAAATCGTCCGGCACCAGTTGGTCAAGGGCAGGGCGTCCCCGGACGACCCGGCGCTGGAGTCGTACTGGGCCGAGCGGCGTCGCAAAGGGCCGCCCCCGCCGGTCGACGGTATGACCGTGCGCCTGCTTCAGGCGCAACAGGGTCGCTGCCCGATCTGCGGAGGGCTCCTGCTGCACGCCGATCACCCGCCGCGAAGCCCGCAGGAATGGGAAGCGTGGCGGGCCGTCCTCAGGAAGGCGATCTCCAAGCAGTACGTCGCCTTCCCAGGAGGGGCCTCACCGGGCGATCAACGAATCCGTCTCCTTCACACCCACTGTCAACGGCGGAATGGAGCCGCCGATCCGACAAGCCCCGCACCTTCTCCTGACCGCGAGCCCTTGGGGCTTGCTTGAGCCGTGTGCGGCGAACAGCTGCTTGCACGGTTCTGAGGGGGCGGGGGCGCAGCAATGCGTCCCCGCTACCCGACTCGTGATGGGCACCCGGCCCTCGGCCGTTGCAACGCTCGTCGAGCGCACCAGCCGCTACACGGCCATCGTTGCGCTGCCCGACGGCATCAAGGCTGAGCAGGTCACTCCACACCTCACCAGGAGTCTCCTCGACATCCCGCCCCAGCTACGACGAACACTCACCTGGGACAGGGGCCGGGAGATAGCCGAGCACCAGGCCATCACCGCCGAGACCGGGATGCCGATCTACCTCTGCAAGCCGCGCAGCCCGTGGCAGCGCGGCACCAACGAGAACACCAACCGGCTGCTACGGCAGTACCTCCCCAAGGGAGCGGACCTCCGCACGTTCAGCCAGGCCGACCTGGACGCCATCGCCCACGAGCTCAACCACCGGCCCCGCAAGACCCACGGGTTCCGCACTCCGGCGGAGGTCTACGCTGACCTTCTGAACAGCGGTGATGCGCTGACCGCTTGAGCTCGCCTTCGTTTGCTGACAGGCGACGCCATGGCTGTTCCGGCTGATCGTCAGGTATCCGACGACAGCGAAGATTGATTCATTGCCAACGAAGTTTGACTGCAAGGCGAGGGTTGATGAGCCGCCGTATATCCCAAGGTGTCCTGGTCGTCGGGTCGATCGGCGTTCTGATCAACATCGTGGACGCGATCGGGACGGGGCATCTGGAGCCGCACCATGCCTTCGCCGCGCTGGTAGCGCTCGGTGCGGGTGGTGAACTGCTCAAAGAGCGGCGGCCCAGGGCCGCGAAGGCGCTGTATGCCTCGGCGTCGGTGCTGCTGGTGGTTGCCGGATCCGTCGCGGGGTACAGGGCGTGGGCCTCGCTCTTCAGGGGCGCGACCTATGACTGGCTCGACCTCGCACTCGGGGTTCTGGTCGTGCTCTACGTTGCCGTCGGCGTGGGCCAGCTGCTCGCGCACCTGTCCCGCAGAGCATCGAAGTCTCGTAGAAATGCCGACATGCTCAGCGAGTAGCACCGACACCGGTCAAACTTCGGTGGCAATGGATCAATCTTCACTGTCACAGGTCATCAGGCTTGCACCGTGGGTGCGGATGACGATCTCGCTTCGCCGTCACTGGCCGGCTTGGAGTGGATCTTGCGGAGCCGTCGGCGGCCTGTTTCGGCGAGCGTTTCCGCGGCGCGGGCTGCGGCCTTGACCTTCTCGGTGGCGGACGGCTCGGCCGCCCACCGCGCGAGCGCGGCTGCCTTGCGGATGTCGCGCTCGACGACGGCTGTCGGATCTTCGGACCTGCCCAGGGCTTCCCGGTACTCCTGGCCCAGGGAGACGAGTAGATCGCGGAGGTCGGCGGGGAGATCGGGTGGGATACCCAACTTGCCGAGTCGGCCCGCGTTCGGCGGGGTCCCCTCGTGCCCCGGGCGGTGCACCTGCCGGGAGCCGACCTCCTGGCCGTCGCGGAACGACCAGGCGTCCGATGGTGTCCGCGGTTGCGTGACGCTAATCCGCGCGGCCAGGTCATCACCAAGGACGAACATGCCCTTGGCGTGGAGGCGGTGCACCGAGTCCCGGGAAGGCGCCAGTTCGGTCTTGGTGGCGGCCCTCGACTCGACGGACGCCACGAAGTTCTTCAGCGGCGTCGGGGCTGCCCGGCCGTCGCGCCGGCGCACGGGGATGTTGAGGGCCGAGATGTACTCATCGACACGCAGGGCCGCTTCAGGGATCTCGCCTCCGTAGAACGGAGCCAGTTCGTGGAGCTTCAACACCGCGGCGGGTCTTGCCGCGCCGTCCAGGCCGAACAGTCCCCACGACTCGGGGACGTCCGGGTTCATGCCGGTCGGGAGGAAGAACCACGACCGGTACAGCGCACCGGGTGGCCGCAGCTGCCTCAGGGGGAGGACCCGCGCCTCCCGCAGGTCAAGAAGTCCTCTGCCCATCGGCATCCTCTTCGCGGGCTTGCGGCTCGCCACGGGCGTTCTCCCCTACAGGCGTCGGGCGCGGACACAGGGACTAACGCGCCCGGGGAGGCGGCGAACTGCATCGAGCGGGTGAAATCCCCGGACGCCGCCGAGCAGGGCCACGGTTGGGCGACAGGTAAGGAGCGGCCTGATCGGGCCACCCGCGTCCACCGGGGTTGACGGCGTGCTGTCCTGACAGGCCCGGCGGTGGGACACTGCGGCGCGTGTCTGGGTTCGCGAGAGATCCGAAGTTCTACGGCGATCGGCTGGTGTACGAGCCGCTGGAGCGGAAGTGGGCCGGGTATCACGCCCGGCACTGCGGGTGCGGACAGGACTGGCTCGAAGCCCATGCCATCCCGGCAGGGTTCACGGTGATCCCCCGGGGCAGGACCGGCTACTACGGGCTCGTCGGTCCCGGCCTGACCGAGGGCGTCGACGAGGAGAAGCTGACGGCGGACGCCCTGTGGGAGGCCGTGACCGGCAAGCCCGGTACCCAGACCTGGTACGAGAGCGTGCACATCACCTGCCGCAGCCCGGAGTCGGAGGCGGCCCGCAAGGCGGAGAACGAACGGATCTACGCTCCGCGGCGCGCTCGCGCCGAGAAGGCGAAGATAGAGCCGGCCACAGCCGCGCAGGTGAAGTATCTGACCACGCTCGCGGACAAGGTCGGCAAGGAGCGGTTCGATGCAGAGTTCGCCAAGGTGATCAAGGGCAGCGACATCGAGCCGCGCGCCCCCCCGTCAGCGTTGCGCGACGGCCGCGAAGCGGCTGACCAAGGCGAGGGCCCGCAAGCTCATCACCGCCCTGGTCGGCCACCCCTAGCCCTGCCCGCCCCCGTCGTCGTCCTCGTCCAGCCCCGGCGCGTCTGGATCGCGCAACGGGCGGACCATGCCGAGTGTGCCGAGCTAGTCCTCCATCCCGTCGTGGTACGCCTGGTGGATGGTGCCGCGCCTGTCGTGGCACACGTCCCGGGGTGACATCGCGTAGGCCCAAGCCCGCTTCTTCGGCCCATGACCGGAGGGGCACGGGGCAAAGGTGCCAGGGTCCTTTGGGACCTGGTCAGCTCGCCGGTCTCCGGCAGCGCGCCAGCGCACGAGTTCCTTCACCGTCGTCGTCTTGGACGACCACCTCCGCCGTGCGCTGCTCATCGTGCGCGCCGGGTCATGGGGCCGTGCCGCGCCGAAATGAGTGAGCTGTGCCGAAGAACCAGAAGAACCGCCGCCGCAAGAGCCACGCCCAGCGGGACCGCGCCCGCACGCGGAAGAACGCCACCGGCGCCTCCTACACCTCCGCCCAGTCGGGCACCGCACACCGTCACCAGGGGCCCGCGATCGACCCTGTCGACGGTGCCGGGTTCGGCGTCGACCGGCAGGCGGACATGCGTACCGCGTCCGCGCTGATCGGCGCGTGCATCGAGCAGTGCAAGCCCTGCCAGGCCAGCCTCGCGGACAAGGTCCTGAGCGGCGACCGGCTCGTCATCGCCAGCCTCGCCGGCAGCATCTACGCCCTGCTGCCCTCTCCGGGATTCGTGTGCTCCCCCACCACCGAGCGCTTCCACCCGGTGGCCCGGGAGAGCGGACTCAGCGGTGACGGCAGCGAGGTCCTCGCGATGGTGGAGGCCCTGAGCGCGGAGGGCCTGGAGTCTCTGCTGGAGGACACCCTGGACATGTGGGCGGCCGCCGCGCCGCCGCGCCCGGAGGCCGAAGGGTCCGCGCCGACCGAAGACGCGGAGGCCGGACCCGGACAGGACGCTGATGAGCTGCGCCGCTACACCGGGGCGGGCGCCACCGCCTACCTGATGGGCGCGGGCGCCGACCAGCTGCTGAGCGCGGAGGAGATGGCGGGGCTGCCGCTGCACGCGGAGAAGTCAGCGGCCGCGGGCGACCCGGTGGTGTGCTTCCTGTGTGACGTGGCGATCGACGTCACCGCCGAACCCGAGGTCCACATCGGGTTGAGTACCCGCACCCTGTCCGTCGGCGGCAGGGCACTCGATGCGGTGCAGCCGGTATGGACGCACCCGGAATGCGGGCGGGCGCGGATCTGGGCGTGATCGGCCCGGCCCGGCTTCGCGGCCGTCGGGCCGGCCCGGCTGCCCGAGGGCGGCGGGACCGGTTGGACGGGGCACGTATCGCGTCCTTAGGGTCGCGATCATGCCTGACATAGCACTCACCACACTGGTCATCCTCTGCCTCGCGGCAGCCGCGGCGGGCTGGATCGACGCGGTGGTCGGCGGCGGTGGACTGCTCCTGCTGCCCGCCCTGTTGCTGGGACTGCCCCATGTCCCGGCCGCGCAGGTACTCGGCACCAACAAGGCGGTCGCGATCGTCGGTACGACGGGCGCCGCCGTGACCTATGCACGCAAGGCGCCGGTCAAGGTCGGGACGGCCCTGCGGATCGGGCTCGCGGCGCTGGCCGGATCGATGGCCGGGGCGTTCTTCGCCGCCGGGATCAGCAGCGAGGTGCTGCGCCCGGTGATCATGGTCGTGCTGCTGGCGGTGGCGGCGTTCGTGATGCTGCGTCCCTCGTTCGGCAAGACGGTGGACGACGGTACGCGGCACCAGGTCACCCGGGCCCGCACCGTCACCGCGATCGTGCTCGTCGGCGGCGGGATCGGCTTCTACGACGGGCTGTTCGGCCCCGGCACCGGAACGTTCCTCGTCCTGGCGCTGACCGCGGTGCTCCACCTCGATCTGGTGACGGCGTCGGCCACCGCCAAGATCGTCAACGTCTGCACCAACGCCGGGGCGCTGGCCATGTTCGCGTACCAGGGCAGCGTGTTGTGGCAACTGGCCGCGCTGATGGCGGTCTTCAACCTGGCGGGCGGGCTGATCGGGGCGCGGATGGCGCTCAGGAAGGGCAGCGAGTTCGTCCGCGGCGTCCTGCTGGTCGTGGTGTTCTCACTGGTCGCGAAGCTGGGGTTCGACCAGTGGACGGCGTGAACGACGCGCTCCGGGCGTGCCGGGTTCACCGCACTGCGGTGAGGTGCGCGTACGCCACCACATTGCCCTGGTAACCCGTGGCCTTCGAAAAACCGCCGCCGCAGGTGATCAGCCGCAGCGAGGCGTAGGGGGAGGCTCCGTACACCCGCTCGTCCGGGAAGTCGTCGCTCTCGTAGACCTCGATCCCGTCGAGGGAGAAGACGGCGGTATGTCCGTCCTGGCGGACCACCTCGACCGTGCTGCCCTTCTGCAGGGTGCCCAGGTCGTAGAAGACCGACCGGCCCTGCGCGTTGTCGACATGGCCGGCGACGATCGCGCTGCCCTTGGAGCCCGGGGGAGTGCCGTCCCGGTACCAGCCGACGACGTTACGGTCCCCGGCCGGCGGCACGTCGAGACTGCCGTCGGCCCCGAGCCCCAGCCGCATCATCGGGGCGTCCACCCGGATGCTCGGGATCCGGATGCGCACGGGCGCCGAGGGCTTCAGCGGTTCGGCGAGGGGAGACCCCGGCTGCGGCTCGGGGCCCGCGGCGAAGGCCTGCGCGGTGGTCGGCTGGGGCGGGACCAGCTGGGTGCCGGCGCCGTGCCGGATCAGCCAGACACCGGCCATCGCCGCGATGACCAGCAGCCAGCCCTTGGCCTTCTGGGACACGGTCGTCCTCCGGGTGACGAAACGCGGACGGGAGGGGTACGGGGACGGGAGCAGTCCCGTCCCGGTGGTCGCGCGGCCACCGGGACGGGAACCTGGCGGTACGGAGACGTGAATCCGTCTCCGTCAGCCGGCTTCCTGCGTGCCGCTCGCCCGGCGACGCAGGAGCCAGGCTCCGCCGACGGCGGCCGCGGCGAGTACGCCGGCGCCCGCCGCGATCTGGGAGGTGTCGGACCGGACACTGCCGCCGACGCCTGTTTTGACGTGCCCGCTGGGGCCGGTGGACACGGATGAGTCGTCACGTCCGGACGACGAGTTGTCGCGCCCGGATGAGTTGTCGCGTCCGGATGACGAGTTGTCGTGCCCGGATGAGTTGTCGCGCCCGGACGAGTTGTCGCGCCCGGATGAGTTGTCGCGCCCCGATGATGAGTTGTCGCGTCCGGACGAGCTGTTGTGCCTGCCCGAGCCCTGGTCCTCGGACGGGTTCCGGTTCCCGCTCCCGCGCTCGTTCGAGCCCTCGTCCCTGGATGGGGTGTTGAGCCCGGAGAAGGCGTTGAGCCCGCCGACGGAGTCGAGCAGTGAGGGGACATTGAGGCCGAGGGGGGTGTCGCGCCCGGACCCGGGCGGGTTGTCCCCGTTGTCCTCGTCGCCGCCCTGCGCATCCGGGCCGCCGTTGGTTCGTGGCGCGGCCGCCGAGCCGACCCGCAGCGTGCCGGAATCCCCCGCGTACGCGGGGGACCCGGCGGCGAAGAGGCCGAGCGTGGCTATGGTGACCGCGGAAACGGCGGTACCGGTCACTAGGCGGGCAGGACGCATGGGGGTTCCTCCGGCAATGGCGCGAGTAGGTGTGTCCTGACCACGAGCTAACGGGCCGGCCACCGCCCATGCCTGCTGACACCAAGTCAGCTTTCACTCGAACGGCCCGGCGCGGCATCCTTGCCAAGATGCATGTGTGCAGGTCACAGCCGTGATCGAAGTGGGCGTGACCGGCCTCTCGTCGTCCGGTGCCGATCGGGTGACGTCATCGCGGAGGAAAGTGGCGCACATCACATGCATGACTTTGTGGAGGTTGGGCACACGCCTGACACCCCCCACGGGACGGTGCACCGGGCCGCCCCCGGCCGCCGCCCCCACCGGCCCCATCCCCCCTGGTTCCGGTGGGGGCGGTTGCGTGCCGGACGCCCTGCGACACGGCGTTTCTCGGGACCGTGCGGCGTTCTCGGGCGGGGGCATCAGGCTCTCAGATCGTGTCCCACGGCGTGCTGTCATAGGCCTGCCCGATGCGCTTCATCAGTTCCTCGTCCACCGTGAACTCGGTGTCGTCGATCCGCCGGACCGGCGCGATGCCCTGCGAGTTGGTGAGGAACGCCGAACGGTACCCGGCCAGCCCGTCCAGCGTCACCGGACGCCGTACGGACTCCAGCCCCGCGCCGGGCAAATGCTGTTCCAGCAGCGCCATGGTGATGCCGAGCAGGGAAGGGGCGGCGGGCCAGACGACCGAAGTGCCGTCCCAGAAGCCGACGTTGGTGATCGCCCCCTCCGTCACCGCGCCGTCCGGCAGGGTCAGCAGAGCCTCGTCGAAACCCGCGCGTGCGGCGAGCCGCGCGTAGTACGTCGGGCCGAACTCGCCGGGACGCTTGATGTGCGGCACGGTCCGGGCGAACGGGACGGACATCAGGCCGTGCGGCTCGGTGGACTTCCGCGCCGGCCCGCGCACCGTGACCATGACGGTCGTCTCCGTATCGCCCGGCGGCAGAAAGCCGTACACCCGGGTCGAGGCGTCCGTTACCCCAGCACTGTCCAGGGCGTGCCGGATCAGCTCGCGGATCCGTTCCCCGTCCAGTGCGTGTTCGAACAGCTCCTGGTTCGCCGAGTCCAGCCGGGCCAGATGCAGGGCGAGGCCGCGCACCTTTCCGTCCCTGACCTGCATGGCCGTGAAATGGCCGTAGTCGAGGAAGGCGGGAATCCGCAGATCCGCCTCGGTGGCCGGGTGCCCGTTGAACTCGGCGTACGGGAAGGGCGCGGGCGGGGGCGTCGTCATGCGGCCCACCGTATGCCGCGACGGGCGATGACGGCCCCGGCGGACCGGGCTTGACCTCAACCATGGTTGACATATGAACCTCGCCGCATGGACCTCACCACAGCACCCGCAGCCACTACTGCCTCCGCCGCGCCCCTGAAGGTCGCGGTCATCCTCGCCAGCAATCGCGAGGGACGGTTCGCCCCCGTCGTCTCCGGCTGGTTCCTCTCGCGCACCGCCGGTCACGCCGGCATCGAGACCGATCTGATCGACATCGCGGAACTCGACCTCCCGAGCGCCCTCTCCCACCGGCCCGACGCCGAAGCGCTGGCCCGACTGGCGGCCGTGTCGCCCAGGCTGGCGGCGGCCGAGGCCTTCGTCGTCGTCACCCCCGAGTACAACCACTCCTACCCGGCGCCGCTGAAGAACCTCATCGACTGGCATCACGCCGAGTGGCAGGCCAAACCCGTCGCCTTCGTCTCGTACGGCGGAGTCTCCGGCGGCCTGCGCGCCGTCGAGCACCTCAGGCAGGTCTTCGCGGAGCTGCACACCGTCGGCATCCGCGAAACCGTGTCGTTCCACAACGCGGGCGCCCTGTTCGACGGCGAGGGCAGGCACCGTGACCCCTCGGGCTGCGACGCGGCGGCCAAGTCCCTGCTCGACCAGCTGGTCTGGTGGGGACGCGCGCTGCGCGACGCCAAGGCCGTCCGTCCGTACGGCGTCTGACACCGGGCACTGCGCCGCGCCGCGATGCCCCCGACAATCGAAGGACCTCCAGTGACCCAGTGACCGACACCGAGGAGCCCGAAGGTGACGACGCCGCCGGCATGGCTGACCGTACTGACCACGACCGACAGCGAGGAGAAGGCCCACTCCCTGGCGCAGGGCGCGGTGGAGGCGCGACTCGCCGCCTGCGTACAGATCTCCGCGCCCGTCACCTCGGTCTACCGTTGGCAGAACGCCATCGAGACCACCGAGGAGTGGCAACTGCTGTTCAAGACGACGGCCGAGCGGTACGACGAACTGGAGGCCCATCTCCTGGCGGCGCACGACTACGAAACACCCGAGGTCATCGCGGTCCCGGTGGTAAGGGGCAACGCCCGCTACCTCGACTGGGTCTCGGCCGAGACCGCCCCGGTCACCCCTCTTTAGAGGGGCTCACAGAACCGGCACCCGCCCCGGGCGCATCCACCCTCAACGCTCGTCCGCCGCCAGGGCCTCCCCGATCCCGGGCTCCTCGGGGCCCAGGAAGTGCGGGTCCGGCTTGAACACGGCGTCCAGCGCCGCCTTCCCCGCCGCGAACACCTCCCGCGTCCCGCCGTAGTACCAGGTCGCATCGTGTACGGCGTCGACTCCGACGCCGTACGCGTCGATCCCCGCGGTCCGGCACAGTGCGATCGCCCGCCGGATGTGGAACCCCTGGCTCACCAGCACCGCGCGGTCGACCCCGAAGATCTTCTTCGCCCGGACGCACGAGTCCCAGGTGTCGAACCCGGCGAAGTCGCTCACGATCCGCTTGTCCGGCACGCCCTGCGCCCTGAGATACGTACGCATGGCGTCCGGTTCGTCGTACTCCTTGCGGCTGTTGTCACCGGTCACGAGCACGACCTTCACCTTCCCGTCCCGGTACAGCTCGGCGGCGGTCTTGAGCCGGTTCGCGAGATACGGCGACGGCCTGCCCTTCCAGAGCCCGGCCCCGAACACCACGGCGACCTGCTGCGCGGGCGCGTCCGCGGTCGTCCTGACCCGGGCGTCGGCGACGGAGTACGTCCAGGTCGCGGGCGCCAGCGCCACCACGCAGGCGACCATCACCCCCTGCACGGCCCGCCGCTGCCCGCGCCGCGTCCGCGGCCACCGCGGCCGAAACCGCCCGAGCCGCCTCAGCCGTCCCGGCTGCTTCTCCCGCATGGGTGTCCCCCCTGTTCCTGCCCCGTCCACGCTGTTCCACATGATCGGACGACCAACGGGGAGAAAGGGTTCTCCTTCTCCTGATTTCATTGAATTCGTTACCGTTTCCGATCGCTCCGTTTCGACGCGACTCCTCCGGTGAGCAGCCGTCACTCCCGCGCAACGGTGCGGCAACCTCGCCCCTGCACCCTTGGTGCGCGCCCCGGCCGATCGGCGCGCATCCGCCTGAGCCGTCCTGTCGGTCCGGCCGTTTACTGTCGGAACCATGGACGGTACGCAGGAATCCCAGTGCACCCATGGCACCCGGTGCACCCATGGCACTCAGGACCATGGCACTCAGGACCACGGCACGGCCCCCTACCGCGCCGCCGACGCCGAGCGCTGGGACACCGAGCCGGACAAACGGCCCGGGCGTACCGCGTTCCAGCGTGACCGGGCCCGGGTCCTGCACTCCGCCGCACTACGCCGGCTCGCCGGGAAGACCCAGGTCGTCACCCCCGGCACCCGCAGCCACGTCTGGGACGCCAGCCCGCGGACCCGGCTCACCCACTCCCTGGAATGCGCCCAGGTCGGCCGCGAGCTCGGGGCGGCGCTCGGCTGCGACCCCGATCTGGTCGAGACGGCCTGCCTGGCCCACGACCTGGGCCACCCGCCGTTCGGACACAACGGGGAGCAGGCGCTCAACGACTTCGCGTCGGACTGCGGAGGCTTCGAGGGGAACGCCCAGTCGCTGCGCCTGCTGACCCGGCTCGAACCGAAGCGGTTCGTGCCCGACACCCGCACCGGCGAGCTGGTCAGCGTCGGACTCAACCTGACCCGTGCCGCTCTGGACGCCGCCACCAAGTACCCGTGGCCGCGCGGCGGGCACCCCACCGATCCCGACTCGCCGAAATTCGGGGTGTACGAGGACGACCTGCCCGTCTTCGAGTGGGCCCGGCACGGCGCCCCGAAGGACCGTAAGTGCTTCGAGGCCCAGGTCATGGACTGGTCCGACGATGTCGCGTACTCGGTGCACGACTTCGAGGACGGGCTGCACGCCGGGCACATCGACCCCGACTGTCTCTATGCCGAGCCCGAGCGGAACGCGATCTGGGCGGTCGCCATCGGCCGCTACGTCCCGGCGGACACCGACCCCGCCGAGCTGGCCGACGCCCTGGACCGGCTCATCGCCCAGGACTGGTGGCCGCACGGCTACGACGGATCCGCCGTGGCCCAGGCCCGGCTGAAGGATGCCACGAGCCAGTTGATCGGCCGGTTCTGCCTCGCGGCCGAGACCGGCACCCGGCAGACGTACGGGACGGGCCGACTGATCCGGTACGCGGCCGAGCTCGTCGTCCCCCGCGAGGCACGCAACGAGTGCGCCGTCCTCAAGGCGGTCGCCGACCGGTACGTCATGCAGCGCGCCGAGCAGGAGGCGATCCGCGCGGACCAGCGGATCGTCATCGCGGAACTGGCCGCCGCGCTGACCGCACGCGCCCCGGAGGGGCTGGAGCCGCAGTTCCGGGCACTGTTCGACGCCGCCTCCGGGGACAGGGCCCGCAAGCGGGTCCTCGTCGACCAGATCGCCGCCCTGACCGACGCCTCGGCGCGTTCCCTGCACGCGTCCTTCACGGCACGCCGCCGCTGACCGCAGCTCCCGACCGCGAGGCCGGATCACGACCGCGTACGCCCGGCGGTCACCGCCCACGGCCTCATCCGCGTGCCTGCCCGTGACCACTGGGTGTGACCTGATCGGTGTACACCCTCTTTCGCCATCACGCTGCGTGCGGGACGCTCGCAGTCGGGCCCCGCGCAGCAAGCACCGAGGAGGCATCACGTGGTCGACGCACATCGGACGTTCGTCATCGTCGGCGGAGGACTGGCAGGAGCGAAGGCGGCCGAGACGCTCCGGGCGGAGGGTTTCAGCGGCCGGGTGATCCTTCTCGGCGATGAACGCGACCATCCGTACGAACGGCCGCCGCTCTCCAAGGGCTATCTGTCCGGCAAGGAGGAACGGGACAGCGTCTTCGTCCACGAGACGGCCTGGTACGCGGGCGCCGACATCGAGCTCCATCTGGGCCAGCCCGTCACCGTCCTCGACCGGGAGGGCCGCTCCGTACAGCTCGGCGACGGCACCGTCGTCCACTACGACAAGCTGCTGCTCGCCACCGGGGCCGAGCCGCGCCGCCTCCCCATTCCGGGTACGGACCTGGCCGGTGTCCACCATCTGCGCCGCCTCGCCCACGCCGACCGGCTGCGCAACGTGCTGACCTCCCTCGGCCGCGACAACGGCCATCTGGTGATCGCCGGGGCCGGCTGGATCGGTCTGGAGGTCGCGGCGGCCGCGCGCGAGTACGGCGCCGAAGTCACCGTTGTCGAACCGGAGCCGACCCCGTTGCACCACGTCGTCGGCCCCGAACTGGGCCAGATCTTCACCGATCTGCACAGCGACCACGGTGTCCGCTTCCACTTCGGTGTCCGCCTCACCGAGATCATCGGCCAGGACGGCCTCGTCCTCGCGGTCCGCACCGACGACGGCGAGGAGTACCCCGCCCACGACGTGCTCGCCGCGATCGGTGCCGCCCCCCGCACCGGTCTCGCCGAAGCCGCGGGGCTCGCCATGGCCGCACGCAAGGACGGCGGCGGCATCGCCGTCGACGCCTCGCTGCGCACCTGTGACCCGCACATCTTCGCCGCCGGGGACGTCGCCAACGTGGCCCATCCGCTGCTCGGCGCCCGGCTGCGCGTGGAGCACTGGGCGAACGCGCTGAACAGCGGCCCGGCCGCGGCCCGCGCCATGCTCGGCCAGGAGGTCAGCTACGACCGGGTGCCGTACTTCTTCTCCGACCAGTACGACCTCGGCCTCGAATACTCGGGCTGGGCGCCGCCGGGCAGTTACGACCAGGTGGTCATCCGCGGCGACGCGGGGAAGCGCGAGTTCATCGCCTTCTGGCTGAAGGACCGCAAGGTGCTGGCCGGGATGAACGTCAACGTGTGGGAGGTCACCGACGCCGTGCAGGAGCTGGTCCGGTCCGGTCGGCAGATCGACCCCGACGCACTGGCGGACCCGTCGGTACCACTGACCTCCCTGACCTGAACGGAGCCGGGCCGCGCCCCGCCGGGTTCCACGGATCACATCGGCGCGCGGCACGGCTGTCGTACCCCACCCGTAGACTTCACCCGTGGCAGGCAGGATCAATGACGACGATGTGAAGGCGGTACGGGACGCGGTCCCGATCGACGCCGTCGTTTCCGAGTATCTCCAGCTGCGCAACGCGGGCGGTGGCAACCTCAAAGGCCTCTGCCCGTTCCACGACGAGAAGTCCCCCTCCTTCCAGGTCAGCCCGAGCAAGGGTCTCTTCCACTGCTTCGGCTGCCAGGAGGGCGGCGACACGATCGCCTTCGTGATGAAGATCGACCATCTCTCGTTCTCCGAGACGGTCGAGCGGCTCGCCGCCAAGGCGGGCATCACCCTGCGGTACGAGGAGGGCGGGTACAACCCCTCCCACCAGCGCGGTGAGCGTATCCGACTGGTCGAGGCGCACAAGGTGGCCGCCCGGTTCTACGTGGAGCAACTGGACAGCCCCGAGGCCGAGATCGGCCGGAAGTTCCTTGCCGAGCGCGGCTTCGACCAGGCGGCGGCCGGCCATTTCGGCGTCGGCTACAGCCCCGCGGGCTGGGACCACCTCACCCGCTATCTGCGCGGTAAGGGCTTCAGCGACAAGGAGCTGATCGCCTCCGGCCTCTCCCAGGACGGCAGGCGCGGCCCGATCGACCGCTTCCGCGGCCGGCTGATGTGGCCGATCAGCGACACCTCCGGCGAGGTCGTCGGCTTCGGCGCCCGCAAACTGCGCGACGACGACAACGGGCCGAAGTACCTCAACACCCCCGAGACCGCGATCTACAAGAAGTCCCAGGTGCTCTACGGCATCGACCTGGCGAAGAAGGACATCGCGAAGGCCAGCCGGGCCGTGGTCGTCGAGGGCTACACCGACGTGATGGCCTGCCATCTCGCCGGGGTCACCACCGCCATCGCCACCTGCGGTACGGCCTTCGGCGGCGACCACATCAAGATCCTGCGCCGCCTCCTGATGGACAACGGCAGCGCCCGGGTGATCTTCACCTTCGACGGTGACGCGGCCGGGCAGAAGGCCGCGCTGCGCGCTTTCGAGGACGACCAGAAGTTCGCCGCCGAAACGTACATCGCGATCGCCCCGGACAACATGGACCCGTGCGATCTGCGCCTGGCCAAGGGCGACGAGGCCGTCCGCGATCTGGTCGAACCCCGCACCCCGCTCTTCGAGTTCGCGCTCCGCCAGATCGTCGGCCGGTACGACCTGGAGACCCCGGCGGGCCGCGCCGCCGCGCTCGACGAGGCGGCGCCCGTCGTCGCCAAGATCAAGACGGGCAGTGTGCAGCGCGAGGTCGCCGTCCAGCTGGCCGGCTTCGTCGGCATCCTGGACCAGGAGTACGTCGTGCACCGGGTCAACCAGCTCGCCCAGTGGGCCCGCGGGCGGGGCGACCGGCGAGGACCGCAGCCGGCCTCTTCCCGCCCCGGCGCCGGGCCCCAGCAGGTCCAGGCCCCCGCCGCCCCCTCCGGCCCCGCGCTCAACCTCCGCAGCCCGGCACACCGCACCGAGCGCGAGCTGCTCAAGCTCGCCCTGCAGCGGCCCGCCCTGGTCTCCCCGGCCTTCGACGCCTACGGGGTGGACGAGTTCACCGCCCCGCCGTATGCCGCGGTCCGCCAGTGCATCGCGGAGGCGGGCGGCGCAGAGCTGGGCGTCCCCGACACCCGCGAGTACCTCGTCCAGGTGCTCGACGCGACCCCCGACGACACGGTGCGCAAACTGGTCACCGAGTTGGCGGTCGAGGTCTTCCACGGCAAGTCCATCGACGAGGCGTACGCAGGCGAGCATCTGGTCAAGGTCCGCCTGCGCGCCGTCGACCGCCGGATCAACGACGTCCAGGGCAGCCTCGCCCGTCTCGGCAGCAATGTGGCCCCGGACCATCTGGCAGCCGCGCAGAACGAGGTCTGGGTCCTCCAGCAGTACGCCCAGTCCCTGCGCAACAGCGGCGCCGACGCGCTCTGAAGCGAGGCCCTCGGCCGCCCGCTGTGCTGTCCTGGATCGCCGGACCGGCCGGATGCTGACGCCCGTCCCCGGCCCCGTCCGCGTAACCGGTCGGTCACGGACCGGACTCAGAAAGTCCCCGCACGCCCCTCGTGGCGGCGATGCGTCTTCCCCCACACTGGGGGGCGGTGCCTGAGTCATCGGAGCGCGGCCGGCCCACCGAACGGTGGTCCACCATCCCCCGCGATCCGGCAGCGATCACCTGGAGGTCGCCCCCGTGCAGACCCGGACCGTGACCAAAACCGAGCATGTCTCGGCCATCCCCGCGCAGCACCGGGCCGTGCACCATCCGGAGGCCGCGGTGGAGCCGCAGACACCGTCCGACCCACCCGAGGCACTCGTGGAGGAGCCGCCGGAGGTGCCCGAACCCCCGGAGCCGAGGGGCCGCCCGGAGACCGTCGGCCCGTCCTCCGATCTCTTCCGTCAGTATCTGCGGGAGATCGGCCGGATCCCGCTGCTCACCGCCGCCGACGAGGTGGAGCTCGCCCGCCGGGTCGAGGCCGGACTCTTCGCCGAGGAACGGCTTGCGAGCACCCCGGATCCGGACAGCCGGCTGGCCGTCGACCTCGACCGGCTGGTGGTCATGGGGCGGATGGCGAAGCGCCGTCTCATCGAGGCCAACCTCCGCCTCGTCGTCTCCGTCGCCAAACGCTATGTCGGCCGCGGGCTGACCATGCTCGATCTGGTCCAGGAGGGAAACCTCGGACTGATCAGGGCGGTCGAGAAGTTCGACTACGCCCGGGGCTACAAGTTCTCGACGTACGCGACCTGGTGGATCCGTCAGGCCATGTCCCGCGCCCTCGCCGACCAGGCGCGGACCATACGGGTCCCGGTCCATGTCGTCGAGCTGATCAACCGGGTCGTACGCGTCCAGCGCCGGATGCTCCAGGAGCGCGGCTACGAGCCGACGCCCGAGGAGGTCGCCGACCAGCTCGACCTCACCCCGGAGCGGGTCGGCGAAGTCCTGCGGCTCGCCCAGGAACCCGTCTCGCTGCACGCCCCGGTCGGCGAGGAGGACGATGTCGCCCTCGGCGACCTGATCGAGGACGGCGACGCCGCGTCCCCGGTCGAGTCCGCCGCGTTCCTGCTGCTGCGCGAGCACCTGGAAGCGGTGCTCTCCACCCTCAACGAGCGCGAGCGGAAGGTGGTCCAGCTGCGCTACGGGCTGGCCGACGGCCGGCCCCGCACACTCGAGGAGATCGGCAGGATCTTCGGCGTGACCCGCGAACGCATCCGCCAGATCGAGTCCAAGACCCTCAACAAGCTGCGGGACCACGCCCACGCCGACCAACTCCGCGGCTACCTCGACTGATCGCGCGTGACGGGGCCCGCACCGCCGACCGGCGGTACGGGCCCCGTCACGTTGCCGAGCGTTGCCGGTGGGGCCTCTCGTTTGGATCAGGCCGAGCCCGGCATGATCCAAACGAAAGACCCTAGTCGACTTCGGCGACCGCCTGCGCGAACTGCGCCGAATACAGCCGGGCGTACGCCCCCTCGGCAGCCAGCAGTTCGTCGTGCGTGCCCTGTTCGACGATCGAGCCGTTCTCCATCACCAGGATGACGTCGGCATCCCGGATGGTGGAGAGCCGGTGCGCGATCACGAAGCTCGTACGACCGTGCGCCAGGCGCGCCATCGCCTTCTGGATCAGCACCTCGGTACGGGTGTCGACGGAGCTCGTCGCCTCGTCGAGCACCAGGATCACCGGGTCGGACAGGAACGCCCGCGCGATGGTGATCAGCTGCTTCTCGCCCGCGCTGACGCCGGAGCCCTCGTCGTCGATCACCGTGTCGTAACCGTCCGGCAGGGTGCGGACGAAGCGGTCCGCGTGGGCGGCCCTCGCCGCCTCCTCGATCTCTTCCCGGGTGACCTCGCGCGAAGCGCCGTACGCGATGTTCTCCGCGATCGACCCGCCGAACAGCCAGGTGTCCTGGAGGACCATGCCTATCCCCGACCGAAGGTCGTCGCGCGACATGTTCGCCACGTCGACCCCGTCGAGAGTGATCCGTCCGCCCGTCACCTCGTAGAACCGCATCAGGAGATTGACGAGTGTGGTCTTGCCCGCGCCGGTCGGGCCGACGATCGCGACCGTGTGGCCCGGCTCGACGTTCAGCGACAGGTCCTCGATGAGCGGCTTCTCCGGGTCGTAGCGGAACGACACCTTCTCCAGCGAGACGCTGCCCCGCAGCTCCTTCGGGCGCTCGCTCGTGCCGGGCGCGGGGTCGGCGCCCTGCTCCTCGGCGTCCAGCAGCTCGAAGATGCGCTCGGCCGACGCGACACCCGACTGCACCAGGTTCGCCATCGAGGCGACCTGGGTCAGCGGCATCGAGAACTGCCGCGAGTACTGGATGAACGCCTGCACGTCACCGATCGACAGCGAACCAGAAGCGACCCGCAGACCACCGACGACGGCGATCAGCACATAGTTCAGGTTGGAGACGAACATCATCAGCGGCTGCATGATCCCGCTGTTGAACTGCGCCTTGAAGCCCGCCTCGTACAGTGCCTCGTTCTGCTCGGCGAAGCCCCGTGCGGACTCCTCCTGCCGCCCGAAGACCTTCACCAGGGTGTGCCCGGTGTACATCTCCTCGATGTGGGCGTTGAGCTTGCCCGTCACCTTCCACTGCTGCACGAACTGCGGCTGCGACCGCTTGCCGACCTTCGCGGCCACGACCACCGAGAGCGGCACCGTCACCAGCGCGACCAGCGCCAGCAGCGGCGAGACCCAGAACATCATGACCAGCACGCCGATGATGGTGAGCAGGGAGTTGATGAGCTGGCCCATCGTCTGCTGCATCGTCTGGGAGATGTTGTCGATGTCGTTCGTCGCCCGACTGAGCACCTCGCCGCGCTCGGCGCGGTCGAAGTACGACAGCGGCAGCCGCGACAGCTTCGTCTGGATGTCCTCACGCAGCTGGAACACGACCCGGTTGATGATCCGGATCGACACCCGGGTCGCCACCAGCATGAGCAGCCCGGCACCGACATAGACCGCCAGCGCCGTCAGCAGTACGTCGCCCACCGCACCGAAGTCGATGCCGTGACCGGGGACGAAGTCCACCCCGGAGAGCATGTCGGCGAGGCCGCTGTTGGCCTTGCGCAGGCCCTCGATGGCCTGCTCCTTCGTCGTGCTGTCGGACATCTGCCCGCCGATGACCCCGGCGAACACCAGGTCGGTCGCCCTGCCGAGGATCTTCGGCCCGACCACCGACAGCCCGACGCTCACCACGCAGGCTGCCAGCATCACGTACAGCGAGGCCTTCTCCGAGCCGAAGAGCTTCAGCAGCCGCTTCGAGGACCCCTTGAAGTCCATGGACCGGTCGGTCGGCGCCCCGCCCGCCATCATGCGTCCGCCAGGACCGGCCATTATGCGGCCTCCGCTTCCGTCAGTTGGGAGAGCACGATCTCCCGGTACGTTTCATTGCCGTCCATCAGCTCGTGATGGGTACCGGAGCCGACGACCCGGCCCTCGTCCAGTACCAGGATCCGGTCGGCGTCGCGGATGGTGGACACCCGCTGCGCCACGATCACCACGGTCGCCTCGGCCGTCTCCTGCGCGAGTGCCCCGCGCAGTGCGGCATCGGTCGCGTAGTCGAGCGCCGAGAACGAGTCGTCGAAGAGGTAGATCTCCGGCCGCTGCACCAGCGTCCTGGCGATCGACAGACGCTGCCGCTGCCCGCCGGAGACATTGGTGCCGCCCTGCGCGATCGGCGCGTTCAGGCCGTGCTCCAGTGCCTCGACGAACTCCTTGGCCTGCGCGACCTCCAGCGCGTGCCAGAGCTCCTCGTCGGTGGCGTCCGGGTTCCCGTACCGCAGATTCGTCGCGACCGTCCCGGAGAACAGGTACGGCTTCTGCGGAACGAGGCTCACGGTCTTCGCCAGCAGCGACGGTTCCAGCGTCCGTACGTCCGTGCCGTCGACCAGCACCTGGCCGTCCGTAACGTCGAACAGCCGCGGTACGAGCCCGAGCAGCGTCGACTTCCCGCTGCCCGTCGAGCCGATGATCGCGGTGGTCTCGCCGGGGCGGGCCACCAGATTCACCGACCGCAGCACCGGCTCCTCGGCGCCCGGGTAGCGGAAGTCCGCCCCGCGGACCTCCAGATGCCCGTGGGCGCGCAGCTCGCGCACCGGCTTGACGGGCGGAATCACGCTCGATTCGGTCTCCAGGACCTCCTGGATGCGCTCGGCACAGACCTCGGCACGCGGCACCATCATGAACATGAAGGTGGCCATCATCACCGACATGACGATCTGCATCAGATAGGCGAGGAACGCGGTCAGCGCGCCGATCTCCATGCCGCCACTGTCGATGCGGTGGGCACCGAACCAGACCACGGCGATCGAGGACACGTTCACGACCGTCATCACGGTCGGGAACATCAGCGCCATCAGCCGGCCCGTGGACAGTGCCACATCGGTCAACTCGTTGTTGGCACCGCGGAAGCGCTCCTCCTCGTAACGGTCGCGGACGAAGGCGCGGATGACGCGGTTGCCGGTGATCTGCTCACGCAGCACCCGGTTCACGGTGTCGACCCGCTCCTGCATGGTGCGGAACAGCGGCCGCATCCGCTTGACGATCAGGCTCACCGCGATGCCGAGCACCGGCACCACCGCGAGCAGCACCGCCGACAGCGGGACATCCTGGCCGAGCGCCATGATGATGCCGCCGATACACATGATCGGCGCCGAAACCATCAGGGTGAACGTCATCAGCACCAGCATCTGGACCTGCTGGACGTCATTGGTCGTACGCGTGATCAGCGAGGGCGCGCCGAACCGTCCGACCTCACGCGCGGAGAACGACTGCACCCGGTCGAAGATCGACGCCCGGACATCACGGCCGAGGGCGGACGCGGTGCGGGCGCCGTAGAAGACGGCCCCGATGTTGCAGACCACCTGGCCGATGCTGACGGCGATCATGATGCCGCCGAACTCCAGGATGTAGCCCGTGTCCCCCTTGACGACACCGTTGTCGATGATGTCGGCGTTCAGGGTGGGCAGATACAGGCTGGCGCAGGTCTGCAGGAGTTGGAGGAGGACCAGCAGCAGGATGGGTTTCTTGTACGGGCCGAGATAGGCCCGCAGGAGTTTTATGAGCACGCGTGTCTCTCGGAGTCGGCAGAGGTCGGGAGTCGACCCATTTTCCGGTACCCCCGAGGGCGACCGCGAACGATTTTCTTCAAGACCAGGTCAAAAAACAGACCGAGTACACATGCGGAAGATCGATCTCCGACGGGTGCACCCGGTCATGTCACGCAGGGTGTGCGGCAGGCCACCCGACAGGCTCTCAGGGCGCGGAGTCGAACGCCCCGGGATGGATCTGGTCCCGTGTCGCCACGTACTGCTGGCGGACCGCCTGCCCGACCGCCAGCTCCTCGCCCGGCTCCAGCACCTGCGCCGCGGCACCCTGCCAGGCCGGGGGAGTGAGCGGATCCGCGGTCCCCTGCGAGACCCCCAGCGCCCAGGCCGCCTGCCGGGCCGCGCCCAGCGCCGCGTACTCGGCGGGCTGCGGCACGACCACCTGCGTACCGAACAACGCGGGCGCGAGCCCCTGCACGGCGGGCAGTTCGGCCGCCGCGCCCAGCAGGAACACCCGCCGCACCTCGACCCCGCGGCCGCGCAGCACATCGAGCGCGTCGGCCAGCGAGCACAGCATCCCCTCGAACGCCGCCCGCGCCAGATGCTCCGGCTTCATCGACTCGCGCCGCAGCCCGCACAGCGTCCCCGCCGTGTGCGGCAGATGCGGGGTGCGCTCGCCCTCCAGATACGGCAGGAGTACGAGACCGGAGGCGCCCGGCGTCGACTTCAGCGCCAGCGCGGACAGCTCCTCAAGACCCTCCACGCCCAGCATCTCGGCGGTCCCGCGCAACGCGCGTACCGCGTTCGACGTGTACACCACCGGCATATGCATTCCGGTCGCGTCAGCGAACGAGGTGATCATCCCGCTGGGATCGGACAGCGCCTCGTGGTGCACCGCCATGACCGAACCCGACGCGCCCAGCGACACCACCGCGTCGCCGACCCCGATCCCCAGCCCGAACGCCGCCGCCATCGTCTCGCCGGTCCCCGCGGAGATCAGCAGCCCCTCGGGCGTCTTCCCGGCCGCGTCGGAGGGGCCGAGGACCTCGGGCAGCGCGGCCTGGTGCCCGAGCGCGAGCTCCACCAGATCCGGCCGGTAGGAACCACTGTCCGCCGACCAGTAACCGGTGCCGGACGCCGCCCCCCGGTCGGTGGTCCGCCGAGCCGGCCGCCCCAGCAGCTGCCACACCAGCCAGTCGTGCGGCTGCAGCACCGAGGCCACGCGCCGGGCGGCCTCCGGCTCCGTCCGCGCCAGCCAGCGCAGCTTCGACACCGGCTGCGCGGCCTGCGGCACCGCCCCGACCGCCTCGGCCCAGGACTGCCGCCCGCCGAGCCCTTCGATCAGATCGGCCGCGGCGACCTGCGCGCGCTTGTCATTGCCGAGCAGTGCCGGACGTACGAGATTGCCCTGGTGGTCCAGCGGCACCAGGCCGTGCTGCTGCGCGGAGACACCGATGGCCTGCACACCTTCGAGCAGCCCGCCGTCGGCGGCCTCACCGAGTGAGAGCAGCCACGCCTGCGGGTCGACCTCGGTGGCCTTCGCCTCGACGGGGTGTGCGGCGTATCCCCGGCGCAGCACGGCTCCGGTGTCCGTATCGCAGACAACGATGTGCGTGAAGGCGGAAGAACTGTCCAAGCCGGCGACTATGCCCATGCCCAAGATTCTGCCGCACCGCCGGAGCGTTTCCGTACCGGTGATGCGGCAGCGGGCGGGCGGCCCGTCCGCTACGTGTTGGTGGTGCCCCAGTCGTCCTCGCCGTTCAGGCCGTTGCGCCCGCGGTCCCGCAGCGAGCGCACCCGGTCGGTCACCGAGGCGGGCACTTTCTCGCCGACCGCGTGGCAGGCCTTCTCGGCCAGATCGCGGCCGCCGCGCGCTGCGGACTCGGCGGTGTTGCGCACGGCCGGATTCTGGGCGAACTGACGTGCGGACTTCTTCATCTGCTCGTAGCGCTCGCGCCCGGCCCGCGTGCCGATCACGTATCCGAGGGCCAGTCCGGCGATGAACGTGAGCCGGTACCGCATGGCTGCCACCCTTCCTTGCTCAGTGCGACGTGTGCTGCCCGCCTACCCGCGGGCACCCGAGATCACCCCGGGCGATACCGATTGGCAAAGCACCCCCCTGCTTGCGCTAATGTATGTGTCGCAGCGAACGCCCGCCGCCCGGCAGTAGCCAGGTAGGTGGAGTCCGGTGCAAACGCAGCAATCCCCTGTAGCTCAATTGGCAGAGCAGCCGGCTGTTAACCG
Organism: Streptomyces sp. NPDC111516; assembly: GCF_055635345.1. Lineage (NCBI taxonomy): Bacteria > Bacillati > Actinomycetota > Actinomycetes > Kitasatosporales > Streptomycetaceae > Streptomyces > Streptomyces sp. NPDC111516. The sequence goes on along the minus strand of NZ_JBVKBV010000001.1, from coordinate 761,982 downwards.
GCAGGTTACTGGTTCGAGTCCAGTCGGGGGAGCGCGATCCCCTGTAGCTCAATTGGCAGAGCATTCGGCTGTTAACCGGAGGGTTACTGGTTCGAGTCCAGTCGGGGGAGCGGAACGGAAGAGGGCCCTGCGGGGTCCTTTTTCGCGTGCCCGGGGGTGTGCCCATGACCGTCCGGCAACGTGGTGCGCGGCGTGGTGCGTGTGGGGTTCAGGTAACTCTTTGGCGTCTACTCCGCACCGTCCGGAACCGGGCAGGGCGCGGCGCGGTCTCCATGGTCATGTGTGGCCGACCATCCGGAGCGAGAGATCGTATGACCGGCTATGCTGCGGCAGACGGCGCGCACACTTGTACGCGCCACGCCGAAAAGGGGCGGTAGCTCAGCCGGTTAGAGCAGCGGACTCATAATCCGTCGGCCGTGGGTTCGAGTCCCACCCGCCCCACCATGAAGCCTCAGGAAGAAACGATCTGACCTGGGGTTTCTGTCATTTGTAAGATCGACCATTCAGTGGTCGTCCACCCCACACCTCAAGGTATCGGGCTGGTGTGACCGAGGTGTGACCGCGCTGTCCGACGGTGTGTCGCAGCAGCCTCCGGGGTGGCCACGGATGAGATCTGCCCTCATGCTGCTCGCTCCTGGCCGTCGTCCTCACGAGCGCGTTCGCGCCGGCGCCCGGCCACCGTCAGCGACGCACTGCCCCGACGGCAGACCGCTGCCCGCCCCCTCTCGATCGGGGCGGGCAGCGGCATTCGTGATCAGGCGGCCAGGCGCGCGAGCGTGTCCTGGAGGGAGACGGTGTTCCTGGGGGGCCGGTTGTGGGGGAGCCTGGCCAGGATCGCGGCCATCCCGCAGGTGTTGGTCACGCCGGAGAACACGAGGCCGGCGCCGACCGCGCCGGACAGCCAGTGCGCCGGCTGCCAGGCGAAGCCCGCGAGGAATCCGACGACGACCAGCGACCCGGCGGCCAGCCGGACCTGGCGGTCCATCGGCCAGGTGGAGCGCGCTCCGGCGGGCCGCTCGACGGGGTGGCCCGCGGCCGCCCAGCCGCCGGTCCCGCCCTCCAGGTTCGCGGCCTCGATCCCCAGGGCGGACAGCTGGATGCAGGCCTTGGCCGAGCGGTTGCCGGAGGCGCACACCATCAGCAGCGGTGCGAGGCCCGAAGCGTCCTTCAGTGCGCCGACGGCCTCGTGCAGCCGGTCCAGGGGGATGTTGTGGGCGCCGGGGAGGTGGCCGCCGGCGTACTCGCCGGGAGTGCGGACGTCGATCACGGTGAACTCCGCGTACCGGGCAGCGGCCTGGGAGAAGGACAGAGGGGCGGGGGTGGTCACGGAACAATGCCTTTCGGGAATGGGTCGCCCTCCACGTACGATACCCATAGGGGTATATGGAGGAGGAAGGGTATATGGAACTCGACATGACGGCCGATGAGCTGAAGTCGGCGCTGAACCGGCTTCGGCGTGCACAGGGCCAGCTCGCCGGCGTGGTCAGGATGATCGAGGAGGGGCGGGACTGCGAGGACGTCGTCACGCAGTTGGCCGCCGTCTCCCGCGCCCTGGACCGGGCCGGGTTCTCGATCATCGCGACAGGGCTGCAGCAGTGCATGACCAGCGACGATCCGCAAGTGCGGGACTCGGTTCAGATGCGGGCCCGGCTGGAAAAGCTCTTCCTGTCACTGGCCTGATTCCCGTCACCGGCCTGAACGGTCGCCCCGTGGGGGTCACAGCACTACGCCCACGGCCATCGTCACGGCGACGGCCAGCAGCAGAATTCCGAAGCCGCGCTGGAGTGTGTCCGGCGCGACCTTGGCGGTCAGGCGTTTGCCGTCCCAGGCGCCCAGAACCGCCGTCGCGATGAACGGCATGATCAGGGCCCAGTCCAGGGTGACATCGGTGGTCGCCCTGGCCGCGAGGGCCACCAGCGCGTTGGCGATGATGACCAGCAGGCTCGTGCCGACGGCCGCGCTCATCGGTACGGCCAGTACGGCCACCAGCGCCGGGACGGCGAGGAAGCCGCCGCCGACTCCCAGGAACCCGGTGACCGCGCCCAGCCCGGCGCCGGCCCCGGCCGCACGCCCCGCCGAGACCGACGTCCCGCTGCCTGCGGGGGTCTTGCGGCGCAGCATGCGCAGGGCGGCCAGTGTGGCCAGCACGGCGAAGGCAAGGGTGAGCACGGCGGCGGGGATGTGCGCGGACAGCAGTCCCGCCCCGGCGGCAGGCAGGATTCCCGCCGCCGCGAACAGCAGTCCCGCACGCCAGTTCACGGCTCCCGCCCTCTCGTGGGCCACGAGGGCGGTCAGCGACGTGACGATGACGATGATCAGGCTGGCCGTGGTTGCCTCTGCCGGGCTGAAGCCGAGCAGGTAGATCAGCGCGGGGACCGTCAGGATGCTGCCGCCGGCCCCCAGTGATCCGAGGGCCAGGCCCACCAGCGCGCCGGCGGCCAGGGCCAGCAGGACCGCGGTCATATGACGGTGCCCGCGAGTCCGCGTGTGTTGTGCACGGTGCCTGCGGGGGCGCGTGTGTTGTGCACAGTGAGCCCCGCCGCGCTCCACGCCCTCGTGCCGCCGGTCACATCGACACAGGGCATCGGGCGCTCGGCGAGCAGCCGCGTCAGGGGTACGTGCACGGCCCCCGGGGCGGGGCGACCGCCCTCGCGTCGGGAAAAGATCATCTTGCGTTCCTTACGTGCTGCCGCCGACCGGGCAGTGGCCCGGACCGGACGGGAATGTGCAGTCAGTGCCGGTCAGGGGCCACGAGGGCGAGTCCCGCATCCGCGGCTGCGGCGTATCCGTCGTCGACGGCGACCACGTCCCGTCCGGCGGCGTCCAGCACCGAGGCGGCGATGGCCGCCCGCATCCCTCCGGCGCAGTGCACCCAGACGGTACCCGCGGGCACCTCGTTCAGGCGCTGGTGGATCTGGTGGACGGGGACATGGACACTGCTCTCGATCCAGCCGCCGGCCCGCTCGCCGTCCCGGCGCACGTCCAGGACCACCGGCTGTTCTCCCCGCGCCCGTGCGGCGGCGAGGCCGGCGAACGTCGCGCGCGGGAACGAGGCGAGTGTCCCGTCCTCGGCGACCCAGTCGGAGGGCGCGCCGACCGCGGCGGCGGCCGGCCGGTCGATACCCACGCGGGCCAGTTCCCGCTGAGCCCGGGTGACGTCCTCGGCGCTCTGCGCCAGGAGCGTGACCGGCTTGCCCCACGGGATCATCCACGCCAGATACGTCGCCAACTGGCCCTCGATCTCGAAGTTGAAGGCCCCGGACACATGTCCTTCGGCGAACGCGACACGGCTGCGCAGGTCGACAACCCACTCACCGGCGGCCAGGCGTCGCGCGATCTCACCGGCGTCGGCCCGCCGTGGCTCGGTCAGGTCCAGCGGCGCGGGGCCCGCGGCGTTGGCCGGGCCCATGTGCGTGTAGTAGGCGGGCACGTCGTCCAGGCCCGCGAGGAGGCCGGCCACGAACGTCTCCACGTCCTGCGCCAGTACGGGGTTGGAGACCTTCTCCGCCCCGATGGTGCTGTGCTCGCCCCCGGCCTGGGTGGAGGAGCAGAAACTGCCGAACCCGTGTGTGGGCATGACCGCCACCGCGTCGTCCAGCTCGGCCGCCAGGCGGTGGGCGGAGGCGTGTTGGGCACGGGCCAGCTGTTCGGTCAGCCGGGGCTCCACGAGATCCGGCCGGCCCACGCTGCCGATCAGCAGCGATCCGCCGGTGAACGCGGCGACCGCCCGGCCGTTCTCCTCAAGGACGTAGGAGGTGTGGTGCGGTGTGTGGCGACCGCCTTCAGCCCGATGCCGTCCTCGATCCGCTCGACGTCACCGTCGGCCACCGGCACCCGCTCGTACGCCACCGATGCCCCGGCCGGCACCAGATAGCGGGCCCCCGTGAGACGGGCCAGTGCCAGCCCGCCGGTCACGTAGTCGTTGTGCACATGCGTCTCGGCGACCGCGACGATCCGCACACCGCGTTCCGCGGCAGCGGCGATGACCCGGTCGATGTCCCGGGGCGGGTCCATGACGACGGCCGCCCGGGCTCCCCCGGCCAGGTAGCTGCGGTTGCCCAGACCTTCGGTCTCCAGGGTGTCGGCGAAGAACACGGCAATCTCCCTTGAAATTTTACCCCCCGGGGTATCTGTCATCTACCGTAACAGAGATACCAGGGGGGGTATTTCTGACAGGGGATGCGACGCCCGTCACCCAGTGGTTGCTGCGGGTCCCGGCCCCGGCCTGTTCACGCCATGGACCCGCAGCCCCCGGGCCGTACTCGTCGGGATGCCGGGTTCAGGCGGCCAGCGGCACGGGCGCCGGGGCGCCGATGCGGCCGGTGCGCGCCAGCCCGTACACGGCACCGGCGCAGCCCAGCCCGGTCGCCGTCAGCGCCGCCCAGGTCAGCCACAGCGCGTGGTGGGCGGCGGCGAAGTCCCACAGTGCTCCGGTGGCCAGGTTGCCCAGCGTGACACCGAGGCCGGAAACGGTGTTGTAGAGGCCGTAGTGCGTGGCCACCAGGCGGTTGCCGGAGAGTGCCACGACGGTGTCCATCTCCAGCGGGTAGACCACCGCACTGCCCACCGCCAGCAGGGCGACGGCCGCCGCCAGGGCCGCCAGCTCGACCGAGGTCCGCCACATCCCCGTACCGGCGGCCTGGGCGAGGGCGAGCGGGGTGAACGCCAGGCCCATCGCGGCCAGCCCGCGCACCATCGCCTGCGAACGGCTCCACCGCGCCTTCGCCCAGGCGGTCAGCCTGAGCTGCCCGGCGACCGTCACCGCGGCGGAGAGCACGAACAGGCCGCTCGTGGCCTTCGTGCCGTCGGCCCCGAGCGTGGCATCGGCGGCCATGGGAAGGGCCAGGTAGACCTGGAAGGTCAGCACGTAGGAGCCGATCATCGCGAGCGAGAACAGCAGGAACGGCCGGTTGGCCACCACCTGGCGCCACTGCGCGAGCACCCCGTCCGCATCCCCGCTGTCCTTGGCGGCGGTGGCGCGGCGGGTCGGCAGTGCGTGGCCCTGGAGCACGGTGAGCGCGGCGAAAATGGCGGCCGCGACGGTGCACACCAGGCGGAAGTCGGCCGCCAGCAGGGCGAGTCCGACCAGCGGGCCCAGCAGCATCCCGGCCTGGTAATAGACGTTGAACGCGGCGAAGGCGTCCACCCTCCGCTCGCCGGCCTCGGCGGCGAGGTAGGCGCGCACGGCCGGGTTGAACAGGGCCCCGGCGAACCCGGTGGCCGCCGACGCGGCCACCAGGGCGGGCAGGCTGTCGACCCACCCCAGCAGGGCGAACCCGCCGGTGCGCAGCAGACAGCCGACCATGATCGGGGCCTTGTAGCCGAAGCGGTCGGCGATGGTGCCGCCGATCAGGAACATGCCTTGTTGGGAGAAGTTACGCACCCCCAGCACGAGGCCTACCGCCCAGGCCGCCAGCCCCAGTTGCCCTGCGAGGTGAGCGGCGAGATAGGGCATGAGCATGTAGAACGCGAGGTTGATGGCGAACTGGTTCACCATCAACAGCCGCACCGCCGGAGAAAAGCTCCGGGTCGCCGCCGGTAGCGCCTTCACCGGGCCACCCCAACCAGCCCGCGCTCCTCGGCAGCCGTGCGGGCGGTCCCGGCCAGGGGATCGAGGACCGTCGTGCAGCGGCTCCAGCGGACCACGACCCGCTCACCGGGATGCGCCAGCTCGTCCGGCGCGTCGGCAGGTTCCTGGCCGAGTAGCTGGTGGGTACGGCACCAGACGTCGTCGAAGACCGTGCCCACATACCTCTGCGGGCCGTCGGGGAACACCGCGGCGATCCGCGTCTCCGCCGCCGATGTGGCGGCCATGTGGCGGGCGACCAGCGCGACCGCGCCCACGCTCCATCCGCCCGTCGCGTACCGGGCCTTCGCCAGGGCGCGGGCTGACCGGACCGCCTCACCGGCGGCGACCCAGTGCACCTCGTCGAACAGGGCGTAGTCGACGTTGCGCGGGTAGATGCTGGAACCCAGCCCTCGCATCAGCCTCGGTGCGGCGGGCTGCCCGAAGATCGTGGAGCCGCAGGTGTCGACGCCCACGATCCGCAAGGCGGGGAAGAAGCCGCGCAGCACCTGGCCGATGCCGGCCGAGTGCCCGCCGGTGCCGACGCTCACCACCAGGGTGTCGATGCGGCCGAGCTGGGCGACCAGCTCGTGGGCCAACGGGGCGTAGGCGGCCACGTTGTCGGGGTTGTGGTACTGATCCGGACACCAGGCATCCGGCCGTGCAGCCAGCAGCTGGTCGACCCTCTCGCGGCGGGCCTGCTGCCAGCCGCCCACCGGATGCGGCTCGGTCACCACATGCAGTTCGGCGCCGTAGGCGGTGAGCAGGCCGCGCATCAGCGGCTCCATGCCGGGGTCGGTGACCACCGCCACCGGATGCCCGAACGTCACCCCGGCCAGCGCCAGGCCCAGGCCCAAGGTGCCGGAAGTGGACTCCACGATCGGTGCTCCGGGCAGCAGTTCGCCGCGTTCGCGTGCGCGGGCCACCATGTACAGCGCGGTACGGTCCTTGATCCCGCCAGGGTTGTGTCCTTCGAGTTTCGCCCAGAACCCGTGGCCGGCGGTGGTGAACGGCTCACCGACCCACAACAGCGGGGTGTCGCCGACGAGTCCGGCCGGCGTCTGCGCGGCTGGTCCGGACGCGAGCAACCGGGCAGGCGAACAGGTAGAAGTAGTGCAGGTGTGCGAAGAATTCATGGCGTGTGGTCTCCCGCGACCCCGCCCTTCGGCGGGCCGCGTGATCGTGACGGCTGTTCAGGACGCGCGAACGCCACCACGGCACGACGGGGCCATCCGGCCACTCCCGTCACGCCGCGCGGCGAGTCGCGATCACGTCCGCCACACCCCCAGCGCGGCCCGCACCCGTTGCTGCTCGCCGTGATCCGCGGGCGCCCCCGCCTCCGGCGCTCTCCGCCAGGCGACCGCCGGCGGCTCCGGCTCCACCGCACTCGCGGGCGCGATCACCTCCGGCGCCGGTGCCACGCACATGTCCCGGGACAGCACACCGGGGGCATCGCTCCCCGTGCAGTCGGCGAACCGCAGCCCCCGCTCCCCGACGACCGGCGCGGACACCGGACCCGATGCCGGCACAGCAGGCACGACCGCGGCCGCGGTCGCGACCGGTAGCGAGTCGGACACGGTCGCGCGTCCGAGATCGGGCCCATGGGCGCAGGCCAGCACGTGCACGAGAGCGGCCAGCACCGCAGCGAGGACGGCTGTGGCCGCCGATCGGGAGTGACGCCGCTTCAGGAGCACGTCACATAGAGTACCTGTTTGATTACACCAAGTGTTCGCCCTCGGCAGTTGCTGTTCGTGCTCGTCACGGTGCCGGTACCGGCCTGCTGTCCACGGGGTTCACAGGCATGACCGGCATGTCCGCTCTCACCTGTCCGCTTCGTTCGGGCGAGAGGGAGGATGGAACCGAAGGCTCTCTACGGGCGCCGGGCCCGCATCCCCGCCTGACACCAGGGGGAGTGATCTTCGATGATGTACTGGTACGACCACGGCACGGGCTGGTGGGGCTGGTTCGCGATGACGGTCGTCATGATCCTCTTCTGGGTACTGATCATCGTCGTCGTCGTCCTGCTCTTCCGCGCATTCGGCCGGAGCCGTCCTGTCGGCGGCCGGCCCCCTGTCACGCCCGGCTGGCCCAAACCCGGCCCGTCATCCGCGGAGCAGATCCTTGCCGAGCGGTACGCACGTGGTGAGATCGACGACGACGAGTATCAGCGCCGCCTGGCCACCCTCCGCGGCTCCCCACCGGGCTCGGCCGAACCGTGACCCGGCTCGGCTCGCCCGCAGGCTTCTGCCGCGGCCACACTCCGGCGCGTTGTCGACGCCGCCCCGGGGTGGCCCGCCACTCCTCGATACGTCTGCGGGTGTGACGCCCGGGGCGGTGGAGTCGCTGGTCGGAGTGTGAACACGAATGCCACGCAAGCCGCCGCCCCTTCGCCCGCCTACCTCGCGGTGCTGCGCTCACCCGTCGGTCTGGGACTGGCCACTTCTCTTCTGCTGGTCGCCGTGATCGTCACGGACGTACTGTCGCTCGCCTCGGGGGGATACCTGTACGGTCTGCTGCGCGGCGCGGCCGACCCGGAGGCGGCCCTGCTCGCGGTTCGCGGGATCGAGGAGAGGCAGTTCGTCTACGACCTCTTCGGCCTGCTCCAGAGCATGGTCTACCTCACCACCGGAATCGTATACGTGTGCTGGCTCTACCGCCTGCGCGACAACGCCGAAGTCTTCGCCCCCGGCACCCACCGACGGGGCCGCAGCTGGACCGGCTGGGGCTGGCTCATCCCGATCGTCAACCTGTGGTTTCCGCGTCGGATCATCCTCGACATCTGGAACGCGAGCCGTCCTGAGGGGTCGTATGCGCCCGATCGGCCGGGCCGTGGCCCGATCAACCTCTGGTGGGGCCTCTGGCTCGCTCAGGGCTTCGTCGCCCTGGTCGGCGGAGCGGTCTACGACATGGCCGAATCGATCGGCACGACGAACGTGGGACTCGGCCTGCTCACGCTCGCCGACCTCCTCGACATCGCCTGCGCCGTCCTCGCTGTCCGGCTGGTCCGTAGCCTGACGTACATGCAACACGTCAAGGCGATGCATGGGCCCGTCGCCCGGTCCGGAGAACCCGTCGGCTGAGGGTGATCCGGGGGCGGGCCGACGTGTACGTACCGTGCCGGTCGGGTCATCACGCACGGTGATCCGACGGCGAGCGGGAGAGCGGGAGGTCGATGGGTTCGCGCCGACCTGTCGACGCACGAGCCGCGCGCCATCGCCCATGCGCCCCTTATTTGCTGTTACCGGCAGAAACGCTATGACCTGCGTGTATACAGGCGGCCGTACCGAGAATGGCGGGTCGTTCGCCGGATCCCTCGCGCCGTCAGGTGACGTACGGGCGGACTCGATTGCGGGCGGCGGGGGCGCACTTCATGAGGGTCTCCGGAGAGTCACTTATGGCAACGCTCCGAAGATTTACGGTATTTCGTGTGTTTCGCCCTTATTACGGCTTGTACGAGTTGTTGGTCGCAGGGGGCGGACGTAGTGTCGGTAGTGCCGCAGCATGAGCAAGGAGCGGTACAAAGTACATCCTCCAGAGGAGGAGAAGATGAAGGTACGCAGCATCTTCGACCACGGGGGCAGGGACCACGGCGACCGCGGTGACCGCGGACGTGGCGACCGGGGCTACGGCGAACGCGGCGACCGCGGAGGCGGCGACCGGGGCCGTGGCGGCTACGACCGCTTCGACCGTCGTGGCGGCCGGTGGGGTTACTGACCCCGAATTCCCTGACTCCATCCCCAAGCGAGGCAGGCCCGCGCTCCGGCGCGGGTCGGTCTCGTGGTCTTGGGGTCCGCGCCTATGGAGATGGTCCATAGTCCGAGCACCTCTGTGACGTGACGCCCATGCGCCTGCGCAGCTCACCACGGCGCCCAGCGCCCTCCGAAGAGACTTCTCAGGACTCGGTGACGGATGTTCCGATCCGCACCGATCCCATCAGCATCAGGGTGGCGTTCCGGCGCTTCTGGCCAATGACCGCAGGAGACCGGCGCTGGCTCGTCCTCATCTTCCTGTGCGCGGTCCTCGCCGCCGTCGCCGAGACCATCACCGTCCTGCTCTTCGCCGAACTCACCGACACGGCCCTGCAGACCGGTTCCGTCAGCGCCTTCTGGAAACCGGCGGGCCAGTGGCTCGCCGTGGCCGTCATCGGCGCGGTGGTGGGATATCTGGGCAACTCGGTCGCGGTCTGGAACGCCGAACGCTTCGTGATGCGGCTGCGGGCGCGGGTCTTCAGCCATCTCCAGACGCTCCCGCCGCACTTCTACCAACGAAATCGCCGCGGTGACCTGGTGGAGCGGCTGACCGGTGACGTGGAAGCCATCGAAGCGCTCGTGGTCTCCGGCATCGTCGGGGCGGCCTCGGCCGTGTTCAGCACGCTCTTCTACGCCGCCGCAGCCCTGTGGCTGCGCTGGGACCTGGCCCTCGCCACCTTTCTCATGGTGCCGCTCTTCTGGTTCACGACCAGCCGGTTCACCCGGCCAATGCGCGCGGTGTCCCGGCGTGGCCGCGCGGCCGACGGTGCCATCACGGCAGTCGTCGAGGAGACGCTGGTCAACGTCGTCATGACGCAGGCGTACAACAGGCAGCCCGACGAGGAGGCGCGGCTCTTCGGCAAGGCGCGCATCCGGCTGAAGATGGCGGTGAAGGCCGTCCGCCTCACCGAGTTCTACGAGCAACTCGTCGAAGTTCTCGAAACATTGTGCGTCCTGACGATCATCGGCCTGGGGGCGTGGGAGATCTCCGCGGGACGGATGACCCTCGGGCAACTCCTGGCCTTCGCCGCCTTCATCGGCTACCTCTACCCGCCGGTCCGCTCCCTGGGCAAGCTCGGTCTGACGGCCACCGCCGCGACCGCGGGAGCCGAGCGGCTGCTGGAGATCCTCGACGCCCGCCCCGCCGTCACCGACCCGGCCGCTTCCGTGCCCGTCCCGCCCCGGAGCCGTGCCCTCGGCGAGGTGGAGGTGCGCCAGGTCCTCTTCCACTACCCGGGCAGCGGTGAGCCCGTTCTCCGGGACCTCTCGTTCACCGCGAGCCCCGGGGACCTGCTGGTCGTCACCGGCCCCAGCGGCGCGGGCAAGTCGACGCTGGCGACTCTGCTGCTGAGGTTCTACGACCCGGATGCCGGCAGCATCCATCTGGACGGCGTGCCCGTGGATCAGCTGCCGCTGACCCACTTGCGCCGGAACGTCACGCTGCTGCCGCAGGAGACGCTCGTCCTGCACGACACCATCGAGGAGAACATCGGTTGCGGAAGCACCGATGTGACCCACCGTGATGTCGTGGAGGCTGCACGGGCGGCCGACGCCCACGCCTTCATCCGGACTCTGCCGGAGGGATATGACACCGTCATATCCACAGGTACGTCCCGGCTCTCCGGAGGGCAGCTGCAGCGGATCGCGATCGCCCGTGCCATGCTGCGCGACGCGCCCGTGCTCCTGCTCGACGAGCCCACCACCGGACTGGACAGACTGGCCGCACAGCGCATCCTCGCACCGCTGCGGCGCCTCGCCGAGGGGCGCACCACCATCGTGATCACACACGATCTGGCCCTTGCCGCGGACGCCGACCGCATCCTCGTCCTGGACGAGGGACGTCTGGTGGAGTCGGGCACGCACACCCAACTCCTGGGCCGGAACGGTCTGTACGCCACTCTGTTCGAGCGCCGTACCCAACCCTGTAACGGCACCGTGTACCCGTCCGCCCGCACGTCGGGAATCCACTGGCGGTAGGCGGGGTGGTCGGTGCCCAACTGCGTGGCCGGCCGCGCTTCCTGACGCGGAGGCCCGGAGGCCTACGGACCGTACCCGGTGGCCGCCGGACCGTCGGACGCACGCCGGTCGCTACCATCCGCTGTGACCGGAACAGCCGGAACAGCCGGAACAGCCGACGAACCCGCACACCGCCCCCGAATACTCGCCGACCTGACGCCGTTGCGGACCTCCCCCCACTACCGGCGGCTCTGGTTCGGGAACACCGTCTCCTGGATCGGGCAGGGGATGACGGCGCTCGCCGTCTCCCTCCAGGTCTACGACATCACCGGGTCCGCCTTCTCGGTCGGGCTCATCGGGTTCTGTTCGTTCCTGCCCCTGGTCGTCTTCGGGCTGTACGGCGGCGCCGTCGCGGACACCATCGACCGGCGCAAGCTGGGACTGGCCAGCTCCGCGGGGTCGTTCGTCCTCTCCGTCGCGCTGGTCGCCGCCACCGTCGCCGGGGTGGAACAGGTGGGGCTGCTGTATGCGGTCGTCGCCCTGCAGGCGGCCTGCTTCGCGGTCAACGCGCCGGCCCGCAGCTCGATGATCGCCCGGCTGCTGCCGGCCGAGCAGCTGCCCGCCGCCAACGCGCTCACCTCCATGACCGGCACCACCGGAACCCTGGTCGGACCGATGCTCGGCGGGATCGTCGTCGGCTGGTGGGGGTACCGGGCCGCGTACACCGTCGACGCCGTCACCTTCACCGCCTCGCTGTACGCGATGTGGCGGCTGCCCCCGATGCTCCCGCAGCGGGAGGAGGGCGCGGGCGACAAGCGGGCGTCCGTCGCGGACGGGCTGCGCTTCCTGGGGACCAGGCCCAATCTGCGGATGACCTTCTTCACCGACCTGTGCGCCATGGTGCTGGCCCATCCCCGGGCGCTGTTCCCCGTCGTCGCCGTCGTCTGGTTCGGCGGTGACGCGAAGACCACCGGGCTGCTGGTCGCCGCTCCGGCGCTGGGGGCGCTGCTCGGCGGGGTGTTCTCCGGATGGCTGGGACGGATCCGCCGCCACGGCCTCGCCGTGCTCCTCGCCGTCGCCTGCTGGGGCACCGCCATCGCGGTCTTCGGGCTGACCCGTCAGCTCTGGCTCGGGCTGATCCTCCTGGCGCTCGCCGGATGCGCGGACACCACCTCGATGGTCTTCCGGAACACCATGCTCCAGGCGGCCGTGCCGGACGAGATGCGAGGACGGCTGCAGGGCGTGTTCATCGTCGTCGTGGCGGGCGGACCGAGGCTCGGCGACTTCGTGGCCGGATCGGTCGCCGATCTGGCCTCGCCCGGCCTGGCGGTGACCGGGGGCGGGATCGCCTGTGTCGTCGCCGTATCGCTGTTGGGACTGCGATGGCGCGGGTTCGCGCGGTACGACGCGAAGAACCCGCTGCCGTGACGGCTCGGCACCGGACCCCGCTCCCTGAACTGCCTGTTTTGGACCAAAGGCCCTGCCCCTGACCGTCAGGCAGGCAGCGACCGCTTCATGATCTTGCCCAGGTCGTTGCGGGGCAGCGCCGCCAGGTAGCGGACCGTGCGCGGGCGCTTGTGCGGGGACAGCTGCGCGGCCACATGGTCCGCGAGCTCGTCCTCCGCCGGGGGCGCGGCGGGGTCGGCCGGCACCACCCAGGCGACGATGCGCTCGCCCAGATCCGGGTCCGGTTCACCGGTGACGGCGGCCTCGCGGACGCCGGGGTGGTCGAGGAGCGCGTTCTCGATCTCACCGGCGCCGATCTTGTACCCGCCGCTCTTGATCAGGTCGGTGGCCTTGCGGCCGACGATCCGTACGTAGCCGTCGGTGTCGCGGGTGGCCATGTCCCCCGTACGGAACCAACCGTCCTCGGTGAGCGCGGCGGCCGTGGCGTCGGGGCGGTTCAGATAGCCGGTGAAGAGGTTCGGGCCGCGCACCTGGATCTCGCCGATGGTGTCGGGGCCGGTGAGGACGGTGCCGTCCTCCTCGACCAGACGGAGTTCGACGCCGCGCAGGGGTGCGCCGACCGTGCCGGGACGCGGTTCGCCGTCGGCCCGGACGCCGGTGTTCATCAGGGTCTCGGTCATGCCGTACCGCTCGATGACCCGGCGGCCGGTCGCCGCCGCGATCCGCTCGTGGTCGTGGACCGGCAGCGCGGCCGACCCGGACACCAGCAGCCGGGCCCCGGCCAGCGCCTTCGCCAGCCCGGCCGCGTCCGGGCCGGAGCCGTCGAGGGCCTCGGCCAGCCGGTGGTACATCGTCGGTACGCCGAAAAGCATCGTGCCGCCGGACGACAGTTCCCGGGCCACCCCGTCGGTGGAGAACCGGCCCAGGTGCCGCACCGATCCGCCCCGGCGCAGCGGTCCGAGCACGCCCAGGATCAGGCCGTGCACATGGAACAGCGGCAGGGCGTGGACGAGCACGTCGTCGCCGGTCCACTGCCAGGCGTCCTCCAGCGCGTCCAGCGACGCGGCGATCGCCCGCCGCGGCAGGACCGCGCCCTTGGGCGGGCCCGTGGTGCCGGAGGTGTAGACGATCAGCGCGGGGGACTCGGGGGAGGGTTCGGGGAGCGTGCGGCCCGGCGCCCCGTCCGGGGCGGTTTCGACATCGATACGGTCCAGTGCGTCCAGCACCGGCGGGAGGATGTCGCCCGCCCCGGTCAGCACCACGCCCGGTTCGCTGTCGGCCACGATGTGCCCGAGTTCGCGCGTCCCCGTCCTCGGGTTGAGCGGCACCGCCGGCACCCCGGCCCGCAGCGCGGCCACGACGGCGACCACGGTCTCGGGCGTGGGCGTGGCCCAGACGGCGACCCGTTTGGCACCGACAAGACGCGCGGCAAGCGCGGTGGAGGCGGTGGCCAGCCGGTCGTACGTCAGGGAGTGTCCGCCGAACCGGATCGCTTCCCGGACGGAACCGTCATCCGGCACACGCAGAAGAGGAGTCACCCACCGCACCCTAGTGCCCCTCCCGGCAAGCTTTGCCCCGTCGCGCCGCCCAGCACGCACGCTGACCAGCGGGATGCCGATCGCGAACATCGTGCCGCCGAGGCCCGGCAGAAAGCCTGCGGCGAGCATCGCACCGTAGGAGTTCCCTGCCGGACCGCGGCCCCGGGTACGACCCCGGTGCGCCTTGCGTGGTCGCGAACCGGACAAAGCTGAGACAATCGCAGTATGGACCGTCTGGACAGGGAGATCCTCGGCATCCTCCAGGAGGATGCCCGGATCTCGTACCGCGATCTGGGCGTACGGGTCGGGCTCAGCGCCAACGCCGCGGCCGACCGGGTGCGCCGGCTGCGGCGCGACGGTGTCATCCGCGGCTTCACCGTGATCATCGACCCGGCCGCCGACACCCGTACGGGCCTCGTCGTCTTCATCGACGTGACGCTGCGTATCGACACGACGAACGAGGTGTTCGAGCGGGCGGTGCTCGCGCTGCCCGGTATCACCGAGGTGGTGCATGTGACCGGCGGCCACGACTACCTCGTACGAGCCACCGTCGCCGACACCGCGGCCCTGGACGGACTGCTGCGCAGGCTCAAGCGGGAGGCCGGTGTCGCCCACTCCAACACCCGCGTCGCGCTCAGAGCGGCGCCTGCCAGATGACGGTCGACGAACGCGAGCCGTCCTCCTCGCGGCCGTCGTCGGCGACCGTCAGCCGGACCGCGGCCCGCCCGTCGGGCTCCACGGCCGCCGCGTCCACCTCCACCTCGATCGCCGTCACCCCGGCCCGCCGGTGCGCGGCGGCCAGCGCGCCCCGCAGCGCCGCGAGCAGCCGGCCGTCCACGGGCTCCCGGACCAACGTGTCGACCGCTCCGTTGAAGTGCACCGACGGCTGGAAGCCGACAACGCCGGCGGCGCCCCCGGTCTCCCGCAGCACCCGGCCGCGGAAAGTGGCGGGGGCCTCGGCGGGCGGCTGCTGGAGGGCGAAGATCGCCGTCCGTACCTCCTGAATGGTGGAGTCCAACTCGTCGATGGCCTTGCCGAGCAGCTCGTCCGTCTCCGGGGCGGCGGCCCTGCGGCGGGTCGACTCCAGCATCATCTCGGTCGCGAACAGCCGCTGGACGACGAGGTCGTGCAGATCGCGGGCGATCCTGTCCCGGTCCTCGTACACCGCGAGCTGTTCCCGGTCGTGCTGGGCGTCCGCCAGGACCAGGGCGAGCGCGGCCTGCGAGGCGAACTGCGAGGCCAGCTGCCGTTCCACGGCCGTGTACGGGCGGGCGCCGCGCCGCCGGGGCAGGGCGAGGGTGCCGATCAGCCGCCCGCCGCTCTGCAGCGGCAGCATCATGCTGGGCCCGAACCGCGACCGCACATGCGTCGTCATCCGCGGATCCGTTGCCGAATCCTCGATGAACACCGGTTCCCCGCCCAGCAGTTGGACCAGCACGGCGGATCCGGGCTCGATGGCCGTACCGACGATCCCGGCCGGGTCGTCGAGCGTGGACGCGGTGACTATCTCCATGCCGCCCTTCTCGTTCGGCTGGAGGATCACCCCGGCGGTGGCATCGGCGAGTGCCCTGGCCCCCTCGGCGACGATCAGCAGCGCGTCGGCCGCGTTCCCGCCGGACAGCAGGGCGGTGGTGACGGCGGCCGCCCCCTCGATCCAGCGCTCCCGTTGCCGGGCCGCCTCGTACAGCCGGGCATCGCCGATCGCGATCCCGGCCTGCGAGGCGGTGAGGCGGCCGGCCGCCTCCTCGTCCGGGGGCCCCGCGCGCGGGTGCGTCGCCGCGCTGTTCTCCGTCTCTTCGGTCATACGCGCACCCCCGTGGTGCTCAGCAGGCGAGCGGGTCGAGGACCATCGGCTCGATCTTCCCGTCCAGCATCGCACCGAGCCCCTGTACGGAGCACACGTCGGGCCGGTCCGCGATGTGCACGGGCATGCCCGTCGCCTCCCGCAGCATCCGATCGAGGCCGGGCAGCAGCGCGCTGCCGCCGACCATCATGATCCCGCAGTCGACCAGGTCGGCCACCAGGTCGGGCGGGCAGTCGCGCAGGATCTCGCCGAGACCGTCGAGCACCGCGGTCAGCGGGGCGTGGATCGCCTTCCGCACGGCGACGGTGTCGACCTCCACCGAGCGGGCCAGACCGGTCTTCACGTCCCGGCCGTGGATCTCGGTCGTGGCGGGCCCGTGCGACCTCGGACCGCTGCCACTGAGCGCCAGTTGCAGCGGTCGTACGGACTGGCTCGGCAGCATCAACTCGTGGTGCTGGCGCAGATACTGGATCACCGTGTGGTCGATGGCGTCGCCGCCGACCGGGACACGTACCGCGGTCACGATGGAGCCGAGCGAGAGCACCGCGATCTGGGTGGTCGCCGCCCCGCACACCATGATCATGGTCGCGGTCGGCTGCTCGACGGGGAGCCCGCAGCCGACGGCCGCCGCGATCAGGGTGTCGACCAGCTCGACCCGCCGCGCGCCCAGCCCCACCAGGGTCTCGATGGTGGCCCGCTGGGCGAGCGGATCGCTGTCGTGCGGGGTGCAGGCGGCGGCCCGCAGCCGGGGCTTGCGGCGCAACTGGCGGCGGAGCTTTTCGCCGAGCAGCTGGCGGAGCATCCGCTGGGCCATCTCGATGTCGACGACGGTTCCGCCGGTGACCGG
The DNA here is from genome assembly GCF_055635345.1 of Streptomyces sp. NPDC111516. Taxonomy (NCBI): domain Bacteria; kingdom Bacillati; phylum Actinomycetota; class Actinomycetes; order Kitasatosporales; family Streptomycetaceae; genus Streptomyces; species Streptomyces sp. NPDC111516. The sequence goes on along the minus strand of NZ_JBVKBV010000001.1, from coordinate 745,115 downwards.
TCGGACCACCCGGATGTAGTCGGGGGTGCGGCCCGTCATCCGTTCGGCGAGTTCGCCGACGGCGATGAGCGAGCCGGTACGGGTGTTCATGGCGGCGGCGCTCGGTTCGTCGACGACGAGCCCGAGCCCCTTGACGTACACGCGGGTCCGGGCGGCCCCGAGGTCGACGGCGACATGGCAACGGCGCAACTGCTCAAGGCTGACGGTCACGGCAGGTTCTCCCGAGAGCACTGAGGGGGTTCCGGCGGCAGCCGGCTCTCTTCGCATCGTGCGCCGTTCGGAGTCATCGCGCCCGTCGGGATGCGCCGTAGGAGGTACGGGTCTGACGGAGTGACAGAACGCGTGGTACGCGGAGGTCAGCCGGGCAGCAGTCGCTGGAACAGCCCCCAGGTGAATTCGGCGACATACGGTTCACCCGTCCCGGGCGCGTTGATCGCGAGCGCCCACCGGGTCGGCGCGCTGCCCTCCATCGGGCGGGCCGGCGCGAAGGCCCGGGCGACCTCGTCGACCGTGCCCGACCAGGGGCGCAGATCCTCGACCGTACGCAGTTCGGGGCCCGGCGCTCCCGGCGCCCGGACCAGCCATTCGTTCCATACGGCCCCGTTCGGCGCGACCATCACCTCGAACCGCAGATCCGGCCAGAGCGGTACCGGCCACAGCAGCGCGTCGCACTCCAGATCGCCGATCGTGCGGTGTACGGACGACTCGGGCTCGCCGAGCACCGAACGGTAGCGCCGCAGGGCGCCCCGTCCGCGCGGCGCCCGCACCATGGCCTGCCAACGCCGGTTGGCCTCCCGCATCTCGGCGAGCGAGGCGCTCAGCTCCTGCCGGGCCTCGTCGACGAGGGCGGGCTGATGGTCGGCCATCCGGCGCAGCAGGACGAGCTGGAACTCACGGGGGCCGAAAGGCGTGGGCGCGGTCATGGATTCAACGTTTCCACACAGGATCCTCACCTGGACGGCTTTCTATGTTGTCCTACAGACATCTAACCTGCGGGCGCCATGGATTACTGCCACCCGTGTCAACGGCATCTCAACGGCGCCCTGGCCTGTGCCGGATGCGGAACCCCCGCGGAGGCGCTGAGCCACTACGCCGCGCCCGCGTTCTCCGGTCACGAATCGGATGCGGAGCGCGAACCGTCCGAACCGCCCCGGCCCGGGGGACGCCGTCGGGGACGCGGTGCTGCCGGGCCCGGGCGCGGTACCTCCGGCTCCCGCAGGCCGGACCGGAGGGCCGGGGCGCAGCGGCGTGGCAAGCGCACACACCGCCGTCGGGGCCGGACGGCCCTGCTCGTCGTGTTCGGCGTGGTGCTCGCGGCGGGGCTGCTGAGCCTGGCCGAGCTGGCCATCGAGCCGAACGGCGACGACCGCGCCTCGGACTACGTACGCGAAGCGGTCCCGGTCACGACCGAGCCGGCCCCGGTCCACTCGGCGAGCGACGCGGCCGAACGGCCCGGCCCGGTGGACGGCCCCGCCGTGGTCCCGGCCACCGATGCGCACCCTGCCGATGCCACGGGTGCCGGCGGGGCGACGGGCGGCGCCCGCCCCGGGGGTCCCGGTGCGGGCAGCCCCCGCCCCGAGGATTCCGGTGCCGCGTCGGTACCGGAATCCGTCGCGCCCTCCGCCTCCACGGACCCGTCGCCCGGCCCCGGCGCCACCGAGGGGACGTCCGACGATCCGTCGGACCCCGCCCGGCCCGGCGGCGGCCCGACGCGATCGGCACCTCCGGCGTCGCCCACCCCGACGCCGACCCGGTCCGAGACGTGCTGGTTCCTCTGGTTCTGCTCCTGAGCGGTTCGTCCCGGCGCGTGGCCCCGGGCCGCGCCCCCCTCTCAGACGCGGCGCGGGCCTGACTCTCCCAGCATCCGCCGCAGCAGGTCGCGCAGCGTCGCCCGGTCCTCGTCCGACAGCTCGGCCAGCGGCTCCCGGGCGAACGTGAGCGAATCGCGCAGCTCCTGCGCCGTCCGCGTGCCCTTCTCCGTCGGCGCGGCCAGCTTCACCCGTCGGTCGGCCGGATCCGGCCTGCGTTCCACCAGGCCGCGCGTCTCCAGACGGTCGACGATGCCGGTGACGTTCGAAGGCTCGCACTTCAGCTTCTGGGCGATCCGGCGCATGGGCATCGGCTCCAGGGCGAGCAGTCCGAGGACGCGCGCCTGGGCGCCGGTGAGGGTATGGGCCGCCGCGGCCTCGTCGTACTCCTCGTGGTAACGCGCCACGACGGTGCCGATGAGCTCGACGACTTCGAGGGTCAGCGGGTCTGTACGGGTGGTGGCCATGACAGCCACGATAACCGGTTACTTGACAATGTGAAATATCCAGGAGCATGGTTGTTTCACATCATGAAGTATTTCCGTAAGGCATTGAGGAGACCCCGAGCCCATGTCTGCAGCACTTCCCGCGTCCAGCCGTGAATGGCACCTCGTGGCCCGCCCGCACGGCTGGCCGAAAGCCGAGGACTTCGCACTGCGTGAGGCTCCGGTCACCGCACCCGGCGAGGGCCGTGTCCTCGTCCGTAATCTGCACTTCTCGGTCGATCCGTACATGAGGGGCAGGATGAACGACGTGAAGTCGTACACCCCGCCCTTCAAGCTCGATCACCCCATGGACGGCGGAGCGGTCGGCGAGGTCATCGCGTCGAACGCGGCGGGCGTCGCGGTCGGCGACCACGTCCTGCACGGCCTCGGCTGGCGTGAGTACGCCGAGGTCCCGGCCGAGCGTGTGGTGAAGGTCGACCCGTCGCTCGCCCCGCTCTCCGCCTATCTCGGCGTGCTCGGCATGACCGGTCTCACTGCCTACGCGGGTCTCTTCGAGGTCGCCTCCTTCAAGGAGGGCGACGCCGTCTTCGTCTCCGGCGCGGCCGGTGCGGTCGGCAGCCAGGTCGGCCAGATGGCGAAGCTCAAGGGCGCCTCACGGGTCATCGGCTCGGCGGGATCCGACGAGAAGGTCGAGCTCCTCCTCGAGGAGTACGGCTTCGACGCGGCGTTCAACTACAAGAACGGCCCGGTCGCCGAGCAGCTGCGCGAGGCCGCTCCCGACGGCATCGACGTCTACTTCGACAACGTGGGCGGCGACCACCTCGAAGCCGCGATCTCCTCGCTCAACGTGCACGGCCGCGTCACCGTCTGCGGAATGATCGCCCAGTACAACGCGACCGAGCCGACTCCCGGCCCGCGCAACCTCGCCCTCGTCATCGGTAAGCGGCTGCGCATCCAGGGCATGCTCGTCGGCGATCACGCCGCGCTCCAGCCGCGGTTCGTCCAGGAGGTCGCCGGCTGGCTGGCCTCGGGCGAGCTGAAGTACCGCGAGACCTTCGTCGAAGGCATCGAGAACGGCTTCGACGCCTTCCTCGGTCTGCTGCGCGGCGAGAACACCGGGAAGATGATCGTCTCCCTCGCCTGAAAGCTGTTCAGGGGCAACCATTAGTCTCATAACCAGGCCGTCGCGATCGTGGGCGCGAGTCGCGGCGCACAGCAGAAGGAAATTTCACAGCATGGCTATTCAGGACATCACCGTTGCCTACACCGCCGTCGCCACCGCCGAGAACGGCCGTGACGGCCGCGTCTCGTCCGACGACGGCAACCTCGACGTCGTCGTCAACCCGCCCAAGGCCCTGGGCGGAAGCGGCGCGGGCACCAACCCGGAGCAGCTCTTCGCGGCCGGCTACAGCGCCTGCTTCCAGGGCGCCCTCGGCGTCGTGGCCCGCCAGGAGAAGGCCGACATCTCCGGTTCCACGGTGACCGCCGCGGTCTCCATCGGCAAGACCGCCGAGGGCGGCTTCGGTCTGGAGGTCGCGATCACGGCCACCATCCCGAACGTCGACGCCGCCACCGCTCAGTCGCTCATCGAGAAGGCCCACCAGGTGTGCCCGTACTCGAACGCCACGCGCGGCAACATCAAGGTCGAGCTGTCGGTCGCCTGACCGCCCACAACCGACCGGGGGCCGCATCCCGACAGGGGTGCGGCCCCCGGCCGTGCACCGGGCACACCGCGACGGGAGAGGCCGCCGCCCCCACCAGTACCCTGACGCCATGCGTGATCCAGGGGTGGGCTTCGGCTACTTGATCAAGGGACAGCGATGGGTCGGCCGGCACGGACGCTGGTTCGGCTTCGGGCTGCTGCCCGGACTCATCACCCTCGTCCTGTACGCGGCAGCGCTCGTCGGCCTCGGCTACGGCGCCGACGATCTGGTGACCTGGGCGACCCCCTTCGCGGACGACTGGTCGTCGCCCTGGGCCGGCCTGCTCCGCACCACCCTGACCGTGCTGGTCTTCGCCCTCGGGCTCTTCCTCGCCGTGATCACGTTCACCGCCGTGACGCTGCTGGTCGGCCAGCCCTTCTACGAGTCGCTCTCCGAACAGGTCGACCGCACGGAGGGCGGCGAGGTGCCCGAATCCGGGCTGCCGCTCTGGCGGGAGCTGTGGATCTCCGCCCGTGACAGCGTCCGCGTCCTGGTGCGGGTGGGGCTGTACTCGGTGCTGCTCTTCGCCCTCGGATTCATTCCCGTCGTCGGCCAGACCGTCGTCCCCGTGATCGGCTTCTGCGTCACCGGCTACTTCCTCGCGGAGGAGCTCACCGCCGTCGCGCTCCAGCGCCGCGGCATGGTGCTGAAGGACCGGCTCGCCCTGCTGCGCGGCCGCCGCCTGCTGATCCTCGGCTTCGGCGTGCCGCTGGGGCTCGCCTTCCTCGTCCCGTTCGTCGCCGTGTTCCTGATGCCGGGCGCCGTCGCCGGGGCCACCCTGCTGGCCCGCGACCTGGTGGCGCCCGACGAGGACGAGGGCGGGGACGACGACACCGCCCCCGCCCCGTACACCCTCCACAAGGGCTGAGAGCCTGCCGGACACCGGTCAGCTGGTGTGCACCTCCAGCGCGGACCTGACGGCCGACTCCAGAGCTCCCTCGATCCAGGCCGGCTTGATCGAGGTGTGGCAGCCGGCGAAGTGCAGCGGCCCCTCCACCGAGCGCACATCGGCGAACAGCTCGGTGTGCTGGCCGGGCAGCAGCACCGAGGCCTCGCCGTAGGCGTACGGGTCGCGCATCCACGACTGGGTGGCGCCGACGCCCGTGTAGAAGACCTCGACGCGCTGCCCGTACACGTCCTGCACCCCTCCCAGGGCGTGCGGATAGCGCTCGTCGTCGTCCAGTGAGTCCCACTTCAGCGCGTCGTCGGCCCAGCTGTACGAGGCGAGGACCACACCGCCCGCGCTGCCCTCGACCGGGTGGGACGGCTGGAACATGAAGCGGTTGGGGTTGTCGGTGACCGATCCGCCGCCGATGACATGCGCCGCCTCGGGCTGGTTGCGGGCGGTGGCCCGGTACGCCGCGTAGTGCACCCGCTGGTTGGGCGGCAGGTGACCGGGCGGTACGGAGGGGTGGGCGCCGAGCAGCGAACCGTCGGCCGGGGCCTTGCCCAGCCGGTAGGCGTCGTACAGGCCGGGCTTGATGCGGTTCAGCTCGGTTTTCCAGTCCTTCTCCTCGAACTCCCACCAGCGGCGGCTGAATTCGAGCAGCACCTTGGTCGCCGCGTCGTAGTGGATCTCGGTGATCGCGCGCCGCTTGCCGTACGAGAGCATGGGGGCGACGGGGATGTGGCGCAGCCCGGAGAACGGCACGGTGATGATCGCCCGGTCGCCGGTGAACGTCTCGCGCACCAGCGGCTTGCCGTCGCGGCCCTCGGAGATCGTCTCGACCCGGACGCTGTTCGCGCCGTGACTGACCCTGGTGGCCCGGCGGTCCAGCCGCACGATGTCCCGGACCTGCTCGTACATCGCGTCGGCCAGGGTCGCCGTGCCGTCCGGCAGTTCGAAGAACGCGGTGTCCGGGCTGATCAGGGAGGCCCCGATGAAGCTGTGCACAAAGGCGAGGTGGAGCCGCGAGGTGAGGTTCTCGACCGTGCCGATGAGGTCGATGGTGCGCTCGTCGAGCTTGGCCGCCTCGGTCAGGAAGCGGAACATCGACCAGTGCCCGTACCGCTGGATGACCCGCGCCCAGCCCTCGACGAGCTCCCGGCCCTCCTTGCCCTCGAACTCCTGCCGCACGGGCTTGAAGGCATCCCGCACGATCATTGCTGCGGTCTTGTTCTCGAACTCGGCGGGGACGCCGAACGAGCGGTTGATCGCCTGTGGCTTCGCCGCGTAGTCGGCCTTGCGCATCCGGACGCCGTTGACATGGATCCAGGTGTGGTTGACCGGCCGGCCCTCGGCGTCGACGTCGACCAGGTAGAAGCGGCGGCGCTTCAGACCGAAGCTGTCGATCAGCCCGGTGCCGAGCGGGTGGCTGTCGGGGATCCGCATGGCGCCGGCCTCGGCGTACTGCTTCGGGTCGGCGAACGGCGCCTTCGCGTGCTCGTGGCCGCCCGTGCGGAAGGTCTTGATCCGGCCGCCGACGCGGTTGCCGTTGGCCTCGATCACGGTGACGGTGTGCCCGGCGCTGCGGAGCAGATGGGCCGCGGTGAGCCCGGCCGGGCCCGCGCCGACGACCAGCACCTTCTTGGGGGCCTTGCGGCTGCGCGGCAGCCCCTTGGAGAGCAGGATGTCGCGGTATGCGGGGACCAGCGGCTGGTCCTGTTCGTCGCGTACGAGGATGGCGCGGGCGATGGTCAGGCAGGCGTTCCAGTCCGAGCCCGGCGCGGCCGTGGGGGCGAGCGCGGTGGCGGACGCGGCGGTGGCGCCGAGGGCGTGGGGCGCGGCGGCGTTCGCGGAGCCGACGGCTGTCGTGGCGAGGGCGGCGGCACCGGCGGCGGCGCCCGTGATCATGGTGCGCCGGGAGGGCAGGCCGGAGGAGGCTCCGGCGGGCTTGGAAGTCATGCGGCCCACCTTGGGGCGCCCGGGAGGGTGCCCTGCGCCGGGACGCGCGTAGACCGCCCGGAAATCACCCGCAGGTGGGGTCCGTCGATCTTGTGGGACTGACGTCGCAGCAGGTCATGTCATGATCGGGGGTTCTCCGGAGCTTCCGGTCCCGCAGACCGCAAGAGCGCCAGGAAATCCTGGAACGCCGCGGGCATGTCCACCGAATCGGGGTCGAGGAGCCACTGGTACTGGAGCCCGTCCATGATCGCCACCAGCAGCGGCGCCGCGCGCTCCGGAGTCAGGCCGCCCGGCAGCCGCTCGCCGTACTCCGCGCGCAGCGTCGCCGCCATGCTCGCGCGGACCTGGACGTAGCGGCGGGTGAAGAACTCCCGCGCGGGATGCCCCTCCGTCACGCTCTCGCCGAGCAGCGCCGAGAACGTCTGGACGATGCCGGGCCGCATCGCGTTGTACTCGACGAGCGAGCCCAACAGATCGGTGCGCCAGGTGCCGTCGCTCCGGGGGCCGCCGCCGGTGTCCCACCGGTCGCGATCCTCCAGTACGGCGACGAGCAGCGCCTCCTTGGTCGGGAAGTAGTGCAGGAGCCCCTGCTGACTGAGGCCGACCCGCTCGGCGACGGCGCTCAGCGAGGCGCCGCGATAGCCGCGCTCGGCGATCACTTCGAGTGTGGCGCGGAGAATCTCCGCCCGCCGCTCCGTGCTTCTGGCCCGCACCATCGCCCCGGCCCCTTTCGGTGCTTCATCGGTCCCGCAACGAGGACCGTACGCCATTCAAGGTCACAGACTGATAACAAAACCTACTTCTCTACCGGTTCTGCGGTCAGTATGGAGACATTCCGTGCAGGACAACGACGAGGAGGTACGGCCGTGGCAGGCGCGTCCACACCCACCAACCCCGATGCGGTCCGCGAGGCCGCGGTCGACGCGGCGCTGGCCGCACTCGGCCTCGACGACAAGGCGCGGCTGCTGGCCGGTCAGGACATGTGGTCGCTGCCCGCACTTCCCGCCGTAGGGCTGCGCTCCCTGGTGATGTCCGACGGGCCGATCGGCGTCCGCGGGGTCGCCTGGAGCGCCGACGACCCCTCCGTCGCCCTGCCCTCGCCCACCGCGCTCGCCGCGACCTGGGACCCGGTCCTGGCCCGTCGGGCCGGCCGGCTGCTGGCCCAGGAGGCCCGCCGCAAGGGGGTGCACGTCCTCCTCGCCCCCACCGTGAACCTCCACCGGTCCCCGCTCGGCGGGCGCCACTTCGAGGCGTACAGCGAGGACCCGTACCTCACCGGCGAGATCGGCACCGGCTATGTACGGGGCGTGCAGGACGGCGGCGTCGGCACGACCGTCAAGCACTTCGTCGCCAACGACGCCGAGACCGACCGCTTCACCGTCGACAACATCGTCTCCCCCCGCACCCTGCGCGAGATCTACCTCGCCCCGTTCGAACGGATCGTCAAGAACGCCCACCCGTGGGGCATCATGGCGGCCTACAACCGGGTCAACGGCTCCACCATGACCGAGCACCGCTATCTGCAGAACGCGGTGCTGCGCGGCGAATGGGGCTTCGACGGCTACATCGTCTCCGACTGGCTGGCCGCCCGTTCCACCGTCGCCGCCGTGGAGGGCGGGCTCGACGTCGCCATGCCGGGCCCCAGGACGGTGTACGGGAAGGCACTCGCCGACGCCGTGCGCGCCGGTGAGGTCGAGGAGTCCGTCGTCGACGGCGCCGTACGCAACGTGCTGCGACTGGCCGCCCGCGTCGGCATCCTGGACGGCGCCCCGCCCGTCGTGGACGAGACCGCGTACCCCGGGACGATCGACGGCGACGCACTGGCCCGCGAGGTCGCCCGCCGCTCCTTCGTCCTCGTACGCAACGAACGCGCCGCGCTCCCCATCGACCCGGCCGCCGTCCGCAAGGTCGCGCTCAGCGGGGCGCTCGCCCGGGACGCCCGGGTCCTCGGCGGCGGCTCCGCCCAGGTCTTCCCGCACCACATCGTCTCCCCGCTGGACGGCCTCACCGCCGCCCTCCCCGAGGACGTCCTCGACTACCGCGTCGGTGCCGACCCGAACGACGAACTCACCCCCGCCGAGAAGGGCTTCGCACTCAGGGCCGTCTGCTACGACGCCTCCGGCACCGTCATCGGCTCGGTCCCGCTGCACAGCGGCACCGTCCAGTGGATCGGCGCCGACCTCCCCGAGGGCGTGACCCGCGAGACGCTGCACAGCGTCGAGATCACCGGCACCTTCGTCCCGCGCGACAGCGGAGAGCACGTCTTCGGCACCCGGGGCACCGGAGCGCTCCGCCTCACTGTCGCGGGCGAGACCCTGTACGACGAGGTCCACCGGGTCACCGGCTCCACCGACCCCGGCGAGGCGTTCTTCGGCAACCCCCTGGAGCGCGGCCGGATCGCCCTCACCGCGGGCGAACCCGTCGAGGTCTCGCTGCGGCAGATCCCCGAGACCCTGGGCGACGACGCGCCGATCCCCGGCGTTTCGTTCTCCTTCTGCCACCTCGGCCCGCGCCGCGACCCCCGGGAGCTGATTGCCGAGGCCGTCGAGTCGGCCCGCGCCGCGGACACCGCGATCGTCGTCGTCGGCACCACCGAACGCGTCGAGTCCGAGGGCTTCGACCGCACAGACCTGGGACTCCCCGGCCACCAGGACGACCTCGTCAGGGCCGTCGCCGCCGCCAACCCGAACACCGTCGTGATCGTCAACTCCGGCTCCCCGGTGGAGCTCCCGTGGCGCGACGAGGTCGCCGCGGTCCTGCTCAGCTGGTTCCCCGGCCAGGAGGCCGGTCACGCGCTGGCGGACGTCCTGCTCGGGGCAGCGGAACCGGGCGGACGGCTTCCGACCACCTGGCCGGTCGCGCTCGCCGACGTCCCGGTCTCGAACACCACCCCCACCGACGGCGAACTCCCCTACGACGAAGGCGTCTTCGTCGGCTACCGCGCCTGGGAGAAGGCGGGCACGGCGCCCGCGTACCCCTTCGGCCACGGACTCGGCTACACCACCTGGGAGTACGAGACGCTGACCGCCGGCCCCGACAGCGCCACCGTCCGCGTCCGCAACACCGGCACCCGCCCCGGCGCCGAGACCGTCCAGCTCTACCTCGCGCCCCGGGACGACACCGCCGAACGCCCCGCCCGCCGACTGGCCGGCTTCGCCCGGGTCGAGGCGGCACCGGGCGAGAGCGCCGAGGCGGTGATCCCGCTGGACCGGCGCGCGTACGAGATCTGGGACGAGAGCGCGTACGACTGGACCCTCGTCCCCGGCACCTACGAGGTGCAGGCGGCCCGCTCACTCGGTGACGTACGCCTGACGGCGGCCGTGGACATCAAGGAGTAGCGACCGGCAGCAGCCCCGGCAGGGGAGAGCCCGGGCGCGGTCCCTGACCCCGCTCCGTGGCTCTCCTCATGCCGGCCATGCCGTCAGCGCACGTCGGCGCGCCTCAGCGCACATCGAATCCGTACACCGTCGTCGAGACGTACTCCTCGCCCGGCCGCAGCACCGTGCTGGGGAACCCGGGCCGGTTCGGGGAGTCCGGGAAGTGCTGCGTCTCCAGCGCGATCCCGGCGCACGGCCCGAACGGCCGCCCGTCGAAGTGGTCCGCCGTGTACAACTGCATCCCCGGTTCCGTCGTGCTGACGGTCAGGACGCGCCCCGACTCCGCGTCGTACAGCTCGGCCACCGGACCCGTCCCCACCTCGTCCAGCACGAAGTTGTGGTCGTAGTCCGGGCCGACCGGCCGCGGTTCACGGAAGTCGAACCGGGTCCCGTCCACCGGCAGGAACTCGCCCGTCGGCAGCGACTCGGCGTCCGCCGGGGTGATCCGCCCGGCCGCGATCCGCAGCACCTGTCCGAGGGCGCCGCCGCTGCCGGCGCCCGCGAGATTCCAGTACGTGTGATTGGTCAGGTTGACCACCGTCGGGGCGTCCGTCGTCGCCCGGTACGCGATCCGCAGCGCCCCGCCCTCGTCCAGCGTGTACGTCGCCGACACCGTCAGACGCCCCGGGAAGCCCTCCTCGCCGTCCTCGGAGACCAGGGACAGCCGGACACCGTCCGCCACCTCCCGCGCCCGCCACACGTGCTTGTCGAAGCCCCGGGCCCCGCCGTGCACATGGTTGCGCCCCTCGTTCCGCGTCACCCGGTGCGTGTGCCCGTCCAGCTCGAAACAGGCCCCGCCGATCCGGTTCGCGTACCGCCCGACGAGCGCGCCGAAATACGGTCCGGTGAACGTCTCGTACCCGGCGAGGTCCGGCAGCCCGAGCGCGACACCCGCCCGCGCTCCGTCCCGGCCGGGCACCTCGACCGACTGCACGATGCCGCCGTACGTCAGGACGCGCACCCGCGTACGGTCCCGCTCCAGCGTCCAGCGGTGCACGACGGCGCCGTCCGCGAGGGTGCCGAACTCTTCCGCACGTATCGCCGCGCCCGAACCCGTGTCCATGATCACAAAGCCTACGCCGGGGGCCTGGCCGAAGTGACGTTGCGGTACGCGATCTCCGCCAGCCTCGCCTGCCCGTTGCGTCCCGGGTGGAACCAGTCCCACTGACTGAGCTGCTTGCCCGTGAACGCGTAGTCGAAGACCGCCCCGCCGTCGTAACGACAGCGCAGGTCCTTCGCGCACACGTCCCGCAGCACCTCGTTGTACGCCACGACCCGCTCCTGCACCGAGGCGCGCCGGGCCACGGCGCGCGCCCCCATGTCGTCCGCGTCCCCCAGCATCGACTGACAGATCCCCAGCTTCCAGATCTGCTTGCCCAGCGCGTTGCCGCGCCCCGTCGACCAGAGCCGCTTGAGATCCGGCACGCTCGACACATACACCTGCGCCTTCGGCGCCCCGGCGCGCAACTGACGCATCGACGCCTCGAACGACACCCGGAAATCCGCCACCGGCGTCATGAACCGCACCGAGTCCCGGCAGGCGTCGTTGGCGCCGATCATCACCGTCACCAGATCCGGCTTCTCCTTCGCGGCCAGCGCCATCTGCTCCGGCAACTGCGCGATCCTGGCCCCCGTCTCGGCGTGGTTCCAACTGCGCGCGGCGGCCTCCGACTCACCGAGCAGCCGCACGGCGAGACTGCGCACCTCCCGGTCCGTGCCGGTCGCCCAGGACGCCTCCGGACAGTCCGTCAGCACCGAACACGCGTCGAAACCGCGGGTGATGGAGTCACCGACGGCGGCCACCGACCCCGGACTGCGGTCCCAGACCGGGCCGGGCCGGGCGGACGGCTTCCGCTGCTCGGCCGCCGCCCCCTTCGTCGTCCCGTCCTTGTCGGCGTCGCAGCCGGTCAGAGCGGCGCCGAGCAACGAGACCGCCGCCAGGACAGCGGCCGCGGTACGCGAACGGTGACGAGCGGAACGTTCCTGCATCCCTTGGTCCCCTCGGTTATGCCCCCGGCAACCCTCCGCGGCACCGGGCGGTCGGCCCGGGTCCCCCGCAGGGTGAAAGCTGAGCGAATGATGTGCCCGGGACCGACCGTACGTCACACCTCGGCCGCCGCCGCGCGGTAGCTTTTCCTCGTCGAACCAGCGGCGCGTTGCCTCGCCCGGCTCCACTCGGGTGGCTTTCTGTAAATCACATCACGTCACATACTGTCCCTTTCAGGAGATTCGCCCCGATGCTGTTTACTGACGACAACCTCGGGGGCCGGCTGAGAAGAGACGGCACGGGCGCGAGGCCGCTGGGGAAGGCGAACTTCGTCCCACACTGGAGGTCCCGGTGACGACACGTGGAGTTCTGTACGTTCACTCCGCACCGCGCGCGCTCTGCCCCCATGTCGAATGGGCGGTGGCGGGTGTCCTCGGTGTGCGGGTCCAGCTCGACTGGATCAGACAGCCGGCCGCGCCCGGCACCTGGCGCTCCGAGTTCTCCTGGCAGGCCCGCCCCGGCACGGCGTCGAAGCTGGCCTCCGCGCTGCGCGGCTGGGATCTGCTGCGCTTCGAGGTGACGGCGGAGCCGAGCCCCACGTCGGAGGGCGAGCGCTACAGCTCCACGCCCCGACTGGGCATCTTCCACGCCGTCACCGGCATGCACGGCGACATCCTGGTGCCCGAGGACCGGCTGCGTGCGGCGCTGGCACGGTCGGTGCGGGGCGAGACCGACCTGGAGGCCGAGATCGCCAAGCTGCTCGGCAAGCCGTGGGACGACGAACTGGAACCCTTCCGCCACGCCGGCGAGGGCGCGCCGGTGCGGTGGCTGCACCAGGTGGTGTGAAAAACCGGCCTCGCCGGCGTTTGAGGCGCGGGGGTCCGGGTCAGAGCCCCCGGAACGCCCCGTGCAACGGACGAAACCCGTCTCCCCAGCTGGGGAGACGGGTTTCGGTGTACCGGGCCCGCGGACCGCAGGTCAGACGCTGCGGAACGCGAGGACCACGTTGTGCCCGCCGAACCCGAACGAGTTGTTGATCGCGGCGATCGGCCCCTGGGGCAGCGGCCGCGGCACATCGCGCACGATGTCCGCCTCGACCGCCTCGTCGAGGTTGTCGATGTTGGTGGTCGGCGGCGCCATCCGGTGGTGCAGCGCCAGGACCGTCGCGACGGTCTCGATGCCGCCCGCGCCACCCAGCAGGTGACCGGTCATCGACTTCGTCGCGGAGATCGCGACGTGGTCGAGGTCGTCGCCCAGCACCTTGCGCAGCGCCTTCAGCTCCGCGACGTCGCCCTGCGGCGTCGACGTGGCATGCGCGTTGAGGTGGACGACCTCGGACGGCTTGAGGTCCGTCTGGTCCAGCAGGTTCTGCATCGCGGCGGCGATGCCCCGGCCGGTCGGCTCGGGCTGCGCGATGTGGTGGGCGTCCGCGGACAGCCCCTGACCCAGTACCTCGCAGTAGACCTTGGCGCCGCGCGCGGCGGCATGCTCCGCGGACTCCAGGACGACGACTCCGGAGCCCTCGCCGAGTACGAAGCCGTCACGGCCGGTGTCGTACGGGCGCGAGGCCTTCTCGGGCTCGTCGTTGTTCTTCGACATCGCCATCATGTTGGCGAACGCCGCGATCGGCAGCGGGTGGATCGCCGCCTCGGTGCCACCGGCGAGGACCACATCGGCACGGCCGGTGCGGATCATCTCGACGGCGTACCCGATCGCCTCGGCGCCCGAGGCGCAGGCGGAGACCGGAGTGTGGACACCGGCCTGGGCGTTGACCTCCAGGCCGACGTTGGCGGCCGGGCCGTTGGGCATGAGCATGGGCACGGTGTGCGGGGAGACGCGGCGTACGCCCTTCTCCTTGAGCACGTCGTACTGGTCGAGCAGGGTGATCACGCCGCCGATACCGGAGGCGATGACCGAACCCAGCCGCTCGGGCCGGACCGCGTCGTCCTCACCGGCCTTGCCGGTGAAGCCGGCGTCCGCCCACGCCTCACGGGCCGCGATCAGCGCGAACTGCGCCGAGCGGTCCAGCTTGCGGGCGAGCGGGCGGGGCAGGACGTCGCCCGGGTCGACTGCCGCGAGCGCGGCGATCCTGACGGGCAGTTCGGCGAAACGTTCGCCCTCGAGAGGCTTGACGCCGGAACGACCGGCCATCAGACCTTCCCAGGTCGACGCCGAGTCGCCACCCAGCGGAGTGGTTGCGCCGATACCGGTGACGACCACGGTGCGATTGGTCGAGTTCACTGGAAAATCTTCTCCACGTGTAGAGGGTCGTGAATCAGCGGCGCCACCGCCGGGTGGCGACACAGAGCCGGCCTGATCAGGCCTGGTGCTTGAGGATGTACTCGGCAGCGTCGCCGACCGTCTTGAGGTTCTTGACGTCCTCGTCGGGGATCTTGACGTCGAAGCGCTCCTCGGCGGCGACGACGACCTCGACCATGGACAGCGAGTCGACGTCCAGGTCGTCGGTGAAGGACTTGTCCAGCTGGACGTCCTCGACCGGGATACCGGCGATCTCGTTGACGATCTCGGCGAGACCGGTGACGATCGCTTCCTGAGTGGCGGCCATGTTGGCGCTCCTTCGGTGTTTATCTGCAGGGTTCGGGCGTCCGGGCCGAAAGGCCTGGTGTGCCTAGGGGAGGGTAACGACCGTCGCGGCGTAGACGAGACCCGCCCCGAAGCCGATGACGAGCGCGGTGTCGCCGCTCTTCGCCTGACCGGTCGCCAGGAGCCGCTCCATAGCGAGCGGAATCGAGGCGGCGGAGGTGTTGCCGGTGGTCTCCACGTCACGGGCGACCGTGACGTTCTCCGGCAGCTTCAGGGTCTTCACCATCGAGTCGATGATCCGCATGTTGGCCTGGTGCGGAATGAAGACGTCCAGGTCTTCCGGGGCGATCCCGGCCGCGTCCAGCGCCTGCTGGGCGACCTTCGCCATCTCGAAGACGGCCCAGCGGAAGACCGCCTGGCCCTCCTGTGTGATGGCCGGGAACTTCTCCGGGCGCTCGGTGTGGAACTCGTCCCACGCCACGGTCTGCTTGATCGTCTCGGACTTGTCGCCCTCGGAGCCCCAGACCGTCGGTCCTATCGCCGGCACCTTCGACGGGCCGACGACGACCGCACCGGCGCCGTCACCGAACAGGAAGGCCGTCGCCCGGTCCGTCAGGTCGGTGAGGTCGCTGAGCCGCTCCACGCCGATGACGAGGACGTACTCCGCGGAACCCTCGACGATCATGCCCTTGGCGAGGGTGAGCCCGTAGCCGAAGCCTGCGCAGCCGGCCGAGATGTCGAAGGCGGCGGGCTTGCCCGCGCCGATCTTGTGGGCGATCTCCGTGGCGATGGCCGGGGTCTGCTTGAAGTGCGAGACGGTGGAGACGACCACGGCGCCGATCTGATCGGGCGTGATCCCGGCGTCCGCGATGGCCTTGCCGGCCGCCTCGACGGACATGGCGGACACGGTCTCCTCGTCGGAGGCCCAGTGGCGGGTGGCGATGCCGGAGCGCGAGCGGATCCACTCGTCGGACGAGTCGATCGTTTCGAGGATCACCTCGTTCGGCACGACACGGGTCGGGCGGTAGCCGCCGACACCCATGATCCGTGCGTACGGGGCGCCCTGGCTGGGCTTGATCTTCGACATGCTCTCGGGCTCCTTAGGCACCCGCGTGCTCGATGATGAGCGCGCGGGCCGCGTCGAGGTCGTCGGGGGTCTTCAGCGCGAGAGTCTGCACACCGGGCAGCGCGCGCTTGGCGAGCCCCGTGAGGGTGCCACCGGGGCACACCTCGATGAGCGCCGTGACACCCATGTTCTTGAAGGTCTCCATGCACAGGTCCCAGCGGACCGGATTGGCCACCTGGCCGACCAGTCGGGAGACGACCTCGTCACCGAGGGCGACGGGCTGCCCGTCGGCGTTGGAGACATATGTCACGGCCGGGTCGGTGATCTTCAGCTCCATCGCGGCCTCGCGCAGCCGGTCGACGGCGGGCGCCATGTGGTGCGTGTGGAAGGCACCGGCGACCTTGAGGGGCACCACCCGGCGTACGCCCTCAGGCATGTCCTCGGTCAGTGCGGCGATCTGCGCGGCGGTGCCCGCGGCGACGATCTGGCCGCTCCCGTTGACGTTCGCCGGGGTCAGCCCGAGCTTCTCCAGGTGAGCGACCGTCACCTCCGGGTCGCCGCCGAGCAGCGCCGCCATACCGGTCTCGGCGACGGCGGCGGCATCGGCCATGGCGAGCCCACGAGCACGTACGAGACGCAGCGCCGCCTCGTCGCCGATGACGCCGGCGAGGGCCGCTGCGGTGATCTCACCCACGCTGTGACCTGCGACGATGTCGGGCGACGCGTCGAGCGCGGCGGCGGACAGCAGACCGGCGGCAACCAGCAGCGGCTGCGCCACCGCGGTGTCACGGATCGCCTCCGCGTCGGCCTCGGTGCCGTAGCGGGTGAGGTCGAGCCCGATGGCCTCGGACCAGGCCGCGACGCGGTCGGTGGCACCGGGGAGGTCGAGCCAGGGAGTCAGGAAGCCGGGCGTCTGAGCGCCTTGGCCGGGAGCGACGAGTACGAGCACCCTCACACTCTCTCTTGTCAACGGTCCGGAACACCCGTGGGGACAGGGACGAAGAACCGTATGGGGAATTGTTGATGTCCGACAAAAGTCTAGGACTGGGGATCTCTGGCGGCCAAGCGTCCCAGGATCAGGGCGATTCGCAGAGTGAACGCCGAGCGGACATCGGAAGGTGACCAGCCGGTGACGTCAGTCACACGTCGGAGCCGGTAGCGCACGGTGTTGGGGTGGACGAAGAGCATCCTGGCCGCGCCCTCCAGGCTGCTCGCCTGCTCCAGATACACGCTCAGCGTCTCCAGGAGCGCGGAACCCGCCTCTTCGAGCGGTCTGTAGATCTCCTCCACCAATTGGTCCCGTGCGGCGGGGTCACCCGCCATCGCGCGTTCCGGCAGCAGATCGTCGGCCAGCACCGGCCGCGGGGCGTCCTGCCACGCGCCGCACGCCTTGAGCCCGGCCGCCGCCGCCTGTGCGGAACGGGTGGCCGCCAGCAGGTCGGGGACCACGGGCCCGGCGACCACGGGACCTGCCGCGTACGGGCCGATCAGCGCCTTCGCGACCTGCAGCGGGTTGTCGCTGCCGCCCGCGATGACGACCAGTCGGCTGCCGAGCACCCCGGTCAGTACCTGGAGCTTCGCGTGCCGGGCGGCCCGTCGGATCGCTTCCACGGTCAGCTCGCTGTCGCCGTCCGGAGCCGTACCGAGCAGAACACAGACGTGTTCGGGGGAGTTCCAGCCGAGAGCAGCGGCGCGTGACACGGCACCCTCGTCGGCCTCACCGGACAGCACCGCGTTCACCACGAGCGATTCCAGCCGGGCGTCCCAGGCGCCCCGGGCCTCGGCGGCCTGCGCGTACACCTGGGCGGTCGCGAAGGCGATCTCCCGGGCGTAGACGAGCAGCGCCTCCCGCAGCACCGACTCGTCGCCGGGCGCGGCGACCTCCTCGATCGCGGCCTCCATGACCTCGATCGTCGTACGCACCATCTCGACGGTCTGCCGCAGCGTGATCGCCCGGGTCAGCTCGCGCGGAGCCGTGCCGAACACATCGGTGGAGATGGCCTGCGGGGTCTCCGGATGCCGGAACCACTCGGTGAACGCCGCGATCCCGGCCTGGGCCACCAGGCCGATCCAGGACCGGTTCTCCGGGGGCATCGCCCGGTACCACGGCAGCGTCTCGTCCATGCGGGCGATCGCGTTGGCGGCCAGCCGGCCGGAGGACTGTTCCAGCCGTTTCAGGGTCGCGGCATGCAGGTGGGCGTCGTTCGCAGCGGGCTGCTCAGGATCGGGTCGGGGCACGAACACAAGACTGCCTTATCGGACCACGTGAGCGGAGGGCCGGGGCGGCCGCGGGTCGTACCGCCGGGTAGCGGCGAGGGGTCGCGGGTGCGCCGCGCCGGGCTACCGTGGACGGGTGATTTCCGTACACCGCGCCGAAGACCGCTTCCTTGGCGGGGAACAGGCCGCCGGCATCCTGTCCCGGCACGCCTTCTCCTTCGGCAGCTTCTACGACCCGGACAATCTGCGCTTCGGTGCGATCCTGGCGTGCAACGAGGAGCGTCTGGCGCGCGGCGCGGGCTTCGACGAACACCCCCACAGCCATACGGAGATCGTCACCTGGGTGGTCGAGGGCGAGCTGACCCACCGCGATTCGACCGGTCACGCCACGGTCGTACGCGCCGGGGACCTCCAGCACCTCGGCGCCGCGTCCGGCGTCCGCCACGTCGAACGCAACGACGGGGACGACCCGCTGACGTTCATCCAGATGTGGCTGGCACCGCTCGAACCGGGCGGCGAACCCTCGTACACGATCGTTCCCGGCATCGCCGATTCCACCCCGTACGCCCTCCCGGCGGCCGGCGCGATGCTGCACGTACGCAGACTGGCCCCCGGGGAACGCACGGCGGTGCCGGACGCGGCGCGGGTGTACGTCCATGTGGCGGCCGGGGGCGTACGCCTCGGGGACGAGGGGCTGGAGGCGGGCGACTCGGTGCGGATCACCGGGGAGGAGGGCCTGGAACTGGTCGCGGGCGGCGCGGCCGAGGTGCTGATCTGGGAGTTGTCGGTCTGAACCACCGGCCTGGGGCATCGGCCTCGGCTATCGACCGGTGTCCCGGCGCCACATCGACCACATCGGCGGCCCGGCCCGGAAGGTCATCTCCTCCTGCACCGCGAAGCCGTGCCGCTGGTAGAAGGTCAGGTTGCGGCGGTTGCTCGACTCCAGGAACACCGGCCGCCCGTCCGCGTCCGCCTGCTCCAGCAGCCCGCCGAGCACCTGCGATCCGCGCCCCGTGCCGCGAGCGTCCGCATGGGTGCCGATGTACTCGACGTACCAGTGCGCGGGGTTGGCCGGGTGGCGGTGCTCAAGGGCCAGCAACCGCATTCCGGTCCTGGGGAGTTGGGCCCGTCCCGCCCGCAGCAGCGTGCCCGCGTTGCGCAGCAGGTAGCTCACCGGCAGCTTCCACTTCCCGGGCTCCGCCCACACCGCCGCCACCGTGCGGTCCGGATCGGTCCACACCCGGCCCGCCGGAACCTGCTGCGCCAGATGGGCGGTGAACAGCAGCCGCAGCCTCCGGTTCCGGTCGTGAGGCATCAGCCAGGACCAGACGGGGTCCTCGGCGTAGGCGCTGGCGAGTACGGAAGCGAGCGCGGGGACGTCGGTGGCGGCGGCGCGGACTATGTCGGCCATGGCCGGGGAGCGTAGCTCACGCGCTAACGGAGCGTGTCCACGAACGCCCGCCAGGCGTCGGCCCCGATGGTCAGGACGGGTCCGTCCGGGTTCTTGCTGTCGCGGACGGGTACGGCGCAGGGGAGGCCGTCGGCCACCTCGACGCAGTCGCCTCCGCTGGTGCCGCTGTACGACGACTTCCGCCACTGTGCTTCGGCCAGTTCATGGCTGGTCCCCATAGCGTTCCTCCATCACACGAGCGATCAGTGTCGCCGAGTCCTCGGGGGAGAGGGCTGTGGCTTGCAAGCGAGCGTAGCCGACCGAACGTTCCCTGATCACTTGGGGATTGGCGGTCATGTGCCCCTGGTCGTAGCTCTCCACGTAGAACAGATCGGGGTCGTCCTCGAACCTGAGCAGGTTGAACGAGCCCATCATTCCCGTGTGCTGGCCGACGGAGAACGGAAGCACCTGGATCTGCACCCAGGGGTCGTCGCGGAGGTCCAACAGCCGCGCCAGTTGTGCGCGCATGACCGCACGTCCGCCGACCTCCTGGAGCAACGCGGCTTCGCTCAGGACGACCCACAACGCGGGCGGGTTCGCGCCCTTCAGGATCCGCTGGCGGTCCAGGCGGGCCGCCACCATCTCGTCGACCTTGCTCGGGTGGTCGACACCGAGGAGGGCCCGCGCGTACTCCTCCGTCTGCAACAGTCCGTACACCAACTGCGCCTGGTACGTGGAGATGTACGCCGCGCGGGCCTCCATGTCCGCGTACGCCTGGAACCAGGTGGGCAGTTGGCTGCGCAGGACCAGGCCGATCAGCCGCGAGAACACCCCGTCCGTGCCGAGCGCCGCGTCCAGCCGCTCGGAGAAGTCGCGGGTGGGGACCTTCTTCGTCGTCTCGATCTGGCCGATCAGCGAGCCCGTGCAGAAGATGATGTCGCCGAGCTGGCCCTGCTTGAGGTTGTTGGCCTCTCTCTGACGGCGCAGCTCCCAGCCGTAGTAGTCCAACGGGGAGGCGCTGGGGTCGAGTGATTGGACGTTGGCCACGGCGAGGTACCTCCGGCGTTCAACGCCTCACGGCGTTCGTTTCCGTACGTAGCCGAGCGTAACCACGTCGCTGCACTCTGGTGACATGAATCACGTAATTGATCCGCAGGCCGGTGGCATCGAGGCGACCTACCGCGCCGACTTCGCGATGGGTGAGCACTCGGCCGGGCATCTGCGCCGCATCCTGCGGCTCTACCTCACCGGCTGGGGTCTCCTCGACGTGGCCGACGCGGCCGAGCTCGCGCTCACGGAACTGATCGCCAATGTCGTACGGCATGTCCCCGGCCGCCGCGGCCGGGCGCTCATCTTCCTGATGCCGGCCGGGGGCGTGCGCGTTGAAGTCGCGGACGACTGTCCGGAACTGCCCCGCGCGGTCGCGGGCGATGCCCTCGACGAGGGAGGGCGAGGGCTGATGCTGGTCGACGCCGTCACCGACCGCTGGGGCACGGAACCGCGCCGCGACGGCACCGGCAAGACGGTGTGGTTCGAGTGCCTGGCCGCGAAGCCGGCGGACCGGCCGGACGAGACGTGGCTCAGCGGCCGGAACGGAGCTCCGCGAGCACCGCGTCCGTGAACGCAGGCCACGCCTCCACCGCCCACGGTCCGAAGGCCCGGTCGGTGAGCGCGACGCAGGCCGCACCCGCGACCGGGTCGATCCACAGGAACGTGCCGGACTGCCCGAAGTGCCCGAAGGTCGCGGGTGACGAGGAACTGCCCGTCCAGTGGGGTGACTTGTGGTCCCGGATTTCGAAGCCGAGCCCCCAGTCGTTGGGGTTCTGGTGGCCGTAGCCCGGCAATACGCCCTTCAGGCCGGGGTGTACGACGGTCTGCGCGGCGAGCACCGTACGCGGGTCGAGCAGTCGCGGCGCCTGTACCTCCGCCGCGAACCGTACGAGATCGTCGACGGTCGAGACACCGTCCTTGGCGGGCGAGCCGTCCACCGTCGTCGATATCATCCCGAGCGGCTCCAGCACCGCCTGGCGCACGTACTCCGGGAACGGGATGTCGGTGGCCTTGGCGATGTAGTCGCCGAGCACCTCGAAGCCCGCGTTGGAGTAGAGCCGCCGGGTGCCGGGGGCCGCTGTCACCCGGTGCTCGTCGAAGGCGAGCCCGCTGGTGTGCGCGAGCAGATGCCGGACGGTGGAACCCTCGGGTCCGGCCGGCTCGTCGAGCTCGACCGCGCCCTCCTCGTACGCGACCAGCGCCGCGTAGGCCGCGAGCGGCTTGGTGACGGAGGCGAGCGGGAAACGGTGTGCGGTCGGGCCGTGCATACCGACGACGGTGCCGTCCGCTCGTACGACGGCAGCCGCCGCGGTGGGGACGGGCCAGTTGTCGATCATCGCCAGGCTGTGCATGCCTATGAGCGTATCGGGCGAGGCTGTCGAGCCACCGTTCGGGCGAAGTGATCAAGTGAGCTCATGCCGGGCCCGACGGGCCGGACCCGTCTCCGGTGAAGTCTCCCGGAGCGGCGAGGGTGATCTTGTCGATGGTGTTGCTGCCCTCGCTCATGCCGTCACCGGCAGCGAGGAGGACGGGGTCGCGAAAGGAGTCGAGCCGATAGTCGGGCGCACCGTAGTAGAGCCAGAGTTGGTTGCCGTTCTTGACCAGCAGGTCCGGGTAGCCCGGGGTGTCGACGGTGCCGTCCCCGTCGGTGTCGAGGGGGCCGTCGACGTCGCCGATGGCGAGGATCTGACTGGCGCCCTGCCAGTGGTCGTTGTCGGGGTCGTAGACGGCCAGCTCCTCCCGGTTGCTGCCGTCGGCGCAGTCGGTGCAGGCGAAGCTGTACCCGTTGTTGGGATGCATCCATAGGCGGTCGGTGCCCAGGGCGGCGTCGTGCCGCAGGGCGATGAGGTCCTCGTAGCCCGCGTGTTTCGGCGTCGATTAACTCTCGTTTCGCTTTTGGTCGAATGGAAGGGTCCTTGCGACGGATTGAGGAAACGGTGAAGAGGATGCGAGACGGGCTGTGAGGAAGATTCGTTGGGTGCGGGTTTATTCCCTGTTCCTGGCATGCGTTCTGATCGTCGCAGTGCGGCAAGTGAGCAAGGGTCTCGGGGATCCCTACGCCACACTGATTCCACTTGTTTTCACGTTGGGTGGTGCCGCGGTGGTCGGGAACCTATTAGAGGAGCTCACAAAATGAGAGTCCGATCAGCTCGCGGCGTCTGGTGCGTGCGATCGCAAGGCGCCGGAAGGTCCTCGTAGCGGAGCTACTAGGGCATTTCGGCAACGCAGCGAGCGTGCGTGCCAGGCGTCGCGAGCCGGACGCCCATTTTGTGAGCTCCTCTTACAGGGGAAGCGGCGAGGTGGAGGAAACAGGGAAGACGAGGGGGAGTGATGCTCGTTGGGCATCGTTGCGCCCGGAGAGGCGGATGGCCGCCGCGGCCCCTCGCTGGACCGGATGCCGTCACGGTGCATCGCACTTGAACCCGCAGGCGCTCGGCGTCCCGGGGTGAGTGCTTGTGGGGGTGGCCCGACCGTCACCGAAACCTGTCCTTGTTCCGTGTGCGTTCCTCGTAGGGCAGGTCAGCAACGTGCCCGAAGTGGCGACGGGGGGCCGCCGCACCACCCCGCCGCAGCGCGCGCCGCACGCGCTTGGGGAAAACAGAAACTGATTCGCCTGATGGCTCGTCTTGGGGGGCGAGGCCAAGCGGATGGGAAGCCATGGTGGAGCGGGCGGACAGCGGTGCGACGTCGACGGTGAAGGCAGCAACGCCCCGGTGGGCGCGGCGCCGGGCGGGGGACACGAGGGGCCGGCCGGCCTGGACGCGGGAGCGGGTCCTTGCCGCGCTTGCGGTGCTGACGGCCGGGCTGCTCGCGTTCCACCGGGCCGTCCCCAACTCCGTGGGTCGCCTGGGCAGTTTGCTGGAAGCCTTCCTGCCTTGGCTCGGCCTGGTGGTCGTGGTGCTGCTCGGCCTGATTCTGCTGCGCCGTTCGGGCACCGCGCTGGTGGCCTTGCTCCTGCCGGTGGCGGCCTGGACGTACCTCTTCGGCGGGCTGCTCCTGCCCGAGGTAGAGCCCGGCGCGCACGACCTGGTCGTGGTGCAGCACAACGTCAGCGACGAGAACACCGACCCGGCGGGCACGGCCCGCGCCCTGGCTGACGCCGAGCCCGGTCTCATCGCGCTGGAGGAGCTGGTGCCCCCGGCGCTGCCGGTCTACGAGAAGACCCTCGCCCCCGACTACCCGTACCACGCAGTCCAGGGCACCGTCGGACTCTGGTCGAAGCATCCGCTCACCGATGCCCGGCTGTTGAACATAAAACCCCAGGGGATCGCGGAGGCCTGGAGTCGCGGGCTGCGGACCGTGGTCCACACGCCGCATGGCGAGATCGCGGCGTACGTCGCACACCTGCCCTCGGTCCGCGTCGGGGCGAGCGGCCTCGCATCCTCCTGGCGTGACGAAAGCGCCGCCCTGCTGGGCAAGGCCATCGCCGCCGAGAAACTGAAAGCGGTGATCCTGCTGGGCGACCTCAACGGCACGGTCGATGACCGTGGGCTGGCCCCGCTGACCTCACGGATGAACGTGGCGGAACGGGGCTTCGCCTTCAGCTTCCCCGCCGCCTTCCCGCTGGCCCGGATCGACCAGGTCATGGCCCGCTCGGCGACCGTCGGCCACATCCGCACCCTGCCCGCCACCGGCAGCGACTACCTGCCGGTCGCCGCCCGGATCACATGGGGCTGAAGGAACGGTCTCGGTGACAACAAGCCTGCGTATGTGACAACCAGCGTGCTTCGGCACAGGAGCACGCTCCTGTGCCGGCCGTTGCCGAAACCCGTCACCGTTCGCGCTTGCTTAGAGTGCACTCCAAGGTTCTAGCGTGGAGGGCATGACGGTGATGGAGAGCACTTCCGCGAAGGTGGACGCCTGCGCCTCGGCCCCCCGGCCGCATCCGCGCGCCGACGGTCAGGACCGCTACACCATCAGTGAGGTCGTCGCCTTCACCGGGCTCACCGCGCACACCCTGCGCTGGTACGAGCGGATCGGGCTGATGCCGCACGTCGACCGCTCGCACACCGGCCAGCGCCGCTTCACCAACCGTGACCTGGACTGGCTGGCGTTCGTCGGCAAGCTGCGGCTGACCGGGATGCCGGTCGCGGACATGGTCCGGTACGCGGAGCTGCTGCGCGAGGGCGAGCACACCTTCGAGGAACGCCAGGAGCTGCTGGAGGCGACCCGCCGCGACGTGAAGACGCGGATCGCGGAGCTCCAGGACACCCTCGCCGTCCTCGACCACAAGATCGAATTCTATGCGGGTGCCCGCCGGGCGCCGGAAAGGCCCTGTGCCTGATGACTGACAACAAGATCGCCACGGTGGAGCTCGGCAGCGGCGGGCCGCAGGTCGGTGTGCAGGGACTCGGCTGCATGGGCATGAGCGAGTTCTACGGGGACACCGACGAGGGAGCGGCGCGCGAGACGCTGGAGACGGCGCTGGCGGCGGGCGTCACCCTCTTCGACACCGCCGACGTCTACGGGAGCGGCGCCAACGAGACGTTCCTCGCCCCGTTCGTCGGGGCGCACCGGGACGAGATCACGCTCGCCACGAAGTTCGCCATCGAGCGGAAGGACGACGACCCGCACTACCGAGGCGTGCGCAACGACCCCGCGTACATCCGCCAAGCCGTCGAGAACAGCCTGCGCCGGCTGAACACCGACGTCATCGACCTCTACTACATGCACCGCCGCGACCCGGCCGTCCCGCTGGCCGAGTCCGTCGGCGCGATGGCCGAGCTGGTCCGGCAAGGCAAGGTCAAGCAGCTCGGGCTGAGCGAGGTGACCGGCGCGGAGCTGCGCGAGGCGTACGCCGTGCATCCGATCGCCGCCCTCCAGTCGGAGTGGTCGCTCTTCAGCCGGGACGTCGAGCGCAGTGCCGTGCCCGCCGCCGTCGAGCTCGGGGTGACCCTCGTGCCGTACTCGCCGCTCGGCCGCGGTTTTCTGACCGGGGCGTTCACGGACGCGGCCAAGGAACTGTCGAAGGGCGACTTCCGCCGGTTCCAGCCGCGCTTCACCGGCGACAACGCGAACGCGAACGCCGCGCTGCTGGAGCCCGTCCACAAGATCGCGGCGGCTCACGGGGCGTCGGCCGCGCAGGTGGCGCTCGCCTGGGTGCAGCAGCGGGCCCAGGTGCACGGGCTGACCGTGGTGCCGATCCCGGGCACCCGCAAGAGCAGCCGGCTGCTGGAGAACGTGGCCGCCACCCGGCTCACGCTGACGGCGCAGGAGCTGGCACTGCTGGAGCCGATCGCGGGGCAGGTGGCGGGGGACCGGTACCCGGACATGAGCAGCACGTCTGCGGCGCGCGAGTAGCCGTTTCCAGCGGACCGGTGCGCCCGGCGATCATTGTGTCCTCAAGCGCCGGACGGGCTCGAAAGCACGAAGTACCTACGAACCCTGGATAAGCACCGATCCGACCGCTCGCCCCAGCCAGTCAGGCGTTGTTGTGGGTGGTATCCACTGCGGTGGGTGTCTGGCGGAGGGTGTGCTGGACGGCGACCACGGCGGCGTCGTCGGTCAGGTGGCCGCCGACGTGGGCGAGCAGGTCGGTGCGCAGGTGGTGGATCAGCGCGGAGGGGCTGTGGGGGGTCCAGGAGGCGGCGCGCTCGGTCAGCGGGTAGAACACGCCCAAGGGGTCCCGGGCCTCGATCACTCCGTCGGTGTGCAGCAGCAGCAGGTCTTCGGGCTCGAAGGTGAAGGTGTCGACGTGGTAGGCGGCAGCGGTCAGTTCGCCCAGGCCCAGAGGCGGGGCGGGGCGGGTGGCGTGCAGCGCGGAGGCACGCCCACCGCGCAGCAGCAAGGGGGGCGGATGCCCGCAGCTGACCACGTGGATGAGCGGCAGTGCGTCGGGGATGTCGAGGAGTGCGGCGGTGATGAAGCACTCCCCGGCCTTCTCCGCCTCGGAGGGCTCGGCCAGATTCCAGCACACGCTGTGGTCCAGGTAGGCCGCGAGCTCGGGCAGGCCGGCCTGGCGGTGCGCGGACTCCCGGAAGGCGCCCAGCAGCAGGGCGGCGTCGCTGATCGCGGTCAGGCCCTTGCCCACTACATCGCCGATGATCAGCCGGGTGCCCGTGGGGGTGCGGATAGCCGCGTACAGGTCGCCGCCGATCATGGACTGCGACTGTGCCGCCAGGTACATGGATGCCACACGCAGCGGGCCGATCCGCCGTGGCAACGGCCGTAGCACCGCCCGCTGCGTGGCCTCCGAGACCATCCGCACCAGCGCCAGCTCACGGGCGTGCCGCTCGCGCAGATAACAGAAGACCGTCACGATCACCGACACCACCAGCAGAGCGACGAACTGCGAGTCGAAGTCCATCGTGCCGAGCAGGTGGGCGTCCAGGCCGATGACGAGCATGCCCACCATCGCAACGGCAGAGATCGCCCCAGTGACGAGGGTTGAGGCGAAGGACGCAGTGAGAGCGGGTGCCACGATCAGCAACGACGGCCCCAATGGCAAGCCGAGCGCCACTACGTCCACCAGCACGATGACCACGATCAGGCCGAGCGGAAGCACCAGCAGGGCGTCACCGGCCTGCCGTGGTCGAAGACGGTGCGTGAACCGCTGCTGCAATCCCATGCCTTCTGCCTACACCCGACCGGGCAGCCGCGCAGGTGTATGCACCACCACCCGCCGTCAATCGAGCGTCAGCGCGAACGCAGGCAAACGTTCCCAGCAGGTCACCTCCCACCAGGCAGCCCGCCTCATGGCATGACCAGATCAGAAACAGTCGCTTACGCCAACCCCAGCACGTACGCCGCGAACCCCGTCGCCAGCAGGCCCGCCACCGCCCGGCGGGCGTTCGCCGCATGCGTACCGGTCTGCCACGGGGCCTCGAACCGGCGCGCGTACCGGGCGATCAGCACCAGCAGCCCCGCGAACACCGGCATCCACGCCACCCGCGCCAGGATCCAGCCGACCGTGTCGGGCCCGGTCGTCAGCCCCGGCACCGCACCGGCGAACGACGCCGGGACCGCCGCGGCCAGCATCGCCGTCTGGTGCCAGCACAGGATCGTCATCGCGGACAGGTTGATGACGACGACCGGCGCCCACAGCAGCGGCCTGCGCAGCAGCCGGCCGATCCGGTCCCGCAGCAGGATCGCCGCACCGCTCTGTGCGGCGGCCAGCGCCAGGACCAGCAGCGACGGCGGGTGCGAATTCGTCCGCGCCTCGCCCGGGACGCCGACCATCGACGCCGGATAGTGGAGGACGAACAGCAGCGCGGCGAACAACACCGTCCCACCGATCAGCAATAGCCGGGCGCCGCGCCTGTCGATCCGGCCCTCGCCCCACGACACGCCGAGCTGGTACGCGAAGAGCCAGCCCGGAAGGATGTTCAACACGCTCAGCCAGGACGGCATGGCGTCCGCGAACGGCCCGTACCGCAGGAAGTCGACGGCGGCGACCGAGCCGAGCAGCGGCACGGCGGCCCAGCCGCCCAGCTTCCGCGCGGCCTCGACGCAGTACGGGGTGAGCGCCGTGACCACCGTGTACACCCCGACGAACCACAGCGGCTGGATCACCAGCGTCGACCCGGTCCGCAGGGTGTCACCGGGCACGCCGAGCGCGCTCAGCAGCGGGATCATCGCCGCCCAGACGGCCGTCACGCCGAGCACCGGCCTGCCGAGGCGGGCGACGCGTCCGCGTAGCCAGGCCCCGGTGGTGGACTTCCTCCGGTGGTACGAGAGCACGGAGGCGTACCCGCCGACCAGGAAGAAGATGCCCAGCATCTGAAGCACCCAGCTCACCGGGGCGAGCCCGCCGAACGTGGAGAGCGGGCTGGCGTTGTGCAGCGCGCCGTCGCCGTCGAGGCGGAAGCCGCCGAGCAGCCAGTGGCCGGTCGGGACGGCGAGCAGGGCGAGCGCGCGCAGGCCGTCGACGGCCCGGTCGCGATGGGCGGGTGTACGGGCGTCGATGCGCTCGGCGAGCGTGCTGAGGCTCATCGGGCTTCCCCCTGCGCGATCGAGGCGAAGGCGCGGAGCGAGTCCGTACCGGGGCCGAAGTAGCCGGTGTGCCCGTGGGCGTCGTGGGCCGGTACGCGGCGTGCGCCGAACCCCGGACCGGTCGGATCGGGGCCGTGCCCCAGCCCCGCCACCTCGATGTTCGGTACGTCGTCGATCCAGTCCGTGGCGTCCTTGGCGGCCCAGACCCGGGCGGTGGTGTGCAGATCCGCGACGTCGTCGGCACGCATCCCCGGCGAGCCGAGGACGACCAGGTCGCTGGCGCGCAGCCGGGACGCGGCGAGGCCGCACACGACGGAGCCGTAGCTGTGGCAGAACACGGCGGGCGCGGGCACACCGTCGGCGGCCAGCCCGTCCGCGAACCGGGTCAGCCGGTCGGCCCCGGCCTCGGCGAGCGACCCGGTCGCGGCATCGAGGCCGATGCCCACGGGGGTGGTGTACCCGGCCCAGGCGACGACGGCGCTGCGGTGTCCGGTCTGCGCGTACAGGGACTTCGCCATGCCGGCCGGAGTGCCGTACACATCGTTCGTACGGTCGAAGGACCCGGCGTCGATGTCCGAACCCGGCACCACGACCGCCACATGGCGTGCGGTGCTCAAGTCCCCGAAGACCTCGGCAACTTGGCCGCGTCCGCGCGGATCGAAGGCGAGGATCTGCCGGTGCCCGGGTCCGGCGAGATGCCGGTACCTGGGGTCGTGACTGGCACGCAGGGAACGGGCGTTGGCCCGGTAGCGCAGTTCGGCGGGTACGCCGTCCAGGTTGCCGACGACGAGTGGATGCCGTACGAGCAGGGCCTGTTGCTGCGCTGCGGTCAACCCCCGGAAGAACCGGCTCACTTCGGCGGGTGCGGCACGCTCCGGGTCGGGCAGCTCACGCCCAAGCACGTGATCCGCGCGCCAGGCCGAGGTTCCGGGAGGTGGCCCGGTCAGAGCCTGCTGCGCGTTCCCGGACGCCCAGCCGGCCGTCCCCGCCATCACAGTGGTCGCCAGCGCGACCGCGACCAGAGTCCTTGCATAACGGCGCATCCCGCCCCTCCCTCTCCGGCTGACCCGGCTCCCGCACGCCGTTCGGCGCGACGGAGAGGAAGGTAGGAAGGAGGTGGGTGCGGGGGCGTCGCACCGGGGAGCCAAGTGCGGATTGATACCCGGGTAGGGGGTGTACGGGGGGCCTACCGGTGGGGTGGGCGGGGGGAGACCACCGTTACTGCTCTCCCGGTACCACCACCCCCGCCTCGTACGCGAAGATCACCGCCTGCGCACGGTCCCGCAGATCCAGCTTGGCCAGCACCCGCCCGATGTGGGTCTTCACCGTCTGCTCGGCCAGCACCAGCCGCCCGGCTATCTCCTGGTTGGACAGCCCCCGCGCGATCAGCTCCAGCACCTCCCGCTCGCGCGGAGTCAGCGCGTTCAGCCGCAGCGCCTGCCCGCTCCGGGCCGCCCCGGAGGGCCCCTGCCGGGCGAAGTCGGCGATCAGGCGCCGGGTCACGGACGGCGCCAGCAGCGCCTCGCCCGCCGCGACCACCCGTACCGCCGAGATCAGATCCGCCGGCGGCGCGTCCTTCAGCAGGAAGCCGGATGCCCCGGCGCGCAGCGCCTCGTACACGTAGTCGTCCACGTCGAACGTGGTGAGCATCAGCACCTTGGGCAGGTGCGCCACCCCCACCGGCGGGTTCAGTAGCTCGCGGGCCGCCGCCAGGCCGTCCATCTCGGGCATCCGGACATCCATCAGGACCACGTCCGGGTGGACCCGCCGGCTGACGTCGATGCCCTGGCGCCCGTCCGGCGCCTCACCGACCACGTCGATGTCGCTCTGCGCCGCGAGCAGTGCCGCGAACCCCGCCCGCACCATGGCCTGGTCGTCGACGATGATCACGCGGATGGTCAAGAGTCCTCCGAGGTCGGGGGCGGAACGGCGGCGAGCGGCAGCCGCGCGGCGACCCGGAAGCCGCCGTCCGGCAGCGGTCCGGTGTCCAGGGTGCCGCCCGTCAACCGTACGCGTTCCCGCATGCCGACCAGGCCGTGCCCGGTCCCGGTCGTCTCCAGCGGTGAACCGGGCTGCTCCGCCCGGTCGTTGACGACCAGTACGGTCAGGTGCTCACCGTCGGACGTGATCGACGCCCGGGTCCGCGCGCCGGGCGCGTGCCGGACCACGTTCGCCAGGGCCTCCTGCACGATCCGGTACGCCGACAGGTCCACCGCCTGCGGTACGTCCGGCAGATCGGCGGCCAGCGACAGCTCGGCCGGCAGCCCCGCCCGCACCGTCGCCTCCACCAGCTGCTGCACCCGGTCGAGCCCCGGCTGCGGCGCCCGCTCGCCCTCGGTGCCCTCGCTGCGCAGCACCGTCAGCAGCCGTCGCATCTCCGTGAGCGATTCCCGCGCGCTCGCCGCGATCGCGCCGAACTCCTCGCGCGCCTCCTCGGGCAGTCCGCTGATCCGGTAGGGCGCCGAATCGGCCTGGACCGTGATCACGGACATGTGGTGCGCGACCACGTCGTGCAGCTCACGGGCGATCCTGGTGCGCTCCTCCAGCAGCGTCCGCTGCGCCCTCTCGGCCTCGCTGATGGTCTCCTGCTCGGCGAGCCGACGCTGCGCGTCGCCCCGTTCCCGTACCGCCGCGCCGATCACCAGGACCACCGCACCGAGGACCACGAGCAGCAGCGCGCTGCCGTTGCTGCGCTCCGGCGAGATCAGGTGCAGGATCAGGCTCGCCGCGCCCGTCGCCACCCAGACCGCGGCCAGGGTCCGCCGGGTCTCGCGCAGGGCCAGGGCGAGCAGCAGGAAGAGGTAGCCGATCAGGGTGGGCGGGGGCCACGGCCAGATGCCGAACTTGCCGACCGGATACCCGAGCAGCGCGGCCGCGCCGAGGATGTCCGCAGGGAAGATGATCCACCAGGCCTGCAACGGCCGGTGGGCCAGCATCAGGAGCGGTGCCGCCTGCGCGACGGCCAGGGCTCCCGCCAGCCCTCCGTTCACGCCGTACCCACGGGTCAGGACATTGATCGTGACCGGGATGAAGGTCGCGACGAGGGCGAGGACGACCACGTACGGCAGCAGCCGCTGCCACCGCTTCGGCGCGTCAGCCAGGAGCGGCGTCGCGGGATGGGACGGGTGCGAGAGCCCGTGCGCGGACTCGCGCAGGTTGCGCCGGGCGGCGCTCAGCAGGCCGTCGACGGCGGGCGATGGGGGAGACGATGGCGGCGTGGGTGGCGTGGGCGGCGTCGGCGGCTTGCGCGGCGGGGAAGTGGACATGGCTCGATCAGCGTAGGCAGCGGACCGGCCCGGCGACGTCATACCAGGGTTCCGGTCCATCGCAGCCCTTCTCGTACGGGAGTACTACCGTCGAGCCTGCTCGCCGACCTGGCAGGCCGGAGACACCCGCCCCGGCCGCCGCACACCGCCCGCGCACACCTACAGCTCGGCGAGCAGCTGCGCCTTCTTCGCGCTGAACTCGTCGTCCGTCACCAGCCCCGCCTGATGCAGCTCCCCGAGATGCCGGATCCGCTCCGCGATGTCCGCGGGATCGCGCCGTCCCGCGCCCGCCAGGACGGCGGCCGGCGCGGCGGGCGACGGCTGCTTCCTGCGTACGGATTCCAGTACGGCCGCGGCGAACGGCAGCGACTCGTGCACCGGGCCGTAGCCGAGGCCGAAGACCACCGCGGCCGGGTCCTGATCGGCCCGGGTGGGGCGGGGACTCATCGGCTGTGCGTTCCGCAGCAGGCCGGCGGCGAGTCCCGTGCCCAGCTCCGTACCGGTACCGGCACCGCCACCCGCACCCGGGCCGGAAGCGGTGCTCATGTCGAGGCCGGCACCCGAGCCCGGTCCGGGAGCCGCGCCCTCCAGGCCCCTCGGCACCAGCCGCAGATAGCCGTCGAAGGCCTCCGGCGAACGCCACTCGACCCCGCTCAGCTCCGTCACCAGAAACGTCTGGTCGCCGGCCTTCCACTTCGCCGTGGAGGCACCCGTCCAGAACCAACGGAAGGAGATCCGGTCACCGTCGAAGCCGGCCCGGCCGTCGTACGCCTTGAACTGCATCGGGGCTTCGGGGGCCGCGACCAGGAACCGCTCGGCGGGCTCCGCGGCGTCGGGACCGAGCCGGGCGCGCAGCTCGTCCGCGTAGTACTCGGCGAGCATCTCGCGCTCGGCCGGAAGCACCAGCCGGTACGGATCGCAGCCGGCCTTCAGCTGTCCCGCCGCGGCCTCCAGCAACGGGTCGGCACCGGGTCTCGGCACCGCGTGCAGGACCACCGTGCCCCGCTTGCCCGGGGTCAGCGTCACCGACGACAGCGCCGTGTGCGGGACGCGGCGCTCACGCAGGCTCTGGAAGAGCTTCGGTGTGCGTATACCCCGTTCGAAGCGGATGAGCACGGAGTCGGTGTCGAACTCCCAGGTGGCATGAATTCCGGCCAGCACATCACCCATGTGCCTCATCGTATGCGGCACTTGCTCGCACGTCCCCCTCGGTGTTGGCCCCGATATGCGGCCGACTGCGGTTCGTCGCGCCCGTCAGATCTCCAGGCCCGGGCCGCCGGTGGCGACTCCGTCGTTACAGGTGTTGTCGGAGCTCGCACAGCTCACCGAGGCGTAGGCCCCGACGCCGATGGCGGCGAAGTTGCTGAGGCTTTTGGTGCCCGGCTCGAAATAGCCGCTGTGGCCGACCGCTCCGCCCGCCGAGACAATGCGTGCCCCGAAGCCCGGCTCGACCGGGTCGGCGCCGTGGCCGAGTCCGCCGAGCTCCAGGTTCGGCACGTCCGCGATCCAGTCGTCGTGGTCCCGCGTCGCCCACACCCTGGCCTCGGTGTGCAGCTGCCCGGCGTTCTCCACCCGCATGCCGGGGCTGCCCGCGACCGCGATGTCGGTGACCCTGGAGGGCAGTTCATGCGCGGCGACACCGCACAGCACCGAGCCGTAGCTGTGGCAGAACAGCGAGACCGGGGCGTCCCCGGGCAACGCGCCCACCAGGGCGTTCAGCCGCACCGCCCCGCGTTCGGCGAGATTCCCCAGGGCCGCGTCCACACCGATCCCGGCCGGCGTCGTGTAGTCGGCCCAGGCGATGACGGCGGTACGGGTGCCGG
Source organism: Streptomyces sp. NPDC111516 (assembly GCF_055635345.1). NCBI lineage: Bacteria > Bacillati > Actinomycetota > Actinomycetes > Kitasatosporales > Streptomycetaceae > Streptomyces > Streptomyces sp. NPDC111516. The sequence continues at coordinate 711,661 of NZ_JBVKBV010000001.1, read as the reverse complement.
GGCGCGCGGCGCGCTCCGCCGCGTACAGCGACTTCGCCATGCCGACCGGGGCGGCGTTCACCATGGGGGCGGTCCGCTCCAGCGTCAGCAGATTGGTGTCGACGCCGGGGACGATCACGGAGACCCGCGCGGCCCGGTCGAGATCACCGAACACCTCGGCCGCACGACCCTTCCCGGTCGGGTCGAAGGCGAGGATGTGCCGGCCGTTCTCCAGCATCGACCGGAAGCGATTCATCCGCCGGAGCGCCTCGGCGCGGCCGTCGGGGGAGAGCCTCTCGTCGTGCATACGCTGCCGCTCGACCGCCTGCGCCTGCACCAGGGCCACCCGATTGGCGTGGTAACGCAGGGTGACCGGGGCGCCGTTCAGATTGCCCACGACCAAGGGATACTTGTCGGCGAGTCCGGTGCGCTGCGCGGCCGTGAGCGTGGCGAAGAACTGCGCCAGCCGGCGCGGCGGAGCGTCGGCGTCCGGCAGCGCATGACCCGCTACGCTGCCGCGCGCCCACGAGGCGAGTGCGAGGGTGCGTGGCTCGTCGGAGGGCTGGTGGCGTACGGCGGTCCAACCCGTGGTCGCCAGCATCACGAACACGACCGCGACGGCGAGCAGCGCGCGCCATGCGGTGAGCGTGGGGGAGGTGTCGAAGGAAGTCACTTCTGCCCACACTAGGAGACGCGGGACGACAGCCGTGAACAGGGTGACGCACATCACCCGGCTGTCGGGAATTCAAGACCGGTCATTTCACGCTGTGTTGGTGCGACGCGCACGCTCAGGTCGCGCGGAGTGCCTCCGGAGCGTCGCATATGGCCGCCGGGGCGCGGCTGTTGTGAAGTCGGTCATGTCGGGGCAATGAGGCGTACCGCACATCGGCGCGTCGGCGCATCGGCGCGTCGGTACATCGACACCTCGGCACCTCGGCGCACCGGTGCTTCCGCGTCGAGGCCCACCGCACATCGGACGGAGTTCCATGGCGCTACCCGAGCCCCGCGCCGGCCTCCGCCCGCCAGTTCCCGGCCAGCGCCGGGCCGAGCTGGTCCAGGTACGCCTCGGTCAGCGCGCGCAGCGAGTCCACGCTGGCGTCCCGCCCCTGTCCCCAGAGCTGCCCGGTCACCCGCATCACCCCGCAGAACGCGGCGACGGCGACCCGCGGCCGGGGGTCCGTCTCCACGTCGAGCCCCTCGCGCTCGGCGATCAGCTGTGCGATCTGGCTCTCCAGATCGATGTGGCGTCGAAGGTGGGCGGCGAGCAGCGACGGCGTCGACTCGATCATCTGGTACGTACGCATGTGGAGTTCGACCGTGACGATCGCCTCGATCGCCTCGCCGATGGTGTTCCAGGCGCAGAGGACCGCGCGGCGCAGCGCCTCGAACGGGGTCTCCGCAGCGGGACGCCGGCGCAGCTCCGAGAGGAAGTGCGACTCCACCATCTCCTGGAGGGCGAAGGCGGCCTCCTCCTTGCTGGCGAAGTAGCGGAAGAAGGTGCGCTGGGAGACCTCGACTGTGTCGACGATCTCGTCGACGGTGGTCTTCTCGTACCCCTGGGTGGTGAAAAGATCGAGGGCGGCGTGCAGCAGGGCGTCCCGGGTGCGCCGCTTCTTCCGTTCGCGCAGTCCGGTCGGAAGCTCGCGCGGTCCCGTCGGACGTCCGCACGGTCCGGTCGGATGCACGGCCCGCTGCCCATCGGTCACGGAAATGATCCTCCTTCTCCTGATATTCCCAGCTCAGCGTGGGTGTGAGCTATATGACAGTTACTGTCTTGTGAAATGATTTGTCAACTGTCAGCGGCTGACACTAATCTCCCCGGCATGACTAGTCAGACCACCGTCGAAAAGGCGTCGCGGGAGCAGCAGGACACCGCCGTGCCCGCACCTGCCAAGGGGCTGCGCGGCCACCCCTGGCTGACGCTCTTCTCCGTGGCCATCGGCGTGATGATGGTCGCGCTCGACGGCACGATCGTCGCGATCGCCAACCCCGCCATCCAGCAGGATCTCGGCGCCTCGCTCGCCGACGTCCAGTGGATCACCAACGGCTACATGCTCGCCCTCGCGGTCTCCCTGATCACCGCGGGCAAGCTCGGTGACCGGTTCGGCCACCGACAGACCTTCCTCATAGGTGTCGTGGGCTTCGCCGCGGCATCGGGGGCCATCGGCCTCTCGCACAGCGTCGCCCTGGTGATCGCGTTCCGGGTGCTCCAGGGCCTCTTCGGCGCCCTGCTGATGCCCGCCGCGCTCGGCCTGCTGCGCGCCACCTTCCCGGCCGAGAAGCTGAACATGGCGATCGGCATCTGGGGCATGGTGATCGGCGCCTCGACCGCGGGCGGTCCGATCCTCGGCGGCGTGCTCGTCGAGCACGTCAGCTGGCAGTCCGTCTTCTTCATCAATGTGCCGGTCGGTGTGATCGCGCTCCTGCTGGGCCTGGTGATCCTCAAGGACCACCGCGCCGAGAACGCGCCGCGCTCCTTCGACATCGGCGGCATCGTGCTGCTGTCGCAGGCGATGTTCTGCCTGATCTGGGCGCTCATCAAGGGCGCCGAGTGGGGCTGGGGCGACTACAAGACGCTCGGTTTCCTGGGCGCCGCCGTGGCCCTGTTCGTGGTCTTCGCCTTCTCCCAGAAGAACGTCAGGGAGCCGCTGATCCCGCTGGCGATGTTCCGGTCCGTGCCGCTGTCAGCGGGCGCGGTCCTGATGGTGCTGATGGCCTTCGCCTTCATGGGCGGGCTGTTCTTCGTCACCTTCTACCTTCAGAACGTGCACGGTCTGAGCCCCGTCGACAGCGGTCTGCACCTGCTGCCGCTGACCGGGATGATGATCGTCGCCTCGCCGCTCGCGGGCGCCATGATCACGAAGTTCGGCCCGCGGGTTCCGCTGGTCGGCGGCATGGTGTGCACGGCAGTCGCCATGTTCGGCATGTCCCAGCTGGAGATCGGCACCAGCACCCTGACCATGTCGATCTGGTTCGGTCTGCTCGGCCTCGGCCTCGCCCCGGTGATGGTCGGCGCCACCGAGGTCATCGTCGGCAACGCCCCGATGGAGCTCTCCGGCGTCGCGGGTGGTCTGCAGCAGGCCGCCATGCAGGTCGGTGGCAGCCTCGGTACGGCGGTGCTGGGCGCGGTCATGGCGTCCCAGGTCGACTCGAAGCTGGCCGACAACTGGACGGCCGCGCAGCTTCCGCCCCTCTCGCCGGAGCAGCTGGACGCGGCGTCCTCGGCCGTCACGGTCGGCGTCCCGCCGGTGGACGGCAGCACTCCGCCGGAGGTCGCGGCGAAGATCGCGGGCGTCGCTCATGACACGTTCGTGTCGGGCATGAGCACGGCATTCATGGTCGCCGGCATCGTCGCGGTGATCGCCGCGCTGGTCGCCACGCTCACCAAGCGCGGTGCGAACGCTGAGGCGGGTGCGGGCGCCGGTCACATCTGACGGCTCGTCATGACGCTTGTGCCGCGTCAACACAGTGCGTAGGACAGCCCCGCCGGACCGTTCCGGCGGGGCTGTCGCCTATCAGGGTGGTGTGGCCCGCGACCTCTTCCCCGAGGGTTGCTCCGCCGGTCAGGGTGCAGGCAACTGATTCGCACCACCACGGGGGTTGATTCCATGCGTACGACCGTTCTTGCCACCGCCCTGACCACCGCAGCCCTGACCGCCACCACCCTGGCCGCCACCGCCTCGGTCCCGCAGGCCGTGGCCGACTCCGCGGTCCGTTCCGGGTCAGCCCGGCCCGGGGCCTGCGGCAGCGGCCAGCTCTGTCTCTGGGAGAAGCCGGACTTCACGGGCGCCCGGCAGATCCACGAGCTGTCCACGATCGACATCGAGAGCTGCGTCCCGCTGCCGGCCGGCAGCAAGGTCCAGGCGCTCGTCAACCGCACCGGCCGCCCGGTCACCACGTACCAGTCGGCGGAGTGCGCCGAGACCGGCGAATTCGAGACCTACCCGGGCGGCGGCACCTGGGTGCCCCAGTCCCCGTACCAGGTCAGGGCTTTCAAGGTCTGGGAGAACTGACCCGCGGACGCCGAAGGGCGGCGGGACCAGCAGGCCCCGCCGCCCTTCGTACGTGATGCGTCGCGCCTACGCGTCGCCGCCGGCCGCGCCCGGGTCGGCCGCGGCCACATCCAGCAGCTCGTACCGGTCGATCGCCTGCTTCAGCAGCGAGCGGTCGACCCGTCCCTCCTTCGCGAGCTCGGTGAGCACCGCGAGGACGATCGACTGCGCGTCGATGTGGAAGAACCGGCGGGCCGCGCCGCGGGTGTCGGCGAAGCCGAAGCCGTCCGCGCCCAGCGACTGGTACGCACCGGGCACCCAGCGCGCGATCTGGTCCGGTACGGAACGCATCCAGTCCGAGACCGCCACGAACGGGCCCTCGGAGCCGGAGAGCTTCCGCGTGACGTACGGGACGCGCTGCTCCTCCGCCGGGTGCAGCAGGTTGTACCGCTCCACGTCGACGGCCTCGCGGCGCAGCTCGTTCCAGGAGGTCGCCGACCAGACGTCCGCCCGGACGTTCCACTCGTCGGCGAGGATCCGCTGCGCCTCGACCGCCCACGGCACCGCAACACCGGACGCCACGATCTGGGCCGGAATCTCGCCCCGCTCGGCGGCCTTGTAGCGGTACACGCCCTTGAGGATGCCTTCGACATCCACGTTCTCCGGCTCGGCCGGGTGCTGGATCGGCTCGTTGTAGACGGTGAGGTAGTAGAAGACGTCCTCGTTCTCCTCGGGGGTCCCGCCGTACATCCGGCGCAGACCGTCCTTGACGATGTGCGCGATCTCGTAGCTGAACGCCGGGTCGTACGCGACGCAGCCGGGGTTCGTCGAGGCGAGCAGTTGCGAGTGCCCGTCGGCGTGCTGGAGACCCTCGCCGGTCAGGGTCGTACGACCGGCGGTCGCACCCAGTACGAAGCCGCGCGCGAGCTGGTCGGCCATCTGCCAGAACTGGTCGCCGGTGCGCTGGAAACCGAACATCGAGTAGAAGACGTACACCGGGATCAGCGGCTCGCCGTGCGTGGCGTACGCCGAACCGGCAGCGATCAGCGACGCCGTGCAGCCTGCCTCGGAGATGCCGTCGTGCAGCATCTGACCGGTCGGCGACTCCTTGTAGGCGAGCAGCAGATCCCGGTCCACCGCCTCGTACTGCTGACCAAGCGGGTTGTAGATCTTCGCGCTAGGGAAGAACGCGTCCATGCCGAAGGTGCGGTACTCGTCGGGCGCGATCAGCACGAAGCGCTTGCCGATCTCCTTGTCCCGCATGAGTTCCTTCAGGATGCGGACGAACGCCATGGTCGTGGCGATCGACTGCTGACCCGTGCCCTTCTTGGCGATCGCGTACGTCTTGTCCTCGGGGAGGACCAGCGGCTTCGCGCGCACCACACGGGTCGGGACGTATCCGCCCAGACCCTTGCGGCGGTCGTGCATGTACTGGATCTCTTCCGAGTCGCGGCCCGGGTGGTAGTAGGGCGGATAGCCCTCGTCCAGTTGCTTGTCCGTGATCGGGATGTGCAGCCGGTCGCGGAACCGCTTGAGGTCCTCGACGGTGAGCTTCTTCATCTGATGGGTCGCGTTGCGGCCCTCGAAGTTCGGCCCCAGCGTCCAGCCCTTGACCGTCTGCGCCAGGATCACCGTCGGCTGGCCCTTGTGCGCCTTGGCCGCCGCGTAGGCCGCGTAGACCTTCCGGTGGTCGTGACCGCCGCGGCCCAGGTGCAGGATCTGGTCGTCGGTCATGTCCTTGACCATGTCGCGCAGCCGCGGGTCGTCCCCGAAGAAGTGCTCACGGATGTACGCGCCGGACTCGGTGGCGTACGTCTGGAACTGGCCGTCCGGCGTGGTGTTCAGCTTGTTGACCAGGATGCCCGTGCGGTCCTGCGCGAGCAGCGGGTCCCAGGAGCGGTCCCAGACCAGCTTGATGACGTTCCATCCGGCGCCGCGGAACTGCGACTCCAGCTCCTGGATGATCTTGCCGTTGCCGCGCACCGGGCCGTCGAGGCGCTGCAGGTTGCAGTTGACCACGAAGGTCAGGTTGTCCAGGCCCTCGCGCGCGGCGATGGAGAGCTGACCGAGCGACTCGGGCTCGTCCATCTCGCCGTCGCCCAGGTACGCCCACACGTGCGACTGGGAGGTGTCGGCGATGCCGCGCGCCTCCATGTAGCGGTTCATCCGGGCCTGGTAGATCGCACCGAGCGGGCCGAGGCCCATCGAGACGGTCGGGAACTCCCAGAAGTCCGGCATCAGCCGCGGGTGCGGGTAGCTGGACAGGCCGTTGGGCGCCTTCGACTTCTCCTGACGGAAGGCGTCGAGCTGCGCCTCGCTCAGCCGGTCGAGCAGGAAGGCGCGGGCGTAGATACCCGGGGACGCGTGTCCCTGGAAGAAGATCTGGTCGCCGCCCAGACCGTCGTCCTTGCCCCGGAAGAAGTGGTTGAAGCCCACGTCGTACAGCGACGCCGAGGAGGCGAAGGTGGCGATGTGGCCGCCCACCCCGATCCCCGGACGCTGGGCGCGCGACACCATCACGGCCGCGTTCCAGCGGGTCGCGTTGAGGACCTTGCGCTCGATCTCCTCGTCGCCGGGGAAGAACGGCTCGTCCTTCGTGGCGATCGTGTTCACGTAGTCCGTACTGCGCATCTCCGGCACGGCGACACGCTTCTCGCGTGCACGCTCGATGAGCCGGAGCATCAGGTAACGGGCCCGCTCACGGCCTCGCTCGTCGACGGCTGCGTCGAGCGAGTCGAGCCATTCCTGGGTCTCTTCGGGATCGAAGTCCGGGACCTGGCTCGGCAGGCCACCAATGATGATCGGATTACGATCGGATCCGGAAGCCACGCTGTTCCTTCGCTGTTCGGTGCTGCTCTACGGGGCCTGGTACGGGAGAACATGCCCCCGGGATGTATGCATGCAGGTACGCCATCACCATCGTGTACCGCGGGGGCGTAAACGTCACCTCTACCGAGCGGTAACCGCCGTGTTGCGAGACGTCACGTCCGCGGCGCAGGGATGTGCTGGCCCAAACCGCAACCTTACGCCCAACCCGTCCAACCATTCCCAAAGGATGTTCGACTCCGAATGGCGGACCGAAACGGCATAAGCTGTGGAAGGACGTAAAGGGTGTGGAGGGTGGCGCCGGCCCCGTGGGGGGCTGCCGACCGTGCGGTGACGTGGCAGGGAACGTCCCCGTTTAGGCGGTCTCGCATGCTGGGTACTTGCGCGATCCGCCGCTCCCGTGTGGACTACGGCCAACGCCCCGCGCACGCGCGTGGCTGAAGCATTTTCCGAAACATGATCAGGAGGCAACCCGTGAGCGCGACCGCGGACCACGCGGAGGAGCGGACCAACCCGGCAGCACGCCTGGGGTTCGAGCCCGGACAGGTGGTCCAGGAGATCGGCTACGACGACGACGTCGAGCAGGAGCTCCGTGAGGGCATTGAGGCCACAATCGGCCAGGATCTCGTCGATGAGGACTACGACGACGTCGCAGACGTCGTCCTGCTGTGGTTCCGCGACGAGGACGGCGACCTTACGGACGCGCTGGTGGATGCCATTGGTCTGATCGAGGACGGCGGCGCGGTCTGGCTGATGACGCCGAAGACCGGCCGTGACGGATACGTCGAACCGAGCGACATCAACGAGTCTGCACAGACCGCCGGTCTCTCCCAGACCAAGAGCATCAATGCGGGCAAGGACTGGACGGGCAGTCGTCTGGTCACACCGAAGGCGGCCAAAGCCAAGCGCTGAACCGCGTTCGCCACGCACTCGCCCCGAAGACCCCCGACGGCATTGACCGCCGGGGGTCTTCTTTCTCGGTCGCAGGGCGCCCCGCGTTTCTCGGTCGCAGGGCGCCCCGTGCGGGTGCCTACGGCTGTCACGGGCGCTGCATGGCCTGCTGCGGGCTTCTGCGTAGGCTGGGAGCCACCCGGACAGCCCAGCCCGGTGAACGTAGCGAAGGGACGCTTTTCATGGCGATCGAGGTCGGCACCCAGGCCCCGGATTTCGAGCTGAAGGACAACCACGGCCGGACCGTGAAGCTCTCCGACTTCCGTGGCGAGAAGAATGTCGTGCTGCTGTTCTACCCGTTCGCCTTCACCGGCGTGTGCACGGGTGAGCTCTGCGCGCTCCGTGACGAGCTGCCGAAGTTCGAGAACGACGACACGCAGCTGCTCGCCGTCTCGAACGACTCCATCCACACCCTGCGCGTCTTCGCCGAGCAGGAGGGCCTGGAGTATCCGCTGGTTTCGGACTTCTGGCCGCACGGCGAGACCTCGCGGGCCTACGGCGTCTTCGACGAGGAGAAGGGCTGCGCGGTGCGCGGCACCTTCATCATCGACAAGGAGGGCGTGGTGCGCTGGACCGTCGTCAACGGTCTGCCCGACGCACGCGACCTCAACGACTACATCAAGGCGCTCGACACCCTCTGATCCGGGACCGCCGGCCCGGGGACTTCGCTCCGGGCCGGTGGATCTGCGGCGACCCGGCCAAAAGCCTGCTTTGACCGGGAACCGGTCACTAGGATCCGATCGTTGATCGGATGCCAACGCAACGTGGAGGCGCCGGCGCCTGCCGGCCCCCAAGGAAACCAATGGGAGGACTCGTGGGAGTCAGCCTCAGCAAGGGCGGCAACGTCTCGCTGACCAAGGCCGCGCCCAACCTGACCGCGGTCATCGTCGGTCTCGGCTGGGATGCTCGTACCACCACCGGTGGTGACTTCGACCTCGACGCCAGCGCCCTGCTGACGAACGCCGAGGGCAAGGTCGGCAGCGACGGCAACTTCGTCTTCTTCAACAACCTCAAGAGCCCCGACGGCTCCGTGGAGCACACCGGTGACAACCTTACCGGTGAGGGCGAGGGCGACGACGAGGTCATCAAGGTGAACCTGGCCGGCGTTCCGACCGATGTCGACAAGATCGTCTTCCCGGTCTCGATCTACGAGGCCGAGACCCGGCAGCAGAGCTTCGGTCAGGTGCGCAACGCGTACATCCGCGTGGTCAACCAGGCGGACAACAGCGAGCTGGCGCGCTACGACCTGAGCGAGGACGCCTCGACGGAGACCGCCATGGTCTTCGGCGAGCTGTACCGCAACGGGGCGGAGTGGAAGTTCCGCGCCATCGGTCAGGGTTACGCCTCGGGGCTGCGTGGCATCGCGCAGGACTTCGGCGTCAACGTCTGAGAAGGCGAGGCCGGAGCCGCCGCGGCTCAGGCCGGCCGACGTCAGCATGCATTCCGTCCGGCGCCGCACGATGTGCGGCGCCGGACGCGCTAGACAGCTCAACGGCTCGACGGCTCAACAAACGGTTCACCGACTCGGGGAGGACACACCATGGGCGTCACACTCGCCAAGGGAGGCAACGTCTCCCTCTCCAAGGCCGCACCCAACCTCACCCAGGTGCTGGTCGGGCTCGGCTGGGATGCACGATCCACCACGGGCGCCGACTTCGACCTCGACGCCAGCGCGCTGCTGTGCCAGTCGGGCCGGGTGCTCGGCGACGAATGGTTCGTGTTCTACAACAACCTCAAGAGCCCCGACGGCTCCGTGGAGCACACCGGCGACAACCTCACGGGTGAGGGCGAGGGCGACGACGAGTCGGTCATCGTGAATCTCACACAGGTACCCGCGCACTGCGACAAGATCATTTTTCCGGTTTCGATCCATGAGGCGGACAATCGAGGGCAGACCTTCGGTCAGGTCAGCAATGCGTTCATCCGCGTGGTGAACCAGGCGGACGGCCAGGAACTCGCGCGCTACGACCTCACCGAGGACGCTTCGACGGAAACGGCGATGATCTTCGGCGAGCTCTATCGGTACAACGGCGAGTGGAAGTTCCGTGCGGTGGGACAGGGGTACGCGTCCGGACTGCGCGGTATCGCTCTAGACTTCGGGGTCAACGTTTCGTAAAGCCGCGCATGGCGCGGGGGAGCCCCGTACACACCCGGGGGAGACCCGTAACACACACGATGGGGTAGCCAGTGCTTCTGAAAACCTTCGGCTGGTCGTTCGCGATTACCGCGCTCGGCCTGGTCGCAGCGGTGATCTACGGGGGGTGGGAAGCCTTCGGCGTGGTCGCGATTCTTTCCGTCCTGGAGATCTCGCTGTCCTTCGACAACGCGGTGGTCAACGCCGGAATCCTGAAGAAGATGAATGCCTTCTGGCAGAAGATCTTCCTCACTGTCGGTGTGCTCATCGCGGTCTTCGGCATGCGGCTGGTGTTCCCCGTCGTGATCGTGGCCATCACCGCCAAGATGGGTCCGATCGAAGCGATCGATCTCTCGTTCAATCAGCCCGACCGCTATCAGCAACTGGTCACGGACGCCCACCCGGCGATTGCCGCGTTCGGTGGCATGTTCCTGCTGATGATCTTCCTCGACTTCATTTTCGAGGAACGTGACATCCAGTGGCTGCGCTGGATCGAGCGCCCGCTCGCCAAGCTCGGCAAGGTCGACATGCTGTCGGTCTGCATCGCGCTGATCGTGCTGCTGATCTCGGCCATGACCTTCGCGACGAGCGCGCACCAGCACGGCGGCGGCCACGCGGACAAGGCGGAGACCGTCCTGCTCGCCGGGGTCGCGGGTCTGATCACGTACCTCATCGTCGGCGGTCTCTCCGGCTTCTTCGAGAACAAGCTGGAGGAAGAGGAGGAGCGGGAGCACGAGGCGGAGGACGAGGCCAGGAGGAGCGGCAAGAAGGTCTCCGCGATCATGCTCTCCGGCAAGGCCGCGTTCTTCATGTTCCTCTACCTGGAAGTGCTCGACGCGTCCTTCTCGTTCGACGGCGTCATCGGCGCCTTCGCCATCACCAACAACATCGTGCTGATGGCCCTCGGCCTCGGTATCGGCGCCATGTACGTCCGTTCGCTCACGGTCTACCTGGTCCGTCAGGGCACCCTCGACGACTACGTCTACCTGGAGCACGGCGCCCACTACGCCATCGGCGCGCTGTCCGTCATCCTCCTCGTCACGATCCAGTACGAGATCAACGAGCTCATCACCGGTGGCGTCGGCGTCGTGCTGATCGGTTGGTCCTTCTGGTCCTCGGTGCGGCGCAACAAGGCGCTGGAGGCCGCAGGCGGTAACGACGACGAGGGTTCCAGGGCAGAAGTCCCGTCCGGGGTGTGACCCGGTAGGGATTGAGGAACGCTCTCAGCGGGGCGGTCCGTACGGCGACGGTTCTCCGGGAACACCCGGGCCCGGCCCGGCGGCCGCCCCGCAGTGATGTGGGCGCCCGGTGCGACGCACGGGGCGGCCGCAGGGCCGGGGCACTTGTGTTTCTACCGATACGTGTGGGGGTTGGGGATGGCGTTCTGGGACAGCCTGTGGCCACGGAGAGGGGCGCAGTTCGAGTCGGGCAACGCGTCGACCAACTCCATCGTGCTCTCCAGGCGGCACGCCACGGTCTCACTGACCAAACAGGGTGCGCTGACCGGCAACCTGCGGGTCAACCTCTCCTGGCGGATGCGTACGTCCGACATCGAGGGCAGATCACGGCAGAACGGCCGGCTGCTGCGGCCCATGACGCTCTTCAAGCCCGATGTGGTCCAGGCGCACACCCAGGGCGTGGTCAATGTCGACCTGGACCTGGGCTGCATGTACGAACTGAAGGACGGCACCAAGGGCGTGGTCCAGCCGCTGGGCAATCTCATCGGCGACCTGAACGCACCGCCGTACATCCGGCTCAGCGGGGACGACCGTTTCGGGGCGCCGTCGGGCGAGACCGTCTACGTCAACCTCGACCAGCGCGACCAGATCAAACGGCTGCTGTTCTTCGTCTACATCTATGACCAGACGCCGGCCTTCGACCGTACGCACGCCAAGGTGACGCTCTACCCGGGCAATGGCCCGCGGATCGAGATCGAACTCGACGAGCACGCCCCCGAGGCCCGCTCCTGCGCCGTGTTCACGGTGGAGAACGTCAAGGACGAGCTGATCGTGCGGCGCGAGGTGAAGTTCGTGTACGGGTTCCAGTCGGAGCTGGACCGGCTGTACGGCTGGGGCATGCAGTGGGGACGCGGCTACAAGTCCCGGACCTGAGGCGCCGGGCCTGATGCGCCGGGCCTGAGGGGCGCAGGCCGTCTCAGGCCCGGCGCCTCAGGACCGTACGAACTGCGGCCCCTGCGGTGGCAGCACGAAGTTGGGGTCGGGGGCGGGCGCCGCCACCGCGGCGGGCTGCGGATAGCCGTAGGCGGGCTGGGCGGTGGCGGGCTGCGGATAGCCGTACGAGGGCTGGGGCACGGCCCGGTGAGCCGGCTGGGCCACCGCGGGCTGTGGGTAACCGTACGTGGGCTGCTGGTGCTGGACCGTGATCTGCGAGTCCGGACCGGGCGCCGGTGCGGGCGGGAACGTGGGTGCGGGCGGCGGGAAGCCGGGCGCCGTCACGGGGGAGGGCGAGGGGGGCATGGCAGGCGAAGGAGCGCCTACGGGCGAGGGCACGGGATCGGGCTCCGCCGCGGTCTCCGCCTCGTCCACCGAGATGCCGAAGGCGGTCGCCAGCCCCACCAGACCGGTCGGATAGCCCTGTCCCACGGCCCGGAATTTCCAGCCATCGCCGCGCCGGTAGAGCTCGCCGCAGATGATCGCCGTCTCCTCGCCGGTCTCCGGCCGCACATCGAAGACGGCGAGCGGGTCCCCGCCCGCCGACGCCGCGTCGTACAGCAGGATGCGCAGATCGCGCACCTGAGCGAATGCGGCTCCGTCGGACGACGCGGCGATGACCACCTGGTCGACCGAGGGGTCGAGCGCGCCGAGGTCGGCCTCGATACTGTCCGTGAGCCCTTCGGGGACGCTGCGCTTCGGTAGCCGTCGTACCAGGCCGGAGGGGTGGCGGGGCTGGTTGTAGAAGACGAAGTCCTCGTCCGAGCGCACGCGGCCACCGGCTCCGAGCAGCAGCGCCGAGGCGTCCACATCCGGAACCCCGGCGCCCGGGGTCCAGCGCAGCACGGCCTGTACGGCCAAGGCGTCCAGGGGGACGTTCGAGCCCTTCACCATCGCGTGCGTCATGCCCGTCATCCTGCCTGCTGGCTGCCCGCGCGGACAACGTGGGGGTCGCACCGGATGTCGCGGCAGCGCGTCGGAACCATGTCGGAAGCACGTGGTCCGCAGGGCTCGGACCCGTCGGGAAATGGACGAGTTACCCGGAATTCATGCACGTGGGGAACTGTTGACACCCGCTCGTACGTACTATTACCGGCCATCCAATTTCCGGTCGGTCCGCCAGTTCGGGGGAATCACATGCGTCATTTCGGGCATATTGCGCCCGCTGTGCGAGAGGGTCTGTTCTTCCAGGAGCCGTGCGAGTTCGGTGCGGGCTCGTCGGCCCGCATGCTTTCGGCCGCCCTGGGAGCGACCCTGTACAGCCCTGCGACCAGGCCGAGACTTGCCGACGACGTCATCAAGCAGGCCGGGCGCGGGGTCGTCTCGATGGTGCTGTGTCTGGAGGATTCGATCGACGACTCCGAGGTCGTCGACGCCGAGGAGAACCTGGTCAGGCAGTTCGCCGACCTCGACGCGCGGGGCGCGCAGGCGCCTCTGCTCTTCATTCGCGTCCGGGAACCGGGTCAGATCACCGATCTGGTGCAGCGGCTCGGCTCCGCGGTCCGTTTGTTGTCTGGTTTTGTACTTCCCAAGTTCACCGAAGAGCGTGGCGTGCCCTTCATGGAAGCGCTCGTCAACGCCGAAAAGGCGTGTGGGCAGCGGCTGTTCGCGATGCCGGTTCTGGAATCGCCCGAGCTGCTGCATCTGGAGACCCGGGCGGAAACACTCCAGGGAATAGCCGGTACCGTCGACAAGTACCGCGAGCGGGTGCTCGCACTGCGGCTCGGGGTCACCGACTTCTGCTCGGCGTACGGGCTCCGCAGGGCGCCCGACATGACGGCGTACGACGTACAACTCGTCGGCGCGGTCATCGCCGACGTGGTCAATGTGCTGGGCCGCGCGGACGGCACGGGCTTCACGATCACCGGTCCGGTCTGGGAGTACTTCCGGCTCCAGGAGCGCATGTTCAAACCGCAGCTCCGCCGCAGTCCCTTCCTGGAGGGCCGGGCCGAGGAACTGCGTACGGCGCTGATCGAGCACGACCTGGACGGGCTGCTTCGCGAGATCGAGCTCGACCGGGCCAACGGCCTGCTGGGCAAGACATGCATCCACCCGTCGCACGTCGCGCCCGTGCACGCGCTGTCCGTGGTCAGTCACGAGGAATTCAGCGACGCCCAGGACATCCTGCGGCCGGAACGCGGCGGCGGTGGCGTCATGCGCTCCGTGTACACGAACAAGATGAACGAAGTGAAGCCGCACCGCGCCTGGGCCGAGCGGACCTTGCAGCGGGCCGAGGTCTTCGGCGTGGCGAGACAGGACGTCGGCTTCGTGGATCTGCTGGCCGCGGGCCTCGCGGAATGAGCGTGCGTTTCGGGGCGGGCGCGCCCCGTGGGGGCGATGGGCCCTGTGGGGGCAGCGCGGTTCGTGGATCGCGTGTGCGAGTGCGAGCGTGTGGGCCTCGTGGAACGAGTGCGTCTCGATGAGCGAGCGCGCGGCAAGGAAAGAGACGGCGAACGTGGTGTGGTCGGGCAGCTGGGTGGCGGAGCGACTGGGCGTCGACCTCGTCGGCGACGGAAAGCCCGACGGCGACGAGGAGCTGAGAGAGCTGCTGGGCCTCGCCCTGCGCCGCAATCCCAAGCGGGCCCACCTGCTCGTGTCCAACGTGCTCGGCAAGCACGTGCCGCAGAAGCCTTCCGTGGTGTACGGCGCCGGATTCGAGCTCGGCCGGCGGGTGCACGCACTCCTCGGTGACGCCGAGGCCCGCCGGGCGGTCGTGCTCGGTTACGCGGAGACGGCCACCGGTCTCGGCCACGCGGTCGCCGACGGGCTCGGCGTGGCGCCGTACCTGCACTCGACGCGCCGCCCCGTCGACGGCGTGGCGCGGGCAGGCGGCTTCGAGGAATCGCACTCGCACGCCACCTCGCACCTGCTGCTCCCCGAGGACCCGAACCTGTTGGCGGGCGAGTCCGACCCGGCAGGCGCAGGCGCGCCCGTGGCGGACTCCCCCCTGGTGCTGGTGGACGACGAGTTCTCCACCGGCAACACCGTGCTCAACACCATCCGGGCGCTGCACGAGCGGTACCCGCGGAGCCGGTACGTGATCGTCGCCCTGGTGGACATGCGGTCCGCGGCCGACCGGGGACGGCTGACCGAGTTCGCCGCGGAGATCGGCGCGCGCGTCGACCTGGTGGCGAGGAGCTCGGGCACGGTCGCCCTCCCGGAGGGCGTCCTGGAGAAGGGCCGGGCACTGGTCGCCGCGCAGGAGAGCGCCGCCCCCGCAAGCCGGGAGGCGGCCGGTTCCGCGGCCCCGGAAGCGGCCGCCGGGACTGTTCACCGGCCGTGCACCCGGGTGGACCTCCAGTGGCCCGCCGGTGTGCCCGACGGCGGACGGCACGGCTTCACCCCCGCCCACCGGGCCGCCCTGGAGCCGGCCCTCCCGGCCATGGCCGCCCGCGTCGCCGCGGCACTGGGCGACGCCCGCCGCGTACTGATCCTCGGCTTCGAGGAGCTCATGTACGCCCCCCTCCGCCTGGGCACGGCCCTGGAAGGCCACATCGACGCGGAGGTGCGCTACTCCACCACCACGCGTTCCCCCGTCCTCGCCGTGGACGACCCCGGCTACGCGATACGCAGCCGGCTGGTCTTCCCGGCCCACGACAACCCGGCCGACGGACCCGGCGACCGGTACGCGTACAACGTCGCGGGCGCCGGTTTCGACGCCGTGGTCGTGGCCGTCGACTCCACCGCCGACACCCCCGAACTCCACGCCTCCGACGGCCTGTTGGCGCAGCTCGCCGCGCACGCCGGTCATGTCCTGCTCGCCGTCGTCCCGTCGTACGTCCCGGCGGAGGCCCGGTCGGACCTTCCCGCACACACCGCGTCGGACCTCCCCTCGTACATCTCCGAACGGCAGGAACCCCCCATGCTGCCCGAGCCCCTTCGCGGCCCCGCGTTCTCCTCCTACGCACCGGACGACGTCGGCTGGCTGCTCCAGGACCTCTCGGACACCGAGCTGGAGGCGCCCACCGAGGAGCGCGAGGAGGCGATACAGAGCGGCGGCGCGCACTACGCCGAGTCGCTGCCCGTCGAATACCAGCCGTCCGCCCAGTACCAGGGCCTCTTCACGGCCGCGCTGGAGCTGTCGGCCGCCCGCGTCGCCCGTGCCGTGGGAACCGTCACCGAGACGGTTCTCGCCGAGCGGACGCCGCGCCCCGTCCTGGTCTCGCTCGCCAGGGCCGGCACTCCCGTCGGCGTACTCATGCGCCACTGGGCCCGGCACCGGCACGGGCTCGACCTGCCGCACTACGCCATCTCCATCGTCCGGGGGCGCGGCATCGACGCCACCGCGCTGCGCTGGCTTGCCGCCCACCACAATCCGGCGGATGTCGTCTTCGTCGACGGCTGGACCGGCAAGGGGGCGATCACCCGCGAACTCGCCGTGGCGCTCGCCGAGTTCGACGGCTTCAACCCCGAGATCGCGGTCCTGGCCGACCCGGGCGGCTGCGTCCGCACCTACGGCACCCGCGAGGACTTCCTCATTCCGTCCGCCTGTCTCAACTCCACCGTTTCCGGGCTGATTTCGCGGACCGTCCTGCGCTCCGACCTGGTCGGCCCGGACGACTTCCACGGTGCGAAGTTCTACCGGGAGCTCTCGGACGCCGATGTGTCCGGCCACTTCCTCGACACCGTCGCCGCGCAC
Source organism: Streptomyces sp. NPDC111516 (assembly GCF_055635345.1). Taxonomy (NCBI): domain Bacteria; kingdom Bacillati; phylum Actinomycetota; class Actinomycetes; order Kitasatosporales; family Streptomycetaceae; genus Streptomyces; species Streptomyces sp. NPDC111516. The sequence goes on along the minus strand of NZ_JBVKBV010000001.1, from coordinate 694,969 downwards.
TTCGACGAGGTCGCCGACGCGGTGGACGCCGAGGTCAAGGAGCTGCTCGCGGCCGACCGCGCGCCCACCTGGGAAGGCTGGGCCGCGGTGGAACGCATCAGCGAGGAGCACGGCATCCACGATGTGAACCTCGTCAAGCCGGGCGTCGGCGAGACGACCCGCGTACTGCTGCGCCGCGTCCCGTGGAAGGTCCTCGCCAAGCGCGGCGCCGGCGTGGACCTGGAGCACATCCGTCTGCTGGCCGAGCAGCGGGGCGTACCGATCGAGGAGGTCGACGAACTCCCGTACACCTGCGTCGGGCTGATCCACCCGAAGTACACCAGGGGCGCCACGGGCGCAAACGGCAGGGCGGTGGAGTCGAAGTGACCACCCCGGCCACCTCTGCCGTCCCCGCCACCGTCCCGGCCACCTCCGCCGTTCCCGCCACCTCGGCCGCCCCCGTGACGCTGGTCGCCAGCGACCTCGACCGCACCCTGATCTACTCGGCTGCGGCGCTCCAGCTCCCCATGCCGGACGCCGAGGCCCCGCGGCTGCTCTGCGTAGAGGTGTACGAACACAAGCCGCTCTCCTACCTGACCGAGACGGCCGCGACACTGCTCGACGAGCTCGCCCGCTCCACGGTCTTCGTCCCCACGACCACCCGCACCCGCGAGCAGTACCGGCGCATCCGTCTCCCCGGCCCCGCACCGCGGTTCGCGATCTGTGCCAACGGGGGACACCTCCTGGTCGACGGGGTGTCCGACCCCGACTGGCAGACACGGGTGGCCCGTCGGCTCGCCGACGAATGCGCCTCACTCGCCGAGGTCCGCGCCCATCTCCTGGCCGCGGCCGACCCCACCTGGCTGCTCAAGGAGCGGGTCGCCGAGGACCTCTTCACCTACCTCGTCGTCGAACGCTCGCTGCTGCCGGAGGGCTGGGTCAAGGAACTGGGGCAATGGGCGGAGACCCGCGGCTGGACGGTCTCCCTCCAGGGACGCAAGATCTACGCCGTGCCGGGCCCGCTCACCAAGAGCGCGGCCATGAACGAGGTCGCCCGACGCACCGGCGCCACGCTCACTCTCGCCGCCGGTGACAGCCTCCTCGACGCCGACCTGCTCCTCGACGCCGACCACGCCTGGCGCCCGGCCCACGGCGAACTCGCCGACACCGGATGGAGCGCCCCGCACGTCGACGTGACGGCCGAGCGCGGCGTGGCGGCGGGCGAGGAGATCCTTCGGCACTTCCTGCGGGCCTCGGGCCCGGGGCGGGCGCTCTCGTCCGGCAGGCGGTAGCAGTATGTGAGGACAGGGACCGGGACGGGAGCGGAGAGCAGCGCGGGCCCGGCCGCCCGGTACGACCGACGAGGAGCAGCGATGTCCAAGGGCAACGAAACCAAGATCACGGACGAGCTGTACGCGTACATGCTGGCGCACAATCCACCGCTCGACGCGGTGCAGCGCGAGCTTGTCGAGACCACGTACGCCCGCCTGCCCGAGCACGCGGGCATGCAGTCCGCCGAGGAACAGGGGCCACTGCTCGCCTTCCTCGTCCGGCTGACCGGGGCCCGGCACATCGTGGAGGTCGGGACGTTCACCGGCTTCTCCGCCCTGTCGATGGCACAGGCGCTGCCCGCAGACGGGCGGTTGATCGCCTGCGACATCTCGGAGGAGTGGACCGCGTACGGGCGCGAGGCCTGGGAGAAGGCGGGCGTCGCCGACCGGATCGAACTCCGTATCGCCCCCGCGCTCGACACACTGCGGGCGATGTCGGCCGAGCCGCACATCGACTTCGCCTATCTCGACGCGGACAAGGCCAACTACATCCCGTACTGGGAAGAATTGGTGCCCCGCATGCGGCAGGGCGGCCTCGTCGTCACGGACAACGTGCTCTTCCACGGCGGGGTGACCGACCCGCAGGCGACCGGCGGAGCGGCGGCGATCAAGGAATTCAACGATCACGTGGCCGCCGATCCGCGGATGGACAGCGTGCTGCTCACCGTGGCCGATGGGCTGACGCTCTCCCGCAAGCGGTAGGAGCCGCCGGCCCGGCCGCCGGCCTTCTCAGCCGCAGCAACCCCCGCCGCAGCAGCCGCCCCCGCCCTCGCCGGCGGACGGGGCGGCGGGGGCGGACTTGGCCGACGACCCGCCCACGGCCACGGTGGACAGCAGCTTCACGGTGTCGGCGTGCCCGGCGGGGCAGGAGGCCGGGTCCGAGGACTGGGCCATCGGGCGGCTGAGTTCGAACGTGTCTCCGCAGGAGCGGCAGCGGTACTCGTAACGAGGCATGCGCCCAGGCTATCCGGCACGGGCGCACGGGAGACAGACACGACGGGCGCGGGGCGACGCGCGCCGGGCGGTATGGAGACGAAGTACGAGTCACGGCTTGCGGATCCCGGGATTACGGGTGGTCAGGGCGACGGACGACCGGCATTGCCGCTGTAGTGGCCTGCCGATTACTCCGCAGTTCCTGCGCGGCCTCGTCGGGGTGGCGGGCCCGCCAGTACGGATTGTCGTGCGGAAGGCCGCCGCTGACCCGCCCGTACATCCCGAAGACCATCAGCATCAGTCCGACCACAAAGCTGAACAGCACGTTCTGGAGGTGGAAGGCGAGGAAGTTGTAGTCGGTATCGAGCAGGGCGAGATTGATGAAGCCGCTGAGGATGAAGGCGATGCCCAGAATCATGTTGAGGTTCGAGGCGGTGTTGCCGCCGATCACCATCCCGATGAACAGCAGCAGACCGACAAAGATGGACAGAACGCTGAGGGCGCCGTTGGTGTTGAGGCCCGCGACGGTGGCTCCGCCGGTGCTGAAGAAGCCGATCTCGTCGATCAGCCCCAGGATTCCGAAGGCGAGCAGCACCAGTCCCATCAGCCCCGCTCCGACCCGGTAGACACGGTTGAGCCGGTGATCGACGGGCAGGTGCTTGTCGAGCGGAGTGGTCCTGCGACGGCGGCGCGGGGTGCGCCGTCCGGTGGCGTGCAGTACATGGGCGGCCATGTCGGTCTCCTTCAGGCGTACTACCAGGATCCGCCCACGGTGTCGCTGCCGCACATCAGGAAGCCGGAGAGGCCGCCCCACCCCCTCCGTCGGAGCCCGTGACCGAGCCCGTACAGCTCAGGTGCCCGCTCCGCGCTCCTCACGGATCTCGGAGACCACCCGCGCGGCCGTCTGCCGTACCGCTTCGGTCTCGGTCAGGAAATGCCAGTAGTCCGGGTGGCGTTCCTCCAGCCCGGCCATGGCGCGATCCAGCCGGGCCACGGCGTCGTCCAGCGGGCGGGCGTGGCGCGGTTCGGGAGTTTGGCGCCCGGCCATGGCCAGACGCTGGGCGTCCCGGACCGCGAACCGCGTCCGCTGGATCTCCTGCTGCGGATCCTTGGACACGTCGGTCAGCCGGTGCAGCCGGTCGCCCGCGGCGGACACCGCCTCGTCCGTGGCGTTCAGCAGGGCGCGTACCGTGCTCAGCCGGGAGGTCGCGTCGGCCCACCGCTGCTCGTCCCGCGCCGCGGCGGCTTCCTTCAGCTTCTCCTCGGCCTGCCGCACATTGGTCGCCGCCTGCTCCGGCACGGGCTGGAGGTCCTGCCAGCACGCGGCCGAGAACCGCCGCCGCAGCTCGCTCAGCACCGTCTCCACCGAGCCCGCCCGGGTCGTCAGCGCCTGGGCACGCGTACGCAACGACACCAGCCGGTGGTCGATCTCGGCGGCCCGCTCGGGCAGCCGTACCGCCTCGGCCCGTACCGCCTCGGCGTCGCGCAGCACCCGATCGGCACGCTGCAAGGTCTCCGGAACGCCATGCCGGCCGGCGCCCTGGTTGAGCTTGGTCAGCTCGGGCGCGAGGGCCGCCAGTCGCGCGGCGAGATCATCCGCTCGCAGTCCGGACGCCCGCACCGCATCGAGAGCATTGCTCGCTCCGAGGAGCGCCTGCCGGGCCCGCTCCACGGCGGGCGCGAGCCGGGCGAGCTGCGTCTCCGCGTTGCCCAGCAACGGCCCCAGACCCTGCGCGAACCGGTCCAGCTCGCCCTTGACCCGAACCAGCTCGTCCTTGGCGGTGGTCAGCTCGTTCCTGGCACGGGCCGCGACGGCCGGCTCCAGATCGTCCCGGTCCAGGTCGTGTGCGTCGACCGCGGTGATGTACTTGTGGCTGGCCTCGTCGATCCGCCGGCCGAGCGCGGCGAAATCGTCCACGGCCTTGCGCGCACCGGGTGAGCTGTCCACCGCGGTGATCGTCTCGATCGAGATCCGCAGATCGCGCTGGGCGGTGTCGAGCTCGTAGAAGGCGGCAGCGGCGGCGTCCTTCGCGGCCTGGGCATCGGCCCGCTGACTGTCCCCGCGCCCGCCGAACCAGCGCCGCGTACCGCCACCGGCGAACGCCGCGGGCAGCGCGGCGGCGAGCAGCGGCACAGGCAGCAACATCAGCACGAGGACATCTCCGATACCCCTGGCGCCCCCGATACCCCCGGCGCCCTTGACACCTTTGACACCCTCGACGGCGGAACTCCCACCCGCTCTCGCCTGCGGCCGCGCGTGTGTCGCCGTCACATCCCTCTCCCGTGCCGTTTCGCCCTGCCCGGTACATTCTCCCACCAGGTAAGGACGAACACACGGGTCGGTTAGTTCGCGCTTCGGACGGTGACTTGACCGTTGCCGCTCCGGGCCTTCACCACGTGGCTGCTGTTGTTGCTGCGTGGCGCGTCCACCGAGACCCTTCCGTTGTCGGCGACGGCGTCCACCGCATACCTCACGGAGCCGGCCGGCAGGTCGATGGTGATCCCTCCGTTGCCACTGACGGTGTCCACGAGATCCGGCACGGAGGCGAACCCCAACCGGACCATGCCGTTGTCGGACCGTGCCGATACGGACTTGGCCGAAATCCTTTCGGTGACGATGCCACCGTTGTCGCTCTCCAACCTGAGCGGGCCACTGGAGTCCCGGACGGTCACCTTCCCGTTGTCGGCGCGGAGGGTGAGCGGAGTATCGAAGCCGGACGCGACGACCTTCCCGTTGTCCCCGTCGACGACCACCGCCACCCCGCGCGGCACCTTCACCCGGTGTTCCGAGGCACAGTTGCTGATCAGCGCCCTGCACTTCACCTTGAGCGTGAGCGTGTCGTCCCGCATCTTCCACTGGGGATCGGGCCCGTTCCCGAGAACCACCCATCCGTCGACACGACGGGTCACCTCGACCTTCTGCACATCGGCCGGTACGAGCTCCAGCGACGACTGCCCGGAATGGATGGTCAGAGTCTTGCCACTGAGCGCGAACGACTTGTGCTCGGCGGGCGCGTCCCCCGCATCCGCCCCGCCACAGCCGGTGAGCCCGAAACCGAGCAGCACGGCTCCGGCGGACGCGAAGAGAGTGCGGGTATGGAGTGCCATGATCAACTTCCCCCAAGTCGTACGGCGGGTGGTCCCCGACGGTGTGGCCTTCACCGTACGTACGCCACCCCGCCGGCAGAATCCGGACGGCTACCGTACGGGGGGTGGGGATATCCCCCGCACAGCGCCACGGCCCCGCCACGACCCCGGCCCCCGTCCACTGCCGTCCCGGCACCGTTTGTGACCGCGGGCCGTAGTCCATGTACGCTGTTGCTTCATCCACGGGTGCGTAGCTCAGGGGTAGAGCGCTGCTCTTACAAAGCAGATGTCGGCGGTTCGAAACCGTCCGCGCCCACCAGCAGTAGGCACGACAAAGGCCCAGGTCACCGGTACTGAACCGGGAGCCTGGGCCTTGGTCGTTCCTCCGCGATTACGGCCGAGGAGGGACGTCGTGCCACTTACGTGCCGGATGCCTCCCCGGGCTCGTGCGCGGCTGTGTCTGCCGGCCGGACTTTCTTGATCTGCTCGTCGACGTGAGCGGCGATCGCTTGGTCGCGTCCATTGACCAGGTGCTGGTGGATCAGTGCGGCCCGGACCGAAGAGTGCCCCATGCGCTGCATCAGCTCACGCGTTGTCCAGCCCTCCGGCAGCAGCGAGCGTGTTCCCCGTGTGGCGGAGGTCGTGAAAGTACACGTCTCCGCCGCAGGCCCGTTCGACTGAGCTAGCCGCGCTCGGGTTCGTCGTGGATGGTCAATGCTCCGGCGAGGTCGAGGTCGGCGACAGTGCCGTGTGCCCCGGCGCGGACGAGCAGTACTGCGCCGAGCGCGGTGCTCCAGAACGTTCTGGCCTCCATGCTGAGCGGTCTACGGGTCCTCCAGCCGCGGCTGTCGATGAGCTGGCTCACGAAGCGCTCGGATTGTCGGAACAGCAGCTGGAGGTGCTGGTCGACCACGGGGGCGAGTTCGGGCTTGGAGATCCCGGCGGCGAGTGCTCGCGCGACCGATGGGAGCGAGGGCATGGCCAGTACGGCGCGGGCGATGTTGCGTCGAAATATCGCCGCATCGGGGGCTTGGCGACCGATGCGCTCAATCCGTCGAGCGTCGTGCAGCAAGCCGAGAAAGGCGGCGTGCACGAGCAGCGAGTCCTTGGACCCGAAGTAGTAGGTGACCTGATTGGGGAAGACACCTGCCGCGTTCGCGATCTCCGCGACGCTCACCTCGGCGCCGGGCCGCTCCTTGCAGAGCCGTGCAGTTGCCTCAATCAGCCGGCGCCTCGTCGCGCGACCGCGGTCACGCGACCGAGCCGACGTTGATCGAGCTTCGGTTCGCTTCTTCTCCATACTTGAATTGTATGTGATACAACTAGGCTTCGTTCGCTTGTATCGCATACAAGAAAGGTTCAAGGACATGCACGGGACTGAAGTCGTCGTGACCGGACTCGGCGCGATCACGCCACTCGGTGGAGACGTGGAGTCCACCTGGGACGCCCTGCTTGCCGGCGAGTCCGGCATCCGCGGCGGCGTCCTGCCCGGCCACGAGGACGCCGGCCTTCCCGACACCGTCGCGGGGACGATGGCGATCGACCCCGCCGAGTCACTGCTGCCGGTGCAGGCCAGGCGGCTCGACCGCTCACAGCAGGCAGCCTTCACCGCGGCGGCCGAAGCCTGGGCCGATGCCGGTGCCCCGCGGGTGGACCCGGACCGGCTCGCATCAGCGATCGGCACGGGCATCGGGGGCATACGGACGCTGCTGAAGGAAGACGACGTACTGGAGGAGGCCGGGACACGGCGCGTCTCGCCACGCACGGTCCCGATGCTCATGCCCAATGCGGCGGCAGCGCTGATCAGTATCGAATACGGCGCACGGGCCGGGGTCTACACGCCCGTCTCGGCGTGCTCCTCCGGTGCCGAGGCGATCGCCCTGGGGGCCAGGCTCATCCGTGCCGGCGAGGCGGACGTGGTCATCGCGGGTGGAACCGAGGCCGCGATCACCCCGATCACCGTCGCCGGCTTCGCCCAGGCACAAGCACTGTCGCGATACACCGCCGAACCCGCCTCAGCCTCCCGGCCGTTCGCCGCGGACCGCAGCGGATTCGTCCTGAGCGAAGGCGCGGCTGTCGTAGTGCTCGAAAGCGCCGAACACGCCGGCGCCCGAGGCGCGCGCGTCCACGCGGTACTCGCGGGCGCCGGCATCGCCGCCGACGCCCACCACATCACGGCGCCCGCTCCCGACGGCTCCGGTCAGATCTCGGCCATGCGGAAGGCCCTCGCGCAAGCCGGCTTGGCTCCCGAGCAGATCAGCCACATCAACGCCCACGCCACCGGAACTCCGGTCGGCGACATCGCCGAGGCGCACGCGATCGGGGAGGTCTTCGGCCGCGCCACCGTGACAGCCCCCAAGGCGGCGCTCGGACATCTCTTCGGCGCCGCCGGCGCAATCGAGGCGCTCATCGCCGTCCTCAGTGTGAAGCACGGCGTCATCCCGCCGACCCGCAACCTCACCGCGGCCGGCGTCGGTCCCGACATCGACCTCGATGTCGTCGCAGAGCGACGAGACGTCCCCCAGGAAGCCGTGCTCAGCAACTCCTTCGGCTTCGGTGGGCAGAACGTCTCACTCATCGTCACCAGCGCACGGCACCACGCGTCCCGTACGGTGTCGACCACACCATGACCCACGCGCGGCCCGTTCGCGTACCGCCGACGCGGCACTTCCTGTTGCACCGGTTGAGCCGGGACTGCTGAGCCGGGATCAGGCATCACCCGCCTGTGGGGTGCTGAGTGTGTAGGTGGTTCCGACGCTGGTCTGCACCCATGCGTCCGGGAAGGCTGCGGCGAGGGTGTGCTGGGCGCGCCATCCGGTGCAGTGACCGGGGACGATCAGCTCGGGTGCGAGTTCGGTGAGCGCGGCCACCGTCGGGTCGATGACCGGCTCGAAGGCGGGGCCGATCAGGTGGAAGCCGCCGATGAGGGCCAGCAGTTTGCTCACGCCGGTCAGCCTCATGGCGTGCCGGATGATGTTGACCACTCCGGCGTGGCCGCACCCGGTGATGATGACAAGTCCCCGGCCGCGCACGTTGATGACGAGTGCCTGGTCGTCGATGACGGTGGGGTCGTGTCGCCAGCCGTTCCCGTCCCAGGCTTGGTGTGCCTGAGGCATGCCGTGCTCGAACTCGGTGACGCGGTCCACCTCGCCGGTGATCAGGATGCCACCGGCCAGCAGCGACGGCTGCCGCCGCTCGATTACCTCGAACCCTTCGCGTTCCAGGGCACCCCGTGACAGCGTGGGCATCTCCAGACCCTGGCCGGCGGGTAGTTCCAGGCGGCGGCGGGTCCAGACCGCGGGGTGGACGGTCAGCGGCAGGCCGGAGCGCCCGCGCAGCCGGGCCAGGCCGTCGAAGCCGCCCGCGTGGTCGAAGTGTCCGTGGCTGAGCACGACGCCCTGCAGGCCGCCGACATCGATGCCAAGACGCTCGGCGTTCACCGCCAGCCCGTCCGGCGACGCGCCGGTATCGAACAGCAGCGTGCTGCTCGCGTTCCCGCTTTGGACGGTGACCAGGGCGGAGAAGCCGTGCTCGGCACGCAGCCCCGCGACGGCCTCGCCGCCGGCGAACTGCCGCGCGGCAGTTCGCCCGGAGCCCATCGACGCCCGGGTGACGCCTTCGGCAGAGGCCAGCAAGGCGTCGTAGGTGTTGTCGACCAACGTCGTGACCCTGACCTCGTCGACCTCGGGCAGCGTCACAGGGTCAACAGCCGGTCCCTCCGCGACGCGAGGCGCTGACCACGCCGCCTCGGTCGCCGAATGCCCGTGATCGTCGCACATGCTAGAAAGCGCCTCCCCGCCGATACGGCCGGCCAGGGAAGCAGATCCCGGTACAAGCCGCAGGCCCACGGCGGTCGCGCCGGCCGCAGGCGCCGCGCGGTGTCATGCTTCCACTCGCGCGGGCGGGACGACGACGTCGATGAGCCCGGTGGCCACGTCGTACACGAGTCCTGAGACGAAGACTCCGGCCGGAAGCTTCTGCTTGAGGATTTCGACGTCGACGCGGACGGCGGCGACCGGGTCGGTGACCGCCTCGGCGTCCAGGTCTCCGGCCGGAACTTCGAAGTAATCGGCCAGCAGCTCGGGGAACGCGGCCAGGTCCGTGATCCCGCAGTCGGTGTGGTGCAGGACCGCATAGTGGACGTCGCCCGTGCGAGGGCCGCCCGTGCGGGCCTGGACGACCTTCGAGAGCATCTCCAGCGTCCGGAGTGTCGCGGGCGTGACCCGCCCTCCGACGTTGCGGATCACCGCTGCCTCGCCGAGCTTGAGCGCGAGCACGTCGGACGGGTCGACACGCGGGTCGACGCATCCGATGACCGTCAGACTGCCACTGGGCATGAGCTCGAGGTCGGCGAATGATCCGCCGTCGGCGAACCCGGCGTTCCGGTTGGCTAGCTCGTCCGTGTCGATCACTGTGACGGTAACCCCTTCTTGCTCTGAGCCCGGACCCCCGGTGACGCCGACGGGGACCTCCAGTTGCCGCCAATCCTGGCCCGCCGCCGCCTCCCATGCCACTCGACTTTGCGGCAAATCGTGATCACGCAGGTCAACGCCTTGCGTGATCCGACACGGCGAGTCGGCACCGAGGTGCGATTCGTACCTGAATACCCCGACTTGCGCCCTGCGTGATGAGCCGTGATCTGCTGGTGGGCGTCCGATGACAGCGAAGATTGATCGCCCAGCTCAGGCCCGATGCGACGTGACTTTGGCGGCTGGCGCATGATGCCCGGCATGGAGAGCATGGTCGAGAAGATCAAGGTCTGGTTCCGGTTCGTTCCTCGCGAGGGGTGGTTCTCGCAGGACACCGAGGGTCTATGGGCTATGAGGCTCAGCGCTGACACGGCTTGCGTGCAGAACATCCCCTTTCTTCAGAATGGGGTGGCCGAGGGTGACGTTGTGCGGTTCCAGACCGACTCGGAAGGGCTTCACTGGGCCGTGGGGCGGGTCAGCGCCTCCGGCAACTGCACGATTCGCGTTGTGCCTGCTCCTTCCGGCCCGCTGGGGCGCAGCCCTCAGGCAGTTCATCAGCATCTTTCGAGATTCGGACTCGGTGGCGAGGTCTTCAGTGAAGACTTCCCGATGGTGGCCTTCAACGCACCAGCCGGTGGCGACTTCCACGGGATCAAGGCGCTCCTGACCCAAGGACAAGAGGATGGGTGGTGGCACTACGAAGTCGGCTGTGCCACCGATGAGTGGTGGAACGCCTGATCTTCGCGCGCCGCCCGGTTTCCGGCCTGGCCTGCGCTCCTGTCTCCGCCCCGCTCCAGCCCGGCCGGAGGTCATGCCGCGCGCACAGCAATCAGCCGCCTGACGCCAGAGAAGGGATACGTCGTGGCTGGGGCCGGTCAGCTCCACGGCTTTTAAACGCGCTCCAGGGGACGGTGCGGGGCCGGCGGGAGCTCGACCTCGATGGGGTCGTACGGGCGGACGGGGCCGCCGTGGCGGACCACGGCCATGATGCCGGACTTGAAAGTGAAGTCCCCCGAGACGGGATCGAGGGCGAAGACCTCTCCGAGCAGGCCCTGCCGGAAGTCGTTGATCTTCGCGCACGGGTTGCGTAGCCCCGTCACCTCCACCACCGCCTGCTCGCCAAGGTGTAGCAGGGTGCCGGTAGGAAGGCCGAGCAGGCCAACACCTCGGGTGGTGATGTTTTCGCCGAGCTGGCCCGCAGAGACGGCAAAGCCCTTGAGGGCGAGCTCGTCGAAGAGTTCCTCGTGCATCAGGTGTACCTGACGCAGGTTGGGCAGGTCCGGCTCGTAGGTCATGCGGAACTGATGGCGGATCGTCTCCCCCGCGTGGACGTCCCCTTCGACGCCAAGGCCGGCAAGCAGCGTGACGGACTCTCGATTGGGCTTGCTGAACGAGTACGCCCCGTTGCTGCTCACCGCTGTGACCCGACCTGCCATCGCCCACCCCATCTGTTGGTCTGCATGCTTCGGGAAATCCTAAGGAAGCGCTGCATCAACGAGCTCAAGGAGTGGCGCGGCCCGGCCATTGTCGGCGACGGCCTGCGTGCCAGGCCAGTGCCAGCTCGGGCGGTCAACCACGGTTACTCGGGGCGATCAACTCGGCGCTGCCGCACGCATGGTGACCAGCGAGGATGTGTCCGCGAGCGGCGCCAGGCTCGCAAAGCAGATGTCGGCGGTTCGAAACCGTCCGCGCCCACCAGTGCAAAGGCCTCCAACCGATCACGGTTGGGGGCCTTTGACATCTACTTCTGACATCAACGGGCGCGGTCAGTCAAGCGTCGGGACGCTGCCGCTTCAGCATGCGGTCCAGGTGAATCACGGCCTCGCACTGGGTGTCCTGGACGACGTGTAATGGTGGAGTCGGGTATTGGAAACTGTCCGAATACCCCCTTCAAGCGCCGGCGGCACTGATCGCAGCAGCGTCAGGCGTCGGCTGCGACGAGGAGACCGCCGCGGAGGAAGAGCGGCGCGGCCGTGATCCACAGGAGGTAGCGGAGTAGGTGGAAGAGGCGCTCAGCGCGTCACGGCGTCCCTCCCAGCTGCGTCACCAGCAGCCGAAGCCGCGCGCTCTCCGCCCGCTCGGCCGCCAGATCGGCGCGCAGTGGGGCCAGTTCGGCAGCCCGGGCCGTCACGTGCTGGATGGACTCCATGATGGCGGTCCAGGGGAGCTGTCGAACTGCTGGCCCTTCGCGGGGTTCATGGAGCGGCCAGACGTCGGGGCCGTGGATGAGCTCTGCGTCCGCCTTCCGTAGGGCCGCGACATGCCCGTCCCATGCTGGGTGCCGTACGTGTGCTGCGTTGACCCGCGGGAACACCACGACCGGAACGTCGATCGTGCCGAGTGCCTCGCTCACCTGCGTCAGTGCTTGGTTGTCGGCGATGCCCGTCGCAAGCTTGGCAACGTAGTTCGCGCTTGCGGGGGCGACGACGTAGCAGTTGGCGACCGGGTGTGGGCGAGCCTCGGTCGGTAGGCGAGGCGTATCCCGGACCGGCAGGCCGGTCACGGCTTCCAGTCGGTCCAGTTCACCGGTCGCCCTCAGCCATTGGCCGGCATTCGGGGTCAGGGTCACGGCTACCTGCCAGCCGAGGGCGATCGCCGGCTCGACCAGGCCGGTGCGTAGTTGCTCGACTCCATCGGCCGCCGTACCCACGACTCCCAGCACTCCGCGGTTGCCTGTACTCACGGTTCCACCACCCCGCATCGGTCCATCCCCACGGCCAGCAGTACAGCAGAGAAGCACCGCAACCACAGCGGCTATCAGCAACCGGTGCCGGCCCCCAGCCCCGGACGGGCCGACAGCCCTCAGTGACCGCAGTGCCGGCAGTTCGCCACGAGATGCGGCAAGTCAACAGCACGTGCCTGGGAACGGTCGCAGGATCGCGGCCGGGCGGGCTGGCCCCTTCGGCCGTTTCGGGCGGTGGCCGGCCGTGCCCATCAATGGTTCGAGCCCTTGGTCCGACGATGAGAGACCTGTTCCCGTGCCGTGCGCCACCGGGACCGAGTCTGCTCGACCACGCTGTCCCACTGCCGGCGGACCTCATGGTCGGAAGGGCGGTGGCCCTGGCGGATCCGGGTGAGCTCGTCTCGTACTTCTCGTCCCAGTGCCGCCGATGCAACCAGGACGAGCATGGCTGCGAAGAGGGCGGAAATCATCGCGAAGACAGCACCGACCACCCCGTAGCGTGCTGCGGAGGTGTTGAAGAGACGCGGCATGTAGATGGTTGCGCCCACTGAATAGGCCGCCGTCAGGACGGCGCCGGTGACACCGAAGGGAAGCAGGTCCGGCCAGCTGATCCGCTTCGCCGACAGGATCCGGCCGCTCCAGGCGAGGAACGCGGCGGTCACCAGTACCCCACACACCGAGGCGGCGAGACCCAGCGGGCCCCCGCCGAGGAGCGCGGAGAGGAACGTGGCGACCACTACGTAGCCACCGAGGGTGAGGATCCACCACAAGCCGTTGCGCGTGTTGCGCACACTGAGGGGCTTGAGTTCCCAAGTCTGTTCGAAGAGTCGCTGTGCGGCTCGCGCGAAACTCAGCACCGAGATCGTCAGAAACACGACCCCGAAGATGCCCACGCTTGCGCTGGTCGCTTCGGTGGGAGAGAACAGCGAACTGACCGCCGTGGCGCCTGCTCCGGTGAGGTTGTAGCGCCTGATGATCCGCTCTGCGGCGTCGTAGCGCACGAAGTTGCTCAAGACAGCGCCAAGGAGGATGGAGAGCGGGACCAATGCCGTCAAGGCGCTGGACGCCAGGGCCAGCGAGCGGTCGAAACCCACGATCTTCTGAAACCGGTTGATGACCCGCAACGCGAAGGCAGGCCGCAGCCAGAACGTCAGCGTTCTGACGAGGCGCTCTCGATTGATCCCCGTCGTGCTGCCCTCCGTGAAGATCGGGACCTTTGTGGCGACGCGAGCCTAACGGTCGGTCGCCTGACCGATGAAGGGCGACACGAGAAGCAGCATGACCTCCAGCGACTTCCGGAGCCCGGGTGGCAGCCCGGGGCCGTCCGGCAGTGCGCCGGACGGCCGCTGGGTGAGGTCGCCGCGTGGCTTGCTCACCGCCCTGGGGTGCGTGGTGCCCGGCGACGCGCGGCCGTGGTCAGGCCTCCTCCGAATGGATGTCGACGGTGATCACGGCGTCCTTGATGGCGGCCTGGACCGCGGCGACGATGGTCTCGGTGTCCGCACCCGTGCCGACCTGGCCCACGAGTGCGGTGATCGCGGCGGACTGGGCGGCCAGGGTCTTGTCCATGCGCCGGATGCGAGCCTGCATGTCCTTGAGGATGCTCTGCGGTTGCCACGTCGGATTCGTTTCGTGGTCCGCCGCGTCGGAGGGTCCGCCGATCGCGTCCGTCTTCCATACGGCGTCGAAGATGTCCTTCTTGGTGATCCCCGCCATGGGGTCCTCCTCTTGGTCGGAGCCGGGGTTCCAGCTCGCGGGATGCTTCAGCCGCTCGGCCACATCGGCCCGGAGCCGGACCATCGTGAAGCCGCGGGGGTCGACCTTGTCCGCGCTCCACTCCAGGTGGCCGATCACGCTTTTCGCCGACCAGCCGTGAGCCCGGCACAGCGCGGCCTGGACGCGGACAATCGTCTGGTACTGCGCCTTGGGCCAGGGATCTTTGCCGTCGCCGAGGTTTTCGCACTCCCAGCCGTAGAAGCGGGCATTACCGTCGATGCCGTTCGCGTTGCCCTTCGTGGGCGGGGTCGGACGGGTGCCGTAGGACTCGGCGATGACCTGCTCCAGCACACGCGGGTCGCCGCCGCCGGCGTGGTTGGCGCGGCCCCAGCCGACCATGTGCACCCGACCGTCCTTCGCGATCATCCCGTGGCACAGAGGACCGGGCAGGTCTGCGTAGCCGTCGCGGACGATGCGGACAGTGGAGGCGGTGCCCTTGGTGACCGTGTGGTGCACGATCGACCCGTGGACCGGACCCCACGGCCCCTTCGAGTTCCGGTTGTGTGTACGCCAGTTACCGACTTCGACGATGCGCACGCCTTCCGCTCGCAAAGCGGATATGACCTGAGCTGCAGTCAGGGGCTGTGCCATGTGGTTCTTCCTTTCACCCTGAGGTGTACGCGACGTTCCGGGACGTGCCGTCAAACCTGTTGGCGACCCCGTCGATCGACTTCACCTTCTCCACTCAGAAGTACGGAGCACGCCACGTCGAACCCGCCGCCGCGACCGTGTACTTCGTGCCGTTCGTCAACGCCCGTGCGAACGCCAGCCGTTCCGGAGGAACGACCGGCGTTCAGGAGTTCATACCGCTCCTAACCAGTGTGCATGAGTGAGCCTTGGACCCACTGGTGCGTTCTGGTCGCATCCCGAACGGTGTTGGATGCGCTGGGTTGCCGCTTTCTCTTCCCGTCCGGTGGCACGTCTCGTGGGGCGTGGTCCGTTGCGGGTGGGCGGGTTCCCTCACGCCCCCGGGTGCCGGTGGGGCCTGGGCAGTCCGATGCCCCGCACGATGCCGGGCGTCCCACAGAGAGGCCACAGGGAGGTGTGGGCGGGGTCGACCGCGATGAATGCGCAGGTCGTGTTCGGCGGCCATGGAGACGAGCCGGGCCTTGAGCCGGCCGGTCGGGACGCCGGAGACGAGTTGGCGGAACCGTTTCCTGCGACCGTGCTTCTCGCGGGTCTTCCCGGTGGTGAAGTCGAGGTCTTCGACGGCGATCGCGGTGACACCGGCCTGTTGGCCCCGGTTGATGAGGTGGGAGGGCCCGTCGACGAAGAGAGGCTCCCGGTACACCGGCGGAACTTCGCGTTGCGTCCCCACGCATTCGCGGTGGTCACGCGCGACACGGCGACCGTGGTGGGCTCTGTATCAATCGATCCGGAATCCCGGTTCCTGGGCCGCCGGGAGGTGTCCTACCCCTTCCTGCCCGAGCGCTGGGGTCACGCAAACACCCGCGAAGCCGTGACCGCGATCCCCGACCGGGCGTGGGACAACATTCCCTCGGACGCCCCGTCCGTCGTCGCGGTCACTCAAGAGGCCGACCTCCGCTCGCGTCGGCTCCTCGAAGCCATCGGCATGCGCCGCATCGGCTGCTTCACAGCGGGGCGCACCGCAGGTGATGTACTTCCACGGCCGCGGCGGACTCGGTGATCGGTCGGATCAGGCGTTGGGGCGCTTGCCGTGATTGGCGTTCTTCTTCTTGCGGCCGCGCCGCTTGTTTCCTCGCTTGGCCATGGTGAATATCTCCTTTATTCACGTATTCAGGACTTTTCGGGCCTTTGTCAGTCTAGGTTCGACCCGTTGCCGCCGCATCAGAGGTGCCGGGCCGCCCGGGTGCGCAACGCCTCGGCGAACCAGGCGAGGGCCGGTGTCGGATCGTCCGGGGGAGGCCAGGCGTTGATTACCGCGAGCAGTTGTACGTACCGCAGGCGGCGAGGGTCGTTCGCGGTTTCCAGCAGGGTCAGCAGCCGGTGGCGGAGGCCGGTGTCGTCGGGGAGACCGACATCGCTCGCGTACTGGGTCATGACCGCCTCGACCATCGGATCCGCCCGGCGCGAGGCCGGGGTGATGCCGGCTGCCAGGGCCGGGGCGACGTGGTCGCGGACCATTGCGGCGGGGTCGCGGCGCGGGCCGGTCGTGCCGCCCGGTGGGCGATCCGTCGCGTGGTGCTCGGCCAGGTGGCGTACGACGGTGCGGAAGTCCGGGTCCTGGGACAGCTCGGCCAGTTCGACCCATGCCTCGACCTGTTCGGTGTCGGGGTCGTCGGGCAGTTCCGGGGTCATCGAGCGCATGATTCCGCTGATTCCGGGGTCGGTGTTCAGGCCCCCGAACGCGGCGTCGAGGAAATCGTCGATCAGGCGTCGACGTTCGTTCTCGGAGAGCCTGGCCAGTCTGTGCATGAGATCCATCTCCTCGGGTGTGGACCCGCGTCTGGCTACCGTCGTGAGCACCGCGCGCCGCATGCGCAGCGTGCGGATCTGCGTCGTGAGTGCCTCGGCGTGCGCTGCGGCGACCTCGGGGAGCGAGAGCTCCCGGTCCACGACCTTCCGGATCGTGGCCAGGTCGAGCCCCAGGTCGCGCAGCGTACGCACCAGTTCCAGGCGTGCCACGGCGTCGATCCCGTAGAGGCGGTAGCCGGCCGGGGTGCGGTCGGTCGGCGGCACGATCCCGTGGTCGGCGTAGAACCGGATGGTCTTGACCGTCAGCCCGGTGCGCCGGGCCAGGTCACCGATCGAGCAGAGCGCTTCGCCGTTCATGCCCCCACTCTCACGCCTCCCCCTACGGGAGACTCAAGGAAGGCGCCTCTCGGCGCGTCACCCGTTCGGGTGCGTCCGGGTGGACGCCCGGGAAGGCGCCACGCAGGGTCGGTTCTGTCTTGCATTCCCGATCCGGCCCAGGAGTTTCCATGGCACACTCAGCGCCCGCGTCCGGCCCGGCCCGTACCGTCGATCAGGGGGACATGAACCCCTGGGCAGCCGGTGGAGTCATGTTCGCCGGCGTGCTGCTCCTCGTCGACGGCGTCCTCGGAGTGATCAAGGGCATCACCGGTATCGCCACCGACGACGTCTACGCGCACGTCAGGAACTACACGTTCCAGTTCGATGTGACCACATGGGGATGGATCCACCTCGTCCTCGGCATCGTGCTCGGATGCGTCGGCTGGGGCATTCTCAGAGGCGCGGTCTGGGCTCGTGCCACGGGTGTGGCACTTGCCTGCATCAGCCTGATCGTCAACTTCATCTGGCTGCCGTACCAGCCGGTCTGGGCGATCGTCTCCGTCGCCATCGACGCGTTCGTGATCTGGGCGCTGTGCACGGCGACCGCGAAGGCGGTCATCTGAGGAGCGGGCGCGTGAAGGAGAGGGCCGTGGGGGAGACGGAGAGGGTTGCGGTGCCGGAGGAGAACGCGGAAGAACTCGTCGCTCTTGCCGCCGAGGCGTACGTCTACGGCTGTCCGCTGGTCCACGACCTGTCGACGGTCGAGGACTTCATGCAGACGGGCTTCGGCTCGTTGCCGCCCACTCCCTTCAACCACTTCGCGCATGCCGGTCAGCCGGTGACCCCCGACGCGCACTTCGTGCCGGTCGGTGACGACGACACGGTCCACTCCCTCGCCCATCTCGACCTCTCCGGTGGTCCGGTTCTCCTCCATGTCCCCGACGCGGACGGTGCGTACTACGTGCTGCAGTTCGTGGACGCCTGGACCAACAACTTCGCGTACGTCGGCCGCCGTGCCACCGGTACGGAGGCCGGGGACTGGCTCGTCGTACCGCCCGGCTGGGCGGGCAGTGTGCCCGACGGGGTGCGCGGGGTGATCGATGCACCGACCTCCGTCGTCTCCGTCATCGGACGCGAGGCCTGCGACGGACCGGACGACATGGAGCGGGGCCGCGCGTTTCAGGCACGGCTCGCCCTCACGCATGTCGGAGCCGGTACCCACCGAACGGGGTTGCCCGCGCCCGACCCCGACGTTCCGGAGTCGCTGCGCTTCTTCGAGCAGCTCAGGGTGTGGATGGCCGACTTCCCGCCGTCCGCGGCCGACCAGGCGTATCAGGACCGGTTCCAGCCGCTGGGGCTGCTGGAGGAGGGGCCGTCGCCGTACGTGTCCGCCGGCCCCGGACTCGTGCACGCACTGAGCGAGGGCCTGGTACGGGGCAGGGCGCGGGTGGCGGAGGCGAGCCGGCCCCCGGTGGCGGACGGGGGCTGGGAGCTGGACCCGCATCTCTTCGACTACAACCTCGACCGGCACGGGGTCGGGACCATCGACTCCCCGCAGTGGCGGATCGCGGACCGGGAGGCCTCCTACCTGACCAGGGCGGTGGCGGCACGGAACGCGCTGTGGGGGAGTCACGGCTACGAGGCGGTGTACGCCCGCGCTTTCCGTGACGCCGACGGTGAGCAGCTGAACGGCGCCCACTCCTACGTACTGCGCTTCGAGCGGCAGCCCCCGGTAGGGGCGTTCTGGTCCATGGCCGTGTACGGCACGCAGGGCCACCGCCTCGCCGGGAAACCGGCCGAGCGGTCCTCGATCGGTGATCGCACCCCGGGTCTGGTGTACGACGAGGACGGGTCGCTGACGCTTCACATCGGGAGGGAGCGTCCGGCCGGCCCGGCCGCGGCGGCGAACTGGCTGCCCTCGCCCGGCGGGGAGTTCCGGATGGTGCTCAGGCTCTACGTACCGGGGCAGGAGATCCTCGACGGTGCGTACGAGATCCCCGCCGTCGAACGGACCGGTGAGGGGTGAGCGGCCGAGTGATCTACGTGAGGGGCTGACGTGGTGTGGTGCCCGGCGGGCAGAAGTGCCCTCGGCCGTTGTCAGTGGGGCGGGTCACACTGGGGTCATGTGCCGCAGCATCAAGACCCTTCGACCGCCCGCCCTCCCCGAAGAGGCCACCGAGGAGGAGATCCGGGCCGCCGCCCTGCAATTCGTACGCAAGGTGTCCGGCTTCCGTGCCCCGGCCGCGCACAATCAGGAAGTGTTCGACCGGGCCGTCGACGAGATCGCCGAGGCGACCGCCAGACTGCTGGACGGTCTGGAGATACGGGGTGCGGTCAGGACGCCGTAGTGGCCTTCGCGGTCGCCGCTGTCCGGGCGGCCGCCTCGGCTGCCGGGCGGCGCATGACGTACGCGGCGAGGGCGCCCGCCACGAACAGGGCGAGGACCGAGACGGCCGTACCCACCCAGGTCGCGCCGAGCCACTGGCCACCGACATAGCCGAGGCCCACGCTGTAACCGGCCCAGGCCACGCCCGCCAGCGCCGACCAGGGCAGGAACTCCTTCACCTTGCGATGCGCGGCGCCCGCGCCCAGGGAGACGACCGAGCGGCCGGCCGGGGCGAAGCGGGCAATGATGACGAGGATGCCGCCGCCCCGGGCGAGGGCGGTGCCGAGGCGTTCCTGTGCCGAGGTGAGGCGGCGGGAACGGGCGATGGCCCGGTCCAGGCGTTCGCCGCCGCGCCAGGCCAGCCGGTACGCGACGAGGTCGCCGAGGACCGAGGCGGTGGCCGCGCACAGGATCAGCGCGAGGAGCGAGGGCGCCTGGGGCACCTGCTCGGCGGCGTTTGTCGCGGAAGCGGTGCCCGCCACGGTCGTCGAACCGGCGGCGACTCCCGTGGCTGCGGCGATCACCAGGACTCCGCTGGGCAGCACGGGCAGAAAGACGTCCAGGAGCACCGAGAGGGCGACCACGGCGTAGATCCATGGGCTGCCGGTCAGCGCGCCCATACTCTCAAGCACCTACTACTCCCCGATCCGGAACAACGCCGCGACGTCGCAGGGGAGCGGCAGGAGCGGCAGGGCCAGCTGTACAGCGTACGCCTGCCGTTCTTCCGGTGATCCATAAATACGGATGATGTTGGGAAGCTCACGTACGCCCGGAAATGGGAAGGCCGGGTTCCGGGCGTAGGCGACGTGCGGATCGGCCCGTGGGCGGACGGGCCGGTCCTGCGCGGCTCCCCGCCCACGCCGTCCCCGCGCCTTCCCGGGTGGGCGTACGGAGCCGTGCGGCGTGCACGGCTCCGTACGGTGTGGGGCGACGAGGGAGGGGTGGTGGGTTCAGCAGCCGTTGAGGACGGACTGCAGGGCGCTCTTCTCGGCCGAGTCGACCGTGAGGTTGTAGTAGTGCTTCACGTGCACCCAGGCGCGCACGTACGTGCAGCGGTACGCGGTGCGCGGGGGCAGCCAAGCGGCCGGGTCCTTGTCGCCCTTGGACTGGTTGACATTGTCCGTGACCGCGATGAGCTGGGGGCGCGTCAAGTCATTGGCGTACGCCTGCCGTTGTGCGGTGGTCCAGCTGCTGGCGCCCGATCGCCAGGCTTCGGCGAGCGGGACCATGTGGTCGATGTCCACATCGGAGGCGGCGGTCCAGGTGGCGCCGTCGTACTCCGAGTACCAACTGCCGCTGACGGCCGCGCAGCTGGAGTCCTGTTGCACATTCGCACCGTCGCGCTTGAGGACGACCTCGCGGGTGTTGCAGGTGCCCGACTGGGTGATCCAGTGCGGGAACTTGTCGCGGCTGTAACCGGTCGACGAGCCCTCCGCGGAGACGGTCAGCTGGCTCAGATAGGTGCGGGCGGTCGATGCCGACACCGGGGTGGGCATGGCTGCCTGGGCGGTGGGTGCGGTGAGCAGCCCGGTGGTTGCGGCGAGGGCGGCGGATGCGGCGACGACAGCAATGCGACGCGCGTAGACACCTGACATGCGAACTCCCTTGACGTGGGGGGACCTTGGACGGGTGACCTATGGGGCCCGGCCATCGTGGCGGCGCCAGGTTTCCGTGGGGTGGGCGCCAGGTAACAGAGTGGCGACATGAGCACGTCACATCAAGGGTTCTGGCCGACAGGACTGGAGCATGGGGGTGTACGTCCGCATCTGCGCGGGCGTGCGTGCTGACGGGACGGCAATCTGCTTGTGGGGCGGGCCGGTTAGTGCCCGTGGCCCGGGTCGGGTCGGCCGTAGAGTTGTGGCGTGCTGCTTCCGGTCGACATCACGCTCGGGGTCGTTCTCGCCCTGCTGCTCGCGGCGGCGGCAGCCGCCGCCGCGCTGGCCTCGCTCGGACGGTGGCGCGAGATCCTGCTGGCCGGGCTGCGGGCCGCGGTCCAGCTCGCCGCGGTCTCCCTGCTCATCGGCTGGGTGGTCCGTTCGCTGCCGCCGCTGCTCGGGTTCGTGGCGCTGATGTACGCCGTCGCGGTGCGGACCGCGGGCCGCCGGATCACCCGTAATCGCACCTGGTGGTGGGCGGCCGTGCCGATCGGGGCGGGGGTCGTGCCGGTGATCGTCCTGCTGCTGCTCACCGGACTCGTCCAGGTCCGGGGCATAGCGCTGATCCCGGTGACCGGCATCCTCATCGGGGGCGCGCTGACCGCGACCGTGCTCGGTGGGCGGCGGGCACTGGACGAGTTGACGACCCGGCGGGGGGAGGTGGAGGCGGGTATGGCGCTCGGGCTGCTCGACCGTGACGCGAGGCTGGAGATCGCGCGGCCCGCGGCGGCGGACGCGCTGTTGCCGGGGCTCGATCAGACGCGGACGGTGGGGCTCGTCACGTTGCCGGGCGCCTTCGTGGGCATGCTGCTCGGCGGCGCCTCACCGGTGCAGGCGGGGGCCGTACAGCTGTTCGTGCTGGTGGCGCTGATGGCCGTACAGGCGGTGGCCGTCGCCGTCATGCTCGAACTGGTGGCACGGGGGTGGCTGCACCGGGACTGAGAGGAGCTGAGCTGAGACCCGCGGGGCCGGCCGCGCCGAGGCCGGGGGCGGCCGAAGGGTGGCTATCGCGCGCTGATGTGCAGCCGGATCGAACCGTCGGCCGCCGCTTCCACCCGGAGCTGCGTCAGGTCCTCGACATGTGCGTCGGGGGAGAGCGCCGCGGCCCGCGGGCCGACACCCACGACGCGCATGCCCGCCGCCCGGCCGGCCGTGATTCCCGCCTCCGAGTCCTCGAAGACGACGCAGTCCGCCGGGGCGAAGCCCAACTCGGCGGCCCCCTTGAGGAAGCCCTCGGGGTCCGGCTTGCTGGCGCCGACGCTCTCGGCGGTCACGCGGGTGGCGGGCATCCGCAGCCCGGACGCGCTCATCCGGGTCCGGGCCAGCGCGGCGTCGGCCGAGGTGACCAGGGCGTGCGGGAGCGCCGCGATCGCGTCCATGAAAGCGGGCGCGCCGACGACCGGGACGACGCCGTCGGTGTCGGCGGTCTCCTCGGCGAGCATCACCCGGTTGTCCGCGTAGTTCTGCTCCATCGGACGGTCCGGGAGGAGCACCGCCATCGTGGCGTACCCCTGCCGCCCGTGAACCACCTTGAGTGCGGCCTGTGGGTCCAGCCCCTCCCGCAGCGCCCAACGCCGCCAGCAGCGCTCCACGACGGCGTCGGAGTTCACGAGGGTGCCATCCATGTCCAGAAGGAGGGCGCGAGCTGCGAGGACGGTGGCCGGCATGGGCGGGCTCCAGAGCGGGGGGAAGACGCAGGAAAGGGGAAGAGGCCGAGCGAATTCGAGGGAAGGGGGCATGTCGCAGGAAAGAGAAACAAGCAGCCTCGCCCACCGGTCAGGGAGTGGCGGGCGGAGGCTACTTTGTTCCATCACGATACAAAGACCTGTCCGGGAATGCCAATCCGGGTGGGTCGCGGTCGTAGGGCGGGGTGTCCCCGCAGGTCGCCGCAGCCCCGGAGGTCCCGGGCCGGTTCCCCGGTACCGTTCGGCAGGCCATAACCGTGCGGAACGGCCAGGATGGGGATGTAGCGGACCCGAGGAGATGTTCCATGGCCCAGCATCCGAGCCCCCCAGCCCCGGCCCCGGCCTCCGGTGAGGACCGCTCCACGCGTTCGATCATGGTGGCCATCGGCGCGCTGCTCCTCGGCATGCTTCTGGCAGCACTCGACCAGACCATCGTCTCCACCGCGCTGCCGACCATCGTCAGCGATCTCGGCGGTCTGGAACACCTCTCCTGGGTGGTCACGGCCTACCTGCTGGCGTCGACCGCCGCGACCCCGCTCTGGGGCAAGCTCGGCGACCAGTACGGGCGCAAGAAGTTCTTCCAGGCCGCCATCGTCATCTTCCTCATCGGCTCGGCGCTCTGCGGCGTCGCGCAGAACATGCCGCAGCTCATCGGCTTCCGCGCTCTTCAGGGCCTCGGCGGCGGCGGCCTCATGGTGCTCTCGATGGCGATCGTCGGCGATATCGTCGTGCCGCGCGAACGAGGCAAGTACCAGGGCCTGTTCGGTGCGGTCTTCGGTACGACGAGCGTCCTCGGGCCGCTCCTCGGCGGCTTCTTCACCGAACACCTCAGCTGGCGCTGGGTCTTCTACATCAACCTGCCGATCGGCGTTGTCGCGCTCCTCGTGATCGCCGCAGTCCTGCACATCCCGGTCCACCGTACGAAACACACCATCGACTACCTCGGCACCTTCCTCATCGCCTCCGTCGCCACCTGCCTCGTCCTCGCCGCCTCGCTCGGCGGCACCACCTGGGCCTGGGGCTCGGCGCAGATCATCGGTCTCGCAGTGCTGAGCGTGCTGCTGCTGATCGCCTTCGTGCAGGTGGAGCGCCGTGCCGCGGAGCCCGTCATTCCGCTGAAGCTGTTCCGGATCAGGACCTTCAGCCTCGTCGCCGTCATCAGCTTCGTGGTCGGTTTCGCGATGTTCGGCGCGATGACCTATCTGCCGACCTTCTTGCAGGTGGTGCACGGCATCACGCCGACGATGTCCGGTGTGCACATGCTCCCCATGGTGGCCGGCCTGCTCCTCACCTCGACCGCGTCCGGGCAGATCGTCAGCCGCACCGGCCGCTGGAAGGTCTTCCCGGTCGTGGGCACCGGCATCACCGCGATCGGACTGCTGCTCCTGCACCGGCTCACGGAGACCAGCAGCACCGGGAGGATGAGCGCCTACTTCTTCGTCTTCGGGGCCGGGCTCGGCCTGGTGATGCAGGTCCTGGTGCTGGTCGTGCAGAACGCCGTCACATACGAGGATCTCGGCGTCGCGACGTCCGGAGCCACCTTCTTCCGCTCCATCGGCGCCTCGTTCGGCGTTGCCGTCTTCGGTACGATCTTCACCAACCGGCTCATCGGCAAACTGACCGCGGTGCTGGCCGACCGCACCCCGCCTCCCGGGGTCGGCGCCTCGGCGCTGGCTGCTGACCCGCGCGCCATCGGCAAACTTCCGCCCACGCTACGGCCGTTGGTGCTCCATGCATTCTCGACCTCGATCACCGATGTGTTCCTGTACGCGGCACCCGTCGTGGTGGTCGCCTTCGCCTTCGCCTGGTTCCTCAAGGAGGACAGACTGCGCGGCTCGGTGACCGCACCGGAGCCCACCGAGACCCTGGCGACGAACCCGGTCGAGCGGTCCTCGTACGACGAATGCGCCCGGGCCCTCTCGGTGCTCGCCACCCGAGAAGGCCGCCGCGAGGTCTACGTGAAGATCACCAAGAGGGCGGGGTACGACCTGCTGCCCGCGGCGAGCTGGATGCTGCTGCGCACAAGGCGGCACGGCACGGTCGAACCGTCCATGCTCGCCGACGTCACCCCGGTTCTGCTGCGGGTGATCAGCGAAGCGGCACGTCAGCTGGAGGTACGCGGACTGGTCCGGCGCGAGGGGATACAGCTGGTGCTCACCGAGACCGGTGAGGAAGTCGTGGTGAACCTGGCGAAGGCCCGTGAGGATTCGATGGCCGAGCTGCTGGGCGACTGGTGGAGGCCGGAACGGCCGACCGACCTGGTCCGGCTCGTGGCGGAGCTGACCGCCGAGACGAGCGGGTCGACCAAGGAACGGCCCCACTGCCCCGAGCCGAAGCGGGACCACGCGGCCGGACCCGGCGTGAGCCGATCGGTGGACGGCGCCTGGGGTCGCTGAGGCTGCCGGGGATTCCTGGGGTTCCTGGAGCTGTGAGGAATTCCGGTGCTCCCAGCGCTCCAACGGTCCCCGGAGCGATAGACCTAAAGCTCCTTGGCGAACCAGTGCTCCGCGTACTGCCGCTGGTGGAACGCCGGGACCTCCCGATAGCCGTGCTTGGCGTACAGCCCCCGTGCCTCGACGAGGTCGTTGCGGGTGTCGAGCCTGACCGTGCGTACTCCGAAGGCGCGCGCCGCGCTCTCGACGGCTGTCAGGAGCAGCCCGCCGCCGCCCGTACCGCGGTATTCGGGGCGTACGAACACCCGGGTCAGCTCCGCGATGTCCGCGTCCACCACCAACAGCCCGGCGCAGGCCGCCGGTTTCCCCTCGAACCGGCCGACGACGAACCGGCCGGTGGGCGGAACGAGCCGGTCGGCGCCGTCGTCGGTGAGCCCCTCGTCGATCTCCTCGGCGGTCGCGGGGCGCCCCCAGTAGCGACTGGCGACCTCGTCGTAGTAGTCCCGGCGCAGCAGCGCCGCATCGGGGGAGTCGAAGGGTTCGGGGGTCACGGTCCAGGTCATGCCGGTCATTGTGACTTGAGCATGATCGGAGGAGCGAACAAATTTGCCGGTCGGTCTTAGTTTGCGGTCGCCACCGGCTGGTGCCGTCGGACCGCAGCACCCGGGGACCGTGGACCCCACTGATCCGGTTCCGGTTCCGGTTCCGGACCCGGCCGGGGGAGTGGGCCGGACCGGTCCAGTACGAGCGAATTTTCGGTCATTCTTTCGAGAAAAGGAGGATGACAGTCAGGCGAAGAGGGGGTTGATTGTGTCTATCCCATAGCGCAATGCGAAGGTTTCACAGCACGTCCAGGTCCGGGGACGGGCACAGGAACGGCGGGAGGGTCGGCGCAGCGTGGCGAACGCGGAGCACAGTGTGCGCGGAGACGCGGCGACGGGGGCGAGGACCGGGGTTGCCCGGGCCCTGCTCTGGCTGGTTGTGGCCGCACTGGCCGTCCGGCAGATGGCGGTGGTGCTGCGGCAGCCGCCGGGGGAACGGCTCACCGATCTGGAGACCTGGATCGGTGAGAATGGTGTCCTGCATGTGACGGGCTCGCTGTACGACAGCGACCGGTTCACCGGCACCCCGTTCGCCGGGCTCGTGCTGAAGCCACTGACCCGGACGGCGGAACAGAGCCTGGGCGTCGCCTGGACCTTCGGTTCGCTGCTGCTCGTCGCCGCACTGGGCATCGCCGCCGCCCGCGCGCTGCCGGGTCCGGTCACCCGCCGCACCTCACTGCTGGCCGCCCCGGTCGCGATCAGCCTGCTGATGGTGTCCCTGCCGGTCCGTAACGCGTTCCACCTGGGGCAGACCAGCATCCTGCCGGTTCTGCTGGTGCTGCTGGCCTGTTTCGCGGTCCGCGGGGAACGCGCCTCGGGCCTTTTGATCGGGATCGCGGCCGCGCTCCAGCCGACTGCGCTGCTCTTCGCGGTCCTGCTCTGGCTCACCGGCCGCCGGCGGGCCGCGGTGACCGGCGGCACCACATTCGCCGCCTGCACCGCCCTGGCCTGGGCCGCGATGCCGAGCGACTCGTGGACCTACTGGGTGCACCATGTCGCGGGCGCCGGGCTCGGTGACAATCCGGACAGCCTGGCCAATCAGTCCCTGCACGGCGCGCTGCTCCGGTTCGGTCTGGCGGGCCCGCTCGAAATCGTGCTGCTCGCGGTGCTGGCGGCCGTCGTCTGCTGCCTCGGGCTCCGCCGCGCCGTACGGTACGCCCGCGACGGGCAGCTACTGCTCGCCGTCGCCGTGACCGGTTGCGTCGCCGTCGCCGTCTCGCCGACCGCCTGGCAGCACCAACTGCTGTGGGTGCTGCTCGCCGTGGTCGGCCGGGTCGGCAAGCGGGCCTCCGACCGGCTGGTGTGGCCGGCGGTCGTGGTGCTCGTGATCACGCTGCCGGGGACGATGCTGCTGCCGAACGTGGCGGTGGTCTTCCCCCTGCGCGACAACGTGCTGCTGATCGCGGCACTCGGCGCGGCCTGCGCGGTGCCGTTCCTGCCGCGCACGTCGCCGTACTGGCAGCGGCCGATCCCGACCGACTACGCGGTCCCGGCTCCGGCCCGTTGGCGCCGCGTTCC
The DNA here is from genome assembly GCF_055635345.1 of Streptomyces sp. NPDC111516. Lineage (NCBI taxonomy): Bacteria > Bacillati > Actinomycetota > Actinomycetes > Kitasatosporales > Streptomycetaceae > Streptomyces > Streptomyces sp. NPDC111516. The sequence continues at coordinate 667,757 of NZ_JBVKBV010000001.1, read as the reverse complement.
CCTGTTGCCGTTCTGGCGGCGGGTGCTCAGCCGGCCCAACCTGCTGCTGGAACTGCTCCTGATCAGGGTCGTGTACTCCGCGTACGCGCAGGTCAGGCTCGCGGCGACGGCGGGCCGCGCCACGGCCGAACACCACGGCCGTCAGATCCACTCCCTCGAACAGTGGCTGCACATCGACATCGAGCACTGGGTCAACCACGCGGTCGTCGAGGTCGCCTGGCTGAAGGAGTTCTTCGACTACTACTACTCGACGTTCCACTTCATCGTGCCGTTGGCGATCCTCGGTGTGCTGTACGTACGACGCCCCGCCGACTACCGCTGGGTCCGCAGCTCCATAGGCTTCGCCACGCTTCTCGCGCTGATCGGCTTCTGGCTCTACCCGCTGGCCCCGCCCCGGTTGATGCCTGGGCTGGGTTTCATCGACACGGTCCATGGCGTCCAGGACTTCGCGAAGCCGGACTACGGGACGCTGACCGCGATGACCAATCAGTACGCGGCGATGCCTTCGCTGCATTTCGGCTGGTCGCTCTGGTGCGGTGTGGTCATCGTCATGCTGGCCCCGAAGCCGTGGATGAAGGCGCTGGGGCTGCTGCACCCGCTGTTCACGGTCTCCGCGATCATCGCCACGGCCAATCACTGGGTGCTGGACGCGGTGGGCGGTGCGGCTGTCGTCGCGCTCGGCTTCGGGCTGACCCACGTTCTGTCGGGGCCCCGGAGACTGCGGTTGCCGACCGTGCCGGCGGCGGCGAAACCGCAGGACGACCTGGCCGTTTCGGTGCCGGTGCCGAGACCGGCCGACGACGCGGTGGGCAGCAAGCAGCATCAGGGCCTGTAGGTCGTCCGACAGGCTCTCAGGCGCCGAAGGGGTGCCGGGACGAAACCCCCGTTCCGGCACCCCTTCGGCATGGATCGCCGCCTGACCAGCATCCGCCCACCGGCCCGGCGCCGCCACTCGAACGGCTCAGGAGGACGTGCCCAGGGCCCAGGTGGCGAGGGACAGCGTCGCCATGGACACCACCGTCGAGGCCACCACGGAGTCGCGGGCCACGCGGGTGTCCAGGCCGTACTGCTGGGCGTAGATGAAGGCGTTCTGAGCGGTCGGCAGCGCGGAGCAGAGCACGACGGCCAGCAGCTGATGGTCCGGCAGACTCAGCAGCGGGCCGCCGACGACGAAGGCGATCAGGGGCTGGACCAGCGTCTTGAGCGCGACGGCCACCACGACCTCCGCACGTTTCGTACGCACCCCGGCCCAGTCGGGCTCCGCGTGCTCACCGCCCTCCGCGCGCCGTATCGCCGGAACACCGGTCGCCGGGCGGACGTTCAGGGACAGACCCAGCGTGATCAGGGCCGTCGGCACGGCGGCGGCGCCGAGGACGTCACAGGAGTGGGCGAGGGCGTGCGGCAGTCGCAGTCCGAGCGCGGAGACGACGACGCCCAGCAGTGAGGCCATGATGACGGGGTTGCGCACCGGCATGGTCAGCATCCGCCGGAACACCAGGCCCTTCCCGGAGCCCGCCCCCGCCCCCGGCCGCGGCCCCGCGCCCGATCCCGTGTCCAGCAGCGTCAGGATCACCGGGGAGACCAACAGCACCTGGAACAGGATGATCTGAGCGACGAACGACGCGTCGCCGAGCACCTGGACCGCCACCGGAATGCCGAGGTTGGCGGAGTTGACGTAGCCGGACGCCATGCTGCCGATCGCCCGGTCGGCCGTGCCCCGGCCGAACAGTCGGCCCGAGACCACGAAGCCGAGACCGCAGACCAGCGCCGTGCCTGCCGCGAAGGCCACCATCGAGGAGTTGGCGAAGGCGTCGAGACGCGCCCCGGAAACCATGGTGAACAGGGCGGCGGGCATGGCCACATGGAAGACGAACCGGCCGAGCACGGCCTCCGCCTGCTGCCCGAGGAGACCGCTGCGGCCGATCGCGTAGCCGATCGCGGTGAGCATCCAGATGGGGGCGAAGGCGGAGAGCAGGGCGTGCATGCCCGCCATGATCCTCGCGCTGTTGTGCGCTTCTTGACCGGGGGTTCGGACGGGGTGCGGGCGTGTGCCGGTACGGACGGCGGGGGCCGGGGCGTGCGAAGGAGGCCCCCGGCCCCCGCCGTCCTGAGCTTCCGCCTCCCGGCTTCCGGCGGAGTCAGTGCCGGGCGTCGACGGCGGTGCTGACCTGAAGCTGCTTGATCCCGTTGAGCCACGCCGAGCGCAGCCGCCGCGGGTCGCCGACCAGCCGCAGGTCCGGCATCACATCGGCGATCGCGTTGAAGATCAGGTTGATCTCCATCACGGCAAGGGACTTGCCGAGGCAGAAGTGCGGACCGCCGCCGCCGAAGCCGAGGTGCGGGTTGGGATCGCGGGAGATGTCGAAGGTCCCCGGACTCTCGAAGACCTCGGGGTCGTTGTTGGCCGAGGAGTAGAACAGCCCGACCCGGTCGCCCTTCTTGATCTGCTGCCCGCCCAGTTCGACATCCTGGGTGGCGGTCCGCTGGAAGGAGACCACGGGGGTGGCCCAGCGGACGATCTCCTCGGCGGTCGTCTCCGGCCGTTCGCTCTTGTAGAGCTCCCACTGGTCGGGGTGGGTGAGGAAGGCGTGCATGCCGTGACTGATGGCGTTACGGGTGGTCTCGTTGCCGGCGACGGCGAGCAGGATCACGAAGAAGCCGAACTCGTCGGAGGAGAGGTTCCCCTGCCCCTCCGCGGCGACCAGCTGGGAGACGATGTCCTTGGCCGGACACTCCTTGCGGGCGGCCGCCAGGTTCATCGAGTACGAGACGATCTCCATGGCCGCCTCGGTGCCGACCTCCTCGGTGATCGCGTACTCCGGATCGTCGTACGCGGCCATCTTGTTGGACCAGTCGAAGATCCTGGACCGGTCCTCCTGCGGTACGCCGATGAGTTCGGCGATGGCCTGGAGCGGCAGTTCGACGGCGATGTTCGTGACGAAGTCGAAGGAGCCGTCGTCGTCGGCCGCGGTGAGCGCCGTCTCGACGATCGAGCGGGCGCGACTGCGCAGAGCCTGCTCCAGGGAGCGGATCGCCCGGGGTGTGAAACCCCGTTGGACGATCTGACGGACCCGGGTGTGCTCGGGCGGATCCATGTTCAGCATGATCAGCTTCTGGACCTCGATCTGGTCGCGGTCGATCGACTCGTTGAAGCGGATGACCGCGGTGTTGGTGTTCGAGGAGAACAACTCGGGGTGCGTGGAGATGTACTTGACGTCCGCGTGCCGGGTGACGACCCAGTAGCCCTCGTCGTCGAAACCGGAGATACCGGCCGGCTGGGTACACCACCAGACCGGTGCGGTTTGCCGCATCTGCGCGAACTCCGGGTGCGGTATGCGGGCTTGAAGCAGATCGGGGTCGGTGAAGTCGAACCCTTCGGGCAGATGGGGGCAGGGCATCGGCAACTCCAGGTCGGTCCGAGGGCCGCCCGAAAGGTGTCTGACGGCCCATCAGAAGTTGCCCGAAAGGTAGTAACGAGTTCTACAACTGGCAAGAGGGGCGGCCCGATCTGTTGCGTGAAGGGTGGGTGAAGCAGGCACGAAGTGGGCGCAAGGTGCGTGCACGACCCTTGCGTACCGGGGGTAAGCCTCATAAGACTGCATGGATAACTAGAACGCGTACTAGTGCCGTGACTGGCAGCGTTTGCCCCGGGGCAGAGCTTGCCGGGAGGGGCGCTGATTCCTTCCGCGGGCGCCGGGACGCCCCTGCGGAAGGGCGAGGAGAGGACGAGCTCATGGCCGCGGAACCCGTCATCGTCGAAGCCGTACGCACGCCCATCGGAAAGCGTGGAGGCGCGCTCGCCAATCTGCATCCCGCCTATCTGCTGGGCGAGACCTATCGAGAACTCCTCGGCCGCACCGGCATCCACGCCGACTGCGTCGAACAGATCGTCGGCGGCACGGTGACCCACGCCGGCGAACAGTCGATGAACCCGGCCCGCAACGCCTGGCTCACCGTGGGTCTTCCGTACGAGACCGCCGCCACCACCGTGGACTGTCAGTGCGGCTCCTCGCAGCAGGCCTCCCACATGGTCGCCAACATGGTCGCGGCCGGAGTCATCGACATCGGCATCAGCTGCGGCGTCGAGGCCATGTCGCGGGTGCCGCTGGGCAGCGGCTCCAAGCACGGACCGGGCAAGCCCTGGCCCGACGAGTGGAACGTGGACCTGCCCAACCAGTTCGAGGCCGCCGAACGCATCGCCCGCAAACGCGGGCTGACCCGGGAGAACGTCGACTCGCTCGGGCTGATCTCGCAGGAGCGGGCGGCCGTCGCCTGGGCCGAAGAACGGTTCAAACGGGAGACGTACGCGGTCCAGGTGCCGACCACCGAGGAGGAGCAGGCGGCCGGGCAGGGCATGTGGCGCCTGGTCGACCGGGACGAGGGGCTGCGGGATTCCACGATGGAGGGGCTCGGCCGGCTCAAACCGGTCATGCCCACCGCGGTCCACACCGCGGGCAACTCCTCGCAGATATCCGACGGCGCCTGCGCGATCATGTGGGCGTCAAAACGGATGGCGCGGGCGCTCAAGCTCAAGCCGCGCGCCCGGATCGTCGCGCAGGCGCTGGTCGGCGCCGACCCGCACTTCCACCTCGACGGACCGGTCGACGCGACCCGCGCGGTGCTCGGCAAGGCCGGGATGTCGCTCAAGGACATCGACATCGTCGAGATCAACGAGGCCTTCGCCTCGGTGGTGTTGAGCTGGGCCCAGGTCTTCGAGCAGGACCTCGAAAAGGTCAACGTCAACGGTGGCGCCATCGCGCTCGGCCACCCGGTGGGCGCCACCGGGGCCCGGTTGATCACCACGGCCCTGCACGAACTGGAGCGCCGTGACAAGGAGTTCGCGCTGATCACGATGTGCGCGGGCGGCGCGCTGGCGACGGGGACCATCATCCAGCGGCTGTGAGCGCGCGGCCCGTCCAGCAGGGAGGACCCCGGACCGGAGGTGTTGCCAGGTGTACCTCCGGTCGGGGGGCCACGCCGGTACCGGCGCGGCGTGCGGCTGCGTAGCTTCATGGCCATGGACAACAACAGCCGTACGCACACAAGAACGTGGGACGATCACAAGCGCCGCCGCGCCGCCCGTCGAAGGGTGACGGCCGCAGCCGTGGTGGTCCTGGCCGCACTCGGCACCGCACCGGCCGCCGCCCAGCAGCCCACCGGTGGGACCGGGTCGTCCCGCTCGACCGAAGCGCACGGCAGAGGCACCCTGCTGGACATCACCCCCGTGGCCGACCTGGACCGCGCCGATGTCGCCCGCTTCCTCGCCTCCGGGGGGATGGGCACCGACAGCGTCCGGCACGGCCTGCGCGCCTACCGCCTCACCTACCGCACCGTCACGCCGCAGGGCGCACCCACCACCGCCACCGGCCTCCTAGCGCTCCCCAAGGGCGGCCCGCACCGCCTGGACCTGGTCTCCGACACCCACGGCACGATGGCCCACCGCGACTACGCACCCTCCGTCGGCGAGGACTTCGGCCGTTTCGCGCCCTACCTCCACGCCTCCGCGGGCCGCGCCGTCGCCGCCCCCGACTACCTGGGCCTCGGCAAGGGCCCGGGCCGCCACCCGTACATGGACACAAAGTCCGCCGTCACCGCCTCCGTCGACATGCTGCGGGCCTCCCGCACCGCCGCGCTGCGCCTGAACCGCCCGCTCACCGGCGATGTGTACGCCAGCGGCTTCTCCCAGGGCGGCCAGGTCGCGATGGCGCTGGGCAGGGCCCTCGGCAACGGCGTCGACCGGCACTTCCGGCTCCGCGCCCTCGCCCCCGTCTCGGGGCCGTACGACATCGAGCACGCCGAGATGCCCGCCCTGTTCGACGGCAGGGTCAACGACATCAGCGGCAACTTCTACATGACCTACTTCCTCACCGCGCAGAACAGGCTCCACCCGCTGTACAAGGACGCCTCCGAGGCGTTCCGGGAGCCGTACGCGGGAATCGTCGACGACCTCTTCGACACCAACCACACCGAGGAGCAGATCATCCCGGCGCTGCCCGCGACGCTGAAGGAACTGCTCACCGACGACTACTACCGGCAGGTCCAGCGCCCCGCCGGCGCCCTCCTGTCCGCGGTACGCGCCCAGGACGGCAACTGTGCCTGGAAGCCGGACGTCCCCGTACGCCTCTACTCCTCGTCCGGCGACACCGACGTACCGATCGCCAATGCCCGTGACTGCGCCGCCGATCTGGCCGCGCACGGTGTCCGGGCACCCGTGGTCGACCAGGGTTCGACCGGCCACAACGCCACGTACATGAAGTCGGGGCCGCAGATCGTGCGTTGGTTCGACGCGGTCGCCGCGCGGCGCTGAACCCGGTGGCGCCGCTCAGTACGGCATGTGGGTGGGAAACGTGGTGGTGGGGCCGAACAGGGTGGCGTATCCGTCTTCGTGCTGGCGGCGGTGGCGCCCGGACCGGTTCACCTCGGGGACCGGGGTCGAGAGCGTGAGCCGTCCGTCGTTCGCGAGCTCCTGGATGCGCGTCAGCAGCGCCCGCACGTCCAGGCCGAGTTCGGCGGCGACCGTCTGTACGTCGAGACCGGACTCCCAGCTCCACAGCAGCACGGAGTCCATGCTGGGCGACCAGGCGACGGGGATGTCCACCTCGGCGGGCGGCAGCAGGGGAGGGGGAGGAGCCGGGACCGGTGGCGTTTCCGGTGATGCGGCGAGCGGTGCGACGGGCACCTCTTCGCGCGGATGCGCTACGGGGACCTCGGGTGCGGAAGGGGGTTCGTCCGCCACCTCCTGCGCCGCTTGTCGGGCCCGGTTCAGGAGCTCCTTGGCGAGGGACCTCGCGTCACCGCGGCCCACCGTGCGTCGCGCCAATCGCACTTCGCGCTCGTTCAGGCCCATCATGTCCGCGATCGAGCCGTCGTCGCCGACCGTGACGGCGAACGCCGCGAGCATTCTGCTCCGTTCCGCCTGCGCCTCGTCCAGCAGAGCCTGTGCCAGACGCATGCGTTCGTCGCTGGCGCAAAAGGCCTCCGCCAGAAGAGTGTTCCGATCCCAGAATTCACGAGGTTCCACGTACGTGACAACGCTTCGGCGGCCGACAGGCACGGACAGCGGACCAAAATGCGCCTAGATGGACCAACGAGTAATTAAGTTGGCCAAGTTATAGGAAGTAGTCATTTGCTGATTTTTGCCAGTGCCGGCCGGTACCGACCGGCGGTCGGTGCCTTCGCGCGAGGTCATGGGGTTCCGGGAACAGCGCGGCGTCGCCGATCATCGGCTTCGCGGTGTCCCTTAGAGGAGCTCACGAAAATGGGCGCCCGGCTCGCGACGCCTGGCACGCACGCTCGCTGCGTTGCCGAAATGCCCTGGTAGCTCCTTCCCCGAGCTCTTGAAGAGCAGGGGAGACCCCATCCGAGGACCTTCCAGCGCCTTGCGATCGCACGCACCAGACGCCGCGAGCTGATCGGACTCCCATTTTGTGAGCTCCTCTTACTCGCCGGGGGCGTCGAACGCGACCTGGGCCTCGAAGGCGGCGCGGCGCGTGGCCCGGCGCAGCGCCTTCAGCAGCGTCGCGCCGATGGCCAGGGTCAGCACCAGGGTGAGCACGGCCCGGCCGAGGTCCCAGCCGAGCGACGTGGCCGTGCAATAGGCGAGGAAGCGGACCAGGTTCTCCGGCAGCGGGTCCCCCGGGTGGAAGGAGATCCCCGAGCCGAGCCCGGGCACGATCGTCCAGCCGTACAGGTTCATCACCGTGCCGTACGCGAACGCGGCCACGAACCCGTACGCCGCGAGCATCAGCAACTCGGCCCGCCCGCGCAGCCGGTCCGGGCCCGGCAGCAGGCCCGCGCCCATCGTGAACCAGCCCATCGACAGCATCTGGAACGGCATCCACGGCCCCACTCCACCGGTGAGCAGCGCGGACGCGAACATCGTCACCGAGCCGAGCACGAAGCCGAAGCCGGGCCCCAGCACCCGGCCGCTCAGCACCATCAGGAAGAACATCGGTTCCAGCCCCGCCGTGCCCGCGCCCAGCGGGCGCAGCGCGGCGCCGACCGCGGCCAGCACCCCCAGCATCGCCACCGCCTTCGCGTCGAGGCCGGAGTCCGCGATCATCGCGACGACCACGCCGACCAGCAGCGGCAGCAGCGCGGCGAACAGCCACGGCGCGTCCTGGGAGTGCGCCAGGCCGGAGTCGGCACCGGCCAGCAGCGGCCAGCCGAACGCGACCACGCCGATCGCGCTGATGAGGACGAGCGCGGCGATCGCGCGCGGCCCGAGCCGTACCGGCCGTGTCCGGTTCCCGCTCACGACGCGGCTCCCAGCGCGCCGCGCACCTGCGCCACGGTCAGCCACTCCTGCGGGGCGAGGATCTTCGCGGTCTGCGGGGCGAAGGCCGGGGAGGAGACCACCACCTGCCGGGTCTCCCCGTCCGCGACGGTCTCCCCGTCGGCGAGTATCACCACCCGGTGCGCCAGCTCGGCGGCGAGTTCCACATCGTGCGTGGCCAGGACGATCGCGTGGCCCTCGGCCGCGAGGCCGCGGAGCACCCCGACCAGCCGGGCCTTCGCCGCGTAGTCCAGGCCGCGGGTCGGCTCGTCCAGGAGCAGCAGCGGGGGCCTCGCGGTCAGCACGACGGCCAGGGCGAGCGCGAGGCGCTGGCCCTCGGAGAGGTCACGGGGATGGGTGTCGTCCGGCACACCGGGCAGCAGCTCGGAGACCAGGGCGCGGCAGCTGCCCGCGGCGGCGCCCGCGTCGGCGTCGGCCGCGGCGCACTCGGCGGCGACCGTGTCCGCGTACAGCAGATCGCGTGGTTCCTGCGGTACGAGTCCGACCCGGCGCACCATCTCGCGCGGCTGCGTACGGTGCGGGGCCCGGCCGCCGACGAGGACGGTGCCCGTGGTGGGCTCGACCATGCCGACGAGCGTGGCCAGCAGGGTGGATTTGCCCGCACCGTTGCGGCCCATCAGGGCGACGGTCTCGCCGGCGGCGACGGCGAGCGTCACCCGGTGCAGCGCCTCGACGCGCCCGCGCCGTACGCCGAGCCGCTCGACCCGTGCGGGGGCGTCGACGACCGGCTCGGAAGCGGCGGTGGTGGGTGTGCCGCGGCCCAGCAGCCGGGCGAGCATCCCACGCCGCGGCGCCGGGACGGCGGGCAGCGGCGCCAGCGCGATCCCGGCCGCACCGGTCGTCCCCGCAGCCTCGTGCATCCCGGGTACACCGATAGCACCAGCCGCTCCGCCCGGCTGTGTCCGCGCCAGCAGGTCCCGCAGGTCCGACGCCCGGCGTCGGGCGTCGCGGACCGAGAGCGGCAGGGGCTCCCAGCCCGCCAGCCGGCCCAGTGCGACGACCGGCGGGTGGACCGGGGAGACGGCCATGATGTCCGCGGGCGCGCCCATGACCGGTGCGGCGCCCGGCGACGGCAGCAGGACGACCTGGTCCGCGTACTGCACCACCCGCTCCAGCCGGTGCTCCGCCATCAGGACCGTCGTGCCCAGGTCGTGCACCAGCCGTTGCAGCACGGCGAGGACCTCCTCGGCCGCCGCCGGGTCCAGCGCGGACGTCGGCTCGTCGAGGACCAGGACCTTCGGGTGCGGGGTGAGGACCGAGCCGATCGCGACCCGCTGCTGCTGGCCGCCGGAGAGCGTGGCGATCGGCCGGTCGCGCAGCCCGGCCAGACCCAGCAGGTCGAGGGTCTCCTCGACCCGCCGCCGCATCACGTCGGGAGCCAGCCCCAGCGACTCCATCCCGTACGCCAGCTCGTCCTCGACCGTGTCGGTGACGAAGTGGGACAGCGGGTCCTGGCCCACCGTGCCGACCAGATCGGCGAGTTCACGTGGTTTGTGGGTACGGGTGTCGCGCCCGTCGACCGTGACCCGGCCGCGCAGCGTGCCGCCGGTGAAGTGCGGTACGAGACCGGAGACGGCGCCCAGCAGCGTCGACTTTCCGACCCCGGACGGACCGACGAGCAGCACCAACTCGCCCTCGGGCACGGTCAGATCGACCCCGGAGAGGGTGGGGCGCTCCGTCCCCTCGTACTGCACCGAGACCTGCTCGAACCGGATCACTGGATCTCCTTGGAACGCGGGGCGCCCGGCGACGGCGGCACGGGCGCCACCACCGCGGGCAGCAGCCCGATCAGCGCCGCGGCCGCGGGCCACAGCGGAAGCACCGGCGCGGCCAGCGGTACGACTCCGGGGTGCAGCGCCTCCGCGTCGACCTCGCCCGCCCAGATCATCGCCACGGCCACGGCGACCCCCGAACCCGCCACCAGCCAGGCACGCGCACCCCACCGGTCGGGCCGGTAGCGGGTACGGACCGAGCGGGCCCCGCCGAGCCACAGCCCGGCCAGCGCGGCGACCAGCCCGGCGACGAGCAGCGGCAGGCCGTACACCGCGCCCTGCGCGGCCAGCAGCCCGTACGTACCCGCGCACACCCCGAGCAGCCCGCCGAGCGTGAGGACGTTCGTGGTGTGCCGGACGGCGGGCGGGACCTGGGCGCTGCGCCCGTATCCGCGCGCGTCCATCGAGGCCGCCACCGCGACCGACCGCTCCAACGCGCCCTCCAGGACCGGGAGCCCGATCTGGAGGACCGCCTTGATACCGGCGGTCGGACGGCCCCGCAGCCGCCGTGCGGTGCGCAGCCGCACCACATCGGCGACCATGTTCGGCGCGAACGTCATCGCGACGACGACGGCGACCCCCGCCTCGTACAGCGCGCCGGGCAGCGACTTCAGCAGCCGGGCCGGGTTGGCGAGCGAGTTCGCCGCACCGAGACAGATCAGCAGGGTGGCCAGCTTCGCCCCGTCGTACAGCGCGAAGAGCAACTGCTCGGCGGTGACCCGGCCACCGATCCTGACCCCCTTCGCCCAGTCGGGCAGCGGCACTTCGGGGAGGGTGAACACCGGATGCGTACCGGGGATCGGCGAACCGAGAAAGACGGAGAAGACCAGCCGCACACCGACGACGAACAGCCCGATCTTGATGAAGGCCCCGTACGAACGGGCCCACGGCGCGTCCGTACGGCGCGCCGCGACCACATAGCCCGCCACCCCCACCAGCAGCCCGAGCAGCAGCGGATTGGTGGTCCGGGACGCGGCAGTGGCGAGGCCGAGCGCCCACAGCCACCAGGCCCCGGCGGGCAGGGCGTTGCCGCGGGTCGCCCCGGGGGCGCGCAGCGGGCGGCGCGGCCGGACCGGGCCGGTGGTCGGGGCGGTCATCCGCGGCGACGGCGGGCCTGTGCGACCGCGGCGATGCCGAGGACGAGAACGGCGCCGACACCGACGAGCACCCCGGCGGACGGACCACCGCCGGAGCCACCGGAGCCGCCGGCGGCGGACTCGGCGGGAGCCGCGGACGCGGAGGCGGCAGGCGTTCCGTGCCCGTCGCCCGAGACCTGTTCGCCGCAGCCCGAGCCCGGGTACCCGGATATGGCGCAGAGCAGCGCGTCGCTGCTGTAGCGCAGCGGCTTGGCCACCGAGGCGAGCGCCTCCGCGGTGCTCGCGTCCGGGTCGACCTGCGCGCACGCGGTACGCGGCGCGGGCGGTGTCTCCCCGGTTGGAGCGTCCGCCGCCGTGCCCGGGTCGATGACCAGCGCGACCCGCTTGCTGCCGTCCTTGGCCGGGGTGTCCGCGCAGATCTCCGCGAAGTCGGGGGAGCGGCGCGGTTTCGCAGAGTCCTGGGAGTCCTCGCTCACCGCGAACCGGAAGCCCTGCACCGTGCCGTCGTCCGGCCGGACCAGGGACGGGCCCTGGGTCGCGTACGTCCAGCCCGTGCCGGAGCCCTCCCAGAACGACCAGTACCGGTAGCCGGCCGCCTGGGCCGTCCCCGCGCCGAGCACGGCCAGGACGGCGCTCAGGACCACCAGGAGAGCGGCGGCCCTTCCCGCCCGCCTCACAGCTGCCGGTTCTTCCGGCGGCCGCTGATCAGGAAGCCGGCGCCCGCACCGACGACGAGACCGATGCCGATGTACCACCACACACCGCCGATCACGTCGTCCCCGCTGTGGACCTCGTCCTTCTCCGTGGCGACGTACCCGGTGTCGGCGGCCGGGTCGGGCGTCGTGATGGCCGCGGGCGCCGGACCGGTCGCGTTCAGCCGGTCGACGAGGTCGACGCCGCCGAAGTGGCGGGCGTCGGCGCCGGTCGCGTGCGCGGCCAGGATCAGCTGTGCGTACGCGGCGGGGCCGCTCTGCTCGGCCCAGGGCCCGGAGTTCTTCTTCAGCCAGGTCATGGCCTTGGTCGTCTTGTCCTGGTGGCCCGCGGCGGACAGCGCGACGACCGCGTCCGCGGTGTTGCCGAAGTCGGGCTGCGGGGTGGAGTCGGCGGCGCCGGGCATCGGTGCCAGGTCGAGATGACCGTCGGCGGCGAGCGCGTCCGCGAGGAAGTGGGCGCCGTTCTGGGCGGCCTGCTCGGGCGTGAGACCGGAGCCGGGGTGGCAGCTGGGCGCCTTGGACGAGGGGTTGTTCCCGACGGCCAGGGCCTTGCCCATCGTGCCGAGCACGGCGGCCGCGGTGGCGTCCGCGTTGGCGGCGAGCTTCCCGGCCTTGTCGGGCTGGTAGGCGAAGGCGCCGCCGTCCTTGCCGCCGCACGGTATCGCGAGCCCCAGCAGCGGGTCGTAGGGCGTCTTGCCGCCCGGGGTGGTGATGTCACCGAGCCGCTGGCCCTGCCGGGCGAGGGCGCCGATGACCAGCGAGGTGGAGTTGGCGTCGCTGGCCGCGCCCGCGGCGTAGCCCCAGCCACCGTCCTCGTTCTGTATGGACTTCAGCCAGCGGACCGCGTTGTTCACGGTCTCCCCGTGCCCGCCCACCTCGACGAGCGCCTGGACGGCGGCCGCGGTGGCGTTGGTGTCCAGCACGGTCTTCTCGGTGCACGGCTGGGAGACGTCGGGCCGGTACGCGGCGTAGGCGCCGTTGGAGCACTGCTGCGTGATCAGCCAGTCCACCGACTCCGTGGCGGGCGTGACGCCCTCGACCCGCTGGGCGAGGAAGGCCAGCGACTGCCGCCAGACCCCGTCGTAGGTGGGGTCCTTCGTGCCGTACAGCCCGGACGGCAGCGCGGCGGACGGCGAGGGCGACGGGGACGGCGCTGCGATCGCGGCCGGGGCAGCGGCCGCACAGAGCACGGTGGCGGTGGCGGCGAGCGTTGCTGCTCTGCGGCGTACGGTCATGGCGGGCGGGGCCTCTCCTGCGGGGGGTCCGGGCACAGGCACGCTCACGCACCAGGCTCCGGCCCCGTATACCTCGACGGTGCCGACCACCGGGGTTCCGGTGGTCGCGAGCCGGTCACGACCGCGGACAGGGCATTCCGACTCACCGTCCTGGAAGACGGTTCACGGCTGCGTGGTCAGTGCCGGATTCGCACCGGCTTCCCCCTGAACGGGCATGATGACGACGCGCACACTCTACCGGGCGGGTTCGGACGGGCTCCGGGCCGGTAGCGACGCGGGCCCCCGTCGCCGGGTGATCACACCGCGACGTACCTCATGGCGTGGGCCCCTTTCGCCGGGTGGTCACGCCACGACGTACGTCATGGCCCGACCCCTTTCGCCGGGTGGTCACACCGCGACGTACGTCACCGGCTCGCTCCCCGCCACCGCCTCCGCGCGCCCCAGTTTCACCAGCCGCCGCAGATGCGCCTCGGCCTCCGAGACGGCGATGTTCCGCGAACCGTGCGGGATCTGGGCCCAGGGCCGGTTCCACTCCATCCGCTCGGCGAGCTCCCACGGCGTCAGCGGTGTGGCCAGCAGCCCGAGCAGCCCGGTCAGCCGGTCCTCGTGATGGTCCAGGAGTTCCCGTACACGCCCCGCGGCATCCGCGAACGCGTACTGGTGGGCGGGCAGCACCTCCGCGGCCCCGAGCCCGCCGATGCGCTCCAGCGAGTCGAGGTAGTCGCCGAGGGGGTCGGTGACCGTCGTGTCGTCCGGGTCCTCGTACAGCCCGATGTGCGGGCTGATCCCCGGCAGCAGATGATCACCCGAGAAGAGCCTCCCCCGCCCCGGCAGATTCCCCGGATGCTCCTCCTCCAGATGCAGACAGACATGGCCGGGCGTGTGCCCCGGCGTCCAGATGGCCCGCAGCGTGCGCCCCGCCAGGTCCAGGAGCTCCCCGGGAACGATCTCCCGGTCCGGAAGCGCGGCCCGCAGCCCCGGCAGGGTTCGCATCCGGCCCCCGTCCGCCGCGGCGGCCCGCAACGGCGCGAGATGATCCTCGGGTGCACCGACCGCGCTGAGCTTCGCCGCCAGGTACTTCAGCCAGGTACCCGGTTCCGACTCCCGGGTCCGGCGCACGATCGCCGCGTCCGCCGCATGCATGGCGACCCAGGCCCCGGACGCCTCGCGCACCTGCCCGGACAGCCCGTGGTGATCGGGGTGGTGGTGGGTGATGACCACCCCGTGGATGTCACCGACACCCGTCCCGACGGCGTCGAGCCCGGCGGTGAGCGTGTCCCACGACTCCGGATCGTCCCAGCCCGTGTCGATCAGGACCGGCCCCCGATCGGTGTCGAGGACGTGCACGAGGGTGTGGCCGAGCGGATTGTCCGGGATGGGGACCTTGATGCTGTGCACGCCCCCGCCGTGGTCGGTCACCTGCGCGGTCACCTGCGTCATGAGGCCCCATCTCTCTCGGCGGCGTGCAGTTGTGGTGAGTCGCGCCCACTGTAACCAGAACTGATGTCATTAGTAGCCCCAGTCGACTACCTGTGGGCGGTGCACGCACGCCGTGCGCCGGGCAGGTGATGAGGGGCCGATTCGCCGCTGTCCGGGCGGGCTTCGTCGCGGCCGTGGACTCCTGGAACTGGAACTGGTATCAGTTCTGACACAGGGTCAGACAATGAGTCGGGCAACGTGCCGGGCCGCGGGAGGCAGCAGTCATGACCGAGCTTGTCGAACACGGAAAACTGTTCATCGGCGGGGAGTTGGTCGATCCGCTGGGCCGGGATGTCATCGAGGTCGTATCCCCGCACACCGAACAGGTCATCGGCCGGGTGCCGCATGCCTGCGAGGGGGACGTGGACCGGGCCGTCGCCGCCGCCCGGCGGGCGTTCGACGAGGGGCCCTGGTCGCGGATGACCGTGGACGAGCGGATCGCGGTGATCACCCGGATCAAGGACGCCTTCGCCGCGCGGTACGAGGAGATCGCCCGGGTCATCAGCACGGAGAACGGCACCCCGTACACGTCGAGCGTCATGGTGCAGGCACTCGCCGCGATGATGGTGTGGGACGCGGCGATCACCGTCGCCCGCGGCTTCTCGTACGAGGAGCGCCGGGACGGGGCGCTCGGGCCGCTGCTCGTACGCCGGGAGCCGGTCGGGGTGGTCGCGGCCGTGGTGCCGTGGAACGTCCCGCAGTTCACCGCCGCCGCCAAACTCGCGCCCGCGCTGCTGGCCGGCTGCTCCGCCGTTCTCAAGGTGTCGCCCGAATCCCCGCTGGACGCCTACATCCTGGCCGAGATCGCCGCCGAGGCGGGGCTGCCGGAGGGGGTGCTGTCGATCCTGCCTGCGGACCGTGAGGTCAGTGAGTACCTGGTCGGGCATCCCGGCGTCGACAAGGTGTCGTTCACCGGGTCGGTGGCCGCGGGGCGCCGGGTGATGGAGGTCGCCTCCCGCAACCTCACCCGCGTCACGCTGGAACTGGGCGGCAAGTCCGCCGCCGTGATCCTCCCGGACGCCGACCTGGACGCGGCCGTCGCAGGCATTGTCCCCTTCGCCTGGATGATCAACGGCCAGGCGTGTGTTGCCCAGACCCGCATCCTCGTCCCGCGTTCCCGCTACGACGAGACGGCCGAGGCGTTCGCCGCCGCCGCGGGTGCGTTGAAGGTCGGCGACCCGCTCGACCCCGCCACCGAACTCGGCCCCCTCGTCGCGCGACGTCAGCAGCAACGCTCGCTCGACTACATCCGGATCGGCCAGGACGAGGGCGCCAAGATCCTTACCGGCGGCGGCCGTCCGGCGTCCCAGGAGCGGGGCTGGTATGTCGAGCCGACCCTCTTCGGTGACGTCGACAACTCCATGCGCATCGCCCGCGAGGAGATCTTCGGCCCCGTCATCTGCCTCCTGCCGTACGGCGACGAGGACGAGGCCGTACGCATCGCCAACGACTCCGACTACGGGCTCAGCGGCAGCGTCTGGACCGCCGACACCGAGCGCGGCATCGACGTCGCCCGCCGGGTCAGGACGGGCACGTACAGCGTGAACACCTTCAGCCTCGACATGCTCGGCCCCTTCGGCGGCTACAAGAACTCCGGTCTGGGGCGGGAGTTCGGCCCCGAGGGGTACGCCGAGTTCTTCGAGCACAAGATGATCCACCTGCCGGCCGGATACGAGGGGGCATGATGGGGGACCGCTGGTCCGTCGAGGTCGATCGCGGGGTCTGCATCGGCTCCGGGATGTGCGTGAACCAGGCACCGGCCGGATTCACGCTGGACTCCGCCCGGCAGTCCCACCCGTCGGTCCCGGAGACCGAGGCCAACGAGGCGATCCTCGCCGCAGCCGAGGGGTGCCCGGTGGAGGCGATCACGATCACGCTGATCGGCTCGGGGGAGGCCGTCTTCCCGCCGGAGGAGTAGGCGGGGGAGCCGGAGGGCGGCGACAGGTCAGAAGGCCTGGCTCTGGGCGCCGTTCATGGCGTGGGTGCCGGCGGCGTGGGCGTGCTGGTCACCTGGTTGCCGTCCGGGCCGACGTGGACCGTGACCGCGTTCGGCGGGTGCACGTTGGTGGCGGAGAGGTAGACGGTGTCCGAGGCCGGGTCGAAGTAGAGCTGTGCGGAGTCGGCGCGCACCAAGCTCTCGTCGAGCACCCTGCTGTGGACCCACTGCGCCCCCGCCGGTGCGAACTCGGCGAGTTCGGCGGGAATGGAGATGCCTTCGGGCTCGGCCCCTCCGCCCGCCGGCTGCATCTGTGTGGACGCCGTCAGGACGGCCACCGAGCCGGGGTCGAGCTCCATGAGGGCGCTGATGTAGTAGTCCGTAGGGCCGGGCACTCGGCTGTCCGCGCCGGGAGCCTTCTGCTGCCAGTGGGCCGAGACGATCCGACCGAGTTTCGGCAGGCGCTTGGCCAGCGGCTCGGTGTCGGTGTGGATCTCGGGGGTCTTCGAGCCCTCGGCCTTCACGTCGGTGGCGGGCCTGACCGCGCAGCCGGTGACCACAGTTGCCGCCAGCAGGAGCGCGCTCACCCGTACAAGAGATCTTTTGCGCTTCGTCACTGCTTCCCCCACCTCGCCTCAGGGCCTGCTATTCCACCACATGGCCTGTGAGGGCCAACTGGTGCGCTCGCAGCGCCTGATGACCAAAGAGGGATGGTCTCAGCCCGCGCACCCGTTGTCCGCGACCACGAAATAGCCCGCCGACGACTCCCGCAGCGTGTGCGTGACGAAGACGTTGTACAGGCCCATGTTCTCGTCCGAGCCGTTCGCGTACACGTAGCCGCCCGTGGTGTGCGCCCGTCCCGCCCGGTGCGCCCTGGTCCACCGACGGCCCGGACGCGACGCCCCGATCGCCCAGGGCGCGGCCCGTCGACGGCCCCGGCGAGGGCCCGCACCATGTACGCCGCCACCATGCCGACGTACGACGGTGTGTGCACCGACCCCGTGTGACGCGGGCTCCGGCCTCCTTACGGTGACGACCATGGAGACTCCTCAGAGCCCGGACCACGGGCCCGCCCCGCACGCCGCCCCGGCCACCGTCCCGCCGCTCGCCGCCGGTCCCTCGTCGTCGCCCACGGACCGGCTCCTCGCCGGACGCACCGCCCTGGTCACGGGGGCGGCGAGCGGGATCGGGCGGGCCTGCGCACAGGCCCTGGCCGCCGCGGGAGCCCACGTCCACGTGGTGGACAAGGCCGCCGACGCCGCCGAGGACCTGGCCCGGGCGATCGGCGGGACGGCGTGGGTTCTCGATCTTTCCGTTCCCGACGCGGTCGACACGCTGCCCGCCGACGCGGACATCGTGGTCAACAACGCCGGGCTCCAGCACGTCGCCCCGGTGCACGAATTTCCGCCGGACCGCTTCGCGCTGATCCAGCGGGTCATGGTGGAGGCCCCGTTCCGCATCTTGCGCCGGACCCTGCCGGGCATGTACGAACGCGGCTGGGGGCGCGTGGTCAACATCTCGTCCGTCCACGGTCTGCGGGCCAGCCCCTACAAATCGGCCTATGTGACGGCCAAGCACGCACTGGAGGGACTCAGCAAGGTGGTCGCGCTCGAAGCGGCGGAGCACGGGGTGACGAGCAACTGCGTCAACCCCGGGTACGTACGCACGCTCCTGGTCGAGAACCAGATCGCGGACCAGGCCCGTGCGCACGGCATCTCCGAGGAGGAGGTCGTGAGCCGGATCATGCTGGAACGCAGCGCGATCAAGCGCCTGATCGAACCCGACGAGGTAGCCGAGGCCGTGCTGTGGCTCTGCGGGCCGCGTACCGGGCACATCACCGGCACCTCCCTCTCCATGGACGGCGGCTGGACCGCCAACTGATCCCCCGCCCCCTACGAACGCCGGTTGCCCATGTCTGAACCGTCCGCCTCCGCCGCGCCCCATCTGCGGCGCCTCCTCGATCTGCTGGCCGACGACGCCCCCGCCGAGGCGCTGGGCGCCGTCTCCTCACAGGCGCGGGCCGCCGGGGTGCCCGCGGGCGATCTGGCGGAGGTGGAGCGGGCCACCGCCACCGCCCTGCGGATCAGGGGCGCCCTGCGCCAGCACCGGCGCCGCGAGCTCCAGCTCACCGCGCTCTTCGACACGGCGGGTGACCTGGCCGCCTCCCGCGACCTGGACGACGTGCTGAACGCCATCGTCCGCCGCGCCAGGATGCTGCTCGGCACGGACACCGCGTATCTCACGCTCCCCGACGAGGAGGCCGGGGACACCTACATGCGGGTCACCGACGGATCCGTGTCGGTGCTCTTCCAGCGGCTGCGGCTGGAGCTCGGCCATGGGCTCGGCGGTCTGGTGGCGCAGACCGCGAGCCCGTACGCGACCCCCGACTACCGCACCGACGAGCGCTTCCACCACACCCGCAACATCAACGCCGGGGTGCTCGACGAGGGGCTCGTCGCCATCCTGGGCGTGCCCCTGCTCCTGGGCTCCAGCCGGGGCGGTACGGGAAAGGTCATCGGCGTCCTCTTCGCCGCCGACCGCGCGCCCCGCGTCTTCAGCCCGGACGAGGTCGCCCTGCTCTGCTCGCTCGCCGCACACGCCGCGATCGCCATCGACACCGCCCGCGCACTCGCCGACACCCGGTCCGCCCTGGACGAACTCGCCGAGACGAACGCCGAGCTGGCCGAGGCCAATGCGGCCGTACGGGCCCACTCGGCGGCCATGCAACGGGCCGAGGAGTCCCACGACCGCCTGACCGACCTGGTGCTGCGCGGCCGCGACGTCAAGGACGTCGCCGCGGCGGTCGCGGGGCTGCTGGGCTCCCCGCTCACCATCCACGACCCAGGCGGGCGGCCCCTGGCGGCGGTCCGGCCCGACGGTGCGGACTTCGCCGCCGACAGCATGGACGCCGGGTGGCTGGCCGAGACCGCCGAGGAGTCCCGCACGGGGGCCCGCGCCGTGCACCGCGACGGCCGGTGGATCTGCGCCGTCCTCGCCGGGCAGGAACTCCTGGCCGGCCTGGTCCTGCACCGCCGCGAACCGCTCGACGACTCCGACCGGCGGCTGTTCGAGCGGGCCTCGGTGGTCACGGGCCTGCTGCTGCTGCTGCGACGTACGGTCGCCGAGACCGAGAACCGGATCCGCGGTGAACTGATCAGCGACCTGCTCACTGACGCGGACCGCGACCCGGCCGGGCTCGCCGAACGCGGCCGGCGCCTCGGTATCGACCTCGACCGCCCGCATCTGCTGCTGGTGGCCGAGGGCGGCACCCGGGAGCGGCTGGCCCCTGCCGCGATGCGCTATCTGTTCGGCGGTGACACCCACGGGGTGAGCGCCGAACACGCCGGGCACGTCGTGCTGTTGATAGATGCCGGTGACCCCGGCCCGGCCGCCGGTGACGCGGCGCGCGCGGCGGCGGCACAGCTCGGGCAGCTGATCCAGGCCCCCGTCACCGTCGCCGCCACCGGACCGGCTCGCGGCGCCCGGGAGCTGGCCTCCGCATACGGCGAGGCTGCCCGCTGTCTGCGCGCCATGCGGGTCCTGGGGCGTACGGGGGAAGGCGCGTGCGTCGAGGAACTCGGTTTCCTGGGTGTCGTGCTGGGCAACGCCCAGGACGTCGACGGCTTCGTCTCGGCGACGCTGGGGCCCTTGCTGGAGTACGACGCGCAACGCGGCACCCATCTCGTGCGGACGCTCGGCGCCTATTTCGGGTCCGGCGGCAGCCTCATCCGCGCCAAGGACGAACTTCACGTGCACGTCAACACGGTGGTGCAGCGGCTGGACCGGGTGCAGGTGCTGCTGGGGCGGGACTGGAACGAGCCCGGCCGGGCGCTGGAGCTGCAACTCGCCTTGCGGCTGCATGCGTTGAAGGGTGCGCGGGAGGAAGGGTAGGGGCCGTCCGGCCGCTTGGGGGCGGGTTCCGCTGCCCGTGCCCTCAAGCGCTGGACGGCTGACATGCTGTCCTCAGGCGCCGGACGGGCCGGCGGCGCCGGACATCGTCAGCAAGTAGCCGGCGATCTCGTTGCCGCCCGCTTCTCCCGTCAGCAGCGTGTAGTGGTTGACGTCCCGTACCGGTACCGGCGTCACCCCGGTCCCCCCGAGGTCGGCCGCCGCCAGGCGGGTCTCGTCGTACAGGCCCTGCTCCTCGTTCATCAGGCCCCGCTGCGCCCACAGCAGCGTCGCCGGGACCGGCAGCTTCCGTACCGCCGTCAGCACCTCCTCGTCGAAGAGGTTGATGCCGTCGGCGCGTACCGCCTCGATCCGGCAGCTGGAGTGCATGACGGGTTCGTCCCCGGTCAGATCGCGCTGGATGTACGCGTCCACCTCGTCCGACCAGGCATCCGCGAACGCGGGGTGCGCCTGCCAGAAGGAGCGGTACGCGGCCCGGTCCGGGAAGGTCATCGACAGCCGGTCCATGGCCGGGCCGATCACGGCGGTCAGCAGCTCGTCCGGGGAGAGATGCGTGGGGGCGGGGAAGCCGATGCCGCCGTCGACCAGCAGCAGTGGCCCGAACCGTTCCGGGTGGCGTACGGCGGCCAGCGCCGTCACGAACGCGCCCATCGAATGGCCCGCCAGCACCACCCGGCCCAGGCCCAGGGCCTCCGCCAGCGCGGCGACGTCATCGGCGTGCTGGGCGATCCCGTACGGCCCCGGCAGGGCGGAACTCCCGGCCCTGCCGCGCAGGTCCGGGGCGATCAGGGTGACGCGGCCGGCCAGTGGACCGGCCACCGGACCCCAGGACAGTGCGTTGGCCGTGATGCCGTGCAGGGCGACGACGACCGGGGCGTCCGGCTCCTGGGCCGGCCACCTCAGTACCGCCAACTCGCCGCCGTTCACGGGGACCTGAATCTCTTCGTACGGAATCACGGCTGTCCGTTCTCCTTCCGGGCGCGCTTCGGGGGTGTTTCGTCGGTCGGGCCGCGGCGCGGCACCAGTCGGGACGGCAGCCGGGCCAGGCCGCCGGGCAGCAGGTGTACCACGGCCACGAACAGCACGCCGAGCAGGAACAGCGGCTGGGAGAGCGGCACCCGCAGCACCGCGGGCAGCTCGGCGACCGCGCCCGACCCGGCCAGATCGCCGAGCCGGTGATCGGCCCAGGTGTAGAGGATGCCGCCGACCATCGGGCCCCAGCGGGTCCCGGATCCGCCCAGTACCACCATCACCAGCAGGGAGAGGGTGAAGTCGGAGGTGGTCGTCTGCGGGGTCGAGCCGCCGGTGAGCAGCAGGTGGACGAGGCCGCCGAGCGCGGCCAGCGCACCCGCCAGGACGAATGCCGTCAGCTTGAAGCCGTACGGCTTCAACCCCAGCACCTCCACCCGGCGTTCGTTCTCCTTGATGCCCTCCCAGACCCGTCCGGTGGGGGAGCGGACCGCCCAGTGGACGACGGCGAGGGTGAGGACCAGATAGGCGAGCGCCACCCAGTAGAGGTTGGCGGTGTGCTCGATGCCCACGAGCCCGGACGGCAGCAGTTCGGCGGGGGCGGCCCGGCCCTCCTCGCCGCCGGTGAGGCCGCCGGGGTTGCGGGAGACCAGGATCGAGCCCGCCTGGGCGAAGGCCAGCGTCACCATGGAGAAGCCGATCCCGGTGACCCGCAGGCTCACCGACCCCAGCACCAGCGCGAGCGCGATTCCGGAACAGAGGCCGAGGAGCGCGGACACGGCGAAGGGGAGGCCCGCCTCCAGCAGGAACAGATTGGTGGCGTAGCTGCCGGCGGCGAAGTAGAGCGCATGCCCGAAGGAGAGCAGCCCGGTGCGGCCGAGCAGCAGGTCGTATCCGGTCGCCAGAGCCCCGAACAACAGGCAGGTGGCGAGGAGTTGGAGACTCCCCGGGCTGCCGAGCGGGCCGTCCAGGAGACCCGGCAGCGGCAGTTCGCTGTACGGCGCGACCGCGAGGATCAGCAGTGCGGCGGCGGGCCACCAGCGGCGCAGCAGCCGGGCGGTGTTCCCGGGGGACGGTGCGACCGTGGGTCCGTCGCCGGTGCGGTCGTGTGTCTCGGTGACGGTGCTCACGCGAGCCTCCCGGTCAGTCCGCGCGGCCGGACGAGCAGCAGCGCGGCGAGCAGGACGACGACGGCCAGGTCGCCGAGGCCCGCTGCGGTGTAGTAGTTGGCGAACTGCTGGACCAGGCCGATGACGACGGACGCCGCGGCGGCGCCGGTCACCGAGCCCATGCCCCCGGTGACGACCACGACGAACGCGAAGATCAGCAGCGAGGTGCCCTGGCGGGGGTCGACCGAGCCGAAGTACAGGCCGCCGAGTGCCCCGCCGAGGGCGGCGGCGCAGCCGCCGATCGCGAAGACGAGCGTGAACGCCCTGCGCACGTCGATCCCGAGGGCGGTGACCATCGCCCGGTCCTCGACCCCGGCCCGTACCACCAGACCGTGCCGGGTACGGCCGAGGAAGAGCCGCAGCGCCACGAGTACGACGACCGCCGCCGCGACGAGTACCAGCCGGTTGACCGGCACCCGCGCGCCGAGCAGTCCGAAGGTGCCGGACAGGGCCTCGGGGCCCGGGAAGGTCCGGGCGTCCGATCCCCAGATCCCCGACAGCAGCGCCGGGACGGCGAGTCCCACCCCGACCGTGGCGAGGACCTGCTCGCGGGGCCGGGTGTAGAGCGGGCGGACGACGGCGAGTTCCAGCAGCACGGCGGCCGCGGTGCCCACCGCTGTACCGAACAGCACCGCGAGGACGAAGCCCGCACCGTCCGGGCCGGCGCCGGGCAGATTCCCGGACGCCGCCCACCAGGTGCCGTACGCGCCGATGGAGAGCAGCGCCCCGTGCGCGAAGTTGAGCACGTCCATCAGCCCGAAGATCAGTGAGAGTCCCGAGGCGATCAGGAAGTAGAGGGCTCCCAGACCGAGTCCGGTCATGGTGAGCAGGACGACGGTGGACATCAGGAATCCGCCTCCACGGAGTGCGTAGTGAGCGGGCCGTGGCCCACGCCGAGCAGCCTGCGTGCCGCCTCGGCATCGCCCAGCAGTTCGGCAGCCGGTCCTTGATGGGCCGTCAGGCCGTCGGCGAGCACCGCGCAGTGCTCGGCCAGGCGGCGTACGACGGCCAGGTTCTGCTCCACGAGCAGTACCGGCACCGCCTCGGCGGCCCGCTCCAGCACCTGGGCGACCTCCGTGACCACCTTGGGCGCCAGGCCCTTGGTGGGTTCGTCGGCGATGATCAGCCGGTTGCCGTTGAGAAGCGTGCGTCCGATGGCCACCATCTGCTGCTGCCCGCCGGACAGCGTCCCCGCCAACTGCCGCTCCCGTAGCTTGAGTTCGGGAAACAGTTCATGGACGAGCTGGTACGCGGGCTCGCCCGCGCCGCGCCGCTGCGCCAGGCGCAGATTCTCCGCGACGGTCAGTCCGGCGAAGATCCCCCGGTCCTCGGGGGCGTATCCGATGCCCAGCCGCACCACGGTGTGCGTGGGCAGCGATACGGTCTCCTCGCCGTCCAGCCGCACGCTGCCGGTGCGCGGGACGAGGCCGAGGACGCCCCGTACGGTCGTGGTCTTCCCGGCGCCGTTGCGGCCGAGGAGCGCGGTCACTCCGTGCGGGGCGACGTCCAGGTCCACGCCGTGCAGGATGTGCCGGCCGCCGATCAGGACCCGCAGGTCCCGCACGGCGAGCAGAGGCTCTGTCGTCACAACCCCTCCCCGAGGTAGGCCTGTTGCACGGTCGGGTCGGCCGTCACGGCATCGGGGGTGTCCAGCGCCAGCAGCCGGCCGTGGTGCATCACAGCGAGCCGGTCGGCCAGGCCCAGCAGGACGTCCATGTGGTGCTCGACCATCAGGACGGTGCGCCCCTCGTCCCGGTGCAGGGTGCGGATCAGTTCGGTCAGCGCGGGCACCTCCTCGGCGCTCACCCCGGCCATCGGCTCGTCCAGCAGCATCAGCCGCGGCTCGCCCACCAGCAGCACCGCCAGCTCCAGCTTCCGCTTCTCGCCGTGCGACAGCTCGGACGCCGTCGCCCGGGCCCGGTGGCCGAGGCCGGTGCGCTCCAGTACGCCGTCCACCTCGGCGGTGTACGGGGCGGCGCGCCGCCACAGCCGGTACGAACCACCCCGGGCCGCCTGCGCGGCGAGCCGGACGTGGTCGGCCACGGTCATCCCCGGCCAGAGACTGGACGTCTGGAACGTGCGGCCGATGCCGCGCCGCGCCCGTGCGTGCGCGGGGCGGTCCGTCATGTCCGTACCGTCGAGCGCGATCGTGCCCGACGTCGCCATGGTCAGCCCGCTGATCAGGTTGAACAGGGAGGTCTTGCCGGCCCCGTTGGGGCCGATGAAGGCGAGGAACTCGCCCTCGTGGACGCTCAGTGTGACGTCCTCGACGATCGTCGCCCCGCCGACACCCCAGCAGAGCCCCTCCAGTTGAAGCACGGGAGCGGTGGTCCGCGTGCCGCCCGGGCGCTCCTCGGTGGTGTCCGGTATGCCCGGTACGGTCATCGGTCAGCCCGCCGAGGGCTTGGCGGGCGGTGCCACCTCGTCCATCGGCGCGGTGCTCACCAGCTCCGGCAGGGCACTGGGGCCCTTCCCCTTGAGCTTCGCGACGAACATCGGCTGCACCAGCGCGTGGTCCTCGGCACGGACCTGCTCCTTGCCCTTCACGCCGTCGAAGCTCCAGCCCTCCAGGGCCTTCACCATGGCGGCGGAATCGGTGGCGCCGCCCTCCTCGACGGCGCGCACGACCATCTGCGCCGCGGTGAAGCCGTCGGGGGTGAACAGGTCCGGGGTGCCGCCGGCCTCGGTGACGGAGTCGATCATGGACTTCTCCACGGCGTTGCCGCCGCCCGCCCCCGGGAAGTAGTGCGCGAGGAAGGACACCTTGGAACCGGCGTTCCCGAAGACCGGGTACGAGGCGGTTCCGGCGAGCCCCGTGACGACCTTGCCCGCCCCCAGCACGCCCTGCTGGTCCAGCGCCGTCCACAGCGCCGGCGCGGTGGAGCCGGCCCAGGCGACGAAGACGAGATCGGGCCCGTCCGCCTTCACCTGCCGGGCGAACGGGGTCAGGTCCGTGGCGCTGGGCGGAGCCAGTACGGAACCGACCTTCGCGCCCTTGGCGCCGAGGACGGCCTTCACCGCGGCGACGTTCGCCTGGCCGAAGGTGGAGTCCTGGGCCAGCACCGTGACCTTCTTGCCCTTGGCCTCGCCGAGCATCGCCCCGGCGGTGAGGATGTCCTGGTAGGACTGCCGGCCCGAGCGGAAGGTGTAGTCGTTGATCCCGGTCACGGCGTCGGTGGCGGCCGGGCCGCTGATGTACAGCACCTTGTTCTGGGCGGCGAGCGGCGCCATCTGGAGGGCCACCCCGGAATCGGTGGTGCCGGCCAGCACCTTGTAGCCCTTGCCGATCAGGTTCTTGGCCGCGGCGACCGCCTTGCCCGGGTCTCCCGCGTCGTCCTGCTCGGTGACCTCGATACGGTGCCCGGCGACCTTGCCGGTGCCCTTCGTCGCGTAGTCCAGGCCCGCCATGAACCCGTCGCGGTACTGCTTCCCGTAGTCCGCGAGCAGCCCCGTACGGGAGTAGACCAGGCCCACCTTCACGCTCTGGTCCTTGGCGCCCTTCCCGGACGCGGAATCGTCCTCGCCGGCCTTTCCGGCGGCGGTGCACCCGGCCAGCAGGAGGCCGGCCGAGGCGAGCGTGACGACGGTGACGAGGGATCTGTGGTGACGGACGGTTCCTGTGGCTCTGCGACGCATGGTGACCGGCTCCTCGGCGTTTACCTGTGATGTCGCCGAACCGTATGAACACCGCGCCGCCGTCGACATGGTGCAGGGCACCTCACCTGACGCGGTGCACATGTGGGGGCCGCACACGCAGGCCGAAGCCACGGGCCTGGGCCAGGGGCGGAAACCGGCCGCGCCCGGGGGACCGGATCGTACGGTCCTTCCGGGCGCGGACGGGGCGCGGCTCCGACATGTCGGTGCCGCGGACGGCGGCCGTCAGGCGGCGCCGATCGCCTGGAGTGTGGCGACGAGCGCGCCGAGCGCGGCGAACGCGATGCCGATGATGCCCATGACGATGCCGGCGACGGCCTGGCCCCGGCCTCCGCCCTCGCCCCGGTCGGCCATGCGCCGGGCCGAGACGCCGAGGCACAGCGCGATGATCGGCAGGATGATCGGGATCAGCACCAGCCCGAGGATGCCGAGCACCATCGAGGCCGTCGCCTTGCCGCTGGGCAGCGGGGCGCCACCGGGGTACCCGTAGCCGGCCGGGGGCTGCACGCCGTAACCCGGTCCGCCCGGGGCCTGCGTCCCCATCGCGCCGCCTGCACTGCCTGACTGGTCAGCCATGTTTTCCTCTCCATTGGTGCTGGTCATGACCATGATAAGGAGAGCTTTGTGGCGCTTTCGAACAGGACGGTGAGAGATGTGTGATGAAAGATTCTCGATCCGCTGCCGCGGTCGGACGGGCCCTACGCGTCCCGCGGTGCCGTCACGTCGATCAGCCGGCACACCGTTTCGATGTCTATCTTCACCTGGGCGATCGACGCCCGCCCCGACAGCCAGGTGATGAGCGCCGAGTGCCAGGTGTGCTCGATGACCCGGACCGCGGACAGCTGCTCCGGCGTCGGATGCTCCAGGCCCATCGCGTCCAGGATGATCGCCGTCGTGATCCGGGAGACGGTGTCCACCTCCGGGCTGACGCTGCGGTCCGCGAAGGTCAGTGCCCGCACCATCGCGTCCGCCAGATGCGGTTCGCGCTGAAGAGCGCGGAACGCCCGCATCAGGGTGTCGGCGACCCGCTGCGCCGCGTCGTCCCCGGCCGGCGGGCGTTTGTGCAGCGTCGTGTGCATGTGCTGGAGCTGGTCCTGCATGGTGGCGACCAGCAGATGGATCTTGGACGGGAAATAGCGGTACAGCGTGCCCAGGGCGACCTCGGCGGCCTCCGCGACCTCACGCATCTGCACCGCCTCGAACCCGCCCCGGCCTGCGAGCTGGGCGCTGGCGTGCAGGATGCGACGGCGACGGGCTTCCTGTCGTTCCGTCAGGGGCGGCGATGCCTGCTTGGCTTCCGCTGTCATGTGTCCCCATCCATGGCTTCTGTCCGCAACCGGAGGGAGGCGCTCGGTCTCCCGGCGGCGCACAGCATGCCAGGGTGCCGGTCGTGGCGCGAATCACCCGGTCCGGCCGTTGCGCCGACGCTACCTGCCGGTAGATTCGTAGCTCATTGAACGATCCAGTCTGAAACTTGTTCTAGATTAGCGTGAGCGGTTACGCTCCGGCGGACACGCAGTGAGAAGGGGGCCGAGTGTGACCGCTGAGGCCATAGAGACGGGCCCCCGCACGGGCAGCGGCGCGTCGGGCAGCCCCGACGACCGTCCGCTGCGCATCGCACTCCTCACTTATAAGGGCAATCCTTTCTGCGGCGGTCAGGGCGTCTACGTACGCCACCTCGGCCGCGAGCTCGCCCGCCTCGGCCACAGCGTCGAGGTGATCGGCGCCCAGCCCTATCCGGTGCTCGACGAGGGCGTCCCGCTCACCGAGCTGCCGAGCCTGGACCTCTACCGCCAGCCCGATCCGTTCCGCACCCCGAAGCGCGCCGAATACCGGGACTGGATCGACGCCGCCGAGGTCGCCACCATGTGGACCGGCGGTTTCCCGGAACCGCTCACCTTCAGTCTCCGCGCCCGGCGCCATCTCGCCGCCCGACGCGGTGAGTTCGACGTCATCCACGACAACCAGACCCTCGGCTACGGCCTGTTGGCGGATCTCGGTGCCCCGCTCGTCACCACGATCCACCACCCCATCACGGTCGACCGGCAGCTGGACCTGGACGCCGCCGCAACCCGCCGCCGACGCGCCTCCGTGCGCCGCTGGTACGCCTTCACCCGCATGCAGAAGCGGGTCGCGCGCCGGCTGCCCTCGGTGCTCACCGTCTCCGGCTCCTCCAAGCAGGAGATCGTCGACCATCTCGGGGTGCGCCAGGACCGTATCCAGGTCGTGCACATCGGCGCGGACACCGAGCTTTGGTCGCCCGACCCGTCGGTCGCCGAGATCCCCGGACGGATCGTCACCACCTCCAGCGCCGACGTTCCGCTCAAGGGCCTCGTCCACCTCGTCGAGGCGCTCGCCAAGCTCCGTACGGAGAACCCGCGGGCGCATCTCGTGGTCGTCGGCAAACGGGCCGAGGACGGACCGGTCGCGCAGGCCATCGAGCGGCACGGACTCCAGGACGCAGTCGAGTTCGTCAAGGGCATCAGCGACGCCGAACTCGTCGACCTGGTGCGCGGCGCGCAGATCGCCTGCGTCCCCTCGCTGTACGAAGGCTTCTCGCTGCCGGCCGCCGAGGCCATGGCCACCGGCACGCCGCTCGTCGCCACCACCGGCGGCGCGATCCCCGAGGTCGCGGGCCCGGACGGCGAGACCTGCCTGGCCGTACCGCCCGCCGACGCCGGGGCCCTGGCCGACGCGCTCGCCCGGCTGCTCGGCGACCCGGAACTGCGCGCCCGGCTCGGTGCGGCGGGCCGCGCCCGAGTGCTGTCCCGGTTCACCTGGAAGCAGGCCGCCATCGGCACCGCCGCCCGCTACCGCGAGGCGATCGCCGCCCGCGCGGCCACCACGCGCGCCGGAACCACGCGCTCCGGCGGCCGTCGTTGACACCGCCGCCCTTCCTCGTCGTCTCCGCCAACCGATCCCCCTCGACCGCGAAAGCAGGCATTCGTGCTGACCGTGGACTTCACCCGCTTCCCGCTCGCCGCAGGTGACCGGGTGCTCGACCTGGGCTGCGGCGCGGGACGCCACGCCTTCGAGTGCTACCGGCGCGGCGCCCAGGTCGTGGCCCTCGACCGGAACGGCGAGGAGATCCGCGAGGTCGCGAAGTGGTTCGCCGCGATGAAGGAGGCCAAAGAGGCCCCCGAGGGCGCCACCGCCACCGCGATGGAGGGCGACGCGCTCAACCTGCCGTTCCCCGACGAGTCCTTCGACGTCGTGATCATCTCCGAGGTGATGGAGCACATCCCCGACGACAAGGGCGTGCTCGCCGAGATGGTCCGGGTCCTCAGGCCCGGCGGCCGGATCGCGATCACCGTGCCGCGCTACGGCCCCGAGAAGGTCTGCTGGGCGCTCTCCGACGCGTACCACGAGGTCGAGGGCGGCCACATCCGCATCTACCGGGCCGACGAGCTGCTCGGCAAGATCCGGGGTGCCGGACTCAAGCCGTACGGCACCCATCACGCCCATGCCCTGCATGCGCCGTACTGGTGGCTCAAGTGCGCGTTCGGGGTGGACAACGACAAGGCGCTGCCGGTCCGCGCGTACCACAAGCTGCTCGTCTGGGACATCATGAAGAAGCCGATGGCCACCCGGGTCGCCGAGCAACTGCTCAACCCCGTCGTCGGCAAGAGCTTCGTCGCGTACGCGACCAAGCCGCACCTGCCCGTGGCCGCCACCGAGGACCTCTCCAAGGCCGAGGCGTGACCACTCCCGAGCAGACCGAACACCTCGTACTGCCCGGAGTCCTCACCGCCGAGCAGGCCACCGAGACCGTCGCCGCCCTCCTCGCCGCGCAGTGCGACGACGGTGCGCTGCCCTGGTTCCGCGGCCACCACCTCGACCCGTGGGACCACACCGAGGCCGCCATGGCCCTCGACGCGGCCGGCGAGCACGCTGCCGCGGAACGCGCGTACGACTGGCTGGCCCGGCACCAGAACGAGGACGGTTCCTGGTACGCCGCCTACCACGACGGCGACCCGGAACGGCCGACCGACCGCGGGCTGGAGACCAACTTCTGCGCGTACGTGGCCGTCGGCGTCTGGCACCACTACCTCGCCACCGGCGACGACGCGTTCGTCGACCGGATGTGGCCGACGGTCTTCGCCGCCGTCGAATTCGTGCTGCGGCTCCAGCGGCCCGGCGGGCAGATCGGCTGGAAGCGCGAAGCCGACGGCACCCCTGTCGACGACGCGCTGCTGACCGGCTGCTCCTCCATCCACCAGGCGCTGCGCTGCGCACTCGCCATCGCCGAGCGACGCGAAGAGCCCCAGCCCGACTGGGAGTTGGCGACCGGTGCGCTGGCCCACGCGATCCGCAACCACCCGGAACGCTTCCTCGACAAGAGCCGCTACTCGATGGACTGGTACTACCCGGTCCTCGGCGGCGCGCTCACCGGAGCGGCCGCCAAGGAGCGGATCGAGGAGGGCTGGGACCGGTTCGTGGTCCCCGGCCTCGGAGTGCGCTGTGTGCTGCCCAACCCGTGGGTGACCGGCGGCGAGAGCTGCGAACTCGCCCTGGCCCTCTGGGTGATGGGTGAGTCCGACCGCGCGCTGGAGATCCTCCAGTCCATCCAGCATCTGCGCGCCGACGGCGGCATGTACTGGACGGGGTACGTCTTCGAGGGAGACCGGGCGTTCTGGCCGGAGGAACTCACCACCTGGACCGCCGGTTCGCTGCTGCTCGCTGTGGCCGCGCTCGGCGGCGACGAGGCGACCACGGCGGTCTTCAGCGGCGAACGGCTGCCGTGTGGACTGGAACCGGACTGCTGTTAGTGCCGGGAGGGGCACTTGCTTGATCTTTGGCGTCCGGCGTCGCACGGCGCATCGGACTTGATCACTCGGTCCGGTAACTGCCGTACGCCAAAGCGGCCTTCGTTCGAACATGTGCTTCGAGCAAGGAACACGCACGTCCAGCACGAAGGCCGCGAGGATGAGTCTGCTGCCTCACGATGCCCGCCAGGAGACGTTGGCGGAACTGACGGCCGTT
The DNA here is from genome assembly GCF_055635345.1 of Streptomyces sp. NPDC111516. NCBI lineage: Bacteria > Bacillati > Actinomycetota > Actinomycetes > Kitasatosporales > Streptomycetaceae > Streptomyces > Streptomyces sp. NPDC111516. The sequence goes on along the minus strand of NZ_JBVKBV010000001.1, from coordinate 636,545 downwards.
TCCGCCGCCCCGCCACCCCGCCCGCGATGCGCGCAGAGACCGTTGCATGAAGGTTTGGCGGAGGCCGAGTTCGCCATTCCGCCACGATCTTGCCCAAATCGCTTTTAAGATCGCTGGCAAGGCGGTTCTCCGCATCTCCAGGTATTCCCTCACCAGAAGGGCTGCAGGCCCTTATGAATACTGAGAGCAGGGCATGACATCTACGAATGAACAAGCGAAGGGAGCCGCGCCCGAGCCGCGTCGGCGGCGTCCGGGCATGCTCGGTCGCCGCACCGTCGGCTGCGTGGCCGCGCTCGCCTTGGGAATCGGTAGTGGCTCGTTAGCCGTGGCGCCCACGGCGTACTCGCAGGCAGGGGACGGATCGGTGACGGTCCGGGTGATCCGGGCCGTGGACACCAGCGGCGTGTGGACGCCCGCGCTGGAACCGGGCATCGCGGGCGTCAAGGTGACCCTCACCGACGACGCCGGGGCCGGCATCGAGGGGGTTACGGCGGCCGACGGCACCGTGACACTGACTCCGGCCACGGGCAAGACCACCGGCGGCAAATACCGTGTGCAGGTGGTGAATCCGAAGCCGGGTGTGCTGTTCCCGGCCTTCGCCTCGCGCCAGGGGCTGGACGGTGCGCCCAACCAGTTGAGCAGCAACGAGGAGTTCGTCGACCTCTCCGGCGAGAAGAGCGTGGCGTACACCACCGGGCTGTGGAACCCGGGTGACTACTGCCAGAAGAACGCACCGCTGATGACGACCTGTCAGCCCGCCACGCGCGAAAGCGGGGCTCAGCGCACGCTGGTCTCCTTCCCGTACGACGCACGCGGCCAGGACGGCGTCGACGTCAACGTCACGAACATCGCCACCAACGCCGAGACCGGCACGCTGTTCGGCATCGCGTGGAACAAGGCCGACAAGCGGGTGTTCTCCTCGGCACTGGCCAAGCGCACCACGGACTACGGTCCGGGCGACGCCGGCGGGATCTACGTGACCGACAGCGCGCAGAAGAAGACCACCCTCTTCACCGTCGTCCCGGACGCGGGGGCGACGGCACACGGCCCGGGTACTGACGACGCCTTCCTCACCGCGCCCGGCAAGGAGAGCCTGGGCGGCATCAAGATCACCGATGACGGCAAGGACCTGTTCGTCGTCAACCTCAACAACCGCAAGCTCTACCGTTATGACGCCACGGTGGCGACCGCGGCGGCGCCGAAGGCCGTCTACACGATCCCGGACCCGGGCTGCCCGGCGGCCGGGGACTGGCGCCCCTTCGGCCTCGGCCTGCATGACGGCACCGGCTACCTCGGCGGGGTCTGCTCCGGCGAGTCCACGGGGAAGGTCTCGGACCTGCGCGCGGTGGTCATGCCGTTCGACCTCGCCACCGGAGCGTTCCAGAAGCCGGTACTGGACCAGCCGCTGGACTACCCGCGCCAGTCCACGGTCGGCGGGCCCCCGTGCGACGGCGCGGGCTGGTTCCCCTGGACCAACACCTTCCCGACCTCCCAGAACGGCCAGGCCTGCCAGAGCTATCTGGCCCAGCCCGAGCCGGAGTTGGGCGAGATCGACTTCGAGTCCGACGGTTCCATGCTGCTGGCCTTCCGTGACCGCTTCGGCGACCGCGCCCCGGCCGGCCCCGTGCCCGGCTCGGCCGCCAACGTCATGTCCGGTGGCGACCTGAACAAGGCGTGCCCGGCGGACGGCGGGTACGTGATGGACACCAACAACGGCTGCGGGCTCTCCCCCCGGGGCACCCGGTTCTTCGACACCAGCTGGGGTGGTCACCACAACACGGCGTTCGCCGGCATGGCGCTCTCCAAGGCCGAGAACACCATCGCGATCTCCGCTTTCGACCCCAACCACAGCGCCTTCGGGTACGGCACGTCGTTCCTCCAGCGCGATGGCACGCAGGACCCGGAGTTCGGCCTGCGCCTCAACCCGCCGGGAACCGCAGCCCCGTTCGGCAAGGGTGCCTCGATGGGCGACCTGGAGGTGCTCTGCGACCAGGCCCCGCTCCAGATCGGCAACCGGGTCTGGTACGACCCCGAGCGCAAGGGCATCCAGAACCCGGGCCAGCGGCCGGTCGTGGGCGCGACCGTCAACCTGCACGACGAGTCGGGCAAGCTCGTGGGCACGACCGAGACGACGGCGCGTGGCGAGTACTACTTCGACGACTCCAATGTCACCGGCGGCCTGAAGCCGAGGACCAAGTACACCATCCGCCTCGACAAAGCGGCTGACTACGCCAAGGGCGGGCCGCTCCACCAGTGGGTGCCCACGGACGCGGATGTCGGCGACAACCACTTCGTCGACTCCAAGGGAATCGTCCCGCGCGACGCGAAGTTCCCGGAGCGGGCACTGACCACCGGCGGGCCGGGGGAGAACGACCACACCTACGACTTCGGCTTCCGACAACAGGAAGGCGTGCTGCGCCTGGTCAAGCACGACCAGGACGGCAAGCCGCTGGCGAAGGCGAAGTTCCAGCTGTGGAAGGAGACGAATGGTTCCGACGGCTTGCAGGCCACCGGGACGGAGCCGGACACGCCGGTCGACAAACCCTGTCTGACCGGGACCGACGGCATCTGTCAGGGCGCCGGCGCGCCGGGGACGTACTACTGGCAGGAGGTCAGCCCGCCCGAAGGGTACGCCGTACCCGATGTGGCGGTGTTCGGGCCGCTGGTGCTGACCTCGGACAACCTCGACGAGGGGGTCTCGGTGACCGCGGTCAACCAGCGGCTGCCCGGCCCCACTCCGACGCCGACGCCGACGCCGACGACGCCGGCACCGGACACACCGGGCAAACCGGGTTCACCGGGGGCTCCAGGCGCACCAGGCGCACCGGGTGCACCGGGCCACGCACCCAACTCGGGCCTGGCGTCCACCGGCATGAGCCAGGCGGTTCTGCTGGCCCTGGCCGGCTGCGCCGCGCTCACCGCCCTCGGCGGGGCTCTGGTCGTACTGATGCGCAGGCGAAGGGCACAGCACCGCTAGCCCCGAAGCGGGGCGACCGGCACCGGTGACCCTCCGGGCCGGACCGGGCGGGTTCGCGGACCAGCGGTTCGCGAACCCGCCCTCCTGTGTGACCGACCGACGAGAGAAGGCGACTGCATGGCTCGGAAGAGGAAGACCGACGGCCGTACGCCGCGTCGGACCCTCTGGTTGAGAACACTGATCGCGATCGCGGTGTGCGGCGCCGCAGCGGGCGGCCTGGCCGCCTACCGGACCTTCGCCGACGACACCGCCACCGAGCGGCCGGTGACGACGGAGGAGGCGTCCAGGCTGGCGCTGTCGCGGCTGAATCTGTACCAGGCCAGTCCCGTGGCGGTGACCCTCACCGCCACCGAGGGCGGCGGAGTGGTGGTGCAGGTCAAGGGGGTCGTGGACTACCGAACCCACCGGGCCGTGGGGAGCTACCAGGTCACCGGGGCCTCCGGTTCCTCCGGGACCTCCGGAACGTCCGGGCCCGCCACCGGGCAGCTCGACCACGGGCTGATCGTCTGGGACACCGGCGGCCTCGGCCTGGCACCCGCGCCCAAGGGAGACAACAGACCGCCCTGGCAGCAGGCCGAGCACATCCCGCGGTCGGGCTGGTCCGCGCGCTCCTACACGGCCGATCCTCTGGATGCCGGGCTCCGGTTGCTGATCGGGCTGGGCGCGGACCGCCCCGACAACCCGCTGTTGCTCGCACAGTCCGGAGCTCGCTGGCTGGAGCGTGATCGCATCGACGGCCGCAGCTACGACCGGTTCGCCGGGCCGCGCGCCCAGGGTGTCACGCCCAGTGCGGGACCCGACGGCGGACGGTCGCCGCTGACGTACTGGGTCGACGGTGACGGCGGCCTGCGGCGGGTGACGATGCGGATGTCCGGCCTGGGGACCCCGACCACCGTGGAGTTCTCCGGGCGCGACGGCCGCGCGAAGCTCCCCGAGGCGCCGTGGGCCACCAGCTGACATCCCCGTGCCGATGCGCCCCTGCTTCCGTGGGTGCCGACGACGCTCCTCGGCCCACCCTTCGGGGCGGCACGGTGAACGGGGGCCGAGTCCACCGGAGCACCGTGCTCAGCGCGAGTGCGGCACGGCGTCCGCGTCCTTCGGGAGCGGGTACGCGGCCGCGTCGACGGCCCCCGGCAGGCCGGTCGCCGGGCTGCCCGGGGCCGTCGGGTCCGGCATGGACGGCTGGGCGGGCGGGGCAGGCACCTGACTGAACGGGACACCGGGCGGCGCCTGCACCGGCGTCGTCCGGCCGGCGGGCAGCGCGCCCCGACCGTGGATGCCGCAGCCCGCGCGCCCCTCCAGGTCGTCCGGGCTCTGGGTGGCGGGCCGGTTGCCCGCGAAACAGTTGCCGGGGTCGGCTGAGGCCAGCACGAGGTCGGTGCCGTTGCCGGTGGAGCGGTTGCCCTCGACGCGATTGCCGCTCGCCGGATGCCCCGGCGGGTCGGTGACGACCACTCCGGCCGCCCGGTTGCCCCGGACCAGGTTGCGCTGGACGCGGTTCGCGGTGCCGCCGCCGATGCCGATGCCGATACCGAAGCCCCCGTCCGCCTGCTCGGGCGTGTCGGCGGCGTTGTTGTCGGCGACCACGTTGCCCGCGATCACCGCGCCGTGCTGCGGGGCGAGGGCCTCCAGGTCATTGGAGTTGACCGTGACGCCGACCCGGTTGCGGGCGACCCGGTTGCCCAGCACAGACAGGCCGTCCGAGGCATTGGTCAGTTCGATGCCGACCGCGTTGCGCTCCACGGTGTTGCCCCGGACGACGGTATTGCAGGGCTTGCACTGGCCGACGTACACGCCGGAGTCGGCGTGCCCGGAGGCGTAGGAGTCCTCGATCACGCCGTCGCGCGCGTCAAAGGCGTAGATGCCGTACAGGCCGTTGTTGTATGCCGTGACCCGGGTCGCGCGGAAGCCCCGGACGGCAGGGAAGCGGGTGGTGTCCAGCGGGTCGTAGGCGGAGCCGCCGGCGCCGCGCTGCTGCAACCGCTCGTCGGTGACGCCGGTGAACAGCACGCCGTTGGCGAGGTAGCCGTGCACGGTGAGGTTCTCCACCACCGAGCCGGCGCCGGTCACCGTGATGCCGTTGGCCAGACGTACACCGCCGTCGAAGACGACCTTGTTGCGGTCCGTTCCGCGCAGCACCACGCGGGGCCTGGTGACGCGCACGCTCTCCCGGTACACGCCCGGGCCGATCAGCACCGTCTCGCCCTCACGAGCGGCGTCCACCGCCTGCTGCACCGAGGGGAAGTCCTGCGGAACGCGCAGCACGCTCCCGGCCGGATGCCGCGAATCGGTGGACGTCGACCCCGTTGCGGAGCACCCGGTGGCCGCCATCGCGACCGAGACGACCAGCACCGACAGAAGCAGCGCCGCCCGGAACACCGCCGCCGGGACTGGCGAACGAGTCAACAGGCGTTCTACAGACAGGATTTGCATGGCAGATGTTTTATCGTCTCCAATAGGCGTATGCCCACCGAACAGGGAAATGTGCAGGATCCGTCCCGACCCGCGGCAACAGGTTTCGGGCGGCGCCGGGCACTGCTCGCCGCCGGAGCGGTGCTCGCCGCCGGGATCGGCGCGGCGGCCGACGAACTGGTGAGGGACGACCGGACAGCCGGCCGTGCCACCACCGGCGCCCCGCCGACCGAGGCCGCGATTTCCTTCCACGGTGTGCGACAGGCAGGTGTTACGGCGCCTCAGCAACCGGCGACGCATCTGCTTTCCTTCGACCTCCCGCAGACCTCCGCCGCCACCGACCGGAAGACCCTGCGCAGCGTCCTCGGCGCGCTGACCCGCACGCTCGCCACCGCAGCCTCCGCCGCCCCGGCGGACCCGCGACTCCAGGGCGGAGGCGCGTCCCGGCTCACGTCCCTGGTCGGCATCGGCCCCGCCCTCGCCGCCCGGCTCCGCCTCAACGTCCCCCCTTCCTTGGGCGAGTTGCCGCCCTTCCCCGGCGACCGTCTCGACCAGCGCCGCAGCAACGGCGATCTTCTGGTCCAGCTGTGCGCAGCCGACCGCTGGACCCTCACCATCGTCGCCGAACTCGCCGGCAGGGCCGCGCACGCAGCCGGCGCCGTACCGCGCTGGACCCAGTCCGGCTTCCTGGCCCACACGGCCCCGGGCACCACCCCGCGCAACTTGTTCGGCTCCAAGGACGGCACCGCCAACCCCGATCACGCGGCGGCCGAGCGGTGGGTCTGGGGCCCATCCGGAGCCCACCGGAACGGCACCGTGCTGGTCTACCGCAGGATCCGCATGGACGTCACCGGCTTCGCGGCCCTCCCCGAGGGCCGACGCGACCAGGTGATCGGCCGCCGTGCCCGCGACGGCGTCCCCCTCAGCGGCACCGCCGAGCATGACGAGCCGGACGTCTACGCCAAGAACCCCGACGGTTCCTACGTCATCCCCGCCACCGCCCACGTACGTCTGGCCAGCCCGCGCTTCGACGGCGGCGCCCGTATGCTCCGCCGCAGCTACAGCTACGACGACGGCCCGGCCGACCGCGGCCTGCTCTTCTGCGCCTTCATGCGTGACCCCGCCCAGTTCACCCGCGTCCAGAACCGCCTGGCCGCCCGCGACGCCCTCACCCCCTTCCTCCAACACCGGGCCTCGGCCGTGGCCTACGTCCTGCCCGGCACCGCACCCGCCGGGACTCTCGGTGAACAGCTCTGGACATGAAGTCCGCCTCGCTCCCTCCTCACAAGGTGCCCACCACCGTGCAACTCGCCGGACAGGCAATGGGCGTTCGGATCTCCGGTCGTACTAGGGTGCGAGCCATGGGATCACTTTCACATGACCTCTACTGCGACGAGATCGTCCACCGCACCGACGCGTTGAGGACGGTGCTGCGCGGCGCGGATCTCGGGGCGACGGTCCCGACCTGCCCCGACTGGACCCTGCGCGACCTCGCCGTACATGTCGGCGGAGCCCACCGCTGGGTCGGTGAGATCGTCCGCACCCGGGCCACCGAATCGGTCCCGAATGAACGGGTACCGGGCTTCAGGCCCGAGGGCGACGACCCCGCGGAGCTGGACGCCTGGCTGGCGGAGGGCGCGGCGAAGACCGTCCGGGCGCTGCGGGAGGCCGGGCCGGACCAGGAAGTGTGGTCCTGGGCGTGGGAGTCGAGCACGGGCTTCTGGGCGCGCCGCATGGCGCACGAGACGATCGTCCACCAGGCCGACGCGGCGCTCACCGTGCGGGCCGGGTACGAGGTGGCGCCGGAACTGGCCGCCGACACCATCGAGGAGTGGCTGGAGATCGTCGCCTTCGTGCGCGCCGCCGGTGGCGGGGAGGACGCCGAGCCGACCGGCTCCAGGCACTCGATCCATCTGCACGCCACGGACGTTCCGGACGCCGAGTGGCTGATCGAGTTCGACGAGGACGGTTTCGGCTGGCGGCGCGCCCACGGGAAGGCGTCCGTGGCGCTGCGCGGCCCGCTCACCGACGTGATGCTGGTCTTCAACCGGCGCCTCCCGGCGGACAGCGACCGGATCGAGGTGCTGGGGGACACGGAGGTCCTGGACCTCTGGCTGGAGCGCGCCACGTTCGGCTGAGCCCCACGGCCGCCGCCCGGTTTCCGTCCGCCACCCGGTTCCGTCGCTGTGCGGGCGCGGCGGTGCTGAGCCAAGCTGGAAAGGGCGGCCGTTGTGTCCGGCGGCCCCGGTGGAGGTGTCGATGGAGCCAGTCCGCGCCCTGAAACGGATCGCTTTCCTGCTGGAACGCGGCGGGGCCGACACCTACCGCGTCCAGGCGTTCCGCACGGCCGCCGCCGCAGTCGCGGCGATGGCGGACGGCGAGGCCGCACAGCGGGTGGTGGACGGCTCGCTGGAGTCGGTCAAGGGCATCGGGCCGAAGACCGCGCAGGTGATCCGCGAGGCGGTGGCCGGAGAAGTACCCGGCTACCTGCAACGGCTGGAGGAGGAGGCCGCCGCTCCGCTGCCCGAGGGCGGCGAGCGCCTCCGCGCCCTGCTGCGCGGCGACTGTCATCTCCACTCCGACTGGTCGGACGGCGGCAGCCCGATCGAGGAGATGGGACGCACCGCGGCGGAACTGGGCCATGAGTGGGCGGTTCTCACCGACCACTCGCCCCGGCTGACCGTGGCGAACGGGCTCTCCCCGGAGCGGCTGCGCCGGCAGCTGGCGGCGATCGCCGAGCTCAACGCGGGCTGGGCGCCGTTCCGGCTGCTCACCGGCATCGAGTGCGACATCCTCCCCGACGGCTCCCTCGACCAGGAGGAGGAGCTGCTGGAGCAGCTGGACGTCGTGGTGGTCTCCGCCCACTCCAAGCTGCGGATGGACCCCGCCCCGATGACCAGGCGCCTGCTCGCGGCCGTCCGCCATCCGCGGGCGAACATCCTCGGACACTGCACCGGGCGGCTGATCACCGGCCGGGGGCGCCCGGAATCACGCTTCGACGCGGACGAGGTCTTCGCCGCCTGCGCGGAGGCGGGCACGGCGGTCGAGATCAACAGCCGGCCCGAACGGCTCGACCCGCCCCGCCGGCTCCTGCGCCGCGCCGTCGACGCGGGCACCCTGTTCGCCATCGACACCGACGCCCACGCGCCCGGACAGCTCGACTGGCAATTCCACGGCTGCGCCCGCGCCGAGGAGTGCCAGGTACCGGCCAAACGCGTCGTCACGACATGGCCGGCCGACGAACTGCTGGCCTGGTCGAGCGGGGGCACGACCCCGGAGCGGGCCCGCTCCGGGGCGGACGGGGCGGTCGGCGCAGCCCCGGGACAGGAGCGGTGAAGCCATGACGGCCACAAGCGTGCGAGGCATCGACCACATCGGGGTCACCGTCCCGGATCTGGAGACCGCGACCCTCTTCCTCGTCCGGGCGTTCGGCGCCGAGGTGCTGTACGACGCCCTGCGCCGCCACGACGGGCCGCTCGGCGGACCGGACGTCGAGCGCCGGCTCGGCGTCCCCGCGGGCACCCAGCAGCTGGCGATCCGGATGCTGGCCCTCCCCGGCGACGGGCCGGGCATCGAGCTGTTCGAGTTCCAGGGCCCCCTACGGGAACCTCCGGTGCGGCCCTGCGACTTCGGCTGGCAGCACGTGGCGCTCTACGCCGACGACCTGGACGCGGCCGTACGGAACTGTGTCGACGCGGGCGCCACGCTGCTCGCCGAGGCGCAGCCGCTGCCGGGCCCCGAGGCGGGGGCGCGCAACCGGTTCGCGTATCTGCGCACCCCGTGGGGCAGCACCCTGGTACTCCTGACCTACCCCGACCCCCAGCCCTGGGAGCGCACCGCCACACGACGACGCGTACGCCCCACCCCGGTCGCCACCCGGATCTGGCCGACGGACCCGGCCAGACCGAGCACTACTGGCTGAGCTCCGCCAGCACCCGCAAGGTGTGCGGGTCCGGCGCCGTCACCAGCAGATCGGTCACCGGCCCCTTGCGCCACAACTCCAGCCGCTCCGCGATGCGTTGACGCGGGCCGACGAGCGAGATCTCATCGGCGAACGCATCCGGCACGGCCAGCACCGCCTCCTCCTTGCGCCCTTCGAGGAAGAGCCGCTGGATCCGCCGCGCCTCCTCCTCGAAACCCATCCGCGCCATCAGATCGGCATGGAAGTTACGGGCCGCGTGCCCCATGCCCCCGATGTAGAAGCCGAGCATCGCCTTCACCGGCAGCAGTCCCTCGGCCACATCGTCACAGACCCGCGCCCGCACCATCGGCGCGATCATGAATCCGTCGGGCAGGTCCGTGAGCGACGCCTCGTACACCTCGGTGCGCAGCGGCGACCAGTACAACGGCAGCCAGCCGTCGGCGATCCGCGTCGTCTGCGCGATGTTCTTCGGCCCCTCCGCCCCGAGTAGCACGGGCAGCCGGGCCCGCAGCGGATGAGTGATCGGCTTCAGCGGCTTGCCCAGACCGGTGCCGTCCGGACCGTTGTACGGATGCGAGTGGAAGCGCCCGTCCAGCTCCACGGGGGCCTCGCGGCCGAGCACCTGGCGGATGACGTCGACGTACTCGCGGGTCGCGGTCAGCGGGCTCCCGGGGAACGGCCGCCCGTACCAGCCCTCCACCACCTGCGGCCCGGACAGCCCCAGGCCGAGCATCATCCGGCCGCCGGAGAGATGGTCGAGGGTGAGGGCGTGCATGGCGGTCGCGGTCGGGGTGCGCGCCGCCATCTGCGCGATACCGGTGCCCAGCCGGATACGGGAGGTGTGTGCGGCGATCCAGGTCAGCGGGGTGAACGCGTCGGAGCCCCAGGCCTCCGCCGTCCACACCGACGCGTACCCCAGCGCCTCCGCCTCCCGGGCGAGCTCCAGATGGGCGGGGTCCGGGCCGCGGCCCCAGTAGCCGAGGGCGAGTCCGAGCCGCATTCCGCTGCCTCCCAGCACTTCTGACGTTACGTCAGCCATCTGACGCACGGACGGAGAGTACGACAGCGGCCCCCCGCCCGGAAGGGGCGAGAGGCCGCTGTTCGTACCGTCGGCGCGTGGACTCAGCCGCGCTGGATGCCCGTGGTGTCCTGGAGCACACCGCGACGGCCGTCCTGCGTCTGGGCGATGAGCGCCGGACCGCGCTGCTCCACCGCGAGGTACCAGGTGCCGGGCGCCAGTTCGGCGATCGGCGACGGCGAGCCGTCCTCCCCGTACAGCGGGCGGGCCACCGGCACCGCGAACCAGAACGGCGTGAAGTCACCGGCCGGCGCCCCGGCCGCCGCCTGGGCCTGCTGCGGCTCCGGCTGACCGGGCTGCGGCTGCGCGCCGTACGGCTGCTGCTGACCCGGCTGCGCGCCGTACGGCTGCTGCTGGGCGCCCGGGTAGCCGTACCCCTGACCCGGCTGCGGCTGACCGCCGTACGGCGGCTGCACGGCCTGCGGACGCGGGGCGCCCAGCAGCGGAGCCTTGAGCGCGGGGACCAGCGGGGTGGCGATCGCGCCGCCCGCGAGCACGATGGTCGCGAGCAGGCCGAGGATCATGCCGGCACCCGCGTTACTGGAGTCGATCGTCGTCCAGAACGCCGTCCACAGCGCGAAGACACAGAACGCGGCCCCGAACTGTCCGAGGTCGAGGCCGACGACCTTACGGCTCGGCATGGAACGGCCCACGACGACCAGCGCCCCACCGATGATTCCGGCCAGGAAGACGCTCATGAGGAGCCCGAGGGCGTCCCAGGCGTTCGGAGCGTTGTAGTTGGAGCAGTTGAGGCCCGCAGGGCAGTCGAAACCGGAGAGGTCGAGGAAAGAGGCGATGAACAGCACCACCGCTGCTCCGATCACCACGCCGTCGCCTCGAGTGAGGGAGCGGATATTCACGTGAAGGTCCTTAGTCGGTCGTCTCGTCGGGGCGGTCGTCGCTGCCGCCTGTACGGGTACGGCGGGCATGTCACGAAGCTCGGGAGCGGCTCCCCATCCTACGGATGAATCTATCGTCTGCCTGGGCGGGTTGTGCCCCTGCCCGAACGCTGGACGCACTTCCCCCCAATTTCGCCTCAGAACTACCGCGTTCTACCCCTTGAGGTAGCTGCTGATGCCATCGGCAATGCCCTGCGCCGCCTTCTGGCGCCAGCCCTCGCTGGTGAGCAGGGCGGCATCCTTCGGATCACGCATATTGCCGCATTCGATGAACACTTTGGGCACGGTCGACAAATTCAGTCCGCCCAGATCCTTACGGATGTCCAACCCGCTATTGCCGCCGACGTAATTGGAAGGCGCACTTCCGGTATCGCGGACGAAGAGACCGGCGATCCGGGTGCCGAGATCGCGCGACCGTTCGACGATCTTCGAAGTGTCCGCCTTCCCGCCCTGTACCAGCCCGGGAAGGATCACATGGAAGCCGCGGTTGCCGGCCGCAGAACCGTCCGCGTGCACCGAGACCACCGCGTCGGCCTCGGCCTCGTTGCCGATCCGGGCACGCTCGTCGACGCAGGGCCCGTACGGACGGTCGTTGTCCTGCGTCAGCACGACGTTCGCGCCCTGCGCCTGCAGGAGCGTGCGCAGCCGGTGCGACACGTCGAGGGTGAACCGGGCTTCCGCGTAACCGGAGTTGGTCGACGTCCCGGTGGTGTCGCACTCCTTGCGCGTGGTGCCGATGTCCACCTGGCGGTTGATCTCGCGGGTGTGCAGATGATTGTTCGGGTTGTGCCCGGGGTCGATGACGACGGTCTTCCCGGACAACGGCCCGGTTGCCCGGCCGCCCGTGGACTTCGAGGGCTTCGCGGACGGGCCGGGGGTGGCGGATGCGTTCCCCGGCGCGGGAGCGCTCTTCGACGGCGAGGCCGACGGCGGCACGGCGGAGGTACCACTGCCGCCCTGCCGGGGCCGGGCCTGCGCCCCGCCGCCGTCATCGCCCGCGCCGCAGCCCACGGCGGTCAGGCACACGGCTGCGAGCGCGGCGGCGGCGAGCAGGGGCCGGCGGCGCTGGGTGGGGGGAACGCTCTCGTCGTACGGCACCCCGCGATGCTATCGGGGCGCCTTCGGCCGACCGGCCCGGATGCCCGCACCTGTGCCTCCGTCCCCGTCCCCGGCCCGGCTCAGATCCCCGTTCCGGTACGCCTCAGGACCCGCAGCGAATCCGTCACCGAGACCTCGGCGAAAGCGCCGGAGGCCAGCGCCCGCAGATAGACCCGGTACGGGGCCTGGCCCCCGTGCGCGGGGTCCGGGAACACATCGTGGATCACCAGCAGCCCGCCCTCCGCGACATGCGGCGCCCAGCCCTCGTAATCACCGTTCGCATGCTCGTCGGTGTGACCGCCGTCGATGAAGACGAGGCCGAGCTTCCCGCCCCACATAGCCGCGACCTGCCCGGACCGTCCGACCAGTGCCACGACATGGTCTTCGAGACCCGCCGCGTGCAGGGTCCTGCGGAAGGTCGGCAACGTGTCCATCCGGCCGACCTCAGGGTCCACCACGGTCGGGTCGTGGTACTCCCAGCCGGGCTGCTGCTCCTCGCTGCCGCGATGGTGGTCGACGGTGAGAGCCGTCACACCGGCCGCCCGCGCGGCGTCGGCGAGCAGGATGGTCGAGCGCCCGCAGTACGTCCCGACCTCAAGGACCGGCAGCCCCAGCGCGGCGGCCTCGACGGCGGCCCGGTACAGCGCGAGCCCCTCGACCACCGGCATGAAGCCCTTGGCTGCCTGGAAGGCGGCGAGAATCTCCGGCTCGGGCTCGACGACGGACTCGACGGGCACGGGTTCCTCCTGGTGGGGACGGTTCTACGGGGCACGCGTTCGACGGCGCCCCATCGTGCCGTACGCGCCCGCCGGGGGCGTCGGCGGGGGCGTACGAGGGGTGAGCCCGGGTCGGGGCACGCCCCGACGGCCTATCGATCGTGGAGGACCCGCGGTCGCGTGACGGGGACGACGGTGAGCAGGTCGTCCAGCCCCTTGAAGTCGTCGGGGTTCGTGGTGAAGAGCGGAAGCTCCTCGGCGACGGCGATGGACGCGATCATCAAGTCGGCCACTCGGCGCCGCGGTCTGCGGCCGGCACCGATCACGGCAGCACAGACCCTGCCATAGATCCGGGCTGCCTCCGCGTCGAAGGGGATCGGGTCGAACTCGTTCTCGGCGCGCTGAAGGACATCGAGCCGTCGGGCCCGCTCGGCGTATTCGTCGTAGTCGCCCTGCTCTTCGTTCCGCCGCACCTCGTGCGGTCCGGCGGAGAGCTCGGCCAGGGTGATGGCGCTGATCGCCACCTCGGCAGGAAGCTCCTCAGGATTCACCCACCTGCGAAGAATCATGATGTTGGTGTCCAGCAGACCCTGATCGTACTCAGCGTGCATAGGGATCGTCCGGCCTCTGCTCGGCGGTGGACTCCTGATCCGCCCGGAAGGCGTCCAGCGAGATGTCGGGAGACGTACGGGACATGGCTGTGAACTCGCCGCGCGGGACGAACCGCCTGCGTCGGCGCAGCGGGATCAGCTCGCCGATGCGATGTCCGTCCCGCGTGACGGTGAACGCCTGCCCGTCCTGGACGGCGTCCATGATCTCTTTGGACCTGTTGCGCAGGTCGCGTTGAGTGATCTCCTGTTGTGCTGCCATGGCATCCACAGTAACGAGCGGTGCTACCAGGTGACACTGGATGTCACACCACGGTGTGCGTTTCCTCGCGGCCGGCGTCAGCCGGGGTTCGCTCGATGACGAGGTAAGGATCAGGCGTTCGACGCCTTCGGTGCGACTACGACAGGCTGTGTCTGCCGATTCGGTCGGCAGCGTTGCGCCCAGCGGACCGCGAGCGGAGCGGCCAGGCCCGTCAGGGCGAACAGGGCTCCGGCGACATACCAGCCGGGGCGGCCCCAGATGATGCAGAGCGAGATGAGCAGGCCCGCTGAGGTCTGGTGTCCGGCAGCAGATGGGGCATGACGTGGCTCCGCTTCTGCGTCGACAGTAAGGACCGGTCAAGCTTGTTGCATATTACTTGCAAGAGCAAGGTGGTTGCGATGAATCTCCGAGGCTCGGTGGATCGCAGACGGCCCTCGGGGCAGTCCCCGGCGCGGTCGCAGGGAGCCGTCGTCTTCGGCGAAGAGGTTGATGCGTCCTCGCAGTTCGGTTGTCCACTCGTCGATCTCTTGGCGAGTGGTGGTGCCGAGCCGGAGGTTGAGGGCGGCATCGGCGGCTTGATCCGCGGTTCCGATGTCCAGGGGGAGGTTGGTGGTGCCGGGACCGGTCGGTCCCGACGGCTGGCCTGTCGTGGGGTCTGTCATGGGGGGCTCCTGGCACGGGGGCGTAGGGGGAGGCCACGCGCGCGGGGTGGTTCCGTGCTCCGGCAGTTGCTCAGTGCACTCTGATGGCAACCAACCCTTCAAACCGGGTGCACACTCCGGGATGAACGGGCCGTTCGTCGTCCTGCATTTCCCGGACCGAGTTGTCCTCAAGCCCATCGTGTACCTGGAGAATCTGGCGGACGCATGGGTCACCAGGCGAGACGACAACGTCGAGCGGTACGACGATGCGTTCACCGACCTGTCCGCTCTTGCTCCTGGACCACAGGAGTCCCTGAGTCCGATCCAGACGGCGATCAAGGAGCTATGAACATCCATGAGCATCACGGCTGAGACCCTGCGCGGAGCCGACTGGTTCAAGTCGAGCCACAGCAACGACCAAGGCGGAAACTGCGTCGAGGGCGCCCGCCTCGCTGGGCACAAGATGGCCGTCCGCGACTCCAAGGACCCCGAGCAGGGGGTGTGCGTCTTCCCGGCCGTCGCCTGGCTCGCGTTCGTCGACGAAGTCAAAGCCGCCGGCACCGTTGCCTGATGGCACCTGGACGAAGGTCCCTGCCAGAGGTTGGCAGGGACCTTCGTCGCGTCGGCGGACCGGGAAGGATCCCCGAGCGGCGCCACATCGTGCCGTACGCCCCCGCCGAACGGAAGTCGCGTTCGGCGGGGGCGTACGGGGGGTGAGCCCGGGGCGGGGCGCCCCCGACGGGGCTGCGATGTGGAGGTCAGCAGCTCTGCCAGAGTCGGGTCATGACGCGGACGCCGAAGCGCAGGCCCTCCAGCGGGACGCGTTCGTCCACGCCGTGGAAGAGACGGCCGTAGTCCAGGTCGTGCGGGAGCTTGAGGCCCTTGAAGCCGAAGCAGCGGATGCCGAGGTGGGTGAAGGCCTTGGCGTCGGTGCCGCCGGGGTTGCAGTACGGGACCGGGTGGCCGTCCGGGTCCTCGGCGCGTACGGCTTCGCACATGGCGTCGACCAGCGGGCCGTCGAACGTCGTCTCCAGCGCGATGTCGTGGTTGACCCACTCGCGGGTGACCGAGGGGAGGAGGAGCTCGTCGATCGTGTCGGTCAACTCCTGCTCGTGGCCCGGGAGGAAGCGGCCGTCGACCCGGGCCGTCGCCTTTCCGGGGATGACGTTGGTCTGGTAACCGGCGTCGAACATGGTGGGGTTCGCCGAGTTGCGCAGCACCACCTGCATGAAGTCGGAGACCGGGCCCAGCCGGGCGAGGCTGCCCTCGATGTCGTTCTCGTCGAACTCGACACCGTAGAGGCGGGCCGCCTCTTCGAGCAGGGCGCGGACCGGTGCGATCAGGCGGATCGGGAAGGTCGCGCGGCCGATGCGGGTCAGCGACTCGGCGAGGTCGGTGACGGCGTTCTCGTCGTTGGGGGACGAGCCGTGGCCGGCCCGGCCGGTGGCGGTCAGCTCCATCCAGGCCATGCCGCGCTGGGCGTTCTCGATCGGGTAGAGGCGCCGGGTGTCGTCGATGGCGAAGGAGAAGCCGCCGCCCTCGCCGATCGCTTCGGTGACCCCGGCGAAGAGCTCCGGGCGGTGCTCGACCAGCCAGTGGGCGCCGAACTTCCCGCCCGCTTCCTCGTCGGCGAGGAAGGCGAGGACCAGATCGCGCGACGGCCTGGTGCCGGTACGGGCGAAGTGACGGGCGGTGGCCAGCATGACGGCCACCGTGTCCTTCATGTCGATCGCGCCGCGGCCCCAGAGGTAGCCGTCGCGGATCTCGCCGGAGAACGGCGGGACCTGCCACTCGGAGGCGTCGGCGGGCACCACGTCCAGATGACCGTGGACGAGGAGCGCACCGCGCTCCGGGTCGCTGCCCGCGATCCGGGCGATGACATTGGCGCGGCCCGGCGCGGACTCGACCAGTTCCGAGTCGATGCCCACCTCGGCGAGGCGGCTCACCACCCACTCGGCGCTCGCGCGCTCGTCGCTGGTGGGGTTGGAGGTGTCGAACCTGATCAGTTCGGCGCAGAGTTCGATGACCTCGTCCTGGGCCTCGTCGGAGGCCGGGACGAAGAAGGCCGTGGGGCCGGGGGTGGTGGGGTCGGGGGTGCTCATGCTGCTCCCACAGTGGTTGTCGCGGGGGCGGCGGGGGCGGCGGCGTCGTCCTCGTCGTCCAGGGTGGAGGTGCCGTACGGCTTCACCCAGCCCAGCAGGCCGAGGACGCTGTACAGGATGAAGGCGGTGGCCAGCGAGTTCAGGGCCGGGATGCCGCCGTCGAAGAACTTGCCGACGCAGAACGCCGCGATCCAGATGGCGATGGACATCGGTACCCAGGTCGGCGACGACTTCGGCAGCGTCTCGGACTCCCGGGTGTCGTCCAGCGGCTTGCGCATCCGCTTCACGACCCAGTACTCGGCCACGATGATGCCGCCGATCGGCGGGATGGCGACGCCGAGGACGGAGAGGAACTCGGTGAAGTGGGTCATGATCCCGACCGCGGACAGGACCGTGCCCGCGATGCCGAGGACGATCGTGACCGCGCCGCGGTGCAGCCGCTTGCCGAAGACGACCTGGAAGAAGTTGACGACACCGAGCGAGGAGCCGTACAGGTTCCAGTCGTTGATCTTCGCGGTGGACATCAGGACGACGACGACGCCGAAGGCACCGGAGGTGGAGAGCACGATGTGCGAGACCTCGTTGCTCTTGACCAGGTGACCCAGGAGCACACCGGTCATGCCGACGATGTACTCGGACAGGATCATCGACGAGGCGCTCTGCACGAAGACGTGCGAGCCCTTCCGGTTGTACCGGGTCATCTCCGGGGCCACGATCGCACCGGTCATGAAGCCGCCCGCGATGGCGGTGGCGGCGACGGCGAGCGGGATCGTCGGGCCGGGGGCCGGCGAATGGATCAGGTCGCCGAGGGAGTGGTCCTTCAGCGTCGAGACGATCGACCAGGCGACCATCGCGAAGAAGAGCGGGGTCACGATCTTGGCGAAGACGGCCATGTACTTGAAGCCGAAGATCACCAGGGCGGTGATGGCGATGCCCGCCAGTACGCACCACATCCAGGACGGGCCGCCGACCAGCGCCGAGACGCTGTTGCCGAAGATCGTGTTCTGGACGCCGAACCAGCCGACGAGGCTGACCGCGATGACGAAGCTGACCAGCGCTGAGCCGTTGCGGCCGAAGCCTACCCAGCGGGTCAGCATCGGGGTCGCCAGACCCTCGCGCATTCCGGCCAGACCGATTGCGAAGATCACGATCTCCAGGATCACCGCGCCGAGAGTGAAGGCGAGGAAGGCGCCCTTGAAGGTCATGCCGACACCGATGGTGGCGCCGAGGGTGAACTGCGAGATCGAGCCGGACTGGGCCAGCCACTGCAGCAGCATGGACCAGAAGCCGAAGCGCTTGTCGCGCGGGACGCGGGAGAGCGCGTAGTCGTCGCTGCCGATGCTCTTGGCCTCGTGGGCCACGGCCTCGGCCTGCGGGGCGGCTGCCATCAGGACTCCTGGGGGGTGCGGCCGAAGGTCTGCAGGTGAGCCAGCGACCCGTAGCGGTTGACGAGGTTGTCGAACTCCACCGCGTCGTGGAAGTCCAGGTGGCCGCTGCCGTAGGCCTTGGCGACCTCCACGGCGTAGCGGGCGGCGGACGCGATGTCGCTCTCGTGGCTCGCGCCCGTACCGCAGCCCGGTACCGCGGCGGCCGAGGTGATGGCCAGGCCGACGACCGGGGCGGCCGTCGCGGTGGAGGGCTGCAGGATCG
The DNA here is from genome assembly GCF_055635345.1 of Streptomyces sp. NPDC111516. Classification (NCBI taxonomy): domain Bacteria; kingdom Bacillati; phylum Actinomycetota; class Actinomycetes; order Kitasatosporales; family Streptomycetaceae; genus Streptomyces; species Streptomyces sp. NPDC111516. The sequence continues at coordinate 618,180 of NZ_JBVKBV010000001.1, read as the reverse complement.
AATTGATGTGGTGTGCACCGTTACCGTACGGGGTGATGTCCTGCGTGGTCACCGGGTACGTGACCAACGGCTCACCGGTCACCACGGCCAGCAGCTCGCCGAGCTGCTCGCTGACCCGGAGCACCCAGCCCTCCTTGACGGTGGGCGACAGGGCGAGGCCCTTGTGGTTGATGATCCGGTTGCCCTTGGTGGTGTCGATGGAGAGCACGGCCTCCATCTCGCCGGTCACCTCGTGACGGTTCATGGTGGCGATGTCGACGGGCGAGCCCATGAACGGCACCGGGTCGTGCGGCTCGGTCGGCGCGTTCGGGCAGATGTGGGTGGCGACGATGACGTCGCCGAGCAGCACGTCGCCGCGGCGTCGCATGTCGAGCAGCTTCGCGGCGGTGGCGAGGGCGGAGACCGCACCGTCGGCGTCGGAGACCATGCCGGTCACCTCGGGCCGGGCGCCGATGCCGCCGAGCCGGCCCACCACGCCCAGCGTGCGGGCGCCGCCCCCGGACGTACGCCCTTGGGCGCCCGGGATACGGACCATCACGAAGTCCGTCGAGCCACGCTCGCCGGCGACCGTGGTGACCTGCGCGGACGAACCCTCGGCCCCGCTGACGGAGTCGAGGTACTCGGCGACCGTCTTGCCATTGACCTGGGGATCGTCCAGCAGATCGACGATGTCCAGCACGTACTTCAACATGGGGCCCTACTTTCTCGCTCATCCGGGCACCCGGGCCGAGACGCTCGACGGGGGGAAGCGCGGGGCGGGGTGCTGACGCAACATTCGGGATCCGATAGCGTTGAACGCAACTGTTTCCCGTTATTTGCAATTCAGGTCTGAATGGTGAGATGACGATGGCGGACTTCGATCTGGACCGGCGCACCCCCGCCGGTGCTCTGCAAACCGTCGACCGGGCGCTCCTCGTACTGCTCGCCTTCGAGCGGACCCGGCCCGACTGGGGCGTCACCGAGGTCGCCGAGGAGTTCGGCTGGGACACCTCGGTGGCCCAGCGGCTGCTCGCCACCCTGGCCGGGCGCGGCTTCCTGGTCTCCGACCCGGCCACCCGCCGCTACCGCATCGGCCCCGCCGTGCTGCGCCTGGGCAGGCTCTGGGAGCGTTCCGGATCGCTGGAGCTGCTGGCCGGGCCGGTGCTGGAGGAGCTGCGCCGGGCCACCGGCGACACTGTCCTGTTCTGCCTGCCGGACAGCTTCCATATGCGGTGCGTCGCCGCGGAGGAGGGGGAGGCCGGGCCGCTGCGCTACTACCCCCTGGTCGGCGAGCTCTACCCGGCGCACGCCGGGGCGACCAGCAAGTCGTACTACGCGTATCTGCCCGACGAGCAGCGCCACCGGCTCTTCCGGGGCCGCCCGATGGCCCGCTTCACCGACCGGACGGTCACCGACCCGGACCGGCTGGAGGAGGAGTTCCTCAAGGTTCGCGCCCAGGGTTACGCCTGGACGGTCGGTGAGTACGACACCGGTATCGCGACCGTCGCCGTGCCGGTGTTCCTCGGGCGTGAACCGTACGGGAGCCTCAGCCTCGGCGGGGCCGAGGAACTCTTCCGCGGGGCGCCGGAGGACCGGCTCGACGCACTGCGCCACGCGGCCCAGTTGCTGGAGAGGCGCCTCACCCAGCCTCCGCAGCGCCCGAAGCCGCGCGCCCGTCGCTCCCGCACCACCACCTGATGATCCAGAACAGAACCAAGAGGAACCCTGTGAATCTGCTGCTGCTCTCCAACTCCACCCAGTGCGGCCGCGGTTATCTGGAACACGCCCTCGACACCGTCACCGCGTTCCTGCCCTCCGGCGCCCGGCTGGCCTTCGTGCCGTACGCGCTCGCCGACTACACCGCGTACACCGCACGCGTCCGCGATGCCCTCACGCCGTCCGGCATCACCGTCCGCGGGGTCCATGAGAACGCCGACCCGGTCGCCGAACTCACCGCGTCCGATGCCGTGTTCATCGGCGGCGGGAACTCCTTCCGGCTGCTGAGCGCCCTGTACCGGACCGGTCTGCGGGACGCGGTGACCGAAGCGGTGCGGGGCGGACTGCCGTACATGGGAGCCAGCGCGGGGACGAACATGGCGGCGCCCACCCTCCGTACCACCAATGACATGCCCATCGTGCAGCCGCCGTCCTTCGAGACGCTCGGCCTCGTCCCGTTCCAGATCAACCCGCACTATCTGGACCCGGACCCGGAGAGCACCCACAAGGGCGAGACCCGCGAGGAGCGGCTCACCGAGTTCCTGGAGGAGAACGACGTGCCGGTCCTCGGCCTGCGCGAAGGGTCATGGCTGCGGGTCAACGGCCGCCAGGCCCGGGTGCAGGGTGCCCGCCCCGCCCGGCTGTTCACCCGCGGCGCGCGGCCGCAGGAGCTGCCGGCCGGGTCGGACGTCTCTCATCTGCTCACGACGACACCGCGGTTCGACGCTCCGGTGCGCTGACGGCCAGCACCAGATCGGCGTCGACCGGCAGCCCGTCGCCGGGATAGGCCGCAGGGTAGGCGCGCGGCGCGTATCCGGCGGCCGATCCGGCCAGCACGTAAGCGCCGCCGGACGGGGCGGCCAGCATGAAATGGCCCTCCTCGTCCGCCACGGTGAGCCCGGCCTGCCGGCCCCGGTGGTCGATCAGCGTGACGTTGGCGCGGGCAACCGGCGTACCGTCCGTGTCCAGCACCCGGCCGCGGAAGCCGCCGGAGCCGGTGACGGGGCGGGACGTGGAGAGTACGGGGGCCGACGTGTCGTCCTCGCTGCTCGCCGACAACGCCGGGCGCATCGCCTCGCGCTGCGACGGCAGGAACGCGGCCAGCGCCAGCCCGACCACCACCGCGCCCGTCGCGATCCCGAACGAGATGCGGAACCCCTCCATCGACGGCAGCGGCACCCCGCCCGTCCGTACCGAGGTGTTCGCCAGCACCATGCCGATCACGGCGCTCGACACCGACGTACCGATCGACCGCATCAGAGTGTTCAGGCCGTTGGCCGCACCCGTCTCGGACGGATCGACGGCCCCGATGATCAGCGCGGGCAGCGAGGAGTACGCGAGTCCGATACCGGCCCCGAGCACCACCGCGATCACCACGGTCTGCCAGGCGGCACTCATCAGCCCGAGCCCCGCCCCGTAACCGATCGCGATGATCAGCATGCCGAGCATCAGGGACACCTTGGGGCCGCGGCGCGCGGACAGCCGGGCGTACAGCGGGGCGACGAACATCATCGTCAGGCCGAGCGGCGCCACGCACAGCCCGGCGACCACCATCGACTGCCCGAGACCGTATCCCGTCGACGTCGGCAGCTGGAGCAGCTGCGGCAGAACCAGGGACACGGCGTAGAAGGCGACCCCGACCATGATCGAGGCGAGGTTGGTGAGCAGCACCTCGCGCCGGGCGGTGGTCCGCAGATCGACCAGCGGCGCCGGGTTGCGCAGCTCGAAGAGGCCCCACAGGACGAGAATCACCAGGGCGGCGGCGATCAGACCGAGCGTGGTTCCCGAAGTCCAGCCCCAGTCACTGCCCTTGGTGATGGGCAGCAGCAGACAGACCAGCCCGAGCGAGAGCCCGAGTGCGCCGGTGAGATCGAAACGGCCGGGGGCGCGCAGCGTGGTCTCGGGGACGACGAGGACGGTGAGCGCCATCGACAGCACACCGAGACCGGCCGCACCGAAGAACAGGGTGTGCCAGTCGGAGTGCTGGGCGACCAGCGCGGCGGCGGGCAGGGCGAGTCCGCCGCCCACCCCGATCGACGAACTCATCAGCGCCATTGCCGAGCCGAGCTTCTCGCGCGGCAGTTCGTCACGCATGATGCCGATGCCCAGCGGGATGGCGCCCATGGCGAAGCCCTGGAGCGCGCGCCCCACGATCATGACGACGAGATCGTCGGTGAAGGCGCATATCAGTGAACCGATCACCATCACGGCGAGACTGGCGAGCAGCATCTTGCGCTTGCCGTAGAGATCGCCGAGCCGCCCCATGATCGGTGTCGCGACGGCCCCCGCCAGCAGGGTCGCGGTCATCACCCAGGTGGCGTTGGACGGATCGGTGTGCAGAAGGGCGGGCAGATCCTTGATGACGGGGACGAGCAGGGTCTGCATCACCGCGACGGTGATGCCCGCGAAGGCGAGCACGGGGACGACCCCGCCACCCGCCCTGCGCGGCCGCGGATCGGGGAGTTCCCCGGTGTGCTGTCCGTTCGTCGTCTGTGGCATACGTGTGGCCTCCGGGCGGCGTGATCGAGGGTCTGTCGAGAAGTCGGAACAGGCGTGCGGGTCCCGGGCGGGCAGCGCCGACCGCCAAGTGTGTGCACGGTGAACCTTCCGCATGTCCGGGGTATTCCGGTGAACGAGGAGCGAACGGGGGCACAACCGCGCACTCGGCCCGGAGCGTGCGGCGATCCGACCGCCACCTGACCTTCCATCAGAATGAAACGTGTTCTACTCTTGCGCCGTTCCAGTGGCTGCGACCGGCGAGGATCCGCATGGGCATCGGAATCACCGAAGAGCAGAGGGAGTTGGCGCAGGCTGTACGGGGGTGGCTGGCGCGCGCCGTACCGCCGGAGGAGATACGCAAGCTCCTCGACGCGGACGCCCCCGGGGCCCCCGGCGTGCGCCCCGGGTACTGGGACGGGCTCGCCGAACAGGGTCTCCTCGCCATCCATCTGCCCGAGGAGTACGGGGGCGGGGGCGGCCAACTCCTCGATCTGGCCGTGGTCCTGGAGGAGGCGGGCCGGGCCGCGCTTCCCGGCCCATATCTCGCGAGTGTCCTCGCCTCCGCCGTACTGCACGCGGCGGGCGCGGGCGAACCGACGAGAGAACCGGTACGTGAACCCCTGCCCGAACCGGCAAGCGAACCGGTGCGTGACCTGGTTCGCGGCCTCGCCGCCGGCACACGCGTCGGCGCCGTCGCGCTCGGCCCCGGCACCCTCACCGCCGTCGAGCACGGCGACGGCCATCTGCTCGACGGCACCGCCCCGCCCGTCCTCTCCGGCGCCGACGCCGACCTCCTCCTGCTCTCCGCCGAATCGGCCACCGGCACCCTCTGGTTCGCCGTCGACGCCGACGCCGAAGGGCTGACCACCCGTCCGCACCGCAGCGCCGACCCGACCCGCCCCACGGCCGGGATCCGCGCCGAGGGTGTACTCGTCCCCGCGGAACGCGTCGTACGGACCGACACCGCGCGCGTCCGCGACCTCGCCGCCGTCCTCTTCTCCGCCGAGGCATGCGGAACCGCGGCCAAGGCGCTGCACGCCGCGGCCGAATATGCCAAGGTCCGCGAGCAGTTCGGCCGCCCCATCGGGCAGTTCCAGGGCATCAAGCACCTCTGCGCCGACATGCTCGTACGGGTCGAGCGGGCCCGCGCGCTGGCGTGGGACGCGGCCCGCGCCGCCGAAGGGGAGGAGTCCCCGGACGTACGTTCAATGGTCGCCGCCCTCGCCGCGTCGGACGCCCTCGACGCCGCGTACGGCTGCGCCAAGGACTGCATCCAGATCCTCGGCGGCATCGGCTTCACCTGGGAGCACGACGCCCACCTGTATCTGCGCCGGGCCCTGATGGCCCGGCAGTTGCTGGGGGCCGGTGACGCCCACCGGCTGCGGGCCGTCCGGCTGGCCGAGGGCGGGGCACGCCGCGAACTCGCCCTCGAACTTCCCGCCGGGGCCGCGGCCTACCGGGCCGAGGCGCGCGAGGCCGTAGCCGTCGCCCGCGGCCTCGACCCGAAGGCCGCCCGCCGCGCGCTCGCGCCGACCGGCTACGCCGCCCCGTACCTCCCTGCCCCCTACGGACTGGGCGCCGGCCCCGTCCAACAGCTCGCCGTACAACAGGAGTTGAAGGAACAGGGCGTGAAGCTGAGCGATCTCGGGATCGCCACCTGGGTCGTCCCCTCGCTCATCGCCCACGGCACGGCGGCGCAGCAGGACCGCTATCTGCTGCCCACCCTGCGCGGCGAGCTCCTCTGGTGCCAGCTGTTCTCCGAGCCCGGCGCGGGCTCCGACCTCGCCTCGCTCCGGACGAGGGCGGAGCGGACCGACGAAGGCTGGCGGATCAACGGGCAGAAGGTCTGGACGAGCGCCGCCCAGTGGGCCGACCACGGAATCCTGCTGGCCAGGACCGACCCGGACGCCCCCAAGCACCGGGGGATCGGCTACTTCATCGTCGACATGAAGAACACCGAGGGCATCGACATCCGCCCGCTGAAGGAGATCACCGGCGACTCCCTCTTCAACGAGGTGTACTTCGACGACGTCCTGCTGCCCGCCGACGCCGTCGTCGGCGAGATCGACGACGGCTGGCGGGTCGCCCGCAACACCCTCGGCAACGAACGCGTCCACATGGCCGACCAGATGACCTTCGACACCGGCCTGGAGGCCCTGATCGCCCGCTCCGGCGAACTCGACGGCACATACCGGGCCCGGATCGGAGCGCTCGCGGCCGAGGCCCACGCGCTCGCCTGCATCGGACTGCGGACCACCCTGCAACAGGTCTCGGGACTCGAACCGGGCGCGGGAGCCTCCGTACGCAAGCTCGTCCAGACCGCCCACCAGCAGAAGGTCGCCGAACTGGCCCTCGAACTCCTCGGCCCGGCCGGCGCGGTCGGCGAAGGGGCGGGGGAGCGGACTCTGCACGGCTTCCTGATGTCCCGCTGTCTGACCATCGCGGGCGGCACCACCCAGGTCCAGCTCAATGTCGTCGCCGAGCGCATCCTCGGCCTCCCGCGCGATTGAATCGAAGGGACTTGCCCATGAAGCCCGTGAAGCCGATGACGTCCATAAAGCTCATGGAGGCGTACATCGTCGGTGTCGGCATGACGAAGTTCGAGAAGCCCGAAACGCGCGACTGGCAGTACTGGGACATGGCGAAGGAGGCCGGGACGGCGGCGCTCGCCGATGCCTCCCTCGCGTACGAGCAGATCCAGCAGGCCGTCGCCGGCTACTGCTTCCAGGCCTCCACCGCCGGTCAGCGCGCCGTGTACGAACTCGGACTGACCGGAGTGCCCGTCTACAACGTCAACAACAACTGCGCCACCGGCTCCACCGCGCTGATGATGGCCCGGCAGTTCGTCGAGGGCGGTGGCAGCGACTGCGTCCTCGCGCTCGGCTTCGAGAAGATGACGCGCGGCGCGCTCGGGGGCGGCGGCGCCGACGGCGGTGCCGCCGACTTCAAGACATCCCCCGTCGCCCGGCACTACGGGATCATGGCCGCCGCCCACGGTTTCGAGATGAGCCCGCCCACCGCGCAGATATTCGGCAACGCGGCCCGCGAGCACATGGAACGCTACGGGACGACCGAGGCGCAGCTCGCCGCGGTCGGCGCGAAGAATCACCGGCACTCGGTGAACAACCCGTACGCCCAGTTCCAGGACCCGTACACGGTCGAGGAGATCCTCGCCGCGAAGACCATTCACCGGCCGCTGACCAAGCTCCAGTGCTCCCCCACCTCCGACGGGGCGGCCGCCGCGGTCGTCGTGTCGGAACGGTTCGTCGAGAGTCACGGCCTGGGCGACCGGGCGGTCGAGATCGTCGCCCAGGCCATGACCACCGACACCGACGACTCCTTCGCCTCCGGCACCTGCATCGATGCCGTGGGACAGCCGATGTCGCGCGCCGCGGCCCAGCAGGTGTACGAGGCCTCGGGGCTCTCGGCCGCCGACCTCGACGTCATCGAGCTGCACGACTGCTTCTCCATCAACGAACTCCTCACCTACGAGGCGCTCGGCCTGTGCGGCGAGGGCGAGTCCGGGAAGCTCGTCGAGTCCGGGGCCACCACGTACGGCGGCCGGTGGGTGGTCAACCCGTCCGGTGGGCTGATCTCCAAGGGGCACCCGCTCGGCGCCACCGGAATAGCCCAGGCCGCCGAACTCACCTGGCAGCTCAGGGGGGAGGCGCAGGGCAGGCAGGTGGAGGACGCACGGGTCGGCCTGGCGCACAACATCGGGCTCGGCGGGGCGGCGGTGGTGACGCTGCTGCGGCGGTAGCGAGGCGATCGGCGGACGTCAGCGGGTGATCGGCGGGGGCCGGCGGACGTCAGCGGGATGATCGGCAGCCATCACGGGCGCGGCCCCCGGCGAGTCCGGTCTGGTCTCCGGCCTCGTCAACACCTCCCGCACGGCCGGCACGGTGCTGCTCGGTGGGCTGTTGCTGATGGTGCTCTGGCTGCCGCGCCACCGGACCGCTCGGCACCGACCCGGACACGACCGTCCCGGCCGCCTACAGCCACCCCTGTTGCCGCGCCGCGCGCACCGCCTCCATTCGGTTGCGCGTACCGGTCTTGCCGATCGCCGACGACAGATAGTTCCGCACCGTCGACTCGGACAGATGCAGCTTCGCCGCGATGTCGGCGATCGTCGCCCCGTCCACCGAGGCGTTCAGCGCGTCCCGCTCCCGCGCGGTCAGCGGGCTGGGACCGGCGTTGAGCGCGGCGGCGGCCAGCGCCGGGTCGATGACCGACTCGCCCCTCAGCACCCGGCGGATCGCGTCGGCGAGCTCCTCGACCGGTCCGTCCTTGACCAGGAACCCCGCCGCCCCGGCCTCCATCGCCCGGCGCAGATAGCCGGGGCGGCCGAACGTGGTGAGGATCAGCACCCGGCAGTTCGGCAACTCCTCGCGCAGATCGGCGGCGACGTCCAGGCCGCTGCGGCCCGGGAGTTCGATGTCCAGGAGCGCAACATCGGGGCGGGACAGCAGGGCCGCGTCCACGGTCTCGTCCCCCGCGGCCACCTGGGCCACCACCTCGATGTCCGGTTCCAGCCCGAGCAGCAACGCGAGCGCGCCTCGCATCATCCCCTGGTCCTCGGCGAGGAGGACGCGTACGGACGTGGTCGGACGGTGATCCTGCGGCATCTCGTTCACCGGCCCAGCGTATGGCTCGGGGCGTACCCGGCGGCCGGATTCCCGTCCGTCGGGTCCGGCCCGTCCACCGGCAGTTCGGCGGTGAGCACGAAGCCGCGCTCCGGCCCCGGGCCCGCCTTCAGGGAGCCGCCCGCCGTGGCGAGGCGCTCGGTCAGGCCGGTCAGTCCGGTGCCGCCGATGCCGGGTGTGGCCGGTGCGTCGGGGTCCGGTCCGTAGCCGTCGTCCGTGACCGTCAGCCGGACTCGTTCGGGCGTGCCGTCGACCACGAACGTGCAGGTGGTGGCGCGGGAGTGGCGTACGACATTGGTGACGGCCTCTCGCACCGCCCAGCCCAGCAGCGCTTCCGCCTGTGGGGCGAGCGGCGGTCCGGAGCGGCGGAGCACCGGTTCGATCCCGGCGGCGGTCAGCGCGGAGCGGGCCCGGTCCAGTTCGGTGGCGAGGCTCCCCTCGCGGTAGCCGGTGACGGCCTCACGGATCTCGGTGAGGGCCTGGCGGCCGACGGATTCGATGTCCGCGACCTGGAGGAGTGCCGCATCCATGTCGCGTGGTGCCAGTCGGCGCGCGGCCTCCGACTTGACCACGATCACGGAGAGCGTGTGGCCCAGCAGATCGTGCAGATCGCGGGAGAACCGCAGCCGCTCCTTCTCGACGGCGGTGCGGGCCAGTTCCTGCCGGGTCGCGCGCAGTTCCATCACGGTCTCCGCGAGGGTGAGGATCGCGGCGGTCACGGCGCCCGAGATGAAGGTGCCGTACCCGATGGTCCACGGGTCGGAGCCGCCGTTCCCGCGCCACACGGCGATGATCGTGGCCACCACGGCGAGCGAGAGCAGACCGGCGGCCAGCCGCCGGTTGCGCAGGATGGTGCCGCAGGCCAGCGAGAGCAGCGGGAAGAACAGCAGCCAGCTTCCGCCGTAGCCGATCGCGAGCCCGAACGTGACGACGGCCATCGCCGCGAGCAGCCAGTACGACACCGGGCTCTCGCGCTTCTTCTTGTCGAAGCCGCGGAACACCACGGAGATGTAGAGCGAGTTGAAGACGAACAGCCCGACACCGCCGAGCCAGGGGTTGGGCGCCTCGCCCTGGAAGAGGTTGGAGAAGGCGCCCATGCCCATCAGCAGCCAGGGCAGCAGGGTGTACGGTCCGGGCGGGCCCGGACGCCGGTTCTCACACCGCTGTGCGCGCCGTTCCCGACGCGTACGTATCCACCGATCCGTCCGGTTCCTGACCATGTCCACTCCTGTCAGACGGTCCTGGCGGACCGACGGTAAGAGATCACGGCGTACGTACCGAACAGCAGGAGCCACGCGCAGAGCACGGCGATCGTGCCGCTGCCGGGCGCGTGTCCGTCGGTGGCCGCCCAGCCCAGGTCGGCGAACCGGTTGGCGGGGGTGAACCGGCCGATCGAACGCAGCCACCCGGGAAGCAGTTCCAGCGGGAACCACAGCCCGCCGGCGATCGCGAAGCCCATCAGGCAGGCCATGTTGACGACCCCGGTGCCCTGCGGAGTGAGCCGGTAGCCGTTGCCGAGACCGAGCAGGGTGAACGGGAGCGCCCCGATCCACAGCAGCAGCGTCAGGGCGGTCCACTGCCAGGCGGACAGTCGTACCCCGTTGACCAGTCCGCCGGCCAGCAGCACCGTCAGGATCGTCGGCAGTACGGTCACCGAACCGCTGATCGCGCGGCCCACGACCGCGTGCGAAGGGGCGAGCGGGGTGACCCGCAGCTGCTGCAGCCAGCCGAGGGTCCTGTCGGAGGCGACCCCCGTACCGATCGACATGGCGGAACCCAGTGCTCCGTACGCGGCCATGCCGACCATCGAGGCCGTCTTCCAGCCGTCGTCGGCGCCACCGCCGATGTTGGTGAAGAGCAGGTACATCATCACCGGCATCCCGGTCCCGAAGATCAGGAAGAAGCCGTCACGCAGGGTCCGGCGGACCTCCAGCACGATGTAGCGGAACATCACGCGATCTCCTTCTCGGTATCGGTCGAGGCCGTCCGGGCGGCCGGTGCGGTGAGGGCGAGGAAGGCGTCCTCCAGCGTGGCCCGGGAGACCTGGAGGCCACGGATCAGGCCGAGGCGGGCCAGCTCCACGACGGTGGCGTCCGAGTCGTCCGTGTGCAGCAGCGCCCGGTCCCCGGTCACCTCGACGGTGACGACGCCGGGCAGCAGTTCCAGGCCCTCGGTCGGCCGGCCCGCCAGGTCGAAGGAGACGAGGCTGCTGCCGGCCGAGCCCCTGATCGTGTCGCCGTTCCCGTCCGCGACGATCCGGCCCCGGTCGATGACGACGATCCGGTCGGCGTTCTCGTCGGCCTCCTCCAGATAGTGGGTGGAGAACAGGACGGTGTTGCCGCGCCGGGCGTAGGCCCGCATCGACTCCCAGAACGTCCGGCGCGCCTCCACGTCCAGGGCGGCGGTCGGCTCGTCCAGGACGATCAGCTCCGGGTTGCCGGCCAGCGCGACGGCGAAACGGACGCGCTGGGTCTGGCCACCGGAGAGCTTGTCGACGCGCCGGTCCGCGTACCCGGTGACGCCCGCCAGGGAGAGCGCCTCGGCCACCGGCATCGGCCGCGGGTAGGTCGAGGCGACGAAGGTGACCAGCTCGCGGACGGTGACCCGCTGGATGGGCCGCCCGTCCTGGAGCATGGCGCCGACCAGACCGGCCCGGACCGCCTGCTCGGCGGTCCGGCCCAGTACCCGCACACTGCCGGACTCCGGCTCGTCCAGCCCCAGCAGGAGGGCGATGGTGGTGGACTTGCCCGCGCCGTTGCGGCCGAGCAGGGCGACGGTCTCGCCGCGACCGATGGACAGGTCGATCCCGTCCACGGCCCGTACGGTCCGGCCCGCCCGGCCGAAGGTCTTGACCGCCCCGGTGAGGTCCACCGCGGCCGGATTCCCCGTTGTCTGCTTCATGGCCACGACGTTACGGAAAGGGGCCCGAGGCCCGGCAGGGGTGTGTGTACGAACTTCGCGATGACATTTGTCATGGGTGAGCGACGGGCCCGGCAACTGATCTGACGTCACGTCAGCAGCGGTCTTCACAACTGCTGGACGCTGCGTTATACATGGGGCCATCGGCTAGAACGCGTTCTAGAACGGGGCGTGGAGGCCGGTCCCGCACGACCTCGGTGCGGCCGACGGTGCGGACGGCCGCGCCGAGGTCTTCCCACCATCAAGGAGCAGCTTCGCCATGCCCATTGATGCCGAAAAGGCTGTCGCCGCCGAACCGCGGTCCACCCGGATCAGCTGGGACCACAAGGACGTGCAGCTCTATCACCTGGGGATCGGCGCCGGAGCCGACCCCGACCGGGCCGACCCGGCCACCGACCCCGGCGAACTGCGCTACACCCTCGAGTCACGGCTCCAGGTGCTGCCCTCCTTCGCCACCGTCGCGGGGGCGGGCGCGGGCGTCGTCGGCGGGCTCTCCTCGCCCGGTGTCGACGTCGACCTGGCCGCCGTTCTGCACGGCGGGCAGTCCGTACGCGTGCACCGGCCGATCCCCGTGAAGGGCACCGCCGTACAGACCTCGAAGGTCGCCGCGGTGTACGACAAGGGCAAGGCGGCCGTGCTGGTGCTGCGTACCGAAGCCGCCGACGACGAGGGCCCGTTGTGGACGAACGACGCCCAGATCTTCGTCCGGGGCGAGGGCGGCTTCGGCGGCGATCGCGGGCCGTCCGAACGGGTCGCCCGTCCCGAGGTCGCGCCCGACCATGTGGTGGAGCGGCCGATCCGGCCCGACCAGGCGCTGCTGTACCGGCTCTCCGGGGACTGGAACCCGCTGCACGCCGACCCCGAGTTCGCCCGGCTGGCCGGCTTCGACCGGCCGATCCTGCACGGGCTGTGCACCTACGGAATGACGCTGAAGGCCGTCACCGACACGGTGCTCGGCGGTGACGTGACCCGTATCCGCTCCTACCGCACCCGTTTCGCCGGGGTCGTCTTCCCCGGCGAGACCCTGCGCATCGAGATGTGGACCGGCGGGAACGAGGTACGGGTCGAGGTGAGGGTCGTGGAGCGGGACAACGCCATGGTCCTCGGTGACACCTTCGTCGAACACTCCTGAACCAACTCCAAGAGGTCCACAGGCCCATGAGGGGAGCCGCACCATGCGCGCAGCCGTACTGCACGAGATAGGCCAGGACAAGCTGGAAGTCCTCGACGACGTCGAGGCGGTGGGCTTCGGCCCCGGCAAGGTCAAGCTCCGCATCCGGGCCACCGGACTGTGCCACTCCGATGTCTCCGCGATGAGCGGCGTGCTGCCGCAGCCCGCCCCGTTCATCCCGGGCCACGAGGGCGCGGGCGAGGTCCTGGACGTCGGCGACGGTGTCACCGGGCTGAGCACGGGGGACCGGGTGCTGGTCTGCTGGCTGCCCGCGTGCGGGGCGTGTCCGTCCTGCAAACGCGGCCAGACCCAGCTCTGCCTGGCCGGCTTCATGAACGCGGGCACGCCCAACTTCAAGCGCGCCGGGGGAGACGTCTTCGGCTTCGCGGGCACCGGCACCTTCACCGAGGAGGTCGTCGTCGGCGCGGGCTGCGCCGTGCCGATCCCCGACGACGTGCCGTTCGAGATCGCCGCGCTGATCGGCTGCGGGGTGACCACCGGGCTCGGCGCGGCCATCAACACCGCACAGGTGGAGGCCGGTTCGTCGGTCGCCGTGATCGGCTGCGGAGGGGTCGGCATCTCCACCATCCAGGGCGCCAGGGTGCAGGGCGCCGCGCAGATCGTGGCCGTGGACCCGGTCGCGTCCCGGCGCGAGGCGGCCCTGCGGTTCGGCGCGACGGAGGCGGTGTCCCCGGACGAACTCGCCGACGCCAAGCAGCGGATCACCGCGGGCGAGGGATTCGACTACGTCTTCGAGGTCGTCGGCAAGTCGGCCACCGCCCGTACGGCGTACGAGAACACCCGGCGCGGCGGCACCCTCTGCGTCGTCGGCGCGGGCGCCATGGACGACAACTTCCAGGTCAACATGTTCGAGCTGTTCTTCGACGAGAAGCGGATCCTGCCCTCCATGTACGGGGGAGGGGACGTGCTCCGCTCGTACGAAAGGGCCATCGCGCTCTGGCGGGCCGGCCGCATCGACCTCGAATCGATGATCACCCACCGGGTGCGGCTCGACGGCATCAACGACGCCCTCGACCAGATGAGGACCGGCGAGTCGTTGCGCACCTGCGTCGAACTCTGACCGGCGGCCTCACCTGTGACCCCTGATCCCTCCTGAGAGGCTCCGAGATTCCGATGTCACTTCCCCTGTCACGTCCCCTGGACGGCATGTCCGCGATCGTCACGGGCGCGGGCCGCGGCCTCGGACGCGCCGAAGCGCTGGAACTGGCGGGGCTCGGCGCGTCCGTCGTCGTCAACGACTACGGGCAGCCGGGCCGCGACGGTTCCGGCGAGGCGTCCGCGACGCCCGCCGAGGAGGTCGCCGCGGAGATCCGGGCGGCGGGCGGCCGGGCGGTCGCGCACCTCGGCGACGTCTCCGACCACGCGCAGGCCCGCAGCCTGGTGGAACTGGCCGTCGACACGTACGGAAAGCTGGACATCCTGGTCAACAACGCGGGCATCCTGCGCGACCGGATGGTGTTCTCGATGACCGAGGACGAATGGGACTCCGTCATCAGGGTCCACCTCAAGGGCCACTTCAACACCACCCACTTCGCCGCGTCCCACTGGCGCGCCCGCTCCAAGGAGTCCGGCGGCCCGGTCTACGGCCGGATCGTCAACACCTCCTCCGAGGCGTTCCTGGCCGGCTCGGCGGGCCAGCCGAACTACGCGGCGGCCAAGGGCGGCATCGTCGGCCTCACCACCTCCACGGCCCTGGCCCTGGCCAGGTACGGCGTGACCGCCAACGCCATCTGCCCGCGGGCCCGCACCCGGATGACCGAGGACGTCTTCGCCGGCTTCCAGGAACCGGCGGACGGCCGGCTCGACGCGCTCGCCCCCGAGCACGTCTCGCCGCTGGTCGGCTACCTGGCCTCCCCGGCGGCCGCCAAGGTCAACGGGCAACTGCTCGTCGTGCACGGCGGGATGGTCGCGATCGTCGAACGACCCAGGGTGGCCGCGAAGTTCGACTCGTCGAAGGAGACGTTCTCCTTCGACGAGCTGGACGAGCTGATTTCTCCGTACTACGAGGACCGCCCGCCGAACGAGACCTTCGCCGCGGCGGAGGTGCTCGGCCTGAAACGGGGCTGACCGCAAGGGACACGGGTGGGCCCCGGCAGCCGACCGGCTGCCGGGGCCCACCCGTCCCTCGTCGTTGTTCCGCGCGGTCAGGCCGCCCGGCTGTCCCCTTCGTGGGGGCGTCGGTGACGGCCGTGCGGCTGTGCTGCCGTGTCGTCCGTCGCGACACCCCCTCGGTGCTTTCCGGAGCCGCCGGCTTCGGCCCGTTCCGCGTCCGCCGGACGCGTCTGGGTCGTGTCGGTTCGGGCTTCAGACATGTGGGAAGTCACCCCGTTGTGATCGCTTACGTGTGTGTCACCAGGGCCGATCACGCCACCGCAGCACGGCACGGTCACCAACGGCGACCGCGGAGAACGGCTGCGCAGCCCAGGCCCAGGATTCTAGCGAGGCACCATGCGCCCCATGAGAGGCGCCTGCCCCAGCGGAATCGGCTTGCACACCGGTAGAGGCGCAGCGGCAGCGGACGGTTGCATACCGCTTTCCGCGGCCGGATCCGCCGACGGCCGCGCACCGCGTTTCGCGTCCACCGGTGCCTCCAGCAGTGCCACCCCGCACGCCACGTTCTCGTTGGCGTACGGAAGCCTGAGTACGCCGTCCCGGGTCCACACCCCGCGACCGGCCTGCCACCCCTCGGGGGCGGCGAGTTGATACAAGCGGCGTCCCGCCGGCCGCCACACCCCGAGCCAGCTGCCCGCCGCCCCGTCGATCCGCAGGGCCACCGCACAGCTCTCCGGCATCAGCATCTGACCCGGCTGTACGGCGAACGGCGTCACCGCGACATCCGCCGGGCGCAGACACTCCGGGAAACGCACCGGCAGGCAGCTGCCCAGCACCCCCCACCCGAGCCGGTCGTGCCCCGGCGCGTCCGAACGGATCAGCAGCAGACCGCTGTCCACGTCGGCGAGCAGCAGCCGGTCGTTGCTCCCCGGCGCGATCTGCAGCAGCGGTGTCACCTCGCCGCCCCGCTCCAGGTTCACGGCGACCGCCTTGACCGGCCCGCCGCCCGGCAGCTCCCGGTCCAGGGCCAGCAGCCGCCCCGCCCGGTCCAGCCAGACCCCGCCGGAGCAGCGTCCCGGCACCTCGGCGACCCGCTCGGGACCGAAGGCGCCGCCCGCCACCAGCCAGACGGCGGTGGAGCGCGCACCGACCGACAGGGCGTACGCGCATCGGCCGTCCGGCGACGGCGGCAGCAGGGTCAGATCCGCGCATCCGACGGCGCCGAGCGGCAGTTCACCCGTGCCGGGGCCGGTCGGATACAGCAACGAGAACGCATGCCGGTCCACGACCCGGCGCCGGACCAGTACGCGTCCGTCGGCCAGCGGCAGCACGTCCGAGTCCGGCTCCTCCGGCTGGTCCAGGGGGAGCGGTACGGCGTACGGCTCGTGCCCGTCGAGCGTCCAGCGCTCCACGAACCACGTCTGCCCGGCCTCGTCCGACGGCTCGCCCGCCGCGCCGATGTCACGACGGGCGAGCCGGGCCGCGTACGAACCGTCCGCCGCGATCGTGAAGGCGCGCGGGGCGAGGGTTGCCCGGCCGGGCGCACCCGGTTCACCCGGCGGATCCGGCTCGTCGTCCCCCAGGACCGCGCCTCCGGTATCCCCGGCCACCCCCACGGTCTCGTTCTCGATAGCACAGGCAGTCATGGACTGGTCACCTCCGGCATCCGAAGCTAGTTTTCGCACTTCCTGCCGAACAACACGAGACCGGCCGCTTCACACATAAGGGTGGTGATGCCGGGATTCGCCTGAGGGCGAGGGGGTGCCTGTGCTTGACGCGAAAGCCGATGGGTAAGGTTAGGCATTCCTAAACAGTCCCGGTGTGACCTTCTATCTGGAGCAAGTGATGTCCCTTCGTCGCCGCGGTACCGCCACAGTCGGCCTGGCAGTGGCCGCCGCCCTTTCCCTCTCGGCCTGCGGGAGCGAAGACGCAGGCTCGGGCGACTCGGCCAAGTCCGGCGGCGACAAGAAGGCGGCCGTCGCGACGGGCGGCAAGGACTTCGGCGACGCCGCGAAGAAGACGGCGGCGTACGGGACGGACGCCGAGGCCGGCCAGTTCCCCCGAACCCTCACCCACGCCATGGGCAGGACGGAGATCAAGTCAGCCCCCAAGCGCGTCGTCGTGCTGGACGTCGGCGAGTTCGACAACGTCGTCTCGCTGGGTGTGAAGCCGGTCGGCTACGCCCCCTCCGAGGGCGACGCTGCCATCCCCTCGTACCTGAAGAAGGACGCGGGCAACCCCAAGAACGTCGGCACGATCAACAACCTCAACCTCGAAGCCATCGCCGGTCTGAAGCCCGACCTGATCCTCGGCAGCCAGCTCCGCGCCGCCGACAAGTACGACGCCCTCTCCAAGATCGCGCCGACCGTGTTCTCCATCCGCCCGGGCTTCACCTGGAAGGAGAACTACCTCCTCAACGCGGCGGCGCTGGACAAGACCGCCAGGGCGAAGAGCGAGCTCGACGCCTACGAGGCGAAGGCGAAGAAGCTCGGCGAGGACATCGGCCCGGACAAGCCGACCATCTCCATGGTCCGCTACCTCCCCGACCGCATCCGCCTCTACGCCAAGGCGTCCTTCATCGGCACCATCCTTGACGACGTCGGCCTGCCGCGGCCCAAGAACCAGCAGATCGACGACCTCGCCGCGGAGATCAGCCCGGAGAAGATCGATGAGGCCGACGCCGACTGGATCTTCACCGGCGTCTACGGCGACGTGAAGGCCACCAAGCGCGACACCACCCAGTCCAACCCGCTGTGGAAGAACCTCGAGGCGGTCAAGGGCGGCCGGGCCAAGGACGTCTCCGACGAGACCTGGTACCTCGGCCTCGGTGTCACGGCCGCGAACCTGGTCCTCGACGACCTCCGCGCCGACCTCGTGAAGTAACGATTCAGGCACTCCGTGGCCCGTCCGTACGGGTCGCGGAAGCCATGGGCGACGGGGCGCGAAGGGCAGGTAGCCTTTTCCTTGTGCCCCGTCTGTCCGAAGTCCTCGCCGAGCTCGACGCTCTCTGGCCCCCCGAGCGGGCCGAGGGCTGGGACGCGATCGGTACCGTCTGCGGAGACCCCGCTTCGCACGTCGACCGGGTCCTCTTCGCCGTCGACCCCGTCCACGAGATCGTCGACGAGGCGCTCAGACTCGGCGCCCAGCTGATCGTCACCCACCACCCGCTCTATCTGCGGGGTACGACGACGGTCGCGGCCGACACCTTCAAGGGCCGGGTCGTGCACACCCTCATCAGGCACGACGTCGCGCTGCACGTCGCCCACACCAACGCCGACACCGCCGACCCGGGCGTCTCCGACGCCCTCGCCGGTGCGCTCGACCTGCGCGTCGAGGGGCCCCTCGTACCGGATCCCACCGACCCCAAGGGCCGTCGAGGCCTCGGCCGGATCTGTGCGCTCGACCATCCCGAGAGCCTGGCCGACTTCGCCGCCCGCGCCGCCGCCCGGCTGCCCGCCACCGCGCAGGGCATCCGGCTCGCGGGCGACCCCGCGGCGACGGTGCGCACCGTCGCGGTCAGCGGCGGCTCCGGCGACAGCCTCTTCGACGCGGTGCGCGCCGCGGGCGTCGACGCCTTCCTCACCGCCGACCTGCGCCACCATCCGGCCTCCGAAGCCATCCAGCACTCCCCGCTCGGCCTGATCGACGCCGCGCACTGGGCCACCGAATGGCCCTGGTGCGAACAGGCCGCAGCGCAGCTCGACGCGATTTCCGACCGCCACGGATGGGGCCTGCGGGTCCATGTCTCGAAGCAGGTCACCGACCCCTGGACCACCACCACCCACCACTCTTCTGGAGCCCCCAACTGAACGCCGCGCCCGCCGACCAGATCCGACTCCTCGATGTCCAGGCCCTCGACGTACGCCTGTCACAGCTTGCGCACCGGCGCAAGTCGCTGCCCGAGCACGCCGAGATCGAGTCGCTCACCAGCGACCTCGCGCAGCTGCGCGACCTGCTGGTCGCCTCGCAGACCGAGGAGAGCGACACCGCCCGCGAGCAGACCAAGGCGGAGCAGGACGTCGACCAGGTGCGCCAGCGCGCCGCCCGTGACCAGCAGCGCCTCGACTCGGGCGCGGTCACCTCGCCGAAGGACCTGGAGAGCCTTCAGCGCGAGATCGCCTCGCTGGCAAAGCGCCAGGGCGACCTGGAGGACGTCGTCCTCGAAGTGATGGAGCGCCGCGAGTCCGCTCAGGAGCGCGTCACCGAGCTGTCCGACCGGGTCTCCGCGGTCCAGGCCAAGGCCGACGACGCGATCGCCCGTCGCGACGCCGCGACCAAGGAGCTCGACGAGGAGGCCGCGACCGTCACCAGGGAGCGCGAGCTCGTCGCCGGTTCGGTCCCCGCGGACCTGCTGAAGCTGTACGACAAGCTCCGCGTCCAGCAGGGCGGGGTCGGCGCTGCCCGCCTCTACCAGCGCCGCTGCGAGGGCTGCCGGCTCGAACTGAACATCACCGAGGTCAACGATGTGAAGGCGGCCTCCCCGGACACCGTCCTGCGCTGCGAGAACTGCCGCCGCATCCTGGTCCGTACGGCGGAGTCGGGCCTGTAATGACCCAGCCGCGCCAGCTCGTCATCGAGGCCGACGGCGGTTCCCGGGGCAACCCCGGGCCCGCCGGTTACGGTGCGGTCGTCATCGACCCGGTGACGGGGGAGACCCTTGCCGAGGCCGCCGAGTACATCGGCGTCGCGACGAACAACGTCGCCGAGTACAAGGGCCTCATCGCCGGCCTGAATGCGGCGAAGGCGCTGCTGCCGGAGGCCTCGGCGGGCGGCGCTCTCCGGGTACGGGTCCGGATGGACTCCAAGCTGGTCGTGGAACAGATGTCGGGCCGCTGGAAGATCAAGCACCCCGACATGAAGCCGCTCGCGGCGAAGGCCGCCAGGATCCTGCCGGCCTCCGCTGTCACGTACGAGTGGATCCCGCGCGAGCAGAACAAGCACGCCGACCGGCTCGCCAACGAGGCGATGGACGCGGGCAAGCGCGGCAGGCAGTGGGAGCCGTCGTCGTCGACGGCCGCCCTCGACACCCCCCGTCCCTCGACGACCGCCGTCCTGCCGCCGGTCTCCGGGCCGCCCGGTGACGCGGCGGCGGGCGCGGCGAAGGCCCGCGCGGCGATGTCCGCCCGCCCGGGAGCCGGTACGGGCGCGGCATCCACGGCCGCGCCCCGGGTGGGCTGGGCCGCGGCGCCCGATCTCGGGGCGCCCGCCACCTTCGTACTGCTCCGGCACGGCGAGACGGCCCTCACCCCCGAGAAGCGTTTCTCGGGCAGCGGCGGCAGCGACCCCGAACTCTCGGCGACCGGCCGTGACCAGGCCGAACGCATCGCCCGGTCGCTGGCCGCCCGCGGCACGATCGAGGAGATCGTCAGCTCCCCGCTGCGCCGCTGCCGTGAAACGGCGGCCGCGGTGGCGGCTCGGCTGGGTCTGGAGGTCCGGATCGAGGACGGCCTGCGCGAGACGGACTTCGGCGCCTGGGAGGGGCTGACGTTCGCCGAGGTGCGCGAGCGTTACGGCCCCGACCTGGACGCCTGGCTCGCCTCGGCGAAGGCGGCCCCCACCGGCGGTGGCGAGAGCTTCGCCGAGGTTGCCCGCCGCGTCGCGGCCACCCGCGACCGCCTCACCGCCCGCTACGCGGGCCGCACGGTTCTCCTGGTCACCCATGTGACGCCGATCAAGACCCTGGTCCGGCTGGCGCTCGGCGCGCCGCCGGAAGCCATGTTCCGGATGGAGCTCTCGGCGGCCTCGGTGTCCGCGGTCGCGTACTACTCGGACGGGAACGTGTCACTCAGGCTGCTGAACGACACGTCGCATCTGAGGTAGGAGGCAGAGGACGCGGGGCGGCAGTGGGCATCCGCAACCGGCCGCGCCCCGGCCGCCCCCGCCTCCGTCAGTCGCGCAGCGCCGCCGCCTCGCTCGCCAGCCGTTCCACCCGCGCCCAGTCCTTCGCCGCCACTGCGTTCGCCGGGATCATCCAACTGCCGCCCACGCAGCCGACGTTGGGCAGAGCCAGATAGGCCGGCGCGGACGCGAGGGAGATACCGCCCGTCGGGCAGAACCGGGCCTGCGGCAGCGGCGAGGAGAGCGCCTTCAGATACGCCGTGCCGCCCGCCGCCTCGGCCGGGAAGAACTTCATCTCGGTGATCCCGCGCTCCAGCAGTGCGACCACCTCGGACGTCGTCGATACGCCCGGCAGGAACGGCACCCCCGACGCCTTCATCGCGTCCAGCAGTGCGTCCGTCCAGCCAGGGCTGACCAGGAACCGGGCCCCCGCGGCGACGGTCTCGGAGACGTTCGACGCGGAGATCACCGTGCCGGCGCCGACCACCGCGTCCGGCACCTCGGCCGCGATGGCCTTGATCGCGTCCAGGGCCGCGGCGGTGCGCAGTGTCACCTCGATGGCCGGGAGCCCGCCCGCGACCAGGGCCCGGGCGAGCGGCACCGCGTCGGCGGTGTCCTCCAGGACGACAACGGGGACGACGGGGGCAAGGTCCAGCACGGAGGAGGTCATGCGCCCCATCTTGCCGCGCCCGCAGCACCGTACGCAACGGACGTTGCACATGCTGCAATGCGTGCATCCTCCGGTCAGTGGATCTCGGTCACCACGACATCGAGCGACCACGCCCGCCCGGCCCGCGCGGGGGCCTCGGCCTCCACCATGTACCCGAGCTCCCGCAAGGACTCCACCAGCTCCGCGGGCCCCTTCGGCCGAGCGCCCGCCACCAGCAGATCGCGGACCAACCGCCCCTTCGTCGCCTTGTTGAAGTGACTGACCACGGAGCGCTTCTCGACTCCGTCCACCATCCGGGAGTGGAGCACCCGCACACTCGCCGTGCGCTCCGCCACCTCACCCTTCGGCCTCCAGGCCGCGGTGTACGCGGACGACCGCAGGTCCAGAACGAGCCCGTCCCCGGCCGCCTCCGGCATGACCTGTGCCATCGGGCCGCGCCAGTACGCCCCGAGCGCACCCAGCCCCGGCAGCTTCACTCCCATCGAGCAGCGGTACGAAGGAATCCGGTCGCCCATCCGCACGGCGCCCCACAGTCCGGAGAAGACCAGCAACGACTTTCCGGCCCGCCGTCTGGCCGCCGCGTCCAGCGAAGCCAGATCCAGGGCGTCGTACAGCACCCCCGTGTAGATCTCCCCGGCCGGACGCGTCCCCGCCGTGCGCAGCTCGACGTTCTTCGCGATCTCGCCGCGCAGCCCCTCGCTCAGCCCGAGCACCTGACGGGCCTTCTCCTCGTCCGCCGTGCACAGCTCGATCAGCTCGTCGAGGACCGCGGCCCGCGCCGCGGCCAGCCCCGGCAGCGACAGCGACTCCGGCTTCAGGGGTGCTCCGCGCCCCGACGCGGCCTTTCCTTCGGAGGGCGGCAACAGCACGAGCACGGCGGTTCTCCTTCGTACGTACGCACAGGCAGACGGGCCCGGAAGCCCGCGCACCAGCGTACGGGGGCCACTTGCACCGTCACCGGGGCCGGTCCCGGCGGATCGGGGCCGGACAGCAGCACCACGTCCTGCCGCCACCCGGGATGCCGCCCGGCCCGCCCCGCCATACGCTCGGTGCATGCCCCGCCGCCATCTCCACATGACCGGGCCGGCCGACACCCCGTTGAGGGCGGCCCTGCGCAAGCTGCGTACCGAGCTCGGCGTGCCCGACGGCTTCCCGCCCGACGTCCTCGCCGAGGCGGCACAGGCGGCGAGCGCCCCGGCGGTGTCGGCCCACAGGGACGCGACGGACCTGCCGTTCTTCACCATCGACCCGCCCGCGTCGACCGACCTCGACCAGGCCATGCACCTCGAACGCCGCCGCCACGGCTTCCGCGTGCACTACGCCATCGCCGACGTCGCCGCCTTCGTACGCCCGGGCGGCGCACTCGACACCGAGGCCCACCGCCGGGTGACGACCCTCTACTTCCCCGACGGCCAGGTGCCGCTCCACCCCATCTCGCTCTCCGAGGGCGCGGCCAGCCTCCTCCCCGGGCAGACGCGCCCCGCTCTGCTCTGGCAGATCGACCTCGACGCGGAGGGCGTCGCCGTCGCCACCTCGGTGCGCCGGGCCCTCGTCCGCAGCCGCGCCAAACTCGACTACGCGGGCGTCCAGCGGCAGATCGAAACGGGCACCGCCGAAGAGCCCCTGGCCCTGCTCCGGGACATCGGACGGCTCCGCGAGGAACAGGAGGTCGCCCGCGGCGGAATCTCCCTCAACGTGCCCGAGCAGGAGATCGTCGCGCGCGACGGCACGTACGGCCTGGACTACCGCGCCCCGCTGCCCGCCTACGGCTGGAACGCCCAGATCTCCCTGCTGACCGGCATGGCCGCCGCCCACCTGATGACGGAGGCCGGCACCGGCATCCTGCGGACCCTCCCGGTCGCCCCGGACGGCGCCGTGGCCCGGCTCCGGCGTTCGGCCGAAGCGCTGCACATCGACTGGCCGCACCATGTCCCGTACGCCGAGGTCGTCCGCTCCCTGGACCCGAGGAGGACCACCCACGCCGCGTTCCTCCAGGAGTGCACCACCCTCCTGCGCGGCGCCGGCTACACCGTCTTCGCACACGGCGAACTCCCCACCCCCGCCGTCCACGCCGCCGTCGCCGACCTGTACACACACTGCACCGCCCCGCTGCGCCGCCTCGTCGACCGGTACGCGGCCGAGCTGTGCGTCGCCGTCGTCGCGGAGCAGGACCCGCCCGAGTGGGTCCTCGCCGCGCTGCCCGGCCTGCCGAAGGAGATGGCGGACGGAACCAGGCGCGCCAACACGGTGGAACGCGAATGCGTCGACGTGGTCGAGGCCGCGCTCCTCAAGGACCGGATCGGTGAGGTCTTCGACGCGTACGTGATCGACGTGTCGGAGCAGGAGCCGACCGCGGGCACCGTCCACATCGACGACCCGGCCGTCGTCGCCCGCGTCGAGGGCGGCACGGCGAAGCTCCCCCTGGGGGAGCGGCTGCCGGTCAGGCTCGCCCGGGCGGATCCTGGCTCGGCGAAGGTCCTCTTCGCCCCCGCGTGAGCGCGGCCACGACGGCCCCCGGATCATCCGAGTGGAACCGCACCGTCCGCGCCCACCCCCGCTTCCCGAGCGGCCGCACGAACGCCACCGGAGAGAGCAGTTCCACGGTCACCGTCGTCTGCCCGCCCACGACGATGTCGAGCACCCCGTCCGCCCCCGGCCGCACCGGCCCGCCCTCGGGATAGCGCCGCTCGACCCGCGCACCGGCGACCACCTCGGCGGGGACCCGCAGGTCGAACAGCCCGCCGTAGCGAAGCCGCAGCGCCCCGTCGGAGTCCACCACATGCGGCCGGGTCACACACGCGGCATGGAGGGCGAGCACCAGGACCACCCCGTACACATCGAGCACGAGCAGAACACTGTGCACGACCGGCCACGGGATCAGCAGCGCCAGCATCACCGTCTCGACCAGAGCGACGAAGACCAGGCCGTACATCATTGCGGTCTGCGGCCCGGTGTACGAGACGGCAAGGGCACCCTCCGGCACGTCATGACGCCGCCGCAGCACCCACAGCCCGAGACTGTGCAGGGCGCGCACCTCGTGCGCGGCGAGACGGCGCACCTTCTCGGGTACGACGGTACGGAGCGCCGCGCCCATCGCCGCCCGCCGCCCGGCACCTGTGCGTCGGCCCGCGTGCCAGAGCCGCCAAAGGATCACGCCCTCGAACCCGAGCGCGGCGACCACCAGGGCCTCGGCGCCGAGCAGAACCGCACCCGGTATCCGGACCCCCGCCAGCAGGCAGCCGCCCAGGACCAACTCGACAGCCGGCACAGCCCCCACGGCATACCGTGCAATCCGCACGCTCATCCTGTTCCCCTCCCCGCCACGCGTGCCGTCAGGGCCGTCATCATCCGGCGCACCACCTCGGCCTGCGCGGGTGCGTAGTCGTCGAGCAGGGCCTGACCGAACCCCGTCATCGCCGGGCCGCCGGAGGGGATCGCCGCCAGCACCTCGTCCGGCACGGCGGCGGCCAGATCGGCGGCGAGCGGAGCGATCCGCGGATCGTCCACACGCGCCGCGACCAGTGCGTCCAGCCGCTCGTACAACGCGTGCACGGCCGGGTCCTCGGCCAGCGGCCGCAACGCGGCGTAGAGCTCACCGCCCCCGCCCGTCGTATCCAGCAGCACCAGGTGCTCGCGGTCCTTGTCGGCCATCGGGGAGCCGGTGGCCGGAGCCGTGCCCAGCAGTTCGGCCAGCGCGGGCGATACGGGCTCCTCGGCGCTCACCGGGCCGTCCAGCAGCCGGGCCAGCCGACGCCGCCGCTCCCGTATCTCGTTCTCCTGCCGGGCCAGGTCGGCATCCAACTCGACGATCACGTCGACGAGTTCACGCCCGGAGTCGTCGGCGAGGACGTCCCGTACCTCGTCCAGCCCGAGCCCGAGCTCGGTGAGACGCCGGATCCGGGCCAGCACCACGGCATCGCGCACGCCGTAGGCACGATAGCCATTGGGCCGGCGCGCGGGCTCGGGAAGGAGTCCGATGTGGTGGTAGTGCCGGATCGCCCGCGAGGTGACCCCGACGAGCGCGGCGATCTCTCCGATGCGCATGGAGCCAGTAGAAACCTTCACGCCGCGGCAAGGTCAAGCGCGCACCCCACCCGTCCGCATCCGACAACCGCGCTCCCTGCTGTGCCACGATCGAGGGAAGCACTCCCATCTCACGGACGGCGGATCCATCGATGTCCCAATCTGGCGAGCGACCGAGGAAGGGGCGTGACATGACTGCCATGCCGCACGAACCGCTCACGCAGGCGGACGTCCTGCTGGAGGGCTTCCTGGCGCTGGATACGCCGGAGGGCTTCCGGGCCGAGCTCATCGAGGGGGAGATTGTCGTGACGCCGCCGCCGGACGGGGACCACGAGGACTACATCAGCCTGATTCTGAAACAAGTGATCAGGCTCGCCGGGACCGACATGGACTTCTCCGGGAACAAGGGACTGAAACTGAAGAGCGGCGGACGCTGCCCCAGGAACCACGTCATCCCCGATGGCACCTTCGCCCCCACCGAGTTGCGTCTGTACCGGGGAGCGGACCCCTGGATGCCGTGCGAGGGCGTGGCCCTCGTCGTCGAGGTCACCTCGACCAAGCCCCGGGCCGACCGCACGGACAAGAGGCACTGCTACGCCCGCGGACCCATCCCCCTGTACCTGCTGGTCGACCGCGAGGAGTCCTCGGTGACGCTGTTCAGCGAGCCGGAAGGGGACGACTACCGTCAGCACTGCACGATCCCGTTCGGCAAGTCGCTCACCCTTCCGGCCCCCTTTGCCTTCGACCTGGAGACCGAGGCGTTCAACTGAGCCACCCCGTCCGGTGCCCACGGCCAGGCGGGTAGCATGGTCGGCACGGCAGACGAGCCGGGCGGACGGCCGCGTGGGGATCTTCGGATCTCCCCGAGGAACGTCCGGGCTCCACAGGGCAGGGTGATGGCTAACGGCCACCCGGGGTGACCCGCGGGACAGTGCCACAGAAAACAGACCGCCGGGGACTTCGGTCCTCGGTAAGGGTGAAACGGTGGTGTAAGAGACCACCAGCGCCTGAGGTGACTCAGGCGGCTAGGTAAACCCCACCCGGAGCAAGGTCAAGAGGGGCCGTCGCAAGACGGCCCTGCGCGAATGTTCGAGGGCGGCCCGCCCGAGTTCGCGGGTAGACCGCACGAGGCCGGCAGCAATGCCGGCCCTAGATGGATGGCCGTCTCCCCGGCCGCCGCGAGGCGACCGGGCGACAGAACCCGGCGTACAGCCCGACTCGTCTGCCGTTCCCCTTCAGGCTCAGGTCGGAGGGGGTCCTCCACCCGTCCCCGCATGCGGGCACGGGGTGCCTCCACCCGTCCCCGCTGCGGGCACGCCCTTGCCGATGCGACCCGCACCCCGCCACGCGGCAACGGGACGGCTCTCAGCGCAGCCTCCAGTGAAATTTTCCGCCGCCCACCCACCGGATCACTTCCGGGTCGTCGAGATCATGGACCCTGATGCCCGCGACCCAGGCGATGGCGAGCACGTCCGTCATCGATGTTGCCTCGGCGACGACCTCCCCGTCGATCTCCACAAGGCGGAAGGGCGGATCACCGGGCTGCACGTTCAGCACAGTGATCCGAGGCGTTGAGACACGGGGGCTCGCACTTTCGGTCATGCCTGGATGTTCCACGTCGACGTCGGCAGTATGCCCGGCGGTGGGGCCGCAGCGTCCTAGATCACTCTGCTGAGCGAAGACGGCGCCCCCGCGCGCCCTGAGCGCGGATGGGCCGGAGAGGTGAGTGCGGGGTCTCTCGTCGCGCGCTCAGCGCAGGATGTCCGTCCCCGACCTGTTGGGTGGTGCCCGCACCCCGCGCCGCGGGACAACGAACCCGACCCGAGAAAGGGACTGTCATGGCACACGGCGGCAACGTGATCGCTGAGTTCACGGCTGATCATCGTGAGCTGGAGGAGCTCTTCGCCCGGATCGAGGCGCAGCCGGTCGATCACCCGCAGCGGCGTGTGCTGGCGAACCGGCTGACGGCGGAGCTGGTGCGGCACTCGGTGGCCGAGGAAATGCACCTCTATCCGACGGTTCGCAAACACGTCCGCGACGGGGAGGTGCTGGCGGACAAGGAACTCGCCGAACACGTCAAGATCGAGCAGCTGCTCAGGGACCTCGAAGAGCTCCACGTCAATGATCCGCAGTTCAACGACATCGTCGCGAAGCTGAGACTGGAGGTCGCCTCCCACGTGCGCGAGGAGGAACAGGAACTGTTCCCCGAGCTCGCGGCATCCTGTTCCCCCGAGAAGCTGGACGAGCTGGGCCGGCTGGCCCGCCACGCCAAGCAAACGGCCCCCACCCGTCCGCACTCCGCCGTCTCGGACATCCCGCCCGCCCATGAGCTGTTCGCGCCCGGCGCAGGACTGGTGGACCGGGTACGTGACCTGGTGCACGGCCGCAGAACCACGGACTGACCGGTGAGGCAGAAGGAGAAGGACCGTCGTGGCTGATGTGCCGGGCCCGGTGATGGGGCACGATCTTGTCCAGTCACTCCTCGGGAAGGGTTCTCCATGTCCGATCGCGCCTATGGAAACCGTGGGTCTCTGCTCGCGGTGAGCGACCTTCACGTCGGGATGGCGGACAACCGCCGCATCATCGAGTCGCTGCGGCCCGATTCGGACGAGGACTGGCTCATCGTCGCCGGTGATGTGGCGGAGCAGGTCGAGGACGTGGAGTGGGCGCTGAGACTGCTCGCGGGCCGTTGCTCCCGGGTCATCTGGACCCCCGGGAACCACGAGCTGTGGACGACCGCGCGCGACCCGGTCCAACTGCGGGGCCAGGAACGGTACGAGCGTCTGGTCGAGCTGTGCCGGAGCCTCGGGGTGTCCACCCCGGAGGACCCGTACCCGCTGTGGCCCGGTCCCGAAGGGCCGGTGGCCGTCGCACCCGTGTTCCTGCTGTACGACTACAGTTTCCGGGCCCCGGGCACGACGACCAAGGAGGAGTCCCTGGCGTACGCGCACGAGACGGGGGTGGTGTGCACCGACGAGTTCCTGCTGCACCCCGACCCGTACCCGACCCGTGACGCCTGGTGCCGGGCGCGGGTGGCGGAGACGGAGCGACGCCTCGCGACACACGATCCGGAGATTCCACTGGTCATCGCCAGCCACTGGCCCCTGGTCCGGGAACCGATGGCCGTCCTGACGTATCCGGAGTTCGCCCAGTGGTGCGGTACGGAGCTCACCGCCGACTGGCACCGGCGCTTCAACGTGGCGGCCATGGTCTACGGCCATCTGCACATTCCCCGTACGACCTGGTACGACGGGGTGCGCTTCGAGGAGGTCTCCATCGGCTACCCCAGGGAATGGCGCAAGCGGGGCCACCCCAAGGGGCTGCTGCGGCGGATCCTGCCGTACGACGGGGACGGCGGGCCGTCCCCGGCCCTCTGAACGGCTGCCGCCCGGAGCCCGGCCGTCTGCCGATTCCCCATACTGACGATCCCGCTGTCCGTGTCGACCACGTTCAGGGGTGTCCCGGCAGGCCCTGCCCGTCAGCCGGGTGCGCCGGCCTGGCTGGGGACCGATTCGAGGGTGCCGAACAGGCGCTTGCCCCGGTCCTCGGCCATGTCGAGACTGGCCAGCACGGACGGGGTCGAGATGCTCGGCAGCACGTAGTGCAGAAGTACTGAGATCCGTCGGCCCAAGTCCTCCCGCTTGCACAGGGCTTGGGACATCACCTGAATGCCGGAGAAGGAGCCTGCCAGCATTTCGGCGGTCTCGCGGGGGTCGACGTGCGGCAGCAGTTCGCCCTGGTTCTTCGCGGCGACCAGCAGGTGTTCGAGCCGGTCTATCCAGGCACGGAACGGGGTGCCCCGGTCGAGTCCTTCCACCGCCTGATCCATGGCCAGTCCGACGCTGGCGCGTACCAGCGGCTCATGGCGGAGCCGGTGGGCGAGCAGCATGCCCTGATCGACGAGCTCCTGAAGCTTCGTCAGCTGAGGAGGGAGTGGATCGCTGTCCAGCTGAACGTCCATCACCCCGAGTGCCAGGTCTTCCTTGGACGTGAAATGAAAGTAGAGCGCACCTTTTGTCACGCCGGCCCGCGCGAGGATTTCGCTGATGGTGGCACTGCTGTAGCCACGTTCATCGAAAACGGCGGCGGCCGCCACCAGGATCGACCGTCGAGTCTGGATCGCGCGCGCCTGCTGTGCCATCAGCTACGAGTCTCTCTCGGTCGTGGCGTGGTCAGCACCACTGGGATATGGCTGGATAGGAAAACCGGACTGTCAGTATCTTACTGCGGGGGCTGCCTGCCCTCCCGGTATGGATCCTCTGGGAGGAACTTTCATGGTTCAGCTCACCTCGCACAGCGCTTCGGCCGCAGTCGAAGGCGTCGGGGCCGCAGATTTCACCGAATACTCCGGAGCCGGCGGTACGGCGCCGGAGGGAAGACAGTCGGAGGCGGACTTCCTCGGGCAGCTGGTCCACCGGACCGATGCCGAGGACATCTTTCCCACCGGCTGGACCCGGCAGACCGAGACCCAGTTCTCGGTGTCGGCCCGTTGGCCGCAGGCGCACCGCTTCTTCGCGCCCGTATCGGGCCGTCACCAGGATCCGCTGCTGATCGCGGAAACCATGCGTCAGACGACGATGCTCCTGGGCCATGCGGCGTTCGGTGTCCCGATGGGAGATCAGTTCGTGATGTGGGAGCTCGCATACGCCTCCGAGCCCGATCGGCTGCTCCGGGGAGAGGAGCCCTGGGACATCACGGTGGATGTGGCCTGCTCCCGGATCCGGCGGGGCGCCCGGAGCATCAACTCCATGCATGTCGAGCTGCTCCTGCACCGCCTCGGCACGGTCCTCGCCAGCGGCGGGGGCCGGATCAGCTGCACCTCGGCCAAGGCGTACCGCAGGGTACGGGACGGGCGGCAGGACATGATCGGCGCCCCGATACCCCTCCTGCCCGCCGTCGCGCCGGCCGTGGTGGGCAGGACCGATGAACGTGATGTCGTACTGGCGCCGGGCCCGCGGCGAAATGTCTGGCGACTGCGGCTCGACACCCGGCATCCGACGCTGTTCGCCCGGCCCAACGACCATGTGCCGGGCATTCTGCTGCTGGAGGCGGCCCGTCAGGCGGCCGTCGCCGTCACCCCCGGCCATGGCTTCCTCCCCACGTCGGTGAAGACCGACTTCCTCCAGTACGTGGAACTCGACCGCCCCTGCTGGATCGAGGCCCGGCCCGTCCCGACCGGCGACCCCACGACGACCGGGGTGCACGTCTCGGCGACACAGGACGACCGGCCGGTCTTCGCCTGCACCCTGGAATCCCCGGGCCCACGGCAGGACGCGGCGAACGAGCGGCAGGTCGGACAGTCATGACACCGCGCGTACTCATCACCGGCGCGACCGGCTTCATCGGCAGCCATGTGGTGGCCGCGGCCCGGACCGCCCCCGGCCTCCGGCTGCGCCTGATGACCCACCGGACCGCCCTCCCCGCCTCCGCCGGACCACCCGGCGTCGAGACGGTGTACGGGGACCTCGCCGACCCGCCGACGCTGCGCGGCAGCTGCGAGGGCATCGACGCGTTGATCCACTGCGCCTCCTGGCTCGGCGGAGACGAACCGACCGCGCGGTCCGTGAATGATCAAGGAACCAGGGCTCTGATCGAAGAGGCGGCCCGCTGCGGGGTCACCCGCATCGTGTACCTGAGCACGGCATCCGTCTACGGCCGGGGCCCGTTCACCGGGCTGCGGCCCGGACAGGCCGAGCCCGCCCCGGCCTCGGCCACCAGCCTGACCCGCGCCGCCGCCGAGCAGCACATCCTCGCGGCCGGTGGCGTCGTGGTGCGCCCGCACCTCGTGTACGGGGCCGGAGACCGCTGGGCCGTGCCCGGGCTGGTCGGCCTGCTCCGACAGCTCTCGGCCGTGCCGGCCGGGTGCGGGGCACGGCACTCGATGATCGACGTACAGGCGCTGGGGCGGGCGCTGATGAGCGCGGCGCTGTCCCCGAAGGAACCGGCCGGGGTCTACCACGTCAACCACCCCGAACCGGTGAGCTCTGCGCAGCTGCTCTCCACCGTCGTCGACGAGCTGCGGCTGCCCTGGGGAGGCACCGGCATCGACGTGGCCGCGGCCCGTGAGCGGCTCGCCGGTGTGCCGTACGCGTTGCACCACCTCGGCATGCTGGCCGTGGACCACTGGTTCACCGACGAACGGGTCGACCAGGACTTCGACTGGGAGCCGGGCGAAGGCTTCACGACAGTCTTCGCCCGGCACGCCCCGTGGTACCGCCGGCACCTCGGCCTGAGCCCCTGACGGCCCCGGTCGCCGGCCGTCCCCGGCGACCGTGGCCGTCAGGGGCAGGCCTTGATCCGGGTGCCCGTACCGCTCACCCGGACCCGGGCATCGCCCGCCCGGAGCTCGACCGTGAGTGTTCCGGGGCGGCCCATGTCCTCGCCCTGGTGGAGGGTGAGGACGGCGGTGTCCGGGACGAGGCCCAGCGCGCGCAGATAGGCGCCGAAGGCGGCCGCCGCCGCGCCGGTGGCGGGGTCCTCCACCACGCCGCCGACCGGGAACGGGTCGCGGACGTGGAAGACGGCCGGCGATGCCCGCCACACCAGTTGCAGGGTGGTCAGGTCCAGCCGGTGCATCAGGGCTTCGAGGCGCGCGAAGTCGTAACCGAGGTCGGCGAGTCGCTCTCGGGTCGCGGCGGCCAGCACGAGGTGGCGGGCGCCCGCGTACGCGATCCGGGGCGGCAGGGCCGGGTCGAGATCGCCGGCCGGCCAGTCCAGGGCGGCCAGCGCCTCCGCCAGGTCGTCCGGGGCGATGTCCGTCACGTCCGGCTCGACGCTGGTGAGCGTGGCGCGGAGCTCGCCGCCCTCCCGGGTGACGGTGACCGGGACCGTACCCGCGATGGTGCTGAACACCAGATCACCGGGTCCGTCGCGCTCGGCGAGCGCGAGGGCCGTCGCCACGGTGGCGTGGCCGCAGAACGGGACTTCCGCCTTCGGGCTGAAGTAGCGGATCGTGTACCCGCGGGCGGCCGGCGCCCCTTCGCCGCCCGGCAGTTCATCACCCGGCCGTTCTTCGACCGGCTCGGTCCGTCCGGTCAGGAACGCCGACTCGCTGTACCCCAGCTCCGCCGCGACGGCGAGCATCGCCGCGTCGTCGAGACCGGACGCGTCAAGCACGACACCCGCCGGATTGCCGCCGTCCGGGTCGGCGGAGAAGGCGGTGTAACGCAGGATCCCGGTACCTGAATTCTGGCTCATGCCGCAGGTCAACCCTGCCGCGGGCCGGGGCATTCCCCGCGAGGCCGGATTCCCGGCCCGGCCGCATCCACGGAGCCGCGCGTCCCGGCCGGGCCGTGGTCGTCCGGGCGCAACCGTCCACGCCGGGCGACCGGTTCGGGACGTACCCGTCAGCCGCGCCCCACGTACGGCATCGCCGTCGCCAGGACCGTCGCGAACTGCATGTTCGCCTCCAGGGGCAGCTCCGCCATGTGGAGCACCGTCCGGGCCACATCCGCGGCGGCCATCACCGGCTCCACCGCCAGCCGGCCATCGGCCTGAAGGATGCCCGTCCGCATCTGTTCTGTCATGTCCGTGGCCGCGTTGCCGATGTCGATCTGCCCGCAGGCGATCCGGTACGGACGGCCGTCCAGCGACAGCGACTTCGTCAGGCCCGTCATGGCGTGCTTGGTCGTGGTGTAGGCGACCGAGTGCGGGCGCGGCGCGTGGGCGGAGATCGAGCCGTTGTTGATGATCCGGCCGCCCTGTGGGTCCTGTTCCTTCATCAGCCGGTACGCGGCCTGCGCGCACAGGAACGCGCCCGTCACGTTCACGTCCACCACCGAGCGCCAGTCCTCCACCGAGAGGTCCTCGACGGGGACGGAACGCGGGCCGAACGTACCCGCGTTGTTGAAGAACAACGCCCCTAAAACATCCTCGCGCTGACCTGCTGAAACGCGTAAGGACCCCGCAGGCGCAACCTGCGGGGTCCTGCGTGTCGACGCTTACGGCTCGCTGGGGCTGTCTGTGTGGCCCTGGTTAGTGCTCCCGAAGCCTGGTTGGCGCTCTGGTACCGCGAGCGCTCTGCCACCAAAGCCCCCAGCAACGGCGGACCTCAAGCCCGAAGTGCTGCCCGCACCGAGCGCACCATCCCAAACCGCTCTCCGGATCAGTCAGGGACGCAGCAGTACAGCGCGGGCAGCGACTCACAGGACTACCTCTCAGGTCAGCAGGTCGAACTCTCCAGCCTTCACCGCGGCTGCAAGCGACGCCCACCCGGCCGCCGTCATCGTGACGACCTGGTCCGGCCGCTCGCTGTCCCGCACCGCCACGGTACCGGGAACATTGAGGGCGACCTGTGGACAGTTGCCCACCTTCTTGTCGCGGCACATGGCCGCCGAAACGAACTCGAACTCGAACTCAGGCTGAGCACCCATGGTCTAATCCCTTCCGTGGGGGGCGGGAACTGATTCCCCGCCCGTTGACCCGCCTGTGGCCGAACCGTCCAAAGAGCGGCCACAGGCGGGAGTCATTTGGCGGGCCACGAGGCGCCCGGTCGGTCCCACGATGCGCGCGCATAGGGGTCGTAGTGATCGCCCCTGTGCCCGGGCTTCAGGGTGCAGCGCGCCTTGGTCTTCGGGTCCATGTCCCAGCAGCAGTGCGTGATGAGGTCGGTCGACTCGGTTCTCATCGGCGGGCCTCCCGCATCGGGCCGCGGGCGTCCCGCCAAGCGCGGCCGAGTCGCACGGCGGTCGGGCACGGGGCGCCGGCCCGGCAGGTGGCGCAGCCGTAGGTGTGGCCGATCCAGGTAAGGTACGCGGCGTCCGACGCGGGGACCATCTTGGTCCGGGCGGTCATGCGCGGTCCTCCTTGCACCGCTCGCACTCGCAGGCCGGGAACGCTGAGGACGGGTTCACGGTCTTCAGCGGGGTCACCTCGGCCTCGGGCCGCACCACGCGCGTGACGCCCTCCCGGCTCACCTCGTACACCTTGATCGTCATCGCCATGGGTATCGTCCCCCCGGTCGTCGAAAGCGTTGCTCTGACCGTAGGAGCGCCCACAGCAAACGAGGGGCAGGATTCCTGCCCCTCGTCCATGGGTTCGAACTATGCGGCGAGCAACCCAAGTTGGTCAGCCAGTGCCGCAGCCCGCTGCCGCCGGGCCGGGACCTTGGATTCTGTCTCCTCCAGCACGATCCGCCGGGCGTACCCGTTGTACTTGATCGTTTCGGGAGCGGCCTTGTGTGCCTTTTCCAGCGTGGCGAGCGCCGTTTCTGCCTGCCCGTCAAGCTGGTAAGCGCGAGCCTCCTCGATGCGGTGCCGGGCCAGCCGAGGCCGGGACGGGATCGCGGACGTATCCGCCGCCACAGCCTGCCGTACCGACTCGCCGCCCGCGCGTAGCTCCACAGCCACCGTCACCGCATGGGCGCCCATGATGGCCTGAGAGAAGCTTGTGACCGGGTGGTAGTAGCCGGGGCCGAGCGTGCCAGCAGTAGCCTTTGCCTTGTCCCACCACCCCCACGCCGCCCCGGACTCGCCGCGCCGAGCAGCCGTGTACCCCGCTTCGAACTGGAGCGCCCCGGTGATTGCACGGACGCGATTATCAGCCTCGGGCAGGAACCTTTCCAGGTAGCTAAGCGCCTCCAGGGTCATGGCGTCTGCAGCGTCGAAATGGTCCGGACCGGTATCGCGGTGAGCCTGCGCGGCCAGCCATGCCGCGATGCCGATGGCGTGCGGGTCCTCGGACTCCTGCGCCGCAACCATGCCGCGCTCGGCCACACGCCAGAGCAAGGCGCTATCAGGCTGGTACGCCACGAAGAATTGACTGAGGCTGTACACCTCGGACAGGACGGCCTGAGCCGCGCGTCGATCAACCGCCGAATCGGACTGCCGCACTGCGAGTTGGGCATCGCGGATCAGGTCGGGCAGCAGCTCGCCGATGACCTCACGATGGTTTGCCGCCTGGTGCCGGGCCGTCCATGACTTGGCGAGCCTGGCCGCCAGGTGCTCGGCTGACGGCGCCTCCCGATCGGTGCCCAGGGTCAGGGCGTTAACCGCGTCCCGGACTGCCGGCAGACGGGAATGACCCGGCCCGATGAACAGATCTACGGGGGCGGACTGATCGCCGGTCAAGTCGGATAGGTCTCGAATCCGCAGCAGCTCAGCGATACGCAGGACCATCGGGAGTTTCGGCATACCGATCTGCCCCGTTTCAATTTGCTTCACCCAGGAGGGGGACATTCCCAGCAGCCCGGCCACGACTGGACGACTCATGCCGCGCTTCGTGCGGAGGATCTGCATGCGTTGACCGAATGCCATGGGGTCGGCGTATGGGTCCGGGGTAGCATCATTTGGCATGGCCTTGCCCCTCTCTGAACAGCTCGTCACTGTCAGGGTATGGGGCAAGGCCAATTCTGTGTGCGGCGTCACGTGATCCGAACGCACAAAATCGCCCCCTCCCCGCACAGTGCGGGAAGGGGGCGCGTTCAGTTCTGCGAGAGCTGCCAGAGGGTCAGGGCGAGGCCGATCACGCCGACCAGAGCGGCCAGGGACGGGAGCGGCCACCGGGCCCGCTCCAGCGCATCGAGCCGCTTTTCGTGGTCGTCGATACGCCGGTCGGTCTGGTCGCCGCGCTGGACGAGGAGCGCAAGCGACCCGTCAACTTTTGCGAACCCGGTCTCCATCGTGCCGCGTAGTTTCTCCAGCTCGACCGCGACGGCGGCGGGGTCGGACGGGGTAGGGATGCTCATCTGCTGTCCTCCTCGCCGAGACCGAGGCCGATGCGGTCGAGCAGCTGCTCGACAACGGGCAGCACCATCACGCGGGAGACGCCGGCCGCGACCGCGAGCGCCCCGGCAACCCACGGCAGTGACTCGGGCACGCCGGACGCGGCGACGATCGCGGGCAGCGCCGCGGCGAACCCGGCGGCGGCCTGAATCGCGGTACGGATGCTCCGCTTCGTGCTCGGCTTCATGCTGGTCACTTCTTCCCGTAGGCGATGGTGTGGAGTGCGGCCCAGCCGCGCGGGCCGATGGCGGGGTCGTAGTGTTGTCCGGTGGCGCGGTAGGCGGGGTGCGCCTGGTGGAAACGGGCGACGGCGGCCTGTGTGGCGGGCCCGTAGTTGTCCGCCTCGGGGATGGCGGCGGACATGTACCCCGCGGCCTTCAGCGCCCGCTGTAGCCCCCTTGCTGAGGGCGACTTGCGGCCCGGTGCGAGCCCCTTCGGGAATGCGGGCGGCGCGTACGGCTTCGGCGCGGTCGGCTTCGACGGCTTGCTCGGCGCGGTCGGCTTGTCGTCGTCGGCCAGCAGCTCGGCGACGCGGGCCCGGATCTTCGCCATGGTGAGCGCGGGCCCGTCCTTGGTGCCGATCGGTCCGCGCGGGTCGATCTTGCCCGGCTGCCACTCGCGGTGGCCGATCACGGACTCGGCGCCCCACCCGTGCGCGCGGCAGATACCGGCGGCGGCGCGGGCGATGGCCTCAATCTGCGCCTCAGGCCACGGGTCGCGCCCGTCGCCCAGGTTGACGCACTCGAATCCGTAGAAGCGTGCGTTGCCGTCGGCGCTTGCCTTGTTGGCCGCGGGAAGGGGACGCTCGGCGATGACTGCGGCGAGCACGTCGCCGTCGCCGAGCCCGGCATGGTTCGTGCGCCCGTACCCGACCAGATGCGTGCGGCCGGCCTTGTCGATGACGCCGTGGCACAGCGGGCCCGGCAGGTCTGCGTAGCCGTCGCGGCAGATACGTACGGACGCGTCCGTGCCCGATGTGACGGTGTGGTGGATCATCACGCCGTGTATCGGTCCCCAGGACCCGTGTCCGGCGCGGTTGTGGGTGCGCCACGATCCGACCTCGACGACGTCGACCCCCTCGCCCCGCAGCGCGGACAGGAACGCGGACGCGGTGAGCGGTGTTGCCATGGTGTCTCCAGATATGCGAAAAGCCCCGGCCGGATCGGCACGGGGCGTACGAGGTATGGGGTGTGGTCAGGTCGGCATCATGGCAGTCCAGTGCACCGGGATATTCGTCCAGGTGTCCGGGCCCTCGGCGGTGTCGCTGATCAGGATGAAGAGGGTGAATCCATTTGGGCCGACGTTGATGGGGCGGGCCTCGAAGCGGCCAGTGCTCCCGGCCCCGGATGCGATCTCGGCATCCATAATCGGCGCTACGGGGAAGGGCTCGGGGAACGTGACTGGCTGCGAGTAGGAAGCCAGATTGGTGAAGCTGACGTTCACGGTTCCGGCTTGATAGTTGCGGGCGGCGAGGCGGCCGACGGTGATCCGCATGCCGGGCTGCCACAGGGTGGCCGGTACAGCCATGGGGTGCGCCTCCTCAGAGTGCGGCGATAGTGGGTGTGGCGAGGCGGACGTCCGTCCTGGCCGTGTGGGATTTCGTGATGCCGTTGCGGGCGCGGTCGACGTAGAACGTTTGCGGGCTGCTGGTGCCGGAGATGCCGTGAACGTTGACGACCTCGCCGCCGAGGCGCACCTCGAATGGGAAGTCGTCAGCCATGTCCGGGCCGGCGAGATTGTCGGTACGGGCGAGGCGCACGTCATCGCACAGCCACCACTCACCCACCGTCCATGACGATCGGCCCTCGACGCTGAGCCGGACGACAACGGCCCCAGCGGGCAGAGTGGCGCTGACGGTGAGCTGCGTCCATACCCCGGGGCCCACGCTCGGCGCGGCCCCATAGATGACCGTTTCCGTGCCGTCGCTGTTGCGCCACACGAGCGCGACACGCATCGCGTTCGAGGCTGCGCCGCCGCTGTACACCCACGCCGACCCCACCCACGTCTGCCCGGACGCCGCAGGCACCAGGCCGCTGATCGTGTCAGCAATGTTGAGTGTGCCGGTGTCGGTGGGGTGGACCCGGGTGATACGCAAGGCCCCGGTGCCCGAATGCACGATGCCGGTCTCGGGGCTGACCTTGCCAATACTCGGGCCGCGGGTGCACGCCCACGTGCCCGTCCCGGCCTCGAAACCAGGATCGGGCTGCATGTTCGGTGCGGCCGTCACCCACACACGCCCGGCCGTGATTGCCACCGACAGCGCCGTAGCCGACGACGTTACGGACGCGGCCAGCTGTGACCCGTCCGTATCCGCCCGGCCGAGCACCGGATCACCCATCACGCCGACCCGGTACGGCCCGGCAGGTGAGCACGACAACGTGACCTCCCACGCCCGCGGGCGCGGCTGGTGCTGGATCTGCCGTACGAGGAGGTCCAGCGGGCCCGGCCCGGTGTACGGCGGCGGGTTCGTGACCCGTATCAAGTCACCAGGCCGGAGCCGCAGTATGGCGGGTATGAGCTGCGGCTGACGGTGCAGCAGGACTCGCACGGTCGGATACCGCGCCTCGTCCCACGTGCCCAGATGCGCCCGCCACGCCGCGAGCAGCTGCGCCTGTGTGTCGGAACCCAATGACAGGGTGACGGCCTCCTCGTACACGCCTACGCCGCCTTGCTCGGGCGGCAGTACCGACAGTGGGCCCTCCTCGATCACCGCGCGGCCGGAACTCCCGCCCTGTCGCGTCACGGTCACGTCGTTTCGGAGCCCGGCATCATCCTCGACCGGTTCCAGCGGCGGCGCGACGTGGCCGGCCGCGTAGTCGAGGACGAGCGCCGGTTCCTGGTTGTACAGGGTGGCGCGGCCCCGGTACACCAGGCCGAGCCGATCCATGCGCTCATACAGGACCCCGCCGTCAGTCTCGACCACCTCGCCGACCAGCGTCATCAACTCGACTTGCCCCTGTGAGCCCATCTGTTCTGATGCGGTGGTGGTGTCACCATCCACGGTAGTCAGGCGCAGGTCCGGTTCTTCCTGGGCGAGGCGCACCAGGCGATCAACAGCAGTTTCGCGCGCGTAGCCCCGGTCGGCGCCGGTATAGATCGTGCTGCCAGGGTTGGTGCCGGTGCCAGGCACGGCGAATGCGGCCAGATGCCCGATGGTCATGCCCTGTGTGGCCGAGCCCCAGTTGCCAGTTATGGCGGTAGCCGATCCCATGGCCCCGGTGTAGATCGTGTTGGCCTGCCACCACTTGCCGTCGGAGATGTCTCGCCAGGCGCACACCAAGCGCGTTTGCCCGCCCCCGCCGTCCGATACGAAGATCGCCAGCCGGTTCCAGATACCGGCGAAATCGCTGATCGCGGCGGGGTCGCTGTAGAGGATGAATGCCAGCGTCTCACCGTCCGCATTACGCGCCTCGACCCGAATACCGGCCGTGCTTGCGAACACGTGAGCGGTCCGCATCGCGCCCGACCCCGCCACCGTTACCCGCAGGATCTCCGTCTGAATGCTCGGCATCGTCGGGAGGCGGTAGACCATTTCGGTCTGCCACCCCTTCGCAGATGTGGCCGGTACCGTCGCGGACAGAGTGGCTACCGTGCCGAGTGTGGGCAGCGGCGCCGAGCCGGGTAGGTCGTCGTCAGCGGCCAGGTCGAGCCCCGTCACGCGCAACGGCTGTACACCGTCGATCGGAGAGTAGAGCTGTTTAGAGTCCGGCCCGTCCTCCATCGGCCAATACGCGATCAGTGCGGGGTCGGACGGCACCCGGCGTCGGAGCGTGGATTGCAGGGGGCGCCGGCCCTGGCCGAGGCGTCGCAGAATACCCGCGGCCTGTACCGGCACCCAGGCGTCACGCCCGCCCGGTGACCAGCGGGGCGGCCACTCCGACACCTCACCCGAGAACAGCCCCTCACGGTTGGTGATTTCGCCACGTGGTGCGAGAGACCACGCGCGGCCGGCCGCGTCGGTGAAAGCGCGTGTCCCTGGTGTCAGGGTGCGGAAATCCGGGGACGCCACCACTACCCCGCCGATGCCGTTGCGGAGCTCGGCCCGGTGGATGCGACCCATTACCGGGGTGGTGGTAGGGGCGAGCGAAAGAGGCACGGTGGATGCATAGATGCGGGTCGTCCCAGCGACGACCATGTCAGGGCCTATCTGCGTCCATGGCCCGTCAAGGGCCGTTGACCAGTACAGGCGAGCCGTCCAGCCTCCCCCGCCGTTGTCGACGTCCAGCGTGGCGCGCAGCGCCGCCCGGACCGGCAACACGGGGAGAGGCTGCGCCGCAAAGTAGACGCCGGTCCCGTCGGCTGAGAATTGCAGCCGAAGCGTCCCGTTGAAAAGCTCCAACCTCCAACTGCGTTGGTTGATCGCCCCGTCCCACTTCCCGATCAGGATGTAGTCACCGGGCGCTGACCAGTCCGCCGTTACTTCCACTCGCGCATCGAGGTCTCCGGTGATGTTGATGACCGGGGCGGTTGGGGTGGTGGCGATACTGTCCGGGGTGCCGCCGAGGTCGAGGTACGACTCGGGCCCTGGCACCGTGACCCGGATCGGTGTGTTGCGGCCGAGACGCCCGTAGTACGGGGAGTTCGGGTTACGCGGGAAGTACCGGCCGCTCTTGTTGTTCAGGAGCAGCGAGCAGGACGCAGGATCGGTCTGCGCCCCCTCGCTTGCTGTGCCGTGCACGATGCTGATCGGCTCACGCGTGTACAGGTCTCGCGTAATGTCCGTCCAGGTTCCGCCGAGCAGCAGCTCGCCCCGCAAACCGAGCGGGTTCTCGGGGAATGCCACGGGCGCCTCCTTACCTCTTCTTGCCCGCGAGTAC
Organism: Streptomyces sp. NPDC111516; assembly: GCF_055635345.1. Taxonomy (NCBI): domain Bacteria; kingdom Bacillati; phylum Actinomycetota; class Actinomycetes; order Kitasatosporales; family Streptomycetaceae; genus Streptomyces; species Streptomyces sp. NPDC111516. The sequence goes on along the minus strand of NZ_JBVKBV010000001.1, from coordinate 577,111 downwards.
GAGCTGAACGTCTCCGCCACGGACGCGGATCGCGTGCCGCAACTCTTCGAGCAGCGCATCGTCCCGACGGCTGCCACTGGACCGGATCTCAATCACGGTGCGGCCGGCAGATCCAGCCGCACCGGTGCCGCCCGACGCCATCGACCCTGTGGGGATCGGTACGGCGGATGGGTCTACGAGTGCCGACATGGACCGGTCGACCGCGCCACGCTCGCCGTCGATGCCCCGTACGAGACCCTGCGGGATGAACGCGCCGAGCGCCGCCATCACCCGCGACGGTGAATGAATGCCCAGCGCGGATTTGATGGCCTTCTGCATGCTCTTAGCGATCGTGAGCATTTGCTTCTCGATCGCCTTTTGCTGCGACTGGAGACCCTTTACGAGACCCTGCGCAGCCCGGATGCCGCTGCCGTACATGGCGTCACCGGCAGTGTTTCCAGCGGTCGTTGCCGCCTTCGTGAGCGCCGCCTGTTGCGAGTTGATCTGCTTGATCTGCGACGCCGACGCGTTCGCGAGGACCGCAGCTGACGATGCGCCCTGCTCGACCCCGGCGCTCGCGATCTGTGCGATCAGGTCGCTTCGCACACCCTTCTTCTTGAGCGTCGCGAGCTGTGCGGCGAAACGCTGCGCCTGATCAACCCTGGCGGCAAGGGTGTTGATGATCGTGTCCGCCGTGGCGGGCCCGTCCATCGACGTGATGTTCCCGGAGTCGAGCACGCCCTTACGAACATCCGCGGCGAGTTTGTCGCGGGCTGCGATCTGATCGGTAACCTTCTTCTGAGCGGCCTTGAGTTGCGATGCAACCTTCGCTTCGCGATTGGCCAGGGCGAGCAGCTTTTTACTTCCGCTGCTGATCTTCCCGAGAGCCTGTGACCGTTTCTTGCCTGGCCGAAGGCCATCGGTCACCATATCCGCGAGCTTGGTCGACGCGGCCTTGATCTGTTTCGTTGAGCCGGTCAGTCCGTCAATCAGACCGCGCGCGATCCATCGGCCCTGAGCTTTGGTTACCTTCGACGGTGAATGGATGCCGAGCGCTTTAGCGATGGGGCCAGGGATCGAATCCTTGGCCCAGCCGATCAGCTTTCCCTTGATCCAGTCGCCCATCCCCTTAATGCCGTTCCATAGGCCCTCGACAATGTTCTTTCCCTTGTCGTAGAGCAGTGACCCGAGGTTGCCCAGCGCGGATTTGATTCGGCCGGGGAGCTTGCGCACGTAGTCAATCAGGCCGATGATTTTCGTCGCCGTGCCGGTCTTGATCTTGTCCCAGTGGGTGACGAAATACTTCACCAGGGGCAGATTCATCAGGAACCCGAGCAGCCACTTGCCGACGCCGGATACCTTTGCCGTAATCCAGTCCCAAGCGGCACTTGTCGCGGCCACAATCTTGTCCCAGTTCAGGAAAATGATCGCGGCCAGTCCCACAATCGCGGCAATTACCCAGCCGATCGGGCCCATTGCAACCACCCACGCAGCAGCCATGCGGGCGCCCTGGATCATGGACTGAACACCCATAAGAATCCACGTCCCGACCACACGCGCACCCGATGCCACCTGTGTGCCGGCCGAGGCGATCGACGATGCACCCGACGTCACCCACGCCGCTACCGTGCGCGCCGCGGACACTGTCGCCGTGACACCCATCAGCACCAGCACCGGCAGCAGCGCGCCGCCTATTACAGCAGCAAGGATCTTGATCGTTCCCGCGTTCTGCTGCACCCACGTACCGAAACGCAGCAGCACCGGCAGCACCTGAGACGCCAGCACATTCACTACGCTCTGCTGCAACCCGCGCTTGAAAGCTTCCAGTTGTGTCGATGCGTTGTCGCGCAGCGACGTACCAGCCTTGTCCGCAGCGCCGGAGAAATTCCCGAGCGCACTGACGGCCTTCGACGGGTCGAGGGCGAGGAGGGCTTTCTGTGTGTCCTCACTCTTGGTGCCGAAAAGTTCTGCTGCGGCAGCGTCGCGTTTGACGGGATCTTCCATCGCGCGCAATGTGTCGAGCGTCATTTGAAGCGCCTGCGTTGCCTTCGGGCCACCCTCGCCAAGCATCTTCACCATTCGGTCAGAGTTCAGCCCGATAGCCTGGAAGCCGGACACGATTTTATCGCTACCCGCCACGCCCTCAATGGTAAATTCTTTAAGCGCGTCGGCGACCACATCGGTATCACGCGCACCAGCTTTCATGCCCTGCGAGATAATGCCCGTTGCAGACTGTGCACTCAGTCCGAGACGCTGGAAAATGACCGAATACTCATTGAAAGTATCGGCGATATCATCGGCGCGCGGGCCCATACCTTGCAGACCCTTAGTGATGACATCGAGAGCAGTCTTCGCGTTCGGGGCCAGGCCAGTTTTCATGATCTGACCAATAGCGTTTGCGGTCTGCCCCAAGTCCAGCTCAAACGTATTCGCCAAATCCGTGACGTTCGTCGAGATTTCACGTATCTGGGAATTTGTCGCACCCGTCGGCAAGAGCCCGGCGCGCATCGTTACGCTGATCGCGTCCGCGGCGCCCTGGAAATCCTCTGTTACACCGGCCGCGTACATGGCCCCGGCCAGCTTCCCGTACTTCTTCGCTACAGCCGGAGTCGCGCCGAGCTGCGCTTCGAGCCTGCCCGTAACACGGCCCTGATCAAGCGCCGTGCCGATGCCCTGCATCAATACCGCGCCGGCCGCGACACCCGCCGCGACAGCCGCCATCTTGATCTTGTCGAAAGCAGACTCCGCCACCTGACGCAGACGACCTGACCCGGTCGACGCCCCGTCACCGAGACCGTCACCGAGAGCGCCCCCCGCACGCCTTCCCGCCGTACGGGCCGTGCTGTCGAGGTCGCCGAGCCCCGCCCGCACACCAGCAGTCAGAGCATCGCCAGCGTCGCCACCGGCCTGCCTCGCGTCCCCGTCGAGGTCAGCCAGGCCGGTACGTACACCGTCCGCGAGATCGGCTCCAGCCTGACGGCCGGCCGACCGCGCCGCCGTCTCCACCTCGTCGAGCCCGGACCGTGCACCGTCCGCGGCGCCGCCGCCAAGGGCCCGGCCCGCGGCCGTACCAGCCTGCCCGGCCGTGGCCGTCATCCGCTGCCCAGACGACCGTAGATCGCCTTCTGTGCGGCGCAGCGTGGGCCGGACCTGACGGTCATCGATCGTGATGTATCCGGTGAGTTCACCGATCGTGAGCGCCATCACCGGCCCCCCTTCTGCCCGGTGTCGGGCGGTGCAAAGTGGCGGTTGGTGCGGCATTCAGTGGAGAGCAGGCCGGTGATGCGGGCGCGGAGCCACCGCCATGACCGCTCGCGGAGTACGCCGCTACTGGCGTCGATGCCGTACACCTGATGCAGATCGCACTCGATCAAGGGCCACTGTTCGAGCAGCGCATCCCACGTCAGCGCGGGGCCGTTGCCGCCGCCTTGCGCGGCGAGGCCGCCCTCGTACCACTCATAGAGGCCCGTGGCTTCGTCGTACTCGCCGCACCCTTTACCGAGGAGCCGCGCGACGCCGACCGCCTCGCCGCCCGATTCGCTTTTCCCGGTATGTTGCCTGTCGCCCAGTACGCCTCGGCGGTCTCGCGGTCGGCGGTGATCCACATCATGGCCGTGAGAGCCACGTGCCGGAATCGGCCCCACGACAGGTCGGCGCGCAGCTCCTCGTACGCCTCGCCCAGACACATGCGGTACAGGTCGAGTTCCTGCTCGTCGTCCAGGGCGGGAGACTCGATCGCCTCGCCCCCCGCAGCAAGGCGGGCGGCCATTGTCGTGATCCGCTCGATCCGGATGCCGTCTTCGGCGGACGGGTCCTCGATCCGGTAGACCCGCTCGACACCGTCCCGGCCGGTCACGGGGAGTTCGAGAGCGTCGTTGAGGAAGTCGGCGAGCGCCTGGAACCCTGCCATCAGGCGCCACCGCCAGTGGCAAGCGGGTTGGTGATCGGCTTCAGCGGCCCGTCGCCGGTGAGGGTGACCTCGACCTGATCCAGAGCGGTGTACTCACCGCCGGACGGCGCCCACGTCACCAGGGCGTGACCCTCGTACGCCTCGGGGAGGCCGTTGCGGTCCATGTACCGGACGTGCACCAGCGACGCGGAACCGTACGCGAAACTGGCGAGCCTGAGCGCTTCGTGTGTCGCGTTGTAGGTCTTCGCGGTGTCGGTGATCTTCCGGTTGATCGTGGCGGAAAGCTCCCACGACTGGCCCGTCTTGGTGTTCCCGGCCCAGCCGTCGGAGTCGTAGTCTGAGGAGTCCTCGATGTTCGGCTCCGCGGCCGGCTGGAACGACGTAACGCCGGGGCACAGCTTCCAGTCAGGCGTAGCGGCCGTGCCGACGTTGACCTCAAGCCGCCACCTGCGGGCGAGTGCGGTCACTGCGGGTTCGACAGGGGTACTCATGGGGCGTTCTCCTACTCGTAAGCGTTCGGGGTGACCCGGGTAGTCCGGGCGTAGTAGTTGGCCGTCAGCTCCATACGGCCGTTGCTGTCCAAGCCGAGCTGCGCCTCGGACTGGCGCCACATCAGGGCGATTGGCACGCCACGGAGTCGAAACCCCTCGCGGCCGTGCAGCACGTCGCACACCGCGTCAGCCAGGCCGTAGACGTCGCGCGGGTCGCGACCGGCACGCATCCGCACCTGCACAGCGGTGATCGCGTCAGTGCCGCCCGTGTCCTCGACCGGGTACGGCGTCAGACAGAGCACCGCATCCGGGGCTGCGGGCATCACGCCGATGACGATCGCCGTGCCCTGTGTGGGGTACGGCTCATCCGACGGCCCGTACAGGCCGAGGCCCTGCGCGGCGAGGAGTTCGGCCAGGCCCTCGACCATCTCGGCCGTGTAGCTCATCGGAGGGACCGCCGCAGCTGTGCAGCGATGATCCGGCCGACCGTTGCGGCCTCCTCGGCGAGCGGCTTTTCAAGGTACTTGGCGGTGCGTCCGGCGTCGTGCCGGTAGTCCATCTCCTCGTGCTGCCGGACGGCGTACGGGGTGTCGTAGGCGACGGCGGCCGTTAGCTGCTGCTCGTCGACCGTCGCTGTTCCGGAGCGTTCGAGAGTGCCCTCTTCGATCGGGACGCGGGCCTGGCTGACTTGTAGGACGTGTTCGGCGCCAAGCCGCAGACCGCGGGCGGCGCCCTCGCGGGTGCCCCGGATGGTCGCCTCGCCGTTCCAGGTGAGGCGTGCGCGTTGTGTCACTCGCAGAACACCTCCGAACTTTCGGGCAGGGGGAGGCCCGGCGCGGTGTGCGGGGCGATGTGCAGTGCGGTCGTCTTCCGGCCCGACGGGAGCGTGATGCGGGACTGTGCCGGGCAGTCGAGATCCGGGGCCGCGATGATCTGAGCGGTGCTCGTGACCTCGGCCCCGGTCCGGTCCCGCACGGTGCGCACCTTCTCGGAGACCAGCCCGCGCACCGGTTTGCCCGGCGGCCAGTAGACCGACCCAACAGGTCCTTCGCCGCGGTACCGCTCGATGGTGATCAGATGCGGCAGCAGCCACGTGGGCACGTTCACCAGATCACCCCCGGCAGCAGCCCGGCCCGTGCCAGGGTGCGCAGCGCGCGCGGGCCGATGTCGACGGACGAGCCGACGGGCCCGCCGCGGCGACCGGACATGGACACCGGGCCGATGCTGACGCTGTCCCACTGCCCGGCGGCTCCGGTGTCGTCCCCGCCCTGCGCGGTGACGTACTCGACCTGCGCCACGGTGGCATCGGCAAGCGCGGCCACGATGGCGGGGTCCGTCGGCATGCCCTCGTCGTCCGTCCGGTACACGGCAGTTTTCAGCGCGTCGTCGACGTCCTCGGACGCGCGACGCAGCAGCCGGGCGGCATCCTGCGGGGCCGGTTGCCCCGTCTGCTCCGCCAACTGCTCAGGAGTGGCGTACACACGGGGCATGACCTCACCCCTTCGGCTTGGGCTTGGACGGTGAACGCCCCGCGGGCTTGGCCTGCGGGGCGTCCTCGGTCTGCTCGTCGTCTTCGGTGTCCGGCTCGATGTCCGGGTGGTAGCGGCGCAGCAGCACAGCGGCGCCCTCCTTCCTGATCAGGCGCCCGTCGCGAGGGTGCCAACACACACACCCTTGTCGTCGAGCCGCTTCACGGCGTAGTGCACGTTCGTGGTGATCACGGTCGTACGCTTGAGGATGTCGCGGTCGGTCTCGACGATCGGCCGGCGCTTGTACAGGGCGCCCAGCGCGTTGTTCTTCAGCAGCAGGAACTTGCCCGCCGTGATGCGGTTGGTGACGAAGATCCTCAGACCACCCACCACGCCGATCTGACCTGTGAGGACCGGGGTTGCGGTGCCCAGCTTCGACGCGTCGGTGAACTGCGGGTCGGCGAACGCCTGCGCCTGCTGCGCGGAGTTGATGAAGATTCCGGCGAACTCGGCCGGATCCCACTCGTCACCGAACTGAGCGAGGCCGGGCACGACTGCATCGGCCCACGTGAACGCGGTCTTCCCGGTGGCCGTGGTGAACTCGTACGGCTTGCCGCCACCCTGCGCGGTCTCGTCGGCCTGCGCCTGCGCGATCAGCGCGGCGTCGACCTTCCGCGCGGCGAGAATGCCGAACTGGCGCTGCGCCTCGCCGCGGGGATCACCGAGGCCGGTCAACAGGGCCTTGTCGGTGATCTCGACGGCCTTACCAGCCTCCTTGATGGTGGCCTCGCTGTGGCGCTGCCCCATGACGGTGGTGCCCATGGCGGTGCCCTCGGTGAGGTCGTCCAGCTCGCCAAGGGTGTCCCACTTCGGGAAAGAGATCGTGTCGCCCGGCTGCCCCACAAGGGTGTCGTCCGTCATGACAGCGCCGGAGTTCAGTACGCGCACGGCGCCGGTGAACTTGGCCTGCGACATGTCGGCCCAGACTTCGGGGACGATGAGCTTGTCGGCGGTGGTCGTGGCCACGGTGGGCCCTCCTTACTGTGTACCGGACAGGCGCCGGTAAGTGTCGGGGTCGGTCTGGAACAGGGCGGCGCGCTGCGCGTAGCCCATGGCCGCGAACGCGGCGGGGGTGACGCCTCCGCCCTGAGCGGTGGTGAAGTCGGCGCCGCCGCGGGGCGGTCCGGCCGGCGCGGTGCCAAGCTTCGGGTTCGCCGATACGGCTGCCTTGATGGCGGCGGTGATGGCGTCGGTGTCGGTGGGGTCGATGTCGGCGAGCGATGCCGCGAACTGGCGGGAGTCGAGGAGGGCGTCAGGATCTGCGCCCGCGCCCCGCGCGGTGCGGTACACCGCTAGCTCGACCGTGGTCTGTCGGTGCTGCTGCTGCGACTCAGTGAGCTGCTGCGTCAGCTGAGCAGGGTCCGGCGGGGTGTCGCCCGGCACCAGGCCGAGCGCCTTGCCGATCTCCTGCGCAAGCTGCTGCTTGGCCTGCTCGGCGGCGTTCGCCTTAGCGGTGGTGCGGGACTTCCCGGCCTCGGCGCGGGCCGACTTGAGCGCGGCCTGTGCCCACGCGGGGAGCGTGGATTCGTCCTGCTCGGCGGTACCCTGCTGGCCCTGCTGCTGACCGGTCGGGGCCTGCCCGCTCTCGCTCTGCGGCTGGCCACCAGAACCGCTCTGCTGCCCGGTGTCGCCTCCGGTCCCGCTCTGGGTGCCGTCACCTCCGGTCCCGCCGCCCTCTCCGGTGCCGTCGCCTCCGGCGATGGCGAAGATCGGACGGCCGTCCTGGCGGTAGCCGAGCACGGTACCGGCTGCGTGGGTGGCGAGCGGGTGACGGAAAGCGTGGGTCTCCATGGGTGCACTCCTGGTGCGGTGTTGGGCCCGCTCCTGGCGGGCCGTGTGGGCATGCAAATGGGGCCCGCTCCTGGCGGGCCCCATGGGTGGTGCTGGTTGGTGGTGCGCCTACTCGGCGCGGTCCTCGGTGGTGAGCGGGCGGGCGCGGGCGTACCCGCGGACCCATGCGCCACGGAGCAGCGACGTGCGCGGGTACGGGCATACGGTCGGAGGGTCACCGCGGCGCCCGGCCTCGGCTCCCTCACCGACTGCCCGTGTGATGTCCTCGCGCGTCCCCACTGCGTCACCTCTTGTTTTGGTGGTCCGACTCGTTCTTACGGGCGCCTTCGGCCCAGCGCTGCCGCTGGCCGGTCGCCTTCTCAATAAACTCAGCTTGCGTCAACCGGCCGTGCTGCGCCCACCATTCGCGCAACTCGTCCGAGGCGCGGGCGTGCGCGATTCGGGCCGGACCGGAGAACAGCGACATGGGGTCGATGCCGTCGGTCTGCGCCTTCTTGTTGAGTAGGTAGCCGCGGCATGCGTCCTCGGCGTCGAGGTACTGCCGATAGACGTACTCGGCGTACATCTCGCGCGCCTTGGCCCTGGTCATCCGCTCGACCGGCTCGGCCTCGCCGCTTTTCTTCTCGGCGGCCTTGATCGCGGCGGCCAACTCGTCAGCGAATGCAGCATCGTTTGCGAGGGCGCCCCACTCTTCCGGGGCGGGCATCGGGTCCGTGGCCGCATCGAGCGCGGCCCGGTCGGCGAGCAGATCCTCGACCGCGTCGCCCGTGGCGGCCGGGGCCGGCAGAGGATCGGGCGGATACCGGCGATCCAGCTCCGCAGCGATCCGGGCCCGGTCGCGGTCGTCAAGAGACGTGGCTCGCATTGCTGCGCCCATCTCCTCGTCGGTCATCTCGCGCATGGTCGTGGTGTCGCCGGAGCGGACGCGGGCGGCCTGTACGTACGGTGCGGGCGGCGCGGTGCTCGGCGTCGGGAGGTTGGACGCTCCGGGCTGCTCGCGGTGGCGGAGACGGCGTAGGTCGGGGTGTGCGGCGAAGTGGTCGCGCATGGCGCCCTGCCACTGCCGCACCTTCGCCCGGGCGGCGCGCTGCGCCTCCGGTGTCGTCGCCGCGGCCTCGTGGTTTTTCCATCGCCGGATATGCCGCTCGATGGCGCGCTGTCGCTGCCCGGCTTCGTACCCTTCGGGGTCGCTGCCTCCGTGAGCGGGCGGGCGCGTGATTCCCGGCGTGTACGCGGCCACGGAGTGGCGGCAGTTGGGGTGTTGCAGCCCTGCCCGCCGTGCTTCATCGAGTGACCCGGCGACCCGTACGGGCACCATGCGGTCGTCGTCGGTGGCGTGCTCGACCTCGACCGTACGGGCCCCGTCCGGGCCGCTGATCGTGAGGATCTGCGACTCCCACGGGCGGCAGAGCGGGCATTCGCGGGGGGCGTTGCTGACGATGACCAGTTCAATGCCGGCGGTCTCCAGCGTCCGCATGTGCGCCTCGGTTGCCGCACGGGCGACCCCGGTACGTACAGCCATCTCGGCGTAGGACGTGAGTTTCCAGCGGCGGCCGGCGCGGTCGCGAAAGCTGGTGATGCCCTCGTCGGCAAACTGTTGCATGGCCTGCTGGACTGCCTGTCGACGCGTCCCGGTGCCGAGGATCGGCATGGCTGCGACTTGTCCGACGATCGCCCGGAACCGGTCGACCACGGCGCGCAGGATGCTGCGGTGGGTGGCGGTGACCCGGTCGACGGTCTCTTGTGCGAGGCGGTCGACGGCCTGTGCCTGGGGGGTGATGTCGTCGACCAGTCGGCGGGCGTCGTCGGAGAGTGCGCCGAGTTCGGCGACTCCGGCGCGGTGGCCGACGTTGTACGCCTCGGCGGTCACCTCGAATACCTCGGTGGTGACGGCCTGGTCGAGCTGGTCGACGACACCCTGTGAGGCGCGCCTGAGCGCCTGCACCGCGGACAGTTTGCGCTCTGCCCACTGCGGGGAGTCGTACCCGTCCGCCAACTGGCGGGCGATGATGCGCAGTAGCCGGTTCTCGGCGTCGGCGTACAGGTCCCGCGTACCGGTGGCAAGGTCTTCGACCATGCCCGGATGGATCGGCACGCGGGTCACCTCCTACATGGGGTAGGTGCTGCCGGGGTCGGGTGCTGCGGCGCCGGTCTCGGCGAGGATCGCGGCGACCTCGTTCTTTATGGCGGTGTCGTCCCACGTCGGGTTCAGGATCTTGACCTTCGTTGCCGTCGATACGGCCCCGGCGCGGTTGAGTAGGTCGAGCGTGGTCGCGGTGGTCTGCTCAGACTCCGCTACTCCGTCGCCAAAGTCGACGCGGGGCCGCTCCGGCTCGATCTTCGCCCCAAAGAGCTTCTGATCGAGCAGCAGCACCACATGCAGCATGTCCGCGAGCGGGTACCGCCAGTACCCCACTTTCTTTTTCCGGGTGACCATGCTCCGCTGGTTGCGGGAGTCGGATTCCGTCGCGGTGATGGCCTGCCCCTCGCCGTGCAGTCCAAAGGACTGCGCGGAGTACCCGGCCGACTCGGCGGCCTGCCGCGTCAGTGCCTCGGCGGTCTGCTGGTGCTCGGTCACGCGAATCAGGAACTGAGACAGGGTGATCTGTGCATCGCCGTTCGGCGGCATGTTGAGTTCGCTGTAGACCTCGCGGTCCTCGTCGAAACTGGCGCCGCGGCCCGGTCCCTCGTCGCGGAGGTACCCGGCGGGCACGATCAGCCGGCCGCGGGCGAGGCGGATATCACGCATCCACGACGTCCATACCTCGTCGAGCGACGCGAACATGTCGTACAGCGGAGCCGCAAAGTCCGAGCGTCCGAGCGGCGACCCGCGGTGCAGCCGGTTCGGGTGCTGGTTCGGCACGTATGCCGCGGTCAACTCCGTGATCCCGGTACTGATCGTCTGCCCGTCCCCGTCGATGTCGAGCGAATCAACGATGTCGGCGGTTTCGGGGCGCTCGGTGAGCGGGACCGGCCGGCCAATGTCCTGCCCGGTGCCCTCGTACAGGGCGTGCCTGATGTATCCGGGCTCGTGACGTTCGAGGTGCCGGTAGACGGTCTGCTCGGTGCTGCCGTCCAGCTCACGCCAGAAGGTGACGGCGCGCAGCATGCCGTATGACCACTCGGGAATGGCGGCGTCAGGCTGCACAACGGTGAGTAGCGGCCGTTCGGCCACGGTGCGGTCCCACGTCACCCGCAGGTACACACCGGAGAGTGCCGCGGCCTGCTCGGCGGCAGACAGCAGTGCGGAATGCGCACGGCCCTGCTCGATCAGTTCGGTAAGCCGGTCCTGTGTCGCCGTGTTGGTGACGGTGACGGTCGGCATGTCCGCGAACAGCAGATCGGCCGACGTTGACGCGATATCGCCGGGCAGGGGCACGTGCAACCGCTGATCGCGGCGCGGCATGTGGTCGAGCGACCGGCGCCCCCACAAGGTTCGGCGCTGCTCCCGCTCGGGCGCGTGCGTGTAGTACCGGGCGAGGCGGCGCCGGTCACCTGCGTACCACGCGTCATCCTGCTGAATCTCGCGGTAGTGGGTGGCCATCTGCGGCGGCGGCCACGGTGACCCGGGCTCGGGCATGCTCATGCTGCGGTCGCCTCCTCGGTGGTCGGCATGGTGAGTAGGTGGCGCCATTCGTGCGCGGTGGAGTGCACGACGTAGCGCAATGCGTCGGCGCTGTGGTCGTCGACCTTCAGCGGCTTGTCTTCGCCGCGCTTGGTCGCCTTCGGATCCCAGCTGTAGCCCGGTAGTTCGGCGAGCAGCCCCTCGCACGATTCGTGTACGAGGAGTCGGCCGGCCGCGAGAGCAGCGGCCACGGATCGGATGCCGTCGGCGACGTCGTTCGTCGCTTTGGCGAGGCCCGGATAATCGTCCTGCCACATCTGCGTTGAGAACGATGCGGCGGACGGGTCGATGAACGTCCACTCCGGCGAGACGCCGAGCTCGCGCAGCCACGCCCGTACGGCGGCGGAATACTGCGCATCGGTCATCTGCCGGTGCGTGCTGCGCCCGTCATGACGCCACTCGGATACGACGTACAGCCGGTCGTCGACGCCGTGGCCGAGCAAGATTGCGGCGAAGGGGTTCGAGGTGCCGTAGTCGATGCCGCACCAGTAGCGGCGCATCTCGGGTAGCTCGGCAACGACGTGGCGGGACTCGTCCCACATGTCGTAGATGGCGCCCTCAGCGACGCACCACGCCCCGTCGATCATGCGTTTGCGCCACAGGCCGACGTATTCGGCGGTGAGGCTGGCCACGTAGTCCGGTGACAGGCTCGGATTGTCGGCCAGGCGGAAGTGCCAGGCCCGCAGGTTCAGTTCGGCGGCGCGGTCGAGGTAGCCGACTTTCAACCAGTGGCGGGGGCTGTCCGGGTTCGTCGTCGCGAACAGGCGGGCGCCCGGTACGGACAGTCGGGCGAGTAGCTGCGTCCAGAAACCCTCGGGCACAAGGGTGGCCTCGTCGACGTATGCGAGTTGCGCGGTGAGGCCACGTAGGCGGCCCTCTGCCCTCGTATCCGATGCGCCGACAAGGTGCACGGTCCGGCCGAGAATGGTTGCCGTGCTCGCGCCGCGGGTGTGGTGGATGTGCCGTGCGAGCGGACCGAACAGGGCAGGATCCATGAGCGGTTCGAAAACGTTCCGCTCGATCGTCTGGAGTGATCGGCCACAGATGATGATCAGGCCCGACGGCCCGGCGCACGCGACGGCGATCACGAATGCGAGCAGGCTCGCGATCGTCTTGCCCGATCGGACCGACCCATGCCACAGGTTGATGCGGGCGGTTGCGCGGCCGATCGACCGCAACTGCTTGCGGGAGAGGGGGAGATCAGGGGGGAGCACGACTCACCCCCCCGTCGTCGCCTCCGTCGTCCTGGTCGCCCTGGTCGCTGAATGCGGTCGTGAGCGCTGCGCCGAGCTGGCCGAGCATGCTGGTTACCTGGTCGGCGTTCTCGCCGCCCTGTGCGGGCTGAAGTTTCAGGCTGCGGTCGATGGCGATTCCGGCGGCCCCGAGGATGGCGCGCTGATCGCCGAACCGCGGCTGGGCGAGGTGGGCTTCGTGCCAGTCGCCTTCCTTGCCCGCGAACTCGCCGATGGTGCAAGGCTCCCAGAGTTGCGCCCGTAGGCGCTCGGCGTCCTCGTGCAGGGTTTCGGCGAGGGTGACGCGGCGTGCGGCGAGGTCGATGCGGCGGGCCTCGGTGGCTGCGACGACTTCGGGCCCGCGGTCGAAGGTGAGACCCATTTCGGCGGCCAGATTCGAAACGGTCGAGGGGCTGCGCTTGATCTTCCGGGCGATGGCGTTACGGGTCATGCCCGCGGCGTGGTGGCGGCGGACGGCTCGCCGGTCTGTCTCAGTGATGGGTCGGGGCTTGGTCACGCGTCACCTCCTCGCCGCGGTGGTCTGTGGTGCGCCTACTTGGCGCGGGCCAGGGCGGCGTTGCCCCAGAACATCGCCTCTTCGATGGCGGTCAGTGCGAGTGCCTTCTCGCGGCCGTCGGGGCACTGCTCGTTGATGTGGTCGGCGAGGCGTCGGCACGCCTGTCGAACGGACGTGTGAGCGTCGCGCTTCTCGTTGGTGGTCGCTGCGTGGAACGCGAATCGGTGCTCGATGTCGGCAGGGTCCAGCATGGGGGCCTCCTCGGCGGTCGGCGTCTGGGCATGCGAAACGCCCCGGCGCGGTCGGCGACGGGGCGTTCGGTGGGCGGCCTGCTTCCGGGCACGCCGGAGCCGCCCCGATTAGATCACGGATCGATAACGGCTGGCAACGTCACTTCGGGCAGAGCGTCTTGCGCAGCGCCTCATTCAGCTGCTTGCCCTGCGCGTCCGTCAACGGCCGGGCATCGTTGCCGAAACGCTGCGCCGCGAGCCAATCCACCTTGTCGTTCGGCTTCGCGAGCGAGGAGCACTGGTTCCGCCCCGCGTCGATGGCCTTCTCCTCGTCCACGATGATCTGCGGGTCAACGGCCGCGATCGCATCTAGGTACGCGTCACGGTCGTCACCGGTCGGGGCCGGCGGAATCCCGGCGGCCTTCTCGATGGCGGCGTGGTCGACAGTCTTCTCGGGCGCCGCCGTGGCGTCGGGCTTCGGGTGGCTCTCGACTGAGCATGCGGTGAGGGCGAGCAGCGCGGTGGCGGTGAGCAGGACGGCGGCGGGTCTCACGATGGCACTCCGTACGTAGATGGGTGTTCTCTGTGAGACAGGCGGGGTGGGCGAATGGTTGCAGCGGTCCCCGCGCACGACGCTCGGGCCGTCCGGTCGTACGGCTGCGCCCCGCCGTGTCGTACAGCGGGGCGCAGCGTGTCGTACGGGTGCCGCGTGGGCGTCATACGGCCTGGTCAGGGGCCTGTGTGGTGTCGTATGGGGCGAGTTGATGGGCGATGATCTGCGGCGTCGTGCCGGGCGGGTAGTGCCCGGTGTCCCATGCTGCGTAGTACGCGTTCGCGACGATGTACAGGGCTTGTCGTACGGCATCGGATGCGGTGCAGCCGGTGCGCATGATTACGGCGAGGTCGTCGCGCATGCCCTCGTCCTGGACGCGCACGGTAAGGGGTTTGCCGACCGGGGGAACGGCCGGGGTCTTGGTCTGGGTAGGCTTCTTCGTAGCCATGGCGGGGGTGCTCCCGTTCGTGGTGAGGGCCCGTTCGCGATGTGGAGTCGCGGCGGGCCCGCGGTATGTGGTGGGTCAGTCGGTGGCGGTCTGGCGCGCCTTGGCGGCGTCGGCAACCAGGCCAGGGTTCTCGCGGAGAATGCGGCGGACGTAGCTCGGGGTGGCGCCGAGTTCGCGTGCGATCTCGTTGGGGGTCATGCCGTCGGCGGTGGCGCGGACGATAAGTCCGGGGGTGCCAAGCTCGATGGCCTTGGCAGCGCGTCGGATCGTGCCAGCCTCGGCGAGGGTGATCCCCTCAGCGACGCCAACGGCGATCTGGGCGCGGATTTGATCAGTGGTGGCGGCGTCGTAGTCGGCGGCGAGGTCGGCGAGCGTGCTCGATGTGACGGCGTTCTGGTCGGCGGCCTGCCGCGCCTCGTGCCTGTCGAGCACTTCAATCACTGCCTCGCGCAGCTGTTGCTTAACGCTGCTTCGGAATCGGGCGTACGTGGTGGGGCGGGTGTCGTTCATGGGGTCCTTTCAGCGTGTGGCAAAGAGTGCGCCCTGTGCGGGGCGGGGCTGGCCGATGATGACGAGTTGCTGCGCCCCGTATACGTAGGTAGGCGCGGGCTGTTCGGTGCGGCGGGGGCGTGCGGGCGCGGGTGCCGGTCCGGTCGGCGCTTCGGCGAGGTGCTGCTCGGCAACGGCGGCGGCTTCGGCGCGGTCGCGGGCTTCGGCCTTGACGCAGGATCGGCACAGCTTCCACCCGCGGACGCTCGCGAAGATGCTGTTGCGGCCTCCGGCGGGGCGTCCACAGTAGAGATCGCGGGTGCCGGGGCGGCGGTAGTGGCCGGTGGCCTGGTGTGCGGCGCCTCGAACTGCGTGGGTTTCCATGGGGGTTGCTCCCGTGGTGTGGGGCGAGGTGTGGAGCCTCGCAGTACTAGGTACCGTAGTGGGACGGTACTAGGTTCCGCAAGTGGGTACGAGAAAGGGGCGCCGGTCAACTCCCGACGCCCCTACGACCGTTCAGTGCTGCGCCGACTCCAGCGCCACGTACAGCGTGACCAGATCGGCCCCGGCCCACGTCCGCCGGCCGCGATCGAGCAGCACGGGCGCGACGCACGCCGAGCCGGTCGCGCACACCACCGTCGCGGCCATCGGGTCGCCGCTGCGGGTATGCGCGGTGAGCTGGCCTCGGCAGTACGGGCACGGCCGGTCAAGGGTGGTGGGGCGTCCGTCGCGGCCGAGTGCGCGCTCGACTCGGGCGTGGGCGCGGCGGGCGACGGCGGCGAGGTCGTCGGCGGCGAGTGGCGGCAGGGGGCGGAAGAGGTCGCCGGACTGCTCGCCAAGGGCGCGCCCTTCGAGCCACACAGCAGCCCAATGCAGGCCGTACGCGCGGGAACCGGGCGACGTGGGCGCGGCATAGTGCCACCGTGCCGGGTCGTCGCGGTCGGTGGCGACCTCGGCCCACCGTACGTACGTGGCGTCGGATGCGGGGCGGCCGACGAGGTGGCGTCGCACGGGGCGTTGTACGGCGGCGGCCACGGCATCGCACGACTCAAACAGGGCCCGCTCAACACTGGTCGCGGCGTCAAGGGCATCGAGGTTGGCCGGTGCGGGGTGCTCGCGGAGCACGAGCGGCATGCGGCCGACGGTGGGCCCGGTCGGCTGCTCCTCGGTGGCGGTCTGCTCCCAGTCGCGGCATTCGCGGGGCGGCCACTCGGCGCGGGGCGGCCGGCCGATCGCGGCGAGGAGGTCGCCCCACTGCTCGCGTACGGCGCGTAGGTCGTCGGCGGCCTGGGCGGCGATGGGGGTGGTGAGGGTCGTCATAGGCGGCTGCTCCTGGTCGAGCGGGCGCCCCGCGGTGGTGCGGGGCGCCGTGGCGGTCACGGGCGGGCGGTGGGTGGCTCGAAACCTCGGCAGGGGCACGCGCCCCCACAGCTGATGCATCCGTGGGTGTGGGTGTGCCAGTTGCGCGGGTGCTCGCAGTCGGAGTTGGCGCACGGCGTGGCGAGCGTGACGGGCTCGGCCTGCTCGGCGCGTTCGACGGCGGCGCGGCCGGTAAGGCTGCTGCGGAGGTCGCGGGCCATGGCGCGGGCGAGCGGGTCGGGTGCGTCGTCCCATACGTCGGCGAGGTTTCGCACGCGGGCGATGGCGGCCTCGGCCTGCTCGGCGCGCTTCTTGGCGGCGAACCCGGCGACGGTGCGCCACTTCCGTGCCTCGGTCCCGGCCTGCTCTGGGGTGAGGTGGTAGTGCATGCCGAGCTGCGCCCATGCGTCACCGGGGGTGCGGGCGTGCCGGATGGCGGCGAGGGTCTGCTCGGCCCGTTCGGCGCGGCGGACGGCTTCGGTGCGGCCCTGCTCGGCGGCGGCCAGTCGGATGGCGTGGTCGCGGTCGCGCTCGGCTTGAACGGCGGCCGGCGTTTCGGCTGCGGCTGCGATGTTCGCGGACGTGCGGGCGGCGTCGGGGGTGAGTCCGTCGTGCTCGGCGACGGCGGCGAGGGCGTCGGCGAGGGTGTCGACGTCGCGTACGCGCTGCAACGTGGCTTCGGCGCGGTCGCGGTCGCGCTCGATGGCTTCTGCCTTGGACTTCCACATGTTCCGGCCGGCTTCCAGCTGGGTGGCTCGGTGCTCGGCTTTGCGGGCGCGGGTGGCGACCTGCTCGACGGCGGCGGCGTCGCGCCTGAGCTGGGCGAGGCGCTGCGCTTCCTTGGTGCCGTACTTCCGCCATTTGTTGCGGTCGGCCTCCATCGCGGCGAGCTGCTTCTCGGCCTTCTCGGTGCGGTCGCGGTGGGCGTCGCGGTCGTGGTGCATGAGGTCGAGGGCTCGGCATGCCTTCTGGTGCAACCGGGACAGCTCGGCGGCGTCCTGCTGTGCCTGCTCGCGGGCGGCGGCCTCGCGGTCGCGGTCGGCCTCGGCGTTGGCGGCGCGGTGCCCGGCTTCGGTGACAGCGCCTACGGCGTTGTTGTGGGCGTGGGCGAGCGCGCTGCGCAGGCGGGCGATGGCGTCGGCCGCGTCGTTGAGGGCGTGGCGGGCGGTGTCGGTCGGCGTGGTCACGGCTGCGGCTCCGGGGTGGTGTCGGTGGTGCGGATACGGACGGGCGGTGACTTCGGCGGTGGCGGGTCGTTGCGGTGCTTCCACGCGTCCCAGCCCTGTACGGGGTGGGCGATGAGCCAGCCAATGTTTTCGGCGGAGCAGATCACCCAGACCGCCCACCAGCGGGGAGAGTGGCGCGGCGCGCGGGCCTGCCAGTAGGACCACTCCGATATGCGCTGGGCGGGGCGGTAGCGTCCGAGCCCGTATCCGGCGGAGAGCGCGGCCAGGATGGCGAGAGTGACGGTCACGGCTGCGGCTCCGGGGTGGTGAGGTGGGCGGTCTGCTCGTCGAGGAACTCGCGAACGCGGCTGTATGACCGGATGGTGAGCAGTCGGGTAATGGCCTGCCGGTGCTCGGCCTGGCGCTGCTCCTCAACGGCCCGGTACATGTGCAGCTGCTCGCGGTAGTCGGCGGCGGCCTGCTCGGCTTCGCGGATGGCGTCGTGGGCGGCGTTGAGCTGGGCGGCCTGGCGCTGGATGGCGGTCTGCTGCCCGGCGACGGTGGTGCGCAACTCGTTGGACTCGGTGATCTCGACTTCAACGTGGGCGCGGAGTAGCGCGGCCTCGGCGGGGGTGGTCGGTATGCCTCGCTGGATGCGGGAGAGCAGTACGAGCAGGCTCTCGCGGCGGGTGTCGCGGTCGGCGGCGCGGCGTTTCCGCTCGGCCATGGTGCGGCGGGCCATCAGACGCGCTCCCATGTGGTCGTGGCCTTCTCGATGTGGCCGGTGGCGTAGCTCTTGCCGGTCTCGGAGTCGGTGAGGTAGCCGGTCCAGAACGTGACGCGGCCTCGGGCCTGGCCCGGCTTGGCGTAGGGCCCTTCGTGCCACGTCGACGACGGCTTGCCGGGCGGGGTGCTGGTGATGACGGCGCGGTAGACGTCGCCGTTGCGGTCGGCTCCGATGTTGCGGGCCATGGGGTTGGCTCCCGGGGTGGTGGGGGCGCCGCGTGGTGGCGGCGCCCCGGGGGTGATTACTGCGAGGGCGGGTGAGGCTGGGAGCCGCACTTACGCATGCACGTCCAGCAAAAGTCGGGGTCCTGCTGCTCGTTGGGGACGGTGACCGGGGGAAGGCTGGCGAGGATGCGCCGGTCACGTCGGGCACGGAACGCGGCGGCGAGGCTGGTCATCGCTGCGCCTCCTCGCGGGTGCAGTGGCCGGTGTGGCATCGGGTTTCGCCCTCGGCGACGTAGTGGACGTGGTGGCCCTGCTGGGCGAGGCGGTCGGCTTCGGCGCGGGCGGCGTTGCGGCGGCCGTACAGGCGGGGCCACGTGGTCACGGTGCTCATCGGCCAGCCTCGTCGAGGGTGTCGGCGCGGACGTCGAGCCATGCGGCGATGCGGCGCATGCCCGCGCACTGGGAGACGCGGGTACGGTCGCGGGCCTCCCGCATCTCCTTGCCCTGCTCGGTGGCGTACTTGCGGGCCTCGGCGACGAGTACGCGGGTGTGGGCGGCGAGCAGCACGCGGGCGGCGGCGAGCGCGGTCTCGGGGGTGTGGGCGTCGACATCGAGTAGCGCGTCACGGACGGCGGCGAGCGTGTCGCCGCGGTTGAAGGTGATGTTGTCGCGCTGCTCGGCGGCGGCCTGCTGGGCGGTGCGGGCGAGCTTGGCGGACGTGAGCGGCGCGGGCTGCTCGGTGGCGGGCTCGGGGCCGTCCGACTCGGCGTGCTCGAACGTGAGCATCGGTTCGATAATCAGTAGTCCGCTGCTCTGGTCCTTGCGCATTCCGGCGCCGCAGTACCGGCCGATGAGCGGCTGTTGTCCCTCGATGCGGAGTTCGGCGCGGCCTCCCATCGGCGTCATGCCGGTCTGTACGAACGCGGTGTGCGCGTCGGTGTCGGCGGGGAGGTTGGCGGCGACGTAGCCGAGCAGCGCATCGAGGCCGGCCGGACGCAGCTCCTCGGCGGCCTGGTGCAGCGCGGTGGCGGTCGGCCACCTGTAGCCGTTCGCGTCCTCGTGGACGGGGCCGCCGTGGTCCTCGGCTAGGACGCACGGAAGTACGTCACGGACGGAGCCGCAGAGCGGGGTGTGCTGGGCGTTCATGGGTTCCTCTCGGATGTGGAGTGCGAGGGGTGCGCGGGTTGCTCGCGCGCGCGGCGCCGACCGCGACCGGACGGCGGACACGGGGTAGGTCAGAAGGGGGGTTCGGGGGTGTTCTGCTGCTGTCCCCATCCCTGGCCGTGCTGCGGGGGCTGTTGGGGCTGCTGCTGGTCCCATGGGTTGTTGGCGGGCTGCTGCTGTGCGTAGCCGCCGTTGCTGGGCTGCTGCTGGCCGCGGTTGTTGCCGTTGGTCTTGGTGACGGCGGCGGTCGCGTTCTTGAGCGACGGGCCGACTTCCTCGGCGTCGATCTCGTAAACGGTGCGCTTGACGCCTTCGCGGTCCTCGTACGAGCGCTGTTTGAGCTGGCCGCGGACGATGACGCGCATGCCGCGCTGGAGCGATTCGGCGCAGTTCTCGCCAAGGGATCGCCACGCGGAGACGGTGAGGAATAGTCCCTCTCCGTCCTTCCATTCGTTCGTCGACTTGTCGAACGTGCGGGGGGTGGAGGCGACGCGGAATTTGGCGACGGCGTGGCCGGCGGGGGTGAACTTGAGTTCGGGGTCGTCGACCAGGTTGCCCGTGATCGTGATGACGGTTTCGCCTGCCATGTGGGGCGGCTCCTTTGGTCTGAGCGTGGCTCTCGGTTCGTGTGCGGTCGGTGTGTATCGATCGCGGTCGGAATCTACCATGGAGGGGGCGCCCGGGGTGAGTTGGTGGGGTGCCCCCTGCGTGAGGGGCTATGCGGCCCGTAGAACGGCTGCGATGACGTCGGGGGCGGTGATGTGCCATCCCTCGCGGTCGAGGGCGGCTACGGCGCTTCTGGCGACTGCTTCGGGGCTGCTGCCGGGGTGGTCTCGGATGGTCGCGGCGATGACTGCGGCGACGGCGTCGGGGATCATCGCTGGCTGCCGGTGATGTGGCGGGCGGTGGTTTGGCCGGTGGCGGCGCGGGCGATGGGTGGGCGGCGCATGATGCGGGCCATGTCGTCGAACGCGTCGGCGGCGGCGTAGGCGTGGGCGGTGACGTTCTGGAGCAACTGCCGCTCGTAGTCGGCGCGGTGCCGTTCGTCGCGCTCCTCGGCTTCGCGCTGCTGCCGCTCGGCGCGGTCGCGGGCGTCGAGTTGGGCGGGGCCGTCAATCTCGCGGACGGTGCGCCACTCGAACCCGTGGGCTTCCTCGACGATGACGTATCCGCCCTGCTCGGCGAACTCGGCGGCCATGCGGTCGCGGGCTTTGCGGTCCGATGTGGTGCGGACGGCGGGGCGGTCGGGTCGGGCGTCCCATGACGCGGTGATGCGCCACGTGCGGTTGCTGCCGCGGGTGCGGTCGCCGGTGTTCGCCTTGCGCTTGTACGTGCGGCCGGGGTGCTTCTGGCGGTTCATGCGGGCTGCTCCTGGCGTATGGCGTGGCGGGCGTCGGCGAGTTCAAGGCGGGTCGGGTGGGGGGTAGCGCGGCGCTTGGCGCCGTTCTTGCCCATGCGGCACGGCTGGCCGGCCTCGGCGCGGCACGGGTCGTAGGGGCACCGGACGTCGAGCGGGTCAGGCTGGCCGTGCTGGGCGAGCGATTCACGCTCGGCGCGTACGGGCCGGTACTCGGCAAGGTCGTCGGTTACGGTGCGCGGCACGTAGTCGCCGAGCGCGGCAAGGCGTTCGGCGGCGAACGCTTCGCGCTCCTCGCGGGTGACTCCGCTGGGAAGTGCCGGGCGGTCCTCGGAGAAACCGACGGCCTGTGAGGCGGACTGCGGGGCAATGCGGCCGTCGGCGATGGCGTTGAGCAGGGCTCGGCGGCGGGCGATGGACTCGGCGCCAGTCTCACCAGGCCGGCCGTCGTAGACGACGGTGGTCGCGGCAACTCGCTCGGCCCGGATCTTGTGGCGCTGCTGGCGGACGTGGGCCGGGGTGAGCCAGTCGGACGTTTCGGCGTAGTGGCGGGCTACGGCGGCGCGGGTGTCGTCGTCGAGCGGCATGGCGTTGAGGGCGGCGGCCCATGCGCGGGCGTCGGCTTCTCCGACGGTGCGGCGGTCGAATGCGGCGGCGAGGGTGAGCAGTTCGGCAGCGTCTGCGGGGGTCACTGTGCGGCCTCCTGGGCGCGGAGACGCGCGGCGAGGGTCATGCCCTCGGCTACGCGCTGGTCGGTGGTCGAGGGGCGGCCGACGGCGGTACCGATGGGGACGACGTTGCTACCGGGGCCGGGGCGGGTCGCCTGGAGCCTCAACGTGTCGTACTTCTCGCGGAGCTTCGGCATGCTCATCACGTTCGAGCGCCAAAAGTCGGAGTCCTGGCACCAGTCGATACAGCCGTGTACCTGCTCCTCAGTGCGGCCGTCCTTGTCGAGCAGCAGCCGGGCCGCGGTCCGCCACGACTTCGTGATTGTGGGGCGCTTGCTGCCGTTCTGCTCGATGCGGTCGGCGAGGTGGGCGCAGAGGCGTTCGACGTCTTCACGGTCCGGCGTCGGGTCGGGGGTCCGCGGAGCGGTCTCCGACGTGTTCCCTGTTCCCTGTTCCTTTCCCTGTTCCCTGTTCCTTTCCTGCGATGAGTCCTCACTGAGTTGTGTGTGAGTGCTCGATGAGTCCTCATTACCGCAGGTGGGGGCGGGCGCGGGGGCAGATTCGCCCTGGTCGGGGGCGGGGTACTTGCTTTTTGTCGGCCGGTTGATGCGCTGGTGTTCCTGCCACCCCGTGACGGCGATGTACGACTTCCGCGTGAGCGTGTAACGAGCGATCAGTGAGGACTCAGTGAGTGCCTTCAAGTCGCCCTCGACGTCGGCGGCGGTGCGGTCGTCGAGCGGCCAGACAGCTGCCTTGATGAGCCGGGCGTCGTCGACGCATCGGCCCTCGTCATCCACGTGGGTCCACAGGCCGATGAAGGTCAGCCGCTGTTCGGGGGTGAGGTCGGCGATGGTGAGTGAGGTGAAGAACTCGGGCTTGATGGTGCGGATGCGGGCCACGTGAACGGCTTCTTTCGTGGTGCGGGTGGGGTGTGGCGCCCGGGGCGAGGGGCGCGGCGGCTCGTCCTCGCCCCGGGGCGTGCGGGGGCTACTGCGGGGTGGCGAGAGTGGCGGCGAACTGGGCGAGCAGGCCGCGGCGTTCGGCGGCGCGGCCGACGCATGCGGGGCACCACTCCAGCCCCTCGGGCGGGGTGGCGGGCAGAGGGTCGAGGATGACGGCAGGGGAGTCGGTGACGGGCCAACCAGCGGTGCCGCACTCGCCGGACCGGCCGGGAAATCTGCCGTCCTCGCGCATGATGTGGAGGCGGCGCACCTGGGTGGCGCGGTGGCCGGAGCGGCTGCTGTAGCCGCGGTAGAACGCCCTCACGGCTGCTCCTGGGTGTAGTAGGGGCGGGTGATGCTCGGCTGGTGCTGCTCGCACCTGGGCCCGCACGGGTACGGGTGGACCGGGACGGCTCCACACCGCGGGTTGCCGTGCTCGCACACACGGGGCGGCCGGTCCTCGGGAACCTCGACTGCCAGCTGTCCGGCCACCGGAGCGGCCGGCGGGGTGTCGAGGTGGCGGCGGGCCCGGTCGAGGCGGGCGGCGGCGGTCACCAGGGGCCACCGACGGCGGCGAGCAGCTGGGCGAGGCGGTCGCGGCCGGGCTTGTCCTCGACGCACCGGGGGGCGACGCATCCGGGGTGGTCGCACACGGATTTGACGTAGCCGACCGGGGTCCGGCCGGTACGGATGCGGAACGCGATCGCGCGGGCGCTGATCGGGGCGCCGCGGTAGCTGAACGTCGGTATCCCGGCCGTGTTCAGGGCACCGGTCCACTCCATGTGGCCGTCGGCGGCAGGGCGTACGCGGCGGCGCCACTGCTCCTCGACGGTCCCGGCGGTCTTGTCGGGCTGCGGGATGCGGGGGAGGCTGAGCAGGCGGCGGTACCGGGCGACGGTGGTGAAGTGCATGCCGGTGATGCGGGCTATGGCGCGGTCGGTGTGCTGGCGGCCGGTGATCAGGCTGCGGGCGGTGTCGAGGGTGTCGGCCGGGATGATCCGCTTCATCGCAGTGCCTCCGCTTGGGCCTCGGCGGTCGCGGCGGCGTCGGCTTGGTCCAGCTCGGCCTGTATGCCGACTCCGGCCTTTTCCAGCTCCCACATCAGGTCGGACATGTCGTAGTCGTCGCCGCTGTTGGCGGCGTAGATGACGGTGGCGAGGGTGTGGCGGGTGGTGGTGAGCAGCTGCTCGACCTCGATCAGGCGGGCGGCGATGGCGCGGACGTCGCTGCGGAGTACGCCGGTCGCACAGGCGACGGTCGCGGCGACCAGTTCGGGCGCGGCGGGGTGCTGCATACCGAGTTCGGTGGCGAGGGTGTTGCGCTGTTCGGCGGTCATAAGTGTGATGCGCATGGGATGCCTTTCGCGGGGGCCGCCCCGGTGGTGGGGCGGCCCGTACGGCGGGTTACTGGTTGGCGGGCTCGGCGTCGGCCGGCGGCTCGGCCGCGGGGAGCGCGGGCGGCGTGTCGGTGCTGATCTGTCCGGCCTGGATCGCCTGCGCGGCCAACTCACGGCCGTCGAGCGGCTGCCGCTTGCTCGACCGCGTGAACAACCACCGGAAGTACGCGCGGCGCGTCGGCCGGATCGACACCCCCGGCACCTCGTGCACCACACCCGTGGCCGGGTCGGCGTACTCGACGGTGTTCGCCGCGGTCACGGCGGACAACACCTGATCGGCAAACGCCCCATCAACGACGGTCTCTGTGCGGGCCGGGATGACCTTGAAACTCCAGTGGTCCGGGTAGGTGTCCCGCACCCAGGCGTGGAACGCGGCGCGGTCGGTCACCTGCGCTTCGGCCTCGCCCCCTACGCGGGTCACGGTCCCGAACTTCGTCACGTCGTCGGGAAGCGTGATGTCCGTCTTCGTGCTCTTGGTGGCCTTGTACTGCTGGGCGAGCAGCGCGGTCGCGTCGGCGTCGACGTCGGCGAAAAGTTCCTCGGCGCGGTCGAGCTGGGCTTTCATGGCCTGGCGGTGGCGGAGTAGGGCGGCGAGGTACGTCGGGTCGGGTGCTTGCGGCCTCTCCTCGATGCTGGTCACTGGGCACCTCCGGCGGCCTCGATGCGCTCGCGGAACGTGTCGAGTTGCTGGGCGTTGGCCTGCTCGATGGGCAGGCCGTAGACCATCTGAAAGTCGGCGTCGAGGGTGGGGAGGTTGGCCTTCGACGCGGCGATGCGCAATGCCTGCTCGGCCTTGGCAGCGGCGTGTTCAGCGAGGTCGGGCGCGGCTCGGTAACCGTCGTCGGCCGGAGCCTCGCCGAACGGGTAGGGCGCCTCGGCTGGCGCCTGCTCCGGGGCCTTCGCCCCGGGCTTCGTCGCGCCGATCGTTGCGATACGGGCGAGGTGCGCGGCCTCGGCCCCGGCCTCCTGCAACCGGCGGTGCAACTCCCGTACGGCGGCGACGTCCTGCGCGCTGTGCGCGGTCCGGATGTCTTCCAGCATGGCCAGGAAGCGCGCGGGGGCGCCTGCGTCGCGGGCGTCGTCCATGATTCCGCCGACGGCTTCCCAGTTCGTCTCGTTCATGGCCTCGGCGAGGTAGTCGCGGGCCGGTGCCGGGGGCGGGTTCGGCGTCGACTGCACCACCGTGGCGGCCTGCTGAACCGGGGCGTCGACCCGCTCGACAACGACAACGGGGTTGCCGTCCTGGTCGACGACCTCGCCCAACTCCTCGGGCGTGTAGATCGCGCCGTGCAGTACCTCGGGGCACGCCGACCGCACGCATTCGGCGATGGCGCGGGCCCGCAGCATGGCGCGCGGGAACTTCTCCCACGGCGTCGGCTGACCCTTCTGGTCACGGGCGTACGTCCGGCCGTTCCGCATCTCGCACAGACCGGCGGTTACCGCGTCGTCGAGGGTCCACTCGATCACGGTCTCGTCGTCGGGGTCGTCGTGTCGCTGGATCGACACGACGCACTGCGTGCGTTCCGACTTGATCCGGACGCGGTGGCCGGCCGACCGAGCGCGGCCCAACATCAGGTCCGCGGACTGGCACGGCTTGCCCTTGATCACGTGAATCGTCGTGATGGTGGTGACGACGTCGAGACCGAGCGCGCGCCCGTACTCCATCGCCCACAACACCGAAGCGGGCTGCTTGCGGTAGGCGTCGGGAAGCAGCGGGGTAGCGGCCAGGGACTCACAGAACGTCCACGCCTCGCGGGGCGACATGTGCGAGAGGGACAGGGCGCCGCCGTGGGCGGTGCGGGCGGCGGTGTACGTGGCGGGGGTCTGCGGCCGTTCGGCGGGGGCGATGGTCACGGGGTGGCCTTTCGGGTGTGGCGGATGTGTCCGGCGAGGCGGGTCAACCGTCCGGCGAGGGTGATAGCGGCGTCCGGGGACAGCAGCGGGTCGGCGTGCTCGGCGGGCAGTTCGGCGAGCAGCGCTTCGCGGGATCCGTCCGCCATTGCGGCGCGCATCGACCGTTCGTAGTCGGGCACGTCGTCAGACGCGGCTGCGTGGTCGAGGGCGAGCACCGATTTGGCGTGTGCGGCGAGCAGGCGGCCGACGGTCTCGGGGTCCTCGGCGTACGCGACGGCGAGGTCATCGAGGAGCGGGGCGAGCAGCGTTTCGCTGACCGGCACACGGACGGCGAGGCCGTCGGCGGTGAGTCCGGGGCGCATCATCGGGCGGCCTCGGCGGTGTCGATGCCGGGAGCGGCCGGGACGGTCGGCGCGTCAGGGGTGAGGTGTCCGGTGTGGACGTCGTACCGCTGCGGGGTCGACCAGTCCGCGCGGGGGAACATGTGGCGCAGCAGCCGAGCGGCGGCGGCGCGGGCGTCGTGGCCGGTGGTAACCGGCTGGGCGAGGTCGTTGAGCAGCACTGCCCGCGTGTGGGGTCGGTCGTCGACGCAGACGGGCACGATGCGTACCTCGGCTGTGCCGGGGGCGATCAGGTCGAGCTGGCGGCCGATCGCAGCGGTGCGGGCGAGGTGCTGGCGGGCGGAGCGGGCGCCGTAGATGGCGAGAGCGCCACGGAGCGGGCGGCGGGTACTCTGCGGGGTGTTCACGATTCGTGTCTCCTCACGGGTCGTGTGGGTCGTCCGGGTCGCATCCGGGCGGCCCTTTTTGTGGGTCAGGCGGCGGCGCGGTGCGCTCGCTGCTGTTCGCGCTCGGCGCGGCGGATGGTCAGTTCGTGTTCGGGGGAGAGGCGGCCGGCGGCGCGGTCGCGGGCGATCCGGTTGAGCGCGGCGTCGAGGACGGCACGCGCGGCAGCGAATGCCTGTGCGCGGGGGATGACGTCGTTCATGCCGCGGCCTCGCTCTCGGGGAGGGGCTTGATAAGCGCGGTGGCGGGGACGCCGTAGGCGCGTTCGACGGCGGCGGCGGTGGCGGCAGACGGGGTTCCGTGGCCGTTCCAGAGGCGCCACGCGGCCATTCGGCCGACTCCGAGACGGCGTGCGACGTCGGCGGCGGTGTGGTCCCCAGTGCCCTGAGCGGCGCGGCGGAGGAGGGTGCGGTCGTACTGCATGCAAGTGCTCACTTCCGTGGTCGGTCCGTATCGACCTCGGTAGGAACATAGCACGTACCGATCGGGCGCGGAATTAGGTGGTCCTGTGGAGATGATGTGAAGCGGCGCGGCCCTTGCCGGTCACCCCGTGAACGCAATGTTCGAATCCCAGTGCGACACCTACCGAGTGCACGCCCGGGGGAGTACGTTGCGTATTCGAACAATTACCGGATACTGTCGGCCCCATGACGCCCCCTCGGCGGGCGCACGGGAGGGTAAAGGGATGTTCACAACCACAGTTCCGCCTGAGATACATGTCTCGCCCGCGATACAGTGCGGTCATGACCAAAGGCACGCAAAGACCCACCGAAGAAGAGACCTTCGGCGCCTGGCTCTCCCGAGAACTCATCGCACGCGGCTACGACCTACGCGAACGCGGCGGCGGGCGCCGCTCCTTCGCTGAAAAGGCTGGCCTCGGACCCGCCATTGTTTCCCGCGTCCTACGCGACACCGCCGTGCCCGACATCAAGACGTGCGGCAAAATCGCGCGCGCCCTCGGCATCACAACCGGGGCCGTACTCGTCCGCGCCGGCCACCTCCCCGCCGACGAACTGCCCACCGGCACCACACCCGCACAGATCAGCCAACGCGACGCCCTCGCCGCACTCGGCGTTCATACCGAAGAGGACCGCGCCGCCGTACTAGCGCTCATCCGGGCTCTCACCTCACGACGGGAGCCCTAGCACCTCAGAGAGGCCCAGCACAGTGCCAAAGCTCGCCGCCATCCTCGCCACCCTCGCCGCCATACTCACTCAGCTCATCGGGGTCACGGTCATACTTACCACCAGGGCAACCGGCGAGACCGGCGCAGTCAGCGACACCGGCCTCACCCTCACCATCTTCGGATTCCTCGCCACACTCGCCACCGGACCCGCCGCATGCCGTGCCTTCTACATATGGGCCCGCGACCGCGGATACCTCCTCTACCGTGAACATCAGGCCCAAGACACCGAGTTGATTCTTTCTCCGGTGGTCCCGCTCAACAGAGCAACCCCGCTCTGACTACCCCCCACACCACGCAGGCCCCGGCAGCAGCACCGCGCCGGGGCTGTTCCATACCCACAGAAAGGCCCCCCGTGCTACCCAGACCACGGCCACCGGCTGACACCGCGCCACCGCCCCACCACGGCGACTCCCTCACCCCGTACGACGGCCTGACCCCATACATCGGATACGTCCGCGTCAGCACGTGGAAAGAAGAGAAGATCAGCCCCGAGCTACAGCGGGAATCGATCCTCCGATGGGCCCGCGACGTTGGCGCCCGCATCGTCCGATGGGTCGAAGACCTCGACGAATCCGGCCGACACTTTAAGCGCAAGATCACTCGGTGCGTTGAGCGCGTCGAAGAAGGGGAGGCACGGGGCGTCGCTGTCTGGCGATACTCCCGATTCGGGCGCGACCGTACGGGCAACGCCCTGTGGCTCGCCCGACTGGAGAAGGCAGGCGGGCAGCTCGAATCCGCAACCGAGCGCATCGACGCAACCACCGCCGTCGGGCGCTTTCAGCGTGGCATGATCCTCGAATTCGGCGCTTTCGAGTCGGACCGCGCCGGGGAGCAGTGGCGCGAGACTCACGAGCACCGCAAGTACAAACTGGGGTTGCCAGCGCAGGGCCGCAAGCGGTCCGGGTACATCTGGCACCGCCGCATCGTGCCCGACCCCGCCAGTCCCGATGGCTACCGCCTCCAGAAAGAGCGTTACGAGACCGACCCCGAGTACGGGCCGGTGATCGCCGACCTGTACCGGCAGTACATCGAGGGCGACGGATTCGGCACCCTCAGCGTCCGACTCAACCGCGCCGGCCACCGCACCACACAGGGCACGCTATGGTCCACCGACACCCTCACCCGCTACATGGACTCAGGCTTTCCCGCCGGCCTACTCATCGTGCACGACCCCGAATGCAGGTGCGGCAAAGTGAGCGGCACATGCAGGCGCCGCGTTCACATTCAGGGCGCTCACGACGAGTTGGTCGACTGGGGCCTATGGGAGGCGTACCTACGGCGCCGCGAGCACGTCCGTGCGACCATGCCACGATCTCGCGTGGCCCTCTACGAACTCACCGGCCTGGTTAGGTGCGCCCAATGCCGCAAGGGCACAGCCATCACCAGCACGCGGGGCCCCAATAAACGGCAGTCCTACCGGTGCACCATCCGAGCCAAGTCTGGCCCACTGGCCTGTGACGGCATCTACGTCCGCCGGGACATTGTCGAGCGCGAGGTATTCAACTGGCTTGCTCGGGAAGCCGCCGCGGGCATCGATGCTGCGCCGCCGTCGTCGGTCGAGGATGCACGCGACCGCGCCGCCCGCGAGCAGGCCGACACCGCCCGCGCCCGCGTCCGCGCACAGGCCGAAGTCGACAAGGAGCGCAAGGCGCTTGCCAGGCTCCGCGCCGACCACGCTGCCAACCCCGACGACTACGGGCCCGGCGAGTACGACGACGCAGTGGCCGAGATCCGTGCCAAGCGGCAGCGGGCAGAGCAGATCCTCGCCGAGCTGCCCGCAGAGGTGGAAACGCTGCCGGACCGCGCCGAACACATCCCGCTCGTGCTGAGCGTCGTTGACGCATGGTCGGCCATGGACGTCGCCGAGAGAAACGGCATGCTGCGGAAGTTGCTGCGGCGTGTCGCGCTCGTTCGGCACGGCGAGGGAAGCGCCGGGTGTGAGGTCCAGGTGCATCCCGTGTGGGAGCCGGACCCCTGGCAAGCATCGCGCGCAGCGCCGCCCGCCCCGGACGCCGCGTCACCAGTCCCGTAACGTCGGCCATCGGGGGATGTTTTGGGCGCACTGTTGAAGAGCAGATCCAGGCGGCCGAAGCACTCCCGTACCGAGGAGAAGAGCGCGTCCACGTCCCCGGGGCTCGAGACATCGGCGGGGACGGTGAGCACCCGGGCGCCCTCCCCGGCCAGCGCGGCGGTGTCGGCGAGGGGTTCCGGCCGTCGGCCCGCGAGCGCCACCGACCAGCCCGCGCCGGTCAGGGCGAGCGCCACCGCACGGCCGATCCCGGAGCCCGCGCCCGTCACGACTGCCGTCTTCGAGTCGGAATTCAACAGTTTGTTGCTCATGGGGCCGCAGCGTACGCCCTCCCGCCCGACAGGGCGCGTGGGGCCACACGGGGTCAAGGCGGCGTACGCGGCGGCGGGTTCACCCCACGGAGGGTCAACCTTGGTGATCATGGTCTCCGCCGCTTATGCGCACTTTGCCGTGGGCATCCATTCCCGCTGTACTCCTCATCCGCGCAACGCCCGAGCGACGCGAACACGACAGCCGCTCGATGCGCCGGCCCGGTGCATTGTCCGAGTACACCACCAGCCAGGGGAGGGACAGATGACGCACTCATCGCACCAGCAGGAGCTGCGCGACGCCGCCAGGCACCTCGGACGCCGCCGCTTCCTCACCGTCACCGGCGCCGCCGCCGCGCTCGCCTTCTCGGTCAACCTGCCGGCCGCGGGCGCCGCGAGCGCCGCCGAGCTGGACGCCCGGAAGATCCGCGAGAGCCCGTTCACCCTCGGCGTCGCCTCCGGCGACCCGCTGCCCGACTCGGTCCTGCTGTGGACGAGACTCGCGCCCCGCCCGTACGAGAGCGGCAGCGGACTGCCCCGGGCCCGGGTCCAGGTGCGCTGGGAACTCGCCCGCGACAAGCGCTTCTCCCGCATCGTCCGGCGTGGATCGGCCACCGCCCACCCGGAGTTCGACCACAGCGTCCACGTCGAGATCAAGGGCCTTGAAGCGGACCGCGTCTTCTACTACCGCTTCCGTACGGGGAACTGGACCAGCCCCACCGGCCGGACCCGCACCGCGCCGGCCAGAGGTGCCCGCAACAGTGCGCTGAGCCTGGCCGCCGTCTCCTGCCAGGCCTACCACGACGGCTACTTCACCGCGTACAAGCACCTCGCCCAGGAGGACGTCGACGTCGTCTTCCACCTCGGTGACTACCTCTACGAGTACGCCGTCGACGCGACCGGCGGAGCCCGTAACGACACCAGCCGCACGCTCCCCGCCCACTTCAACCGGGAGACGGTCACGCTGGAGGACTACCGGCTGCGCTACGGCCTCTACAAGTCCGACCCCGATCTGCGCGCCGCCCACGCCGCGCACCCCTTCGTCGTCACCTGGGACGACCACGAGACCGATAACAACTACGCGGGCAAGACCCCCGAGAACGGCGTACCGCCGGCGGAATTCCTGCTGCGGCGCGCCGCCGCGTACCGGGCGTACTGGGAGAACCAGCCGCTGCGCACCCCGCAGCGGCCTACCGGCCCGGACATGAAGCTCTACCGGCGCCTGCACTTCGGCCGCCTAGCGCAGTTCGACATCCTCGACACCCGTCAGTACCGCAGCGACCAGGCGTACGGCGACGGCTGGCAGAAGCCCGGACCGGAGTCCGAGGACCCCTCGCGCACCCTCACCGGAGCCACCCAGGAGCGCTGGCTGCTCGACGGCTGGCGCGCCTCGCACGCCACCTGGAACGTCGTACCGCAGCAGGTCGCCTTCGCCCAGCGGCGCAACGTCCCCACCGACGCCTATCTGCTGTCGATGGACGCCTGGGACGGCTACCCCGCCTCCCGGGAACGGGTCCTCAAGGGAGCCGAGGCCGCCGGAATCGACAACCTGATGGTGCTGACCGGCGACGTGCACGTCGGCTACGGCCTCGACCTGAAGCAGGACTTCGACGACCCGGCCTCCCGCACCGTCGGCACGGAGATCGTCGCCACCTCCATCACCAGCGGCAGGAACGGCTCGGACAAGCCGGCGAGCTGGAACAACCAGATGCAGGCCAACCCGCACATGAAGTTCTTCAACGGCCGTCGCGGATACGCCGTCATCACGCTGGGCGCGCAGCGGGCGCGCGCCGACTACCGCACGGTGTCCGGCGTCACCACGCCCGGCGCGCCCCTCACGACGGCCGGATCGTTCGTCACAGAGGTGGGGCACCAGGGCCTCACGCCCGCGTGAGCTCTTCTGAGGCCCCGCCCCACGGACGGGCGCCGGTCAGCCGAGATCGTCGGCCGGGTAGCGGACGCCGATGCGCTCACGTACCGCGTCGAGCGTCCGCATCACGGCGAGGGAACCGTCCAGCGGCACCAGCGGAGACTCCGTCTCACCCGCCCGCAGCGCCCGCGCCACCTCGGCCTGCTCGAACTGCATCCCGCGCAGCCCCTCGCCCGCCGCCCCCGCGGTGAACTCCTCCGGGTCGCGCCCCGGCCGGTGCAGCACGAACCGCTCCGGGTAGAAGAAGCCGTGCGGGAAGTCGATCCGCCCCTTCGTCCCGGTGACCGTCGCGGTCACCGGCGTGTCCCCGACGAGCGAACAGTTCAGCAGCGCCGAGGCGCCCAGCTCCGACCAGCTCAGCAGCATGGCCGTGTTCAGGTCGACGCCTTCCGGGGAGAGCAGCGCGTCGGCCTGCACCCGGTCCGGCTCGCCCAGCAGCAACTGCGCGAACGACACCGGATAGACTCCGAGGTCCAGCAGCGCGCCGCCGCCCAGCGCCGGGTCGCGCAGCCGGTGCTCGGGACCGAAGTCGCCCGCGAACCCGAAGTCGGCCTGCACGGTACGGATATCGCCGATGGCGCCGTCCCGCACCAGCTCCGTCATGCGCCGGATGACCGGGTTGCAGTACGTCCACATGGCCTCCATCAGGAAGAGGCCGCGGTCCCGGGCGAGCTTCACCAGCTCGTCCGCCTCCCGCGCGTTGAGCGTGAACGCCTTCTCGCACAGCACGTGCTTTCCGGCCTCCAGACAGAGCGCGGCCGCCTCCCGGTGCGCCGAGTGCGGCGTCGCCACGTACACCACATCGACCTCGTCGTCGGCGGCGAGCTCCGCCCAGCTGCCGTACGCCCGGGGTATCCCGAACCGCTGCGCGAACGCCTTCGCCGAGGCGTCCGTGCGGGAGGCGACGGCCACCACCTCCGCGTCCGGCATCGCCCGCAGATCCTCGGTGAACGTCGCCGCGATACCGCCCGTCGCCAGCACGCCCCAACGCACTGCCCTGCTCATGCCTGTCATGCCTGCTCCCCAAAGAGGTCTCGACCAGTCCGGCAGAGCTGAGAGCATAGATGCGGATTCAACGACATGGAGATGAGAATGCCGGAGAGCGGCGCGAGCCGGGCCCAGCAGGAACGTACACACATACCGACCACCGGGACGGCGGGCGGGACCGCGCCCGCTGCGCCCGCCGCCACCGAAGCGGCCCGGCGCACCGGACTCCTCGTCACCCTGGTCCTCGGCGGCCTCACCGCACTGCCGCCGCTCTCCATGGACATGTACCTCCCGGCGCTTCCCGCGGTCACCGAGTCCCTGCACGCCCCCGCCGCGACCGTCCAGCTCACCCTCACCGCCTGTCTCACCGGCATGGCGCTCGGCCAGGTCGTCGTCGGACCGATGAGCGACCGGTGGGGGAGGCGCAGGCCGCTGCTCCTCGGCATGATCATCTACGTTCTCGCCACCGCGATCTGCGTCTTCGCCCCCACCACGGAACTCCTCATCGGCTTCCGCCTCCTGCAGGGCCTGGCCGGTGCGGCGGGGATCGTCATCGCCCGTGCCGTGGTGCGCGACATGTACGACGGCGTGGAGATGGCCAGGTTCTTCTCCACGCTGATGCTGATCTCCGGCGTCGCACCGATCGTCGCGCCGCTGATCGGCGGACAGGTGCTGCGGTTCACCGACTGGCGGGGGATCTTCGCCGTCCTCACCGTCGTCGGCGTGATGCTCACCCTTGTCGTCTGGAGGTGGCTGCACGAGACCCTGCCGCCGCAGGACCGGCACACCGGCGGCATCGGCGACGCGCTGCGCACCATGCGCGGGCTGCTCGCCGACCGGGTCTTCACCGGCTACATGATCGCGGGCAGCCTCGCCTTCGCCGCCCTCTTCGCTTACGTGAGCGCCTCGCCGTTCGTCGTGCAGGAGATCTACGGGGCCTCGCCGCAGACCTTCAGCCTGCTCTTCGGCATCAACTCGGTCGGCCTGATCATCGTGGGCCAGATCAACGGCAAGGTGCTGGTCGGCCGGATCAGCCTGGACAAGGCGCTCGCCTTCGGCCTCTCGGTCATCGTGCTGGCCGCGGCCGCGCTGCTGCTGATGACGACCGGGGTCTTCGGGGACGTGGGCCTGGTCCCGGTCGCCGCCGGGCTCTTCGTACTGATGTCGGCGATGGGGCTCGCGATGCCGAACACGAACGCGCAGGCCCTGATGCGTACGAAGCACGCCGCCGGGTCCGCGTCCGCGCTGCTCGGCACGTCGTCGTTCCTCATCGGCGCCGTCGCCTCGCCGCTCGTCGGGATCGCGGGCGAGGGGACCGCCGTGCCGATGGCCGTCGTCCAACTGGTGTGCGCGGTGGGCGCGATGGCCTGCTTCCTGGGGCTGTGCAGGCCCTGGCAGCGAATGTCGTGAACCGGGTTCTGCGACGGGGGGACGCCGGGACCCTGGGCCGGTTCAGCCCCACGTCCTGCCGCTGACCAGGTCCGGCCAGAAGCAGCGGGAGACGAGGGCGGCGAGCGCCGGCACCGGGCCCTCTCCCGGCGCGTGTTCGTAGTGTGGACCACACAGGTCCGCACCGGGTCGGCGCGAGCGTGTTTCCGCGGGGCCGCACGGACCGGGCAGCGCACCCGGGTCCGGTCCGTGCGCCCTCAGCGCGCGCTCGGGTAGCCGATCAGATGCGGGCGGTCCTTCTCGTCCGTCCAGCGGAACAGGCCGACACCGTCCGACGTCACCGCGCCCGGAATCCGCTGGTTCGACGGCAGGGCGCCCGTCGTGCCGCTCCTGACCGCCACCGCGACGGGGGTGCCGCCGCCGGCCAGCACGTCCGCCGCGTTGCGAGCGTTCGCCGCACCGTACGCGATGCCCTCGTCGTTCACCGATGCCAGCGTCAGCGGCTTCGTGCCGTCCGCCCCCTCGAAGCAGAAGCCCCGCTTCGTCAGCAGGTCGAAGGCGAGCGGCCCGGCCACCAGGAAGTTGCCCGAGGGCGCGGCGACGAGCTGCGGGTACTGGCCGGGCTTTATCGCGGGCTTGCTGCACTCCACCGAGGCGAGCGGTTTGCCCGTCTCCAGATCGTGCACCGTCCACAGGTCATGGGTGGCGGCGCGCTTCGCGTCCTTGGCGAGCTGCCACTTCGCCAGTATCAGGCCCGGGAGCACCGACGTCGGGATCCCGCTGACCCGGTCGGTGCCCTTGGGCGCGACATCGCGGCTGAACCAGCCGCCCTGCACCCAGAACTCCTTGGACCCGCTGACCAGCAGGCCCTTCTGCGTCAGACCGCGGACCTCGGTGAGCTGCTTGCAGGTCGTGCAGCCCTTCGGGTACTTGAGCGCTGCGGCGGTGAGCTGCGAAACCCGGCCGGTCACCGGGTCGACGACCGCGCTGTTCGTCCGGCCGTCACTGATGACGATGCCGGGGCCGGTGGCGGAGACCGTGGGCACGGAGTTCCACGGCACCTCGACGCGCCGCCGGGAGCCGTCCTGCACGTCGTAGAAGTCCAGCGAGACGATGGTGTCCGCGGGGGTCAGCGCGTTCTCGCCGACCTTCCCGTACGACCACGTCACGTAGTACTCGTGGTCGTCCACGGTGACCAGGAGGAGTCTCGGGAAGTGCTGCGCAGACGGGGGCCGCCAGCTCTCCCCGTGCCAGCCGGCCGCCCCGGTCTCCGAGTCGATGGTCCGCAGCTGGTACCTGTTCTCCGAGGCCCGCACGAGATAGGCGAGACCGCCCGTCGTCCGGGACAGCGCGTAGTCGGGCGAGGTGCCGATGAGCTCCCAGCCGCGCTTCGTGGCGAACACGGAGGGGACGGTGAGCCGGGTCACCGGGACCGAGGCCTTCTCCGCCTGCTTCTTCGGCTCGCCGGAGCTCTTCTCACCACCCGCGCAGGTGGCCAGCAGAAGCAGCATGGCCAGCACGAGCACTCCGCCGACCAGAACCAGGCGCACGATCTTCTGTCTCATGGCTTCCCTCGATGGGCGATCCCGACCTCGCGGCGGTCAGCGTAGCAACTGGCGCAAGGGTCGCGGCAGTTCACCTGCCGTGCTGTTCGCCGCCGGTGCCGGGCCGGATGCGGGCGGGCAGCCTGCGCCTACAATTTGCCGGTGAACGCCACCCTCCCCATCGCGGAAGCCCTGCGCACGGCGCTGGCCGGACTGCTCGACGGGCTGCCGCCCAAGCAGGCCGCCCAGGCCGTCGACCGGCTCATCGCCAACTACCGGGGGACCACCCCCACGGACGCCCCGGTGCTCCGCGACCGTTCCGACGTCGCCGCCTACGCCGCGTACCGGATGCCCGCGACCTTCGAAGCGGTACGGTCCGCCCTCGCCGCGCTCCAGGACGCCGCCCCGGACTGGGTGCCCGCCACGCACACCGACATCGGCGGCGGCACCGGAGCGGCGAGCTGGGCCGTGGCCGGGGCCTGGGAGGGGCCACGGACGACCGTCCTGGACTGGGCCGAGCCCGCCCTCGCCCTGGGCCGCGAACTGGCCGGGATCTCCGGCATCCCCGCCCTGCGCGCCGCCGAGTGGCGCCGGGCCCGGATCGGCGCGGGCCTCGAACTCGCGCCCACGGACCTGATCACCGTCTCCTACGTGCTCAAGGAACTGACGGCGGACGTCCGCGCCGCGCTCGTCGACACCGCGGCGGCCGCCGCACAGGCGGTCGTGGTCGTCGAGCCCGGCACCCCCGACGGCTACGACCGGATCATCGAGGCCCGCGACCGGCTGATCGCCGCCGGGCTGAAGGTCGCCGCGCCCTGCCCGCACAGCGACGCCTGCCCCATCGAGCCGGGCGCGGACTGGTGCCACTTCTCGGCCCGGGTCAGCCGCTCCTCGCTGCACCGGCAGGTCAAGGGCGGCTCGTTGCCGTACGAGGACGAGAAGTTCAGCTACGTCGTGGCGACCCGCTTCGACACGGAGCCCGTCCGGGCGCGCGTCACCCGCAAGCCGCAGATCCGCAAGGGGCAGGTGCTGCTCGACCTGTGCACCCGTGACGAGGCCCTGCGGCGCT
Organism: Streptomyces sp. NPDC111516; assembly: GCF_055635345.1. Classification (NCBI taxonomy): domain Bacteria; kingdom Bacillati; phylum Actinomycetota; class Actinomycetes; order Kitasatosporales; family Streptomycetaceae; genus Streptomyces; species Streptomyces sp. NPDC111516. The sequence continues at coordinate 540,234 of NZ_JBVKBV010000001.1, read as the reverse complement.
CCACGGTCACCAAGCGCCACGGCGAGCTGTACCGGGCCGCCCGGGACATCGCGTGGGGCGACGAGTGGCCGCCGCCCCACCCGTCGAGCCCGCCCGGGGACTGAGGACGGCCCGGCCGCCGGCCGGGCCCCGGCTACCCGCGCAGCTCCTGTGTGCAGCACTTCACGCTGCCGCCGCCCTTCAGCAGCTCACCCAGATCCATCGGCACGGGCTCGAAGCCGCGCGCCCGCAACGGACCGAACAGCCCCGTGGCGGTCTGCGGCAGCAGCACATGGAGCCCGTCGCTCACCGCGTTCAGACCGAGCGCCGCGGCGTCCGTCTCCTCGGCGATCAGCGCGTCGGGGAAGAGCCGCGCCAGCACCGACCGGCTGCCCGGCGAGAATGCCCCCGGGTAGTACATGATCTCGTCGCCCGCCTCGTCGAGCACCGACAGGGCCGTGTCCAGGTGGTAGTAGCGCGGGTCGATCAGATCGAGCCCGATCACCGGGCGCCCGAAGAACTCCTGCGCCTCGTCGTGCGAGAGCGGGCTGGACCGGAAGCCCCGCCCGGCCAGGAGGTACGACGCGGTGACCGCGAAGTCGCCCTCGCCCTCGTTGATGTGGTCCGGCTCATGGATCTCGGCGAAGCCATTGGCCCGGAACCACTCGCGATGGGCCCCGGCCTCCGCGTACCGCTCCCGGTACGCGAACCGGGCACCCAGCACCCGGCCGTCGATGACGGTGGCGCCGTTCGCGGCGAAGACCATGTCGGGCAGTTCGGGCCGGGGCGTGAGCAGCTCCACGGTGTGCCCCAGGGCGCGGTAGCGGTCGCGCAGGTCCTCCCACTGGGCCTGGGCCAGGGGGAGATCCACGGGTTTGCCGGGGTCCATCCAGGGGTTGATGGAGTACGTCACCCTGAAGTGGGCAGGAGCGCACATCAGGTAACGGCGGGGTGTGGCTTCACGAGGCAATGAAGGCTCCTCACGAATGCGGGCAGGGGTGGCCTGCGGGGGACTTCGCACGGGTGTGTGCGTGAGCCCATGGTCCGCTCTCCGGGGCCGGTTGCGCAGTGATCCGATCGGGTGGTTCCGCACGGTGCTGAGCCGTTGCGGGTCGACGCGTGTCACTGCTGGATCGACCGGCATGGCAGAGCGGCGGCCACCCGCCGCCCCGGCCGTCGCAGCGAGCGCTCGCGCCGCGCGATCCACGACGCGGCGCCCGGCCGGACCTCGAGGTCGCTGTCCGGGCCACCGCCGACGAGCCGACCGGCCCCGCCTTCGGGGCACCGATCCGCGCGCAGCCCAGAGACGCACCCGTCATTCCATGACAAGAAGTGGCATAGCGCCCAGCGCACGGCGCTGTCTCGCGTACCCCGCTTCGGGACTCCGGCCACCCGAGGCGCAGGATGGTGGGACCATGGGCAGGGGCAACGTAGAGGTAAGGGGATAGATGGGCGCCGATTTCGGCCGTTATCGCGGCTCAGAGAGCAAATTTTCCCAATGGCTTCGCCGCCGACCCAAACCGCAGCAGAGCGAGGTCGACGACACCGCCCGGGAGGCGCTGCTCCTGGCTGTCGCCGAAGCCGGAATGCCGATCGCGCCCGCCGCCCATCCGGTCGGCTACCGATGTTCGTGCGAACGCATCGGCTGTCCCACTCCCGCCCGGCACCCCGTCTCCTTCGCCTGGCAGACGCAGTCCACCACCGACCGCGCCCAGATCGAGCGCTGGGCCCGCAGCCAGCCGCAGGCCAACTTCATCACCGCGACCGGCATGATCCACGACGTTCTCGACGTGCCGCTGTCCGCGGGCGGCCAGGCACTGGAGCGGCTCCTCGCCGCCGGCATCGACGTCGGCCCCGTCGCCCGGTCCGGTGACGACCGGATGCTCTTCTTCACCGCCACCCGCGGTACGCCCGAGGACGAGGACGAATGGTGGCCGTGCGAGCTGGACTGCCACCCCGAGACCATGGACGAGCATCCGGGACTGCGGTGGCACTGCCGCGGCAGCTACGTACTCCTGCCGCCGGCCAGGCTTCCCGGTGAGCTGGACGTGCGGTGGGAGCGGGGGCCGGAGAACCCGTTGCCCGATCCGCTGACCCTGCTGGAGACGCTCACCGACGCGTGCGCGCAGTACGCGGACGCGGCGGACCAGAGTGATCTGGAGCACGACTCGGTGACGTGGCCGTTGAGCCGGTGACGGGTGACGGGTGACGGGTGACGGGTGACGGGGCAGCCCGGTGAGTCCGGCCGCCCCGGTCACGAGCCCTTGGCCGCCGTCAGGCCCGGCAGCCGGTTCAGCACGACCACCTTGCCGTCCTTCGCGCCCTTCTTCGGGACGTACACCAGTTGGCTGGAGATCCGCTCCTTGGTGAGGGTGGACTTCATCTCACCGGTCATCAGCGCCTCCACATCCGGGTTGAGCGGCGGGCGCAGCCCCGCCGCCGCCGTCTGCCGTTCGAAGTGCTTGCTGCTGAAGAAGACCAGCGCCCCGCCGTCCTCCGTTGCCAGGCCGAGCGGCGCGAACGTACCGCTGTCCAGCGGCCGATCGATGTACTGGTACGAGAAGCCCGCCCGCCGGGTCGTGCGGCGCGCCTCCCGCCAGCCCGACGTGGCGCTGCTGGGAGCGAAGACGTCCGGGGCGCCCTTCTGCAGGTAGTCCGTGTACTGGGTGCCCAAGTCCTCCGGTGCCACGGTCAGTTCCGCGTCGTCCGCGGCCACCGGCTCGGCGTGGCCGTCGCCGTCCTTCGCGATGGCGGGCAGCCCGGACGGTGCGACGACCGACAGATAGGCGGTCTTCCACCCCGCGCCGGGCCCGGACTTGACGAAGACGAGCAGCCAGCGGGTGTCCAGCTTTCCGCCGTCCTTGTCGCGGTTGGAGTCGGTGTCCGCGAGGAACCAGCGCGGCCAGCCGGCCTTCTTCGGGATGACGTACCGGGCGTCGGTCAGCTCCAGCGGCCGGTGATTCGCGTTGCCGTCCGGATCGTTCTTCTGCCGTGCCTTCAGCCCGGCCTGGTTGATCGCGCCCAGCGGGCCGGTGACCCGGTCCGCGTCCAGAGCCGGGTCGTAGGCCTTGTCCGCCGCGTTGTACGCGGTGGTGAAGTCCTTCAGGGCCTGTGCGGCCTCAGACCTGGTTGCCGCCGGCACCACTTCCAGCTCGCCGTGCACCGTCACGCACCCGCTCGCCGTCATGGACAGCACCGTCGCCGTCGCGAGCCCCGTCGCCAGCCGAATCGGCCTCAGACTTCTCATCCGCTGCTTTCCGCGCCTTCTGATCCGTCGTCCCCCTGGAGAGGGTCGGGCAGCGGACTTCGCGGCGTCGCGGGGCCGGGGCACGCACCTCGCGGCGTTGTCGTCAATCACCAACGCTCCTTCCCCAAGCTCTCGGCTTCGCTCGAGCAGGGGAGGCCCCATCTGCCTCAATCGTCCGCCTTGCGATGCACGCACCCCGGCCCCGCTCCTTAACCCGCGCTGCCCACTGCCCGGCCCTCTGACCGTCCGAACCCTACCGGGGCGAGGAACAGCGCGAGGGTGGGGATCAGGTACAGCGCCCACACCGTGATCTGGAGAACGGTCGGGTCGGGCTGGAAGTTGAAGGTGCCCTTCAGCAGCGTGCCGTACCAGCTGTCCGGCGGAATCGTGGCGCTGATGTCGAACGCCAGGTTGTGGATGCCGCCCAGGAACTCGGCCTCCTGCAGGTCGTGGACGCCGTACGCGAGCACACCCGCGGCGACGATCACCAGCATTCCGCCGGTCCAGGTGAAGAACTTCGACAGGTTGATCTTCAGCGCACCCCGGTAGAACAGCCAGCCCAGGACGATCGCGGCCGCGATCCCGAGGAACGCACCGATCATCGGGTGCCAGCCGTCGTCCGCAGCGTGCACCGCACGCCACACGAACAGCGAGGTCTCCAGACCTTCACGGCCCACCGCGAGGAGCGCCGTGGCGACGAGTGCACCGGTGCCCATCGAGAGTGCCGCGTCGAGCTTGCCGTGCAGTTCCGTCTTCAGATGCCGCGCGGTGCGCCGCATCCAGAAGACCATCCAGGTGACCAGACCGACCGAGATGATCGACAGCGTGCCGCCGAGCAACTCCTGGGCCTTGAACGTCATCTCCTGCGAACCGAATTCGAGGCCGGCACCGAACGCCAGGCTGACGACGACCGCGATACCGACACCGATCCAGATCGGCACCAGCTTGTTCTTGTTGCCGGTCTTCACCAGATAGGCGATGAGGATGCAGACGACCAGGCTGGCCTCGAGGCCCTCGCGCAGGCCGATGAGGAAGTTGCTGAACACGTTTCGGTTCTCCTTTTCTGCTTCGGCCCGTTACGAGAACAGCGCCCGGCCCCACCAGTCGTCCTTGTCGCGGACGCCCGGCGGGACGGCGAAGTGCGCCGAACCCACGTGCTGGATGTACTCGTTGAGTGCGTCGTGCGCAGCGAGGCGCCGCTGCAGCGGGATGAAGGCCTTGCGCGAATCGCGCTGGTAGGCGAGGAAGAAGAGCCCGGCGTCGAGCCGGCCGAGGCCGTCCGTGCCGTCGGTGAAGGAGTAGCCGCGGCGCAGGATCGTCGCGCCGCCGTTGCTGTCCGGGTGGGCGAGCCGCACATGCGCGGTCGGCAGCATCGCCTTCAGGAACGGCTCGTCGTGCTCCTTGGACTTGCCGACCGCAGCTCCCTCGCCCTTGTCGCGGCCGAAGACGTCCTCCTGCTCCTGGAGCGCGGTACGGTCCCAGGTCTCGATGTGCATCCGGATGCGCCGGGCCACCAGGTACGAACCCCCGGCCATCCAGCCCGCGTTGTCCTTCTCACCCACCCACACGTGCTTGTCCAGGGCGGCGGTGTCGGTGCCGGAGATGTTCCGGGTGCCGTCCTTGAAGCCGAACATGTTGCGCGGGGTCTGGGCGTCGGGCGTCGTCGAGGACGTCTTGCCGAAGCCCAGCTGGGACCAGCGGATCGCGGTGCGGCCCATGCCGATCCTGGCCAGGTTGCGGATGGCGTGCACCGCGACCTGCGGGTCGTCCGCGCAGGCCTGGACGCAGAGGTCGCCGCCGCTGCGGGCCGCGTCGAGGTTGTCGCCGGGGAACTTCGGCAGATCGACGAGCGCCTCGGGACGCTTGTCCTCCAGGCCGAAGCGGCCCTTGGCGAAGAGCGAGGGGCCGAAGCCGACGGTGAGCGTGAGCCGGGACGGCTTGAGCCCCAGCGCCTCGCCCGTGTCGTCCGGCGGGGCCTCGGCGAGACCGCCGTACGCGCCCTCGCCGACCGTGTGACCGGCCGTCATCCGCTCGGCCGCCCGGGTCCATTCCTTGAGCAGCGCGACCAGTTCGGCGCGGTCCTTCGTCGTCACGTCGAACGCGGCGAAGTGCAGCCTGTCCGGTACGGCGGTGGCGATACCGGCCTGGTGCGCACCGTGGAACGGCACGGCCGCCCCGCTGTCCGCGGCCGGCACCGGGTCGCTCCCCGGACGCACCGCGGCGACCGCGCCTCCGGCCGCGACGGCGCCGAGCGCCAGCCCGGCGCCGCCCCAGCCGAGCAGAGCCCGGCGAGACGGGGCGGGGCCGCCGGAGGCCGCCGCGGTTTCGGTGGTGCCCTGCTTCTGATCGGACATGACCGGTCCCTCCCCGCCCGTTACTTCGTCACCGCGGCGGCGAGCCGGGACAGCGGCTCGGCCAGCGCGTTGACCGCGTCCGACAGTTCCTTGCGGTCGGCCTTGCCGACCTTCTCGTACGAGGTGAACTCGTACGAGGTCTTGTCCTTGCGGTACTTGTCCAGCAGCGTGTTCAGCGCCGCGAACTGCTTGTCCAGGGACGCCGTCAGCGCCGGGTCGTTCTTCGAGGCGACCGGCTTCAGCAGCTCGTAGGACTTCTCCGCGCCCTCGACGTTGCCCTTGAAGTCGATCAGGTCGGTGTGGCTGTAGCGCTCCTCCTCGCCGGTGACCTTGCCGGTCGCGACCTCGTCGAGAAGTTCCTTGGCACCGTTGGCCATCGACGTCGGGGTGATGTCCGCCGTGCCGACCCGCTTCTGCCAGTCGAGCAGGTCCTTGTAGAGGACCGGCGCGAGGGCCTTCTCCTCGGCGCCGAGCTTCTTGTCGTGCCACAGCGCCTTCTCGAGGCGGTGCCAGCCGGTCCACTTCTGACCGTCCTCCAGCCCGTCCTCGCGGATGTCGACCTTCGGGTCGATGTCACCGAAGGACTCGGCGACCGGCTCGGTGCGCTCCCAGCCGAGCCGGGAGTCCGCGTAGAACTTCTTGGCGGCCTCGATGTCCCCGGCTGCCACGGCGTCCGTGAACTTCTTGGCCTTCGGCAGCGTCTCGTCGGCCTGGGCCTGGACGTAGGTGCGGTACTCGGCGACGGCCTTGTCCATCTCGGGGCTGCGCGTGGCCGCGTTGCCGCCGGTGACCTCGATCTTCTGCCGGATGCCGTGGCCCTTCATGCCGGGCTTGCAGGCGATCTCGTACGAACCGGCCTTGATCTCGGCCGTGATGGTGGCCTTGGTGCCGGGCCCGATGTTCTCGCGCTCGGCGACGATGCGGTCGTCCGGGAACAGGACGTAGACCTCGGTGACCTTCGAGCCCTTGTTCTGCACGGCCATTTCGACATGACCGGCAGGCAGCTTCTTCTTCGAGACCTCGCAGGAGTCGTCCTTCGCGACGATCTGCAGGGCCCCTTCGCCCTTGCCGTCGCTCTTCTCTGCGCAGCCCGTGACGGCGGTCAGGGCTGCCACCGCGGCGGCAGCGGTGACGACGGAGAAACGAACGGCTCGCATACGGGCTCCACAGAAGATGAAGGAGAAGCAGGAGAACTGGAATGACGGTCGGACAAAGGAAGGTGAGGCAGGCCTAACTTAACCGAGGCTTGCCTGACCTGGACCCACTCGTGCAGTGATTCACCTCTCATCCCGGCGGCGCGGGGACGGGGCGATCATGAATGCCTCATGAAGGACTCATGGAAAGGTCAAGCAGAGGTCAAGCCCCTCGTGCCGGGCAACACCGCCCGGGTGACGGCCCGGTCGCGGGGCCGTCGCCCGGGCGGTGCTTGAATGCCCAGGTGAGCGACAGCGACTTGGACGTACCCGTAGGCATCGACGTACTGCGGGTGTTCTGCGGCCCCGACGGCCGGCACGGCAATGCCCTCGGGGTCGTGCGCGACGGGCGTACGTACCCCGACGAGGCATCCCGGCAGGCCCTGGCCTGTCGACTCGGCTTCAGTGAGACCGTGTTCGTCGACGACCCCGAACGCGGACACGTCGACATCCACGCGCCGGGACTCCGCCTCCCCTTCGCCGGACACCCGCTCGTCGGCACCGCCTGGCTGCTCGACCTGGAGATCCTGGAGCTGCCGGTCGGGGAGGTCTTCGCGCGTCAGGACGGGGAGTTCACCTGGATCACCGCCCGCCCCGAGTGGGCGCCGCCGCGCAGGCTGGAGCGGTACGCATCAGTCGCCGAGGTCGAGGCGCTGACCGGGCCGCCGCCGGGCGAGGGCTGGCTGTACGTATGGGCCTGGGAGGACGAGGCGGCGGGGCGGGTCAGGGCGCGGGCGTTCCCGAGGCGCGACGACAAAATCGTGGAGGACGAGGCGACGGGGGCGGCGGCGCTGCTGCTCAGCGCGGAGCTGGGCCGCGCCCTCAACATCAGGCAGGGACGCGGCTCCCAGATCCTCACCGCCCCGGCACCGGACGGCACGGTGGAGATCGGGGGGCGCGTCCTGCCGGCTGTTCGATCAAGCCCGTCCGGCGGAAACTCGAGCCCGTCCGGCGCGTGAGGACAAAAACGGCGCGATCGGCCGGGCCGACCGATGTACCCCGGTCACTCCGCGACTGAAGGCTCCGTGTGGTCAGTGGTCACGGGAGCGTCAGGATCTCGGCGCCCGTCTCCGTCACCACCAGCGTGTGCTCGAACTGGGCGGTGCGCTTGCGGTCCTTCGTCACCACGGTCCAGCCGTCGTCCCACATGTCGTACTCATGGGTGCCCAGCGTCAGCATCGGCTCGATGGTGAACGTCATGCCGGGCTGCATCACGGTGGTCGCGTGCGGGCTGTCGTAGTGCGGAATGATCAGTCCGGAGTGGAACGAGGAACTGATCCCGTGCCCGGTGAAGTCCCGCACCACCCCGTACCCGAAGCGCTTCGCATACGACTCGATGACCCGCCCGATCACATTGACCTGCCGCCCGGGCCGGACCGCCTTGATGGCCCGGTTCAGCGACTCCTCGGTGCGCTCCACGAGCAGCCGGGACTCCTCGTCCACGTCGCCGCAGAGATATGTGGCGTTGTTGTCGCCGTGCACACCGTTGATGTACGCCGTGACGTCGAGGTTCACGATGTCGCCGTCGCGCAGCACCGTGGAGTCCGGGATGCCGTGGCAGATCACTTCGTTGAGCGAGGAGCAGAGCGACTTGGGGAATCCCCGGTAGCCGAGCGTCGACGGGTAGGCGCCGTGATCGCACATGAACTCGTGGGCGACCCGGTCGAGTTCGTCCGTCGTGACGCCCGGGGCGATGTGCTTGGCGGCCTCCGCCATCGCCTGCGCGGCGATTCGTCCCGCGATGCGCATGCGCTCGACGGTATCGGCGTCCTGGATCTCCGGACCGGTGTACGGGGTGGGGGCCGGCTTGCCCACGTATTCGGGGCGCCGGATGTTTCCGGGCACGGAACGGATGGGAGTGATCTCCCCGGGTGCGAGCAGCGACTGGCCAGACATGTCAGCGAGTCTAACCAGCGCGTGTGGGGCAGCATGGCCCCGAGGGAAGGAGCCGGAGATGGCCCTGTTCAAGAAGCGCACGGTCGGCAAGCCGGGCGAGTGGTACTACTGCCTGCAGCACCAGAAGGTCGAGGAGGGCCCCGAGTGCCCGGCCAAGGACCGCTTCGGACCGTATGCCTCCCCCGAGGAGGCACGGCACGCGATGGAGACGGCGCAGGAGCGGAATCTCGAGTGGGAGACGGACCCCAAATGGCAGGACCGGGACACGCCGCCGGACCCGGAGGCGTAAGAGGAGCTCACAAGTTGGGCGCCCGGCTCCTCAGGCGCCGGAGGGGCTGGCTTCCGCAGCCTTCTCCGCGGTGCGCTGTGCGCGCCTGCGTACCGCGTCCTCGTCCGTCCCGGAGTCGTACGTCAGCAGCTTCGGCAGCGCCGCGGTGAGCAGCGCGACCGAGGCCACGCACGCCACACCCCCGCTCCAGATCGCGGAGCGGGTCCCCGTCCAGCCCGCCATCGCGCCGGCCCGCACCTGACCCAGCTGCGGGCCGACGCTGTACGAGAGCACCTCGATGCCCGCGAGCCGGCCTCGCAGCTCCTCCGGGATGGTCTGGTTCCAGATCGTGGAGCGGCCGAGACCGCTGATCATGTCGCCCGCGCCCGCCACCGCCAGGCAGGCCAGCACCAGCCACACATTGCCGAACCATCCGGCAGCCGCGATCGCCAGCCCCCAGGCCGCCGCCCCGAACACCACGAACAGCCCGTGCCGCCGTACCCGTGACGTCCAGCCGCTGGTCAGGCCGAGGACCAGCGAGCCGACCGACCCCGCCGCGTACATCAGCCCCAGCGACCACCGGGCATCCAGCTCGTCCGCGAGGAACGGGAAGATCGTGTTCGGGAAGGCGAAGAACATCGCCGCCAGGTCGACCGCGTACGTCCCCAGCAGCACCGGCCGGCTCCAGGCGTACCTCGCCCCCTCGACGATGCCGCTCAGCGAAGGCTTTGGGCTGTCCCGGGCGGGCGGCGCGGGTGTCAGCCGCAGGCACAGCAGCACGGACACGGTGAACGTGACCACCGTGACCGTGTACGCCGTGGCGTGCCCGGCGTAGGCCACCACGACTCCGGCCACCGCCGGGCCGGTGATCGCGCCGAACTGCCAGCGCAGCGAGTTCAGCGCGGCGGCGGCGGTCAGCTGGTCGTGCGGCACGATGCGGGCCATCAGGGAGTCCAGCGCGGGCCGCTGGAGCCCGGCGAGCGCGGAGACCCCGCCCGCCACCAGATAGAGCGGCCAGAGCATCGGGTCGGGCAGCGCGGCGTTCACCAGGAGTACGAGGGCCAGCAGCCCCAGCCCCGCCTCGGTGCCCAGGATCACCTTGCGGCGGTCCGCGGAGTCCGCGAGGGCCCCGCCGTACAGACCGAAGACCACCAGCGGCACCAGCTCGACCGCGCCCATCGCGCCGACGGCCAACGGCGAACCCGTCAGCTCCTTGATCTGGAGCGGCAGCGCGATCAACGCCATGAAGCTGCCGAAGTACGTCACCAGCCCCTGGATCCACAGCAGCCGGAAGTCGGCCGACGAACGCAGGGGCGAGAGGTCGGGAAGCAGAGCGGAGAGCCGGCCCGCCGCCGAGGAGGGAGCTGAGGTCACGAGGGGTCATGGTCCGGCGCCGTAGGTGCTCCGTGCAACAGAGTTTCCTGGTGGCGGGGAGCCCCGGAGAATCCGGTGGCCGGGGAGCGCGGCGGCTCCCGTCGTGGCACCCGGGACGCTCACCAGCGGGCCGGTGGCGGGGCCGTCAGCTGGTCGGCGAGCCGGGACAGCCGGTCCCGGAAACGGCGGTTCCCGCGTGGCGACGGGGCGCTGTTCTCGCCGGCCGCCGCGCTCACCAGATGCTGCACGGTGTCCAGGTCGACGTCGTCGGTGCCGGTCACCGCGAGCGTTTCGTGGGCGAGCCCCAGCACCTCCGGATCGCCGCCGTCCAGCGAGAGGACCGTCGCTCCGGCCCGGCGGGCGTCGTGCACCCGCTCCAGCAGCCCGGCGCCGGGCCGCTCCGGGGCCACCAGCAGCAGCGTCTCGCCCCGCCCGGCCGCCTCGATCCGGCCCAGACCGACGGCCAGATGCGCCGGATCGCCCGGCTCGACCCGGTGGCGTACCAGGGTGGGCGTCAGCTCCGGCAGCCCGGACCAGGTGGACTCGTCGACCAGATGGGCCGCCAGATGCCACGGCTCGTACGCGGCCGTCCCCACCAGCAGCAGCCCGCCACCGTGCGGGACGACGGACGACCTGAGCGCCCCGGCGAACCGCCGGGCCGCGTCGGGCCACCCGGTCCCGGCGAGTACTTCACGCAGCAGGGCGACGCGTACGGCATCCATGGCCCGGCATCATGCCGCAGGAGCACGGCCCGGCACCGGAGAACGGCTCCGAACCAGCCGAACGGGGCCGCCGCGGAGCGACGGAGACCGCATGGGGACTGGGCCGGCTCCCCGTCCGTGGCGGGCAGTAATGTCACAGCCATGACTACGAATGACAGTGGCAGCGCAGCCAAGCCCCCGGCCAAGGACCCGTGGGACCTCCCCGACGTCTCCGGGCTGACCGTCGGCGTGCTCGGCGGCACCGGGCCGCAGGGCCGCGGGCTCGCCTACCGGCTCGCCCGCGCCGGGCAGAAGGTGATCATCGGCTCCCGTGCCGCCGACCGCGCACAGACCGCAGCCGACGAGCTGGGCCACGGCATCGAGGGCGCCGACAACGCGGAGTGCGCGCGGCGCAGCGACGTCGTGATCGTCGCCGTGCCGTGGGACGGCCACGCCAAGACCCTGGAGTCGCTGCGCGACGAACTGGCGGGCAAGCTCGTCATCGACTGCGTCAACCCGCTCGGCTTCGACAAGAAGGGCGCCTACGCCCTGAAGCCCGAGGAGGGCAGCGCCGCCGAGCAGGCCGCCGCCCTGCTGCCGGAGTCCCGGGTCACCGCGGCCTTCCACCACCTCTCGGCGGTGCTGCTGCAGGACGAGGCCATCGAGGAGATCGACACCGATGTGCTGGTGCTCGGCGAGGCCCGCGCCGACACCGACCTCGTACAGGCACTGGCGGGCCGGATTCCCGGCATGCGCGGCATCTTCGCCGGGCGGCTGCGCAATGCCCACCAGGTCGAGTCCCTGGTCGCCAACCTGATCTCCGTCAACCGCCGCTACAAGGCGCACGCCGGTCTGCGTACCACCGACGTCTGAGGCCCTGTCGGGTGACCTCGGAGCGGCTCTCCGGCGCCCGAGCGTGTTCCGGCGCACCCTGCGGCGAGCGGAAAGGGGCATGAGGGACACTGGACGGGACCATGCATCACCCCGGACAGGAGCCGCTCCTCATGCCCCGCCTCGCTCTCTACGCCATCGCCGTCTGCGTCCTGGCCGTCGTCGCGGCCGTGATCTCGTTCGTCCAGGGCAGCTTGCTCGGGATCGTCTGGGTGCTGCTGGCCGGGCTCTCGTCCAACATGGCGTGGTTCTACCTGCGCCGGCAGCGCGCACAGACCGCCGGCTGAGCGGTGGATCAGCGGCCGGCCGTGCAGACCGGGTCGGCCGACCGCCAGAAGCGGTAGGTGTCGAAACCGCAGTACGTGGTGAAGTCGCTGACGCCCAGTGCCCGCAACAGGGAATGGATCGCGTCGAAGAACACGTGGTTGACCTCGGGAATCCACAGGATGCCGAAGACCGCGATCAGCCCGAACGGCGCGAACGGCTCGACCTGCCGGCGGATCCGGTACGAGAGCCAGGGCTCGATCACGCCGTAGCCGTCCAGCCCCGGCACCGGGACGAAGTTGAGGATCGCCGCGGTGACCTGGAGCAGTGCCAGGAAACCCAGCGCGTACTGGAAGACGGCCGGGACGCCGTCCAGCGCGTGCAGCCAGAACGGCGCCGTGCAGACGAACGCGAACAGCACATTCATCAGCGGGCCCGCCGCAGAGATCAGGCTGTGCTTCCAGCGCCCGCTGATCCGGCTCCGCTCGATGAAGACCGCACCACCGGGCAGACCGATACCGCCCATGATCACGAACAGCACCGGCAGCACGATGCTCAGCAGCGCATGCGTATAAGCGAACGGATTGAGCGTCAAATAGCCCTTGGCGGTGACGGTGATGTCGCCGCTGTGTAGCGCGGCGCGGGCGTGAGCGTACTCGTGGAGACAGAGTGAGACGATCCACGCCGTGGTGACGAAGAGAAAGACTGCGATGCCCGGGATTGACGCAAAGCCGATCCAGACAGCCCAGCCCGAAACGGCCATCACCGCGACGATTCCGAGGAAGACCGGGCTGACGCGACGCCCTGCTGCGGCGGTACCAGTGTTCATGGACCGAGGGTAGCGGCGGCTGTTGAGCGTCCACGGCCTGAGGCTGAAGCGGCCGGGGTTACGGTCGGCCCTGCGATCGGGCGAAGCGCTGCTTCAGGTCCTTGGGCAGACGCAGGAAATGTCCACCTCTGTCCTGAGGGTGACACTCGACGGTGATACCTGCCTGAACAAGGTCATTCGCGAGGGTAGTTGTGTCCTTGTCCCGCCATCGTTCGGCGAAGGTCATTCCGATTTCGGCATACTCCCAGCGATCCTGTCCGTCTTCTTCCGAAAGGTGCAGTCGCTCGAACTCTTGTCGTAGCCCGGTGAGCGCCTGCTCCCCTTTCGTCCGGAGGGTCTCTGAACTGTAGATGCCGCCCGGCAGTAGTTGTGCCACGTGGTAGTTGATTGCAGCCTCAACTGCCGCCAGCCGCTCGGCCGACCCATCGCCCTGGACGTAGATCCGCCTGGTGACCGGCTCGTGGCCGATCTCCGAGAGGATCATTCGGGTAACCGGACCGATGATTTCATCGTTCGGTGCGAATACATATCCCCTGCATGCAGGGGAGCCCACGCGTGACAGGCAGCGGATCTTGCTCGTGACGCGTTCGGAACCGTCTCGGCGCTTCTTCTTTGTGACGTGAAGCTGAAGGTTCTTGCCGCAGCTGCCGCACTTGATTACGCCGAGGAAGGGTGTCCTCGGAGACGTCGGCTTGCTCGCGGAGACGGAGGCAGCGACCAGCGCGCTCTGTAACCTGTGCCAGTCTTCCTCGGTCAGGATGGGGTCGGCCATGCGAACAACCTGCCCCCGTTCGTCATGGACCAGCACCTTCTTCTGGTACTTCCTTCCTGGTACTGGCTCGTTCCGGGTCTTGAGGCCGCGAAGAGCAGGGGAGGTCAGGATCTTTTTCAGGGTGACCGGGTGCCATACAAAGTCCCGATCGATCTTCCGCCTGCCGTAAGAGTCAGCCGGGGACGGCACGTTCCGGTTCTCGAAGTCCCTGCAGATGGCATTGATCGGCTCTCCGGCGACGACCCGGCGAGCGGCCTCCCGCACAACTGGAGCCGTAGCGGGATTGATCTCCAGGTAGCGCCCTCCCTCCTTCCCGTAGGTCCTATAGCCATAAGGCGGTGAGCCGCCGCCCCAGCGCGGAGTGGCGAGCAGATGCTGGCGCATCGACGTGACTCGATCAGAAGCTGCGAGAGATTCCATCTGTGCGAATGATGCGATCAAGGAGGCCATGGCCTCTCCGGACGAGTCGGTGAGATCGAAGGGCTCGGTGACAGAGGCAATTGCCTTGCCGCCGTGGTCCCGTGCCCAGTCGATCAGGTCATGAAGGTCACTGACTTTGCGTACGAGGCGGTCCAGCCGCCAAACGACGATGACGTCGAACTCGGGCGCCCGGTCGTCCAGCCATGACGAGAGCTGGGGCCGCTGCCACGGTGTGGAGCGTGAGGCGGATTCGTAATCTTCGGCCGTGCCGACGACGCGCCATTCGCGGCGCGCGCAATAGGTCACACATTCCTTGAGTTGGCGCTCTGGGCTGGTGGTCGAGAGTTGCGCAATCTGCTGCGTCTGGACCTGTGATGCGCGGTAGGGAGAATAGGCGCGTGCGCTACTGCATCCTCGGCACCACCCAGGTACTCCGCGACGACGGCACGGCCGTCACGCTCGGCGGGGCGCGGCTGCGCGCCCTGCTCACCGTCCTCGCCCTGCGCCCCGGCCGCACCGTCCCGGCCGCCGTGCTCGTCGACGAGGTGTGGGACGGCGACCCGCCGGCCGACGCGGTGGGCGCCCTGCAGGCGCTCGTCGGACGGCTGCGGCGGGCCCTCGGTCATGCGGCGGTCGCCTCGGCGGAGAGCGGCTACAAGCTCGCCGCCGAGCCGGACGCGGTCGACCTGTACCGCTTCGAGCGGCTCGCGGGGGAGGGGGCGCGGGCGCTGGAGGAGGGCGACGCGGGGAAGGCCGTGGCCGTGTTCGACGGCGCGCTCGCGCTGTGGCGCGGACCGGCCCTGGCCGATCTCCCAGACCGCGGCGCCCTCGCGGCCCGCTGGGCGACCCGGCGCCTGGACGCCCGCCGCGGCAGGCTCGCCGCGGCCCTCGCGCTCGGCCGCGCGGACGAGGCCCTGCCCGAACTGGCCGCCCTCTGCGCCGAGCACCCGATCGACGAACCGCTCCAGGCGCTGCGGCTGCGGGCGCTGCGCGACGCCGGGCGTACGGCGCAGGCGCTGGCCGCTTACGACGAGGTGCGCACCGTGCTCGCCGATCGGCTCGGCACCGACCCCGGACCCGAACTGCGCTCCCTGCACGCCGAGTTGCTCAGCCAGGAACCGGCAGGTGCGGCGGCTGGGGTGGCCGCGGTGGTCGTGGCCACGGAGACCGAGCCGGCCACCCGGGCCGCCACGACAGCACCCGCCACAACCGCCCACCCGCACCGGCCCCGCACCGCCCTGCCGCAGGGAAACCTCCGGGCCAGGCTCACCAGCTTCGTCGGGCGCGAGGGGGACATCGACGCCCTGCGCGAGGACCTCGCGCACGCCCGGCTGGTCACCCTCCTGGGCCCCGGCGGCGCGGGCAAGACCCGGCTCTCCCAGGAGGCCGCCGAATCCGTCGCCCCCGCCTGGCCGGACGGCGTCTGGCTGGCCGAACTCGCCCCCGTCGACGACCCCGAGGCCGTACCGGAGGCCGTTCTGACCGCCGTCGGCGCCCGCGAGACCGTGCTGCGCGGAGCGGGCGCCGAGGAGCTCCGGGTCGCCGAAGGGAACGCGGGCGACCCCCTCGTACGCCTCACCGAGCACTGCTCCCGGCGCCGCATGCTGCTGCTCCTGGACAACTGCGAACACCTCGTCGGGGCCGCCGCCGCCCTCGCGGACCATCTGCTCGCCCACTGTCCGGAACTCACCGTGCTCGCGACCAGCCGTGAACCCCTCGGGGTGCCGGGCGAGTTCCTCCGCCCCGTCGACCCGCTGCCCGACCCGATGGCGCTCCGGCTGCTCGCCGACCGCGGCGCCGCCGCGCGGCCCGGCTTCCGGATCGACGCCGACGAGGAGACCGCGGCCGCCACCACCGAGATCTGCCGCCGCCTCGACGGACTGCCGCTCGCCATCGAACTCGCCGCCGCCCGGCTGCGGATGCTCACCCCGCGCCAGATCGCCGACCGGCTCGACGACCGGTTCCGCCTGCTGACCAGCGGGGCCCGTACCGTACTGCCCCGACAGCAGACGCTGCGCGCCGTCGTCGACTGGTCCTGGGACCTTCTCGACGCCGAAGAACGCGCCGTCCTGCGCCGCCTCTCGGTCTTCGCGGGCGGCTGCACCCTGGCCGCCGCCGAGGCCGTCTGCGCCGACGGGCCGCAGGACGCGCGCGAGGTCGCCGGGCTGCTCGGCTCACTCGTCGACAAGTCCCTCGTCGTCGCCGCTCCCGCCGACGACGGCGAGATGCGCTACCGGCTGCTGGAGACCGTCGGTGAATACGCCGCCGAACGGCTAGGTCCTGTCCTGTCGATCTTCGTGGATCAGCCCGGGGCGTCTGGTGCGGTGCATCGCAAGGCGGAGGATCGTCCTCGTACTGGACGTACTCGGGCGACTCCGACAACGCGGCGAGGTGCCGCGCCAGGCGTTCCGGGCCCGCGAAGATCGGCAGGACAGGGCCTTGACGGGGCCGGGGAGCGGGACACCGTGGAGCGCCGCCACCTGGTGTACTTCCGGGAGCTGGTCCGTACCACGGACCCAGAACTCCGCGGCGCCGGACAGCGGTCCGCCATCGACCTGCTCCAGCGCGAGTACGAGAACATCCGCACCGCCCTGCGCCGTGCCGTCGCTGCCCGCGACGAGCAGGAGGCGCTCTGCATGGTGCTGTCGCTGTGCTGGTACTGGCAGATGCGCGATCTGCGCACCGACGCCCTGCAGTGGGCCGACGCGACCGCCGCGCTGGGTCCCGACCCCTTCGCGCCGCCCGCCGAGCCCGCGCCGTCCCTCCACGAACGCTGCATCGACGCGCCGCCGCCCATGTCGCCCGAACTGCTCCAGGAGGCGCGGCGCCAGGTGGCCCTGGTCCAACTGGTCAGCATGGACCACTCCCAGAACGTGTGGGCCAACGAAAGGGGCATGGCCCGGCTGCGCATCATCGCGGACACCTACCGGCCGGGACAGCCGCAGACCTGCCGCACCCCGGCCTCTCTCTGGTTCTTCGCGGTCATGCTGACCGGCGGGGTCGACGACCTGCGCGAGCTGCTGGACGAAACGGTCCGCGCCAGCCGGGAGTTCGGCTACGCGTGGGAACTGGCCGGCGCGCTCCAGATGCGCGCAAATGTGCTGGCCAACCGGTCCGAATGGGCGGGAGACGCGCGCCGTGACGCGGACGAGAGCCTGGAGATCTTCGTCCGGCTCGGCGACGACTGGGGCGCCGCCGAGGCGCTCTCCTCCCGGGGCGAGGCGAACGAGAAACGGGGCGAGTACGCGCGCGCGGCCGAGGACTTCCGGGCCGCCATCGGCTACGCGCGGAGGCTCGGCGCCGAGTCCCAGGTGTCGGTCCTGCGATCCCGGTACGCGTCCGTGCTCACCGAACTCGGCCGCGGCGACGAGGGCGAGGCGATCCTGCGGGAGGTGCTCGCGGAGGGACGCGGGGCGAGTCACGAGGCGATGCCCGCCGCCCGCCTCTACCTCGCCATGTGGCTGGGGCGGACCGGACGCACCGGCGAGGCTCGGGAGCAACTGGACGCGTTGCACGAGGAGTTCCGCTCCGAGACGCTGGCGATCTTCGAGGGCTTCATGCTCGGCGGACTGGCCTGGCTGGACAACCAGGACGGCCGGTACACCGACGCCCTGCCCAAGGGACTGAAGGCGCTGATCCGGTCCCACGACCGGCTGTCCCAGATGGTGGCGCCCCACATGTCAGTCATCCATCTCGTCGGCCTCGCACGTTCGTTGGCCGGTGTCGGCGGCGAGCGCCGGGCCGCACTCGCCGCCCGGCTGCTGGGCGCCGGCCGCGGGCTGCTGCCCCGGGGCCACGTACCGTCGTCGATGGAGCGGCACGACTGGGCCGAGGCGGAGAAACTGGCCGTCGCCGTCCTCGGGAGGGCCGCCTACGAGACCGCGTACGCCGAGGGCGGGGGCCTCTCGCTGGAGGAGGCCACCGCCCTCGCCGAGGCGTAGCGGGACTGAGAGGAGCTCAACCGTCACCGGTGCGCGTCAGCTCCGCTTGCGGAACCGGGCGACCGCGAGCGGCGCCGTCACCGCGGTGATCGCCACCGCCCAGCCGAGCGTCAGCCACACGGAGTGGGCGACCGGTCCGCCGATCATCAGCCCGCGGGCCGCGTCCGCCAGATTGGACAGCGGGTTGTAGTCGGTGAACGCCTGGAGCCAGCCGGGCATCGTCGCGGTCGGGGCGAAGATCGAAGAGCCGAACTGCAGCGGGATGAGCACCAGCATCCCCAATGCCTGAACTGCCTGGGCCGTCTTCAGGGACAGCCCCAGCAGGATGAAGATCCACATGATGGCGGCGCCGAACGCCGCCGACAGACCGACCGCCGCGAGCAGGCCGAACACCGAGGTCTTCAGCTCCATGCCGAGCAGGAAGCCCATGCCCAGCAGGATCGCCGTGGCGACCATCATCCGGCCCAGTTCGACCACGATCTTCGCGATGAGGACCGAGGAGCGGGCGATCGGCATCGTCCGGAACCGGTCCATGACCCCCTTGCGGAAGTCGTCGTTGACACCGGTGCCGACCGCGGTGGCGATGTTCATGCCCATCATCGCCATCAGACCGGGGACCACGTAGTTGATGTACGTCTGCCGGTCGCCGCCCAGGCTCGCCCCGATGGACCCGCCGAAGACGTACACGAACAGCAGGGTGAAGATGATCGGCATCAGGAGCACATCGAACATCGACTCCGGATCCTTCTTGATCTGGAGCAGATTGCGCCGCATCAGCGCTCCGATGTGCCGCAGATTGCCGCGCAGCCCGATCCGGCCCTCGCCGGCGGGCGCCCCCGGCAGCGCGGCAGCGGCGGCACCGGTCGTCGCGGGCTTCTGGATCGTCGTGCTCATGCCGCGACCTCCGCGGGGATCGTGTCGGTGGCGGAAGTGCTCTTCTCGCCGGTGATGGCCAGGAACACCTCGTCCAGGCTGGGCAGCGCGGTGGCCACGTGCGCCAGCGAGAAGCCCCGGGTGCCGAGCAGCCCGATGACGGCGGTCAGCTGTTCGTCGCTGAGGATCGGCACGTACAGCAGGCCCTCGTCCGGGACGGCCTGCGCGCCCGCGACCCCGTCCAGACCGGCCTCTCGGATCGCCTGCGCCATCGCGGGCAGCTGCACCGGGTCCGACGGCCGGATCTGCAGGGTGCGGCCGCCGACCTTGGCCTTCAGCTCGTTCACCCCGCCGCGGGCGATGATCCTGCCCTTGTCGATGACGGTCAGCTCGTTGGCGAGCTGCTCGGCTTCTTCCATGTACTGAGTGGTGAGCAGCACGGTCACCCCCTCCGCGACCATCCGCTGCACCTCGTCCCAGACCTCGTTGCGGGTCCGGGGGTCGAGCCCCGTCGTCGGCTCGTCCAGGTAGAGGACGGCCGGGCTGCCGATCATCGACGCGGCGAGGTCGAGGCGGCGCCGCATGCCGCCGGAGTAGTCCATCGCGGCGCGCTTGGCGGCGTCGGTGAGCGAGAACCGCTCCAGGAGCTCGTCGGCCCGGGCCCGGGCGGTCCTGCGCGGCAGGTCGAGCAGCCGCCCGATCATGTAGAGGTTCTCCCAGCCGGAGAGCTTCTCGTCGACCGAGGCGTACTGCCCGGTCAGACCGATGGTGCGGCGCAGCTGCCGGGGCTGCTTCACCACGTCGTAGCCCGCCACGGTGGCGTGTCCGGCGTCGGGGAGGATCAGGGTGGACAGGCAGCGTACGAGCGTGGTCTTGCCGGCGCCGTTGGGGCCGAGCACACCGAGGACGGTGCCCTCGCGCACATCGAGGTCCACGCCGTCCAGCGCCTTGGTCGAGCCGTAGTGCTTGACCAGCCCCCGGACCTCGACGGCGTTCGGGCCGCTCCTGGGGTTCTTGTCGATTCGTGTCATGCCCACCATGGGACCAGGCGCCACCGACAGGCCGCCGACAACAGGCCGACAACAGGCCGACAACAGGCCGACGGCCCGCCGATGGGGGATGTCGGCGGGCTGTCGGTGGTGCGGGCAGTGGCCCGTGCCCGGGGCCTGTTCCGTTGATCAGGCCCCGAGGGGATCAGTGGAAGGTGTGCTCGGGGGCCGGGAAGCTGCCGCCCACGACCTCCTCCGCGAACTCCTTCGCCGCGTCACCCAGTACCTGGCGCAGGTTCGCGTACTGCTTGGTGAAGCGCGGCACCTTGCCGCCGGTCAGCCCGACCATGTCGGTGTAGACCAGCACCTGGGCGTCCGTGTCGGGACCGGCGCCGATGCCGACGGTCGGGATGTGCAGGGTGCGGGTGACCTCGGCCGCCAGCTCGGCCGGTACGAGTTCCAGGACGACGGCGAACGCGCCCGCGTCCTGCACGGCCTTGGCGTCGCGCAGCAGCTGCTGGGCGGCCTCCTCGCCGCGACCCTGCACCCGGTAGCCCATCGCGTTGACGGACTGCGGGGTCAGACCGATGTGGGCCATGACCGGAATACCGGCTTCGACCAGCAGCCGGATCTGCTCGTGGCTGCGCTCACCGCCCTCCAGCTTGACCGCACCGACACCGGACTCCTTGACCAGTCGGGTCGCGTTGCGCAGGGCCTGGACGGGCCCCTCCTGGTACGCCCCGAAGGGCAGGTCGCCGACGATCAGGGCGCGCTTGGTGCCCCGTACGACAGCGGCGGAGAGGATGGCGATCTCGTCCATCGTGACGGGCACGGTGGTTTCGTAACCGAGGTGGCAGTTGCCCATGGAGTCGCCGACGAGCATCACCGGGATGCCGGCCTCGTCGAAGACGGACGCGGTCATCGCGTCATAGGCGGTGAGCATCGGCCACTTCTCACCGCGCTCGGTGGCGGCGGCGATGTCATGGATGGAGATACGGCGGGTGCTCTTGCCCCCGTACAGCGCCTTGCTGCTGTCGGTGGGGGCACCCGTGGGGGATGCGGCGGACTTGTTCTGCGCAGCCTGCAGCGACATTGCCAACGGCTCCTTCGTCATCTCGAGGCGCCCTGTCGGCGTCCCCGGACCGGTTCCATGGTGGCATCCCGCGTCCGTCCGCGGGAAGTGGGCCCGCGCACGCAGGCCGGCGGCGCCCGTAAAGACTTTACAATACGAGACGGTACCGTATCGAAATCATATAGTCTCCTGACATGCCAATACCGTCGGGCGGTCGCGCCGCCCTGCCCCAGGTGCCTGAGGCGGTCCACCGCCGCCGTTGGGCGATCCTCGTCGTTCTGATGTTCAGCCTGCTCATCGTGGTACTGGACAACTCGATCCTGAACGTCGCGGTCAAGACCATCGCCGGCCCCGCACCCACCGGCCTGGGTGCCACCCAGAGCGAGCTGGAATGGGCGATCAACGCCTACACCCTCGTCTTCGCGGGTCTCCTCTTCACCGCGGGCCTGCTCGGCGACCGCGTAGGCCGGAAGAAGGTGCTGCTCTTCGGCATCCTGCTCTTCGGCGTCGGCTCCGCCCTGGCGGCCATGTCAGACTCGCCCGGGGAACTGATCACCTGGCGTGCCGTGATGGGCTTCGGTGCCGCGTTCGTCATGCCGGCCACGCTCGCTGTCCTGATGAACGTCTTCGAACGCGACGAGCAGCCCAAGGCCATCGGGATTTGGGCCGGCAGTGTCGGCCTCGCCATCGCGATCGGCCCGATCACCGGTGGACTGCTGCTCGAACACTTCTGGTGGGGCTCGATCTTCCTGGTCAATGTGCCCGTGGTGATCGTCGCGCTGATCGCGATGGTGGCGCTGGTGCCGGACTCCAAGGATCCGAACCCCGGCCGGATCGACCCGCTCGGTGTCCTGCTGTCCATCGTCGGTCTGGTCCTGCTGGTGTACGGCATCATCCGCGGTGGCCAGCTCGCCGACTTCGCCGACCCGGCCGTGCTGGCCTCGATCATCGGCGGCCTGGTCGTCCTGGCCGGGTTCGTCCGGTACGAGAAGCGCAGCAGCCACCCGGCCCTCGACATCTTGTACTTCAAGGAGCCGTCGTTCTCCGCGGCCGTCGCCGCCATAGCGCTGGTCTTCTTCGCGCTGATGGGCGTGACCTTCTTCTCCGCCTTCTACATGCAGAGCGTGCGCGGCTGGAGCGCGCTGCAGTCCGGTCTGCTGATCCTGCCGCTGGCCGCCGCCCAGATGATCTTCGCGCCGCGTGCCCGGCTGGTCGTCGACCGGTTCGGCGCCCGTGCGGTCTGCACCGTCGGGATGCTGCTGGTCGCGGTCGGCCTGGCCGCGTTCGCGTTGTTCGACGCCACCACGCCGGTCTGGGTGCTGTGCGTGCTCTTCTTCGTCCAGGGCACGGGCATGGCCCATGTGATGACGCCGGTCACGGTCTCCGTGATGCAGGCGCTGCCCAGGGAGAAGGCCGGTTCCGGATCGGCGGTCAACAACACGTTCCGGCAGGTCGGCGGGGCGCTCGGGATCGCGGTGCTCGGCTCGGTTCTGTCCACCGTCTACCGTGGCAGCATCGACGGGCACCTCGGCGCCCTTCCGGCCGGTGCCAGGGAGGCGGCGGGAGAGTCGATCGAGGCGACGCTCGGCATCGCGGACAAGCTGGGTCCCGAGGGCGCCCCGCTGGTCGCCGCCGCGAACGACGCGTTCCTGAAGGCGATGCATGTCACTGCCATCGGTTCGGCGGCCATCGCTCTGGTGGGCATGCTCGTGGTCTGGCTGTTCCTGCCGGGGAAGGCGCCTGCCGGACAGGGGGCCGAGGGGTCCGGCAAGGGCGAACGGCCGGTGCGTGCCAGGGCGGACCGGTGACGGCCCCGGCGAGCTGAGACGCGCCGCCCCGGGTTCCGGACGAGATCCCCGGAACCCGGGGTCGGCCCGGAGAGGCATCGCCGCCGTCGGCGAGAATCGAATGGCGGGCGGTGCGGCGAGAGGTGGATTCACGTGCAGGCAGAGGCGCAGGTAGAGGCACAGTCGCAGAACCGGAGGCGCCCGGTCCAGCAGGATGCGGAACCGCGGAGGGGCCGGCCGCGCAGTGCGGCGGCCGAGCGGGCGATCCTGGACGCCGTCGTCGAACTGCTGGAGGCCGGTGAGCCCCTCGCCGGTCTGTCCATCGAGCGGATAGCCCGGACCGCCGGGGTCGGCAAGGCGACCATCTATCGGCGGTGGAGCGGCAAGGAGGAGCTCTTCGTCGACGTCCTGCGCGACATCGAACCCCCGGAACCCACCGTCTCCGGCACCGCCGGGCTCGACGACCTGCGGCTGCTGCTGGAGTCGTTGCGCCGACGCGGCCTCGCCCAGCGCTCCTCCGTCCTGCTCCACAATGTCTTCGCGCAGATGAAGAGCCATCCCAAGCTGTGGACCGAGTATCACTGCACCGTCATCGCCCCCCGCCGCGTCGCCATGCTGGCCGCCGTGCGGCGGGCGGTCGACGCGGGCGAGCTCCGCGGGGACCTGGACGTGGAACTGATGGACGACCTGTTCCTGGGGCCCATGCTCGTACGCACCATCCACCGGCCCGACGCGCCGCTGCCCGAGGACCTCGCGGACCGCATCATCCGGGCCCTGACGGAGGGCCTCGCCCCCAGGCCCGCCGCGGACGGCTGACCTGCCCGGCTCACCGCCGACGGCTGACCCGCCCGGACCCGCCCGAGTGTGATCGTTCTGTCACAAGTCCCCGCAGACCCCTCTCGGCCGGAACTCGCCGGACCCCACGCGTCGTCCTCGTGGCAGTACAGCCGTCGTGGACGGCGGGAATCGCGCCGCCCATCGCCTAGGGTCGAGGGCGCGGCGACACGCAAGGCAAGGCAGTGAGGACAGCGCGATGGTGCAGGCGTACGGACCGGAAACCGGGAACGACCGTGCGGAGTCGCAGAGCGCCGGGTCCGGATCCCGCTTCCGGGGCCTGCTCGACAGACGGATCCGTGACAAGGGCATCTGGCGGCGCGGAATCGTCCTCGCCGTCTGTGCGGTGCTTCTCACCCTCGTGATGGTCTTCCACGCGGAGATCCCGAACACCATCGGCAACCTGGGCAGCCTCACCGAGACGTTCCTGCCGTGGATCGGCGTATTCGTCCCGCTGCTGCTGATCCTGGGCCTGGTACGCCGCTCGGCGACCGCACTGATCGCCCTGCTGCTGCCGGTCGCGGTCTGGCTCAATCTCTTCGGCGGGCTGATGCTCTCCGACAAGTCGGGCAGCGGCGGGGACCTGACCGTGGCCACCCACAATGTGAACGCGGACAACCCCGACCCCACGCGCACCGCCCGGCAGGTCGCGGACTCGGGCGCCGACATCATCGCCCTGGAGGAGCTGCCGAGCGATCAGGTGCCGACGTACAAGGCGGCGCTCGCCGACCGCTTCCCGTACCACTCGGTGCAGGGGACCGTCGGCCTGTGGAGCAAGTACCCGATGAGCGGCACCCGGCCGGTCGACATCAAGATGGGCTGGACCCGGGCGATGCGCTCCACGGTGAGGACGCCCAAGGGCGAGGTCGCCGTCTACGTGGCCCACCTGCCGTCCGTACGCGTCAAGCTGCACGCCGGATTCACCGCCAACCAGCGCGACGACAGTGCCGACGCCCTGGGCGAGGCCATCGCCGACGAACGGCTCGACAAGGTGATCCTGCTCGGTGACCTCAACGGCACGATGAACGACCGCTCGCTCAACGCGGTCACCTCGCAGCTGCGGTCCACCCAGGGCGCGGCCGGCGACGGCTTCGGCTTCAGCTGGCCGGCCGCGTTCCCGATGGCACGGATCGACCAGATCATGGTGAAGGGCGTCGAACCGATGTCGTCGTGGACACTCCCGGCGACGGACAGCGACCACCTTCCGATCGCGGCACGCGTGGAGCTTTGACCGGCGGCCGGCCCGGTTCCGGCGGGCTCGGGGCGATCTCGGAATCGGAGTGAACGGGTACGTACCAGGGGTGCGTTCAGCACGCCGCACGGACCGGGCGGGCTGGGAAGGCGCCCGCACAGGTCGTCTCTGAAGAAACGGTAGAAGGTGCCGGGGCATGGACTCTCGGGGACCGTTCAGTGCCTCACCTCCTGTCGGTCCGGGCGCCGGGAAGCGCGAGCCTGCCCGTACGGGCGAGGATGACAACCAAGGGGGCCATGGCCAGCCAGCCGGGCCAGCCTGCGAGGCTCATGTGCAGCGGCTCCAGCGGGGCGTCCGGTTCGGCGAACTCCCTGACCATGCTCACGCTGGCCGAACTGACGAAGGCATGGCCGACCACCGCCGGTATCACCGATCCGGAGGCCAGCCGCAGCCAGGTGAAGACCGGCAGCGCGAGGCCGCAGCTCACCAGCATCGCGGGCACGGCGACGTACCACGGCTCACCCGGGTACTGCCCGCCCATCAGAAGGGTCGGCAGGTGCCAGAGCGCGAAGGCGGCACCCGTGCCGAGATAGGCGCGCAACGCGCGCGTGGTTCCCTTCCCCTGAGCGAGCCGGGGGAGCAGATAGCCCTGCCAGCCCAGTTCCTCACCGAAGAACAGCGGCAGGGACAACAGCATCTGTACGAGCGCTGTTCCGGCCCAGGCGGTCGCCCCGCTCCAGCTCACACCTCCGAAGGGGTAGACATCCGCCGCTGTGCCGATGGCGAGCGTCGCGACGGTGAGACCGGCCGGGACCGCGACGGCCGTCAGCAGCCACCCCACCGCACGGGGCCACGGCTTCGGAAGACGCAGCGCGAGCGCGTCGCGCACCCGGCTGTCGCCCTCCACCCACCGCACCACCACGACCGCGGCGGCAGCCGGGGCCATCATGGCCGCCGATATGCACAGGTTTTCCAGGTCACCGGGTTGCACCCGGCCGTCGGTGCGGCGGAACCCCTTGATCAGCAGGGGTGACATGGCCAGCCACATGCCTGAATAGGCAAGGGTCAGATAGATGAGCAGGCCGCGGATCCGGGCCCGCGGAGAGGGGGCCCTCGGTGTGGTGACGGTCATACCGACGACGCTAGGAGCGTCCGTGACGGGTCAGAAGGAAGCCCGCTCCCGTCCTGCGGTGGAGCCCGTTCCCGTCATGGGGTGGAGCCCGCTCCACCATTCAGCCGGTCCCCGCCGTCCCGGGGATACGTACCGTGGTGCCCGCCGGGACCGTCCGGCGGGCGGCCGACGGATCAGGGGCCGACCGCCCGCGGGCCCCACCGACCGCCACCGGACGGCTCCGGTCACCGCGCCCCCGCTCAACCCGATTCGCGCCACCGGTTGGTGATCGGCAGCCGGCGGTCCTTGCCGAAACCCTTCGGGGAGATCTTCGTGCCCGGCGGGTACTGCCGCCGCTTGTACTCCGCCGTGTCCACCATCCGCAGCGTCTTCGCCACCAGCGCGGCGTCGAACCCGGCCGCGACGATCTCGTCCAGCCCCTGGTCCCGGTCGACGTACAGCTCCAGGATCCGGTCCAGTACGTCGTAGTCGGGCAGCGAGTCCGTGTCGACCTGTCCCGGGCGCAGCTCGGCGCTGGGCGGCTTGGTGATGGACGCCTCCGGGATCGGCGGGGTCTGCCCGCGCTCCTCGGCGGCGCGGTTGCGCCACTGCGCGAGGCGGAAGATCGACGTCTTGTAGACGTCCTTGATCGGCCCGTACGCCCCGACCGAGTCGCCGTAGAGCGTCGAGTAGCCGACCGCCAGCTCGGACTTGTTGCCCGGGGCGAGGACGATCTGGCCCTCCTGGTTGGAGACGGCCATCAGCATCGTGCCGCGCAGCCGCGACTGGAGGTTCTCCTCGGCGAGGCCGGTGAGCCCCAGCGAGCCCATGTACGCGTCGAACATCGGCTCGATCGGTACGGTGCGGAAGTTCAGCCCGGTACGGCGGGCCAGCTCGGCCGCGTCGCCCTTGGAGTGGTCCGAGGAGTACTTCGACGGCATCGAGATGCCGTACACGTTCTGTGCCCCCAGCGCGTCGCAGGCGATGGCCGCGACCAGCGCCGAGTCGATCCCGCCGGAGAGCCCGATCAGCACGCTGCTGAAGCCGTTCTTGGCGGCGTACGCGCGCAGGCCCACGACCAGCGCCGAGTACAGCTCCTCGTCGTCGTCGAGCCGCTCCGCGTAACCGCCGGCCAGCTCCGCCTCGTATGCCGCCAGGGGCTCCTCGGAGAGCACCACGCGGTCGATCCGCAGTCCGTCGTTCACGACACCGGACGGGGCCACGGCCGCGGCGGCCGGGAGGTCCAGGTCGAGTACGACGCAGCCCTCGGCGAATTGCGGGGCGCGGGCGATCACTTCGCCGTCCCGGTCGACGACGATCGAGTCGCCGTCGAAGACCAGCTCGTCCTGACCGCCGATCATCGCCAGGTAGGCGGTGGTGCAGCCGGCCTCCTGGGCGCGCTTGCGGACCAGTTCCAGTCGGGTGTCGTCCTTGTCCCGCTCGTACGGCGAGGCGTTGATCGACAGCAGCAGCCCGGCACCGGCCGCCCGCGCGGCCGGCACCCGGCCGCCGTCCTGCCAGAGGTCCTCGCAGATCGCGAGCGCCACGTCGATGCCGTGGACCCGGATGACCGGCATCGAGTCGCCCGGTACGAAGTACCGGAACTCGTCGAACACGCCGTAATTGGGGAGGTGGTGCTTGGCGAAGGTCAGTGCGACCTGCCCGCGGTGCAGCACCGCGGCGGCGTTCTGCGGGGCGCCGGCGGGCTGCCCGTAGCGCGGTTGGGCCGTCTCGGAACGGTCGAGGAAGCCCACGACGACCGGCAGCTCCCCGAAGCCCTCCGCGTCGAGGCGGGCGGCGAGCGCGCGCAGCGCCTGACGCGAGGCCTCGACGAAGGACGACCGCAGGGCCAGGTCCTCGACGGGGTAGCCGGTCAGCATCATCTCGGGGAACGCCACCAGATGGGCGCCCTGTTCGGCGGAGTGCCGGGTCCAGTGGACGATCGCCTCGGCGTTGCCGGGGAGATCACCGACGGTCGAGTCGATCTGATTCAGTGCGAGGCGTAGTTGAGGCACGCCGACAGTGTAATCGTCTGACTGACGCGATGTCCTGGCGGGCCGCGCGATCGTCCGGCCGCCCGCCGGGAACGGGTCAGCGGCGGTAGCCGAGGACCGTCATCATGCCCACGTCCGAGTGGTAGATGTTGTGGCAGTGGAGCATCCACAGACCCGGGTTGTCCGCGTCGAACTCGACGGCCATTGAACTGTGCGGCCGGACGATCACGGTGTCCTTGCGCGCCCACGCGGCCTGGCCCCGCCGGGAGGCCCGGTGCTCCGGCCCGGCCGGTCCCACCAGGCCGAACGAGTGCCCGTGCAGATGGACGGGGTGCCACATCGACGTGACGTTGTAGAACTCCAGCCTGACCCGCTCGCCCGCCCTGACCGGATGGCGCTGTCCGGGGTTGTACGGCTTGCGGTCGAAGGCCCAGTCGTACGCCCTCATGCTGCCGGTCAGCTTGAACCGCAAGGTCCGGTCGGCCTTGCGGACGGACAGCGCCACGGATTCGTCCGGCGACAGGTCGAACGCCTCCACCAGCTTTCCGTCCAGCTCCTTCGGCCGTACGGAGGCGGTGGGCGCCGTGCCCTTTCCGGTACGGAGCAGGGCCAGCGCCGATGCCCGCTTGCCCTCGGCGAGCGCGGTCAGCGGGAACACCCCGTCCCCGGCGGTCACCACCACGTCGTACCGCTCGCCCATGCCCAGCAGCAGGGCGTCCGTCGTGGTGTGCCGGACGGGGTAGCCGTCGGTGTGCGTGATCGTCATCCGGTGACCGCCGAGCGCGACACGGAAGGCGGTGTCCCCGCCCGCGTTGATGATGCGCAGCCGGATACGGTCGCCGGGCTTGGCAATGAAGGACGTGGGGGACTTCGGTACGCGACCGTTGATCAGGTAGTAGGGGTAGTCGACGTTGCCCCCGTGACTTTCGAGCAGTTCGCTGTAGGAATCCCTCATGATCCGCGAGGGGCCGGAGCGCCGCTTGGCGGACTTGGGCGTCCCGGGGCCCTTGGGGTCTCTGGGGGACCCACCGTGCCCGCTGCCCCCCGGGTCGCTCTTGTTGTCCATCCCGTCGTGGCCCGAACCGCCGTGGTCCATGCCGCCCCTGCCCCCGCTGAGCTCGTCGAGCACCTCGTCGGGCGTGGAGCCGGCCACCCCGTCGACCCAGTCGTCGAGGACGACGACCCACTCCTTGTCGTACTTGAGCGGCTCCTTCGGGTCCTCGACGATCAGTGGCGCGTACAGCCCGCGATCCTGCTGGACGCCCGTGTGCGGATGGAACCAGTACGTCCCCGGGTGCGGCACCTTGAAGTGGTATGCGAATTCCGCGCCCGGCTTGATGGGCTGCTGGGTCAGGACGGGTACTCCGTCCATGTCGTTGCGCACATTCAGCCCGTGCCAGTGCAGGGTGGTCGTCGCCGGAAGGTGATTGGCGAGCTTGAGCGCGACGACGTCGCCCACCGTGAGCCGCATTTCCGGGCCGGGCAGCCGGGCTTCGTAGGCCCAGGAGCCGACGACGAGCCCGCCGCCCAGATCGAGGCGGGACGGGGTGGCCGTGAGGTCGATCTTCCGTACGGGGCCGGAGGCCCGCCTCGCCTCGGCCGCCGCGACCTCCTCCCCGTTGGGGGAGACGTACTCGCCCCCGGAATTCCCGCGGGGAGCTGTCCCGTGGTTCGCACCGCCGGCGTTCGGGGTGCCGGAGTGCGTACCGCTGCGACCCGTGTCGGAATCGCCGGAGCAGGATGCCAGAACCGCCGTACCGGCAGTGGCGACAGCGGCGCCGAGCACGGCGCGTCGGGTGGGTGGAGTGCGCATGACGGAGAGCACCTCGGGGTGTTGTCGGTATTTCGGTCTGCTGGGGGAGGGGGGAGGTGCCCCTCCTATATGCACAGCACCGACAACAGGGCACGGTCTCGCCGGCCCGGCCGGGGATCCGGCACCGGCACCGGCGACACCCGCGCCGCGCCACCCCCGAGGAGGTGGACGATCCCGATGAGCAGCGCGACGAACAGGGACAACTGTCCGTACGTCGCACATCTACTCAGAGTCATGTCGAGCACCTTACCCCCGCTGGGTATGGAGCGCGCGCGGAAACGTATCTCCGCAGCTCTACGGGGAGTCTCCGGGGCGCACGGGGCAGCGGTCCGGTACCCCTCGTGCAAGGGGTACCGGACCATTGAGCCGGGAGTTCGCGGGCCGGTCAGCTGCTGGGGGCGTAGACCTTCTCCACCCAGCCGGCGATCTGCTCGTCGGTGAGGTGCTGCGCCAGATCGGCTTCGCTGATCATGCCGATCAGCTTCTTGTTCTCGACCACCGGAAGCCGGCGGATCCGATGGGTCTGCATCTCCTCCAGAACCATCTCCACGTCCGCGCCCGAGTCGATCCAGCGAGGGGTGCCGTGGGCGAGGTCGCCCGCGGTCATCTTCGACGGGTCGTGCCCCCTCGCCACGCAGCCGACCACGATGTCGCGGTCCGTGAGGATGCCGATCATCCGGTCCTGCTCGCCTTCGGCGGAGATGGGCAGCGCGCCCACATTGTGGTCGCGCATCAGCTGCGCGGCGCGGTCGAGTGTCTCGTGTGCGGGGATCCAGGTGGCCCCGGTGTGCATGATGTCCTTGGCGGTGGTCATGAGGGATTCCTCCTGCGTGCCGGTGGGCATGCTGTACGACCCCGAGCGAACCCATCGTCATGGGCCCGTTCGGCGTACGCGACCGCTATCACCCGTTCGGGTGCATGTGCGGCTCGGCGGGAATCTTTCAGGACCGGGGCTTCGCCCCTCGTGCCGCCAGCATGTCGGCCATCACGTCCAGCTCGGACTGCTGGGCCTCGACCATCCCCTGGGCGAGGCGCTTCTCCACCTTCACCGTGCACAGCCGGGCGCAGCCGCGGGCCATGCCGATGCCGCCCTTGTGGTGGTCGGTCATCAACTGGAGGTACAGGACCTCGGCCTTCCTGCCGCTCGTCGCGCGGAGCCGGTCCAGCTCGGCCCTGGTGGCCATGCCGGGCATCAGGGAGCCGTCATGGGCCCGGTACCGGGTCCCCGGCCCCGCCGTCCCGTCCTTGCCCGCCATGCCGTCCATGCCCGCCATGTCGTGGTCCTCGTGCCCGCCCGCCATCCAGGCCATCGGCTCCTGAGCGGTGGCCTTCGGCAGCTCCCACAGGTCCAGCCAGCCGAGCATCATGCCCCGCTGGTTGGCCTGCGTATTGGCGATGTCGTACGCGAGGCGGCGTACCTCCTCGTCCCGCGTACGGTCACGCACGAGGAACGACATCTCCACGGCCTGCTGATGGTGGATCGCCATGTCGCGGGCGAAACCGGCGTCCGCGGAATCCACCGCGGGCGTGCGCGGGGCGGGCGTCGCCACACGGTCCGTGCCCTCGCCCCCGCCGTCGCCCCGCGCGGAGGCGACCGTCGCCACCCCCGCGAACAGCAGCGCGAGCGCGACGGCGGAGCCCGTCACCCACCGGATGCGCCGGTCGCGTGTCACCGCCGTCACCGGGCCCCCAGTCCGCCCGTGCACGCCGCACCCGGCTCGGGCGTCTGCGGCCCCTGCACGAACTTGGCGAAGAACCGGTCGACCCGCGGGTCGTCGGCGCCGTCCACCGTCACCTGATTGCCCCAGGCGCTCAGCATGATCGTCCCGGTTTGGCCCTCGTACGGGCTCATCAGTGTGTACGGCGTCCTGCCGACCCGCTCGGCGAGCTTCGCCACATCGGCGTCCGATGCCTCGTCCGTGTAAGTCACCCACACCGATCCGTGCTCCAGCGAGTGCACGGCGTTCACGTCGGGGATCGCCTTCTTGTACACCTCGCCGTCGCAGTTCATCCATACGGGGTTGTGGTCACCGCCTACCGGGGGCTTCATCGGGTACGTGACCGGCGTGGTGACGTGGTGGCGGGTCAGCTTCTTCGCGTCCCACGTCTTCAGCCCGGCGATCGGACCGTCGGCAGACTTCTTCGGGTCCGTCCCGGGCGCCTTGGCGTCCTGCGCCTGAACGTCCCGCTTCTTCTCCGAAGCCTCGGACTTGTCCAGTACCAGGTACGAGCCGAAACCGACCAGACCCGCGACGACGAGGACGCTCAGGCTTATGGCCAGGACACGGTTGCGGCGCTCACGCGCGCGGTCGGCGTTGCGCATGTGCTCTATGCGGGTCCTGCGGTCGAAGCTCATGTCGTCAGGTCCTTCTGCGAAGAAGAGGGAATGGACAAGAAGCGGTCGGGAGAACAGGCACGCAACGGGCCGTCGCGAAACCGCTCCGCCCCTTGCGCACCATGGGCGCCGATCGTAGTGGGTGGCCGTGCTCCAGCTCACGTCGTGTGCGTAATCTGGGTGAAATCCCGGGTCGTGACACTGGAGCTCCTCCCTTACCCCGGGCGGTGGTGCACGGACCGTCTGAACTGCAAGGATGTGGCTATGGACAAGCAGCAGGAATTCGTCCTCAGAACGCTTGAGGAGCGCGACATCCGCTTCGTACGGCTGTGGTTCACCGATGTCCTCGGCTACCTCAAATCCGTTGCCGTGGCCCCCGCCGAGCTGGAACAGGCGTTTGACGAGGGCATCGGCTTCGACGGCTCCGCCATCGAGGGCTTCGCCCGGGTGTACGAGTCCGACATGATTGCCAAGCCCGACCCGGGCACGTTCCAGATCCTGCCGTGGCGCGCGGAGGCCCCCGGCACGGCCCGGATGTTCTGCGACATCCTGATGCCCGACGGATCGCCGTCCTTCGCCGACCCGCGCTATGTCCTCAAGCGCATCCTCGCCAAGACCTCCGACCTGGGTTTCACCTTCTACACCCACCCGGAGATCGAGTTCTTCCTGCTGAAGGACAAGCCGGTCGACGGCAGCCGCCCCACCCCCGCCGACAGCTCCGGCTACTTCGACCACACCCCGCAGAACGTCGGCATGGACTTCCGCCGTCAGGCGATCACCATGCTCGAATCCATGGGCATCTCGGTCGAGTTCAGCCACCACGAGGGCGCCCCCGGCCAGCAGGAGATCGACCTGCGGTACGCGGACGCGCTCTCCACGGCCGACAACATCATGACCTTCCGCCTGGTGATGAAGCAGGTCGCGCTGGAGCAGGGCGTGCAGGCGACGTTCATGCCGAAGCCGTTCTCCGAGTACCCCGGCTCCGGCATGCACACCCACCTCTCCCTCTTCGAGGGCGACCGCAACGCCTTCTACGAATCGGGCGCCGAGTACCAGCTGTCCAAGGTCGGCCGCTCCTTCATCGCCGGCCTGCTCACCCACGCCGCGGAGATCTCCGCCGTGACCAACCAGTGGGTCAACTCCTACAAGCGCATCTGGGGCGGCTCCTCCCGCGCCGCGGGCGCCGGCGGCGAGGCCCCCTCGTACATCTGCTGGGGCCACAACAACCGCTCCGCGCTCATCCGCGTACCCATGTACAAGCCCGGCAAGACCGGCTCCGCCCGCGTGGAGGTCCGCTCCATCGACTCCGGCGCCAACCCCTACCTGACGTACGCGGTGCTGCTCGCCGCGGGCCTCAAGGGCATAGAGGAGGGCTACGAACTCCCGGCCGGCGCCGACGACGACGTCTGGGCCCTGTCCGACGCCGAACGCCGCGCGATGGGCATCGAGCCCCTGCCGCAGAACCTGGGCGAGGCGATCGCCCTGATGGAGAAGAGCGAACTGGTCGCCGAGACGCTCGGAGAGCACGTCTTCGACTTCTTCCTGCGCAACAAGAAGCAGGAGTGGGAGGAGTACCGCAGCGAGGTCACGGCCTTCGAGCTGAAGGCACTGCTGCCGGTGCTGTAGGTGCAGGTGAGCGCCTTGTGTGTCGTAGAACGACAACCGGGCCCGACGGTCATCGACCGTCGGGCCCGGTTCGCTTCCGTAGCTCTGTCCGGATCGGTCAGCGACGGTCATTGCGGCCGCGTCGAAGTCCCGAAGGGATACTGCTGGGCGGGGTTGGTCGCTGCACTTCGCTGCTGTGCCAGCCGCGACCGATCGCTTACCTGCGGTCGTGCTTGTGGTGGTGACAGTGTTTGTTGCGTTTGATGGTGGTGCGGTCGGTGGCGGTGTGGGTGGTTTTGTCGCCGCCTCCGGTGACGGTGGAGGTGTTCTTGATCCGGTGGCGTGTGTCGCAGTCGCAGGAGACCTTGACCTTCAGGGTGATGGGCGGGTAGCTGCTGATCGGTGCCAGGACGTCGCTGCGGGTGCAGGTGAGGGTGGTCCGGGTGCACTTCCATCCGGTGCCGGTGATGCTGCGGGCGGTGAGTCCTCGCGGGAGGGTGTCGTGCACGGTGACGGTGCTGCCGTCGGTGAGGCCGGGTCCTTTGTTGCCGACGGTGATCGTGTAGGTGCCGAGTCTGCCCTGGGTGAAGTTTCCGGTATGGGTCTTGGTGATGGCCAGGGTGGGTGCGGGCAGGGTGTAGGAGATGGTCACCTGACCGTTGTTGTTCGCCGTCCCGATCGTGGACAGCGCGTAGCTGGTGCCGGTGCCCGTCGGGGTGGCGAAGCTGCTGCCCCCACCACCTCCGCCTCCACTCCCCGAGGTGCCGCGGTTGTCGACGGTGGCGCTGCCGCCGCCCCCGCCGGCGAAGTACCCGCCCCCACCGCCCCCACCGGCCCCGGTGATGGTGAGGGCGCAGCCAGCGCCGATGCTGCCTCCGGTGCCGCCGGTACCGACCGTGGTACCGGAGAACCCGCCTCCCACCCCGCCGTTCGTGGCGCCACAATGCGTGCCGGTGCCGGCGGTACCGGGGGTACCCCCGGTACTGGTGCTGGTGCTGCCGCCGCCCCCGCCCTGCCCTGGTGAAGCCCCAGGGCCGGTGGCACTTCCCGTGGTACCGGCGGTGGCATCCGCCGTCGTGCCGTTGCTTCCGTTGCCCCCGTTCCCCCCTGGAGAGCCTGCTCCGGTGCCGCCGGCGGCACCGCCGCCCCCGGCGACCGCCAGCAAGGAGCCGCCCGCGCTGACGCTGGACGCGCCACCCCCGCCCGGACCTTCGAACTGAAAACCACTGGCCGGGAAGGCCCCGCCCGGGGCGCCGCCGTTGAACCCGCCGGCACCCCCCGTCCCGGTGCCGTTGCAGCCTTTGCCGCCGGTACCACCGACGTTGACGGTGAAGGTCGTCGGGGCGGTGGTTTGCGGGAGGGTGGTCACCACCCGCGCCCCCGTCCCGCCCGTCCCCGTGACGGAACAGGGGGTGCCGGTGTTGTCGGCGCCGCCGGCGCCGTCGGCGGTGATGGTGACGACCGCGTTCGCCGGGACGGTGAGGCTCTGCGGGGCTCCGGTGAAGCTGAAGGTGACGGATGGGTCAGTCCCTCGTGGCCGCACCGGGGCGGTGGCCGGCGCCGCCCCCGTCGGTGCGGCGGTCGCGGGCGTCAGTGCGGTGCCGGACAGCGCCACGCACAGTCCTGCTACCGCTCCTGCCCGCCGCCACTGCTGACGAGTGCCGACGCCTGTGCGGGCTTGGCCTCGTCTCATCCCCACTCCAGAGGGGGGTGGTTTTGGGGCGTAATGCCTGATCCTGATCACAGATATCTCCCGACTTCCCGGCTTGGGGTGAGGTCTCTTTCCGCGGTGCGGCAGCGCGGAAAGAGACCTCACCCCAAGGTCTCTTTCCGCGGTGCGGCAGCGCGGCGGGCGCAGTTCGTCGATCACTCATTGCAATCTAATTTGCACAATAAGTGATGAAATGAGGAGTGTGGGGACGAAGGGTCCAACCTGATGGCGTGTCATCCAGGTCTGGCGTTTGAGCTGGGCTCGGGCTCCACCGAATGGCCGGCTCCAGGCCGGGGCGTTTCGGTGCCGCGCTGTGGAGCCGACCGGCCTCAGCCAGGGGGGTCTTCCGTGCTCTGCCTTCTGTACGCAGTCCCCGCCTCAGTCGAACCGGCAGGCCATCTCGTCCAGGATCTCGTCGATCACTTCGGAGGGCTCGCGGGCCAGGTCCTCCTCGATCCACATGCGCATGGCGATCCGCAACGAGGAGAGGAACGCCGCGGCCAGGACCGGCGGGCGGACCGGCTTCTCCGTCGGGCCCCGGCGAACCGCCACGGCATCGGCCAAGTCCCGCTCCAGGGTGGCATGGTTGGCGAGTTGCCGGGCGAGCAACGAGGGGTGCCGCATCGCCAGCCGGGTCCGTAGGGCCCACTCGCGCTCCGGGGGTGCGACTCGTTCGGCGAACTGCGTCATGGCCGCGCGCAGCGCCGTCCAGGCGCTCTCCTCGGCGGGGCGATCGCGCACCGCCTGGACGAGCGCCCTTATCTGCTGCTCCTCGCCGTGCAGGAGGGCG
Source organism: Streptomyces sp. NPDC111516 (assembly GCF_055635345.1). Classification (NCBI taxonomy): domain Bacteria; kingdom Bacillati; phylum Actinomycetota; class Actinomycetes; order Kitasatosporales; family Streptomycetaceae; genus Streptomyces; species Streptomyces sp. NPDC111516. The sequence goes on along the minus strand of NZ_JBVKBV010000001.1, from coordinate 503,999 downwards.
TCCTCCTTGCCTGTGAAGTAGTTGGAGAACGTTCTGCGGGAGATCCCGGCCGCGTCCGCGACGGCCTCCACCGTGACGTGGTCGAAGCCGTGCTCGACAGTCAGCCGCAGCGTCGCCTCGTGCACGGCCTGCCTCGTGGCTTCCTTCTTGCGTTCCCGCAGTCCCACAGAGCTCTCCATGGGTTCAGTATCGCCCTGCTGGGCATAATTGCACAGTGGGCAAAATTGCTCAGTGGGCATGTATGGTGGAACCTTTCCTGCTCCTGTTCGAACCCTCCGGAGGTTGCGCGTGAGCGCACAAACGGCCGCGCCGACCGAAGTCGCGCCGATGGATCACCGTCATGTGCTGCGGGCGCTGAGCGGTCTGCTGATCGTGCTGTTCGTGGCGATGATCAGCAGCACCGTGGTCTCGGTCGCGCTGCCGAAGATCATCGGCTCGCTGGACGGCACCCAGTCGCAGTACACCTGGGTCGTCACCGCGTCCCTGCTGGCCTCCACGGCCTCCACCCCGATCTGGGGCAAGCTCGCCGACCTGTTCAGCAAGAAGCTGCTGCTCCAGATATCCATCGGCATCTTCGTCATCTCGTCGATCGCCTGCGGATTCGCCCAGTCCACCGGGCAGTTGATCACCTTCCGCGCCGTGCAGGGCCTCGGCATGGGCGCTCTGCAGGTGCTCGTCCAGGTCATCATCGCCGCGATGATCAGCCCCAAGGAGCGCGGCCGCTACAACGGTTACCTGGGCGGCGTCATGGCCGTCGCCACCGTCGGCGGACCGCTGCTGGGCGGCTTCATCACCGACACGTCGTGGCTCGGCTGGCGCTGGTGCTTCTTCATCGCCGTACCGTTCACGCTGCTCGCCCTCGTGATGCTCACCCGCACCCTGCACCTCACCGAGGTCCGCCGTCCGGAGACGAAGGTCGACTACCTGGGTGCCTCACTGATCGCCGCGGGCGTCAGCCTGCTGCTGCTCTGGGTCACCTTCGTCGGCAACGACTTCGACTGGCTGTCCTGGCAGACCCTCGTCATGGTCGGCGCCAGTGCCCTGATCCTGATCGCCGCCGTCGTGGTCGAGAGCCGCGTCAAGGAGCCGGTCGTCCCGCTCCATGTCGTACGCCGCCGCGACCCCGCGCTCGCCATCGTCGCGAGCCTCGCGGTCGGCATGGCGATGTTCGGCGGCGCGGTCTTCCTCGGCCAGTACTTCCAGATCGGCCGCGGCTACTCACCGACCGAGGCCGGACTCCTCACCATCCCGCTGATGTTCGGCGTGCTGGTCTCCTCTACCGTCGCCGGACGCCTGGTCTCCAGGACCGGCAAGGTGAAGCCGTACATCATCACCGGCGTCGTCGTCCTCACCCTGGGCTTCCTGGGCCTGTCGACCATCGACCACGAGACCTCGCTGGTTCTCGTCTCCATCGGCATGCTCGCGGTCGGTGCCGGTGTCGGCATGTCGATGCAGAACCTGGTCCTCGTCCTTCAGAACACGGTCCCGCTCGGCGAACTCGGCGCGGCCAGCGGCGCGATCACCTTCTTCCGCTCGCTCGGCGGCACGATCGGGGTCTCCGTACTGGGGGCGGTGCTCGCCAACCAGGTCGCCACGAAGATCACCCACGGCCTGGCGAGCCTCGGCATCGACCCGGCGGCCTCGTCCTCGGGCGGCGCCACCCTGAACGTCGACGCGATGCCGCCGCAGATCCAGGAGGTGGTGCGCGCCGCGTACGGTGACGCGACCGGCACCATCTTCCTGATCTCTGCGGGCATCGCGGTGATCGGCGTGATCGCCACCCTGTTCCTGACGCCGACGAAGCTGCGCGACAGCGTGGACCTTTAGAGGAGCTTGGAGAAGCTGCCGTTCGTACGTGTGCGGCGGCTGCGGGGCGGGCCCGGGCGCGCGGCGAGCTGACATTCGCTCAGCCCCGCGCGGCCGCGTTCCCGGGCCATGCCGCCGCGCACGTCGCGAGCCTTTCCGGCCGGAGGGCACCGTCCGACGCCGCGACTGAGGTAATGTGACGCATCCCCACCCGGGGACCGACCGAGGAGGTGAGACCCATTACCGCTGTATCAGGCTGGGTGCTCACCCCACGTGATCGCGTGGTCGACCCGACATAATCGACCGCGGAGCGCCCATCGGCTTTCCCGAAAGGCTCCGCTTCATGTCGGTTCCCGCTTCACCACTCACCGTTGCCACCATCGTCACCACACTCCGCGCCGCCGGCTGCGTATTCGCCGAGGACGAAGCGGAGTTGATCGTCGCCACCGCCACCGAACCCGCCGAACTCGTCGCCATGGTCGAACGACGGGCCGCCGGTCTGCCCCTGGAACACGTTCTCGGCTGGGCCGAGTTCAGCGGTCTCCGGATCGCCGTGGACCCCGGCGTCTTCGTCCCCCGTCGCCGCACCGAGTTCCTGGTCCGGCAGGCCGCCGCCCTCGCCGGATCCGGGGCGGTCGTCGTCGACCTCTGCTGCGGCTCGGGAGCACTCGGCACCGCGCTCGCCGCGACCCTGGACCACATCGAACTGCACGCCACCGACGTCGAACCCGCAGCCGTCCGGTGCGCCCGCCGCAACATCGCCGACACCGGCCGGGTGTACGAGGGCGACCTCTTCGAGCCGCTCCCCGGATCGTTGCGCGGCCGGGTGGAGATACTGCTCGCCAATGTGCCGTACGTACCGACGGAGGACGTCGAACTGCTGCCCCCGGAAGCCCGTATCCACGAACCGCGCGTGGCACTCGACGGGGGAAGGGACGGCCTCGACGTCCTGCGGCGGGTCACCGCCGAGGCCGCGCGGTGGCTGGCACCGGGCGGGCATCTGCTGGTCGAGACGAGCGAACGGCAGGCGGCCCGGGCCGAGGAGACCGTCGCCCGCAGCGGCCTGATCCCGCGCGTGGTCACCTCCGACGAGCTGTACGCGACCGTCGTCATCGCGACCCGGCCGGAGCCGTCCGCGAACTGAGCGCGGACGGGCGCAGGGGCGGCCCGGTCCGGTCCCGGCTCGGGATTCCGGCTGCCGCCGGGCCACCGCCGTCCCGGCGTCCAGGTCGATTCCCAGGCGGGGCGGCGGCCCGGCACCGTCGTTCCGCGGACCGTCGGCTGCGTTGCGCCGGGTCCGGCCTTCCGGACCGTCAGGAGTTCTGGTCGAGGGACTTCTGGTACTGCTTCTTCATCTGGTCCAGGCCCCTGGGGCCCCATGCCGACCAGAAGGGCTTCCACTCGCTCATCCTCTTGCGCCCGGCCACGATGTCGTTGATGAGGTCGTTGGCCTCGATCGACATACGGCCGTAGTACTGGGTGTAGGCGTCGGAGTAGTGGCCGACGGCGGCGTTCGGAATGGCGGTCTCGATCAGTTTCTGCTCGACTGCGTAGATGTCGCGGACGTCGTCGGCGCCATGTGTGCCGGGGAAGAGCGAGGGGGCGAGCACGAAGGGCGATGTCGTCGCCGTGGTCAAGCCGCTGAACAACCCCTCGACCTGCTGCTTGCCCTTCTTGGTGCGCTGTGGGAAGCCCTGCTTGTCGTAGGTGAAGTCGGCGCCCTCCTCGCCGAATTCAAGGAACTCGCGCTCCTTCGAGCCGAACGGCGCCGCGAGGTAGTTGAGCACGTCGAGCAGCATGCGTACACGCTTCTCGCTGCCCTTCTTGATCGCGGTGTACCCGATGGTGCCGAACGCGTGGTAGTGGGCGTTGGCCTTGTGGCCGTCCGCGTCGAAGGAGATGAGGATCTCGGCGGCCAGGGAGGGGTCGTTGGTGCGCGTGTCCTTGCGGGCGCCCGACGGGTTGGCGTAGACGACCGCGCCGATGGACCCCTGGGCCATCTTCAGATAGGCGTCGGCCATCTTCGGGTCGCCGGGATAGAAGACGCCGGCCTTCTTCAGCTTCTGGACGAAGTTCAGGGCCTCCGCGTACTCGTCCGACTCCATCCAGAAGGTGACCGACCCGTCCTTCTCCCGGGCCCACTTGTTGGGGGCTCCGTAACACTGGCTCAGTACGCTGACGGCGTTCGAGTAGATCGGCTCGAGCGCCCACACCTTTCCGCCGGTGACCTCCTTGCACTTGGCGAGGAACTCATCGGTGCTGCTCGCGGAGAACCCGTCCGCCTTGTCCCAGATCCGCGGGTTGCCGCCGTACACCTGTCCCAGGGTCGGATACGGGCTCGGTGCGCCCCAGACCTTTCCGTTGACGACCGCGGTCTTCCAGTGCGCGGGCGTCATCGCGGCGAGGTTCGGATAGTCCTTGACCGCGTCCCCGGAGACGTACTCCGTGATGTCCGCGCATTCGCCCTCCAGCAATTGGGCGATGTGCTGAAGGCCCTGGTTCGGCGGTATCCACATCAGGTCGGGCAGATCGCCGCCCGCGATGATGGCGGGGAACTTCTCCTCGTAGCCGGGGTCGGTTCCCAGGATGGCGGTGAGGTCGATGCCGAGCTCCTTGTTGACCTTCTGCCAGTGGTCGTTGCTGCCCTTGGGCAGCGGCGGCTGCACCCAGATCTCGGTGAGCAGCGTGACCTTGGAGCCGTCGCCGGGGGTCTTCGCGACGCTCCGGACGAGCTCCTCGGGGTAGGAGAGGAAGCCCGCGGACAGACCCTTGCTGCTGGGCGCCAGGTCGGGCTTGATCTTGGTGAAGGGGATGTACGACGGAAGCTTCACCTTGGCCGATGCGGCCTCGCCCTTGCCTGCCGTGGACGAGCCGCAGCCGGTGAGGAAGGTGGTGGCCGAGCCCGCCGCGACGGCGGTGCTCAGGCTCAAGAAGGTGCGTCGGGACATGCCGGTCATGGGAAATCTCCGCAACGGGGTGAGAGGGGGACGGATGAGCGGTGTGGCTCAGAGGAGCTCATAAAATGGGCGCCCGGCTCGCGACGCCTGGCGTGCACGCTCGCTGCGTTGCCGAAATGCCCTAGTAGCTCCTTCCCCAAGCTCTTGAAGAGCAGGGGAGACCCCATCCAAGGACCTGCCGGCGCCTTGCGATCGCACGTACCAGACGCCGCGAGCTGATCGGACTCCCATTTTGTGAGCTCCTCTCAGCCCTTGATGGCGCCGGTGAGCACGCCCTTGGTGAAGTACTTCTGGAGGAACGGGTAGACCAGCAGGATCGGGATCAGCGCGAGCATGACGACCGCCATGGAGATCGACTGCTGGGGCGGCAGATGGCTCACGCCGAGCTGGTCGGCCGCCATCTGCTTGTTCTGCACCACATAGGTCCGCAGCAGTAGCTGAATCGGCCACTTCCCGGAGTCGTTGAGGTAGAGCATCGCGTTGAAGAACGCGTTCCAGTACGTCACGGCGTAGAAGAGCCCGACGACGGCGATGACGCCCTTCGAGAGGGGCAGCACGATCCGGGTGAGGATCCGCCAGTCGCCCGCACCGTCGATCCGGGCGGCCTGGTACAGCTCGTCGGGGATGTTCATGAAGAAGGCCCGCATCACCACCAGGTTGAAGGCGTTGACCAGGCCCGGCAGGATCAGCGCCCAGTACGAGTCGAGCAGCCCGAGTTCCTTGACCAGCACGTACATCGGGATCATGCCGGGGGCGAAGAGCAGAGTGAACAGGACGAGCAGCAGGACGGGTTTACTGCCGGGTACACCGCGCTTGCTCAGCGCGTAGGCCAGCGCGATGGTCGTCAGCAGGGAGAGCGCTGTGCCGACCCCGGTGACCAAGACGCTGACGGTGACGGCACGGGTGACCAGGCCGCCCGAGAGGATCGTGCGGTAGGCCTGCAGGGTTGGCTCGGTCGGGAAGAGAACGTATCCGCCGGCGGCCGTGACCTCCTTGCGGGAGGCGAGGCTGGTGGAGAGCACGACGAGGAACGGCAGCGTCATCACGGCCACGATGACGGTGATGACGACGGCCTTGGCGGCCGAGCCCAGCCGGGTGGGCGGCTCTTCCCAGGCGGCCCGGCGGTCGGCGGGCCGGGGCTTCAACAGGGGCAGTCCGATGCTCATTTGCTGTACACCCCTTGCTCTCCGAATGCGTGGGCGAGCCGGTTGGCACCCCAGATCATGAGTGCGCCGACCACGCCCTTGACCAGGCCGGCGGCGGCGCCGATGCCCCAGTCGCCGTAGACCACGCCGTGGTAGTAGACGTAGGTGTCGAGGACCTCGGCGGCCCGGGCGCCCACCGCGTCGCGCAGCAGCAGGAACTGTTCGAAACCGACGGACAGTACGTCGCCGAGGCGCAGCACGAGCAGCATGATCGTGACCCCGCGGACGGCCGGCAGTGTGACATGCCACATGCGCCGCCAGGGTCCGGCGCCGTCCACGGCCGCCGATTCGTAAAGGCTCTGGTCGACACCGGCGAGCGCCGCCAGATAGATGATCATGCCCCAGCCGATGTCCTTCCAGATCACCTGTGCGGTGATCAGGATCGGGAAGGTGCCCGGGTCGGTCATCACATCGAGGGGCGAAAGTCCGTGGTCGGTCAGGAAGTTGCTGATGAGTCCCGCGCCGCCGAGCACCTGCTGGAAGAGGGCGACGACCAGTACCCAGGAGATGAAGTGCGGGAGATAGACGACGCTCTGCACGAACCTCTTGACGCGGCTGCTGACCAGGCTGTTGATGAGGAGCGCGAGGGCCAGCGGGGCGGGGAAGAAGAAGATCAGTTGCAGTGCGGCGAATGCCAGGGTGTTGCGTACGGACTCCCAGAACGCCGGGTCCGCGAAGAGCTCCTGGAAGTTGGCGAGGCCCACCAGAGGGCTGTCCTTGAAGCCGAGGAACGGCTGGTAGTCCTGGAAGGCGACGATGTTGCCGAGCATCGGCACGTAGAAGAAGACGGAGAAGTAGAGCAGGCCCGGGGCCATCAGGGCGAGCATCACCCAGTTGTTGCGCAGCCGGACCCGCAGGGGTGTCCGCCGCAGCGGTGGCCGGCCCGTCTCGGAGCTGGGCTCGGGTGGGGACGCGGCCCGGGGGCTGCGCGTTGTTGCAGGGGATGTCACACGTACTCCCTGGCCTGACGGCACGACGAGTTTAGAAACCAACTTTCTGAAAAGAGTGGCCACATCATCGAAGCGTCGAGCCGGTACGTCAACAGCCAATCAGTCCTGTGAAGTTGGACTTTTCTGCACGGCGTGATCGGCGTGCTCCAATGCCAGCCGGGCTGCCCCGATTGCTGTTGATTCCTCACCGAGTGCAGAGTTCCGCACGGATGGTGCGTTCGGGCAGTGGGCGGCGAGTGCCGCGGCGAACGGCTCGCTGAGCAGCGCGCCGGCCCGGGAGATGCCGCCGCCGAGCACCACCAGTTCCGGATCGAGCGCGGCGACGTGGGGCGCCAGGCACGCGGCGAGCGACTCGGCGAAGGCGCGCAGGGCATACCGTGCGCCGCCGTCCCCGGCCGCCGCGGCCTCGACCACGGCGCGGGCGGCGCTGTCCCGGGTGGGCAGCTCGGCGCCCTGGTGCCCGGCGGCCCAGTCCAGAAGCCGTCGGTAGGCGGCCGACCAGCCGTCGGGGGGCAGCAGTTCGCCCGCGGCGCCGCCGTGACCCCGGTGGAGCCGGCCGTGCAGCCAGAGGCCGATGCCGGGGCGGTTGCCCACGTACAGGTAGATGGCGTCCCGTACGCCGACGGCCACCCCGCCGGCGCATTCGGCGAGCGTCGCCAGCTGGATGTCGTTGCCCACCAGCACCGGCTCCGGGGCGCATTCGGCGAGCTCGCGCCCCAGGTCGAGTCCGGTCCAGCCGGGCAGCGCGGTGCTCCGCACCACCCGGCCGGCGAGATCCACCATGCCGCTGGTGCCGATTCCGGTGGCCAGCGGCCGCACCTCGGCGGTCTCCGGCCTGGACAGACACGCCTCGATCGCCTCTCGGACGGCCTTCAGCCGTCTTCGGGCGGTCATGGCGGGGGTGACGGCGACCCGTTCCGCGGCGACCGTGCGGCCGAGCAGGTCAACGGCGTGGACCAGCACCTTGTGCGCCCCGATGTCCACGCCGATGACATGTCCGGCCTCGGCCCGGAACCGGAACCGGCGGGCCGGGCGCCCCACTGCGCCGCTGTTGGCCCCGAGCTCCACCAGCCTGCCCTCACGCAGCAGTTGCGCCGTGAGGTCCTGGGCGGTCGGCCGGGACACCCCGATCAGCCCGGCGAGTTCCGGCACGGTGACGTCGTCACGTTCCCGCATCACCCGCAGTGCGGCGGCCGTGTTCAGCCGACGCAGCAGCGAGGCGTCCCCACCCCGGTCCATGACGTCTCCCTTGACAGCATGATCGACGGCTCTCCATGGTGGCCCATGGCGATTGAGCAACTTATCTAATAAATAGCGCCCTTGAGGGAGTGCGGCATGGGTGAGCAGGGTCATCCCGAGCTGGAGTGCGGGCTCGGTTCATGGGACAGCGACGTGTACGGCAACCACCGGATCCTGGTACGTGCACCCTCGGGCGGCCCCGTGTTCGGGGCCGAACTGCCGTGGCGGCGCAGGGACCCGGACCCCGAGGCGGTGGACGTCGTGGTCCTCGCGCCGTCCGGCCGACGGGTCCGGAACACGGTGCGGATCGAGGTGACCGCCGAGCGCGGCCGGATCGCCTTCGAGCCGGTGGAAGGTCCGGGCGACTATGCCGTGCACTATCTGCCGTACGCACACACGGGCCGACCGCACTATCCGCAGGCCGCCTACCGGAATCCGGCAGCGACCGCCGACCCCGGCTGGGTGCACCGCTGCGGTCTGCACCGGCCGGACGACGACGTCTGGGCGAGGCTGCCGCGTGCGGAAGCGTTCCGATACGAGGCCGCGAGCGCCGTCGACTCCTTCGCCCCGCTGGGCTTCGCGGCCACCGCTGATGAGTGCGCGGCGCTGACCGCGGACCGCCCGGACGAGCCCTTCCTGCTGTTCGGCGAGGACCGCGGCCGTCCACTGGGCCGCTACGACCGGCTGCCCGCCCGCTGGGCCGGTGCCGTGCCGTTCGCCCCGTTCGCGGGTGCGGCGGCGCTCGGCGAGTTCTATGTGCTGCAGGCCGGGGTGTACGCGGTGCGGACACTGACGGAGGTCCGCACCGAGGTCCGCGGGCTGCCGTTCCCCGTCCGGTCTCTCAGCGCGGGCGGCACCGACGCACGCGGGGAGCCGTTCGAGAACCGGATCGATGTCCCCGTGGGGCACGTCCACGCGCTCTGGTTCGGCCTGGACATCCCGCGGGATGCCGAACCCGGCACGTACGAGGGTGAGATCGCCGTACGCGCCCACGGCACCGCGGAGCGGATGCTGCCGCTGCGGATCACCGTCGGGCCGGAGGCCGTCACCGACCACGGCGCCGGGGAGCCCGCACGGTTGGCCCGGCTGCGCTGGCTGGACTCGACGCTCGGCCAGGACGACGAGGTCGTCCCGCCGTTCACCCCGGTGAAGGTGGCCGGGCACCGGCTGGAGATCCTCGGCCGGGCGGTGGAGATCGGCCCCGCCGGGCTGCCGCAGCGGCTCACCTCGTCGTTCACCTCACGGGTGACGGGCGCCGACGGGCCGGAGCGCGATCTGCTGGCCGGGCCGGTCGCCCTCACGGTCGGCCACCCGCTCGACCACGGTCCGCTGGAGCTCGACCGGACCGGGCCGGCGCGCGTGAGCTGGTCCACCGGGGCCACCGGTCCCGGGCTCCGGCTGTGCACCGAGGGCGCGCTGGAGGCAGACGGCTTCCTCGTCGTACGTACCACCGTCGAGGCGGTCGACGACCTGTCCCTCGATGTACGGCTCGACGTGCCGGTCCGGGGCGGGATCGCGCGGTATGCGATGGGCCTGGGACTGCCGGGACAGGTCTGCCCCGAGACGTACGACTGGCAGTGGGACACCGCCACCCGCAACCAGGACGCCCTCTGGATCGGCGCCCCCTCGGCCGGTGTGCAGGTGTCGCTGCGCGACGAGCGATACGCGCGGCCCCTGAACACCAACTACTACCGCGAGAAGCCTCTGGTCACGCCGCGCTCCTGGGCCGGCGACGGCAGCGGCGGGGTCCGGCTGCGCACCGAGGACGGGGTGCGGACGGTGACCGCGTACAGCGGCCCGTTCCGGATGGCGGTCGGGGAGCGCCGCTGCTTCGAACTGCGGCTGCTGCTCACCCCGTTCAAGCCGATCCGGCCCGGGCTCCAGCTCGCCGAGCGCTACTTCCACGGGTACGCCACACCTGCCGAGGTCGCCGCGTACGGTGCGAATGTCGTCAACATCCATCACGCCACGCCTCCCAACCCGTACATCAACGACCCGCTGCTCGCCGCCGACGTACTGCGGGACTACACCACCGAGGCACACCGGCTCGGAATCCGTGTCAAGGTGTACGACACGGTCCGCGAGCTGACCAGGCACAATCCGGAGTTGCCCGTCCTGGCCTCCCTCGGCAGCGAAGTCCTGGCGCCGGGGCCCGGCGGCGGACACGCCTGGCTGCACGAGCATCTGGGCACGGACTACGTCCCCGGCTGGGTGGCCCCCGATGTCGCCGACGTGGCCGTGGTGACCTCGGGCGACTCGCGCTGGCACAACTCCTATGTGTGCGGCATCGACCGGCTCCGCCGTCGGATCGGGGTCGACGGCCTCTATCTCGACGACGTGGCGTACGACAGGACCACCATGAAGCGGGTACGCAAGACGCTCGCCCGCGCGGGTGACACGGCGCCCCTGGTAGATCTGCATTCCTGCAACCAGTACCGGGAGCCGGACGGCTTCGCGTCCAGCGCCAATCTGTACGCGGAGCTGATGCCGTACACCGATCGGCTCTGGCTGGGAGAGCTGTTCGACTACAAGGGCACCGACCCGGCGTACTGGTTGGTCGAGCTGTCCGGGATCCCCTTCGGGCTGATGGGCGAGATGCTGGAGGGCGGCGGCAATCCGTGGCGGGGCCTGGTCTTCGGGATGACGGCACGCGCCCCGATGACCGATGTACGTCCTCTGTGGCGGGCCTTCGACGAACTACGGATGACCGAGGCGGAGCTGACGGGTTGGTGGGCCGATGAGACGCCTGTGGCCACCGGCCGGGACGATGTGCTCGCCTCCACCTGGGAGGGGCCCGGCGGGACCGTGACCGCGGTCGCGTCGTGGGCGGCGGAGCCGGTGGAGTGCGTGCTGACGGACGCCGACGGTCCGGTGGCTGCGTATGCGCCCGCAATCGAGGCGTTCCAGCCGGAGCGCGTCTTCGCGGCGGGCGAGCCGGTCCCGGTCGCACCCGGACGGGGTTGGCTGCTGTCGGTGCGCTCGCGTCCCTCTTCCCGCTGACCGACCGGATCGGATCAACCGGACCGGATCGACCGGATCGACCGGATCGAGCGGAAACGTTCGACCGGATCGACCGGACCGGACCGTCCTCGGTCGCGCGGCGGCCGGGGACCGTGTCGCCCGCTCGACGTCTGTTCGATGCCCGCGGGAGAGCACCGGCGTACGGCGAGCCGGGCACGCGCGGCCCCGCCGCTCAGCCGAACCGCCACCGCGTCTGGCTGAACCGGGTGCCCTTGCCGAAGCCGAAGGCCGTACGCGGCGGCACCTCGAACACCAGCGCCACATGGCCCGCGTGCCGGAACGTGCCGTCCTGGACGTCGAAGTGCCACTGCGGGCCGTACTTCGACTCCCAGGCCGCGGCCAGCCGGTGCAGCCGGTCCTCGTCCGTCACCCTTTCCGCCCGGCCCTCGACCACCACGTCGAGCCCCTCCGAAAGGGTGTTGTGGCCGGTCGTCAGCACCACCTCCGGGTTGGCGGCCAGATTCAGGCCCTTGCGCTCCGACGCCCCCGTGCTGAAGTGCAGCGCGCCCTGCGACCACACCCCGATCAGCGGGGTGACATGCGGGCGGCCGTCCGGCCGAACCGTGCTCAGCCAGTAGATCTCCGCCCTGGTCAGCAGTTCCTCGGCCGCGGGCCACGGGCTCGCTGTCGCGCCCTCGGCGCTGTAACGGGCATCCAGCTCGGCGACGGGTTCGAATCCTGACATGCGGGCCTCCCGGTCGGGTCCTCGAAGCGATCCTGCCTGCGAAGTGTGGACCGCGCACCTGCGCCGAATTCATCGGTGCGGGGCTAGGCTCGGAACGCTGGATGGTGTGTGGGCGGCGAGCAGGAGAGCACGGAATGACGACGGTGCCGGGGCGCAGGAGCAGCACGTTCACCCGACTGCTGCGGCACGGTTTCACCGACCCGTCCGCCGCGGAGCGGCTCCTCGACCTGCCCGAGCTGTCCTCCGTACGCTCCGATCCGGTGCTGCTCGACGCCCTCGGGGCCACCGCCGACCCCGATCTGGCACTGCGCGGGGTCGTTCGCCTCGTGGAGGCCGAGGAGCCGGACGAGCGGCAGATCCTGCTGGACACCCTCGTCACCGCCAAACCGCTGCGGGACCGGCTGCTCGGCGTGCTCGGGGCGTCCGAGGCACTCGGCGACCATCTGGGCCGCCACCCCCGCGACTGGCAGGCGCTCGTCACCTACGAGGCCGCGGATCTGCACCCCGGGGTGCCCGAATTCGAGCAGGGGCTCGCCGGGGCCGACGACCCCGACTCGCTGCGCGTCGCCTACCGCCGGTGCCTGCTGGCCATAGCGGCCCGCGACGTGTGCGGTACGACGAACGTCGCCGAGACCGCTGCGGAACTGGCCGACCTGGCCACGGCGACCCTGCGCGCGGCGCTCGCCATCGCCCGTACGGCCGCACCCGCCGACGCCGCGCAGTGCCGGCTCGCCGTCATCGCGATGGGCAAGTGCGGCGGCCACGAGCTGAACTACGTCTCCGACGTCGACGTCATCTTCGTCGCCGAACCGGCCGACGGCGTCGAGGAGAGCGCGGGCGTACAGGCCGCCACCCGGCTGGCCGCGCACATGATGCGGATCTGCTCCGACACGACCGTCGAGGGCACCATCTGGCCCGTCGACGCCAACCTCCGTCCCGAGGGCCGCAACGGACCCCTCGTACGGACGCTGTCCTCGCATCTCGCGTACTACCAGCGCTGGGCCAAGACCTGGGAGTTCCAGGCGCTCCTCAAGGCCCGGCCGGTGGCCGGCGATCCCGAGCTGGGTGCGGAGTACGTCGAGGCCGTCTCGCCGCTCGTGTGGCAGGCCGCGGACCGCGAGAACTTCGTCGCCGACGTGCAGAAGATGCGCCGCCGCGTCGTCGACAACATCCCCGCCGACCGCGTCGACCGTGAGATCAAGCTCGGCCCCGGCGGGCTGCGGGACGTGGAATTCGCCGTACAACTGCTCCAGCTGGTGCACGGCCGCAACGACACGACCCTGCACAGCGGCTCCACGCTGGACGCCCTGCGGGCGCTCGCCGCGGGCGGCTACGTGGGACGGGTGGACGCCGCCCAGCTGGACGACGCGTACCGCTTCCTGCGTGCCATGGAGCACCGCATCCAGCTCTACCGGCTGCGCCGCACCCATCTGGTCCCCGAGGGTGAGGCGGATCTGCGGCGGATCGGACGCTCCCTCGGGATGCGCATGGACCCGATCACCGAACTCAACCAGGCGTGGAAGCGGCACGCCTCCGTGGTGCGACGACTGCACGAGAAGCTGTTCTACCGGCCGCTGCTGGGCGCCGTCGCCCAGCTCGCGCCCGGTGAGTCCCGGCTCAGCGCGAAGGCGGCCGAGCACCGGCTCGAAGCCCTCGGTTACGCCGACCCGGCCGCCGCGCTGCGGCACCTGGAGGCGCTGTCGTCCGGGGTGACCCGCAAGGCCGCCATCCAGCGCACCCTGCTGCCGGTGCTGCTCGGCTGGTTCGCGGACTCCGCCGACCCCGACGCCGGGCTGCTCGGCTTCCGCAAGGTGTCCGACGCACTCGGCAAGACCCCCTGGTACCTGCGGCTGCTGCGGGACGAGGGCGCCGCCGCGGAGAACCTCGCCCGGGTGCTCTCGGCCGGCCGGCTCGCCCCCGACCTGCTGCTCCGAGCGCCCGAGGCGGTGGCGATACTCGGCGACCCGCAGGGCCTGAAGCCGCGCGGCAGGGAGCACCTGGAGCAGGAGGTGCTGGCCGCGGTGGGGCGGGCGAAGGGCGCCGAATCCGCCGTCGCCGCGGTGCGCGGGGTGCGGCGGCGCGAGCTGTTCCGGACCACGGCCGCGGACCTCATCGGCTCGTACGGTACGGAGGAGCGCCCAGCCGAGCAGGACCCAGGGGCCCTCGTCGACCGGGTCGGCAACGCGGTCACCGATCTGAACGCCGTCACGATCGCGGGCGCCCTGCGCGCCGTCGTACGCGAACAATGGGGGGACACCCTGCCCACCCGGTTCGCGGTCATCGGCATGGGCCGGTTCGGCGGACACGAGCTCGGATACGGCTCCGACGCCGATGTGCTGTTCGTCCACTCACCACGCGAGGGCGTCGACGACCACGAGGCGGCGCAGGCCGCGAACCAAGTGGTCTCCGAGATGCGGAAACTGCTGCAACTACCCTCCGCCGACCCGCCGTTGATGATCGACGCGGATCTGCGGCCGGAGGGCAAGAGCGGGCCGCTGGTGCGTACGCTGATGTCGTACAAGGCCTACTACCGGCGCTGGTCGCTGGTCTGGGAGAGCCAGGCGCTGCTGCGCGCCGAGCCGATGGCGGGCGACGGGGAACTCGGCCGTGAATTCATCGAGTTGATCGATCCGCTGCGGTACCCGATGGAGGGGCTCGGGGAGGACGCGGTCCGTGAGATCCGCCGTCTGAAGGCCCGGATGGAGTCCGAACGGCTGCCGCGCGGCGCGGATCCGACCCTCCACACCAAGCTGGGGCGCGGCGGGCTGAGCGATGTCGAGTGGACGGTCCAGCTGATGCAGATGCAGCACGGCTGGGCGGAGCCGGGGCTGCGGACGACCCGTACCCGCGAGGCGCTGGCCGCGGCATGTGCCGCCGAGCTGATCCCGGGCGAGGACGCGCAGACCCTGGACGAGGCGTGGGTGCTGGCGACACGGGTCCGCAACGCGGTGATGCTGGTACGGGGGCGACCGGGCGACACATTCCCGTCGGGGCCGCGTGAACTCACCGCGGTGGGGCGGTACCTGGGGTACGAGCCGGGGCATGTCGGGGACATGCTGGACGACTACCGGCGGATTACACGGCGGGCGCGGGCGGTGGTGGAGGAGCGGTTCTACGGGGCGTGAGGGGCTGCGCCGCGCGGGCCTTCCGGGGCGCCGCCCCGGACCCCGGTCCGCTCAGTTGTGTCCCGCCGCGCCCGCGGGCAGGGCGGCCGGCCGCGGCCTCTCCAGCGGCAGCGGCACCCGCTTCGCGAGGTGGTGCGGCAGCGAGCCGTACCAGCCGTAGGAGACCGCGTAACCGGTGGCCAGACACAGCAGGCCGCCCAGCGCGTCCAGCCAGAAGTGGTTGGCGGTCGACACGATCACGAGCAGGGTGACCGCCGGGTAGAGAAGGCCCAGGACGCGGGCCCAGGGCGCGGAGGCCAGTGCGAAGAGGGTCAGGCCGCACCAGAGCGACCAGCCGATGTGCATCGAGGGCATGGCCGCGTACTGGTTCGACATGTTCTTGAAGTTGCCCGAGGCCATCGAACCCCAGGTCTGATGGACCAGTACGGTGTCGATGAAGTGGCCGCCGCTCATCAGCCGGGGCGGTGCGAGCGGATACAGGTAGTAGCCGAGCAGCGCCACGGCCGTGGTGGCGAACAGGGCCAGACGGGCCGCCGCGTAACGGCCGGGGTGACGGTGGAACAGCCACACCAGCACGCAGCCGGTGACGACGAAGTGCAGCGTCGCGTAGTAGTAGTTCATCGACACGATCAGCCATGTCACGGAATCCACCGCGTGGTTGACCGTCTGCTCGACGGCGATGCCCAGGTAGGTCTCGACCGACCAGATCCGGTCGGCGTTGCGCAGCGCGTCGGCCCGCTGTTCCGGGACGGCGTTGCGCACCAGGGAGTACACCCAGTAACTGGCCGCGATCAGCAGGATTTCGAACCAGACGCGTGGCCGGCGCGGCGACCGCAAGGAGCGCAGGGAACGCGGGGAACGAAGTCTCACCAGGCCGCTGTCGCGCCGTCCGGCGTTCTGCTCCGCGTCCGCCGCCGGGGCCGCCTCGTCCACGATGCGTGACGGGGTGGCCTCCAACCGGGCTTCCTGTGACGTCACGCTCAATTCACCCATAGGGACAGAGTCTGCCAGAAATGTCCTTCCCGCCCGATCATTCTCCGGTCGGATCCGGGCCGTACATCTGTGTGCAGGACAGGGCCTAGGGGCGGGCGTGCGAACCTGGAGGAGGTCCGGGGGCGGCGGGAGCGGGGCCGGGGCCCGCGGCCGTTGAACCGCGAACGACCAGCTCGGGCATGAAGACGAACTCGCTGTGCGGGGCGGGTGTGCCGCCGATCTCCTCAAGGAGGGTGCGCACGGCGGCCTGGCCCATCGCCGTGACCGGCTGACGGATCGTCGTCAGCGGCGGATCGGTGAACGCTATGAGCGGCGAGTCGTCGAAGCCCACCACCGACAGATCGCGCGGCACCTCCAGCGACAGCCGGCGGGCGGCCCTGATCGCACCGAGCGCCATCATGTCGCTCGCGCACACCACCGCCGTGCAACCCCGCTCCATCAGTGCCGACGCCGCGGCCTGCCCGCCCTCCAGCGTGAACAGTGAGTGCTGGATCAGCTCCTCCACCTCGTCCGCGGTGAGGTTCAACTGCTCCTGCACGGTGGACCGGAAGCCCTCGATCTTGCGCAGGACCGGCACGAACCGCTTCGGCCCGACCGCCAGGCCGATCCGCTGATGGCCCAGTGACACCAGGTGCGTCACGGCGAGCCGCATCGCGGCCCGGTCGTCCGGCGAGATGAACGGCGCCTGGACCTTGGGCGAGAAGCCGTTGACCAGGACGAACGGGACGCCCTGGGCGCGCAGTTGCTCGTAGCGCTGCATATCGGCAGAGGTGTCGGCGTGCAGCCCGGAGACGAAGATGATGCCCGAGACGCCGCGGTCGACCAGCATCTCGGTCAGTTCGTCCTCGGTGGAGCCGCCGGGGGTCTGGGTCGCCAGCACCGGGGTGTAGCCCTGCCGGGTCAGCGCCTGGCCGATCACCTGCGCCAGCGCCGGGAAGATGGGGTTCTCCAGCTCGGGCGTGATCAGCCCGACCAGTCCCGCGCTGCGCCTGCGCAGCCGTACGGGACGTTCGTAGCCCAGAACGTCGAGCGCGGCGAGGACTGATTCACGGGTGGCCGCTGCAACACCGGGCTTGCCGTTCAGTACACGGCTGACCGTCGCTTCGCTGACCCCCGCCTGAGTTGCGATATCGGCAAGCCGTGCGGTCATGGAAGTGGACTGTACCGGGCGTATGTCGGATTGCCCACCATCCGCAGGAATCGGGCGACCACGCCTGTGGAGTGGTCCGGGGCTCCGTCGCGGCAACATCTTGCAAAGACTTGCGAGCCCGGTTCGCGGACCGCGGTCAGATCGTCGCACTACGGGATTACGGGCTGTGGCCTGCCACTGCCAGGGATCGACACCTCCCGTCAAGAGGCTTGACGGCAACCGTGAGGACACGCGAATGTAACGATCGTCGGGGCTTGCAGAAATCTTCCGCAAACTCTTTCGGCGTTCTTTCATCCTTGTTACGTTCACGTCGACCCGGCGCCGCGACGGAGCGGTACGGCAGTTGAAGGAGTTCAGATGCGACGTGGCATAACGGCCACCGCCCTGGTCGCGGCCCTGGCGCTCGCGGCGACCGCCTGCGGCAGTGACGACAAGTCCGACGGCACCAGCAAGGGCTCGGGCGAGCTCTCCGGCACGGTGACGTGGTGGGACACCTCTACCGTGGGCAGCGAGGACAAGGTCTTCAAGAAGATCGCCGAGGACTTCACCAAGCAGCACCCGAAGGTCCACATCAAGTACGTCAACGTGCCCTTCGGCGACGCGCAGAACAAGTTCAAGAACGCCGCGCAGTCCGGCTCCGACGCGCCCGACGTCATCCGCTCCGAGGTCGCCTGGACCCCCGATTTCGCGAATCTCGGCTACCTGGCCCCGCTCGACGGCACCCCCGCGCTGAAGAACCAGGACGACTTCCTGAAGCAGGCCGCCGCGTCCACCAAGTACAACGGCAAGACGTACGCGGTGCCGCAGGTCATCGACTCCATGGGCATCTTCTACAACAAGAAGATCTTCAAGGAGGCCGGCGTCGAGGTCCCCAAGACCGTCGACGAGCTGAAGACCGTCTCCAAGAAGATCAAGGACAAGACCGGCAAGACCGGCATGTACCTGCGCGGCGACGACGCGTACTGGTTCCTCTCCTTCCTCTACGGCGAGGGCGGCGACATGGTCGACGCCTCCACCAAGTCCGTCACCATCGACAACCCCGAGGGCGTCAAGGCGATGAAGGTCGTCAAGGACCTCGTCGACTCCGGTGCGGCCAAGACCGATGCCACGGACGGCTGGGAGAACATGCAGTCGTCCTTCAAGGACGGCAAGGTCGCCATGATCATCAACGGCCCGTGGGCCGTCGCCGACACCTACGCCGGCAAGGAGTTCAAGGACAAGGCCAACCTGGGCATCGCCCCGGTCCCGGCCGGCTCCGCCGCGCAGGGCGCCCCGCAGGGCGGTCACAACCTGGCCGTCTACGCGGGCTCCAAGAACCTCGACGCCTCCTACGCGTTCGTCGACTACATGACGTCCGCGGACACCCAGGCCAAGGTCACCAAGGAGCTGAGCCTCCTGCCGACCCGTACCTCCGCCTACGCCAAGCAGGACGTCATCGACAACGAGATCGTCGGCTTCTTCAAGCCCGTCGTCGAGACCGCCGTCGAGCGCCCCTGGATCCCGGAGACCGGCAGCCTCTTCGCGCCGCTCGTCACCGAGTACACCAAGGTCCTCACCGGCCAGACGACGCCGGAGAAGGCCGTCAAGACGACCGGCGACTCCTACCGCAAGCTCCTCGAGGGCTGGAAGTAACAGGAAGGCAGGCCGGCTGATGGCTGTCCACACCAGCCAGTCGGTGGCGAAGGCCGCGGGCGACGACGTCGCCCGCGGCCGGAGCCGCGGTACTGGCAACCCCCCGCCGCCGAGCAGGCTCCGGCGGGCCCTGTCGACCCACTGGTACGCGTGGACCATGGTCGCCCCGGTCGTCGTCGTGATCGGCGTGATCATCGGCTATCCGCTGGTCCGCGGCATCTACCTGTCGATGACCGACGCCAACGAGCGCAACGTCGCCCGGTCCATCGGTGTCAACCACATGCCCGCCACGTACAAGTTCGTGGGCCTGGACAACTACACCGAGGCGATCACCGGCGACCAGTTCCTCGGCACGCTCGGCTGGACCCTGGTGTGGACGGTCTCCTGTGTGGCCATCACCTTCTCCCTCGGCATGGCCCTCGCCAACATCCTCAACCGCCGGATCGCCGGCCGCTCCGTGTACCGGATGGCACTCATCCTGCCCTGGGCCATCCCCGGCTTCGTCTCCGTCTTCGCCTGGCGGTTCCTCTACAACAAGGACCGCGGGCTGCTCAACAAGATCCTCTCCGGCGGCGGAATCGACGCCATACCCTGGCTGAACGACCCCACCTGGGCGAAGTTCTCCGTCATCACCGTCAACGTCTGGCTCGGTGTGCCGTTCATGATGGTCGCGCTGCTCGGCGGACTGCAGTCGATCCCCAGTGAGCAGTACGAGGCCGCGGAGATGGACGGCGCCACCGCCTGGCAGCGGTTCCGCCACATCACGTTGCCCGGACTGCGGCCGGTCTCCACCACGGTGATCCTGCTCTCCACCATCTGGACCTTCAACATGTTCCCGGTGATCTTCCTGCTGACCCGCGGCGGACCCGGTGAGGCCACCCAGATCCTGGTCACCCAGGCGTACAAGTTCTCCTTCGAGATCAGCCCGCGCGACTTCGCGCAGTCCTCCACCTGGGGCGTACTGATCCTCGTACTCCTGCTGATCTTCGCCGCCGTCTACCGGCGAGTCCTGCGCACCCAGGGAGACGACTGGTGACCACCGCCCCCGCAACCGCCGCCCCCGCAACCCCCGCGCGGCACTCCGCGCGCAAGGTCCGGCTGCGCGGCGAGCGTTCGCCGATCGCCTCCGTCGGGCTGCACCTCACGCTCGTCGTCGCGTCCGTGATCGCCGTCTTCCCCGTGCTGTGGGTCCTGCTCACCTCGCTGAAGCCCGCCGCGTACGCGACCACCACGGACTTCTTCAAAGAGACGACGTTCGAGAACTACACGAACCTGATCCAGAACACGAAGTTCCTGACCTGGTTCGGCAACTCCCTGCTCATCGCGGGGCTCACCACACTTCTCGGCGTCATCGTCTCCGCCTCCACCGGCTACGCCGTCAGCCGCTTCCGCTTCCCCGGCAAGCGTGGGCTGATGTGGACGCTGCTGATCACTCAGATGTTCCCGGTCGCCGTCCTCATCGTGCCGATCTACAACATCATGGCCGGCATGGGGCTGCTGAATCAGCCCGCCGGCCTCGTCATCACCTACCTCACCATCTCGGTGCCGTTCTGCGCCTGGATGATGAAGGGCTTCTTCGACACCATCCCGCGCGAGATCGACGAGTCGGGCCAGGTCGACGGCCTCACCCCGTTCGGCACGTTCTGGCGGCTCATCCTGCCGCTCGCCAAGCCCGGCCTCGCCGTCACCGCGTTCTACTCCTTCATCACCGCGTGGGGCGAAGTGGCGTACGCCTCCGCTTTCATGGTCGGCGAGGACAACCTCACCCTCGCGGGCGGACTGCAGCTCTTCGTCAACCAGTACGGAGCCCAGTGGGGAGCGATGACCGCCGCGTCCGTGCTGATCGCGATACCCGCGGCCCTGGTCTTCCTCTTCGCCCAGCGCCACCTGGTCACCGGCATGTCCGCCGGAGCCGTCAAGGGCTGAGAGCCTGCCGGGCGACCTCTGACCGGGCTCACCCGACAGGCTCTGACGCGGCCCGCCCCGTACGACCCGCACGCACCAAGTCACGGCGTCGCCGGTATCCCGACCCGGTCCGGCGACGCTCCCCACCCCAGACACCCCAGGGACGACATGACCCAGCACCTCGCTGCCCCCTCCACCGGCACGTCCGCCGACGCTCCGGCCCACCAGACCGGCTGGTGGCAGGACGCGGTGATCTACCAGGTCTATCCACGGAGCTTCGCCGACGGCAACGGCGACGGCATGGGCGATCTCGCAGGCGTACGCGGCAGACTCCCGTACCTCAAGGGCCTCGGTGTCGACGCGGTCTGGCTCAGTCCGTTCTACGCGTCTCCGCAGGCCGACGCGGGCTACGACGTCGCCGACTACCGCGCCATCGACCCCATGTTCGGCACCCTGCTGGACGCCGACGCGCTGATCCGGGACGCCCACGAGCTGGGCCTGCGGATCATTGTGGACCTGGTGCCCAACCACTCCTCCGACCAGCACGAGTGGTTCAAGCGTGCCATCGCGGACGGCCCCGGCTCCGCGCTGCGCGAGCGCTACCACTTCCGTCCCGGCAAGGGCACGGACGGCGAACTCCCGCCCAACGACTGGGAGTCCATCTTCGGCGGCCCCGCCTGGACCCGGACCACCGACCCGGACGGCACCCCCGGCGACTGGTACCTCCACCTCTTCGCACCCGAGCAGCCCGACTTCAACTGGGAACACCCGGCCGTCGCCGACGAGTTCCGCTCGATCCTGCGCTTCTGGCTCGACATGGGCGTCGACGGCTTCCGCGTCGACGTCGCCCACGGCCTCGTCAAGGCCGCCGGCCTGCCCGACCTCGGCACCCACGACCAGCTCAAGCTGCTCGGCAACGACGTCATGCCGTTCTTCGACCAGGACGGGGTCCACGCGATCTACCGCTCCTGGCGCACCATCCTCGACGAATACCCCGGCGACCGCATCGCCGTCGCCGAGGCCTGGACCCCGACCGTCGAGCGCACCGCCAACTACGTGCGCCCCGACGAGATGCACCAGGCGTTCAACTTCCAGTACCTGTCCACCGCCTGGGACGCCGCCGAGCTGCGCAAGGTCATCGACACCTCGCTCGACGCGATGCGCCCGGTCGGCGCCCCCGCGACCTGGGTGCTCTCCAACCACGACGTGACCAGGCACACCACCCGGTTCGCCAATCCGCCCGGCCTCGGCACCCAGATCCGCACGGCCGGAGACCCCGCGCTGGGCCTGCGCCGGGCCCGCGCCGCCACCCTGTTGATGCTGGCGCTGCCCGGTTCCGCGTATGTCTACCAGGGCGAGGAGCTCGGCCTGCCCGACGTCACCGACCTGCCCGACGAGGCCCGCCAGGACCCGTCATTCTTCCGCGCGGAGGGCCAGGACGGATTCCGCGACGGCTGCCGGGTACCGATTCCGTGGACCCGCGAGGGCAGCTCGTACGGCTTCGGCAGCGGTGGCAGCTGGCTGCCGCAGCCCGACAGCTGGGGTGCTCTGAGCGTCGAGGCGCAGACCGGCGACGCCGACTCCACGCTGGAGCTGTACCGGGCCGCGATCGCCGCCCGGCGGGTGCACCCGGGGCTCGGCGCCGGGACCGCGGTGGAGTGGCTCCGGGCCCCCGAGGGTCTGCTGGTCTTCGCCCGCCCCGGCTTCATCTGCACCGTCAACACGACGGGCCGTCCGGTGCGCGTCCCTGTGCGCGGCACCGTCCTGCTGTCCAGCACGCCGGTCGTCACCGACGGCGCCGAGATCGAGCTCCCCGCGGACACCACGGTGTGGTGGACGGTGTGACGGTTCCCCCGCCCAGGGCCTCTCTTCCGGATCAGGCCGAGCCCGGCAACATCCGGAAGAAGGGCCCCGGGACCGGTGGTGCGCCGAGGCTCTCGGACATCGCCGGCCAGGCAGCGGTCAGCGAGGCGACCGTCAGCCGGGTGCTCAACGGGAAACCGGGCGTCGCGGACACCACGCGTCAGCGGGTGCTCGCGGCGCTGGACATCCTGGGCTACGAACGCCCCGTACGGCTGCGGCAGCGCAGCGCCGGGCTGATCGGACTGGTGACGCCCGAGCTCACCAACCCGATCTTCCCGGCGTTCGCGCAGTCCGTCGAACAGGCGCTGGCCGGGCACGGCTACACCCCGGTGCTCTGCACCCAGACACCCGGCGGCGCCACCGAGGACGAACTCGTCGAGCAGCTCGTCGAACGGGGCGTCGGCGGGATCGTCTTCCTCTCCGGGCTGCACGCCGACCTGTCGGCCGACCCGGCCCGGTACGCCGCACTCACCGAGCGCGGTGTGCCCTTCGTCCTGATCAACGGCTACAACGAACGGATCAACGCCCCGTTCGTCTCGCCCGACGACTCCGCCGCCGTACGGATGGCCGTCGGCCACCTCGCCGAACTCGGCCACCGCAGGGTCGGCCTGGCCATCGGACCGCAGCGCTACGTGCCGTCCCGCCGCAAACGCGAGAGTTTTCTCGACGCCGCCGTGAAGCTCCTCGGTATGGACCGGACCGAGGCCGAACTCCTGGTCTGCTCCGCACTGTTCGGCGTCGAGGGCGGCCAGGTCGCTGCTGGTGCGCTGCTCGACCAGAGGTGCACGGGCATCGTCTGCGGCAGCGACCAGATGGCGCTCGGCGTCGTGCGCGCGGCCCGGGGCCGCGGACTCGACGTGCCGCGCGACGTGTCGGTGGTGGGCTTCGACGACTCACAGCTGATCGCGTTCACCGACCCGCCGCTGACGACGGTGCGTCAGCCCGTGCAGGCGATGGCGGCCGCCGCGGTGAGCGCCCTGCTGGAGGAGATCGGCGGCAGCCCGGTGCAGCGTACGGAGTACGTCTTCCAGCCGGAGCTGGTGGTACGGGGCTCCACGGCCGCGGTCCGCGGTCTCTGAGCTGAGGCCGGGCCGGCCGGGCGCACAGGAGAGGCACCCGGGAGCCGGCCCTGATCTGCCCGCGGGGAGTGAACGGCTCCAGGTGCCTCTCGTGTCCGTGACCGGCCCGGCCGGCCGGGCGCGTGGGGCCCGGGATCACCGGAACCCCCGACCGGACCGGACCGGAGTCGGGAGAAACGTAACAGCGCTGCAATGTTTTGCGTAAGGGCTTGCGGAAGGAAATCTGCTGGATTTCGTGGATGCGAGCGGGCCATGTCCAAAGGGTTGACCGAGGCCGGACAGAATCGTACGGTCTCCACCGCGGCAAGGTTTGCATTCTTGCAGCAAGAACCTTCAGGAGCCTTGAGGGCAGGGCGCGTTGCCACGTGAGGCTGCACCGTCACCCGCATTTCCCCCCACAGCAGGAGGAAACATGGCACGCAGACCACTGTCTGCAGCGCTCGCCCTGATAGCAGGCGCCGCCGCTCTCGTCGCCCCCACCACGACCGCCCAGGCCTCCACGCCGGGCGACAAGGACGTCACCGCCGTCCTCTTCGAGTGGAAGTTCGACTCCGTGGCCAAGGCCTGCACGGACTCCCTCGGCCCGGCCGGCTACGGCTACGTACAGGTCTCGCCGCCCCAGGAACACATCCAGGGCAGCCAGTGGTGGACCTCGTACCAGCCGGTCAGCTACCGGATCGCCGGACGACTCGGCGACCGCGCCTCCTTCGCCGCCATGGTCAGCACCTGTCACGGAGCGGGAGTCAAGGTCGTCGCCGACTCCGTCATCAACCACATGTCGGCGGGATCGGGCACCGGCACCGGCGGCTCCTCGTACACCAAGTACGACTACCCCGGCGTGTACTCCGCGTCCGACATGGACGACTGCACCGCGCCGATCACCAACTACCAGGATCGCGCCAACGTCCAGAACTGCGAACTGGTCGGCCTCGCCGACCTGGACACCGGTGGGGACTACGTCCGCGGCAGGATCGCCGCCTACCTCGACGACCTGCTCTCCCTCGGTGTCGACGGCTTCCGCATCGACGCCGCCAAGCACATGCCCGCGGCCGACCTCGCCGACATCAAGTCGCGGCTGAGCAACCCCGGCGTCCACTGGAAGCAGGAGGCGATCTACGGCGCGGGCGAGGCGGTCC
Source organism: Streptomyces sp. NPDC111516 (assembly GCF_055635345.1). NCBI lineage: Bacteria > Bacillati > Actinomycetota > Actinomycetes > Kitasatosporales > Streptomycetaceae > Streptomyces > Streptomyces sp. NPDC111516. The sequence continues at coordinate 479,253 of NZ_JBVKBV010000001.1, read as the reverse complement.
AGCCCGACGAGTACACCGGGACCGGGGACGTCCAGGAATTCCGCTACGCCCGCAGCCTCAAGCAGGTCTTCAACAACGAGAACCTCGCCCACCTGAAGAACTTCGGCGAGGGCTGGGGCTTCATGCCGTCGTCGAAGGCCGCGGTCTTCGTCGACAACCACGACACCGAGCGCGGCGGCGACACACTCAACTACAAGGACGGCGCCGACTACACCCTTGCCAGTGTCTTCATGCTGGCCTGGCCGTACGGCTCGCCCGACGTCCACTCCGGCTACGAGTGGACCGACAAGGATGCGGGCCCACCCAACGGCGGTACGGTGAACGCCTGTTACAGCGACGGCTGGAAGTGCCAGCACGCCTGGCGCGAGATCTCCTCCATGGTCGGCTTCCGCAACACGGCACGCGGTGAGTCGGTCACCGACTGGTGGGACAACGGAGGCGACCAGATCGCGTTCGGCCGCGGGTCGAAGGCGTATGTCGCGATCAACCACGAGGGCTCCCCGCTCACCCGAACGTTCCGGACGTCGCTGCCCGCCGGTGACTACTGCGACGTCCAGTCCGGCAACGGCGTCACCGTCGACGGCTCCGGCCGGTTCACCGCGACACTGGGCGCGAACACGGCCCTGGCGCTCCAGGTGGGCGCCCGTACCTGCTCGGTCGGGCGCGGCTGAACCCCGATGACCGGTCCGGGGCCGACCGCGGCGCCCCGGACCGGCAGGTGACCCGGGGGCCGGGGACGTACCCCGAAACGCCCCCTCCCGGCGCGCCGTGGGCCTCGCTGCCCGCCCCACCCCGCCACCCGACAAGTCCGCCCGCCCCGAGAACCACACCCCGCACACAAGGAGACCCCGCCCGTGTCCCGTCCCACCCTCAGACGGGGAGCCGTAGCAGCACTCTGCACGGCGCTCCTCCCCGTCGTCCCGGCTGCATCCGCGTCCGCCGCGCCGAGACCGCCGGGCCCGCCCTCGGACGCCCGGCTGGCCGCCGAACCCGCACGCCACGACCTGACGCGTGAACAGTTCTACTTCGTCATGCCCGACCGGTTCGCCAACGGCGACACCTCCAACGACCGTGGCGGACTCACCGGTTCACGCCTGGAGACCGGCTACGACCCCACGGACAAGGGCTTCTACCAGGGCGGTGACCTCAAGGGCCTGACCCGGCGGCTCGACTACATCAAGGGCCTCGGCACCACCGCCATCTGGCTCGCCCCGATCTTCAAGAACCGCCCCGTCCAGGGCACCGGCAAAGACGCATCGGCCGGCTACCACGGCTACTGGATCACCGACTTCACCCAGGTCGACCCGCACTTCGGCAGCAACGCCGACCTGTCGAAGCTGATCGACAAGGCCCACGACAAGGGCATGAAGGTCTTCTTCGACGTCATCACCAACCACACCGCGGACACCGTCGACTACGCCGAGAAGCAGTACGGCTACCGCCCCAAGGGCGCCTACCCGTACCTCGACAGGGACGGCCGCCCGTTCGACGACAGCAAGGGTCTGGCGAAGGTCGACGCGGACTCGTTCCCGTACACCCCGAAGAACACCGGCAACAAGGTCCCCGCCTGGCTCAACGATCCGACGATGTACCACAACCGCGGCGACTCGACCTACTCCGGCGAGTCCACCACGTACGGCGACTTCTCCGGGCTCGACGACCTGTGGACCGAGCGGCCCGAGGTCGTCTCCGGCATGGCGGCCATCTACGAGAAGTGGGTCCGCGACTTCGACATCGACGGCTTCCGGATCGACACCGTCAAACACGTCGACCTGGACTTCTGGACCCAATGGGCGACAGCGCTGGACACCTACGCGGCCAGGCACGGGCGCAAGGACTTCTTCATGTTCGGCGAGGTCTATTCCGCCGACACCGCCATCACCTCGCCCTACGTCACCCGGGGCCGGCTCGACGCGACACTCGACTTCCCCTTCCAGGAAGCGGCACGCCAGTACGCCTCGCAGGGCGCCCCGGCCGCGAAACTCGCGGCGGTGTTCGCCGACGACTACCGCTACACCACCGACAAGGCCAACGCCTACGAGCAGGTCACCTTCCTCGGCAATCACGACATGGGACGCATCGGGTCGTTCATCAAGCAGGACAACCCGAAGGCCGATGACCCGGAACTCGTCCAACGCGCCCGGCTCGCCAACGAGGTGATGTTCCTCAGCCGGGGCAATCCCGTCGTCTACTACGGCGACGAACAGGGCTTCACCGGCGCGGGCGGCGACAAGGACGCCCGCCAGACCATGTTCGCGTCCAAGACCGCCGACTACCTCGACGACGACGAACTGGGCACCGACCGCACCCACGCCTCGGATGCGTACGACACGAGCCACCCCCTGTACCGGGACATCGCCGCGCTCTCCGAGCTCACCCGGAAGAACCCGGCCCTGCGCGACGGCATCCAGACCGAGCGGTACGCGCAAGGGTCCGTGTACGCCTTCTCCCGTACGGACCCCGAGCAGCCGACCGAGTACGTCGTCGCCACCAACAACGGCACCGGGCCGAGGACCGTCGCGCTGCCCACCGCGACCGCCGACATGAACTTCCGTACGCTGTACGGCGGTTCGACCGACGTCCGTAGCGGCACCGACAAGAAGATCACCGTCACCGTGCCCGCCCTCTCCACCGTCGTGCTGCGCGCCGAAAGGCCCCTGGGCGCCCCCGCCGCCAAGCCCTCGATCACCCTGAAGGCGCCCGCCGCCGGAGCCACCGGCACCGTCGAGATCTCCGCGGACGTCGACGGCGGACAGCTCAACCGCGTCGTGTTCGCCGCCCGGACCGGCAACGGGAAGTGGGTCACGCTCGGTTCCGCCGACCACGCACCGTACCGGGTGACCCAGACCGTGGGCGATACGGTGCCAGCCGGAACGCCCTTGCAGTACAAGGCGGTTGTCGTCGACCGCACCGGACGCACCGCGAGTGCCCTCGCCTCGACGACCGCGGGACAGCCACCCGCCGCCGAGAAACCCGTAGCCGTCGAGCGCGACTACGCCGTCGTCCACTACAAGCGTGCCGACGGCGAATACGACGGCTGGCAGCTCACATCCGGAGACACGACAGCCGGCTTCACCGGACGGGACGCCTACGGCGCCTTCGCCTGGATCAAGCCCGCCGCAGGCACCGCCGCCGTCCCGTACACCGTCGAGAAGGACGGCGCCGCCGACGGCCCGCGGCGCACCGTCGAGCTCGGGAGGACCGGGCAGGTCTGGATCGAGCAGGGCAAGGACGGCCAGGCCGAAGCGGCCCCCGACGGCGCCTACCCGCCGCAGGACACCACCAAGGCCGTCCTGCACTACTACCGGGCCGACGGCGACTACGACGGCTGGGGGCTGCACACCTGGACCGGCGCCAAGAACCCCACCGACTGGGCCAAGCCGCTCCAGCCGGTGAAGAAGGACGCCTCCGGTCTCACCTTCGAGGTCCCGCTCACCGACGGCGCGACCGCACTCGGCTACATCCTGCACCGCGGCGACGAGAAGGACCTGCCCAGCGACCAGTCGCTCGACCTCGCCACCTACGGGCACGAGGTCTGGATGCTCGGCTCCACGCCCGGCTACCTGCTGCCGCAGACCGGCGGTGTCCCCACTCCCGACCTCACGGAGGCCGAGGCGCAGTGGATCGACGCCGACACCGTCGTATGGAAGGTGAAGGCCACCGCGGCCACCAGCCAGCAACTCGTCTACGCATCGGGCGGCGGCATCTCCGTCGTCGACGGGGCGCTCTCCGACGAGGGGCAGTGGCTGCGGCTCGCACCGTCCGCGCTGAGCGACGCACAGAAGGCGAAGTACCCGCACCTCAAGGACTACCCGGCGTTCACCGTCGACGTCCGGGACCGGGACAGGGTGCGCGAGGCGCTGCGCGGCCAGCTGATCGCCACCCAGCGCGCCGTCAACGGTGCGCTGCTCGCCGCCACCGGCGTACAGAGCGCGGGGGTGCTCGACGACCTCTACGGGAAGAACGCGGCCACCGCCTCGCTCGGCCCGGTCTTCGACCACGGCCGCCCCACGCTGTCCGTCTGGGCGCCCACCGCCCGTACCGTCGCCCTCGAACTCGACGGCAGGACCGTCTCCATGCGCCGCGACGACCGTACGGGCGTCTGGTCGGTCACGGGACAGAAGAGCTGGAACGGCAAGCCCTACCGGTACGCCGTGAACGTCTGGGCGCCCACCGTCCGGAAGATGGTCACCAACAAGGTCACGGACCCGTACTCGACCGCACTGACCACCGACTCCGCCCGCAGCCTCGTCGTCGACCTCGAGGACCCGAAGCTGGCGCCGGGCGGCTGGTCCGGCCTGCGCAAGCCCGCCGCCGTCCCGCTGCGTGACGCGCAGATCCAGGAGCTGCACATCCGCGACTTCTCGATCGCGGACCGCACCTCGAAGCACCCCGGCGAATACCTTGCCTTCACCGACACCCGCTCCGACGGGATGAAACACCTCAAGCAGCTCGCCGACTCCGGTACCAACTACGTCCATCTGCTGCCCGCCTTCGACATCGGCACCATCCCCGAGAAGAAGTCCGCACAGCAGAAGCCGGCCTGTGATCTGTCCGTGTACGCCCCCGACTCCGAGGAGCAGCAGGCCTGCGTTGCGAAGGCCGCCGCCAAGGACGGCTTCAACTGGGGCTACGACCCGCTGCACTACACCGTCCCGGAAGGCAGCTACGCCTCCGACCCGAACGGCACCAAGCGCACCGTCGAGTTCCGTCAGATGGTCCAGGGGCTGAACGGCGCCGGACTGCGGACCGTCATGGACGTCGTCTACAACCACACCGTCGCCTCCGGCCAGGACGACAAGTCCGTCCTCGACCGGATCGTGCCCGGCTACTACCAGCGGCTGCTGGACGACGGCACTGTCGCCACCTCCACCTGCTGCGCCAACACCGCGCCCGAGAACACCATGATGGGCAAGCTCGTCGTGGACTCGGTCGTCACCTGGGCCAAGGAGTACAAGGTCGACGGCTTCCGCTTCGACCTGATGGGCCACCACCCGAAGGCCAACATCCTGGCCGTCCGCAAGGCGCTCGACGCGCTGACCCCGGCCAAGGACGGCGTCGACGGGAAGAAGATCATCCTGTACGGGGAGGGCTGGGACTTCGGCGAGATCGCCGACGACGCCCGCTTCGTCCAGGCCACCCAGAAGAACATGGCCGGCACCGGCATCGCCACCTTCTCCGACCGGTCCCGCGACGCCGTCCGCGGCGGCAGCCCCTTCGACGAGGACCCGGGCGTGCAGGGCTTCGCCACCGGCCTCTACACCGACCCCAACACCTCGACCGCCAACGGTACGAAGGCCGAACAGAAGGCCCGGCTGCTCCACTACCAGGACCTGATCAAGGTCGGCCTCACCGGCAACCTCGCCGACTACACCTTCACCGACTCCTCCGGCACCACGGTCAAGGGCTCCGCCGTCGACTACAACGGCGCCCCGGCCGGATACGCCGCGGTCCCCGGCGACGCCCTCGCCTACGCGGACGCCCACGACAACGAGTCGCTGTACGACGCGCTCGCCTTCAAACTCCCGGCGCGCACATCGGCGGCGGACCGGGCCCGCATGCAGGTGCTGGCGATGGCGACGGCCACCCTCTCGCAGGGCCCCTCGTTGTCCCAGGCCGGCAGCGACCTGCTGCGCTCCAAGTCCCTGGACCGCAACTCGTACGACAGCGGCGACTGGTTCAACGCGCTGCACTGGGACTGCCGCGACGGCAACGGCTTCGGCCGCGGACTGCCCCCGGCCGCCGACAACCGGTCCAAGTGGTCCTACGCGAAGCCGTTGCTGGCCGACGCCGCGCTCAGCCCCGGCTGCGCCGAGATCGACGGCGCCCGGGCCGCGTACCGGGACCTGCTCACCATCCGGTCCACCGAGAAGGATTTCGACCTCGCCACCACCGGGCAGGTGCAGTCCGCCCTGTCCTTCCCGCTCTCCGGGAAGGACGAGACACCGGGGGTGATCACCATGCGGCTCGGAAAGCTGGTGGTCGTCCTCAACGCTACCCCCGCCGCCACGACCCAGCAGATCGCCGGACTGGCGGGGCAACGGTACGCCCTGCATCCCGTCCAGGCCGCGGGCGCGGATCCTACCGTCAAGAAGGCGACGTACGAGAGGAGTTCGGGAAGCTTCACCGTCCCGGGACGCACGGTGGCGGTGTTTTCCCTGAACTGAGAGCCGACAGGACTACGTTGAGAGGCAGCAAGCCGCCGGGGGCGCCGCAGCACGGCACCCCCGGCGTGCCCTTCCACGGGCCGGGACCAGCCGGTCCACCTGTTTCGGCGACGGTGACGATGGCGAGCAACATTCCCGAGGAGACAACGAGTTTTGTCGGACGGAAAGCGGAACTTGCCCGGCTCGAACACACCCTCGCCACGCACCGGCTGACCACCCTCACCGGTAGCGGCGGTGTCGGCAAGACCCGGCTCGCCGTCCGCGCGGCCCGGCAGGCGGCGCCCGGGCACCGCGACGGAACCTGGTGGGCGGACCTGTCACCGCTCCACGACGACGGACTGCTCACCGCGACCGTCTCCGACGCGGTCGGGCTCTGTGACCGCACCCTGCGCATGCCCATCGACGCACTGTGCGAATGGCTCGTCGACAAGGAGATGCTGCTCGTCCTCGACTCGTGCGAGCATCTGCGCTCCGCGTGCGCGCACCTGCTCGGCGAGATCCTCACCACCTCACCCGGCCTCACCGTGCTCGCCACCAGCCGGCAGCCGCTGGGTATCAGGGGCGAGCATCTCGTCGTAGTACCTCCGCTGCCCGTCGCGGGCGCGGGGGACGCACTGACCCTGTTCCGGGACCGGGCAGCCGCGGCGGCACCGGAACTCGCCCTCGACGCGCCGGGCAACGCCGAGTCCGCCGCCGACATCTGCCGCCGCCTCGAAGGCATTCCGCTCGCCATCGAACTGGCGGCGGGAGCCCTCGGCCGGGACACCGTCGAGCAGGTCGCCCTGCGGATCGGCTCCCGCTTCGACGTACCGGCCGACGGCTCGCTCTCGCCGCGGCGCCACCGCACCCTGCGCACTGCCATCGGCTGGAGCCACGAGCTGTGCACCCCGCTGGAACGGCTGCTCTGGGCGCGGCTGACCGTCCTGCGCGGCAACTTCGACGAGGCCGCGGCCCGCCAGGTCTGCGCCGAGGGGCCGCTCACCGAGGCGGGTGTGACCGAGGCGCTGCACGGCCTGGTCGCCAAGTCCGTCGTCGGACGGGACGGCGTACGGCACCGCATGCTCGACACCATCCGCGAGTACGGACGGATGTGGCTCGCCGAACTCGGCGAGGAACGGTCCGCTGCCGACCGGCACGCCGCCTGCTTTCTCGGCCTGGCCCGCCACGCCCACGCGGGCTGGACCGGGGACGACCAGATCCTCTGGTACCACCGCATCGCCGAGTCGCACGCCGACCTGTGCGCCGCCCTCGACCACCTGCTGGCCCATGACACCGCGGCCGCCCAGGAGATGGCGGGCCGGATCGGCTTCTTCTGGTGCTGCTGCGGTCATCTGCCGCAGACCCGCCAGTACGCGCAGCGCGCCCTGGACGCCGGACCGGCCGAGGGCCCCCACCGCACCCGCGCCCTGTGGGTGCTGGGCATCACCGTCATGCTCCAGGGCGACTACCCGGCCGCCCGGCGCCTGGGCAGGGAGTGCACCAGGGCCGCGGCCCGCGACGGCGCCGACGAAGGCATCCTCGCCGCCGCCTATCTGTGCGGCCTCACCCATCTGATGACCGGCCGCCCGGACGCGAGCCTCCGCCTGGTCGACCGGGTGCTGCGCTCCACCGGCGCCGCCACCCCGCTGGAGTCGGCCTACCGGCTGCGCTGCCACCTCATCACGCTCTTCGCCCTGACCGGCCTGGGGCGGCTGGACGAGGCGGCGGAGGCCGCCGAAGCCCTGCGCGCGGTCTGCGAAGCCCAGGACGAGTGCTGGACCCGTAGCTACGTCGACTACCAACTCGCCCTGATCGCACTGCTCCGGGACGACGCCGAATCCTCCGCCGCCCACGCCCGCTCGATGCTCGCGGGCAAGCACCGCATGCGCGACAGTTTCGGCATCGCGCTCGGCCTGGACATCCTGGCCGCGGCGATCGCCGCCCAGGGCGCCGGGGCCCAAGCCGCCCGGGTCTACGGCACGGGGCAGGTCTACTGGCGCATGGTCGGCCACCCGCAACGTGGCACCTTCCCGGAACTGGGCCCGCTGCGCGAGGCCTGCGAACGCCGGGCCCGCGCAGCCGTCGGCGACGCCGCCTACCAGCGTGCCTTCGAACGGGGCCGGGCCGACAGCGCGGAAGTGGGCCTGGCGGCCGCGCTCCAGGGCGAACTGCTCAGCTGACCCGTACCGCCGCTCACGGCAGCCGCTGAGCGGGAACGGCCGGAACGGCGGGCGCCAGAGCGGAGAGCCGGTTCAACAGCTCCCCGAACGGCCCGTCCGCCGGCTCCTGCGAGAGGACCCGCAGCACGATGCCCGCCATTTCCGTGCTGTACGCGGCACTCACCGCGGCCAGCGCCGCGAAGTCGTGCACCAGCTGCGTCTCCAGCTCCTCGCGCGGAATCCGCCGCCCGTCCAGCCAGATCAGCGCCGTCGACTCGGCCAGCGAGACCCACGAACGCACGACCAACTCCAGCCGCGCCGGGGGGTCTTCGACGCCCAGATGGGCCAGGATCTGCTCGTACGCCGCCTGCCGGACCCCGTCGATCAACGCGTTCGTCGTCGACGAGCCGACCGCCGGCCCGCCCCGCATCAGCGCCGAGAACCCCAAACCGTGCTCGTCGACGAAGTCGAAGAACCGCCCCATCACCCTCGACAAGCGTGCTCCGAGCGGCCCTTCACGCGGCTCCACGAACCGCGCCGCCAGCTCGTCGGCCGCCCGCCGGAGCGCCGCCTCGTACAGGCTCTGCTTCCCCGGGAAGTAGTGATAGACCAACGGCCGGGAGATCCCGGCCGCAGCCGCGATCTCGTCGATCGACACCTCGTCCGGGGCACGGTGACTGAACAATTCCAGCGCGACACCGATCAACTGCTGTCTGCGCTCCTCGACGCCCATCCTGCGCCGCACCCCGGTCGTCATGGTGGACAGGGTACCGAGTGGGTTGGTGGTGGAGCGGCGTCGGGCCCGTGGCGGTCCCTCTCGGTGAGGGCGCCACGGGCCCGCGTCATACAGCGGTTCGGGCCGGATCAGTGGGAACGGTGCTCCCGGTAGCGGTCTTCGTCGTGGTGCCGGCGTCCGTGGTCGCGGTAGCGGTCTTCGTCGTGGTCCCAGCGCCTGTGGTCGCGGTAGCGGTCTTCGTCGTGGTCCCAGCGCCTGTGGTCGCGGTAGCGGTCCTTGTCGTGGTGCCGGCGTCCGTGGTCGCGGTAGTGGTCTTCGTCGTGGTCCCGGCGTCCGTGGTCGCGGTGGTCGCGATCCCCGTGCCGGTCGTCTTGGACCTGCACGGAGTGGGTACCGACAGCGGCGACGGGGGCGGCGGCCTGGGCCGCGCCGGCTCCGCCCAGCCCGACGACGGCGGCCACACAGACTGCGGCAGCCAAGCGGGAAACATGCATAACGATCTCCTGTCGCAGCAGGCGCCGAAGCGCCTGCTCGGATTGGTCATGGCAACCGTCGCCCCTCGACCGCCGCCGATGACTGCGCCGCGCTCGCCAGGACACCCGATCTGCTGGAATGCCGTTGATCGTGGAACCAACCCGTGTAGGCAGACCGTGGACCTTGCCCAGCCTTCCGTGCCATCCCGCGACTGCCGCCGCCCACCCCCCGGCGCCCCGCCCCACCTGCCAGTCCTCCACCGAGGTACCTGATGACGACCGAGCGGTCGCTGCTGCCCGGACGCCCGGACGCTCCTCGTACCCGGGCGGAACATGGATCGCAAGGTCAGCGCAGGGCGCCCATCCGACTGCCGTCCGTCAGCGTCCCGTTCAGCCGTGCCCGGTCGCCCGCCCTGGCCGGTACAGCGAGGAGACGACTGTCGGACCGGCCCTCCACCCCGCCCGACGTGGCCAGCGAGGCGAACTGCTCGCTGCCCGCGGCCAGTACGTACCAGCGCCCGCCCTGCGACTTCCACAGCACCCCGGCCAGCACTCGCGGATCGCGCATCCCGCAGGCCGGTGAGTCCTCGGCCCGGGCCGCGACCGCCCCCGGCGGGCCGCCGGTCGTCACGGACGGAGCCGACGGGGCCTGGAACTGGGCGAGGACCCGGCTTCCGGTGCCCCGCCAGGTCTCCGCCCGGGTGCAGAGCCAGCGCGCCGAGCCGTTGTCCTCGGGCAGCGACTGCTCGGCGTACTGCCAGGAGTTCACCGACCGCACGCCGTGCGAACGGACCGCGGGCAGCAGGCAGGCGGTCCGCGCCCAACTGTCCCGCTCCGCCCGCCCCCGGACGTCGTGCGGCGCGGCCGGCGGGCCCGACGTCAGCCGGGCGGGGGTCAGCTCGCCGAGGTCCGTCATCAGCCGGGCCGCCGGGCCGTCGCGCAGCTCGATCGCGTTCCAGGAACGACAACTCCGGGCCGTCGCCGGGCTGTTCAGTGCGGCGGTCACCCCGTCGTCGGTGCGGTGCAACGGCCGCGGGGCGTCGCCCGGGGCGAGCAGATCCCGTGCGGACACGGCACGCACCCAGGGCGCGGTGAGATAGCGGACCCGGCCGCCCGTGCGGCCCACGATCAGGGCGCCGGACGAGGCCCTGTCGGCACTGTCGACCCGGGCGAAGTCGAGCGCCACGCCCCGGTCCTGCGCGGCGTCCCGGGGCTCCGCGTACCGCACGACGCGCAGCCCGTCGTAGAACAGCACCACCGTCGCCCGGTCCACCCCGCCCGCATACAGCAGCTGCGGCGCCCCCATCGGCGGCCCGGCCGGCGTCCCGGGCGTCGCCGACAAGCTCACCGCACCGTCCGGGTGTGCCCACACGGTGAGCGCGCGGTGCAGCAGCCGGAGGTCCCCGGCGCGGTCGCCACGGGTGGGCCAGGAGGTGAAGTCGGTACGGGGCGAGCGCCGCCAGAACGTCGCCGGAACGTGGGTCAATCCGACCGGATCCAGCGCCTGTTCGGCGACGGTGTGCCGGGCGTACGGCGCCACGGCCGGAGCGCCGCGCCCCCGGCCGTGGCCCGGCAGCCCCAGCAGCGCCCCGCACACCAGCAGCGCCGCGACGGCCGCCACCGCCGCCTTCGCGTACTGACGGCGGCGCAGCAGATCCGGCGGCCGGGCCTGGAGCGAACAGGGATCGAACTCCGGGGATCCGAGCAGCTCGTACGGTGCCGACACGCCGTCCGCCGACGCGAGCGCCGCATGCGGATCCGCCACACCGGCGGCGGCGAGCACCCGCCGTACCTCCGCATCGGCCAGCCGCTCCAGACCGCGCAGGACGTATGCGGCGCGTCCGGGACCGGAGAGTGCCGACAGGGCTTGCTCCAGGGCGAGTTCCTCCGCTCCGCCGGAGTGCGGGAACAGCCGCATTCCCCACACCAGCGGGAGGAGCGGCGGCAGCCGGCGAAGCCGTGGACGGCCCGTCTCCAGCGCCGCACGCAGCAACCGCTCGCGGACGTACGCATACCCTGCCCGGCGCCCCGGCAGCAGGGACCGCTGGGCCAGGGCGTGCGCCGCCACAACGCGGCGGTGGCTGCCGAGGGACGGCGGCAGGACGAGATAGCCGAGCCGGACCAGGCGCGGATAGTGCTCGACGAGCGCGGCCCCGGCCTGCTCCCCATCGGCCGGGGTGGATGCGGAAGGTACCTCTGGCAGTGGTCGCACGTTCAGCAGAACGAACGAATGGTGCGATGGTCACTCCGGCGTGTCCGTGTCGTGCGATGCGCCATATGACAACAGGTGCGTGCGGTGCGCACGTTCATGTCGGGGGAGGGGGGTCAAGTGTCAGGCGAAGGCGGCCATTTGGGGGTCCATCGGCGCCCCGGTCATCCGGTTGCCCAGCGTCGACATCGTGTACGCACCGATGCCCAGGACCACTTCGAGCGCGTTGCGCGGGGTGTACCCGTGGGCCAGGAACGCCTGGAGTGTCGCGTCGTCCACGGCTCCCGACGTCGCGATCGCGGACAGGGTGAACTGCCGTACCGCCTCCAGCCGTTCGTCCGGAACGGTCCTTTGCTCGCGCAGGGCGGCGATCAGCTCGGGGTCTGCGCCGAGTGCGGTGAGCCTGGCGGTGTGCATCGCGACGCAGATGTGGCACTCGTTGCGGGTCGCCATCGTCATGATCAGGACCTCGCGGGAGAGCGGGGCCAGGGTGGTCGACTCGAAAATCGCGCTGATCTTCAGGAAGCCGTCGAGCAGCTCCGGCGACGAGGCGAGCCGGGCGACGGCCGCGGGCAGATGTCCCTGCTTCTTCGTCACCGCCTCCATGGTGCGGCGGGCGGCAGGAGGGGCGGTTTCGAGGGTGTGGCCGGGGAACGCGGACGCGGACATGGGTGACCTCTCGTGAAGGATGCTCACGCTAAACTCGACAATGTGATTGACGAAAAGGTAAACAAGGTTGTCGAGTTCCGCAATGGCTGAGCCGGGAGCGGAGTCGTCCGGGAGTGCCGCGGCGGGCTTTGAGCTGCCCATGCTGCTGTTCGCCGGATTCCGTTCGATCATCGACGAGTTGCACCGTGAGCTGGCCGAGCGCGGCTTCCCCGACACGCGTCCCGCGTACGGCTACGCGCTCCAGGCCGTCGGCCGTGACGGCGCGACCGCCAGCGAGATCGGCCGTCGGCTCGGGGTCTCCAAGCAGGCAGCCGGGAAGACCGTCGAGAAGCTGGAGGGCCTCGGATACGTGGAGCGCGTCGACGACCCCGAGGACGGCCGGCGCAAGCTCGTGCGGCTGACCGTGCGGGGCTTCGACCTCCTGGCCAGGTCGGCCGAGGGGTTCGACCGGCTGCGCGCCGAGTGGGTCCGGGTCCTCGGCGCGGATCGGGTGCGCGCCATGGAGGAGGACCTGCGCGTGATGGTGCCCGCGAGTGCCTTCCGGCTCGATGCGGCGGGGTGGTTCAACGACTGAGCCGGCCTCGCGTGCAGGGCATGCGAGGCCCCGTGGCCGCGCAACCCGCCGGGGTCGCGCGGCCGCGGCGAAGCCCCGGCTCAGCCGCGGTCCAGGTAGGCGAGGACCGCGAGAACGCGGCGGTTGTCGTCGTCGGACGGCGGCAGGCCGAGCTTCCCGAAGATGTTCGAGGTGTGCTTGGCCACCGCCCGCTCCGTGATCACCATCTGCGAGGCGATCGCCGCGTTCGAACGGCCCTGTGCCATCAGCTCCATGACCTCCCGCTCCCGCGGCGTCAGCCCGCCCATCGGCTGGTCCTGCGAGCGCCGCGACAGCAACTGCGAGATCACCTGCGGGTCCATCGCCGTGCCGCCCGCGGCGACCCTGCGCACCGCGTCGATGAACTGCTCGGCGTCGAAGACCCGGTCCTTCAGCAGATAGCCGATGCCGCCGTTGCCGTCCGCCAGCAACTCGCGTGCGTACAACTGCTCCACATGCTGCGAGAGCACCAGCACCGGAAGCCCCGGCCTGGCCTGCCGGGCCGCCAGCGCGCACTGCAGGCCCTCGTCCGTGTGGGACGGCGGCAGCCGGACGTCGACCACCGCGACATCCGGCGCCAACTCGGCCAGCGCACGGGTCAGTTCGGGTCCGGTCTCGACGGCCGCCGCGATCTCGAAGTCGTACGCCTCCAGCAGCCTGACCAGGCCGTCACGCAGCAGAAAGAGATCTTCGGCTAGGACAACTCGCAAGGGATCTCCATGGTCACCATGGTGGGACCGCCCGCGGGGCTGCTGACGGCCATGATGCCGTCGAATGTACCGAGTCGGCGTTCGATTCCGCTCAGTCCCGAGCCGGATCCGACCGCGGCACCGCCCCTGCCGTTGTCCGTGACGGAGACCCGCAGCATCGCATCCGCGTGGTGGACGTCCACCCAGACGCGGTCGGCGCCCGAGTGCTTGGCGGCGTTCGTCAGCGTCTCGCTCACCGCGAAGTACGCGGCCGACTCGACCGCCGCGTCCGCCCGGCCGTCCAGCTCCACCCGGACCTCCGACTCGATGGGCAGCCGCAACGCCAACGCCCGGACCGCGTCCCCGAGTCCGCGTTCGGCGAGGACCGGCGGGTGGATGCCCCGGACCAGATCGCGCAGCTCCGTGAGGGCCTCCGCAGAGGACTCGCGGGCCATGGCGAGGAGCTTTTTCGCCTGCGCCGGATCCTTCTCGATGAGCGCCTCCACGGCGCCCAGGTTCATGCCCATGGCGACCAGCCTGGCCTGCGCACCGTCGTGCAGATCGCGCTCGATGCGCCGCAGTTCGGAGGCGGCGGTGTCCACGGCCTCGTGCCGGGTCTCGGTCAGCCGGTCGACGCGCCGGGCCAGCTCCTGCGCCTGGGTGGGGGCCAGCATCGCCCTGGTGATCACGAAGTGCAGCCGCACCAGCCGGTCACCGACCAGCACACCGGTCGCGAGGAGCGCCATGCCGAGCGCCGCGGCGGCAAGACCCGACGCCTGGCTGTCGACCGGCACGAACCCGTACCAGTACCGGTCGTCGGTGAAGACCCGCCACAGGCCCGCCGCCAGGACGAAACCCTCCAGCGGGTAGATCATCAGCCCCGTCGCCAGGGTCGCCACGACATAGCCCGCGGTCATGTCGACCAGCAGCCAGCGTAGGTCCCGCCAGGTCGCCGGATCCTTCAGCATCAGCGTGGTCCGCTCCACCTGACCCGTGAAGCCGGTGCGCAGATCCCGCGGGAAGGGTCGGTACGGGACCGGGATGCGGACGCCGGACCAGGTGACCGCGAGCAGCCTGCGCCGGTTGGCGTGCTTGCGCACCAGCTCCAGCACGTAGGGAGTGGTGAACAGGCCGACGCCCAGCGGGATGAAGGCGATCGAGAGCACGGCCCACACGAAGAGGGTGAGCGACCCGGCCAGAGCGGCGAGCGACAGCACGAATCCGCGCCCGGCGGCCTTCAGCGCGCCCCGTATCCGTGTCCGTATCGCGTTCATCCCGGTCCCGTCCTCCCCTTGCCGGGCCCCATGGCAGGCCCGTCCGGGACAGTCTCACCCGCCGGGCGCCCCCGATGTCAGCCGTTTCGCCACCCGGGCGGGGTGTATCCAGCACCACCCCGCCGACCTCGCCCTACGGCTCCGCGAGTGGGGGTTTCGACGGCTGGGACGGCCGGTGCCCCGTTCCTAGATTCATCGGCGACGCACTTCTTCCACTTCCGTCTGAATCTTCTGGGGGCGAACACGCCATGAGGCGCAACCTCGCGGCACGCATCGGTGTATGGAGCGCACACCACCGCAAAACCGCCATTCTCGGCTGGCTGCTCTTCGTCGTGCTCGCCACGGGCATCGGCGGCGCATCCGGTCTGGTCGAGATGACCGACTCGGAGAACGCCGCGGGTGATTCGGCGCGGGCCGAGCAGATCCTCGACGACGCCGGACTCGGGCAGCCCGCCGGCGAACTGGTCATGGTCTCCGCCACGAAGGCGGGGGACTGGCGGGGTCCTGCCCGCGACGTCGCCGCGGCCATCGGGCGGACCGGCGAGGTGACGAACCTCGCGGCACCGGTCCCCTCCGAGGACGGCAAGGACGCGCTGATCACCTTTGACCTGAAGGGTGACGCGGCGACGGCTCCGGACCGGGTGCAGCCCGTCCTCGACGCCGTGGCCGCCGCACGGGCGGACCACCCCGACGTCACCATCCATCAGTTCGGCGAGGCCAGCGCCGGAAAGTGGCTCGGCGACCTGCTCTCCGAGGACTTCAAGAAGGCCGAGTTCACCGCCGTGCCCCTGGCCCTCGGCATTCTGCTGGTCGCTTTCGGGGCCGTCGTCGCGGCGCTGCTCCCGGTCGGTCTCGCACTGACCGCGTGCATGGCCGCCTTCGGACTGCTCTCGCTCGCCAGCCACCAGCTGCATCTGTTCCAGACGACGTACTCCGTGATGTTCCTGATGGGCTTCGCCGTCGGCGTCGACTACTGCCTCTTCTATCTGCGGCGCGAACGCGACGAGCGGGCGGCGGGACGCGACGCCGAGACGGCGCTGCGGATCGCGGCGGCGACCAGCGGCCGGGCCGTGCTCGTCTCCGGGCTCACGGTGATGGTCGCGATGGCCGGCATGTTCCTGTCCGGACTGATGCTGTTCAAGGGCTTCGCGCTCGCCACGATCACCGTGGTCTTCATCGCGATGCTGGGCTCGGTGACGGTGCTGCCCGCGCTGCTGTCCTGGCTGGGCGACCGGATCGACGCGGGACGTGTCCCCTTCCTCAACCGTCGAGGAGGCCGACGCGCACGCACCGGTGGCCCGGCCGCCGGGACGGTGCTCGAGCCGGTCCTGGCCAGGCCGAAGATCTTCGCGGTCGCCTCGGTCGCCGTACTGCTCGCGCTGGCCGCGCCCGCCCTCGGCATGAAGACCGAACAGCTCGGCCTGGAGAAGCAGTTCGGCGCCGACTCGCAGCTCTCGGTCGCCTACCGGCAGATCGACGAGAGTTTCCCCGGCGGCCCCGCTCCGGCACGGGTCGTGGTCAAGGCCGACAACATCGAGGCACCCGCACTGCGCAAGGCGTTCGCCGGCTTCGACAAGGTGACCGTCCACCGGACGCAGAACGTCGCGGAGATCGAGGTGCCGCTCCCCGGTGGCCGGGCCGGCCTTGCCGAGCTGCGCGAGAAGCGGCTGCCCGCCGCGTTCGACGGAACGGGAGCCCAGGTGTACGTGACCGGGGAGATCGCCGGGTCCGTCGACTTCAACGACCAGCTGAAGCGCGGCATCGTCCCCGTCTTCGCCTTCATCACGGCGGTGACGTTCCTGCTGATGCTGTCCTGCTTCCGCTCGTACGTCATCGCGGTGACGTCGATCCTGCTCAACCTGCTCTCCGTGGCCGCCGCGTACGGGGTGATGGTCGCCGTCTTCCAGCACGGCTGGGGGGCCTCGCTGATCGGCTCGGAGGGCGTCGGTGCCATCGAGGCGTGGATTCCGCTGTTCGTCCTGGTCGTCCTGTTCGGACTCTCCATGGACTACCACGTGTTCGTGGTCTCCCGGATCCGTGAGGCCCACGACCGCGGTCTGTCCACCCGGGCCGCGATCGACGAGGGCATCCGGCGGACGGCGGGCGCGGTGACCGGAGCGGCCGTGATCATGGTCGCGGTGTTCGCGGTCTTCGGGACGCTGTCGATGCAGGACATGCAGCAGATGGGCGTCGGCCTCGCCGTCGCGGTGCTGCTGGACGCCACGGTCGTACGGATGGTCCTGCTGCCCTCCGTGATGGCGCTGCTGGGCGAGCGGAACTGGCGGACACCGCGCGGACTGAGCCGACTGCCGAGCCTGGAGCACGGCGAACCGGAGCCGGAGCCGGGCACGGGGGCGGCCGGGGCCCCGGTGGGGTCCGGGGTGCGGGGCTGACCGGCCGGGCACGTGGCAGCGGCCCCGGTCCGGTACGTACCGGACCGGGGCCGCTCGCCCGCGTACGGCAACAGGCCTCAGGGGGCGTACTTGTAGCCGACGCGCCGCACCGTCTGGATCGTCCGGCGGTGCTCGGCGCCCAGCTTGCGGCGCAGCCGGGCGACATGGACGTCCACGGTGCGTCCGTCGCCCACATGCCCGTAGCCCCAGACCGTGGTCACCAACTGATCGCGGGTGTGCACCCGGTGCGGGTGCGCGACGAGGTGGGCGAGCAGTTCGAACTCCAGGAAGGTGAGCTCGAGCGTGTTCCCGTCGACCGCGGCGATGCGCTGTACGGGGTCGATGCGCACCGGACCCGCGGCCGGGTCCTCCACCGGCGACGGCACCACGTACTGCGCGGCCGCGGCGGTGGCCGCGGTGACGGCCGACTGCTGGTCGGCCGGTACGAGCACCAGGTAGCCGATCATGGGCGGTCGGCCGGGCAGTGCCGGAAGGGTGTGCTGGGGTGCGGGCAGCCAGGTGGCACCCGGCGGCAGGAAATCGGCCACATCGGCCAACTGGACGACCTCGTCGGGGGCGACGGCGCGCAGCCGGTGGCGGTTGGGGGAGAGCGGGCGGGCGGAGGTGGTGGCCGCAGCGGTCGCCGGAGGCGCCGCGGTGGCAGCGGCTGCGGCGGAGAAGGTACGAGTGTTCGCCATGAGGGTCAGCTCTTTCGCGCGAAGGAGTCGTCGAGGGACGGACTTGCCGGCGCGCGGGCCGAAGGCCGGGGTGAGCGGCTTTAGAGGGCCTGCGCGTTCAACGCGCGGCAACACACCCGGTCGAAGTCGTGATGCTGACGGGACGGCCAGAACGGTTCGAGGTCGCTGCGACCTGTCGAGGTGTACTGGATGCCGACCATGCCCCCATTGAACCAGAGAACGTGACGGTGCAGCAGGCCTCTCTCACCCGTCGATACGGACCCTCGGCGTTACGTTCCTCACCTGCCCGGGAGGTGGCCCGCGGGGGCGGCGGCGCAGGCGCCGAGGGGGCGCCCACCCGGCCGGGTGGACGCCCCCTCGTGCTGACAGCGGTCGAGGATCAGACCTGGTCGGCCTTCTCCAGCGCGGTGCAGCAGGTGTCGACGATCAGCCGGGTGACGACGTACGGGTCGACGTTGGCGTTCGGGCGACGGTCCTCGATGTAGCCCTTCCGGTCCCGCTCGACCTGCCACGGGATGCGGACCGAGGCGCCGCGGTCGGAGACGCCGTAGCTGTACTCGTTCCACGGGGCGGTCTCGTGCAGCCCGGTCAGACGGTCGTCGATGCCCGCGCCGTAGTTCTTGACGTGTTCCATCGGCTTCGAGCCCTCGCCCAGCGACTCGCACGCGGTGATGATCGCGGCATAGCCCTCAGGTCCTTCGCGCATCGCCTTGGTGGAGAAGTTGGTGTGCGCGCCCGCACCGTTCCAGTCGCCCTTGACCGGCTTCGGGTCGAGGGTCGCGGAGACGTTGAAGTCCTCGGCGGTGCGGTACAGCAGCCAGCGGGCGATCCACAGCTGGTCGGAGACCTCCAGCGGGGACAGCGGGCCGACCTGGAACTCCCACTGGCCGGGCATGACTTCGGCGTTGATGCCGGAGATGCCGAGGCCAGCCTTCAGGCAGTTGTCGAGGTGCTTCTCGACGATGTCGCGGCCGAAGATCTCGTCGGCGCCGACACCGCAGTAGTAGCCGCCCTGCGCGGCCGGGAAGCCGCCCGCGGGGAAGCCGAGCGGGCGGTGGCCGTCGAAGAAGGTGTATTCCTGCTCGATGCCGAAGATCGGCTCCTGGCCGGCGAACCGCTCGGCCAGCGGACGCAGTTCGGCACGGGTGTTGGACTCGTGCGGGGTCATGTCGATGTCGAAGACCTCGCACAGGACGAGGATGTCGTCGCCGCCGCGGATCGGGTCCGGACACGTGAAGACCGGCTTCAGCACCCGGTCGGAGGCACGGCCCGCGGCCTGGTTGGTGCTCGAACCGTCGAAGCCCCAGCTCGGCAGCTCCGTCACATCCTGCGACGGGCTCCCGGCCATGATCTTCGTCTTCGAACGGAGCTTGGCGGTCGGCTCGGTGCCGTCGATCCAGATGTACTCAGCCTTGAACGTCACGGAAGCCATCCTTTGCGGGTGCTGCGGTCCGGTCTCTGCAGCGCAGCTTCGCAAGACGCGATTTCCCTTCCGTTGCCCGAATGTGAACCCCGTGTTACCGAGGATTCCTACGCTGTACGTGGGTTCTGAGCAGGCTCTCGAAACCGGCGGCGCGGATCCGGCGCACCAATTCCTCCTTGCTGGTGCCCAGCGCCTCGGCCGCCCGCGCGAGCCGCCAGCCGGCGTCAAAGAGCCGGTGCAGCAGATGTCCGCGCCTGATCCGGGCCTCGGGCAGCCGGAAGGTCTTCACAGGCAGGTCCCGGAAGTCGTGCCGGAGTCCCGCGGCCGGCACCGGAACGCAGCCAGGAGGCTCACTGGGCGTCGGCTCAATACGGGAGCGGCCCGGTGAACCCGGCAGACTTGGGCCATGACGACACTTCCCCCGACCTCCCTGCGTATCGGCCTCGTCGGTGCGGGCCCCTGGGCCCGGAACACCCAGGCCCCGGCCCTCGCCGCTCACCCCGGCGTCGCACTGAGCGGCGTGTGGGGCCGCCGTCCCGAGGCCGCGAACGCGCTGGCCGCCGCTCACGGCACCACGGCGTACACCGGCGAGGCAGGCATTGACGAGCTCTTCGCGGCCAGCGACGCGATCGCGTTCGCGGTGCCGCCGGACGTCCAGGCGCCGCTCGCCGCCCGCGCCGCCGCCACCGGCCGTCATCTGCTGCTGGACAAGCCGGTCGCGACCACCGTGGCGGCAGCCTGTGAGGTCGCCCGGGCCGCGGAGCAGACGGGGGCCGCGTCCATCGTCTTCTGCACCCTGCGCTTCGCGGCCGAGACATCCGCCTGGATCGCCGAACAGGCCGCCGTGGACGGCTGGTTCACCGCTCGCGCGGAGTGGATCGGGGCGCTGTTCGCCCCCGGCGCGACCAGCGAGTACGCCGCCTCGCCCTGGCGCCGGGAGAAGGGCGGCCTGTGGGACGTCGGCCCGCACGTCCTGTCGGTCCTGATCCCGGTACTGGGCGACGTCACACAACTGACCGCGGCCCACGGCCCGTCCGACACCGTCCACCTGATCCTCCGCCACACCTCCGGCGCCTCCAGCACGGTGACGCTCGCACTGGGCGCCCCGGTCGGGGCGGTCGGTACGGAGATCGAGCTCAGGGGCGAAGAAGGAACCGCCGCACTGCCGCGGTGGAGCGACGCGGTCGGCTCCTTCCGGGCAGCGGTGGACGCACTGATCGACTCGGTACGCACGGGTGAGCCGCACGACTGCGACGTGCGGTTCGGCCTGCGCATGACGGAGCTGCTGGCCGAGGCGGAGAAGCAGGCGGCGGAGTAGCGGGAGCGGTGCATGGGGCGGCGGCGCGCGTGTCCCTACGCACGAGGGACTGATCCATCCGTTCCGGCCGCCCCGTCAGTACCCCGCCCGGACGGGGGAGGTGGTGCGACGGCCCGGTGAGCGGTGTGCAGGAAGCGTCGGACCGCGGCCGTCTCGCTCTCGTCGAATGTGCGCAGCACTGCCACCGTGTCGTCGATCAGCGGCCCGAAGAAGGACCGGCCCAGCTCCACGGCACGGGGCGTCACGCTCAGCAGGACCCTTCGCCGGTCCCGCGGGTCACGGGCGCGGTCGAGGTGGCCCAGACGTTCCAGGCGGTCGATGAGCGATGTGGTGCCCGCGGAGTTGAGTCCGAGCTGTGCGCCGAGCCACCCTGCCGTCGCGTCCGTGCCGGCCCGTCCGGCGTCCAGCAGGCAGATCAGGGCCCGCACATCGGTGGGGTGCATGCCGTGCCGGTTGGCGAACTCGGCCTGACGCAGTCCGAATTCGACCGTCACCTTGCGCAGTAGATGGACGATCTCCAGCTCGGGTCCCTGGCCGGTCACCGAGTCGCCTCCTTACTCCGATCACCTTCATTATCTCGCCGAGCGAGATAATATCGACGTGGTATCCGATCGGGGAGGCATCCCATGACCACCACTACGTCATTCCTCGCCGCGTACGACGAGGTCCTGGCGGCCAAGTGGCCGACGGGCACCCGCAGCACCCAGGTGCCCACCCCGTACGGCACCACCCACGTCAACAGTTACGGCTCCGAGGGTGCCCCGCCCCTGGTGCTGCTGGCCGGCGGTGGTTGTACCTCCACTGTCTGGTACGCCCAGGCCGCCCATCTGGGCCGTACCCATCGCGTCCATGCCGTCGACCTCGTCGGTGACCCGGGCCGCAGCGTCGCGGGCAAGCGCCCGATCCGTACGGTGGAGGACCTGACGACATGGCTCGACGCGGTGCTGGTCGGCCTGAACGCCGACGGGAGCGCACTGTGCGGGCACTCGTACGGGGCCTGGATCGCCCTCCACCATGCGCTGCACGCGCCGCCCCACCGCGTCCGGAAACTGATCCTCCTCGACCCGACCCAGTGCTTCGCCGGCTTCCGCCCCGGCTACCTGCTGCACGCGCTGCCGATGCTGCTCCGCCCCGGTGCGAAACGGACACGTGCCTTCCTGGACTGGGAGACGGGCCATGCCGAGCTCGACCCGGCGTGGCTGGAACTGCGCTGCGCGGCAGTCGGCTTCCCGTCCGCCCGCCCCGTCACCGGACCCCGCCCCGCACCCGGGGCCCTGGGCGGACTGGACGTGCCGACCCTGATCCTGCTCGCCGAACGCAGCCGGGCCCACGACGCGGCCCGCGTCGCCGCCGCCGCGGCCCGGCTGCTCCCGCACGCGCGGACGGCGACGATTCCTGGCGCGACACACCACACGCTGCCGCTGCACGAGCCGACGGTCACCGAACTGAACAGCAGGATGGAGGACTTCCTGACGGCCGAGAGCTAGTGCCCCTCCCGGCACTAGCGATGACCCGGCCGCTCCCGCCCCGCGGCGTGTTCAGCGCTTCATGGCGTCCCGTACGGCCTCGTCCGTGCGCGCCACGACTGCGGTCCCGTCGTCGGCCGTGATGATCGGCCGCTGGATCAGCTTCGGATGCCCGGCGAGCGCCGAGATCCACCGCTCCCGTGAACCGGCTTCGCGCGGCCACTCCTTGAGCCCGAGCTCCTTCGCCTCCGCCTCCTGCGTCCGCGTGATGTCCCACGGCTCCAGCCCGAGCCGGTCGAGCACCGCCCGGATCTCGTCCGGCGACGGCACGTCCTCCAGATAGCGGCGAACGGTGTATTCGGCACCCTCCGCGTCGAGCAGCTCCACCGCGCCGCGGCACTTGGAACAGGCGGGATTGATCCAGATCTCCATGGGCCAACGGTACGGGATGGACGTCCCGAAAGCCCCGCCGGCCAGCGACGATTGTCAGTGGTGGGCCGTAAAATAGAGGGAGTTCGTGAGGGTTCCACGACCGTGCCAGGAGGTTGCCCATGGCCGTTGCCGCAGTCACGACCGAGCCGCTCCACAAGCCCCTGCGGAAGAAGCCGCTCCCCGCGGGCCGGCCCCGCGAGTGGTACGTCACCCACAACCGCCGCCTGAAGGCCATGCGCCTGGCGATCGCCCTGCTCGACACGGGCGTCTACTACCCGTCGACCGCGACCAACGACAAGATACGCACGATCGCCGAGCGCATCGGTATCCATCCGCCGTCCGACACGACCTGCCGCATGGTCCGCGCCCTGATCCGGTACGGCCGCTGACCGTCACCTGCCAATGACCCGAAGCCTGTGCCGCGCGCACAGGCTTCGGGTGCGTGCGTGTACATACGCCTGCTCCGAACCCGCTGCACGTGGCAGTGGCAAAGGCCCCGGACGCCGAGGCCCGGCCGCACCGCCCCGGCCCGTCACCCGTCCGGCGTACACGGCATGCGGCGCCACCCGCAGCCGCTTTGACTGGGGCGACGAGTGACCGGCAAGTGCTGGGAGGCACGATGACGAGGAAAGCTGCGCGAGGACGGTACGCCGCACTGCTGACGGCGGCCGTGCTGCCGATGGCCGCCGCCTGTTCCGGCGGCGGCAACCCCTCAAGCACGGCGTCCGAGGCCGGGTCCGCCGCGGCATCGGTGGCGTCCAGGGGTGCGGAGGTGGTGGCCTCGGCGACGGCCGCCGCGGGCGAGAAGATCAAGAACTTCAAGAACGGCGTGAACGCCAAGAACGACGTCAAGCTGTCCGCGTCGGCCACCGACCACGAAGGCCGCGCCACCGCGAAGGTCACCGTGACGAACAGCACCGACTCGAAGAAGTCGTACATCGTGCAGGTCAACTTCCGTGACCCGCAAGGCAATCTGCTCGACACGGTGGTGGTGACGGTCGACGACGTCGGCGCCGGGGCGGCCAAGGAAGCCGCGGCCCGAAGCAACCGCAAACTGTCGGGCCGGACCAAGGCCGAGGTGGGAACGGCTCTGCGGCACTGACCGGGGGAGCGGAGCGCCGATGGCAGTGAGGGCCGCTCCCTCAGGGGAACGGCCCTCACTGCCGCGTGTACGGCCCGTACATCGGACAACCGGGCCGGGCGAGGCCTACAGGTCGAAGTACAGCTCGAACTCGTGCGGGTGCGGGCGCAGCTGGATCGGGGCGATCTCGTTGGTGCGCTTGTAGTCGATCCACGTCTCGATCAGGTCGGACGTGAAGACGCCGCCGGCCTGCAGGTACTCGTTGTCCGCCTCCAGCGCATCCAGGACGGCCGGGAGGGAGGTCGGGACCTGCTGGACGGTCGCGTGCTCCTCGGGAGCCAACTCGTACAGGTCCTTGTCGATCGGCTCGGCGGGCTCGATCTTGTTCTTGATGCCGTCGAGGCCCGCCATCAGCAGAGCGGAGAAGGCGAGGTACGGGTTGGACGACGGGTCCGGGGCGCGGAACTCGACGCGCTTGGCCTTCGGGTTGGAGCCCGTGATCGGGATACGCATCGCGGCGGAACGGTTGCGCTGCGAGTACACCATGTTGACCGGGGCCTCGAAGCCGGGGACCAGGCGGTGGTACGAGTTCACCGTCGGGTTGGTGAAGGCCAGCAGCGACGGGGCGTGCTTGAGGATGCCGCCGATGTAGTAGCGGGCGGTGTCCGAGAGGCCCGCGTAGCCCTGCTCGTCGTAGAACAGCGGGTCGCCGCCGGCCCACAGGGACTGGTGGACGTGCATGCCCGAGCCGTTGTCGCCGAAGATCGGCTTCGGCATGAACGTCGCGGTCTTGTTGTTGCGCCAGGCGACGTTCTTCACGATGTACTTGAAGAGCATCAGGTCGTCGGCCGCGGCGAGCAGCGTGTTGAACTTGTAGTTGATCTCCGCCTGGCCGGCGGTGCCGACCTCGTGGTGCTGGCGCTCGATCTGGAGCCCGCTCTTCTCCAGCTCCAGGGACATCTCGGCACGCAGGTCGGCGAAGTGGTCGACCGGGGGGACCGGGAAGTAGCCGCCCTTGTAGCGGACCTTGTACCCACGGTTGTCCTCGAGTGCACCGGTGTTCCAGGCACCGGCCTCCGAGTCGATGTGGTAGAAGCTCTCGTTCGACGACGTCTGGAAGCGGACGCTGTCGAAGACGTAGAACTCTGCCTCGGGACCGAAGTACGCGGTGTCGGCGATGCCGGTGGACGTGAGGTACGCCTCGGCCTTCTTGGCCACGTTCCGCGGGTCACGGCTGTACTGCTCGCCGGTGATCGGGTCGTGGATGAAGAAGTTGATGTTGACGGTCTTGTCGCGGCGGAACGGGTCGACACGGGCGGTCGACAGGTCCGCGCGCAGCGCCATGTCGGACTCGTGGATGGCCTGGAAACCGCGGATCGACGAGCCGTCGAAGGCAAGCTCGTCGGCCGGGTCGAAGGTCGCGGCCGGCACTGTGACGTGCTGCATCACACCGGGCAGGTCACAGAACCGGACATCGATGAACTTGACGTCTTCGTCAGCGATGAACTTCTTCGCGTCGTCGGCGTTCTGGAACATCCAATTCCTCCTACTCCCGGCCCGGGAGGGACGGGGTTGCAGCTCGTGGTGCGGCCAGTGCGGTGGCACACGCTGCCGACCTTAGGCAGGCCGGATTTCTCAAGCATGACCCATTTGTTTCGCAGAAGTTAACCGAGCCGAGCATGCGCGGCACGTCGAGGCCGGTTCTGGTCCCTCGTCCGGGCCGCTCGGGAGCCCGCAGCGCCCCCCCCGCCCGGCGGGCAGCGGGGCACCGCGCAGTACCGTGTTCGGGTGGACACCAGGCAAGCAATCGGATCGTGGCTCTCGGGGCCGCGTGCGGCCGCCGAGGAGATGGGGGCCGATGTCGGCCACCGGGGCAAGCGGCTCGGTCTGCCCGAGCACGGGCCGGGATCCGTGGCGCCGTTCGGGCGGCGCCTCGGCGCGCTCTTCATCGACTGGGCCCTGTGCATGCTGATCGCATACGGGCTGTTCGCTCGCGGTGACCAGCAGTCGGCGGGAAACTGGGCGCTCGGCGTCTTTCTCGTGCTGAGCGTGCTCACCGTCGGGACCATCGGCTGCACGCCCGGCAAGCGCGTCCTGGGCATCCGGGTCGTCGCCGAGAGCGGCGGCCGGCTCACGTTCGGGCGGGCGATCGTCCGGAGCGTGCTGCTGTGCCTGGCGATCCCGGCCCTGGTCTGGGACCGCGACGGCCGCGGCCTGCACGACCGGCTGGCCCGCGCGGTCCAGGTCCGCATCTGAGCGAGGCCGGAACGACGAAGAGGGCGGGTCGCGAACCGGTTCGGTTCGCGACCCGCCCTCTTCACGCGTCCAGCGGAAGCGTCAGCGCATCTTTCCGCCGCGTGGCATCCGCATGCCCTTCGGCATCGGACCCTTGGGCAGCGGCATGTTGCTCATCAGGTCACCCATCGCGCGCAGCCGGTCGTTGGCGGCCGTCACCTGCGGGCCGGTCAGGATGCGCGGCAGCTTCAGCATTTTCGTGCGCACCTTCTTGAGCGGCACCTGGCCCTCGTCGTTGCCGACGATGATGTCGTGCACCGGTACGTCGACCAGGATGCGCGCCATCTTCTTCTTCTCGGCCGCGAGCAGCACCTTCACCCGGTTCGGGTTGCCCTCGCCGACCAGCACGATGCCCGCCTTGCCCACGGCACGGTGGACGACGTCCTGGCTGCGGTTCATCGCGATCGCGGGTGTCGTGGTCCAGCCCCGGCCCACCCGGTCCAGCACCGCCGCCGCAGCGCCCGGCTGTCCCTCCATCTGCCCGAAGGCCGCGCGCTCGGCTCGCCGTCCGAAGACGATCGCCATCGCGAGGAGGCCCAGCACGAAGCCCAGGATGCCCAGATAGATCGGGTGGCCGGTCAGGAAACCGACCGCGAGAAGGACACCGAAGGTGACGATTCCCACACCCGCGACGACAAGACCGATCTTGGAGTCGGTCCGCCTGGTCATCTTGTAGGTCAGGGCGATCTGCTTGAGCCGCCCCGCGTTCTCGGCGCTGTCCGCGCCTTCAGTGTTTGCCTTCCTCGCCATGTACGGAAGTTTACGTGGCCTAGGAACGCTGGTCGGCCGCGGCCTCCAGTACGTACTCGGCCTCGACCCGGTCCTTGGCCCGGCGCCGGTCCTCCAGGACGGCCGTCCAGGCATTGCGGCGGGCTGTGCGCTGGCCGCTGCTCAGCAGCAGCGACTCGACGGCACGGAGGGCATCGGTGACGGAAGGGATGGCGGTGGCGCGTACCGGCACGGCCTGCATCGTGGAAATCTCCTCGGAGCGGATGTGCGGACTGAGTTGCGTGGACTCAGCTGCCCGGGCCGATCTGCCCGGGACTGCGTTGCGCGAAGTGGGTGGCGTGCGCTGGGTGCGGGAAGCAGGGTTGCAGCGGCCCGCAGAGCCACTGCTCCGTATGTACCCAGCGTCATTGCTCGGTGTTACCAGCGCATGACCGGTCGGTCAAACACCAATGAAACCTTGATATGGGCTGAGCGCACGCCGACGCGGCCCATACGCGCCCCCGACCTGCGGGGAGCGTATGGGCCGCTTCGAATGAGCTATTACCGCTCGGTAGCTTCTTGTGCTCGGATTCACACGGCGGGTGTCGCCGCGACGGCGTCGCGCCGCTCGATCGCCTGCTGGAAAAGGCGGCCCGCGCGGTACGAGGAACGGACCAGCGGCCCGGACATCACGCCGGAGTAGCCGATCTCGTCGGCCTCCTCCTTCAGTTCCACGAACTCGTGCGGCTTCACCCAGCGCTCGACCGGGTGGTGGCGTACGGACGGCCGCAGGTACTGCGTGATCGTGATGAGCTCGCAACCCGCGTCGTACAGATCCTGGAGCGCCTCGCTGACCTCCTCGCGGGTCTCGCCCATGCCGAGGATCAGATTGGACTTGGTCACCAGACCGGCCTCGCGGGCCCGCGTGATGACCTCCAGGGAACGCTCGTAACGGAAACCGGGGCGGATCCGCTTGAAGATCCGCGGCACCGTCTCGACGTTGTGCGCGAGCACCTCGGGGCGCGAGGAGAAGACCTCGGCGAGCTGCTCGGGCACCGCGTTGAAGTCGGGGATCAGCAGCTCGACCTTGGTGCGGCCGGCCGCCCGCTCCGCGGTGAGCGCGTGGATCTGGCGGACGGTCTCGGCGTACAGCCAGGCACCGCCGTCCTCCAGGTCGTCGCGCGCGACGCCCGTGATGGTGGCGTAGTTCAGGTCCATCGTGACGACGGACTCGCCGACCCTGCGGGGCTCGTCCCGGTCCAGCGCCTGCGGCTTGCCCGTGTCGATCTGGCAGAAGTCACAGCGCCGGGTGCACTGGTCGCCCCCGATGAGGAACGTGGCCTCGCGGTCCTCCCAGCACTCGAAGATGTTGGGGCAGCCGGCCTCCTGGCACACCGTGTGCAGGCCCTCGCTCTTCACGAGCTTCTGCAGCTGGTTGTACTCGGGGCCCATCTTCGCCCGGGTCTTGATCCACTCGGGCTTGCGCTCGATGGGGGTCTGGCTGTTCCGGACCTCGAGGCGCAGCATCTTGCGCCCGTCGGGTGCGACAGCGGACACTCCGGCACTCCCCTTTGCTTTCACTGCATTGGATTCTTCGGCGAACACCAGGGTACGCCCGTGGTTCAAACGGCTTTACGTCTGGCCAACCTGTGGCCGGCAGGGCCTATTCCCCGCCGGATGTCCAGGCTGTCATGCCGTGGCCACGGTATCCGCCGGGCGCTCGATGGTGCGCGGGGCGAGCTCCGCGTTCTCCAGGACGTCCCGGAGGTGCTTCTCGACGACCGGGAGCACGTCCGCGATTGCGATGTCGCGACCCAGCTCGTACGCGAGCGACGTGACGCCCGCGTCCCGGATGCCGCACGGCACGATGCGGTCGAACCAGGTGTTGTCCGGGTTCACATTGAGCGCGAAGCCGTGCATGGTCACGCCCTTGGCCACCCGGATGCCGATCGCGGCCAGCTTGCGGTCCTCGCGGCGCTGGCCGGCGTTGGACGGGGCGTACTCGGGGCCGTTCAGCCGAGGGTCGAACTCCTCGTCCTGCAGCCGCGGGTCGAAGTCGAGGGAGAGGCCGCCGATCGCCGGGCGGTCCTCGACCGGGTCGCCGAGCACCCAGACCCCGCTGCGGCCCTCGACCCGGGAGGTCTCCAGACCGAACTCGGCGGCGGTGCGGATCAGCGCGTCCTCCAGCCGGCGGACGTGCGCGACGACATCCACCGGCCTGGGCAGCTTCTGGATCGGGTAGCCGACCAGCTGTCCGGGGCCGTGCCAGGTGATCTTGCCGCCGCGGTCCACATCGACGACCGGGGTGCCGTCCAGCGGGCGCTCACTGTCGGTCGTGCGCCGCCCGGCCGTGTAGACGGGCGGGTGTTCCAGCAGCAGGCACGTGTCCGGGACGGCGTCCTCGAATCTGGCCGCGTGCACCTCGCGCTGCTTCTGCCAGGCCTCCTGGTAGTCGACGGCTTCCTCGCCGAATCCCAGCCGGACGAACCGAAGCTCGGTCACGACAGATGCCTCCCTACTCGAGGTGCCGGGAGCCGGGGGTGCCCGGAGCCACGCCACCATGCACTGAATCACGCCCCGGCCACTGTACGACCGGGCCCCGGGCAGCGGCCGAGCAGGTCGAACCCGTCAGCGCCACCCTCAATCCTCACACGATCGGATGAAAGTGAAGCGAAGGCGGCT
This sequence comes from Streptomyces sp. NPDC111516, assembly GCF_055635345.1. NCBI lineage: Bacteria > Bacillati > Actinomycetota > Actinomycetes > Kitasatosporales > Streptomycetaceae > Streptomyces > Streptomyces sp. NPDC111516. The sequence goes on along the minus strand of NZ_JBVKBV010000001.1, from coordinate 449,810 downwards.
GACGTTGCGCCAGAGGCCGCTAAATTCGCGCCGTTCCATTAGGGCTGCCCGCCCGGCCCCGAAGGCAGGAGACCGTACAGCTGATGTCGGAACGACCTCCGCAGCGCACCCCCAACCGCCGACTCGCCTCGCTCATCTCCGAGGCCGGCTTCTCGAATGCCGGACTCGCCCGCAGAGTGGACCAACTCGGCCTGGAACACGGCCTCGACCTGCGGTACGACAAGACCTCCGTGACCCGCTGGCTGCGCGGCCAGCAGCCGCGCGGGACGACCCCCGCGCTGATCGCCGAGGTCTTCACCCGGCGGCTCGGGCGCCGCCTCTCCGCGCAGGACCTGGGCCTCGACGCGTGCGCCCCCGTCTACGCGGGCCTGGAGTTCGCGGCCACGCCCGCCGAGGCGATCGACATCGTCAGTGGGCTCTGGCGGAAGGACTCGGGCAGCCATGCGGAGCTCCGCAAGATCGCCTTCACCCCGGCCGGGCTCGTCGTCCCCAGCCGGGACTGGCTGATCGGCCGAGCCGATGAGTGGGTGGGACGGGGGAGCGAGTCCTCGTCACCGGTGCCGGGCGGGGTTGCTGGGGCCGGTGGTGCCCATGCGGTGGGTGGTGCTCGTGCGGCTGGTGGGCTCGGCAGGTCCGTCGGGGCTGCTGGGGCCACGGGGGCCATTGATGTCGGTGGTGTGGGGCGGGCCGGTGGGGCACGTGGGATCGGAGCGCAGGGGTTACCCGGCTCACACGGTGCGCACCGGCCCGGGGGCAGTGCGCACAGCGGTACGGGGGCGGCCGGCGCCGGCGGCTGCAGCGGGGCGCGTGGGCCCGCTCCGTCCCGGCCTTCCGGACCGTCCGCACCCCCCGGATCCCCCACACCCCCGAACGCTCCCGCGGCCCCGGGAACAGGGCAGGCAGGCGCGCCCGGCGTCCCGCGGCAGCGGCAGTACGACCGCGGCTCCGGCCAGCGGGTCGGCGTCGGAGACGTCGCCGCCCTGCGCTCGGTCGGTGAGCTCTTCCGCACCCTCGACAACGCCTACGGCGGCGGCCACGCCCGGCAGGCCCTCGTCCGGTATCTGGAGCACGAGGCGGAACCGATGCTGCGCGGGACGTACGGGGAGGCCACCGGGCGCCGGCTGTTCTCCGCCGCGGCCGAGCTGACCCGGCTGGCGGGCTGGACCTCGTACGACATCGCGGCCCACGGCCTGGCCCAGCGGTACTTCGTCCAGGCGCTGCGGCTCGCCCAGGCCGCCGGGGACCGCGCGTTCGGTGCTTACGTCCTGGTCACCATGAGCCGGCAGGCGGTCTACCTCGGGCACGGCAGGGAAGCCGTGCAGCTGACCCGCGTCGCCCAGCAGGGCATCGGTTCGTCGGCGCCGCCCGTCGTCCAGGCCCTGCTGCACGCCGTCGAGGCACGCGGGCACGGGGTGCTCGGCGAGGCCAGGCCCTGCACCGCCTCGCTGGCACGGGCGGAACGCGCGCTGGAGACCGCGCGTCCCGGGGACGAGGTGCCGCCCTGGGGGCGGTACTTCGACGAGGCCCAGCTCGCCGACGAGTTCGGCCACTGCCACCGGGATCTGCAGCAGTACAAGGCCGCGGCACAGCACGCGGAGCGCTCCCTCCAGCTGCGCGCCCCTGCTTACGCCCGCAGCAGGCTGTTCTGCCGGGTGGTGCTGGCCTCCGCGCGGCTCGGGCTCGGTGAGCTCGACCAGGCGTGCCTGCTCGGCGCGGAGGCCGCCCAGCAGGCGGCCGAGATGCGGTCGGTGCGGGCGACGGAGTACGTACGGGACTTCGAGCGCCGCCTTGAGCCGTACCGGGACGCGGCCGCGGTACGCGGATACCGGGACCGGGTCGCGGCCCTCGGGTGATCCCTCCCGCGGGATCACGGATGACTCTTCCGCGTGACTCCTGCGCGCGACGGAACGGGGGGTGGCCCGGACCGGGAGCGATCGGTCCGGGCCACCACCCGTTTCGGCAGGGCTCTCTCAGTGCCCGCGCACCTCGACCTCCGCCAGCGACAGCGGGTTGGTGCCGGAGGTCAGCTGCACGCGGACGTACCTGCCGGAGGTGCCCGCCGGGAGCTGCACGGTGGACGGCCGTCCGGCCTGGCCGGTGACATGCACCGCCGTCACACCGGGTGCGGTCCGTGCCTCGTCGAGTCCGTCGGCCGTGATCGGGGTGTCCGAGGTCAGGACCCAGAAGTCCTTCAGCCGGTCGGAGCAGCAGTCGGTGCGGTTCCAGATGTCGACTGCGGACAGTGACTTCGAGGCGCCCAGGTCGACCTGCCACCACGCCTGCGACGAGGGCTCGGCGGTGTGGGTCACCGAGCCCGCCCCGAAGGAGCCGTCGGTGTTCCCGTCGACGGCGCGGGAGGCAGGGGCGTCCCACGCGGTGCTCTTCTGGGTGGCAGGCTTGTTCCGGGCGAGGTTCTCCGGGGCCACCTTGACCTTGACCGTCGTGGTGGTGGTGAGAGGGCCGTGGCGCAGGGTGATGTCCAGTGTGTACGTACCGGGGGCCGCGGAAGCGGGCGGCGTCACGGTGAACGGGACCTTCGCGTCCGCGCCCGGCGACAGCGGGTGCACGCGGGTGGCCGCCGGGGTGACGGTCCAGCCCTCGGGTCCGGACAGCCCGATCCCGGTCCCGGGTGCGCGCGTGCGGGCGGTGTTGGTGAGGGTCAGGGTGCCGTCGGCGGCGCGTCCGGGGTTGAGCTCCTTCGGCAGTTCGGTCCTCGTGCGGACGAGGGTGTGCACGCCCGGGGTGGTGACCTTGAAGACGTACGCGCTCGTGCTCCTGGTGGCCGACGCCCCGTCCTTCGGCGTCTCGACGATCACGCGGCCTGCGGAGTCCTTGTGCCAGGGCAGTGCGCTGCCGTCCGAACCGAGCAGCGTGATACGGGAGTCGGCGGTGACTGGCGTGTCGGCGCCGAGGGTGAGTTCGGTGCCGGGCCACTCCAGCGCGGTCGCGTACAGCGTGCCGTCCTTCACCGTGTAGCGGATCTTGTCGTCGCTGGACGGCTCCTCGGCATGGTGCCAGTAGGTCGTCCCGTAGATCGCCTCGCCGTTGATCTTCAGCCAGGCGCCGATGTCGAGCAGCCGCTGCTGCTGGATCTCGGGGATGGTGCCGTCGGCGCGCGGGCCGATGTCGAGCAGCAGGTTGCCGTTCTTGCTGACGATGTCGGTGAGCGAGTCGATCAGCTGGTCGGAGGTGAGGTGGTCCTCCTCGGGCTCGTTCTGGTTGTAGCCGTAGGAGTGCGCGATGCCCCGGCTCGCCTCCCACTTGTTCGGGTCGATGTCCGGCTTGACCGTGTACTCGGGGGTCTGGAAGTCGAGTTCCTTGCTGTCCAGCGCACCGGTCTCGATCTTGCAGCGGTTGGCGACCGCGACTTCCTTCGGGTGCGCACGGTTCTTCGCGCGGTTGTAGTAGTCGGCGATGACGGGCGCGGTCTTCCAGTACGACGCGGGTTTGTCCCACTGCCCGTCGCACCAGATGATGTCGGGATCGTACTGATCGACCAGCTCGTTCATTTGCGGGACCATGTAGTCGCCGACGTAGTCCTTGACCGACGGGGCGCCGGTGTACGGGACTTCGGCGCCGGTGTACGGGTTGCGGACCGGGCTGCCGGTGTACGACGGGTTGTACCACTCGTACAACGAGTAGTAGAAGCCCGCCTTCAGCCGGCCGCCCTCGGTGTCCTTGCGCGCCGCCTTGAACAGGTCGCCCGCAAGGTCGCGCTTCGGGCCGAGGTCCACGGTGTCGCGGCCGCTGACCTTGCTGTCGAACAGTGCGACGCCTTCGTGGTGCTTGGAGGTCAGCACGAAGTATTTGGCACCGGCGTCCTTGAACAGCTTCACCCAGGCGTCCGGGTCGTACTTCTCGGCCTTCCACCGGCCGATGAAGTCGTCGTAGTTCGCGGCCGTGCCGTAGGTGTCCTTCTGGTGGGTGTTGGTGGCGCTGCCCTTGCTGTTCATGTAGTTCCAGTACCACTCGGCGTAGCTGCCGCGCGGGCCCCAGGCGGGCACCGAATAGGCGCCCCAGTGGATGAAGATGCCGAACTTGTCGTCGTTGAACCACGTCGGCGTGGGGTGGCTGTTGAGGGACTCCACCGTCGGCTCGTAGTCCTTCGACGGGGGTTCGGGCGCGGCGGAGGCCGGGGTGGTCAGGAGGCCGGCGAGGGCCGCCAGGGCCGTCGCTCCGACAAGTCTGGTGCGGGTGCGGGTCACTGCGGGTTCCTTCCGGTCAGCGGTCGTAGTGCGCGTAGTCGGCCCGGACCTGTTCGGGGCTCAACGCCTCGTCCCAGGTGGTGACTTCGTCGAGATCTCCGCGCAGCCCGGCCTTCTCGGTGCCGATCGAACGCAGCGGGAGCGGGATGGAGGCGTCGACCGTGCCGACGCGCTCGCCGTTCGCGTACAGGGTGGTGCGGCCCGGCTCGGTGACCCAGGTCAGCTGGACCCACTGGTTCAGCGGCAGGGTGTAGTCGAAGCTGTGGTCGGCCGCGCCGTAGCGTGTGAAGCCGACCTTGCCGGTGCCCCACTGCTGGAGTTTGAGCGCGCCGGCCTTCGAACCGAGCAGTACTTGGTCACTGGTCCTGCCGGTCGTCCTGACCCAGCCGGAGACGGTCCACGGTTCGGCCAGGTCGAGGCCGCCGAAGCCCACCCCGTCGCGGTCGCTGTCGAAGCGCCAGGCCTGGCCGCTCACCCCGTCCGGGACCGGAGTGGGGTTGTTGATGATGTACGAGGTCCCCGGCAGGTTCCCCGCGGTGTCCTCGGCGAAGATCGTGTTGCCGGGGCTGCCGGCCCACGTCCAGCCGCTCGGGTAGGAGGCCTGGTCGAAGGTCCAGTGGTGGCTCGGCCGGCCGTCGTCGACCCGGGGTGTCACCGGGTCGGGCCGCAGGCCGGGCGGGTCGCCGAGCCGGGCGACCAGTGTCCGGAAGTCCTGCACGGTGTCCGGGGTGGCGGAGGCGTTCCAGGAGCGGTCCGCCATGATCGCGCGGCCGGTGGCCATCTGCTGCTCGAAGTAGCCGTCGTCGGCCCAGAAGTTGTAGTCGGCCCAGTTCATCAGACCGGATCCGAGGAGATCCGGTGCGGTGCTGGGCACCCAGGAGTCGTACATCCACGCCTCGTCCGGGTACAAGTGGTGATAGTTGTTCGGCGTGTCGTAGAACGGGCCGATGGCGATCTCGTCGTGGCCGGGGATGACGGGCTCGGTGCCGGTCCCCTCCCAGGTCAGGAACACCACGGGCGCGTGGACCTGCTGCTGGGGTGCGGCGAGGTGCTCGGAGCCGTTGTAGATCGCGGTGCGCTTGCCGTGCGCGGCCACGACGTCGTCGAGGGTGTTGATGTAGCCGTTCAGCAGGTCACCGAGGGTGCTGGTGTCCGGATCGGCGGCGAGATAGTTCTTGACGCGGGGGCAGTTGGCGAGCTGACCGGGCAACTCGTCGGCGCCGATGCTGAACAGTGGGGCGTCGAACCAGCCGGCGAACTCGTCGACGATCCGGCGGGTCGTCGCGACCGCCTTCTCGCTGGTGAGGTCGACCATCCAGTTCGGCGTGAGGTGCGAGTGGGTGTGTGCCTGGGTGCACGGTTCGGGGCCGTCACCGAAGCCGATTCCGAAGGCGTCGGTGATCACGGTGGCGTGTCCGGGCACGTCGATTCCGGGCATCACCTGCACGTGATAGCGGGCGGCGACGCGCTTCAGCCGCTCGATGTCGGAGCGGTCGTAGCTGTGCGCGGGGTCCGCGAGTCCCGGGAACTCCGGGCTGAAGAGGCGGAAGCCCTCGGAGTCGGAGAACTGCAGGAACAGGGTGTTGAGCTTCTGGTCGGCCATCCGGCGGACCAGCTTCTCCAGGTACTCCGGCTGCCAGTACTTGCGGCCCGCGTCGAGCATGGTCATCCGGACCGGCTGGGCGGGACGGTCGGTGGAGACGGCTTTCGGCACGGTGAGGTGATCGGGGGCGGTGCGCAGCAGCTGCAGGAGCGTGCGCGTCCCGTAGAACAGGCCGTGGGTGGAGGCGGCTTCGATGCGGACGGCATCCGTGCTTTCGAACCGGTAGCCCTCCGCGCCCAGTGCCCCGTGCTCGGTGAGCGTCAGCACGATGTCGCCGGCCCGCGCGTGCCGGATGTCGCTGCTGATGGCCGGAGTGACCCCGCTGACCTGGGCCACCTCCGTGCGCAGCTGCTTGGCCAGGTCCTGCACGGACTGCCGTGCGGGGCCCGGGAGTTCGGCCCGTCCGGCGGGGAGCGCGGTCGTGGACCGGGACCGGGGGTCCACCAGGATGCGGGTCTTCGCCGACAGTTCTGTGTGACCGCCCTGATCGGTCCACCGGATCGGTCTGGGGACAACGGGCGGCCCTGGGGCGGCCGTTGCGGCGCTTGTGCTCGATGCGGGTTCGTCCGGAGGCTCGTTCGCCACCGCGACGGGAGTGATAGATCCGATGACTAGAGCTATAAGGAGCGGCAGAACGGGCACGGCTCGGCGCACTACGGTCTCCTGGAGTCGGGTTCCGCCAGGACCGTAGCGGTAGATGTGTCCTGCGACAAGGGTGTTTGCGGGAGTGGTGTGGACCACTCTCCAAAACAGGAGGTGGGGTGAGAGATCCGATCTGTAAAGGGTGTTGGGGGTTAGGGTCGGCGGGACCGGGCAGGATGTGCGCGGGCGAGCTGAGCTCCTCTCAGGCCGCTTCGCGCAGCTCCGCCTCCAGGTGACCGGGCCGGATGCCCAGATCGCCGAGGATGGCGTGCGCCGCGCGACGGCCCGAGAACAGGGCACCCTGCACCGTGCTCGTGTCCCGGTGGTCGCCGCACACGTACAGTCCGGCGAGCAGCCTGACCGGGCGGCGCAGATCGTGCGGCGGCGGCATGGCGGGGACCGCCTCCGGGTCGTGGTGGGCGGCCAGCAGTTCCCAGTCGTCCGTGGGGGTGCCGTACAACGCGGCGAGATGGGTGCGGACCGACCTGTCGAGATCGGGCGGCGGGGAGCCGAGCACCGTCGACGTGATCAGGGTCCGGCCGTGCGGGGCACGTGAGGGGTCGACCTCGCTCATCACGCAGGTGTGGGCGACCGGGCCCGAGCGGTCGGCGTCCAGCAGCAGCGAGGCGCCGGTCGGCGGGGGAGCTGGGGCGGTGTGGTGCAGGACCGTCACCGGATGGAAGGGCGGCACCCGCAGACCGGGGAGCAGCTCGGCGGCGGCGCTCGCGCCGGTGGCCAGCAGCAGGGAACGGCAGCCCAGTTCACCGTGTTCCTTGGTGCGTACGGAGGTGATGTCGGCGGCGGTGACATGGACGCCGGTCCGCACGGTGCCGGGCGGCAGGGCCGCCGCCAGCAGCTCGGGCAGTGTGGCCGAGCCGCCGGACGGTACGCACAGCCGGCCGCGCGCGTAGCTGCGCAGGGCGAGATCGGCGCACCGGCTCGATGTGGTGAGCCCGGGGTCACTGAGCAGCGCGGTGAGCAGCGGGCGCAGGAAGCCATTGACCGTACGGGAGGGCAGGCCGCGGGTGGACAGGGTGGCGAGCGCGGTCCGCTCCGGCCGCGCCAGTACGCGGGCGGCCGGGGTGGTCGCGAGCCGGGCGAGAGCAGCGCCGAGCCTGGCCTGGTCGAGCGGCCCGCCCATTGGCTGGCGGGGGGCGCTCGCCAGGGCGCGCGCCGCCTTGAATGCGCCCCGCGCGCTCCGTACCTGGCGTGCATCGCCGGTCCGGTACTGGCGGCCCTCGCTGTGGACGAGGACCCCGGGAGCGAAGTTCCGCAGCACAAGCCCTTCCAGGCCGGGTGCGGTGCGCAGTTCCGGATGCGAGGTGCTGAGGAGCGGGCCGATGTGGTCGAGCCGGAACCCGTCCACCTCCTCGGTGGTCATCCGGCCGCCGACACGTGGACCGGCCTCCAGGACGCTGACGCTGACCCCTGCACTGGTCAATAGATGGGCTGCTGACAGGCCGGCGATCCCGGCGCCGATGATGACGACGTCCGCGTGGTGTGTCGTGCTGAGCATGTGCCCCTCCCCGAGTCGGCGCGACTGCTGGGAGGCTCTTGCCCCCAACAGGCCCCCGGAATGCCCGAGTTCGCCACGAGGCTAGGAGCGGTCCGATGCGGGTACAGTCGCGCGCGGCCCGGGGCACCGTTGCACGGGGTCGCACATCCGTGTGATTCGACCGTTGGTCGTCAGCGCAGCGCCGAGCGAATGGCGCCGTCGATGCCGGGGAAGGCGAAGGTGAATCCCGAGTCCAGCAGCCGTGCGGGCAGTACCCGTTGGCTGCTCAGCACGTCCTCCGCGAAGTCCCCCAGGGCGACCCGGAGCGCGGGCGCCGGGACGGTGAACAGCGTCGGGCGGTGCAGCACGCGCCCCATCGCGGCCGTCACCTCGCCATTGGTGACGGGGTCGGGGCCGGTCAGGTTCACCGGTCCGGACAGCGAATCCGTGTCGAGGAGGTGTCGCAGGGCGGCGATGTGGTCGTGCAGCGCGATGAAGCTCCAGTACTGGCGCCCGTTGCCGATCCGCCCGCCGAGCCCCGCCCGGAACAGGGGGAACAGCCGTCCCCAGGCCCCGCCCTCCCGGGCGACGACCAGACCTGTGCGCGCGTACACCGTCCGGATGCCTGCAGCCTCCGCCGGAGCCGCGGCTGCCTCCCAGTCCACACAGACGGACGGTAGGAAGCCCTCGCCGGCCGGGGCGCTCTCGTCGACCGCGCGGTCCCCGGTGTCGCCGTAGTAGCCGATGGCGGACCCGCACAGCAGCATCTTCGGCGGTACGTCGAGGGAGGCCACCGCCTCGGCGATCGCCGCCGTGCCCAGCACCCGGCTGTCCCGGATCTCCCGCTTGTACTCCTCTGTCCAGCGATGGTCGCCGACCCCGGCGCCGGCGAGATGGACGACGGCGTCGCAGCCGACCAGGCCCGCCCCGTCGACGTAACCGCGCTTCGGGCCCCACTCGACCTCGTCCCCGGCGCGCGCCGGGTGCCGCACGAGGCGCACCACCTCGTGTCCGTCGGCCCGCAGCGAGCGCACCAGCGCGGCTCCGATGAGTCCGGTGGATCCGGTGACAGCGATACGGGAGTACACCATGGCCCCATCCTGCCGCAGCGGCGTACAGGGCGCCTCGCCCATATCACTCGTCACGCCCGAATCACTCGAACAGCAGTTGCAGGGCGACATCCCGGTAATGGCGCACATGCCGCAGGGCGCAGACCGCCGCCGCCTCGCTGCCCGCCGCGGTGATGGCGGACGTCAGCGGCCGGCCGCAGGTGCTGCTGATGCTGGAGCGCTTCATCGAGTACGTCTCCAGGCACGAGGGCGTCAGCTTCTGCACCCTGGAGGACGCCGCCGACGACTTCCGCCGCCGGTTCCCGTTCGAGTCGGCCGAACGCCCCGCCGATATGCGCTGAGACGAAAAACCGTGCTGACCGGGCAAGGTGCGGCATGGCACAGTGGCACGCATGCCTGATATGCATCCGCACCCGGTCAGCCCCGTCAGTCCCGTCCGCCCCGCGGCCCTCGCCGACGAAGCCGCTCTCGGCGAACTCGACCGCTCCACGTGGTCCACGCTGCACGCGGTCATGCCGAAGCCGCAGCCGCCGTACGCGCCGTTCTTCGACGACCGCCACAGGCCCGAGGAATTTCTCGTCGCCGAGGCGGAGAACGCGGCAGGGGCGGTGTCCATCGCCGGGTACGTCAGGCTGGTCCTGCCGACCCCGCTGGCCTCCAACTCCCATGTCCGGCAGATACGGGGCCTCGCCGTGGCCGACTGGGCGCGCGGCCGCGGAGTCGCCAGGACCCTGCTGCGGGCCGCGTTCGCGGCCGCGCGGGGCGACGGGGCGAACCGGATCACGCTGCGGGTGCTCGGGCACAACGCACCCGCGCGGGCCCTCTACGAGTCGGAGGGGTTCGTCGTCGAGGGCGTGCAGCCCGGGGAGTTCTTCCTGGGCGGGAGTTACGTCGACGACGTCATGATGGGCCGCTCGCTCGCCCCCTGACCGTTCGGATCCCGCTCAGCCCTTGAACAGCCGCATGCCGCCCATGAGTTCGTGCAGACAGCGCACCGCCAGATCGGCGGGTGAGCCGGGCCCGCTCGTGGGCGCGTCGGTCTCCGCCCAGGCCTCCAGCGCTACGCGTACCGCGTCCGTGGCGGCCGCCGCGGCGAGCCGGACCTCCAGCGGGTCCGCCCCCTCGCCGGCCAGCCGGGTCAGCACCGGCAGCAGCCGTTCCTCCGAATCCTGATTGACCCGGTACCAGACGGCACGCAGTGCCGGGTCCGCCGCCGCCGCCCGCAGCAGCCCGCGCGTCCAGCCGAGCTGCTCGGCGGCGTCCGCGCCCGGCACCCGGAGTGCCTCGGTGACCGCCCTCTCCAGGACCCCGGCGAGCGCGGCCCCCGGCTCGGCCGCTTCGAGCAGCGCCCGCCAGCGCTCGGCGCCGCCGGAGAGCAGCGGGCCCACCGCGTCCTGCTTGGAGCGGAAGTACCGGTAGAAGGTGCGCAGCGCGACGCCCGCCCGGCGGGCGATGTCCTCCGCCGTGGTGCCCTCGGGCCCGCGCTCGGCGAAGAGCGCGGCGGCGGCGCGCGCGATGTCCAGCTGGGTCGCGGCCTTACGGCGTTCGGTGAGGGACGGCTGACTCGGCTTGGGGCTCATTCCCAGGAGATTACCCCGGCAGGGGAAGGGTGTGCGCAAAATGACGTCATGGCAAATCGTGCCACTTAGGCGTACGGTGGACACCGGTCGAGACGGGATCGAGAACCTTCGGGAGAGCTTCGAGAACGTTTCGGGACAGCAGTCACCGGGATCGGGAGAGAACAGAAATGAACCGTTACGAAGGCCGTCGCGCACTCATCACCGGTGGTGGCTCCGGCATCGGACAGGCCACCGTCCACCGCCTCCTCGCCGAGGGCGGCCACGTCGTCGCGGCCGATGTCAACGAGGACGGGCTGAAGGCCACCTACGGGACCGCCGTGGCGAACGGCACCGCCGAGCGCCTCACCACCCTCGTCCTCGACATCTCGGACGAGTCCGCGGTCCGGGCGGGCGTCGCCTCCGCCGTGGCCACCCTCGGCGGCCTCGACGTGCTGGTCAACGCGGCCGGAATCCTGCGCTCCGAGCACACGCACAAGACGACGCTGGAGTTCTTCAACAAGATCCTCGCGGTCAACCTCACGGGTACGTTCCTGATGATCCGCGAGGCGATACCGGCCCTGCTGGCGGGCGACAAGCCCGCCGTCGTGAACTTCTCTTCCACCTCGGCGAGCTTCGCGCACCCCTACATGGCGGCGTACGCGGCGAGCAAGGGCGGCATCCAGTCGATGACGCACGCGCTGGCGAGCGAGTACAGCAAGCAGGGGCTGCGGTTCGCCGCCGTCGCGCCCGGCTCCATCTCCTCCGACATGACCAGCGGCAACGGCCCCGGGCTGCCCGCCGATGCCGACATGTCGCTCTTCGCGAAGCTGTCCCCGGCGCTCGGCGAGGGCTTCGCCAGCCCGGACACCGTCGCGGGCGTCGTCGCGATGCTCGGATCACAGGACGGGGCGTTCATCACGGGTACGGAGATCCGGATCGACGGCGGAACGCACTTCTGACGCGGCGACAGAACCCGCTTCCGCCGTGACGGCGTGACCGTGTGACGGCGTGACGGCAGGGCCCGGCGGGTTCAGTCGGACCCGAACCGCTCCCAGAGCGCGGGGAAGCGTTCCGCCAGGACCCCTTCGTCCTCGAGGCTGAACGGGGTGCCCGCCGGCTCGGCGGTCTGGGGCGGCAGGCCGAGGTCCGGGGTGACCACGCCGGTGAGCTGTTCGTACGCCTCGTCGGCGGCGTAGCCGAGATCCTCGGCCTCCCCGTCGGCCTCCGCGTCGAAGTCGTCGAGGAGATCGGCGAGGGCGTCCGGATCGTGCAGCGCACCCTCGAAGACCTCCCGGCCCTGCCCGATCAGCCAGCAGCGGAAGAAATCGAAGGCGTCGTCGCTCGCGCCGCCCAGCAGCACGGCGGCGGCGCCCCACAGATCCCAGCGGTACGCGCGGTTGTAACGGGCCTCGAAGTGCCTGGCGAAATCCAGCACGGCGTCGGGATCGAGCCGCACCAGCCGTTCGACGAGCAGATCGGCCTGGTCCTCGGGGTCGCCCTCGGCGGCCTCGCGGGTGCTGTCGACGATCTCCCAGAACTCCGTCTCGTCCATCACGGCTCAAGCATCGGCCTTGTCGGCAGGCGATGCACGCGGACGCGGCGAAAAGGACCCCTCAGCCATAGAGGTCGCGCAGACGTTCGGCGGCCGCGGCGAACCGGGCCCGCAGAGCGGCCGGTTCAAGGACTTCCAACTCCGGCCCCAGGGCGAGCAGTTGGCTGTACGCGATATCGAGGGACTCGACCGGCAGAGTGACCGTGAGCCACCCTCGCGTATCGGCCGGTCCCGCCGCGTCCAGCGCGTCGTGGACCGCCGAACGGTCCAGCGTGTACGGCAGTCGGCGTACCCCCTCCTCCGACACCCGTACCGTCACCTCGGTACGCAGGAGCGAGCGGGCGAACTGCGCGGCCCGCTCGTCCCAGAACACCGGCAGATCGAACCGCTCGTCGCGCGCGAACCGCTCGTCCGACACCGTGACGGCCGAGAACCGGTCGATCCGGTACACCCGGAAGTCCTCCGCCACCCGGGCGCAGAGATACCAGACCCCGGCCTTCAGGACGAGCCCGTACGGGGCCAGTTCCCGCTCCACCTCGTCGTCCCGGCCGCTGCGGCGGTAGCGGGCGTGGACGATCCGGTCGTCCCAGACCGCCTCCGCGACGGTGGGCAGCAGCTCGGGAGTGACCGGTTCCTGGTACCAGCCGGGAGCGTCCAGGTGGAAGCGCCGGGCGGCACTTGCCGAGGCGTCCCGCAGGGACGGGAGCAGCGCCGCCGACACCTTGAGCCGGGCCGCGGACGCGGCGTCCTCCAGACCCATCTCGCGCAGGGCGGACGGCAGCCCGAGGAGGAAGAGCGCCTCGGCCTCGCTGCGGGCGAGCCCCGTGAGGCGCGTACGGTACCCGCCGACCAGCCGGTAGCCCCCGGCCCGGCCCCGGTCCGCGTACACCGGGACACCCGCCTCGGAGAGCGCCTGGGCGTCCCGGGTGACGGTCCGCTCGGACACCTCCAGCTCCTGGGCGAGCTCGGCGGCGGTCATGGCGGTACGGGACTGCAGCAGCAGCACCATTTTGATGAGACGGGCAGCACGCATGCGGCCATTGTGGCCGCATGCGCGCTGCCCTCGATCGCGGGCCGGGAGCGATTCCCGGCCCGCGCACCGGCGGCCGGGCGGGCCCGGCCGCTCCTCACGTCACAGCCCGTACCGGTCCCGGGCGTCCTTGACCGCGGACGCGGTCACCTCACCGCGGCGGGCCAGCTGGGCCAGGGCCGCGACCGTGATCGACTGGGCGTCGACGCCGAAGTGGCGGCGGGCCGCGTCGCGGGTGTCGGAGAGGCCGAAGCCGTCCGTGCCGAGCGAGGACCAGTCCTGCTCCACCCACTGACTGATCTGGTCCGGGACCTGTCGCATCCAGTCGCTGACCGCGAGGACCGGACCCGGTGCGCCGTCCAGCGCCTGGGTCACGTACGGCACCCGCTGCTCACCGCGGAGCAGCGCCTCGTCGCACTCCAGCGCCTCGCGGCGCAGCTCGCCCCACGAGGTGGCGGACCAGACGTCGGCCCGGACACCCCAGTCAGCGGCCAGCAACTCCTGGGCCTCCAGGGCCCAGTGGATCGCCGTACCGGAGGCCAGCAGCTGGATGTGCGGGGCGTCCGCCGCCGCGGGCGTGCCCTCCTTGAAGCGGTAGAGGCCCTTGATGATGCCGTCCTCGACGCCTTCCGGCATCGCGGGCTGCTGCTTCGGCTCGTTGTAGACCGTCAGGTAGTAGAAGACGTTCTCGGCGTCGGGGCCGTACATCCGGCGCAGACCGTCCTTGACGATCACCGCGATCTCGTACGCGAACGCCGGGTCGTAGTTGAGCGCGGCCGGGTTCGTGGCCGCGATCAGGTGCGAGTGGCCGTCCGCGTGCTGGAGGCCCTCACCCGTCAGCGTCGTACGGCCCGCCGTGGCACCGACCACGAAGCCCCGGCCGAGCTGGTCGCCGAGCTGCCAGAACTGGTCGCCCGTACGCTGCCAGCCGAACATCGAGTAGAAGATGTAGAAGGGGATCATCGGCTCGCCGTGCGTCGCGTACGACGTGGACGCGGCGATGAAGTCGGCCATGGCGCCGGCTTCGGTGATGCCCTCGTTGAGGATCTGGCCGTCCGTGGCTTCCCTGTAGTACATCAGCTGGTCGCGGTCGACCGGCTCGTACGTCTGGCCCAGCGGCGAGTAGATCCCGGCCGACGGGAACAGGGACTCCATGCCGAACGTACGCGCCTCGTCCGGGACGATCGGTACCCAGCGCTTACCGGTCTCCTTGTCCCGCATCAGGTCCTTGGCCAGGCGTACGAACGCCATGGTGGTGGCCATCTCCTGCTTGCCGGAACCCTTGTACAGGGCCTTGAACGCGCGCTCCTCGGGCTCGGGCAGCGCCGCCGCGTGCACCCGGCGGGCCGGCGCGGGGCCGCCGAGGGCGGCGCGGCGCTCCTGGAGGTAGCGGACCTCGGGGGAGTCGGCGCCAGGGTGGCCGTACGGCACCAGGCCGTCGGCGAAGGCGCTGTCCGGGATCGGGAGTCCGAGCAGCTCGCGCATGCCCTTGAACTCGTCGATCGTCAGCTTCTTCATCTGGTGGTTGGCGTTCTTGGACTCGAAGCCCTTGCCGAGCGTGTAGCCCTTCACCGTCTGGGCGAGGATCACGGTCGGCGCGCCCTTGTGCTCGACGGCGGCCTTGTACGCCGCGTAGACCTTGCGGGCCTCGTGGCCGCCGCGAGAGGTGTAGAAGCACTCGGCGATCTTCGCGTCCGTGAGCAGTTTCGCCAGCTCGGCGAGCGCGGGCTCGGCGCCGAAGAAGTGCTCACGGATGTACGCGACGTCGCGGGTGGCGTACGTCTGGAACTGTGCGTCCGGGACCTCCCGGAGCCGGCGGACCAGCGCACCGGTGGTGTCCAGCTGGAACAGCTCGTCCCAGGCGTTGCCCCAGAGCGTCTTGATGACGTTCCAGCCGGCGCCGCGGAACGCGCCCTCCAGCTCCTGGACCACGCGGAAGTTGGCGCGGACCGGGCCGTCGAGGCGCTGCAGGTTGCAGTTGATGACGAAGGTCAGGTTGTCGAGCCGCTCACGCGCCGCGAGGGCGAGGGCCGCGGTCGCCTCGGGCTCGTCCATCTCGCCGTCGCCGAGGAAGGCCCAGACGTGCGAGTTCGACGTGTCCTTGATGTTGCGGTTGGTCAGGTAACGGTTGAAGCGCGCCTGGTAGATCGCCGAGAGCGGGCCCAGGCCCATCGACACGGTGGGGAACTCCCACAGCCAGGGCAGCCGCCGCGGGTGCGGGTAGGACGGCAGACCGTCGCCGCCCGCCTCCTGGCGGAAGTTGTCGAGCTGCTGCTCGCTGAGCCGGCCGTCGAGGAAGGCGCGGGCGTAGATGCCGGGGGAGGCGTGGCCCTGGATGTAGAGCTGGTCGCCGGAGCCGTCCCCCTCCTTGCCGCGGAAGAAGTGGTTGAAGCCGGTCTCGTACAGCCAGGCCGCCGAGGCGAAGGTGGCGATGTGGCCGCCGACGCCGAGCCGGGAGCCACGGGTGACCATCGCCGCCGCGTTCCAGCGGTTCCAGGCGGTGATCCGGGACTCCATCTCCAGGTCGCCGTCGAACGCGGGCTCGGCGGCGGTCGGGATGGAGTTGACGTAATCGGTCTCCAGCAGCTTGGGCAGCGCGAGACCGGCGCCCTCGGCGTGCTGGAGCGAGCGGCGCATCAGGTACGCGGCGCGGTGCGGGCCCGCGGCCTTGGTGACGGCATCCAGGGAGGCCGCCCATTCGGCGGTCTCCTCGGGGTCACGGTCCGGGAGCTGGTCGAGCTCGCTCGGAAGCTTTCCTACGGGGTCGGTCATGATCGCCGCCTTCCGGAGTGGAGGGGGGTGGAGAAAGGCCCTGACTGGCAGGACAGGGCGATGGGGCCGGTGGGCCCGCGGAGTGAACTGTAAGTCGCCGATCGATGATCGATCAAAGGATGAATGGCAAAACTTCTCGATATGAAGAAAGTGGCATTCGGTGCCGTGGAACCGGGCACGGAGTGACGGGATTTAGTGCCCAAAAGGGGCATCGGGTTTGCACGAATGAGCGCTGCTTGCGACAGATGTGTAGCCCATACGAGCGGAGACGCATACGCATCCGCGGCCCAAATGCCTACGCCGCTCAGGCCGCGAGGCGTATGCCGCTCGGGCGCGTGACGCGTACGAACTCAGGCGCGGGGGGCGCAGCCGAGGACGTGGGCCTTGACCAGCACCCCGATGTCCGGGTCCTTCCGCAGGAAGGCCTCGATGAGCGCCTCGTGCTCCTCCGCGTACGACTTCTGCACCGTGCCCAGCCACCGGATCGACAGGGCGGTGAACACCTCGATGCCCAACCCCTCCCAGGTGTGCAGCAGTACGGCGTTCCCGGCCGCCCGCACCATCTCCCGGTGGAACGCCACCGTGTGCCGCACCTGTGCCTCGCCGTCGGCCAGGCGGTCGGCCTCGTAGAGCGCCGCCACATGCGGCGACAGCCGCGAGCAGTCCTCGCCGAGCGCCGGAGCCGCCAGTTCCGCGGCGATCTGCTCCAGGCCGGCCCGTACCGGATAGGACTCCTCCAGGTCGGCCGCGGTCAGGTTCCGTACGCGCACGCCCTTGTTGGGCGCCGACTCGATCAGCCGGAGCGTCTCCAGCTCCCGCAGCGCCTCGCGTACGGGCGTCTGGCTGACCTCCAGCTCGGTGGCGATCCGCCGCTCCACGATCCGCTCGCCCGGCTTCCAGCGCCCGCTGACGATCCCGTCCACGATGTGCTCGCGGATCTGTTCGCGCAGCGAGTGGACGACGGGCGGGGTCATGAGGGGCTCCTTCGGGGAAACCGGTGCTGCCGACCCGGCCGACGCCGAAGCGGCGACCGGTGGTGACTAGACAATACGGCGGCGCCCCCGCCCGGAAGTGGTCCGGACGGGGGCGCCGCTGGTGAGGCTGGTTACAACCGCGGTGTTCAGAGGCCGAGCTCGACCTCGAACTCACCGGCCTCCAGGATCGCCTTGACCGCGGTCAGGTAACGGGCGGCGTCCGCGCCGTCCACCAGACGGTGGTCGTAGGAGAGCGAGAGGTACGTCATGTCGCGCACCGCGATCGTCTCGCCGAGGTCCGGGTGGTCGATGACCACCGGGCGGCGGACCGTGGCACCGATGCCCAGGATGGCTGCCTGGTTCGGCGGCACGATGACGGTGTCGAACAGCGCACCGCGCGAGCCGGTGTTGCTGATGGTGAAGGTGGCACCGGACATGTCGTCCGGCGTCAGGCCGCCACCGCGGGCCTTGCCGGCCAGCTCGGCGGTCTTCTTCGAGATACCGGCGATGTTCAGGTCGCCCGCACCCTTGATGACCGGGGTCATCAGACCCTTCTCGGCGTCCACGGCGATGCCGATGTTCTCCGAGTCGAAGTACGTGATGGTGCCCTCGTCCTCGTTGATCCGGGCGTTGATGACCGGGTGGGCCTTCAGCGCCTGGGCCGCCGCCTTCACGAAGAACGGCATCGGGGACAGCTTGACGCCCTCACGGGCGGCGAACGCGGCCTTCGCCTGGTTGCGCAGCTTCATCAGCTTGGTGATGTCGACCTCGAGGACCGAGGTCAGCTGGGCCTGCGAGTGCAGCGCCTTCATCATGTTGTCGCCGATGACCTTGCGCATGCGGGTCATCTTGACCGTCTGACCGCGCAGCGGGGAGACCTCGAGCTTCGGCGCCTTCGCGGCCGCCGGGGCAGCCGCGACGGGGGCCGGAGCAGCGGCGGCGGCCTTGGCGGCCTCCGCTGCGGCGACGACGTCCTGCTTGCGGATACGGCCACCGACGCCGGTGCCCTTGACCGCACCGAGGTCGACACCGCTCTCGGCGGCGAGCTTGCGGACCAGCGGCGTGACGTACGCGCCCTCGTCGACGGGGGCGGCAGCCGGAACCGGGGTGACCGGGGCCGGGGCGGCGACGGGCGCCGGAGCGGCCGGGGCCACCGGAGCCGGAGCGGCGACCGGGGCGGCGGGCGCCACCGGGGCCGGAGCCGGTGCGGGGGCGGCCGGAGCAGCCGGGGCCGGGGCGGCCGGGGCCGGGGCGGCCGGGGCCGGGGCGGCGGCGGGCGCCGGAGCAGCCGGTGCCGGGGCAGCCGCCGGAGCGGCCCCCGGGGCGCCGATGACGGCGAGCTTGGCGCCGACCTCGGCGGTCTCGTCCTCGGCGACGACGATCTCCAGCAGCACACCGGAAACCGGGGCCGGGATCTCGGTGTCGACCTTGTCCGTGGAGACCTCCAGGAGGGGCTCGTCCTCCGTGACCTCCTCGCCGACCTCCTTCAGCCAGCGGGTGACGGTGCCCTCGGTGACGCTCTCGCCGAGCGCCGGGAGGGTGACGTCGGTACCGGCGGCGCCACCGGCCGGAGCGGCGGCGGCCGGAGCCTCGGCCACGGGGGCCGGGGCGGCGGGGGCCTCGGCGACCGGCGCCGGGGCCGGGGCCGGGGCCGGGGCCGGGGCGGCCGCGGGCTCGGCGGCCGGAGCCGCGGCGGCCGCGGGCGCACCCGTGCCGTCGTCGATGACGGCCAGCTCGGCGCCGACCTCGACGGTCTCGTCCTCGGCGACCTTGATGGCCGAGAGGATGCCGGCCGCGGGGGCCGGGATCTCGGTGTCGACCTTGTCGGTCGAAACCTCGAGCAGCGGCTCGTCGGCCTCGACGCGCTCGCCCTCGGCCTTCAGCCAGCGGGTGACAGTGCCCTCGGTGACGCTCTCGCCGAGCGCCGGAAGGGTTACGGAAACCGACATGGTTTCAGTTGCTCCTTACGAAAGTGCGGAAGTAGGTCGGTCGTCGCGCCCGGTCGACTGATCAGTCGTGGGAGTGCAGGGGCTTGCCGGCCAGGGCCAGGTGGGCCTCGCCGAGCGCCTCGCTCTGGGTCGGGTGGGCGTGGATGAGCTGCGCGACCTCGGCGGGCAGCGCCTCCCAGTTGTAGATCAGCTGGGCTTCGCCGACCTGCTCGCCCATACGGTCACCGACCATGTGGACGCCGACCACGGCACCGTCCTTGACCTGGACGAGCTTGATCTCGCCCGCGGTCTTGAGGATCTTGCTCTTGCCGTTGCCCGCGAGGTTGTACTTCAGAGCGACGACCTTGTCCGCGCCGTAGAGCTCCTTGGCCTTGGCCTCGGAGATGCCCACGGAGGCGACCTCGGGGTGGCAGTACGTCACCCGGGGGACACCGTCGTAGTCGATCGGAACGGTCTTCAGACCGGCCAGCCGCTCCGCCACCAGGATGCCCTCGGCGAAGCCGACGTGGGCGAGCTGGAGCGTCGGGGCCAGGTCGCCCACGGCCGAGATGGTCGGAACGTTGGTCTGCATGTACTCGTCGACGAGGACGTAGCCGCGGTCCATCGCGACGCCGGCCTCCTCGTAGCCCAGGCCCTGCGAGACCGGGCCGCGGCCGATGGCGACCAGCAGCACCTCCGCCTCGAAGGTCTTGCCGTCGGCGAGGGTCACGCGGACGCCGTCCTGCGTGTACTCGGCGCTCTGGAAGAACGTACCGAGGTTGAACTTGATGCCGCGCTTGCGGAAGGCGCGCTCGAGAAGCTTCGAGCTGTTCTCGTCCTCGACCGGGACGAGGTGCTTCAGGCCCTCGATGATCGTGACGTCGGTGCCGAAGGACGTCCACGCCGAGGCGAACTCGACGCCGATGACGCCGCCGCCCAGCACGATCGCGGACTTCGGGACGCGGTCCAGCTTCAGCGCGTGGTCCGAGGAGATGATGCGGTTGCCGTCGATCTCCAGGCCCGGCAGCGACTTCGGCACGGAGCCGGTCGCGAGCAGCACGTGGCGGCCCTGGACGCGCTGGCCGTTCACATCCACCGAGGTGGGGGAGGAGAGCCGTCCCTCGCCCTCGATGTAGGTGACCTTGCGCGAGGCGATGAGACCCTGAAGACCCTTGTACAGGCCCGAGATCACGTCGTCCTTGTACTTGTGGACGGCCTGGATGTCGATGCCCTCGAAGGTGGCCTTGACGCCGAACTGGTCGGCCTCGCGCGCCTGGTCGGCGATCTCGCCGGCGTGCAGCAGGGCCTTCGTGGGGATGCAGCCGTTGTGCAGGCAGGTGCCGCCGACCTTGCCCTTCTCGATCAGAGCGACGTCCAGGCCCAGCTGCGCTCCGCGCAGGGCCGCGGCGTAACCGCCGCTACCACCGCCGAGGATCACTAGGTCGAAAACGGTGCTGGCGTCGTTCGCCACGTCACGTCCTCCATGCATGTGCGCCGTATGCCGGGCCCCGTCGCTGGGGGATGACCGGCCGGTCGGCTGGTGTTCGGCCGCTTTTGTTTTCGGCCCTGTGGTGGGGGCCCTGTCCTGCCGAGAACCCATCTTCGCACTTGTTGACGGTGGGCGGGACGCGGGGCCCGGGTCTGAGACGGATGATCATCCGTCTCGAGTGGTTACCGCTGCGTAGAAATAAAAAGGAGTAGGAGCGTAGCGCGGCCTCGGAAGGGTGGTGTTGGGAGACGGGAGGGCGTACGGATTTCGTCGAGAGCGAAACCGGCCGGATTCGGGGCCGCGATGCCGACAGGGGAACACGTACGGCCCCGGACGTATGCCCGGGGCCGTACACCAGCTGGGAACGTCAGCCGAGGTCCCCGGCCGCGGTGCGCTCCGCCAGCTTCACCAGCGTGCGGACCGCGGAACCGGTGCCGCCCTTCGGCGTGTAGCCGTACGGCGCGCCCTCGTGGAAGGCCGGGCCCGCGATGTCCAGGTGCGCCCAGGCGATGCCCTCGCCCACGAACTCCTGCAGGAACAGACCGGCCACCAGGCCGCCGCCCATCCGCTCGCCCATGTTGGCGATGTCGGCGGTCGGGGAGTCCATGCCCTTGCGCAGGTCGGCGGGGAGCGGCATCGGCCAGGAGGCCTCGCCGACCTCCTCGGCGATCTCGTGGATGGAGGTACGGAAGGCGTCGTCGTTGGCCATGATGCCGAAGGTGCGGTTGCCCAGCGCCAGCACCATGGCACCGGTCAGGGTCGCCACGTCGACGATCGCGTCCGGGTTCTCCTCGGAGGCGCGGGTCAGCGCGTCGGCGAGGACGAGCCGGCCCTCGGCGTCCGTGTTGAGGACCTCGACGGTCTTGCCGCTGTACATGCGCAGCACGTCACCGGGGCGGGTGGCGTTGCCCGACGGCATGTTCTCGGCGAGCGCCAGCCAGCCGGTGACATTGACCCGCAGGCCCAGACGGGCGGCCGCGACGACGCTCGCGAAGACGGCGGCGGCGCCGCTCATGTCGCACTTCATCGTCTCGTTGTGGCCGGCCGGCTTCAGCGAGATGCCGCCCGAGTCGTAGGTGATGCCCTTGCCGACGAGGGCCAGGGTCTTCTCCGCCTTCGGGTGCGTGTAGGCGAGCTTCACCAGGCGCGGGCCGTGCGTCGAGCCCTGGCCGACGCCCAGCAGGCCGCCGAAGCCGCCCTTGACGAGCGCCTTCTCGTCGAGGACCTGCACCTTGATGCCGTGCTCCTTGCCCGCGGCGGTGGCCACGGCGGCGAAGGACTCGGGGTACAGGTCGTTCGGCGGGGTGTTGATCAGGTCGCGGGCGCGGTTGATCTCCTCGACGATCGCGAGCGCGCGGTCCGCGGCCGCCTTGAACGCCTTGTCGCGCGGCTTGGCGCCGAGCAGGGCGACCTCGGCGAGCGGCTGCTTCGGGCCGTTGCCGTTCTTCTTGTTCTTGGGCGCCAGCTTGTTCTCGCCGCCCTGGTACGCGGTGAAGGCGTACGCACCGAGGAGCGCGCCCTCGGCGATCGCCCCGGCGTCCTCGACGGAGGCGATGGGCAGCGCGAAGCCGGCCTTCTTCGAACCGGCCAGGGCGCGCGCGGCGGAGCCCGCGGCCTTGCGCAGCGCCTCGGCGTCGTACGCCTCGTCCTTCGCCGGGACGGAGCCGAGGCCGACCGCGATGACGACCGGGACCTTGAGGCCGTCGGGGGCGGGGAGCTTGGTCACCTCGCCCTCGGCACCTGCGGCGCCCAGGGCCTCCAGGACGGTGGCGAGCTTTCCGTCGAACGCCTTGTCCACGGCCTCTGCGCCCGGTGCGAGGACCAGGTCCCCGGACTTGGACCCAGCGCCCTTGGCGACGCCGACGACGAGTGCGTCGGCGCGCAGCGTCGCCGCACCGGCAGTGCTGAGAGTGAGAGCAGTCACGGTGGTGAAATCTCGCTTCCGTTGAGTTAGTTGTCGGTCGATGGGTGGGCCGACCGTGCCCGGCGCATCGTAGACGCCGCCGCAATGTGCCGGGAATGAGCCTACGCGCGCCTTTGCTGCGGTATCACGGCGGCGGGCCGTCGGCGGCCCGCCGCGGCGTCCCGGGGGCGGCCCGGGGCCGGGTCCGTGCGGCCGGAACGGACCGTGGACGTAGGGTCGTTGGTGGTGCCGGACCAACAGGGGGAGAAGATCATGCGCGCCCGCGGGGCTGCACGTGTGCGGGGAACGGGCCGGGCGCTGCCCGTCACCGTACTGATGCTGTCGGCCCTGCTGACCGGCTGCACCACGGCTGCGGAGCCCGCCTCGAAGGAGCGCTGGCGGCCGGAGCCGGGCATCGGCTGGCAGTGGCAGCTCTCCGGCCGGCTGGACCCCACGGTGGACGTCCCGGTGTACGACATCGACGGCTTCGACCACAAGGCCTCGGCGGTCGCCGATCTGCACCGCCGGGGCCGCAAGGTGATCTGCTACCTCTCCACCGGTGCCTGGGAGGACTTCCGCCCGGACGCCGGGAAGTTCCCCGCCTCGGTACGGGGAAGGAGCAACGGCTGGGAGGGGGAGTACTGGCTCGACATCCGCCGCACGGACGTCCTGGAGCCGCTGATGGAACGGCGGATCGCGATGTGCGCGAAGAAGGGCTTCGACGCGGTCGAACCCGACAACATGGACGGCTACCGCAACCGTACGGGCTTCCCGCTGACCGCCGCCGACCAGTTGCGCTACAACCGGCTCGTCGCCCGTATCGCCCACCGCCACGGACTCGCCGTCGGCCTGAAGAACGATCTCGGCCAGATACCGGAGCTGGAGCCCGACTTCGACTTCGCGGTCAACGAGCAGTGCGCGCAGTACGAGGAGTGCGAGGCCCTCACCCCGTTCGTGAAGGCGGGCAAGGCCGTCTTCCACGTGGAGTACGAGCTGCCGGTCGCCCGGTTCTGCGCCGCGTCGAAGCGGCTGGGGCTCAGCTCGCTGCGGAAGAAGTACGAACTGGGCGTGTGGCGCCAGGAGTGCCCGAGGGAGCGTTCCCGGAACGGCACGGCCGGATCGGGCTCCGAAGCCGACAGAGTCTAGGCCCAACGCGGCGAGGTGTCGTGCCGGGCGTTCCGGGCCCGCGAAGACCGGCAGGACAGGGCCTAACCGAGCGCCAGCACCACCAGGGCCGCCGTCGCCGCCGTCTCCGCCAGCGCGCCGAAGACATCGCCGGTCACCCCGCCGAAGCGGCGCACGCAGTGTCTCAGCAGGAGTTGGGCGGCGCCGAGGGCGAGCAGCGCGGCGAGGGCGTGGTGCAGCGCCCCGTAGCCGCCGAAGAGCGCACCGGCACCCGCGCAGGCCGCGACCACGACCGCCCCGGCCGCCACCGCGGCCCGGACCGTGACCGTCCCCGCCACCGCCGCACCCAGCCCTTCCGGGCGGGCCGCCGGCACGCCCTGACGGGACGCCAGCGTGAGCGCGAGCCGGGCGGTGACCGCGGCGACGGCCGCCGCCACCGCGCCGCGCGCCCAGCTCTGCCCGTACAACTGGTCGAGGACCGCGACCTGGGCCAGTTGTACGAACAGCAGGGTGATCACCCCGAACGGCCCGATGTCCGACTGCTTCATGATCCGCAGTGCGTCGTCGGCGGGCCTGCCGCTGCCCAGGCCGTCGGCGGTGTCCGCCAGACCGTCCAGATGCAGGCCCCGGGTCAGCACCGCGGGCACGGCGGCGGAGGCGACGGCGGCGAGCAGCGGACCGGAGCCGAGCAGCAGCAACAGGCCGCCGGGCACCGCCGCGAGAAGCCCCACGACGAGACCGGCCAGCGGCGCGCACAGCATTCCGGCGCGGGCGGTACCGCGGTCCCAGCGGGTGACGCGGACGGGAAGCACGGTCAGGGTGCCGAACGCGAAACGCAGGCCGTGCAGGTTCAGGGAGGTCACGGCGCGCAGGCTAATCGCTGTGACCGGCCGATAGATTGGTCATAGCACGACGAACCATGACGAAAACGGCTTATCGGGAGTGGGTGGCATGGGTCACTGGTTCGAAGTGAACATCGTCGAGCCGGGGAAGCTGCCGTTGCTCCTCGCTCTGGCCGCCTTCGTGCTCACCTTCGCCATCACCCGGTTCATCACCCGGATGATCAGGGCGGGGAAGGGGCCGTTCCGCAACATCACGCCCGGCGGAGTGCACGTCCACCACGTGGTGCCCGGCGTGGTGCTGAGCGTCATCGGCGGCTTCGGGGCGGTGGCCAGCGAGCACCACGGCGTCACCGCGGCGGTCTGCGCGGTGATCTTCGGCATGGGTGCGGGTCTGGTGCTGGACGAGTTCGCCCTGATCCTCCATCTCGACGACGTGTACTGGACCGAGGAGGGCCGGCAGAGCGTGGAGGTCGTCGTCCTCACCGCGGCGCTGGTACTGCTGGTCCTGGCCGGATTCTCGCCGCTCGGCGTGAACGAGCTGAGCGCCGACGAGCAGCAGGGCAGGCTCGGGGTCGTCCTGACCCTGATCGTCAACTTCTGCTTCGTGCTGATCGCCCTGTTCAAGGGCAAGGCGCGGCTCGCGGTCGTCGGCACCCTGGTCCCGTTCGTCGCGCTGATCGGCGCGATCCGGCTGGCCCGGCCGACCTCGATGTGGGCGAAGCGCTTCTACCGCAACCGTCACCGCACCCGTGCCCGAGCGGTGCTGCGCGCCTACCACCACGATGTGCGCTGGGCGGGCCCGCGCCGCAGATTTCAGGACCTCATCGGCGGGGCACCCGACCGGGTCCCGGCCCCCGGACGCAAGCCCTGATCACGGCCGCGCGCATACCGGCGCCGGTTCCGGCCGACCGTGACGGCGCACAGCACGAGCACCGCGGCGATCGCCGCCAGATGCTCCTTGCCGGCCAGGTTGTTCTTGGCGAGCATCTCGACCACCATCGCCGCGATCACCAGCGCACCGGTGAACCAGGCCCGGTAGAGGCAGCACACGTAGACGGCGAGACCGACCACCGCCGCCGACGGGCCGGTGTCGACGATCCGCGCGTCCTCGGCGGGCAGCCCGAACAGCCCGTCCGGGCCGAGCGCGACACCGATCCGCGCGTACAGCGTCCCGGCCAGCGTCGCGACGTACGCGATCAGGAGCGTGCGCCAACGGCCCAGACAGATCTCGGCCGTCCCGAACACCACCAGGATCTGCGCCAGCGCCCCCCACACCGGCAGGTCCGGTGCCGGGACGAAGAGCGACAACGGGGTACGCAGCAGGGCCTGCCACAACGGATCCTCGGCCCGCACCGCCCCGAGCCCGCGCACCGCCCCGGCCCCCCACGGCTGGTTCTGCACCGCATGGAGCAGCGCCGTCAGGCAGACCGCGGCGAGTGCCAGGGGGATCGCCCGCAGCCGGGAGACGGCGAGCCCCGCGCGTACGGTGGTGAAGAGCGGACCCCATTCGCGGCGGGCCGCCCCGCTCAGCGCGCGTACGAAACTCATCCACCGGCCCCGAGATGCGAGCGGTGCAGCCACTTGGGCAGACCGGGCGCCTCCAGGAACCCTTCGGCACGGCCCGCGGCGAGGCCGATGCGTAGCAGGTCGGAGCTCTTTTCGAAGAGCATGAAGCGTGGCTCCCAGATCGGCCGGTACTTGGCGTTGGCGCGGTACAGCGACTCGATCTGCCACCAGCGCGAGAAGAAGCTGAGCATGGAGCGCCACAGCCTCAGCACCGGTCCGGCGCCGAGCCGTGAACCCCGCTCGAAGACGGACCGGAACATCGCGAAGTTCAGCGAGACCTGGGTGATCCCGATCTCTTCGGCGCGCTGCAGGAGTTCGATGACCATGAACTCCATGAGGCCGTTCTCGGAGTCGCGGTCACGGCGCATCAGGTCCAGCGAGAGGCCGTTCGGCCCCCACGGCACAAAGCTCAGTACGGCGCGCAACTCGCCCGGCGCGGTGCCCTTCGCGGCGGGGGTGCTTCCCTTTTCGGCGGTCACGGCGCCACTTTCGGCGGCCACGGCGCCCTCTTCTGTGGGCGCGCCGGCCTTCCCGACGGCCGCGTTGCGGCATTCGAGCATCACGCACCGGCCGTCGGCCGGATCGCCGAGCCGGCCCAGCGCCATGGAGAAGCCGCGCTCGGTAGCCCCGTCGCGCCAGTCGTCGGCGCACCGGACCAGTTCGGCCATCTCGTCGTCCGGAATGTCGGCGTGCCGGCGCACGGTCACCTCGTACCCGGCGCGCTTGATCCGGTTGTACGCCTGGCGGACGGTCCGCATCGCCCGTCCTTCGAGGGTGAAGTCGGCGGTCTCCACGATCGCCTCGTCGCCCAGCTCCAGGGCGTCGAGGCCGTGCCGCGCGTAGATGGTGCCGCCCTCCTCGCTCACCCCCATCGCCGCCGGGATCCAGCCGTGCTCGCGGGCCTCGGCCAGCCACGGCTCGATCGCCCCGGGCCAGGCCTCCGGGTCGCCGATGGGATCACCGGAGGCGAGCGAGACCCCGCCGACCACCCGGTAGGCGACGGCGGCCTTCCCGGTCGGCGACCAGATGACGCTCTTCTCCCGGCGCAGCGCGAAGTAGCCGAGCGAGTCCCGTTCACCGTGCTTGTCGAGCAGCACGCGCAGCCGGGCCTCGTCCTCGGGGGTGATCGGGTCGACGGCCCGGCGGGCCCGGAACGCCGCGTACACGACGGCGATCAGCAGCGCGGTGGAGAGGATGTTGATGCTGACGTTGACCCAGCCCGGCGTGGTGATCCCGGGGTAGTTGGTGTCGTTGTCGGTGATCGAGATCAGTCGCAGGGTGCCGTAGCGCCAGCGGTCCAGGAAGGTCGAACGGAATTCGTCGTGCGCGGTGTTGGTGAGGGTGACCAGGCCCGCGGCGATCAGCGAGGTGGCCAGCAGCCCGCCGACCGCGACGACCGCGGCCAGCTTCGGATTGGAACTGTCGCCCTTCGCGTAGAACTCACGCCGGCCGAGGGCCAGCGCCAGGACGAAGGCGGCGGTCAGCGTCAGCGAGATCCAGTTCTGCGGGTACTGCCGGACTTCCGGGAACGGGATCACCAGGACGAAGAGCACCAGCAGAAGACTGCTCACCATCATGTTCACGATCCAGGCGGCCCGCTTGCGGCGGCGCATGGTGATCGCGAGGAAGAGCGCGACCACCCCGGAGGAGAAGCCCGCGGTGAGCAGGTACGGGGTGAAGTAGTTCGCGGTGTTGTGGCGGCGCAGGTCGTTGCCGAGAGTGACCCAGACGGCACTCAGGAAATTGATGAACGACACGACACGCAGGTACCAGATGGCGAACGCGGCACAGCGGCGCGACCGGACGGTGCTCGGCGCCCGGGTGCTGCCCCGCCCGGATTCCTCGGTGGCCAATCGGACCTCTCCCATAAAAAGCGATCATATGGTGCATCGCGCCCCATGAGGGGACCGTGCTGCGGCCGGTTTCCGGCGGGCCGCAGCCGTGCCGGGTCCGTCAGTCGCCGGTCGCGTCGCCTTCCGCCATGCCTTCCTCGGCCGCTTCGCCGACGCCGTCCTTCTCGTCGGCGACGGGTGGGCGCTCCGGCAGCTCCGCCGCCAGCGCTGCCGCGGCCCGAACGAGCGGAAGCGCGAGCAATGCCCCACTTCCTTCTCCCACGATGACGCCGTGGTCCAGCAAGGGGTTGAGTGCCATCCGGTCCAGGGCCTTGGCCTGCCCCGGCTCGCCGCTCGCCTGACCCGCCAGCCACCAGTCCGGTGCCCGGAAGGCCGCCCGCTGCGCCACCAGCGCACAGGCCGCCGAGACCACACCGTCCAGGATCACCGGCAGCCTGCGCACCGCGCACTGCAACAGGAACCCGGTCGTCGCCGCCAGATCCGCGCCGCCCACCGTGGCCAGCAGCTCCAGCTGATCGCCGAGGACGGGCCGGGCCCGGCGCAGCGCGTCCCGGATCGCCGCACACTTGCGCATCCACGCCAGATCGTCGATCCCCGCGCCACCGCGCCCGGTGACCACCGACGCGTCCGTGCCGCACAGCGCCGCGATCAGCGTGGCCGCGGCCGTCGTACCGCCGACGCTCAGATCGCCCAGCACCACCAGATCGGTGCCCGAGTCGGCCTCCTCGTCGGCGATCGCCATCCCCAGACGTACCGCCCGCTCGGCCTCCTCGGCCGTCAGGGCGTCCTCGATGTCGATCCGGCCGCTGCCGCGCCGCACCCGGTGACGTACCACCGGCTCCGGCAGCAGCTCCGGGTCGCAGTCCAGCCCGGCGTCGACGATCCGTACCGGTACGGAGAACTGACGGGCCAGCACGGCGAGCGGAGTCGCACCGTCCAGCGTGGCCCGGACCAGCTCGTACGCGCTCCCTGCCGCGCGTCCGGAAACACCCAGTTCGGCGACCCCGTGATCACCGGCGAAGAGCACCACGCGCGGCTGCTCGATCGCCTTGACCGGTACGGACTGCTGGGCGGCCGAGAGCCATTCGCCCAGCTCGTCCAGGCGGCCGAGGGCGCCCGGAGGAACGACCAGGCGCTCCCGGCGTTCCTCGGCGTCGCGCCGTACGCCGCCGTCGGGGCGTTCGATCAGGTCGGAGAAGTCGTCCAGATTCACGGGGGTCTGCCTCGCGGGTCGATACGTGGATTGGGCCGGCGAGCCCGGCGGCGGGCTCACTGCGGAACAGTACCCGCCGCGTTTCTGACACCGGATCAGTGCGGGGATCCGTACCCGAACCGCAGCTGCGTCATCGCGGGCGTCAGGGTCCGCAGCCCCGGCAGCAGCGACTGGAGCCGGATCAGCTCGCCCATCGCACCCCGCCCCCGCGGCAGCCGCAGCGCCCGCACCTCGGTGATCGCCGGGTGCGCACTGCGCAGCTTGTGCCGCTCGCCGGGGTTCATCGCCCAGCGCATCGGCGGAATGGTCATCCCGCCGACCTTCGACGTGCCGGTCACCGTGCCCCTGGCCAGCCAGCGCGCCATCGTGTCCAGCACGAGGACGCCGCCGGGCAGCCGTTCAGCGCAGGCCGCCAGGATCCTCCGTACCTCCGCGGGGGGCAGATACATCAGCAGCCCCTGCGTCGTGACGACCACTCCGCGGTACTCCGGGTCCTCGATCTCGTCCAGCCAGGACAGATCGGTCGCCGAGCAGGACAGGGTGCGCAGCCGTCCGGAGGCGGGCAGCAGCGCCCGCCGCAGCTCGGCGACCTCCGGAAGCTCCACGCTCAGCCAGTTCAGCCGGCCGTTGTCGACCCGCCAGAAACCGGTCTCCAGGCCGTCGCCGAGCGCGACCACGGTGGCCCGCGGACGGTCGGCGAGATACTCCTGCACGGCCAGGTCGAAGCAGCGGGAGCGCAGCCCCTGGGCCTGCGAGTGGAACGCGTTCGGCTGCCCGAACCGCTCCTCGAAGGGGTAGTCCAGATCCTTCATCAGCCGGAGCGCCACGGGGTCGTCCAGCACCGGATAGCGCTGCCCCGCCTCGTACGCCCGGTTGTAGAGCGTCCACAGCAGGGTCTCGGGAACCCCGCTCAACATCGGTCGCATACGTGCCATGGCCGCTCCTCCTGTTCCCGCGATTCCGTTCCTTCGTGTTCCGTTCCCGCGTCGTCGCCCGCGCGGCCCGGTCAGCCGCGCAGCGTCAGCACCTGTCCGGCCACCACCAGCAGCACCTGTTCGCACTCGTCGGCGAACGCGGCGTTCAACCGGCCCAGCTCGTCCCGGAACCGTCGCCCGGCAGCCGTCGCGGGCACCACGCCCGAGCCGGTCTCGTTGGTCACGGCGACGATCGTGCGCCGCGTCCCGCGCACCGCGGCGACCAGCTCGGCGGTCCGCTCCCGCAGCGCGCTCTCGCCGCTGCCCGCCCACGCCGCGTCGTCCCAGGCACGCACCCGGTCCATCGCGTCCGTCAGCCACAGCGACAGACAGTCGATCAGCAGCGGAGGCCCGTCCGACTCCAGCAGCTCCACCAGCTCACAGGTCTCCTCGGTGCGCCAGGCGGCGGGCCTGCGCTCCCGGTGCAGCCCGATCCGGGCCGCCCACTCCGCGTCCCCTTCCCGGCCGCCACCGGTCGCCACGTACACCACCTCGGGGAACGTCTCCAGGCGCCGCTCGGCCTCCACCGACTTCCCCGACCTGGCACCGCCCGTCACCAGCGTGCGCCGGGGTACCGCCGGCACCGTGTGGTACTCGCCCACCACCAGCGTCGTCCCGTCCGGGACGGTCCGCGCGCCGGCCGCCGCGAGCCGCCGGCCCAGCTCCGCGCCGGGCGGTGCGTCATGGTCCAGATGGACGGCGATGATCTCGGTGGTGGGCCCGATCGCCCCGACGGCCCGCAGCCGCGCCACCGCGTCCGGCCGCCCGACCACGTCGCCGACCACCATGTCGTACGGCCGCGGTGCCCGGTCCGCGAGACCGGAGGGCGCGGCACCCGGCGGCAGGTACAGCAGGTGTACGCCCTCCGGCGAGGTCACCTCGTAGCCGGTGCCCGGCGCGTCCATCGCCACCGCCCGCACCCGGTGCCCGCTGATCAGGGTCAGCTCCTGCCCGTCCGGCACCCGTCCCGCCGAAGGCAGCCCCCGGGGCAGCTCCATGGCGGGCCCGTCGTGCGGATGCGAGAGCAGCACCTGCCGTACGCCGGTGAGCGTGTGCCCCGCGCGGGCCGCGGCGAACACGGCGCCCGGGGTGAGATCGAGCAGCAGCGCGTCGTCGACCAGCAGGGCGGTCGCGGCCCGCGAGGCCGTCCCGCGGGCGGCGGCGCAGGCGGCGCAGGGACATTCGGGGCGCGGCAGCCCGTCGGGGGCTCCGGTGCCGAGCAGAGTCAGTTCCACGCTTCCGATCCTCCCGCGTCCGCGCAACCGGTGCGCGACCTGGGGGACGTCCGGGCAGGCGCAGGGCCCGTACCGGCACTGGTCGTAGGCACTAGGCTGCGGGCAGCGAAGCGACCCAGGAGGCGGACATGGCATGGACGTGGCGGTTCGAGAAGTCCGACGGTACGGAGACGGAGCCGGCCCTGCAGCCGGAAGAATTCACTACGCAGGGTGACGCTGAGTCCTGGATCGGCGAGTACTGGAAGGAACTCCTCGACGGCGGGGCGGACCAGGTGACGCTCTTCGAGGACACGACCAAGATCTACGGCCCCATGAGCCTCCAGGCCGACGAGGGCTGATCCCCGCGTCCCCGCGCGCGACAGCGGTACGGGCCCGGGCCCTGAGCCCGTACGGGCCGGGGCTGCCGGCCCGTACGCCGATGGCTCTGCCTGTACGGCCGGGAACGCCGGTGCCGTGACCGGCGAAGGTTGCCGGTCACGGCAGGGGGCCTGTCCGGCGGATCAGGGCCGGCCAGAACACCGGAACACCTAGATCTCACCCAGGGTTACCTGCGCCGTCTTCTCCGCCCCGTTGCGCAGATACGTCACGGTGACCTTCTGGCCGGGCTTGTCCGAGGCCAGCGCCTCCGACAGGGAGGTGATCGTCGTGACCGGCAGATCGCCGATCTTGGTGATGATGTCGCCGGCCCGCAGCCCCGCCTTCTCCGCGGCGCCGCCCTTCGTCACGCTGACCAGGGCCACCCCGGCAGGCTGGTAGTTCTGGTCGACGACCGTGCGCCCGGTGATGTTCAGCGCCGCCCGGCCCGAGTCCCTGACCTCGCCGAACTTGATGATCTGATCGGCGATCGTCTTCACCATCGAGACGGGGATCGCGAACCCGATGCCGGGCGCCGCGGTGTCACCCATCTGTCTGTCGATCGCCGCCAGTGTCGGGATGCCGATCACCTCGCTGTCCAGGTTGACCAGCGCACCGCCGCTGTTGCCCGGATTGATCGCCGCCGAGGTCTGCACCATGTTCGCGATCGTCGCGCCCGTGCCGCCGCCGGCCCGGCTCTCGCTGACGGTCCGGCCGAGCGCCGAGACGATGCCCTGGGTGACGCTGGAGGACAGTCCGAGCGGCGAGCCCATCGCCAGCACGATCTGTCCCACCTCGACCTTTTGCGAGTCACCGAACTTCGCGGGCTTCAGCCCGTCCGGGGTGGTGTCGAGCTTGAGGACTGCCAGATCCTGTTCCGGATAGGAGGCGACCAGCGAGGCCTTCAGCACCTTCTCGCCGGTGGCGACGGTGACCTTGAACGTCGTGTCGGCGCCGACCACATGGGCGTTGGTGACGATATGGCCCTTGGAGTCGTAGACGACGCCTGAGCCCAGGCCGCTGGAGGTCTCGATCTGAACGACCGACGGCAGCACGTTCTTGATCACGGTCTGGTATTCGCTCTGCAGATCACCCGCGGCCCGGGCGGTGGAGGCCGAAGCGGTGGGACCGGTCTTGGGCGGAGCGGATTCCGCGTCCGAGCAGCCGCTCACCAGGGCGACCGCACAGAACCCCGCGGTCAGAGGCAGCAGCAGCCGGCGTATATGGCTGGGGGAGTGGAATGCGTCCATGCTCGGATTGTTGCTTTTGCGGCTCTCGGTGGCCTGCTGGATTCGGCCGATCGGGTAGGCCGCCGGACGGCTCCGGCCGAGATCTCCGGAGCCCCGCACCGCGCACAGATCGTCCTAGCCCCGCACTCCGCACAGATGCAGCAGCGCGGCCACCCGGCGGTACGGATCCGTCCGCCCGGCCCGGTCCTCCGCGGCCAGCAACCGTTCCAGTTCGGCGGCGGCCGGCAGTTCCACGTCGTTGCTCACGTTGTCCGTGAAGACGCGTACCCCGTACCAGGCGTGCAGGGGGGCCGCGATCCCGGCGAGCGTGGCCGTCAGGGCATCCAGCCGGTCGGCCCGCACCGTGAGACCCAGCCGGTTGGTGTACGTATCCGTCTCGAAGGCGGCCAGCGTCGCGTTCCAGTCCCCGGCCGCCCCGGGCCGCATCGCCAGCGCGTCGGCGTTCCGTACGAGCAGCGAGAGCAGCCCGCCAGGGGCCAGCATCCGGGCCAGACCGGCCACCATCGCGTCCGGCTCCCGGACATACATCAGCACACCGTGGCAGAGCACCACGTCGAAGCTGCCGGGCAGGAAGTGCACCCCCGTGTCCAGGCCGTTGCCCTCGATCAGCCGGACCCGCTCGCGGATGCCCGCGGGCTCGCTGCCGAGCGACTCACGGGCCACCCGCAGCATCTCCGAATCGGACTCCAGACCCGTCACGGAGTGCCCGGCCCTGGCCAGACGCAGCGCCTGGGTGCCCTGGCCCATGCCGACGTCGAGGACGCGCAGCCGCTGCCCGACCGGGAAGCGGGCGGCGATCTGCTCGTCGAGCTGGCGCGCGACCAGCTCCTGGCGGACCGTGTTGCGCAGCCCGCCGAGCCCCTTCAGCCATACCGAGGAGGCTCCCGAGAACCCAGTGACGAGAGCGGCGGCAGAGGTGGCGCGGGCCGGCCGGCCGGCGGACGGACCGCCGACCGAGCCGGAGACATCCGTACTCAGGGCCGCTCTCCGCGCTTGACCTGCGGCTTCGGCAGCCGGAGCCGACGCATCTGAAGCGTACGCATCAGGCCGTAGGCGACCGCGCCACGCTTCGGCATATCGGGGAAGCGCGCGTTCAGCTGCTTCTTCAGGCGGAACGCGAGACCGATCGAGTCGAGCACGATCAGCACGATCACGATCAGCCAGAGCAGCAGCGAGATGGTCTGGATGTTCTGTACCTGGATCACGCTGAGGATCAGAATGATCACGGCCAGCGGCAGGAAGAACTCCGCGATGCAGAAGCGAGAGTCCACGTAGTCGCGGACGAAGCGCCGCACGGGGCCCTTGTCGCGAGCCGGCAGATAGCGCTCGTCGCCACTGGCGAGCGCCTCACGCTGCTTGGCCATGTCCACACGGCGCGCTTCGCGTTGCCGCTTCATGGCCTCCTTGCGATCGAGCGGCGCGCCACTGGAGGCGCGACGGCGCTGCGACTGGGCATCGCTGCGCTTGGGGGTGGGGCGACCTTTGGGGGCCTGCGGGTCGCGGGGCTGCTTGGAGAGGTCGGCCGTCACCTTGCCGGTGGACGCCTTCTCTTCCTTCGAACGGCTACGGAACACAAGGCCCAAGGGTACGGGTTCGATCGTCACCGCCCCAGGCCGGTCGGGAACGATCCGGCAACGGACGGCGTCCTCGCAGGTGTCCATGGGGATTCCGCACGGTGGACGCCCCCGGTCTCCCGGACCGCCACCTACACCCTGGGCCGGAGTGATGACCGGGTGCAGTCGTCCTTGGGGAGGAGCACATCCGTGCTCGAACAGTGCGGTAATAGAGGCAGGACCCGTACTGTGGGTTCTGTTGGAGTGCTGGAGCTCAGTCCGTCAGAAGGGGGCGCGCGAAGCCCATGAGCGGTGTCATGAAGCGTATGGGGATGATCTTCCGCGCGAAGGCAAACAAGGCCCTTGACCGGGCCGAGGATCCGCGCGAGACCCTCGATTACTCGTACCAGAAGCAGCTGGAGCTGCTTCAGAAGGTACGCCGCGGTGTCGCCGATGTGGCGACCTCGCGCAAGCGGCTGGAGCTGCAGCTGAATCAGCTGCAGGGTCAGTCGTCCAAGCTGGAGGACCAGGGCCGCAAGGCGCTCGCGCTCGGCCGCGAGGACCTGGCCCGCGAGGCGCTGTCCCGGCGCGCCGCACTCCAGCAGCAGGTCACCGACCTGGAGACGCAGCACACCACGCTGCAGGGCGAGGAGGAGAAGCTCACTCTCGCGGCCCAGCGGCTCCAGGCCAAGGTCGACGCCTTCCGTACCAAGAAGGAGACCATCAAGGCCACCTACACCGCTGCCCAGGCGCAGACCCGGATCGGCGAGGCCTTCTCCGGGATCTCCGAGGAGATGGGCGATGTCGGCCTGGCGATCCAGCGGGCCGAGGACAAGACCCAGCAGCTGCAGGCCCGGGCCGGCGCGATCGACGAGCTGCTCGCCTCCGGCGCCCTGGACGACCCGACCGGTACGGCCAAGGACGACATCGCCGCCGAGCTCGACCGGATCTCCGGTGGTACGGATGTGGAGCTGGAGCTGCAGCGCATGAAGGCCGAGCTGGCCGGCGGCCCCACTCAGCAGCAGGCGATCGAGGGCGGCCCGCAGGACGCGGCGCAGCAGCAGTCGTCCCAGTCCCCGCACAGGTTCGACAAGAGTTGAGGCGGCGTCATGATCGTACGGATCATGGGGGAGGGCCAGGTAGCCCTGGCCGACAGCCATCTCGCCGAGCTCAACAAGCTCGACGACGAACTGCTCGCCGAGATGGAGCGCGGCGACAGCCCCGGCTTCCGCTCCACTCTCCACGCGCTCCTCGCCCGGGTGCACGAGCTCGGTGAACCCTTGCCGGACGACTCCCTGGAGCCGTCCGAACTGATCCTGCCGTCGTCCGACGCGACCCTCGAAGAGGTGCGCGCCATGCTCCGGGACGACGGCCTGATCCCCGGCTGACGCCGGCCGCACTCCAGCACCTGCACGCACCCGCGAGCATCCGCACGAGTCCGTGCCCTGTGCCCCGTGTCCGGTCCGCCGGTCACGGGGCACGGCCGTGTCCGCGGCGCTTCAGCGCTTCCGTACGCCCATACCGCCATCGCCGCACGACCGCGCTCCTTCGTGCGATGTTCTCCGTACGGGCGGTACGACTTCTCCTTATGGCCGGTACGGCCGGTACGGCCGATTTCTCCGTACGGCTCGGACCGATTCACGCGCGACACGCCGTAACGTAGCTTGACGTGACCACCCTCGGAACCGGGGTTCTGCGCGTCCGGCACTGGCTGCGCGACCATCCCCTCGCGCTGGACTCCGCGCTTGCCCTGGCCGTACTCGTGGCCATGATCATCGGTTCGTTCGTCCACTCGGGCGCACCGAACGGTGCCGCCTTCGGCACCCGCGCGCCCGAGGCGGGCGACGTGCTCCTGATGGTGCTCGGTGCCGTGGCGCTCATCTGGCGGCGGCGCAATCCCATGGCGGTGCTCGTGGCCACCGCCGGGCTGACGGTCGTCGAACTGGTGAGATCCGACCCGCCCGCGCCCGTGGTGATGAGCACCGTCATCGCGCTGTACACGGTCGCCGCCCGCACCGACCGGCCCACCACCTGGCGGGTCGGGCTGCTGACCATGGCCGTGCTGACGGCCACCGCGATGTTCTTCGGTCCGCCGCCCTGGTACAGCCAGGAGAACTTCGCTGTCTTCGCCTGGACCGGCATGGCCGGCGCCGCGGGGGACGCCGTCCGTTCCAGGCGCGCCTTCGTCGACGCGATCAGGGAGCGCGCCGAACGGGCCGAGCGCACCCGCGACGAGGAGGCCCGGCGCCGGGTCGCCGAGGAGCGGCTGCGGATCGCCCGCGATCTGCACGACGTCGTCGCCCACCACATCGCCCTGGTCAACGTCCAGGCCGGGGTGGCCGCCCACGTCATGGACAAGCGTCCCGACCAGGCCAAGGAAGCGCTGGCCCACGTCCGGGAGGCCAGCCGCTCCGCGCTCGACGAACTGCGGGCCACCGTCGGGCTGTTGCGCCAGTCCGGCGACCCGGAGGCGCCGACCGAACCGGCCCCGGGGCTCGCCGTCCTCGACGAGCTGGTGGACACCGTCCGGCGGGCCGGGCTCCCGGTCGAGGTGGCCTGCACCGACCGGCGGCCCCCATTGCCCGCGGCCGTCGACCTGGCCGCGTACCGGGTGATCCAGGAGGCGCTGACCAATGTGCGCAAGCACGCGGGCCCCGGCGCGAAGGCCGAGGTGAGCGTCGTACGGGTCGGGGCCACCGCCGAGATCACCGTCATCGACAACGGATCGGGCGGGGGTGGCCACAACGCGGACGGCGGCGGCCACGGCCTCCTCGGCATGCGCGAACGCGTCACCGCACTCGGCGGCTCCCTCACCGCGGGGCCCCGCTACGGCGGCGGTTTCCGGGTCCATGCGATCCTGCCCGTCGAGGCCCGTACGGCAGAGCCGGAAGGGCCGGGCGCGGCGGGCCGGACGGGGGAGAACGCATGACACCGCCCATCAAGGTGCTGCTCGTCGACGACCAGGCGCTGCTGCGCAGCGCGTTCCGGGTGCTGGTCGACTCGGAGGCCGACATGGAGGTGGTCGGCGAGGCGGCCGACGGTGCTCAGGCCGTGGAGCTCGCCCGGTCGACCGGTGCCGACGTGGTGCTGATGGACATCCGGATGCCCGGTACGGACGGACTCGCCGCGACGCGCATGATCAGCGCCGATCCGGAACTGGCGGACGTACGGGTCGTCATGCTCACCACCTTCGAGGTGGACGAGTACGTGGTGCAGTCGCTGCGGGCAGGGGCGTCCGGCTTCCTCGGAAAAGGGGCGGAACCGGAGGAACTCCTCAACGCCATCCGGATCGCCGCGGGTGGCGAGGCGCTGCTCTCGCCCGCCGCGACCAAGGGGCTGATCGCCACCTTCCTTGCGCAGGGCGGCAGTTCGGGGGGTGCCGGGCCGGACACCGCCGAGTACTCCGCGCGGCTCGACGCGCTCACCGGCCGCGAGCGCGAAGTGCTGGTCCTGGTCGCGGGCGGCCGCTCCAACGACGAGATCGCCGAGCGGCTCGCCGTCAGCCCGCTCACCGTCAAGACGCATGTGAACAGGGCGATGGCGAAGCTGGGCGCACGGGACCGGGCTCAATTGGTGGTCATTGCGTACGAATCGGGCCTGGTGCGCCCCAGGTTGGAGTGACAGGTGGAGAAACGGCGTACTCCACCTGCGGTATGCGCGGCATAAGAAAGTGGCCCTGGGGCCGACGCCCGAGCCCTTGCGGGTGGGCGATCGTATAGCTGGGTCGGGGCTGTCCCCTGGTCGCCCGCCCATCTGCCGCTCAAAGCCACAGAAGAGAGACCCACCCATGTCCTGGCTGTCCAGATTCAGCCTCGCGCAACGGGCCCTGATCGGACTGATCTCGATCGTCGCCCTCGTATTCGGAGCGATCGCGATCCCGCAGCTCAAGCAGCAGCTGCTGCCCACCATCGAACTCCCGATGGTCTCGGTGCTCGCCCCCTATCAGGGTGCGTCCCCCGATGTGGTCGAGAAGCAGGTCGTCGAACCGCTCGAGAATTCCATCAAGGCCGTCGACGGAGTCACCGGCACCACCTCGACCGCCAGCGAGGGCAACGCCGTCATCATGGCGACCTTCGACTTCGGCAGCGAGGGCACCAAGCAGCTCGTCGCCGACATCCAGCAGGCGGTGAACCGCGCCCGCGCCCAGCTTCCGGACTCCGTGGACCCGCAGGTCGTCGCGGGCTCGACGGACGACATCCCGACCGTCGTCCTCGCCGTCACCTCCGACAAGGACCAGCAGGCGCTCGCCGACCAGCTGGACCGCACTGTCGTCCCCGCGTTGGAGGACATCGACGGAGTCGGCCAGGTCGCCATCGACGGTGTGCAGGACCTCCAGGTCTCCATCACCCCCGACGACAAGAAGCTCGCCGCGGCGGGCCTGAACGCCGCGACGCTCTCCCAGGCGCTCCAGGCGGGCGGCGCGACCGTCCCCGCCGGTTCCTTCTCCGAGTCGGGCAAGAGCCGCACCGTCCAGGTCGGCGGCGCCTTCACCTCCCTGAAGCAGATCGAGGACCTGCGGGTCACCGGCAAGGACCCGGCGACGGGCAAGCCCGGCAAGCCGGTCCGCGTCGGTGACATCGCCACGGTGAAGCAGGTGCCGTCCACCGCGGTCTCCATCACCCGTACCAACGGCAAGCCGAGCCTCGCCGTGATGGCCACGATGGACAAGGACGGCAGCGCCGTCGCCATCTCGGAGGCGGTCAAGGACAAGCTCCCCGACCTCCGCAAGGACCTCGGTGCCGGCGCCGAACTGACCGTCGTCTCCGACCAGGGCCCCGCCGTCTCCAAGGCGATCTCCGGTCTGACCACCGAGGGCGCGCTCGGTCTGCTCTTCGCGGTCATCGTGATCCTGGTCTTCCTGGCGTCGCTGCGCTCGACCCTGGTCACCGCGGTCTCCATCCCGCTCTCCGTGGTCCTCGCGCTGATCGTGCTCTGGACCCGCGACCTGTCGCTCAACATGCTCACGCTCGGCGCGCTGACCATCGCGATCGGCCGGGTCGTCGACGACTCGATCGTCGTGCTGGAGAACATCAAGCGTCACCTCGGCTACGGCGAGGAGCGCCAGTCGGCGATCATCGCCGCGGTGAAGGAAGTGGCCGGCGCGGTCACCTCCTCGACCCTCACCACGGTCGCCGTCTTCCTGCCGATCGGCCTCGTCGGCGGCATGGTCGGCGAGCTCTTCGGCTCGTTCTCACTGACCGTCACCGCGGCCCTGCTGGCCTCCCTGCTGGTCTCGCTGACCGTCGTCCCCGTCCTGTCGTACTGGTTCCTGCGCGCGCCGAAGGGCACTGCCGAGGACCCGGACAAGGCCCGTCGCGAGGCCGAGGAGAAGGAAGCCCGCAGCCGGCTCCAGCGGCTGTACGTTCCGGTGCTGCGCTTCGCCACCCGTCGCCGCATCACCAGCGTCGTCATCGCCGTCGTCGTGCTCCTCGGCACCTTCGGCATGGCCCCGCTGCTGAAGACCACCTTCTTCGACCCGGGCGAGCAGGAGGTGCTGTCCATCAAACAGGAGCTCACCCCGGGCACCAGCCTGGCGGCCGCCGACGAAGCGGCCAAGAAGGTGGAGAAGGTCCTCGCCGACGACAAGGGCGTCAAGGACTACCAGGTCACCGTCGGCTCCTCCGGCTTCATGGCGGCCTTCGGCGGCGGCACGGGTGCCAACCAGGCGTCCTACCAGGTCACCCTGAAGGACTCGTCCGACTACGACGCCGCCCAGAAGCGCATCGACGAGGCCCTGGGCAAGCTCGACGGCATCGGTGACACCACCATTGCCGCGGCCGACGGCTTCGGCAGCCAGGACCTCAGCGTCGTGGTCAAGGCCGCGGACGCGGACGTCCTGAAGAAGGCCTCCGAAGAGGTACGGGCCGAGGTGGCCAAGCTCAAGGACGTCACCGACGTCCAGAGCGACCTGGCGCAGAGCGTCCCGCGAATCTCGGTCAAGGCCAATGCCAAGGCCGCGGAGGCCGGTTTCGACCAGACCACGCTCGGCGGGGCGGTCGCCGGGGCGGTGCGGGGGACCCCGGCCGGCAAGGCGATCATGGACGACACCGAGCGTGACGTCGTCATCAATTCCGCCCACCCGGCCACCACGATGGCCGAGCTGAAGAACCTCCCCCTCGGCCCGGTCAAGCTCGGTCAGATCGCCGACGTCGAGCTGGTCCCCGGACCGGTCTCGATGACCCGGATCGACGGCCAGCGCGCCGCGACGATCACCGCCAAGCCCATCGGTGACGACACCGGCGCGGTCGGCACCGACCTCCAGAACGCGATCAAGGCCCTGGACCTCCCGGACGGCGCCACCGCCACCATCGGCGGCGTCACCGAGGACCAGACCGACGCGTTCGTGAAGCTGGCCCTGGCCATGCTGGCGGCGATCGCGATCGTCTTCATGCTGCTGGTCGCGACCTTCCGGTCGCTCGTCCAGCCGCTGATCCTGCTGGTCTCCATCCCGTTCGCGGCGACGGGCGCCATCGGCCTGCTCGTCATCACCGGCACCCCGATGGGCGTCGCGGCGATGATCGGCATGCTGATGCTGATCGGCATCGTGGTCACCAACGCGATCGTGCTGATCGACCTGATCAACCAGTACCGGACGCAGGGCATGGGCGTCGTCGAAGCGGTCATCGAAGGCGGCCGCCACCGGCTCCGCCCGATCCTGATGACAGCATTCGCGACGATCTTCGCCCTGCTCCCGATGGCGCTCGGCGTCACCGGCGAGGGCGGCTTCATCTCGCAGCCGCTCGCGGTCGTGGTGATCGGCGGCCTGGTCACCTCGACCCTGCTGACGCTGCTCCTGGTGCCGACGCTCTACGCGATGGTCGAGCTCCGCAAGGAGCGCCGTGCGAAGAAGAAGGCGATCAAGCGGGCGAAGAAGGCAGGCCTCCCGGAGCCGGCCGAGGCGGTGGACGCCACCGTCAAGGAGCCGGAGCCCGCGAAGGCGTAACGCAAGGCACGCACAAGGGCCCCGGCACCGTTTCGACGGTGCCGGGGCCCTTGTGCGTCTTCGGATCCAGCCCGTCCGGCGTTCGGGGACCGGGGGTCGGTGCGAAGCCCTACGGCAGCGCCAGCATCCGTTCCAGCGCCAGCTTCGCGTACTTCTCCGTCTCCGGGTCGACCTCGATCCGGTTGATCAGGTTGCCCTCGGCCAGCGACTCCAGGGCCCACACCAGGTG
Source organism: Streptomyces sp. NPDC111516 (assembly GCF_055635345.1). Taxonomy (NCBI): domain Bacteria; kingdom Bacillati; phylum Actinomycetota; class Actinomycetes; order Kitasatosporales; family Streptomycetaceae; genus Streptomyces; species Streptomyces sp. NPDC111516. The sequence continues at coordinate 408,451 of NZ_JBVKBV010000001.1, read as the reverse complement.
CGGCAGGTCGATCCGGTTCATCGTCGAGCAGAAGCAGACCGTCTTGTCGAGGAAGACGATCTCCTTGTCCTCGGCCGCGAAACGGTTCGCCAGGCGGCGCACCAGGTTCAGCTCGGTGCCGATCGCCCACTTCGAGCCGGCCGGCGCCGCCTCCAGGGCCTTGATGATGTACTCCGTCGAGCCGACGTGGTCCGCCGCTGCGACGACCTCGTGCTTGCACTCCGGGTGCACCAGCACGTTGACGCCCGGGATGCGCTCGCGCACATCGTTGACGGAGTCGACCGAGAAGCGCCCGTGCACCGAGCAGTGCCCGCGCCACAGGATCATTCTGGCGTTGCGCAGCTCCTCGGCGGTCAGGCCGCCGTTCGGCTTGTGCGGGTTGTAGAGGACGCAGTCCTCCAGGGACATCCCCATGTCCCGGACCGCGGTGTTCCGGCCCAGGTGCTGGTCAGGGAGGAAGAGGATCTTGCCCGCCGAGGGCTCCCTCTGCTCGAAGGCCCACTCCAGGGCGCGCTTCGCATTGGACGAGGTGCAGATCGTGCCGCCGTGCCGGCCGGTGAAGGCCTTGATGTCGGCGGAGGAGTTCATGTACGAGACAGGTACGACCTGTTCGGCGACTCCGGCCTCGGTCAGTACGTCCCAGCACTCGGCGACCTGCTCGGCGGTGGCCATGTCGGCCATCGAGCAGCCCGCCGCCAGGTCCGGCAGCACGACCTTCTGGTCGTCGGTGGTCAGGATGTCCGCGGACTCGGCCATGAAGTGCACGCCGCAGAAGACGATGTACTCCGCCTCCGGGCGCGCCGCCGCCTCCCGGGCGAGCTTGAAGGAGTCGCCGGTGACGTCCGCGAACTGGATGACCTCGTCGCGCTGGTAGTGGTGGCCGAGGACGAACACCTTGTCCCCGAGCTTCTCCCTGGCCGCGCGGGCACGTTCCACCAGGTCCGGGTCGGACGGGGAGGGCAGGTCGCCGGGACACTCGACGCCGCGCTCGCTCTTCGGGTCGGCCTCGCGGCCGAGCAGGAGCAGGGCGAGGGGCGTCGGCTGGACGTCGAGATCCTGGACGGGGTGGGCCGTGGTCACGTCACGCACCCTTTCTTCTCTGCGGAAAGCCTTTTCGTCGAATTGACGTTATCTATCATATCCGGTTCACGTCACTTTGACGACGGCCATAGTGTCGATGTGACGCATACCGCCGGGCGGCCGGTGTGCGAGCATGAATGGAACAGGCAAGCGCTCGGTCCGGAATGAATCCGCGGTCCCGACGGTTGCAACGTCGGCAAGCAGTCTCCGTACAACCCGGGAGAGAAGCAGATGTCCGTATCGGACGAGACCACCACCGTGAGCGACGGCATCCTCCTGTCCGACGCCGCCGCAGCCAAGGTCAAGGGCCTGCTGGAGCAGGAAGGCCGTGACGACCTCGCGCTGCGCGTAGCCGTCCAGCCCGGCGGCTGCTCGGGCCTGCGCTACCAGCTCTTCTTCGACGAGCGTTCGCTCGACGGCGACGTCGTGAAGGACTTCGACGGCGTCAAGGTCGTCACCGACCGGATGAGCGCTCCGTACCTGGGTGGCGCCTCCATCGACTTCGTCGACACCATCGAGAAGCAGGGCTTCACGATCGACAACCCGAACGCCACGGGCTCCTGCGCCTGCGGTGACTCCTTCAGCTGACCGCTGACGGAATCGGCAGAACGAACGGTGGCGGCCCGGATTCCGGGACCGCCACCGTCGTCGTACGGCGCGGGCGCGCGTCAGGCGCGGGGCACGTCGCCGCCGGACGCCGCGTCGACCACCGTCCGGTCACCGAGCGGTGCGTCCAGCGTCACCGTCCGGGTCAGCTCCTTGGCGAGCATGACGCAGACCTTGTTGTCGGCCGGCTTCGACTCCGACACGGTCACCCGCACAGTCTTCCCGTCCTCGGTCGCGCTCGCCGCGTACGTGCTGCACACCCCGCCCCAGAACGTCACCGACAGGGTCCGTCCGTCGGAGCTGTACGACAGGACCTGCCGCGGGGTCTCCGTGTCCCCACGGGGCGGGGTCGTCGATGGTGCGTCCTTCGTCAGGTACGCGGGGTCCACGGCGACCTGCGACACGGTGCTGCCCAGGCCGGGCGCGGCCGGCCGCACCGAGAAGAGCCAGGACGGTACGAGCGTCCGCTTGCCCGCCACGTACTGGCTCGCCAGTCCGAACACCGCCTTGTCGACCGTCACGGTCGTCGTCGGCGGCTCCGCACCGGTCCGCGTCCCGCAGTGGACCTCAGGTGATTTCAGGCCATCCTGCAGCGGTACGGGAGTGGCGCAGCCGCCGATGTCCGCGCGCCCGTCCGTCCGGGACGTCGCCCCGTTCAGCTGCTTCAGCGCCTCGCCCGCGCTGATCACCGGATAGCTGTCACCCTTCTCCAGTCCCTTCAACTGACCACTGCCGCCGACCACTTCACCGTCCGGACCGACCTGGATCCCGGTCGACCAGCCGTAGGTGGGAAGGCCGTCCACCTTCGGGTCGGCGTTCACCACCCGTACCGAACCCATGAGTTGGCGGGCGTCGAGAGCGGCGTCGCCCAGGCCCGCCGCCTTCAGGACCGGCGTCGCGGCAGCCCTGGCGGCGGCCTCGCTCACCGCGGAGCCGCCGTCCGGGGCCGCCTTCCGGCCGGAACAGACCGTGGTGCTCTCGCAGTTGTCCGTACCGCCGGAGCCGTACCGGGCGAAACTCCAGGTGCCGGGAGCCTGCTTGCCCACCCGCAGGACCGGGCCCGAGCCGTCCCCGTCGGACCCCACCTTCCAGGACGTGCCCTCCGCCCGCGGCGTGCCCTCCAGGCCCAGTGCCTTCGCCAGCCGGGCCACCTCCGCCGCGGAGACGGTTCCTTCCGCGCGCCGCACCGCCGCCGTGCGCGGCCCCTCGGGCAGCTCGCCGGAGGCGCGGTAGACGACCCGGCCACCGTTCGGATCGGGCTCACCGATCGCGATGCCTCGGGAGGGCCCCCCGGGTTCCGCCGGGCCGCCCGCGCGCCCGTCCACGGCCAGCGGGGGAGGGGCGGGCTTCTCACTGCCCGCCGCGTTGTCGCCGCTCCTGCCGTCGCCGTCCGCCGCGGTTGCGGCCCAGTACGCGCCGCCGCCCCCGGCCAGCAGTACGGCAGCCACCACCGAGGCCACGGCGAGCGGCGAACGCCGCCGGGGGCTCGTCACGTCGTTGTCGGGTCGCTCGGTGCTCACCGGATCCGCTCCTTCGCCTGCGTTGCCGTCACAGGCCTGATCCGGCCTGCCGTCCGTCCCACGGGGTCGGGGACAACGGTGGGACGGGGCACAGGAGCGCCCGGTTCCCTCAGGGGGCGTCGGAGGTGAATCGGTGCCGTTCTCAGTCGCCGTAATCGGACATGGCGTCGATCAGCCGGGCGGAGGCGGCCGGCACGGTCACGCCGTGGATCAGGGACGGCGCGACCCGGGCGGGGGCGGACTTCGTGGGGACCACCCAGTGCGGAGCCATCCGCGCGCAGTCACCGCGCAGCTCGGCCAGGCTCATCTCGGACTCGCGCGTAGCGATGTGGTTCGACATAACCGCACCGTAGGCATCACGCGCCCCGGGAAGAAAGACCTACTATCGGGTAGTTTTCACCCCTTCGGGGTGGGTGCGGGGAGAGGTAGCGTGAACTGTCACGCCGCCCAGGGAACGCAGTCACCCGTTCCCTCCGATCTCCGCAGGAGCAGTCTCCCCGTGCGAATCGCAGTCACCGGCTCCATCGCCACCGATCACCTCATGACCTTCCCCGGCCGTTTCGCCGACCAACTGGTCGCGGATCAGCTGCACACGGTCTCGCTCTCCTTCCTGGTCGACAACCTCGACGTGCGCAGGGGCGGTGTCGCTGCCAATATCTGCTTCGGCATGGGCCTGCTGGGCACCAGCCCGATCCTGGTCGGTGCCGCGGGCGCCGACTTCGACGAGTACCGCGCCTGGCTCGACCGCCACGGCGTCGACACGGGTTCGGTCCGGATCTCCGAGGTCCTGCACACCGCCCGCTTCGTCTGCACGACGGACGCGGACCACAACCAGATCGGCTCCTTCTACACGGGTGCGATGAGCGAGGCCCGCCTCATCGAGCTGAAGGCCGTCGCCGACCGGGTCGGCGGCCTCGACCTTGTCTCGATCGGCGCCGACGACCCCGAGGGGATGCTCCGCCACACCGAGGAGTGCCGGACCCGGGGCATCCCGTTCGCCGCGGACTTCTCGCAGCAGATCGCCCGGATGGACGGCGACGAGATCCGGATCCTCCTCGACGGCGCCATGTACCTCTTCTCCAACGAGTACGAGAAGGGGCTCATCGAGTCCAAGACCGGCTGGACCGACGAGGAGATCCTGGCCAAGGTCGGCCACCGGGTCACCACGCTCGGCGCCCGCGGTGTCCGGATCGAACGGGCCGGCCAGGAGACGATCGAGGTCGGCTGCCCGGAGGAGGAGATCAAGGCCGACCCGACCGGTGTCGGCGACGCCTTCCGCGCCGGTTTCCTCTCCGGTCTCGCCTGGGGCGTCGGCCTGGAGCGCGCCGCCCAGGTCGGCTGCATGCTCGCCACGCTGGTCATCGAGACCGTCGGCACCCAGGAGTACACCCTGCGCCGCACCCACTTCATGGACCGCTTCACCAAGGCGTACGGTCACGACGCCGCAGCCGAGGTCCGGGCGCACCTGGGCTGATCCCGTGGCACCTCAGGTCAGCCGGCGGACCACATAGGCCGAGCCACGGTCCGCCGGCTCCTCGCCCACGTACTCCTGCTCACGCATCGCGCACCAGGCCGGAATGTCCAGGCGGGCCGCCTCGTCGTCGGAGAGCACGGTCACCGTCCCGCCCGGCGGCACCTCCCCGATCACTTTTGCGAGCTCGATCACCGGGATCGGGCACCGCTTCCCGAGGGCATCGACCACCAGGGACGCGGCCGTGGCGGGGGAGGGTGCGGCCGAGACGGGCGCGCCCAGCCTCTCCCGTACCTCCGCCACCACCCGGGGCAGCACGTCCAGGAAGCGGTCGACGTCCTCGTCCGCCGTGCCGGCCGGCAGCGACACCCGGACGTTCCCTTCCGACAGCACCCCCATCGCCTTGAGCACATGGCTCGGAATCAGCGTGCTGCTGGTGCAGGAGGAGCCGGACGACACGGAGAATTCCGCCCGGTCCAGCTCATGGAGGAGTGTCTCCCCGTCGACATAGAGACAGGAGAAGGTCACCAGATGCGGCAGCCGCCGCACCGGATCGCCGACCACCTCCACATCCGGCACCAGCTCGGGCACCCGGGCCCTGATGCGGTCCACCAGGGCCCGAAGCCGTGCGGACTCGGCAGCCGCCTGCGCCCGCACCGCCCGCAGCGAGGCCGCCGCGGCCACGATCGCCGGAAGGTTCTCGAACCCCGCGGCCCGCCCCGACTCCCGTTCGTCGGCCGGTCCCTGAACCGCGAACCGCACCCCCTTGCGCACCGCGAGCAGCCCGACCCCCGAGGGCCCGCCCCACTTGTGCGCGCTTGCCGCCAGCAGCGACCAGCCGTCCGGCACCGGCCCCCAGCCCAGCGACTGCGCGGCATCCACCAGCAGCGGCACCCCTGCCGCCCTGCAGACCTCCGCCACCTCGGCCACCGGCTGCTCGGTGCCGACCTCGTGATTGGCGGACTGCAGACAGGCCAGCGCGGTGTCCTCGCGCAGCACGTCCGCGTACCCCGCCGCGCTCACCGCCCCCGACCGGTCCACCGCGACCTCGGAGACCGATCCGCCCTGCGCCTCATGGGCGGCCGCCGCATGGAGTACCGACGAGTGCTCGACCGCGGAGACGGCCAGATGGCGGCCGACACGCCGACGCCCCGCGAGAGCTCCGGAAATTCCGGAGTGCACCGCCCACGTGCCCGAAGGAGTGAACGTGAGCTCGTCCGGACGGCACCCGACGGCCTCCGCGGCGGCCTCCCGGGCCGCGTCCAGCAAGAGGCGGGCCCGCCGCCCCTCGCGATAGAGCCTGGCCGGGTCGGCCCACCCCTCGTCCAGCGCGGCAAGCAGCGCCTGACGGGCGACGGGGTGCAGGGGAGCGGAGGAGGCGGCGTCGAAGTAGGGCACGCCGCCACGCTAGCCCCCGCGGGGCCCGGACCCGGGGACGGGCCGTCCGCGCGGCCAGGGCCTGCCGTCCGGATCAGGCCCGATCCGGACGGCAGGCCCTGGGAGAGGGGGCGTCAGATGACGGCGGGAGGCCGGTATTCCACCCCTTCGGGGAGTCGGACGGCGCGTTGGGCACCCTCCCCGCGCGACCCCAAATAGCGTCCAGTAGGGTTTGGTCCGCATAAACATCCAAACCCCTGCCCGCGTCAGGGCGGCGACCGACCAGAGACACGGCCGCGCCGACCGCGCGGGCGAGACTCTCGGGAAGGCGCTACGTGAGTCCCAACGGCTCCGACCGCTCGTCGCGGCGCCCGATGCGGCGGAAGCTGCCGCAGGTGCTGACTGCGGGCCTGATCCTGGCGACCGCAACCGGTTGCACATACAAGGATTTCCCCCGCCTTGGTATGCCTACGCCGGTAACGGAAGAGGCACCAAGGATCCTTTCCCTCTGGCAGGGCTCGTGGGCGGCAGCGCTCGCCACGGGTGTGCTGGTCTGGGGCCTGATCCTGTGGATGATCATCTTCCACAGGCGCAGCCGCACCAAGGTGCAGGTTCCCCCGCAGACCAGGTACAACATGCCCATCGAGGCGCTGTACACCGTGGTCCCTCTGATCATCGTCTCGGTGTTGTTCTACTTCACCGCGCGCGATGAATCCAAGCTCCTCGAGCTCTCCCCGAAGCCGGCCCACACCATCAACGTGGTCGGCTACCAGTGGAGCTGGGGATTCAACTACATCGAGAACGTGGAGGGCTCGCCCTCCACGGGCAATAAGATCCCCAAGGAACTGGACGCCATCCCGGACAGGTTCCGGAAGGACTTCCCCAAGGGTGCTGGGGGCGTCTACGACTACGGCATTCCGGGAACGAGGAATCCGCAGAACGGCAACCCGGGTCCGACCCTGTGGCTGCCGAAGGGCGAGAAGGTCCGCTTCGTTCTGACTTCGCGTGACGTCATCCACTCCTTCTGGGTGGTGCCGTTCCTCATGAAGCAGGACGTCATTCCGGGCCACACCAACGCCTTCGAGGTGACCCCCAACATGGAGGGCACCTTCAAGGGCAAGTGCGCCGAGCTCTGCGGCGTCGACCACTCCCGGATGCTCTTCAACGTCAAGGTCGTCTCCCCGGAGCGCTACCAGGCGCACCTCAAGGAGCTGGCGAAGAAGGGCCAGACGGGCTACGTGCCGGCCGGCATCGAGCAGACTGACCCGGCCAGGAATGCGGAGACGAACAAACTGTGAGCATCCTCAACGAACCTCAGGGTGCCGCGGCAGCAGACGACTCGTACGAGGACGAGCTGCCGGTCCGGCGCACACAGCCGGGAAACGTCGTCGTCAAGTGGCTGACCACCACTGACCACAAGACGATCGGCACGATGTACCTGGTCACGTCGTTCGCGTTCTTCTGCATCGGCGGTCTGATGGCGCTCTTCATGCGCGCCGAACTGGCCCGTCCCGGCACGCAGATCATGTCGAACGAGCAGTTCAACCAGGCGTTCACGATGCACGGCACGATCATGCTGCTGATGTTCGCGACGCCGCTGTTCGCCGGATTCGCGAACTGGATCATGCCGCTGCAGATCGGCGCGCCCGATGTGGCGTTCCCGCGGCTGAACATGTTCGCGTACTGGCTGTACCTCTTCGGCTCGATCATCGCGGTGGCCGGCTTCCTCACCCCGCAGGGTGCGGCCGACTTCGGCTGGTTCGCCTACTCCCCGCTCTCGGACACGGTCCGTTCGCCGGGCATCGGCGCCGACATGTGGATCATGGGTCTGGCCTTCTCCGGCTTCGGCACGATCCTCGGCTCGGTCAACTTCATCACCACGATCATCTGCATGCGCGCCCCCGGCATGACGATGTTCCGCATGCCGATCTTCGTCTGGAACGTCCTGCTGACCGGTGTGCTGGTCCTGCTGGCCTTCCCGGTCCTCGCCGCCGCGCTCTTCGCGCTGGAGGCGGACCGTAAATTCGGTGCGCATGTATTCGACGCGGCCAATGGCGGCGCATTGCTCTGGCAACACCTCTTCTGGTTCTTCGGCCATCCAGAGGTGTACATCATCGCCCTGCCATTCTTCGGAATCATTTCCGAAGTGATTCCGGTGTTCAGCCGCAAGCCGATGTTCGGCTACATCGGCCTGATCAGCGCGACGATCGCGATCGCAGGCCTTTCCGTGACCGTGTGGGCGCACCACATGTACGTCACCGGCGGTGTGCTGTTGCCGTTCTTCTCGTTCATGACATTCCTCATCGCGGTACCGACCGGTGTGAAGTTCTTCAACTGGATCGGCACGATGTGGAAGGGGTCGTTGTCCTTCGAGACACCGATGCTCTGGGCCATCGGCTTCCTGATCACCTTCACCTTCGGTGGTCTGACCGGCGTGATCCTGGCGTCGCCCCCGCTGGACTTCCACGTCTCCGACTCGTACTTCGTCGTCGCGCACTTCCACTACGTCGTCTTCGGCACCGTGGTCTTCGCGATGTTCTCCGGATTCCACTTCTGGTGGCCGAAGTTCACCGGCAAGATGCTGGACGAGCGGCTCGGCAAGATCACGTTCTGGACGCTGTTCGTGGGCTTCCACGGCACGTTCCTGGTGCAGCACTGGCTCGGTGCCGAGGGCATGCCGCGTCGTTACGCGGACTACCTCGCCGCCGACGGCTTCACCGCGCTGAACACGATCTCGACGATCTCCTCGTTCCTGCTCGGCCTGTCGATGCTGCCGTTCTTCTACAACGTGTGGAAGACCGCCAAGTACGGCAAGAAGGTCGAGGTCGACGACCCCTGGGGCTACGGCCGTTCCCTGGAGTGGGCGACCTCCTGCCCGCCGCCGCGGCACAACTTCCTCACCCTGCCGCGGATCCGTTCCGAGTCCCCGGCGTTCGACCTGCATCACCCGGAGATCGCGGCGCTCGAACTGCTGGAGCCCCACCCCGAGGGTGAGAAGGCCCTCGCTGGTGGCAAGGAGGCCGGTAAGTGAATATCCAGGGCAAGATGTTCCTCTGGCTGAGCGTCTTCATGCTCGCCATGGCCGTCACGTACGGCGTGTGGTCGAAGGAGCCGGCCGGTACCACCGCGCTCGTCCTGGCCTTCGGCCTGAGCGTCATGATCGGCTTCTACCTGGCCTTCACGGCGAAGCGGGTCGACGCCATGGCTCAGGACAACAAGGAAGCCGATGTCGCGGACGAGGCCGGCGAGGTGGGGTTCTTCTCCCCGCACAGCTGGCAGCCGCTCGCGCTGGCCTTCGGCGGTGCCCTCGCCTTCCTGGGCATCGTCTTCGGCTGGTGGCTGCTCTACTACGCGGTCCCGATGGTCCTGGTCGGCCTGTTCGGCTGGGTCTTCGAGTACTACCGCGGTGAGAACCGCACCCAGTGACCCAGCGTCACCGCTCCACCTGACGGGGGGCCCGTACTTCTCCACCAAAAGAAGTACGGGCCCCCCGTTTGCAGTCACATTGCGCGCTGATTGGGATGAATCTTCGTAACGTGTGTTCATGAGCAACACGCCGCGCTTCCACCCCGTAGTCAGCAGCACTCTGCTGGTCGTGACCCTGGTCGCAGGTGTGACCGCCTGTGGGGGGTCCGACGGCCACCCGCTCGCGGCGAAACCGTACGACGCGACGGACGAGATCTCCGCCAACGTCCCCGCGGGCGACGAGAAGGCCGACCCCGACAAGCCGCTCGAGGTCAACGTCGAGGACGACGACAGCCGGATCACGGACGTGACGGCCACGGACTCGGCCGGACGCCATCTGGCGGGCGAACTGGACGCCGACGGGAGGCGCTGGCACTCCACCTCCCCGCTCGCCGTCGGCACCCGCTACACCGTCCAGGTCAGCTTGGAGGACGGCGACGGCGCCCCGGGCGCCCGTACGCTCTCGTTCGAGACCGCCTCCGCCCGGGCCAAGAAGCTCCTGAAGGTCGCGTTCGGCCCTCAGGCCGGCACCTACGGCGTAGGACAGCCCATCACGGCGCAACTCAGCACTCCGGTCAAGGACAAGGCGTCCAGAGTCACCGTGGAGCGCGCCCTGCGGGTCCGCTCCAAGCCCGCCGTGACCGGTTCCTGGTACTGGGTCGACGACAAGACCCTGCACTACCGTCCCAAGGACTACTGGCCCGCCGGAGCCACCATCGACGTCACCAGCGGCCTGACCGGTCTCAAGGTCGGCGACAACCTCTACGGAGCGCCTGCGAAGGCGCTGAAGCTCACCACGGGCGACCGCATCGAGGCCATCACGAACGCCGCGGCGCACACGATGACGGTCAAGCGCAACGGGAAGGTGATCAACACCATTCCGGTGACCACCGGGAAGCCCGGCTTCGCCACCAGAAACGGTGTCAAGGTCGTGCTGAGCAAGGAGTACGCCGTACGCATGCGCGGCGAGACGATCGGCATCTCGTCGGACTCGTCCGACGGGTACGACCTGATGGTCTACTACGCGACCCGCGTCACCTGGAGCGGCGAGTACGTGCACGCGGCCCCCTGGTCCACGGGATCGCAGGGGTACGCCAACGTCAGCCACGGCTGTACGGGCATGAGCACCAGCCTGGCCCAGTGGTTCTTCAACACCGTGCACACGGGCGACATCGTCCAGGTCGTCGGCAGCCAGGGCGAGACGATGACGCCGTTCGACAACGGCTTCGGCGACTGGAACCTGTCCTGGGCGAAATGGCAGAAGGGCAGCGCCCTGCAGAAGAACGACGCGCCGGACCGCACGGAAACGATCCAGGCGGCGCGACTGCGCCCCGAGGTCTGACCGGCCCGGGGAGTGCGCTGCCCCTCAGAGCCTGTCGGGTCGATCGAAGGTCACCCGACAGGCTCCAGGCAGAACCGCGGCAGGCCTCAGGCGTCCACGCAGTCCCTGCTGCGCAGCAGAGCGGCCAGGGCGTCCGCGAACCCGACCGGTTCGACCGGCAGGGTCACCGCGGCGTCCGCACGGCTCCAGGTGGCCAGCCAGGCGTCCTGCGGGCGCCCGATCAGCAGCAGTACGGGCGGGCAGTGGAAGATCTCGTCCTTGATCTGCCGGCAGACGCCCATGCCGCCCGCGGGCGCCGCCTCGCCGTCCAGGACGCAGACATCGATGCCGCCGTTGTCCAGTGCCTCCAGGACGGCGGGCATGGTGGCGCACTCCAGGAACTCCACCGGTGGCACATCGGCCGCGGGCCTGCGCCCGGCTGCCAGCCTCACCTGCTCACGGGTGTTGGCGTCGTCGCTGTAGACCAGGACCGTGGCGGTCGGCTGCATTGTTCCTCCGTGACATCCGTGTCTTCGGGGCTTGCCGGCATGAACCGATGCGCGGATCGTACTCCGCCCGATGGGCTGTCAGCACCGCCCGGGACAGCGGATTCATGGGCCATTCGGGGAGGGCACACCCTGTTGACACACCGAACAGCACCCCCCGGGGTGAGGGCGGGATAAGGGACCGACATAATGTCGAGCGTGGCGACAGCAACGACAGTAGAAACCGGGCACGCGCACCCGTCGGTCAATCGACCGAACCTCACCAGCGTCGGAACCATCATCTGGTTGAGTTCCGAGCTGATGTTCTTCGCGGCCCTCTTCGCGATGTACTTCACCCTGCGATCGGTGACGGGACCGGATCACTGGAAGGAAATGGCTTCGGCCCTGAACTTCCCGTTCTCGGCGACGAACACCACGATCCTGGTGCTCTCCTCACTCACCTGCCAGCTCGGCGTCTTCGCCGCGGAGCGGGGCGACGTGAAGAAGCTCCGTACCTGGTTCGTGATCACTTTCGTGATGGGTGCGATCTTCATCGGAGGCCAGGTCTTCGAGTACACCGAGCTGGTGAAGAAGGACGGCCTCTCGCTGTCCTCCGACCCGTACGGCTCGGTGTTCTACCTGACGACCGGCTTCCACGGGCTGCACGTGACAGGCGGTCTCATCGCCTTCCTGCTCGTTCTGGGCAGGACATACGCAGCCAAGAGGTTCACCCACGAACAGGCCACCGCTGCCATCGTCGTGTCCTATTACTGGCACTTCGTCGATGTCGTGTGGATCGGCCTCTTCGCCACGATCTACATGATCAAGTAACCGGGCTCGAACCCGAACCACATCCAGCATCGACGCAGAAGATCCTGACACCGGGGTAATCCGTGAAAAAGCTCTCCGCACGACGACGCCATCCGTTGGCGGCGGTCGTCGTACTACTCCTCGCGCTGGCGGCTACTGGGGGGCTGTACGCCGCGTTTGCGCCCGCGAGTAAGGCGCAGGCCGACGACACCGCCCAGTCCCTCGCCATCGACGAGGGCAAGAAGCTGTACTCCGTCGGTTGCGCCAGCTGCCACGGAATCGGCGGTCAGGGCACCACCGACGGGCCGAGCCTGGTGGGCGTGGGCTCCGCCGCCGTGGACTTCCAGGTCGGTACGGGCCGCATGCCGGCGCAGCAGCCGGGTGCCCAGGTACCGAAGAAGAAGGTCATCTACAGCCAGGCCGAGATCGACCAGCTCGCGGCATACGTCGCGTCGCTCGGCGCCGGTCCGATCGTTCCGACCAAGAGCCAGGTCGACCCTGCCGGCGCGGACATCGCCAAGGGTGGCGAACTGTTCCGTACCAACTGTGCGCAGTGCCACAACTTCACCGGCCAGGGCGGTGCGCTGACGAACGGCAAGTACGCGCCCAGCCTCGAAGGCGTGGACCCGAAGCACCTCTACGAGGCCATGCAGACCGGCCCGCAGAGCATGCCGTCCTTCCCGGACACGACGATGCCCGAGCAGCAGAAGCGGGACATCATCGCGTACGTCCAGACCGTGAACAGCGCCCAGACCGAGAACCCGGGCGGACTCACGCTGGGTGGCCTGGGGCCGGTCAGCGAAGGCTTGTTCGCCTGGATCTTCGGGCTCGGCGCCCTGATCGCACTTGCCATTTGGGTCGCGGCCCACACCGCTAAGGCCAAGAAGTCATGAGTAGCCAAGAGATTCCAGACGAGAACCTGCCCGCTGAGCAGGACCACGCGCACGGCGCGGTAAAGGTCGCGGACGACCCGTTCGCCGACCCGGGGCTGCCGGCCCACAAGCCGCGCATCCAGGACATCGACGAACGTGCCGCGAAGCGCTCCGAGCGCACCGTCGCGCTCATGTTCACGCTGTCCATGGTGGCGACGGTCGGCTTCATCGCCTCGTACGTCATCTTCCCGGTCGACAAGATCGTGTTCATCTGGCCCTTCGGCCATGTGAGCGCGCTCAACTTCTCCCTGGGCCTGACCCTGGGCGTGGCCCTCTTCGCGATCGGCGCAGGTGCCGTCCACTGGGCGCGCACCCTGATGTCCGACGTGGAGGTCGCCGACGACCGGCACGCCATCGAGGCCGAGCCCGAGGTCAAGGCCAAGGTCCTCGCCGACTTCGCGGCAGGTGCCCAGGAGTCCGCGATCGGTCGGCGCAAGCTGATCCGCAACACCATGTTCGGCGCGCTGGCCCTGGTGCCGCTCTCCGGTGTCATGCTGCTGCGCGACCTCGGTCCGCTGCCGGAGAAGAAGCTCCGCAACACCCTGTGGGGCAAGGGCAAGCAGCTCATCAACATGAACACGATGCTGCCGCTGCGTCCCGAGGACGTCTCGGTCGGTTCGCTGACCTTCGCCATGCCCGAGGGGCTGACGGAGGAGGCGGAGGACTTCCAGAACCAGATCGCCAAGGCCGCGCTGATGATCATCCGCATCGAGCCGAAGAACATCAAGGACAAGCGCGAGCGCGAGTGGGCCCACGAGGGCATCGTGGCCTTCTCCAAGATCTGCACCCACGTCGGCTGCCCGATCAGCCTGTACGAGCAGCAGACGCACCACGTGCTCTGCCCGTGCCACCAGTCCACCTTCGACCTCTCCGACGGCGCCCGCGTCATCTTCGGTCCGGCCGGTCACGCCCTTCCGCAGCTGCGGATCGGTGTGAACAGCGAGGGCAACCTCGAGGCGCTCGGTGACTTCGAAGAGCCCGTCGGTCCTGCATTCTGGGAGCGCGGATGAGTACTGCGACCACGAACACACCCGGTGCTTCCGCACCGGGCAATCGCAAGGCGCCCGCCGGCGAGCGGGTGGCCGACTGGGCGGACGGCCGGCTCGGGATCTACTCCCTGGCCAAGGCCAACATGCGCAAGATCTTCCCGGACCACTGGTCCTTCATGCTCGGTGAGATCGCCCTCTACAGCTTCATCATCATCATCCTCACGGGTGTGTATCTGACGCTGTTCTTCCACCCGAGCATGAACGAGGTCGTGTACCACGGCTCGTACGAGCCGATGCAGGGCATCAAGATGTCCGAGGCCTATGCCTCGACACTGGACATCAGCTTCGACGTCCGCGGTGGTCTGCTGGTTCGCCAGATCCACCACTGGGCCGCGCTGATCTTCCTGGCCGGCATGTTCGTGCACATGATGCGCGTGTTCTTCACGGGTGCCTTCCGCAAGCCGCGTGAGATCAACTGGCTGTTCGGCTTCCTGCTGTTCGTGCTGGGTATGTTCACCGGCTTCACCGGCTACTCGCTCCCGGACGACCTGCTGTCCGGTACGGGTGTCCGCTTCACCCAGGGCGCGATCCTGTCGATGCCGATCGTCGGCACGTACATCTCGATGTTCCTGTTCGGCGGAGAGTTCCCCGGCCACGACTTCGTCGCCCGGTTCTACTCGATCCACATCCTGCTGCTGCCGGGCATCATGCTCGGCCTGCTGGTGGCGCACCTGATCCTGGTCTTCTACCACAAGCACACGCAGTTCGCGGGTCCCGGCCGCACCAACAAGAACGTGGTCGGCATGCCGCTGCTGCCGGTGTACATGGCGAAGGCCGGTGGCTTCTTCTTCCTGGTCTTCGGCATCGTCGCCATCATTGCGGCGATCGCCTCGATCAACCCGATCTGGGCCATCGGCCCGTACCGCCCGGACCAGGTGTCCACCGGCGCCCAGCCCGACTGGTACATGGGCTTCGCCGAGGGTCTGATCCGAGTGATGCCTGGCTGGGAGATCAACCTCTGGGGTCACACGCTCGTCCTGGGTGTGTTCATCCCGCTGATGGCCTTCGGACTGGTTCTCGCGATCATCGCGGTCTACCCGTTCATCGAGTCCTGGGTCACCGGGGACAAGCGCGAGCACCACATCCTGGACCGCCCGCGCAACGCCCCGACCCGGACGGCCTTCGGCGTCGCCTGGATCACCGAGTACTTCATCGTCTTCGTCGGCGGTGGCAACGACCTGTGGGCCACGCACTTCCACCTGTCGCTGAACGCCATCTCCTGGTTCGTCCGGATCTTCATCTTCGTGGGACCGGTCCTCGCGTTCATCGCCACCCGGCGGATCTGCCTCGGCCTCCAGCGCCGCGACAAGGAGAAGGTGCTGCACGGGCGCGAGTCCGGCTTGATCAAGCGCCTGCCGCACGGTGAGTTCGTCGAGATCCACGAGCCGCTCGGCCCCGAGCAGCTGCACACACTCACCGCGCACGAGCAGTACGAGCCGGCCGAGATCGGCCCGACGGTCGACAAGAACGGTGTCGAGCGCAAGGTGTCCGCCCTGCAGAAGCTGCGGGCCAGGCTCAGCAAGGGCTACTACGGCGAGAACAACCAGATCGCCAAGCCCACCGTCGAGGAGTACAAGGAGATCACCAGCGGCCACGGTCACCACTGATCGCCTGAACTGATCGCCACAGCAGGAGCCCCGTCCATCCGATGGACGGGGCTCTTCGCTGTCCCCGGCCCTCGATAGGGTGGGGGTGACCCCTTTTATCGGCTGTGGACCCCAGGAGCGGACCATGAACGTTGTGACCCCGGTCGGCGGCGACAGCGTGGCGGACCGTTCCTGGCCCGGCCTGCTGAACCCGCTGCTGCGCGGCGAGAACCTGACCGCGGACGACACCGCGTGGGCGATGGACCGCATCATGAGCGGTGAGGCGAGCGACGTGCAGATCGCCGGTTTCGCGGTGGCGCTGCGTGCCAAGGGCGAGACGGTCGACGAGGTGTCCGGCCTGGTGCGGGCGATGTACGAGCACGCCAACACCATCCACGTACCCGGTCGTACGGTCGACATCGTCGGCACCGGCGGCGACCTCGCCAAGACGGTCAACATCTCCACGATGTCGGCGATCGTCATCGCGGGTACCGGTGCCAAGGTCGTCAAGCACGGCAATCGCGCATCCTCGTCGGCGAGCGGTTCCTCCGACGTGCTGGAGAAGCTCGGCGTCAACCTGGAGCTCAGCGCGGAGCGGGTCGTCGAGGTCGCCGAGGAAGCGGGCATCACCCTCTGCTTCGCGGTGAAGTTCCACCCGGCTCTGCGCTACGTGGCCAGGGCCCGCAAGGAGCTCGGCGCCCCGACGACGTTCAACATCCTGGGGCCGCTCACCAACCCGGCGAAGGTGCGCTCGCAGGCCATCGGCGTCGCCGACCTGCGGATGGCGCCCATCGTCGCCGGTGTCCTCGCCGAGCGAGGCAATTCCGCGCTGGTCGTCCGCGGTGACGACGGCCTGGACGAGCTGACGACGACCGCGACCTCGCGGGTCTGGGTGGTCCGGGACGGATCGGTGCGCGAGGAGGCGTTCGACCCGCGCGACGTCGGTCTGGAGCTGGTGCCGCCACAGGCGCTCCGCGGTGGCGACCCCTCGTACAACGCGGATGTGGCCCGCCGGGTACTGGCCGGCGAGCACGGGCCCGTACGGGAGGCCGTGCTGCTCAACTCCGCGGCGGCGCTGGTGGCCCTGGACCCGACGGACGGCACGCTGAACGAGCAGATCGCCGCCGGGATCGAGAAGGCCGCCGAGTCCATCGACTCGGGGGCGGCCCGGCAGGCGCTGGAGCGCTGGGTGGCGGTCAGCAACGCCTGAGAGCCTGTCGGGTGACCTCTGATCGGGCGGCCACGACGTGGCACGCACGCTTCCGGCGCCTTGGAATCGCACGCACCACGCGGCGTCCGCTCCCCGATCGAAGGTCACCCGACAGGCCCTGAGAGCTTGTCGGGCGACCTGAGGGAAGGTGACGTGGGGCGCGGTCCGGATCCTGGACCGCGCCTTGCGCGTCGACGCGCGTATGGCAAGATGCTGCGCAGGTCATGAGTGACAGCGACTACGGCCCCGGCCCGCTGTCCGGCAACCCTCCGTCCGTGGCGGGGTGCCCCGGGTGAAGACCAGGCCGTAGGCAGCGAGGTCTGCGGCAAGCGCGGGCCCCTCGGCATCTGTGAATGCCAACCCCCGGGGTCCTGGTCCCTAGGGAGTCTCTTGTGAGCAAGCGAATGCGATAGGGCTCTCGGCCCTCCTCCGCACCCCTCTTTTTCTCTTTTCGCTGCGCTGCCGCGTATCCGCCGGCGCACGCGATTCGCCTGCCTGTTACGGGAGTTCGCCATGTCTGTCTTCACCGCTGCCGCCGACCAGTCGCTTTGTACCCCCCTGCCGGTTCTGGGCAAGGATGTAACGGTTCCGCTCGTCACGGGTGGTGAGGTCACGTACGCCGCTCTCGACTACGCCGCCAGCGCCCCGGCCCTGCAGCGCGTCTGGGACGACGTCGCCGCGTATGCCCCGTACTACGGCAGCGTCCACCGTGGTGCCGGGTACCTCTCGCAGCTCTCCACGGACCTCTTCGAGAACAGCCGCGCGACGGTCGCGGAGTTCCTCGGGTGCCGCGCGGAGGACCAGGTGATCTTCACCCGGTCGACCACCGACTCCCTCAACCTGCTGGCCGCCGTCATCCCCGCCGACTGCCAGGTCTTCGTGTACGAGACCGAGCACCACGCCTCGCTGCTCCCGTGGCGCGACGCCCGGGTGACCTACCTCAACGCCCCGCGCACCCCGGCCCAGGCCGTCGAGACGCTGGAGCGGGCGCTCGCCGACCGTGAACCCTACGGCCCGGCGCTGGTCTGCGTCACCGGTGCCTCCAACGTCACCGGTGAGCTGTGGCCGGTGAAGGAGCTGGCAGCCGCCGCGCACGCGCACGGTGCCCGGATCGTGCTGGACGCCGCGCAGCTCGCCCCGCACCACCCCGTCGACATCGCCGAGCTGGACGTCGACTGGGTCGCCTTCTCCGGGCACAAGCTGTACGCGCCGTTCGGCTCGGGTGTGCTCGCGGGCCGGGCCGACTGGCTGCGGGACGCCGAGCCGTACCTGGCCGGCGGCGGCGCCTCGCGCAAGGTCGCCCGGCGCGGCGACGGCGGTGTGGACGTCGAGTGGCACACCACCGCCGCCCGCCACGAGGCCGGTTCCCCCAATGTCGTCGGCGTGTACTCCATCGCCTCCGCCTGCAAGGCGCTCACCGAGGCCGGCTTCGACAACCTGGTCGCCCGGGAGCAGCACCTCGTCACCGCGGTCCGGACCGGTCTCGCCGAGGTCCCCGAGGTCAAGGTGCTCTCGCTGTTCGGCGACGACGCCCCGAGGGTCGGCGTCATCTCCTTCGTGGTGGAGGGCTGGAACAGCTCGCACTTCGCCGCCGCGCTCTCTGCCGAGTACGGCATCGGGGTCCGCGACGGACTGTTCTGCGCACACCCGCTGGTCCGCACCCTGCTGGGCAGCGACCCGCAGGAGGCCGGCGAGTGCGGCGCACCGGAGGCGGAGCCGGGCGAGCGGTCTCTGAACGCGATCCGGGTGAGCTTCGGGGCCGGTACGCCGGACGAACACATCGAGCGCTTCGTCCGCGCGGTCAAGGAGCTGGTGAGCGAGGGCGCCCGGTGGAAGTACCGCACGGAGGACGGCCGCTGCGTCCCGGACCGGGGTACGGCGCAGCTCTGACGGCCGCGTAACACTTCGGCGGGGGACGGGCGTCCGAGCCCGTCCCCCGCCGAAGTGTCACGCCTTGGTCGGGGGCGTACCTACGCGTCGAGGCCGATGGCGAAGGCGGCCTCCAGGTCATGCTGCGAGTACGTACGGAAGGCCACATGCGTGTCGGTGGCCTCGACGCCGGGGATCTTGCTGATCCGGCCGGGGATGACGTCCGCCAGATCGTCGTGCTTGGCCACCCGGACCATGGCGATCAGGTCGTACGTACCGGTGACCGAGAAGACTTCGCTGACGCTGTCCAGTGCGGCGATGGCTTCGGCGATCTCGGGAATCCGGTCCACGCTGGTTTTGATGAGCACGATCGCGGTGATCACGGCTGGCTTTCTCCCTCGGTGGCCCTGGCTGGAGTCTTCACTCTATCCGTACGCCGGTAACGCCCCCAGGCGTAGAGAAAGCCGAGGGCGAAGCCGACCACATGGGCCAGATAAGCCACGCCGGGCCCCCCGCTGCCCGCGCTCCGGACCGCCAGCCACTGCAGGGCGAACCAGAAGATCAGCACGATCCAGGCGGGGAAGCGCAGCGGCAGGAAGAAGAGGAACGGGAACAGGCTGGTGACCCGGGCCCTGGGGAACAGATAGAGGAACGCCCCGAGCACCGCCGAGATCGCCCCCGACGCCCCGACGAGCGTCTGGTCGGACGTGGCGTGCGCGGCGGCGTAGGCGACCAGGGCGAGATAGCCGCAGGCGACGTAGAAGTAGGTGAACTCGACACGGCCCATGCGCTCCTCGGTCATCGCCCCGAACACGTACAGGAAGAGCATGTTGCCGAGCAGGTGCAGCCAGCTGCCGTGCACGAAGAGCGCGGTGAGCGGGGTGAGCAGGGCGCGTGCGGAACCGTCCCACAGCTCGCTCGGGATCACACCCCAGCGTTCGAAGTACCCGGCCTGGGCGGCGAGCAGGGCGTCGGCGGTGCCGTAGGACGAGTTGAAGCCCGAGAGCGGACTGATCAGGAAGATCAGACAGCACAGGGCGATCAGGGCATGTGTCACCGATGGTCCGCCCGAGGTGACCGTCCGTAGAAGCCCACTGGTCAGTCTGCCGGCCGCGGCACGCCGATCGATCATGAACAGAGCATGACGCAAGCGGAGGGAACGGGGCAGACCGCCTCGCCGTGTCTGGGGGACGCACCGAGGCCGTAGGGTTACGGCAGGACATCCGCAGTTCGACGGCGCACCGCGAGATCCTTGAAGCAGGCAGCACGAGGCTCGACGAAAGAGGACGCACGATGACGACGGTCCCCCAGCCGACCGACGGGACCCGCTGGCGTTGCACGCTCTGCGGAAATCTCACGCGCTTCGACGTGACGCGCTCCTCCAAGGTCGTCGAGTACGTCCATCTCGACCTGGCCGGGGAGTCCACCGTCGAGGAGCGCGAGGTGGTCAGTGAGACCATCGAGTCGGTGCGCTGCCGTTGGTGCAACGCGGTGGATCAGATCGAACTGGTGGCCAGGCCGGGTGCCGACTCCTGACGGAGGCGCGCGTACAGACAATTTGGGGTGACGGATGGTGGAGCAGCCCGCTGGCGGCGCAGAGCCGGCCGAGGCGGCCGGCGACGCCGCAGAGGCGCTCGACCGCCCGCTGCCCGAAGCTGTACGGCGACGGGTCGTCGCACTGGTCTCGGACGCGTTCGGCGGCCTGACGGTCACCGAACTCCCGGCCCAGCTGAGACAGTACGTCCGCTTCACCCCGACCCGGCGCGCCAAGTTCGCCGGGAACGCGATGGCGGCCGCCCTGGAGGGCGACGCGCTGTTCCGTCAGCGGATCGGTGAACTGCTCAAGGAGCGGCAGCCGGAGCTGACCGCGGCGCTGGAGGCCGGTTCGCCGCCTGCCGCCGCCGACCCCGTCGATGTGGCCGCCGCCGCCTATGTGCTGCGCCGGGCCGGCTGGGTGAAGCTGGTCGCCGCCGCCGGCGAGGAGGTCCAGCGGGCCGATGCCGAGCGCGCCGACGAGGAGAGCCGCCGCGAACTGGAACGGCTGCGCGAGGAACTCGCGCACGCCCGCTCCCAGACGAAGAGCGGGACCGAACGGCTCCGCGGCGAGCTGGACGCGGCCCGCAAGGAGGCCGATTCCCTCCAGCGCAAACTGCGCAGTGCCGTCAACGAGGTCAAGCGCGGCGAGGCCGCACTGCGCCGCAGCCGGGCCGAGGCCGACGCCGCGCGGTCCGAGGCGGCCGCCCAGGTCTCCGCGGCCGAGAGCGAGACCCGTCGGCTCAAGGCGCGGCTCGGTGAGGCCGAGGCGGCCGTCGAGGCAGGTCGCAGAGCGGCCCGGGAGGGCCGTTCGGTCGAGGACATGCGGCTGCGGCTGCTGCTGGACACGGTGCTCGACGCGGCCGGCGGGCTCCG
Source organism: Streptomyces sp. NPDC111516 (assembly GCF_055635345.1). Classification (NCBI taxonomy): domain Bacteria; kingdom Bacillati; phylum Actinomycetota; class Actinomycetes; order Kitasatosporales; family Streptomycetaceae; genus Streptomyces; species Streptomyces sp. NPDC111516. Next base: position 387,261 of record NZ_JBVKBV010000001.1, on the reverse strand, counting down.
TCGCGAACTGGCCCTGCCGCCCTCCTCGATCCGCCCCGCGGACGGTGTCGACGCGGTCGAGCCCGGCAGGATGTCGCCCAAGGACATTGCGGCCAGGGCGCTTTCGGAGACCGATCCGGCCCTGCTCGACCAGTTGCTCGCGCTGCCGCAGGCGCATCTGATCGTGGACGGCTACAACGTCACCAAGACCGGCTATCCGCAGCTGCCGCTGGAGAAGCAGCGGTTGCGGCTGCTGGGTGGTCTCGCGGTGCTCGCGGCGCAGACCGGCGCGGAGATGACCTGTGTCTTCGACGGCGCCGAACTGGCCGCCCCGGTACTGCTCGCACCGCCGCGCGGGGTCCGGGTGCTGTTCAGCAAGCCCGGTGTGACCGCCGATGAGCTCATCCGCCAGCTGGCGCGCGCCGAACCGCCGGGCCGACCGGTCGTCGTGGTCTCCACCGACCGTGAAGTCGCCGACGGAGTGGCGAAGGCGGGCGCCAGGCCCGTTGCGTCCGTCTTGCTCCTGAAACGCCTTTCGCGCGTCTAGTGATGCTTGTCGGAACTCGATGGAACTCGGTGGAAATCGGGGAACGGACCGTCAAGTCGCCGCTACACCCCGTGTGGTGTGGGTAAAGAAGTACCTCCTGTGACGAGATTTTTCTTGCGAGGATTTGAACTGATCACAAGTTGGTCACTAGGGTCGGGCATCGAACCTTCGCACGGTTGATCACCCATCCGGGGTGACGGCGAAGGCACCGCCGAGTCCGTGACGTGCACGGAGCCGGGGATTCATGTCCCCCACAGCCCGGTAGGCGGCTGGAGGAAGAAGGAGCTCGCCTTCGTGGCGTCCCACCGTCGTCCCAAGCAGCCGAGCCGCGCCCGTGTGACCGTGCTCACCGCGACCGCCGCCGCAGCCGTCGCTCTGACCTCCCAGGCAGCCCACGCCGACCCCAAGCCCTCCAAGAGCGAGGTCAAGGCGAAGGTCGAGAAGCTCAACCACGAGGCCGGCGCGGCCAACGAGCAGTACTACGGCGCCAAGGAGAAGCAGCAGAAGCTGGAGAAGGAAGTCAGCGCGCTGCAGGACAAGGTGGCCCGCGGCCAGCAGGAGATCAACGCGCTCCGCAGCGGCCTCGGTTCGCTCGCCACCGCGCAGTACCGATCCGGTGGCATCGACCCGTCGGTGCAGCTCTTCCTCTCGTCCAACCCGGACACCTTCCTCGACGAGGCCTCGGCCCTCGACCAGTTGACGGCCAAGCAGACCGAGACCCTGGGGAAGATCCAGGAGAAGCAGCGGGTCCTCGCGCAGGAGCGCAAGGAGGCCCAGGACAAGCTCGGTGACCTCGCGGACGTACGCAAGACGCTCGGCGCGAAGAAGAAGAAGCTCCAGGACAAGCTTGCCGAGGCGCAGCGCCTGCTCAACTCGATGACCGAGGCCGAGCGCGCGAAGATGCGCGAGGACGAGCAGCGTGCCAGCCGCGCCGCCGGCGACCGGGTCGAGCTGGGCAAGGAGGTCCCCGCCTCCGCCTGGGGTGCCGCCGCCCTGAACGCCGCCGCCGCCCAGGTGGGCAAGCCGTACCAGCGTGGCGGTACCGGCCCCGGAGCCTTCGACTGCTCCGGGCTGACGCAGTGGGCCTACGCCCAGGCCGGCGTCAACATCTCCCGGGTCACGTACACCCAGGTCAACGACGGCGCCCATATCGGGCGCGGCGCACTGAAGCCGGGCGACCTGGTCTTCTTCAACAACACCGAGCACGTGGGCCTCTACGCGGGCAACAACACCGTCCTGCACGCCCCGTACCCGGGCACGGTCGTCCGCTACGAGTCGATGAACACCATCGGCAGCTTCCAGTTCGGCGTGCGCGTCGGCTGACGGCGCCCGAACGGGCGAATTCCCACGCCCGCGCAGACCGTCCGCCCCGCCGGAGACCACAGGTCACCGGCGGGGCGTCGTCGTTTCCGCCGCCCTGCCGCGCGACGCGGCCTTTGGCTGCTCCGTAACCGTCCGACTACTGTCTGCCTGCTGTGCAGCTCCCGGTCGTCGGTCCGCCCGCCCCGGGCGGCAGGGGCTGCGCACATCTGCGTACAGCGGAAGGGAGTACGACGTCCTGTGGTGTCCCATCGTCGTTCCACACAGCCCGGACTCAACAGGGGTGCCCGGATCACTGTTCTGTCGGCCGCGGCCGCCACCGCGGCCGCCACTCTCGGGGCCGCCACGGCGAACGCCGACCCGCAGGACACGTCCCAGAACGCCAAGGCCCGGGTCGACCGGCTGTACGGCGAGGCCGAGCGGGCCATCGAGCAGTACAACGCGGCCTACGAGAACGCCGGCCGGCTGCGCGGCGAGGTGAACCGGGCCCGGGACCGGGCGGCCCGCGGCCAGGAACACCTCAACCGGCTGCGTACGGAGCTCGGTTCGGTGGTGGGCGCGCAGTACCGTTCGGGCGGCCTGGACCCCTCGCTCGCCCTGCTGCTCTCCTCCGACCCGGACACCTACCTCGACCGGGCGGCCACTCTGGACCGCCTGACCGAGCGTCGGAGCGCCGAGGTGCGGGAACTCCAGCAGACGCAGCGCGGACTCGCGCAGACCCGCGCGGAGGCCGCCCGGGCGCTGGCCGAGCTGGAGCGCAACCGGGCGGCCGCCACCCGCCACAAACAGACCGTCGAGCGCAAGCTCGCCCAGGCCAAGCAGGCGCTGGACGCGCTGCCCGCCGTCGGCCGGGCGGACCTCGAGCGGGCCTCGCGCTCCGGCCGCTACGACGTGTTCCCGGCGACGGCCGATCTCCCGGCGGGCTCCGTACGGGCGGCCGCCGCGGTGGCGGCGGCCCGCCAGGCACTGGGCCGCCCGTACATCTGGGGGGCCAACGGGCCCGCCGGGTTCGACTGTTCCGGGCTGATGCAGTGGGCGTACGCCCAGGCCGGGGTCGGCCTGCCGCGCACCTCGCAGGCCCAGCGGTACGCGGGACACCTGGTGCCGCTCGCCGAGGCCCGCCCCGGCGACCTGGTCGCCTACCGCGCGAACGCCGGCCACATCGCCATGTACGTCGGCAACGGCCAGGTCATCCACGCCCCGTACCCGGGCGCCCCGGTGCGCTACGACCCCGTCGGCATGATGCCCGTCTCGTCGGTCACCCGCATCTGACCCGTACGCTCGGCCGGGTGACCCACAGACGGCGTACCGCACGGCGGGGATGTGACGGAGGACGGCGCGCGGCCGGCGTGCTGCTAGTCGGGTTGTTGTTGGTCTCCGCCTGCGCGGCCCCAGACGACGACGCCGTCCCGGGCTCCACCGTCCAAGGTGTCCGGGCCACCCTGGACCGCCGCGCGGCCGCCGTCCCGGCCCACGACACGGACGCCTACCTGGCCGTCGTGGACCCGCGGGCCACCGGGCTGCGCACGGCCCAGCGCCGGGAACTGGACAACCTCGCGGACGTACCGCTGAACTCGTGGACGTACCGGCTGACGGACGTGACCGCACAGGGCACCGACCGGGTCACCGCCGACGTCCGGCTGCGCTATGCGATCAAGGGTTACGACGCAGCCCCGGTCGCCGTGGACCGGGTGCTCGATCTGCGACGGGACCGGGCGGACGGCCGCTGGTACATCACCGGCGACCGGGCGGGCAAGGACGGCGCCGGGCAGCTCTGGCAGCAGGGCGATGTGCGGGTGGTACGCGGAGAGCACAGCCTCGTCCTCGGGGTCGGCCGCACGGAGCAGGAGCTGCGCGGGATCGCCCGGACCGCGGACCGGGCGGTGCCCGCCGTCTCCGGGGCCTGGCCGGAACGCTGGGCCGGCCGCGTGCTGGTGCTCGTACCGCACACCGTGGAGGACATGGCCGGGCTGCTGGGGTCACCGGCGGCGAACTACCGGGGCATCGCGGCCGTGACCACCGGGCGCACCGGCAGTGCGGACCGGGCGCCCGCGGACCGGGTGATCGTCAACCCGCAGGCGTACGGCGTGCTCAGCACCTTCGGGCAGCGCATCGTCCTCACCCACGAGATCACCCATGTCGCCACCCGCGCCCGCACCTCCGCCGCCACCCCGACCTGGCTCTCCGAGGGCTTCGCCGACTGGGCGGCCTACCGCGCCGAGGACCGTACCGCCGCCCGGGCCGCGCCCGAACTGGCCGACGCCGTCGCGCGCGGCGAGCTGCCCGCCGGACTCCCCACGGACGAGGACTTCGACTTCGCGGGCGACTCGGCACGCCTGGCGAAGGCGTACGAGGGCGGCTGGCTGGCCTGCGAGCTGATCGCCGACCACTGGGGCGAGAAGAAGCTGTTCGCTTTCTACCGGGCCGTCGGAGGGCACTCGGGGCGGGACGGCGCGGTGGAGCAGGCCATGCAGGAGGTGCTCGCCACGACCCCGCAGGAATTCACCGCGCTCTGGCGGGAGTATCTGCGCGCCCGGCTCGGCTGACCGCGGGGCGCTGTCCGCCGCGCGTGGTTCAGGAGCCGACCGGTTCCGTCTCGTGCCCGGCGTCGGATTCGGCGGCCGAGGGCCCGGCGCCGTCGCGCGGCGCACCGGACACCGTCTGCCGCCACAGCCGCCGGCAGGCGATGAGCGTCGCCGCGACCAGCAGGCCGTTGCGCAGGAACATCAGCGTCACGCCCGTCGCGTCACTGCTCACCACATGGACGAACCCGAACGGGAACTCCCACTGCGTGATGCCCGTGGCGAGCAGCACCAGACCGGCCGGGAGCACCATCCGGCTCCCGCGGAAGACCAGGCAGACCGCCGCAAGGCCGACCAGCCAGAGCATGTACTGGGGGCTGATCACCCGGCTCGTGGTCGTGAACAGCAGCACCGCCGTGAACGCCGCGTCGGCCGGGGTGCTCACCCGGAAGTCGCGGGCCCGCAGCCGCCACACCAGCAGCCAGCCGAACGCGACGACGGACAGACCGAGGGCGAGCGTGCTCACCAGCGGCACATGCGGACCCAGGAACTCCAGGGAGCCGTAGTGCAGCTCCACCCGGCCCTGCCAGCCGAAATTCCGCCACACGTGGAAGACCAGCGCTCCCAGCGACTCGACCTCGGTGCCCCGGTCCCGCTGGAAGCCGAGGAAGGCCAGCGCACCCGGCATCGCCACGGTGCACGCCAGCAGCAGCCCGGCCGCCGTCACCGCCGCGGCCGTCCACGCCCGGCGCGTCCACGGCCCGCGCGCGGTACCGGCCAGGATCAGCGCCGGCCACACCTTCAGCAGCGCACCGACGGCGGCCAGCGCGCCCAGCACCCGTGGATGCCGCACGCCCGCCAGCAGCGCCGCCACCGCCACCGCCGTCACCATCACGTCGTAACGGGCGTACGCGGTCGTACCGAGCAGTGGCACCCCCGCCACCCACACCCAGGCGCCCGCCGTCCACCGGCCGGTCCCGCGGCCCGCGTACAGCAGGAGCCCCAGCACCAGCCCGTCGCACAGGAACGCGAGGACGAAGAAGGCCGACGCATAGTCCAGGAAAGGCAGCAGGGCGGGGGAGAGGACGGCGAGCGCGGCCAGGGGCGGGTACTGCCAGGTGACGTCGGACCGCGGGTACGTACCGGACTTCAGGACCTCGGACCAGCCGTGGTAGATCACCGAGACGTCGCTGGTCACGTCCGGTCCGGACAGGGTGATCACCTTGGTGACGCAGAGCAGCAGCACGACCCTGGTGAGGGCCCAGACCCCGAGAGCGAGCCGCGTGCCGGTCGATCCGGTCATGACCGCCTCATCCGTTTCGTCGGTGGATACCTCGGTGGGGTGCCCGGTGGGTACTCGGTGGTACGGGGAGCCATGATGCCCGCCCGGCCTGTGCGAGGGCCATCGGACCGCCCGGTACTGTCGGCAGGGATGGACAAGACCCTGATCGTGACCAACGACTTCCCGCCCCGCCCCGGCGGTATCCAGGCCTTTCTGCACAACATGGCCCTGCGCCTGGACCCCGGACAGATCGTCGTATACGCCTCCACCTGGAAGCGCAGCCCCGAAGGCGTCGCGGCGACTGCCGCCTTCGACGCCGAGCAGCCCTTCACCGTCGTCCGCGACCGGACGACGATGCTGCTGCCGACCCCGAGGGTCACCCGGCGTGCCACGCAGCTGCTGCGCATACACGGCTGCACGTCCGTGTGGTTCGGCGCCGCGGCCCCGCTCGGGCTGATGGCACCGGCGCTGCGCAGGGCCGGCGCCCGGCGGCTGGTCGCCACCACGCACGGTCACGAGGCGGGCTGGGCCCAGCTGCCCGCGGCCCGGCAGCTGCTGGGCCGGATCGGCGAAACCACGGACACGATCACCTACCTGGGGGAGTACACCCGCTCCCGGATCGCCACCGCACTCACCCCCGAGGCGGCGGGCCGTATGGTCCAGCTGCCGCCCGGCGTCGACGAGAAGACCTTCCACCCGGACTCCGGCGGAGACCTGATCAGGGCCCGGCTCGGACTCTCGGACCGGCCCGTCGTCGTCTGCGTGTCACGGCTCGTGCCGCGCAAGGGCCAGGACACGCTGATCCTCGCGATGCCCGCGATCCTGGAGCGGGTGCCGGACGCGGTGCTGCTGATCGTGGGCGGCGGGCCGTACCGCAAGGAGCTGGAACAGCTGGCCGTACGGACGGGTGTTGCCGACTCGGTGCACTTCACGGGGCCGGTGCCGTGGGACGAGCTGCCCGCCCACTGCGGCGCCGGCGACGTCTTCGCCATGCCGTGCCGGACCCGTCGGGGCGGCCTCGACGTGGAGGGCCTCGGCATCGTCTTCCTGGAGGCGTCCGCGACCGGACTGCCGGTGGTGGCGGGCGACTCCGGAGGCGCGCCGGACGCCGTGCTCGACGGCGAGACCGGGTGGGTGGTGCGCGGCGGCTCGGCGGAGGAGACGGCCGACCGGATCGTCACGCTGCTCCGCGACCCGGAGCTGCGGCAGCGGATGGGGGAGCGGGGGCGGGCCTGGGTCGAGGAGAAGTGGCGCTGGGACCTGCTGGCCGAGAGGCTCAAGGCGCTGCTCTGAACGGCCGGTTCCCGGCCGATGACCATCGGTTCCGGCAGCCGGTCATCGGCCCCGGCCGACGTCCGTCAGCCCCGGTAGATCGCCTCGATCTCGTCCGCGAAGTCCTTCGCCACCACATTCCGCTTCAGCTTCAGCGACGGCGTGATGTGGCCCGCCTCCTCGGTGAACTGGGAGGACAGGATGCGGAACTTGCGTACCGACTCGGCCTTGGACACCGCGGCGTTCCCGTCGTCCACCGCCCGCTGCACCTCGGCCACCAGCTCCGGGTCCTCGCGCAGCGACGCGGCCGTCGAGCCGGCCGGCTTGCCGTGCTCCTGCGCCCAGCGGCCCAGGAACTCCTCGTCCACGGTGATCAGCGCGCCCACGAACGGCCGCCCGTCGCCGACCACCATGCACTCGGCGACCAGGGCGTGCCCGCGGATACGGTCCTCGATCACGGCGGGAGCGACGTTCTTGCCGCCCGCCGTGACGATGATCTCCTTCTTGCGACCGGTGATCGCGAGATAGCCGTCCTCGTCGAGCGTGCCGATGTCGCCCGTGTGGAACCAGCCGTGGGCCAGCGCCTCGGCCGACGCCGTCTCGTTGTTCCAGTAGCCGGTGAACAGGTGCTCGCCGTGCAGCAGCACCTCGCCGTCGTCGGCGATCCGGACAACCGAGCCGGGCAGCGGCTGGCCGACCGTACCGATCTTCTGCCGGTCCCACGGATTGAAGGCCGTGGCCGCGCACGTCTCGGTGAGGCCGTAGCCCTCCAGGACGGTGAAGCCGATACCGCGGTAGAAGTGGCCGAGCCGCTCGCCCAGCGGTGCGCCGCCGGAGATCGCGTACTCGCCGCGGCCGCCGAGCACGGCCCGCAGCTTGCCGTAGACCAGCCGGTCGAAGACCTTGTGCTTGAACTTCAGGCCCATGGACGGGCCCTGAGGAGTGCCCAGCGCGCGGCTGTACGCGATCGCCGTGTCCGCGGCCCTGTCGAAGATCCTGCCCTTGCCGTCGGCCTGTGCCTTGGCGCGCGCCGCGTTGTAGACCTTCTCGAAGACCCGCGGCACACCGAGGATCAACGTCGGCCGGAACGAGGCCAGTTCATCGGTGAGGTGCTTGATGTCCGGTACGCAGCCGAGCTTGATCGGGGCCATCACCGAGGCCACCTCGACCAGCCGTCCGAAGACATGCGCGGCGGGCAGGAAGAGCAGCACCGAGCACTCACCGGTACGGAAGAGGGGCTTCAGCCGCTCCACCACATTGCCGCACTCCGCGAAGAAGCTGCGGTGCGTGAGCACACAGCCCTTCGGGCGGCCGGTGGTGCCCGAGGTGTAGACGATGGTGGCCGGGTCGTCGGCCTTGGCGGACGCCATCCGCAGGTCGAGGGTCTCGTCCGAGACGTCCTCGCCGATCGCCGTCAGCCGCTGGATCGCCCGGTCATCGATCCGCCAGACGCCCTTCAGCTCCGGCAGATCCGCCTGGACCGAGGCCACGGAGTCCTGATGCGCCTCGGACTCCACGATGCACAGCGTGGCGCCGGAGTCCCCGAGGATCCACTGGATCTGCTCGGGCGAGCTCGTCTCGTACACCGGGACGGTGACCGCGCCCGCGCTCCAGATCGCGAAGTCGAGCAGCACCCACTCGTAGCGGGTCCGGGAGAGCAGGGCAACCCGGTCGCCCGCCTCGACGCCCGCGGCGATCAGGCCCTTGGCGACGCCCCTGACCTCGGCCAGGAACTGTGTGGCGTCGACATCGGTCCACGCCCCCGCCACCTTGCGGCTCATCACCGCGACATCCGGATGCTGAGCGGCATTGCGGCGGATGAGATCCGTCAGGTTGCCGTCCGAGGGGACCTCGTACAGGGCCGGAAGGCTGAACTCGCGCAAGACTGCTGCTCCTCATCGGGCTCCGGTGCCACGGCTCTGTGTGACGCACCGGCTGCGGTCCAAGAATGGCTGATGCTCAGTGGGGTGAGCACGACTGGACTGCCCGGACGTTACCCACCAGTACTCGGTTCTCGATAGGGGGTTCCGGCCAGATGTCTTATGCGTCACACACAACCGTGATCCTTGGGCGCACACTAGTCCACCTCCGCTACCGGCCGGGGGTAATCGCAGGTCCGGCGGCCTCTACCCAGGTGCACGGCGGGGTTCTAGGGTGATCGTCATGCCAGCCGGACCGAACAGCGAAGGAACCCCGACCTCGCGGCGCACCCGCGTTCATGTGGTCAGTGACGTGCACGGCAACACCGAGGCCCTGGCCCGCGCCGGGGACGGTGCCGACGCCCTGATCTGCCTCGGTGACCTGGTGCTCTTCCTCGACTACGCCGACCACTCGCGCGGCATCTTCCCCGACCTCTTCGGCGTGGAGAACGCCGACCGGATCGTCGCGCTGCGCACCGCGCGCCGCTTCGACGAGGCCCGCGAGTTCGGCCGCGGCCTGTGGGCGGGCATGGACCGCAACGCCGCGATCGTCTCAGCGGTGCGCAAGCAGTACGCCGAGCTCTTCGCCGCCTTCCCCACCCCGACGTACGCCACCTACGGCAACGTCGACATCCCCGACCTGTGGCCCGAGTACGCACGTCCGGGCACCACCGTCCTGGACGGCGAACGCGTCGAGATCGGCGGCCTGGTGATCGGATTCGCCGGCGGCGGGCTGAAGACCCCGATGAAGACCCCGTACGAGATCAGCGACGAGGAGTACGCCGCCAAGATCGAGGCGATCGGCCCGGTCGACGTCCTGTGCACCCACATCCCGCCCGACGTGCCGGAGCTGACGTACGACACGGTCGCGCGCCGCTTCGAACGCGGCAGCCGGGCCCTGCTCGACGCCATTCGCAGGACCCGCCCCCGGTACGCGCTGTTCGGCCATGTCCACCAGCCCCTGGTACGCCGGATGCGGATCGGTGCCACCGAGTGCGTGAACGTGGGTCACTTCGCGTCCACGGGCAGGCCCTGGGCCCTGGAGTGGTGACCGCACCGGCGCCGGACCCTGGGCCGTGGCGCCGCGTACACGCGATAGCCTTCTGACGGCAGGCATCTGCCGACGCACCGGTACACCGCACTGGAGGAGCCACGGCGATGGCTGAACACACCAGCTCGAGCATCACGATCGAGGCGGCGCCGGCCGACGTCATGGGAGTGATCGCCGACTTCGCCCGCTACCCGGAGTGGACCGGCGAGGTCAAGGAGGCCGAGGTCCTCTCCACCGACGACCGGGGCCGCGCCGAGAAGGTCCGTCTCGTCCTCGACGCCGGAGCGATCAAGGACGACCACACCCTCGCGTACACCTGGATCGGCGACCACGAGGTCAGCTGGACCCTCGTCAAGTCCCAGATGCTGCGCGCCATCGACGGCTCCTACGCACTGGCCCCGCTCGGCGACGGCGACCGCACCGAGGTCACCTACCGACTGACCGTCGACGTCAAGATCCCGATGCTCGGCATGATCAAGCGCAAGGCGGAGAAGGTCATCATCGACCGCGCCCTGGCCGGTCTGAAGAAGCGCGTCGAGTCCGTCCAGAAGGCCTGACCCGGTGCGTACGGTTCTCGTCACCGGCCCCGGCGGCGCGGGCCGTACCACCGTCGCGGCGGCGACCGCCCTGGCCGCGGCCCGCCGGGGCCGCCGCACCCTGCTGCTCTCCGCCGACGCGATACCCGGCTTCCCCGCGGGCACGGAACCCGCCGAAGTCACCGACAACCTGTGGTCCGCCCGCATCGACTCCGGTGAGCATTTCCGCGGCGAACTCCTCACCCTCCAGGACCGGGCGTCCGGCGTGCTCGACCTGCTCGGCGGGAACCGGCTGGACGCCGAGGAACTCACCGAACTCCCCGGCAGCGCCCAGCTCGCCCTCCTGCACACCCTGCGTCGCGCCGCCGAGGGCGACTGGTCGGCCGACGGCTACGAACTCCTCGTCGTCGACCTGCCGCCGCTGCGCGAAGCGCTCGCCGCGCTCGCCCTGCCCGAACAGCTGCGCCGCTATCTGCGCCGGCTGCTGCCCCAGGAACGCCAGGCCGCCCGCGCCCTGCGCCCGATGCTCGCCCAACTCGCCGGCGTACCCATGCCCGCCCAGTGGCTGTACGAGGCCGCCGCCCGCAAGGACGCCGAGCTGGCCGCCGTCCAGGCATTGATCGAGGACCGCAACACCACGCTCCGGCTGGTCGCCGAGCCCGGCCCCGCCGCCGAGGACGCCCTGCGCACCGCCCGTACCGGACTCGCCCTGCACGGACTGCGTGTCGACACCCTGGTGGTGAACCGGGTGCTGCCCAGGCACTCCGGCGACCCCTGGTTCGCGGCCCTCGCCGCGCAGCAGGAGAAGACCATCGACCACTGGTACGAGGAATGGGTGCCCGCGGCGGCCCTGTGCGAAGTGCCCCACCTCGGCCGCGACCCGCGCGGCCCGGACGACCTCACCCTCCTCGACACCGGCGCAAGCAGCACTGTCTTCGAGGAGGCGGGCACGGGAGGCGGCCTCTTCGAGGGCGACGGACTCGCCGCGGAGCTGGACGACCGCAGGCCCGGCCGCGCCGACGACCCCTGGTGGATCGAGGACCCGAACGCCCCGGACGGCCTGGACGCACTGCTGCCCGGTCCCCGGATCGTGACCGCCCAGCGGTCCGGCGACGGCGACCCGGTGCTCGTCTGGTGCCTGCCCCTGCCCGGCGCCGTCAAGACGGACCTCCAGCTGGTGCGCCGCGGCAACGAACTGCTCCTCACCGTGGGTCCGTTCCACCGGATCGTTCCCCTGGAGTCCGGGCTCCGCCGCTGCACCGTATCCGGCGCCGCCCTCACCGACGGCGTGCTCCGCGTCAGGTTCACGCCGGACCCCGGGCTGTGGCCCCGGACGAGCTGAACGGCGCGTCACGGTTCCGGTAACGTCGGTAGTACGCAGGCACACCACGTCGCAGGAGTCCGCCATGAGCGAAGCCACCGATCGTCCCGCCGACGACGACGCGTGGGCGAAGGCCTGCGCCGAGGACCTCGAAGCGGAGAAGGCCCGCCGCCGTGCCCAGCACGGCCCGCCGCCCGGCGCCGCCGCCGACGAGCTGCGCAAGCTGGTCGACGCCGTGGCCGACAAGATCTCCTCCCTCCAGACGCCGTTCCTCGGCGCGGCGGCCCAGGGCACCGTGCGGCAGATCATCAAGCAGGCGAAGTCGGCCGTCGAGCCCGTCATCGAACGCAATCCGGACGTCTTCGACCACATCGCCGCGGCCGGCAGTGAGCTCCTCGCCGCCTACCGCTCCGCGGTGGAAGGCCAGGAACGTCGCTGGACCCGGGGCGCCGGGGACCCCGCAGGCACCGAAAAGAAGGCCGACGACCCCACCGACCCCCGCGACGAGGGCCCCGCCGCAGGCGAGCACATCGACCTGGACTGACCGGCACGGATGGGCCGGGCCCCCGGCTCGGGTACCGTTGGCCACAGCGGGGCTCGACCGAAACTGAGGGATTCATGGGACTCACCATCGGCGTCGATATCGGCGGGACGAAGATCGCAGCTGGAGTGGTCGACGAAGAGGGCCGGATCCTCTCGACGTTCAAGGTGCCGACCCCGCCGACGGCCGACGGCATTGTGGACGCGATCGCGTCGGCGGTGTCCGGCGCGAGCGAGGGCCACCAGATCGAGGCCGTCGGTATCGGAGCTGCCGGATACGTCGACGACAAGCGTGCCACCGTGCTGTTCGCACCGAACATCAACTGGCGGCACGAGCCGCTGAAGGACAAGGTCGAACAGCGCGTCGGCCTTCCGGTCGTCGTCGAGAACGACGCCAACGCCGCCGCTTGGGGCGAGTACCGCTTCGGCGCCGGGCAGGGCCACGACGACGTCATCTGCATCACGCTCGGCACCGGTCTCGGCGGCGGCATCATCATCGGCAACAAGCTGCGCCGCGGCCGCTTCGGTGTGGCCGCCGAGTTCGGCCACATCCGGGTCGTCCCGGACGGGCTGCTCTGCGGCTGCGGCAGCCAGGGCTGCTGGGAGCAGTACGCCTCCGGGCGCGCACTCGTCCGGTACGCGAAGCAGCGCGCCAACGCCACTCCGGAGAACGCCACGATCCTGCTGTCCCTCGGCGACGGCACGGTGGACGGCATCGAGGGCAAGCACATCAGCGCGGCCGCCCGGCAGGGCGACCCGGTGGCGATCGACTCGTTCCGCGAGCTGGCCCGCTGGGCCGGTGCCGGACTCGCCGACCTCGCCTCGCTGTTCGACCCGTCCGCGTTCATCGTCGGCGGTGGCGTGTCGGACGAGGGGGAACTCGTCCTCGGCCCGATCCGCAAGTCGTTCCGGCGCTGGCTGATCGGCGGCGAGTGGCGTCCGCACGCCCAGGTGCTCGCGGCCCAACTGGGCGGCAAGGCAGGGCTGGTGGGCGCGGCTGACCTGGCCCGCCAGGGCTGAGCCGGCCGGAACCGGACAGAACCGGACGCCCGTCGCGCCCCTGTGGGGTGCGGCGGGCGTCCGTCGTATCGTGAGACGCATGGTCCTGACGCCACTGCCCGACTCCCGTACCGAGCCGGATGGTTCGGCCGTCATCAGAGTGCTCAGCTACAACATCCGCTCGATGCGCGACGACCGCGCGGCGCTGGCCCGCGTCATCAGGGCCTGCGCCCCCGACCTCGTCCTCATCCAGGAAGCCCCGCGCTTCTTCCGCTGGCGCAAGCGCGCCGCCTGGCTCGCGGCCCGCACCGACCTCGTCGTCCTCAGCGGCGGCGCCACGGCGGCCGGTCCGCTGCTGCTCTGCTCGCTGCGGGCCACGGTGGAGCGCACGGAGGACGTCCTGCTGCCGTTCAACCCCGGACTGCACCGCCGGGGTTTCGCCACGTCGGTGGTACGGATCGCAGGCACCCGGATCGGTCTGCTGAGCTTCCACCTGAGCCTGCAGCGCGACGAACGCCTGGCCCAGACCGAGATGTTGCTGGAACGGCTGGACGCGATGGGCGTCGAGCACGCCATCGGGGCGGGCGACCTCAACGACGTACCGACCGGGGCCGCATTCCGGCGGCTGGCCGGGCGCCTCCAGGACTGCTGGACCGTCCGGCCGTGGGGCGGCGAGCACACCTTCTCGCCGGACCGGCCGCGGCGGCGCATCGACGCGGTCTTCGCGACAAACGGGATCGAGGTGCTCGGCTGCGGTGTCCCGGCAGGGCTGCCCGGTGTCACCGAAGCGGACCTGCGAGCGGCCACGGACCACCTGCCGGTGCTGGCAGCGCTACGGGTGCCCGCGACCAGGCTCTGAGCCGCGCGGCAGCGGCCCGGGGCCTCGGCCGGACCGGTCTCAGACCACCGCTCCGCGGCCCGGGTCGTCGCCGTCCTCGTCGTCGTCCTCCATCCGCGCCACCAGCGTGACGAAGCCGCCCAGGAAGCCGCCGACGCAGATCGTCGTGAGCCACCAGGTCATGTCCCACCGCAGCAGCACCGCGATCAGCATCAGCACCGGACCGCCGACGACCGCGAGCCAGGCGAACTTCGCCGTGACATCGGCCTCCGGCAGCGGCGGCGGCTCCGGGGGGACGAAATGCCCCTCGTCGCTCTCGTCGAGGTCGTCGTCCTTCGGCTCCGAGAGCTCGTAGTCCCGCGGGCCGGCGACGCCGGGCGCGAACACGATCGAGCTGCCGAGCGGCTTCTCCGGCGGCTTCGGGGACTTCTTCCCGACCCCCTTGTCCGGGTCCAGGACGCCCGACTGATCGTCCTCCGGCAATGCGAGATCCTCGATCGACCTGAACGGCCTGGTGCCCGGCGGGTCCGCCGGCTCCTCGCCGTACCCCGCGACGATCGCCTCCCACGCGGCTTTCTCGTCGATCGACCGGTCGGGTCCGTCGCCGTCGCCGCCCGGCGGCGTCGTCCGGGCGGCAGCGGCATCCTGCGGGCCCGCGCCCGTATCCGTACCGTCCTCGGGAACGGCCGTTCCCTCCGCGGGAAGGGGCTCGCGCCCCTCCTCGCTGCCCGCGCGCTCCGCGTCGTGCTCAGCCACCTGACGTGCTCCCCTTCTTTCCGACGCTCGGAGCGAGGCGGCCGATGAACCGGTAGCTCTCGTCGAAGATCCGCTCCGCATCGTGGTCCAACGTCGCCACGTGGTAGCTCTGTTCCAGCAGGATCTCCTCGACGTCCGTCGAGGAGATCCTGCTGAGGATCCGGGCCGAGTCCGCGGGCGGCACCACATGGTCCTGCGGGCTGTGCAGCAGGACGATCGGCTGGGTGACCTGCGGCAGCTCGGCATCGACCAGGCGGAAGAAGTTCCGCAGCGAATGCGCCGCGTGCAGCGGCACCCGGTCGTACCCCACCTCGGCGGAGCCCGGCAGGGCGATATCGCTCGCCAGCCCCTTCGTCGTCCGCACCAGATGGCGGGCCACCGGCAGCGCGTACGCCGACAGGCCATGCACCTTGTTCGCCGGATTGACGAGCACCAGACCACTGATCGCGTCCCCGTGCTTCGCCGCCAGCCGCAGCGTCAGCGCGCCTCCCATGGAGAGACCGAAGACGAAGACCTGGCCGCACCGCTCCAACAGGGCGCGCAACTCCCGGTCCACCTCCGCGTACCAGTCCTGCCAGCCCGTGAGCTGCATGTCCTCCCAGCGGGTGCCGTGCCCCGGCAGCAGCGGCAGTGACACGGTGAGCCCGCGCTCCGCCAGATGATCGGCCCAGGGGCGCAGCGACTGCGGGGAACCGGTAAATCCGTGACAGAGAAGGACGCCGACCTCTCCGCCCTCGTGGCGGAACGGCTCGGCTCCAGGCAGGACCGGCACCGGGGTCTCCTGTTCGTGAGGCTCGAAGGGGAGCGAAAGGGGGGAGCGCGGAAGGATTACTTCACCGTACGCGACCGGACTGACACCGACCAGGGTGGTCACCGACACCGACCGGGGTGGTCACCGACACGGGCCGCGGTGGTCGGCACCGGCAGCCGCCATGGCCGCGGCCGCGGCCACCACTTCGGTCCGATGCCGGGCGGGAGCGCGGACGGCCACACGGGTTAAGGTCGTTCCGACAGGACACAGGAGGCACCCGAGTTGATCTACGGCGCAATGAAGTTCTCCATCGGCGGGGGTCTGAAGCTCGCCTTCCGGCCGTGGGTGGAGGGCCTGGAGAACATTCCCGCACAGGGACCGGCGATCCTCGCGAGCAACCATCTGTCGTTCTCCGACTCCTTCTTCCTGCCGGCCGTCCTGGACCGCAAGGTCACCTTCATCGCCAAGTCCGAGTACTTCACCGCACCCGGGGTGAAGGGCAGGCTGACCGCCGCCTTCTTCAAGGGCGTCGGCCAGCTCCCGGTGGACCGCTCGGGTGCCCGCGGCGCCAGTGAGGCGGCCATCAAGGCGGGCATCGAGGTCATCGAGAGCGGCGGGCTCTTCGGCATCTACCCGGAGGGCACCCGCTCGCCCGACGGCCGTCTCTACCGCGGCAAGCCCGGCGGGCTCGCCCGGGTGGCGCTGGCCACCGGAGCGCCCGTCATCCCCGTCGCGATGATCGACACGGAGAAGATCCAGCCGCCCGGCCAGGTGATGCCCAAGCTGATGCGTCCCGGGATCAGGATCGGCAAACCGCTCGACTTCAGCCGCTACCACGGCATGGAGGGGGACCGCTTCATCCTGCGCTCGGTCACCGACGAGGTGATGTACGAGATCATGAAACTCTCCGGCCAGGAGTACGTCGACATCTATGCGACCGCCGCCAAGCGGCAGATCGCGGACGAGGCGAAGCGCCGCGCCGAGGAGGAGAAGCGTGCGGCCGGAGGATCCGGAACGCAGGAGTGACGCAGGAGTGACGGAACGGTTCGGCGGGTGACCGCGTCGTTTCCGTCCGGGGGGTGGGGAAATGGCCAAGCGCGAGCGGGTCGTACGGATGTCGGTCGAGCAGCCGCTGTGGAGTGCGCTGACGGCGTACCGCATTCTGACGATGCTCTACGCGGTGCTGCTCGCCGTCTTCGGCCGGGACAGGTACGACCGCCCGTGGGTGGCCGTGGCCTTCCTGGTGGTGATGTCGGCCTGGACGCTCGCCACTCTCCCGAAGGTCGCGGGCGCCGCCGCCTGCACCAAGCGTTTCCTCGGCGCCGACCTGGCCATCGCCCTCGTCGGCATCCTCCTCACCCCGCTCGCCGACTTCGAGGCCCAGCACGTCGACGGTCCGACGCTGCCGTCGATCTGGACCGCGGGTGCCGTGCTGGCCTTCGCGATCAAGGGCGGCTGGCGCTGGGCGGCCTTCGCCTCCACCTTCGTCGCCGTCGCCAACATCATCGAGCGCGGCGAGCCCAGCCGGGACACCTTCCACAACGTCCTGCTGGTCTGCGTGGCCTCCATCGCCATCGGTTACGTCGTCGAGGTGGCCAGGGCCAGTGAACGCACCCTCGCCCGCGCGCTGGAGATCGAGGCCGCCACCCGCGAGCGGGAACGGCTGGCCCGCGACATCCACGACAGCGTGCTCCAGGTCCTCGCGATGGTGCAGCGCCGCGGCACCGCGCTGGGCGGCGAGGCCGCCGAGCTGGGCCGGATGGCCGGGGAGCAGGAAGTCGCCCTGCGCACCCTGGTCTCCAGCGGGCTCGTGCCCACCACCCGGGTCTCCGAGGACGCCGCCGAGGGCGCGGTGGTCCGCAGCGTCGAGGTCGACGACGAGGAGGACGGGCCGTCCGGGCAGGCCGGCTGCGACCTGCGCTCCCTGCTCGCCCCGCACGCCGGCTCCCGGATCAGCTTCGCGGAGCCCGGCGCTCCGGTGCTGCTCGCTCCCCCGGCCGCGAAGGAGCTGGCGGCCGCTGTCAGTGCCGCCCTGGACAATGTCAGGGTCCATGCGGGGGAGAACGCCCAGGCCTGGATCCTCGTCGAGGACTGGCCGGACGAGGTGATCGTGACGGTCCGGGACGACGGCCCGGGCATCCCGGAAGGGCGGCTCGCCCAGGCGGAGGGGGAGGGGCGGATGGGGGTCGCCCTGTCGATCCGGGGGCGGCTGCGTGACCTGGGCGGCACAGCGGAGTTGATTTCGGTGCCCGGCCAGGGCACCGAGGTCGAGTTGAGGGTCCCGAAGGTCGCGTAGTCCCGTAAGTCCCGTAGGTTTCAAAGCGCTTCGAACGCTTCACAGGATTCATAGGTTTCGCGGGGGAAGGCAGGATCAGGCAGATGAGCACGGAGAACACCCAGGGCGCCGAGGAGCGGGCCATCAGGGTGATGGTGGTCGACGACCACCCGATGTGGCGCGACGCGGTGGCCCGCGATCTTTCCGAGTCCGGTTTCGAGGTCGTGGCGACGGCGGGTGACGGACCGCAGGCCGTGCGCCGGGCGAAGGCCGCCACCCCCGACGTCCTCGTACTCGACCTCAATCTGCCCGGCATGCCCGGCGTGCAGGTCTGCAAGGAGCTCGTCGGCTCCCACCCGGGGCTGCGGGTGCTGGTGCTCTCCGCGAGCGGCGAGCACGCCGATGTACTGGAGGCGGTCAAGTCCGGTGCCACCGGCTATCTGCTCAAGTCGGCGAGTACGCAGGAGCTGACCGAGGCCGTGCGGTCCACCGCCGTCGGCGATCCCGTCTTCACCCCGGGACTGGCCGGACTGGTCCTCGGCGAGTACCGCAGGCTCGCCTCGGACCCCACCCCCGTCGCGTCCGACGAACCCAAGGCCCCACGGCTCACCGAGCGCGAGACAGAGGTGCTGCGGCTGGTCGCCAAGGGGCTCTCGTACAAGCAGATCGCGGAGCGTCTGGTCATCTCGCACCGCACCGTCCAGAATCACGTCCAGAACACCCTGGGCAAGCTCCAACTGCACAACAGGGTGGAGCTCGTGCGGTACGCGATCGAGCGCGGCCTCGACGACGCCTGAACGCGCCGGAGCGTGCAGCAGAGCCAATCATCCGCCAACGCAACGGAATTGACCTTCCGGCCCATCCCCGAGTGACCTGGATCACGATTAGCGTGGTCATGGTTGAGCTCACTTCGGCGAAGGGATGCTTCCATGCGGGTCGGAGTACTGACCGGGGGCGGCGACTGCCCCGGGCTCAACGCGGTCATCCGCGCCGTCGTCCGCAAGGGCGTACAGGAGTACGGCTACGACTTCATCGGATTCCGGGACGGCTGGCGCGGCCCGCTGGAGGGCGAGACGGTTCCGCTCTCCGTCCCGGCGGTGCGTGGCATCCTGCCGCGCGGCGGCACCATCCTCGGTTCCTCGCGCACCAATCCGCTCGGCGCGGAGCACGGCGTCCGCCGGATCAGGGACAGCCTCGCCGCGTACGAGGTCGATTCGCTCATCGCGATCGGCGGCGAGGACACCCTCGGCGTGGCGGCGACCTTGTCCGACGAGCACGGCATCAAGTGCGTCGGCGTACCCAAGACCATTGACAACGACCTCTCCGCCACGGACTACACCTTCGGCTTCGACACGGCCGTCTCCATCGCGACCGAGGCGATCGACCGACTGCACACCACGGCCGAATCCCATATGCGGGTCCTCGTCGTCGAGGTGATGGGCCGTCACGCCGGCTGGATCGCGCTCCACTCGGGGCTGGCCGGCGGTGCGAACGTCATCCTCATCCCGGAACAGCGTTTCGACATCGAGCAGGTCTGCTCCTGGGTGACCGCCCGTTTCAGGGCCAGCTACGCACCGATCGTGGTGGTCGCCGAAGGGGCCATGCCCACGCAGGGCGAGCTGATCCTCAAGGACGGCTCGCACGACTCCTTCGGCCATGTCCGGCTCTCCGGCGTCGGTGAATGGCTGGCCGAACAGATCGAGAGCCGCACCGGCAAGGAGGCCAGAACGACCGTCCTCGGGCATGTCCAGCGCGGCGGCACACCCAGCGCCTTCGACCGCTGGCTGGCCACCCGCTTCGGCCTGCACGCCATCGACGCCGTGCGGGACGGCGACTTCGGCATGATGGTCGCCCTGCAGGGCACCGACATCGTGCGGGTGCCGATCGCGGAGGCGACCGCCCGCCTCAAGACGGTCGATCCGGCCCTCTACGCGGAGGCCGGAGTCTTCTTCGGCTGAGAGCCTGTCGGGCGACCTCCGATCGAAGGCCACCTGACAGGCTCTGAGCGGCGCACCAGGGGCGCGGGCCGTATATTCGCGAACATCCGGTACGTAACGCTGCATTTCGCGCGTAACAAGAAAGCTGGAGACGTCGTGGAAATCCTGGCATTCGGTGTGCAGTCCGACGAGAAGCCGCTGATCGAGAAGGCCTTTGCCGCAGAGCACGAGGTCCGTTGCCTGGACGTCTTCCTCACCGAGGACACCGCGCCCATCGCCGCGGGATACGAGGTCATCTCCACCAGCGTCAACGCCGATCTGGGCAGCGGCGTCCTGCAGACCCTCGCCGTGGGCGGCACGCAGATGATCGCCCAGCGCTCCACGGGCTTCAACAACATCGACCTCGACGTCGCGGAACGGCTCGCCCTGCGGGTCGCCCGGGTCTCCTCCTACTCGCCGTACTCGGTGGCGGAATTCGCCTGGACCCTCGCCCTGGCGGTCAACCGCCGCATCATCCGGGCCGCGAGCCGCACCCGTGACTTCGACTTCCGGCTCGACGGCCTCCTCGGCCGGGACATGCACGGCCGGACGGCCGGTGTGATCGGTACGGGCAAGATCGGCGAGGCCTTCACCCGTATCGCCCACGGCTTCGGCATGAAGCTGCTCGGCTGGGACATCGCCGAGAATCCCGCCTGTGTCGGCCTCGGCATGGAGTACGTCGACAAGGAGCGGCTCCTCGCCGAGTCCGACCTGGTCAGCCTGCACGTCCCGCTGCTGCCCGCGACCCACCACATCATCGGCGCGGACGCCTTGGCGAGGATGAAGGACGACGCGATCCTGATCAACTCCAGCCGCGGCGGACTCATCGACGCGACGGCACTGGTCGCCGAGCTCCGTGCGGGCCGTCTTCTGGGCGTCGGACTCG
Organism: Streptomyces sp. NPDC111516; assembly: GCF_055635345.1. NCBI lineage: Bacteria > Bacillati > Actinomycetota > Actinomycetes > Kitasatosporales > Streptomycetaceae > Streptomyces > Streptomyces sp. NPDC111516. Next base: position 366,491 of record NZ_JBVKBV010000001.1, on the reverse strand, counting down.
ATGTGTACGAGGCGGAGGCCGGGCTGTTCTTCCTCGACAAGTCCCTGGAGGGCATCGACGACGACACACTCGCCCGGCTCGTCACCTTCCCGAACGTCATCGTGACCTCGCACCAGGCGTACTACACCCAGGACGCCGTGGCCCAGATCATCGACGCCACCGTCCGGAACGTCGCCGACTACCTGGCCGACCGCCGCAGCGACAACGTCCTCGTCCCCGCGTCTGCGGAGAGTTGAGACCCCGGAGCTCCTCCGGGGCCCCTCCGCCCCTTCAGCCGGCGACCGGCAGCCCCGCCAGCAGCTCGGCCACGATCGTCGCGCCGCGCAGGGTCAGCACGGACTCCGGGTGGAACTGGACCGAGGCGAAGCCCGGCCCGCGCAGCGCATGCAGCTCCCCGGTCGCCGCGTCCAGGCTCGCCTCGACACCGTGCGCCGCCAGCTCGGTGACCGCACCGTCGTCGCAGCGCGCGGTGAAGCTGTTGTAGAAGCCGACCGTCTCGGGGCGCCCGAACAGCTCGATCCTGGTCTGCGCGCCCTGGTGCGGCACGGTCTTGCGGACGATCTCCAGACCCAGCTCCGCCGCGATCAGCTCATGGCCGAGACAGACCCCGAGCAGGCCGTGCCGGTGATCACGGACCAGCTCCGCGGCGAACTCACGCAACAGCCGCATCTTCGGATCGGCCGTGTCGCCCGGATCCCCGGGCCCGGGGCCCAGCACGACCGGGCCCGCGTGCGCCCGTACGCGCTCGCGCAGCCCCGGCTCGTCGTAGCGGTGCACCGACACCTCCAGACCCGATGAGCGCAGCAGATGCGCCAGCATCGCGGTGAAGGTGTCCTCCCCGTCGACCACCAGCGCATGGCCGCAGAGCTCGTGTGTACGCTCCTGCATCCGCAGCCAGAACGGCGCCAGACCGTCCCGCCGGGCGTCCAGCGCCCCTTGCACCCGCGGGTCGCCGGCCAGCTGCGGACGCACCGCCCCGTCGCGCGGCCGGCCCGGCCGCACCCCCAGTGCGGCCAGCACTCCGGCCGCCTTCGCGTGGGTCTCGGCGACCTCGCTGCCCGGATCGGAGTGGCGTACCAGCGTCGCCCCGACCGGCACCCGCAACCGCCCGTCGGCGGCGATGTCGGCGGTACGGATCAGGATCGGCGAGTCCAGGGACTGCGCCCCGCCGGGCTCCTGCCGCAGCAGCGCCAGCGCGCCCGCGTAGTAGCCGCGCCCACCGGGCTCGTACCGCTTGATGACCCGGCAGGCGTTCTGCACGGGCGAACCGGTGACCGTGGCCGCGAACATGGTCTCCCTCAGCACCTCCCGCACATCCAGCGAGGAGCGCCCACGCAGCTCGTACTCCGTGTGCGCGAGATGGGCCATCTCCTTGAGCCGCGGCCCGACCACCACTCCGCCCATGTCACCGACGGTGCACATCATCTTGAGTTCCTCGTCGACCACCATGGAGAGCTCGTCCCGCTCCTTGCGGTCGGAGAGGAAGGCCAGCAGCCCCTCGACGCCCGGGCCCTCGGCGGGGTAGCGGTACGTGCCACTGATCGGGTTCATCACGACCGTTCCGCCGGACATCCGCACATGCACCTCGGGGCTCGCGCCGACGAGCGTCCGCCCGCCCGTCACCCGCCGCCGCCCCGAGAAGGAGGGGCCTTCGGCCCGGCTGTCCCCCGTATCCCGCCGCTCCGTCGAGGAGGGCGGCGCTTCGACCCCACCGTCACCCGTGTGGACCACGAACGTCCAGTACGCGCCCCGCTCACCGGCCAGCAACCGCCGGAAGAGGGCCAGCGCGTCCGCCCGCCCGAAGCCGGGGATCTCGCCCCGGAAGGTCCGCCGGACGACGAAGTTCGCGCCCTCGCCCCGCCCGATCTCGTCCTCGATGACCCGCCGCACGATCCTGGCGTACTCCTCGTCCGGGACGTCGAACCCGCCACCCTCGACCCGCACGTCATGGACCGGCAAGTGGTCCAGCACCGCGGCGAGCGGCAGCTCGTACGTCTCCTCGGCGACCAGCACGGACAGCGGCGTCCCGTCGTCGTGCACATCGAAACCGCGCTCGGCGATCTGCCGGAACGGCACCAGGGCGAGCGACGGCAGCTCGCCGACCGGGAGATCGGCGAGCCGGTCCACTTCCCGTACCCGGCCGATCAGCACCTCGACGGTGTCCTGATCGCGGCCGGGAGTGCGCCTGCGCAGCAGCGCGAACGGCGGGCTGTCGTCACGGAGCAGCCGCTCGATGACGAGGTCGGTGCGGTGTGGCTGAGACATTGGGGGTGTTCCTTCCGGAATGGAGGAACGGCTCACGAAACGCAGAGAAGGCCGCCCCTCGGGCGGCCTTCGCGTGGTCTGTCGCGCGCGATCGATCAGTGGGCCGCCGGATGAGCGGTCCACCACCAGTTCTGGTTTGTCTGCGCGAACATGCCGTGGATCGTAGCGCATGGCAGCGTGACCGACCGGGCGCGATTCCGTGGGCAGGGCGTGATTCCCCGCTGCCGCGGTGCCGGGTCCTTCCTGCGACGCGGCAACTCCGCTCCCCGCCACCGCGCGGCCGCCCGGTGCGACAAGGCCGATGGGTCCGTCTCACCAGGCGGTCGAGTACCGGCAGGGGAGCGCCGACCCCGTATTCTTGCTGACGTGATCGTGAACGCTGAATCCCAGAGTGTCGCCGAGAAGGCGACCTGGCGAGACCTTCCCGCGGCGCAGCAGCCCGAGTACCCCGATGCCGAGGCTCTGCGCGATGTGCTCGCGGACCTCGCGTCGTATCCGCCGCTCGTCTTCGCGGGCGAGTGCGACCAGCTGCGTGCCCGCATGGGAGCCGTCGCCAAGGGCGAGGCGTTCCTGCTGCAGGGCGGCGACTGCGCCGAGGCCTTCGATGCCGTGTCGGCCGAGCACATCCGGGCCAAGCTGAAGACGCTGCTCCAGATGAGCGCCGTCCTGACCTACGCGGCCTCCGTGCCGGTCGTCAAGGTGGGCCGGATCGCCGGCCAGTACTCCAAGCCGCGCTCCAAGCCGACCGAGACCCGCGACGGCGTCACCCTGCCGACCTACCGCGGCGACTCCGTCAACGGCTTCGCCTTCACCGAGGAATCCCGCGTCCCGGACCCGGAGCGGCTGAAGCAGATGTACCACGCATCGGCTTCCACGCTGAACCTGGTCCGCGCCTTCACCACCGGCGGTTACGCCGACCTGCGCCAGGTGCACGCCTGGAACCAGGACTTCGTGAAGTCGTCGCCGTCCGGCCAGCGCTACGAGGCGCTCGCCCGCGAGATCGACAACGCGCTGAACTTCATGAAGGCGTGCGGTACGGACCCGGCCGAGTTCAAGGCGGTCGAGTTCTACGCCTCGCACGAGGGCCTGCTGCTGGACTACGAGTCGGCGCTGACCCGTACCGACTCGCGCACCGGCCGGCTGTACGACACCTCCGGGCACATGGTCTGGATCGGTGAGCGCACCCGTCAGATGGACGGCGCGCACATCGAGTTCGCGTCGAAGATCCGCAACCCGATCGGCATCAAGCTCGGCCCGACGACCACGGTCGACGAGGCGCTCGGCTACATCGAACGCCTCGATCCCGAGCGCGAGCCCGGCCGGCTGACCTTCATCGTCCGCATGGGCGCCGACAAGGTCCGCGACAAGCTGCCCGACCTGGTCGAGAAGGTCACCGCCTCCGGTGCCATCGTGGCGTGGGTGACCGACCCGATGCACGGCAACACCTTCGAGGCCGCCTCCGGTCACAAGACCCGTCGCTTCGACGACGTCCTGGACGAGGTCAAGGGCTTCTTCGAGGTCCACAAGGGCCTCGGTACGCACCCGGGCGGCATCCACGTCGAGCTCACCGGTGACGATGTCACCGAGTGCGTCGGTGGCGGACACGAGATCTTCGTCGACGATCTGCACCAGCGCTACGAGACGGCCTGCGACCCGCGGCTCAACCGCAGCCAGTCCCTTGACCTGGCGTTCCTGGTCGCTGAGATGTACCGGGACCAGTAGGCATCACCGCAGGTGGTACGCGTATGACTGTGGGACACGGATCGATGTGATCCGTGTCCCACAGGGCGTTCGGAGGCTTTCAAGGGCCCAGGGCGCCGGGTAAGGTTAGGTTAGCCTCACCGGTCAACGGGGTGGCAAATCGACCGATCCCGCCGGGAGGTGAACCGCGTGTACGTCTGCTCGTGCTTCGGCATCACAGAGAAGCAGGTCAAGGAACATGCGGACGCCGGGGCGTGCACACCCCGACAGATAGCCTCCGTCTGCAAGGCGGGCACGGACTGCGGCGGCTGCGTCCGCGCCATCCAGGCCATGCTCGGCCGGGGCGCCTGTCCGCGCCGCGAACTGCTCGACCGGAAGCAGACGTCCGGCACCGCTCCCGAGGCCGATCCGGCTATCGCTCCCGGCACCGTCCCGGGCGTGACCCCGGGCATCCTGCTCTCCGAAGCGGCCTGATCCGGTCCGGTCCGGACCGGCCTGATCCGGTCCGAACGAGAAGCCCTGGCTGTAACGAGAAGCCCTAGCTGTCCGGCTGCTCGATCTGCTGGGCGATGTAGAGCGCCTCGCCGAGTTTCTCGACCAGTTCCAGCTGGGTGTCGAGGTAGTCGATGTGGTGTTCCTCGTCCTCCAGGATCGACTCAAAGATGTTTGCGGACGTGATGTCGCCCTTGCCGCGCATCAGCTCGATCCCGCGCTTGAGGCGGTCGATCGCCTCCACCTCGACCTGACGGTCCGCCTGGAACATCTCGGTGACGGTCTGGCCCACCCGCACATGGAACAGCCGCTGGTAGTTGGGCAGTCCATCGAGAAAGAGGATGCGGTCCGTGAGGGTCTCCGCGTGCTTCATCTCGTCGAACGACTCGGAGCGGGTGTACTTCGCGAGCTTCGTCCAGCCGAAGTTGTCCTGCATCTTTGCATGCAGGAAGTACTGGTTGATGGCAGTCAATTCGGCGGTCAGCTGCTCGTTCAGGAACTCAAGGACCTCGGGGTCGCCCTGCATCGCAGAGGCTCCTTCCAACCGGTGAACTGGTCAAGTTTGCCGCATCTTCGCACCGCACCCGGTGATCGTCCAGTAAGTGCATGCTTAGTACGAGTTGCCCGAATTGCCTACGTCCTGGTCGGAACCACCCCTGCCTGTCTGTCACCATGGAGTCATGGGTCAGCCGGAAAGCCGGGAAAACCGCGCGTCAGAGCAGTCCGAGCTTCCGCCGGGACAGCGACTCCAGCGTGGTTGGCCGGTTACCCACTACGGGCCCGTGCCCAAGTTCAAGCCCGACCGCTGGGAGTTCCGGGTCTTCGGTGCCACGGCGGACGGCGAGAAGCACTGCTGGAACCATGAGGAATTCTCGGTGCTGCCGTTCACCTCGGTGGTCGCCGACCTGCACTGCGTCACCAAATTCAGCATGCTCGGCGCCGAATGGGGCGGCGTGCTCGCCCGTACGATCCTGGAACTTGCACCGCCCGCGCCGAACGTCACCCATGTGATGGTCTGGGCCGAGTACGGGTTCAGCTCGAATCTGCGGCTCTCCGACTTCGCCTCGGACCGAACACTTTTCGCCACTCACAAGGGTGGTGAGCTGCTCACCGCCGAGCACGGCTTCCCGCTGCGGCTCATCGTTCCGCACCTCTACGCCTGGAAGGGGCCCAAGTGGGTCCGCGGCGTCGAGTACATGACGGCCGACCGCCGCGGCTTCTGGGAGGAGCGCGGCTATCACAACATCGGCGATCCTTGGCGCGAGCAGCGCTACTCCTACCAGGAAGAGCCCGGGGACGGCCCCGAGCTCTGACCCGACGGCTCCCGCGCCGGCCCGGTCCGCCCTCAGTGGTGGTACTGGTGCACCACCGCGTGGCCCTTGCCGCGGCCGATCATCCACTTGTTGACCGGTGTGGTGACGACGAAGGCGACGGCGAGCGAGAGGACGAGCGCGCCCCAGAACAGCGTGTCGGAGAGGGTTGCCTCCATGGCACCCGGCCACAGTGTGATCACGCCGTTGTCGATCAGCTCCATCACCGCGATGGAGAGCGTGTCGGCGGCGAGGGCGACCCGCAGGGCCGTACGGAGATCGACGCCCGCCTTCCGGACGGAGCGCAGCGTCAGCGTGTAGCCGAAGAAGAAGGCCAGGACGATCGCGAGCACCATCGTCCGCATGTTGCCCCAGCCGAGCGCCGTGCCGATCACCATGCCGAGGATCTCGCCGATGGCGCATCCGGTGAGGCAGTGCAGGGTGGCCTGCGCGGCCATGGCCCAACCGGCCTTGCCAGGGTGGCGGCCGGTGTGGCCGGTGTGGTCGGCGTGACCTGAGTGGGCTGCGTGCTCGCCGTGATCTACACGCCGGCTGTGGTCTGTGTGCTGCCCGTGCTGCTCGCCCTGCCCATGGTGGCTGTGCTGCCCGTGTTGTGTGTCGTGCTTCATGGCGATCCCCCAATGCCGAGTAGCGGTCCTGCCGACAGCAAAGGACCGTATACCCCCATGGGGTACTCATCAAGGGGAATCGGTGCGGGAACGAGGGCGCTCAGCCCCGGTCGCGCAGCCGCTTCAGCCGTGCCACGTCCGCCGTGTGGCCGTCCTTGCCGCCCGGCGTCTCGATGATCAGCGGCACTCCGGCGGTCGCCGGGTGGGCGAACACTTCCCGGAACGGTTCCTCGCCGATGTGCCCGGTGCCGATGTTCTCGTGGCGGTCCTTGTGGGCCCCCACCACGTCCTTGGAGTCATTGGCATGGATCAGTTTCAGCCGGCCTTCGCCGACCGTGTCCACCAGTAGGTCCAGGGTCTGGCGCATGCCCGCCGGGCCGGTCAGATCGTGGCCCGCCGCGTAGATGTGGCAGGTGTCGAGGCAGATGCCGAGCTTGGGGTGGGCGTCGAGCGCCTCGAAGTACGGGCCGAAGTCCCAGGTACGTGAGCAGAGCGAGGAGCCCTGCCCGGCGGTCGACTCCAGCAGCAGATACGGGTCGTCGTCGTGCGTCAGCTCGTCCAGGAGCGGCCGCATGTGCGTACGTACCTGCGCGAGGGCCTGTTCGCGCGGGCGGCCGCCGGTCGCCGATCCGGTGTGCACCACGACGCCCAGGGCGCCGATCTCGCGGGCCCGGCGCAGTGAGTGTCGCAGCGATTCCACGGACTTGTCGACGGTGGCCCCGGTGTGCGAGCCGAAGTTGATCAGGTACGGGGCGTGGACGTACGCCGGTATGGACTCGGCGGCGCATTCGGCGCGGAACTGTTCGTCCTGGGCCGGGTTGCCGACGGGCGTCGCCCAGCCGCGCGGGTTGGCGACGAAGACCTGGACGGCCTCTGCCCCCATCTCGCGGGCGTACGGGAGGCCGGCCTTGGCGAGGCCTCCGGCCACGGGAACATGGCCGCCGACCGGGTTGCGCATACGGATCTAGAGTCCCTTGGTCTTGATGGTGATGGTGCTGCCCTCGGGGGCCTGTTTGCCGCCGCCGACGGACTGGCTCGCGACGGTGTCGCTGAAGGAGAGGAACGGGCGGTCGACCTTGACCTCGAAGCCCGCGTTCTCCAGCTTGCTCCTGGCCTCGTCGACGTTCTTCCCGGTGACGTCCGGGACGTCGATCATTCGCGGTCCCTTGGAGACCGTGAGCGTGATGGTGTCGCCCTCGGCGGCCTGGCTGCCCTGGGCCGGTGACTGATGGGCGATGTCGCCCGCGACCTCGGGGGAGTTGACCCGGTCGGGCAGCACCTCGGCCTTCAGGCCCTGCTCGTCCAGCGCGGCGGTGGCGTCCACGACGGACAGCCCGGTGACATCGGGGACGTCGACCGGGGCACCCTTGCTGACGACCAGGGCGACCGCGGAGTCCGGGTGGCGTTCGGTGCCGGCCGCGGGCTCCGTACGGATCACCTCGCCCCGCCCCGTCTGCTCGCTGAACTCCTTGGTGACCATGCCGGGCACCAGGCCGGCCTTCTTCAGCTCACGGCGGGCGTCGGCGAGCGCGCGGCCCTGGACATCGGGCACCTTCACGATCTCGGGGCCGCGCGAGACGACCAGCGTCACCGCGTCGTTCCCCCGGATGCGGGCACCGGATCCGGGATCGCTGCTGATGACCTTGCCGCGCTGCACCGTGTCGCTGTAGGACCGCTTGACGCCCTTGAGCTCCAGACCCGCGTCCGAGAGCCGCTGCTGGGCGGTCTCCTCGGTCTGGCCGAGCAGCGAGGGCACCCGGGTGAACTGCCCGGAGTTGATGTACCAGACACCGGTGCCGACCCCCAGCACCAGCAGCACGGCGACGACCGCGGCCATGACGGAGCGCCGTGGACCGAGCCGCCACGGTCCGCGCGGCGCGGGCCCCGTAGGCATCGGCGCGGGCATCTCCAGCCTGCTGGTGTGATGGGCGACGCCCTGATCGGCCGGGACCAGCCGCGGGATCACGCTCGTACGGTCCTCGGCGGCGTCGTGCGCCTCGGCGAGGGCCTGCGGCGGTACGGCGTCCAGCTGGGCGTCGGTGAGGCCGGAGCGGGCCTCACGGGTCTCGGCGAGCAGCGCCACCGCGTCGAACGGGCGGACCTCGGGGTTGCGGGCGGTCGCGCTCGCCACCAGGTCGTCGAGCGCGACCGGGAGCCCGGGGACGACGGCCGACGGGGCCGGGACGTCCTCGTTGAGGTGCTGGTAGATGACCTGGGCGGGCGTGTCTCCGGCGCGTGGCTTGGAACCGGTCAGCATTTCGTACAGGACGACACCGCAGGCGTACACATCGGTACGGGTGTCCGCCGTGCCGTGCTCTATCTGCTCGGGGGCGAGATAGGAGACGGTGCCCAGGACCGACCCGGTGGTGCTGGTGACGGCGCCCACCGCCCGTACGAGACCGAAGTCGGCGACCTTGACCCGGCCGTCGTCCCCTATGAGGATGTTCTCCGGCTTCATGTCGCGGTGTACGAAGCCCGCGCGGTGCGCGGCGCCGAGGGCGGCGAGGACCGGCTCCAGGATGTCCAGTGCGGCCCTCGGCTGCAGAGCGCCGCGGTCGCGCAGCACGTCACGCAGGGTGCAGCCCGCGACGTACTCCATCGCGAGGTACACGTACTGGCCCTGGGCGCCCTGGTCGAAGACCGCGACCACATTGGGGTGCGCGAGCCGGGCCACGGACTTGGCCTCGCGGATGAAGCGCTCGACGAACGAGGCGTCGGTGGCGAGCGCCGGGTGCATCACCTTGAGGGCGAGCACCCGGTCGAGCCGGGTGTCCACGGCCCGGTAGACCGTGGCCATGCCGCCCACGGCGATGCGGGCATCGACGCGGTAGCGGCCGTCGAGCAGCTGCCCGACGAGAGGGTCCTGGAGGGTCGTATCCACGCATGTGAGTCTACGAGCCGCCACGGACACCTCCGACGGACCGGAGCGGTCCCGGGTCCGTACTGCAGCCGAGCCGTGACAGGGACATGCGGTCCACGGCCTCCCGGCGGGTCAGAAGGCCGGGCGCTCCGGGTCCAGCGCCGCACGCCCCTCCACCGGCGACGAAGCCTCGGCGAAGTGCCGGCGCGGGATCCGGCCCGCGCGGTACGCCAGCCGCCCGCCCTCCACCGCGTGCCGCATCGCCGCGGCCATCAGCTCGGGTTCCTGGGCCCGGGTCACCGCGGACGCCAGCATCACCGCCGCGCACCCCAGCTCCATCGCGAGCGCCGCGTCCGAGGCCGTTCCGGCGCCCGCGTCGAGAATCACCGGCACCCGGGCCTGCTCGACGATCAGCTGGAAGTTGTGCGGATTGCGGATGCCGAGACCGGAGCCGATGGGGGAGCCGAGCGGCATGATCGCCGCGCACCCCACGTCCTGGAGCCTGCGGGCCAGCACCGGGTCGTCATTGGTGTACGGCAGCACGGTGAAGCCGTCGTCCACCAGGGTCTCCGCGGCGTCCAGCAACTCGATCGGGTCGGGGAGCAGCGTCCGCTCGTCGGCCACCACCTCCAGCTTGATCCAGTCGGTGCCGAGCGCCTCGCGGGCCAGCCGGGCGGTCAGCACGGCCTCGCCCGCGGTGAAACAGCCCGCCGTGTTCGGCAGCACGCGGATGGAGAGCCGCTGGAGGACGGAGAGCACCGAGCCCTGCACGGTCGGGTCGAGGCGGCGCATCGCGACGGTGGTCAGCTCGGTGCCGGAGGCAGCCAGGGAACGCTCCAGCACGTCGAGGCTGGGTGCTCCGCCCGTTCCCATGATCAGCCGGGAGCCGAAGGTGGTGTCGCCGAGGGTGAAGCGGTCGTCGGCCATCGTCACCCTCCCTGGACCGCGGTCAGGACCTCGACGCGGTCACCGTCGCCGAGCACCGTGGCGGACCACCGGCCGCGCGGGACGACGGTCTCGTTGACGGCGGCGGCGACGCCGGAGTGCGCCGTGGTCAGGGTGGCGGCAAGGGCGTCCAGGGTGGTGCCCGCGGCGAGGAGACGGAGGGCGCCGTTCACGGAGACGGAGACGGAGATGGGGGCGGGATCGGAGGGCGGTGCGGGCCGGGGGCAGGGCGCGGGCTCGGAGAGGGGCGCGGGCTCGGTCATGTGGGCTGCTCCTGACGTACGGGGGCGGCGGTGGGCGGGAAGCGGTGCGGGGTGAAGGGGCGGGCCTGCTCGGGCAGCTCGCCGTCTGCCAGCAGTGCCGCCATGACGTCACCGGTGACGGGGGTCAGCAGCACTCCGTTGCGGTGGTGGCCGGTGGCGAGGTGGAGGCCGGGCAGGGCGGTGGGGCCGAGCAGCGGGGCGTTGTCGGGGGAGGCGGGGCGCAGACCCGCGCGGGTCTCGGTGAGCGGCAGCTCGGTGATGCCGGGCACCAGCTCGTGGGCGTCCCGCAGCAGCTCGTAGACGCCGCCCGCGGTGACGGTGGTGTCCCAGCCCATCTCCTCGCTGGTGGCGCCGACGACCAGCTCGCCGTTCTCACGCGGTACGAGATAGACATGGCTGCCCCGGACCACGGCCCGGACCGTCCGGGTGAGGAAGGGCGCGTACGCGGCGGGCACGGTCAGCCGCAACACCTGCCCCTTCACCGGCCGGACCGGCGGCACGACGTCGCCCGGCAGCCCGGGGAGCCGGCCGCTGAGGCTGCCCGCGGCGAGCACGACCTGGTCGGCGCCGAGCTCCGTACCCCCGGCGAGCACGGCTCCGGTGGCCCGGTCGCGTACGACCGTCAGGCGCTCCACCCGGTCGCGGTGGAAGACCACCCCGGCCCGCTCGCAGGCGGTCAGCAGCGCGGCGGCCAGCCGGCGCGGATCGATCTGGTGGTCGCCGTCCACCCGCAGACCGCCGCGGACGCCGGGTGCGAGCATCGGCTCCAGACGGCGGCATTCGCGGCCGGTGAGCCACTCCGACTCCAGGCCCGAACGCTGCTGCAGGGCATGCAGTTCCCGCAGATGGGCGCGGTCGTCGCAGTCCAGCGCGACGGCCAGGGTGCCGCAGGCGCGGAAGCCGGTCTCGCGCCCGCTCGCCGCTTCCAGTTCGGCCGCGAAGGCCGGATAGCGGGCGGCCGAGGCGACATTGAGGCCCAGCAGCATCTGTTCGCCGTAGTGGAGTTCGGTGACGGCTGCCAGCATGCCGGCCGCCACCTGGGCGGCCCCGCCGCCCGGTTCGGGGTCGGCGACCGCGATGCGCAGTCCGCGTTGCGCGGCCCGCCAGGCGGTCACCAGACCGATGATCCCGCCCCCGATGACCAGGACGTCGGATCCGTTTCCGTTCCGAGAAGAACGCATGGGCGTCCAGCCCCTCCCTTCGCCGGCATGACCCGGATCAGGTTCGTACGGTCGGAGGCCGCCCCAGCCTCCCTCTCAGCCCGGTGCGTCCGGGCTCCCGCGAGTGCTTTACGTTGGCCACCCTAAACCTCGCCCTCCGGACCCCGTAAGGGAGCAGCCACCGTGGCCCGTTCGCTCGACGGACTCGTCCTCTCACCGGTCGTCGACCAGGCCCCGGGCCAGGTCGGTACCCGTACCCGCTTCACGTACCACGAGGAGGGCGGCCGGATCTGGGCCGAGTACGCCGGCGGCGACGTGGTCCGCGGCCACCTCGTCGGTACCCGCGTCGGCGACGCCCTCGACTTCAGGTACGTCCAGCTGAAGCAGGACGGAACGACGTCCTGCGGCCACTGTGTCTCCACCGTCGTCGATCTCGCCGACGGCCGGGTTCGGCTGGACGAGCGATGGGAATGGGAGTCGCAGGAGGGCAGCGGGACGAGCACGGTGGAAGAGATCCCCCTTTCCTGACGTACCGTCAGATGCGTAAGGTGTACGGGTGAGCGAGCAGCAGCAGTCAGAGCAGCCGGGCCGGCGCGCCGGGCGCCGCGTCGTCATCGTCGGCGCGGGCATGGCGGGGGTGCAGACGGCGGTGGCCCTGCGGGAGCAGGGCTTCACCGGCCCCGTCGCGCTGATCGGCGCCGAACCGCACCAGCCCTACGACCGGCCCCCGCTGTCCAAGGCGGTACTGCTCGGCAAGGCCGAGGGCTCCGCCTTCGACATCGATTTCGATGCGCTGGACATCGATCTGCAACTGGGCCGCGAAGTCACCGGTGTGCGCCCCGGCGCACATGAGCTGGACACCCCTTCGGGACCCGTGCCCTACGACGTGCTGGTGATCGCGACCGGCGCCGAACCGGTCGTCCTGCCCGGAGCCGAGGGCGTTCCCGGCGTCCATCTGCTGCGCACCCTCGACGACGCGGCGCGGCTGCGCCCCGTCCTCGACGAGCAGCACGGCGTCGTGGTCGTCGGCGCGGGCTGGATCGGCGCCGAGTTCGCCACGGCGGCCCGCGCCGCGGGCTGCGCCGTCACCGTCGTCGAGGCCGCCGACCGGCCCCTCGCGGGCGCGATGCCCGCCGAGGTCGCCGCCCCGATGAGCGCCTGGTACGCCGAGAGCGGCGCCGAACTCCTCACCGGAGCCCGGGTCGCCCGCATCGAACCGGGCCGGGTGATCCTCGCGGACGGCCGTACGATCCCGGCCGGAGCGGTCGTCGTCGGAATCGGCGCACGGCCCGCCACCGGCTGGCTGGCGGGCTCCGGCATCGCGCTCGGCCCCGACGGATCGGTGACCGCCGACGGGGCGCTGCGCACCTCGCAGCCCGATGTCTACGCGGTCGGTGACTGCGCTTCGTTCCCCTCCGCCCGGTACGGCGAGCGCCTTCTCGTCCACCACTGGGACAACGCACTCCAGGGCCCGCGGACCGCCGCCGCCAACATCATCGCCGCCGCTGCCGACGGTGGCCCCGCGCCGCTGACGTACGACCCCGTGCCGTACTTCTGGTCCGAGCAGTTCGACCGGTTCGTGCAGTACGCGGGCCACCACGGGAGCGCCGACACGCTGCTGTGGCGCGGCGATCCCGCCGGCCCCGCCTGGTCGGTGTGCTGGCTGCGCGACGGCGTCCTGGTCGCGGTCCTCGCCGTGGGCCGGCCGCGCGATCTGGCGCAGGGGCGCAAGCTCATCGAAGCGGGCGCGCGGCTCGATCCGGCGCGCGCCGCCGACCCCTCCGTACCGCTCAAGTCGGCGATTCGTCAGTAAGCGTACGAGCAACGAACGTTGGCGTCCGCTATGTGGACGACCTCTTGGGGGGAAACGAAAGTTAGTGCACTGTGCATTTTTTTGGAGTACTCATTTCATACTCTTCGAAGGATGCGCATGTTTCGACACGGATGGGCCCGCGCGCTGCGCGGAATCTCCATGGCCTCGGCGTCGATCGCCCTCGTCGGAGGCGCACTCGCCGCTCCGGCATACGCGGGCGCCACTCCCAAGCCTGGTTCCAACCCGGCTGTTGACTACCAGGACCCGATCGACGCGTTGCCGCCGGTCTCCCGCCCGGACACCGAGCACTGCTCGGTGACGGCCGTCGACCACGACTTCGGCTACACCCTCGGCGGACCGCCGTACACCACCACGCTCACCCCGCCCGAGAAGTGCAAGGGTCCGTGGAACAAGGTCGTCCTCGACTGGTCGGGCAGCGTGAAGGGGCGTCAGTACGACCGCCTCGCCGCGGTCTTCATCGGTGGCGCGGAGGTCTTCCGCACCAGCACCGCCGAGCCCGACGACGACGGCATCAGCTGGCACGTCGCCAAGGACATCACCGATTTCGCGCCGCTCCTCAAGGACCCGCAGAAGCTCCAGCTCGAACTGGGCAATGTCGTCAACGAGACGTACACCGGCGTGTACAAGATCAAGCTGACGGTCACGTACTACCAGGCCGACAAGCGCCACCCGGCCGCCACCACGGCTGACAGCATCGTCCCGCTCGGTGACACCGGCTCCGGCGGCGCCCCCTGGATGAACGTCGGCAAGGGCGGCTCCACCCGCACCGAGGTCACCTTCCCGCGCAATCTGACCAACGCGCGCCTGGAGGTCTACGCACGCGGGGGCGGCTGCGACGAGCAGTGGTTCGACGCGGTCCCCAGCGACCTGGCGGAAACCGCTCCGGACTATCTCTGCGGCGGCGGGCCCTACCGTGAGGTGCAGGTCGCGGTGGACGGACAGCCCGCAGGTCTCGCCCAGCCGTACCCCGTGGTGTACTCCGGCGGCATCGTCCCGACCCTGTGGCGCCCGATCCCGGCCATCGACCAGTTCAAGACCGAGGCCTACGACATCGACCTCACCCCCTTCGCGGGTCTGCTGGCCGACGGCAAGCCGCACGCCATCAGCATCACCCCGTACGGTGCGGCCGACGGCTGGACCGTCGATGGTTCGCTCTTCCTCGACACGGACGCGCACGCGTCCCGCACGAGTGGCAAGGTGACCACCAACACGCTCAGCCACACCCCGGTCGTGAAAACCGTCCAGACCCCGGGCAAGGACGGCTCCACGGACGTCTCCGTGTCGACCGGCCGCTCCTGGAAGATCTCGGGCTATGTCGAGACTTCGAAGGGCCGGGTCACCACCACCGTCGAGCAGGAGTTCGCTTACACCAACACGGACAACGTCTCCCGCACGGGCAGCCATCAGGTGATGCATCAGCGTGACCACGGTTCCACCACGGTGACGACCAAGACCCACGGGCGCACGGACGCGCAGCGGCACACCTGGTCCTACCCCATCGACGTGGACATGGACATTCCGTTGTACGGCGATTACAACAACTACGACATAAGGGCTGACGTCACCCAGCGTCGTGTGCTCGTCGACACGTTCCGTAAGGGCTCCGCACACGCGTGGCACACGGACTCGGTCACGGACGACACCGTGGACTCGACCGGCAGCATCGTCCGCACGGGCGGTGTCGTCCAGTCCGCCGACGGAGCCTCGACCGAGAACTACCGGGGCACCACGGACACCGGAGCCTGCTACTCGCGCTCCCTGACGACCGCGCACGGCTGGGTCACCCGCGACCGGCAGAGCCACTGCCGCGTCGCGGACGTGGTCCGCGATGCCCTGAAGGGCTGAGTCCGGGTACCGGCTGTCGGTCCGGGATGGCACGCTTGTCCCTGTGACCGAGATTGACGCAAAGATCGATGCTCTCGTCCCCGCCTGGCTCCACCTCCCCGACATCGCCGAAATGCTCGGTGTCGAGGTGACGCGCGTACGGCAGCTGGTCAAGGAGGGCCAGCTCATCGCCGTACGACGTGGTGAGAACCGGGCGCTCCAGGTGCCTGCCGCCTTCATCGACGGCGACAAGGTGGTCAAGGGCCTCTCCGGCACCCTGACGCTCCTGAGGGACGACGGCTACACCGACGAAGAGATGCTGGAATGGCTCTTCACCCCCGACCCGACCCTGCCGGGCACCCCTGCCCAGGCACTGAGCGAGAATCGCGGCACGGAGGTGAAGCGCCGCGCCCAGGCGCTCGCCGTCTGACCGCCGGCCGTATGTGAGGGGCGGACCGCGCACCACCGCGCGGTCCGCGCCCCACGCCGGAACCGGCAACCGTTCCACCGCGCACTCCAGCTCCGCCACGCTCTCCAGGGGGGAACCGCACCATGTCCACGCCTCGCGCGTCGTTGTCGGACGCCCGGCTCTATCTGTGCACGGACGCCCGCAAGCGCCAGGGCGACCTCCCCGCGTTCCTCGACGCCGTGCTCTCCAGCGGGGTGGACATCGTCCAACTCCGCGACAAGGGCATGGAAGCGGCCGAGGAACTCGAACACCTGGCTGTCTTCGCCGACGCCTGCAAGCGCCACGGCAAGCTCCTCGCGGTGAACGACCGGGCCGATGTCGCCCACGCCATCGGCTCCGACGTGCTGCACCTCGGCCAGGGCGACCTGCCGGTCCCCGCCGCCCGCGCCATCATCGGCGAGGACGTGGTGATCGGCCGCTCCACCCACGCCGAGTCCGAGGTCGACGCGGCCGTCGCCGAACCTGGTGTGGACTACTTCTGCACGGGTCCGTGCTGGCCCACCCCGACCAAGCCCGGCCGGCACGCCCCGGGCCTGGACCTCGTGCGGTACGCCGCCTCGCTCGGCACCCGACGCCCGTGGTTCGCCATCGGCGGGATCGACGCGGGCAATCTCGACGAGGTGCTGGACGCCGGAGCGCGCCGGGTGGTCGTCGTACGGGCGATCACCGAGGCCGCCGACCCGGCCGCTGTCACCGCCGGGCTGGCCGAGCGAATCCGGGCGCGCGCCGGGACGTGATCCGGCCGGGTGCCCGAGGCCGAATGCCCGACAGCCGGCTGCCCGAAGCGGGCTGTCCGAAGGGTGGACAAACAACCGGTCAATTCGGACAATTAACGCTGGTCTGGTCCTGTGGTCGTCGTGCTCTGGTTAACCTGCCGGTATGGCCCTTGGCACACCATCTACCAGGACAGATCACGCGCGCACGGTGCGTGAGTTCCTCGCGACCGGCAAGACTTCGTATTCGTTCGAGTTCTGGGCGCCCAAGACCGAGAAGGGCGAGCGCAACGTCTGGAGTGCGCTGCGCCGCGTCGAGGCGGTGGGGCCGAGCTTCGTCTCCGTGACGTACGGGGCGGGTGGCTCCACGCGGGCCGGTACCGTCAGGGTGGCCGAGCAGATCGCCGCCGATTCCACTCTCACCCCGGTCGCGCACCTCACGGCGGTCAACCACTCCGTCGCCGAGCTGCGCAACATGATCGGGCAGTACGCCGACGCCGGAATCCGGAACATCCTCGCCGTGCGCGGAGACCCGCCCGGCGACCCGATGGGTGAGTGGGTCAAGCACCCGCAGGGCGTGCGCTACGCCGCCGATCTCGTCCGGCTCATCAAGGAATCCGGAGATTTCTGTGTCGGCGTCGCGGCATTTCCCGAGATGCACCCGCGCTCGACCGACTGGGACACCGACGTCCGGCATTTCGTCGACAAGTGCCGTGCCGGTGCCGACTATGCGATCACGCAGATGTTCTTCAATCCGGAGGACTATTTGCGGATGCGTGACCGGGTGGTCGCTGCGGGTTGCGAAACCCCGATCATCCCCGAGGTCATGCCGCTGACGAGTGTCAAGCAGTTGGAACGGTTCGCGCAGCTCAGCAACGCGTCTTTCCCTTCCTCCCTGAAAGAACGCATCCTCGCCGCCAAGGACGATCCCGCCGCTGTACGCTCCATTGGAATCGACTTCGCAACGCAGTTCTGCGCGAGGCTGCGATCCGAGGGTGTGCCCGGACTGCACTTCATCACGCTCAACAACTCGACGGCGACGCTCGAAATCTACGAGAATCTCGGACTGCACAAGCAGTCGTGACCGGCCGTACCCGCCGCGACCCGGGGCGGTGGCCGTAGGAGGGGGCGGGCATGGGCTGGACGGTCCTCTACATCGCGTTCGGAATCGTCGCGCTGTGGCTGCTCGGTGAGGTGCTCCTGCAGTACAAGGCACGCCTTCGCTGGCGTCTGCTCGCCTTCGCGGGCTTCGGCTGTGTGGTCGTCGGCGTGCTGATGCCGTCCGTGTTCGTCATCGCCCTGGGCGCGATCGCGTTCGCGACCGGTCAGACGTACGTCACGCTGTCCTTCCGGCGCGGCTTCTCCACCGGCTGGGCGATAGGGGGCAGCCCCGGCGAGAGCCGTCGCCGCCGGGGCGGGGGCGACCGGGACGGCCGCGAGCCCACGCTCGAAGTGTCGGACCTGGAGCTGGAGGACGGCGAGCAGATCCCGGCGCAGGCGGGCACCGCGGCGGCATCGTCCGCTCCGCCGGAGACTCCGGCGGAGCGGACGGCGGTCTACGAGCCGGAGCCGCTGCCCGACGACACCGGGCAGTACGGCATCTACAGCGATCACCAGCGGTCGCAGCAGGGGCAGGGCCAGAGCCAGGGCAGGCAGGCGGAACAGCAGCCGCAGTACGCCGCGTATGACCCCTACGCCGGCCACTCCACGTACGCCGCGCCGGGCCAGGATCCGTATGCGGGCCAGGACTCCTTCGGCGGCCAGGACTCCTTCGCCGGGCAGGGGCAGTACGACTACGGCACAGGTCAGCAGCAGTACGCCGCGTACTCCGACCCGTACATCGGGACCGGCACCACCGGCGGCTCCACGCAGTACGCCGCGTACGACAGCTACGGCAACGGCTACGACAGCTACGGCGGTCAGCAGCAGTACACCGCCGATCCGTACGCCCAGCAGTACGCCCCCGAGACCCCGCCCGGCGGAGTCTGGGTGCCGCAGCAGCGCGAGGGCGAGCAGTACCCGCCCACGCCCCCGGAGCAGCCCGCCCCGTACCCGAACGGCCATGCCAACGGCAACGGCAACGGCTACGACGAACAGCAGTACCGCTACTGACGACGGGCCCGGCAGGCGGCTTCCGGGATCATTGCGAGCCCCGGAACCCGTCCCCCTCCACGATCAGTCCGGCGACCAGCGCCCCCGACATCCCGGCATGGGCGAGCCCGCCGCCCGGGTGCGACCAGCCGCCCGCGGCGTAGAGCCCCGGCAGCCGGGTGCGATTGCCCGGATGCAGATACGCGCCCTGCGCCCCGGCCAGCGCGGGCGCGGGCACCGAACCGCCCTCGGCGCCGGTGTCGCCCGCCGTCTCGGCCGGGGTCCGCACCTCGGCGTGGAGCAGCCGCTCCCGCAGGCCGGGCACGGCCGCGCCGGCCGCCTCGATCAGCGCGTCGGCACACCGTTCGCGCAACGTCTGGTCCGTCCAGTCGACCGCCCCGTGCGGGGCGACCGTCGCCATCAGCGTCACCGCCTCGTGCGCTTCGTCGGGGCGGGTCGACGGGTCGTCCGGGCGCAGCACCGTCACCGTGGGACGGCCGGCGAGCCGGCCGCCGAACACCGCCTCGCGCTCCGCAGCGCCGTCCGTCGGGTGCACCAGGGTCCGGTGCACGGCGTCCCCCGGCCGAGCGCCGCGCAGCGACAGCAGGACCAGGAACCGGCCCGGCACCACCCCTTGCCCCGGCCGCGGCTGAACCGCTACATCGCCGTCCCGCCACAGCTCCTGACCGGGCACCAGTCCCGGATGCGGGTGGGCCCCCAGCACCACATGGGCGGCCTCGGCAACCGTCCCGTCCACGAGCTCGACGCCTGCCGCCCGGCCGTCCTTCTCGACGACCCGGGCCACCTCGCCGCCGAAGACGAACTCCACCTTCCGGGCCAGGCACCGCTCGTACACCGCCTGCGCCAGGGCCCGGATCCCGCCGGAGACGTACCAGCTGCCGAAGGTCTCCTCCATGTACGGCAGCAGGGCGGCCGCCGCCGGGGCGCGCAGCGGGTCGAGCCCGTACGAGAGGGCGTACCCGTCGAGAAGGGCGGCCAGCCGCGGGTCCGGCAGCTCCCACGCGCCGATCTCCGCCACCGTGTCCGCCCGACGGGCCGGGCGCAGCAGGCGGCGCTGCCGGAGCGCCGGATACGGATCCCGGCCCAGCACCTGCCAGTCGGAGCGCAACGGCTCCTCCAGGAGCGGACGCCGGGATCGGTCCCAGGCGTCGCGCGCCCGGTCGAGGAACTCGCCCCAGGCCGCGCCCGCGCCGCCTCCGAGCGCGGTGTCCAGGGCGGCGACCACCCCGGCCCGTGACGCGTTCGGCAGCGAGACCGCCGTGCCGTCCGCGAAGATGTGGCGACTCGCCGGATCGACCTGGGTCATCGTGACGCACCGCTCCAGCGGCTCCTTGCCCGTCTTCACGAACAAGTCGCGGTAGACCGCGGGCAGATGCAGCAGCGTGGGACCGGTGTCGAAGGCGAAGCCCTCATGGGCGTACCGGCCGACCGAGCCGCCGAAGGTGTCCGACCGCTCGTACACCGTCACCCGGTGGCCTGCCACGGCGAGCCGGGCGGCCGCCGCCATCGCGCCCATCCCGGCGCCGATCACCGCAATACGTGCCATGTCAGTGACCTTAACGGCCACCTCCGACACTCAGTCCAGCGGCCAGTGCGATCCGGCTCCCGCCAGGCGTTTCTCCTGGCGGCGCTGCGCCCTGCGGCGCAGGAACCGGCGGATCCGGGAGGCCAGGAAGACCAGTACCACCATGCCGAGCAACAGCAGTGTCCCGGCGATGACCGCGGCCACCAGCGGATGGAAGATCGCGAAGGTGACGATTCCCGCGACGCCCAGGTCCTCGGCCGTGCTCACCGCGATATTGCTGAACGGCTCGGGGGAGGTGTTGACCGCCATCCTGGTGCCCGCCTTCACCAGATGACTCATCAGAGCGGCGGAACCGCCGACGGCCCCGGCCACGAGCTCCGGCAGTGAACCGCTCCCGCCGGCCAGCAGCGCCGCCACGACGGCCCCGGCGACGGGTCTGATGACGGTGTGCGCCGAGTCCCAGACCGAGTCCACGTACGGGATCTTGTCCGCCACCACCTCGCACAGGAAGAGCACACCGGCCACGACGAGGACATCGGTGCGCTGCAGCGACGCGGGCACCTCGTCGCTGAGGCCGGTCGCGCCGAAGACACCGAGCAACAGGACCACCGCATAGGCGTTGATCCCGCTCGCCCAGCCGCTTGTGAACACCAGAGGGAGTACGGACACGGACGCGATCGTAACCAGATGGCGCAGGGCCCGGGGTGGGGATCGGTGCGCAGCCCTGAGTATCCGTACCTAGGAAACGAGATGAGTAGATGTGCGGATGGGTTCCGACCTGCGCGGACGGGAGAGTGGAGCCCACGGAGAGGGGCGCGGCACCGGCACCGCCGACACGGGGCGGCGGAGCGGGTGCGGCAACTCCTTCCGGAACGGGGGAGTACGACGGAGAGCCCGAGGACCACGGGGGAATCGGGGGTCACGGGGGAAGGCTCTCCGACAGCACAGGAGACGCCGGTCCGGCGCAGGCTCGGGGGGATCGAGCCTCACCGGACCGGCGTCTTCGCGTGTCCGTGCGACGGGCCGGCCAAGGCTGCCGGGTCGGCCCGCGCCGCCCGGTCAGCGTCCGCTGACCCGGCCGTGCAGCAGGAGCGAGAGCGCCGAGTGCACATCGTCGATCGACCGCTCCGGCTGGAACGCCTGCCAGTCCAGTGCGGCCACGAGCACCATGCCGACCAGGGCCGCGGCCGTCAGCTGGACATCGATCTCCTCGCTGAGCTCACCGTTCTTCACCCCCTCGCGCAGCACCCCCTCGACCACGGCGACGGCCTCCTGACGCACCACCAGGAGGGTCGACTGCCAGGCCCGGTTGGTGCGCCACAGCTCCGCCACGTACAGCTGGGTGAAGGCCGGATAGCGGTCGATGAAGACCAGACCAGCCCTGATCATCGCGTCCAGGGCCTCGACCCGGGTACCGCCGCGCTCCTCGGTGTCCTCGGCCGCGGAGCGCAGCGATGCCGTGAGCAGCCCGACGCCGTGGCGCAGCAACTCCTCGAAGAGTTCGGTCTTGCTCTTGAAGTTGTAGTAGACCGTGCCCTTGGCGACCCCGGCGCGCTCGGCGATCTCGTCCACCGTGGTCGCGGAGAAGCCCTTCTCGGCGATGAGAGTCACCGCCGCCTCGTAGAGCTTCTGCCGGGTGGCCTGGCGGCGCGTGGTGCTACTGCTTTCCATGCCCCTGATTCTCACAGGTCCGGGTGCGCTCACAGGCTCAGCTCCGGATGCAGCCGGTCCAGGGTCCACACCTGCTTGCGGCGCGCGGCGAACGCGGTCAGGGCGAGCGCCCCCGCCGTGAAGGCCAGCAGCACCGCGCTGCCCTGCCAGACCGGGGCGAGGTCGCCGCCCGTGATCAGCCTGCGCAGGCCCTCGACGACGTAACTCATCGGCAGGTAGGGGTGGATCGCATTGAAGAATCCGGGGCTGGTCTGCACGGGATACGTACCCCCGGCCGAGGTCAGCTGGAGCATCAGCACCGCCAGTACGAGGATGCGTCCCGCGGCCCCGAACCGGGCGTTGAGCCACTGCACGATCGCTGCGAAGCAGCAGGTCACCAGCGCGAGGAAGCCGATCGTCCCGGCGGCGCGGGTCATCTGCAGCCCGAGCCCCCAGTGCAGTACGGACATCAGGGCGGCCACCTGCACCAGGCCGATCGCGGCCACCGGCAGCCAGCCCGCGAAGGCGATCCGCCAGGCGGAGGCCCCGGCGGCGAGTGCGCGCCGGTTGAGCGGCTGGATCAGCATGTACGCCACCATCGCGCCGACCCAGAGGGAGAGCGGGATGAAGTAAGGGGCGAAGCCGGTGCCGTAGTTGGGGGCCGCGTGCAGCGACTTGGAGGCCAGCTGCACCGGGTCGGCCATGACTTCGGTACGCGCGTCGCGGTCCTTCTTGTCGTAGTCGGGGATCTTGCCGACGCCGTCGTTGAGTCCGTCGGCGAGGGTGGCCGAGCCGTCGCCGAGCCGGATCAGCCCGCCGTCCAGGTCGGTCGCACCCTTCTTGAGATTGCTCACTCCCGTGTCCAGGTTCGCGGAGCCCGTCCTGGCCGTGGCCAGGCCGGTGTGCAGTTCGTTCGCTCCCTTGGCGACCTTGTGGGCGCCGGTGTTCAGTGCATTGACCTTCGACACGGCGGACTTCAGGTCCTTGTCCAGGTGCGGCGCGCTCTCGGCCAGGTCATTGGCCTGCCGCTGCAGCGTGGTCAGCCGGCCACGCAGCTTCTTCAGATCGCCGTTCTGGTTCGTGACCAGCACATTCACATCGTCGGCGACCTTCGTGACATCGGCCGCCGCGGTCTTCGCGCGCTTCAGCGGCGGGCAGACGGTGGGGTCGGCGGGCGGCTGCTCCGTGCAGCTGGTGCGGTAGACCTCGGCCAGGTCGTCAAAGGCCGTGTGGGCGGCGGTGGCCGCGGTGGGCGCCGACTTCACCAGCAGGTCGAGGTTGTCCCGTACGGTCTGCGAGGAGTCGGCGACCAGCCGGGCGGTGTCGCCGATGGACTTGCCGTTGTCCTTCAGGAACGGGCGGACGTCGGCCGCCACACCGTTGACCTTGTCGGCGAGCAGCTGGGTGCCGTCGGCGACCTGCCGGGAGCCGGTCTCGAGGTCGCCCGCGCCCTTGTTCAGCTTGACGATCCCACCGGCCAGACTGCTGCTGCCGGCCTTGGCATCCTTCAGCCCGTCCGCCAGATCCTGCGATCCCTTCTTCGCCTTGCCGATGCCGCCCTTGAGGTCGTCGGCACCCTTGGCGGCCTCCGCCGTCGCGTCGTGGAGGTCGGAGAAGCTGATGAAGATCTGGTCGAGGAAGCTGCGCGAGGCGCTGGTCGACGCGGCGGTGCGCACCTCGGAGAACACCGTCCGGGAGATCTGCCCGACGATGTAGTTGTTGGCGTCGTTGGTCCGCACCTGGAGCGCGCCGGTCTCGGGGGAGTCACCCGAACTGGACGCGATCCGCTTGCTGAAGTCCGACGGCATGGTGAGCGAGAGGTAGTACGTACCGTCCTCGACGCCCTTGTGCGCCTCGGCTGAACTCACCTCGTGCCACTCGAAGGTCTTGGAGTCCAGGAGCTTGCCGGTGATCTCGTCGCCGACCGCGATGTGCTTTCCGGCGGCGGTGGCGCCCTTGTCGTTGTTGACCAGCGCGACCGGGATCTTGTCGAGGCGGCCGTACGGGTCCCAGAAGGAGCACAGGTACAGGGCGCCGTAGAGCAGCGGCAGCAGCAGGAGCGCGATCAGCGCGGCGACCGGCAGCTTCCCCCTGCCGAAACGCTTCAGCTCAAGCGCGGCCAGTCTCGGCGAACGCATCGGCCGGTCCCTCCTCGGTCGTGGTCTCCTCGGCCGCGGCATCCCGCGTGTCCGCCGGTGCGGCCGTGGTGTCGGTACGTACGGTGATGGCGCCCTCGGGCGCCTGGCTGCACACGGCGAGCACGGTCGTGCCGCTGTCGGCGACGGACCGCAGCAGCTCCCAGGCCTCGGCGCGTTCGGCGTCGGAGAGCTTGAGGTCGGTGTCGTCCACCGCGAGCAGCCGGGGCCGGCCGAGCAGCGCGAGGGCGATGGCCAGCCGCAGCGCCTCCAGCCGTTCCAGATCCCGTACGGAGGTCCGCTCGGCCTTGGGCAGGGTGGCGAGGTCGAGTCCGGCGGCTTCCAGCGCCGCGTCGATCCGTCCCCGCGCTGCGGCGACGCGCTCGGTGCGCGGACGCAGCAGAGCACGCAGCGAACCGTCGAAGCGGCGCTGCAGCAGGGCCCGCTCGCGCAGGTGCTCCGCAACGGTGAAGGCCGGGTCGAGTTCGCTGACCCCGGTCACCGGGCCCAGCGAGCTGATGCGGCGTACGGCGGCCATCTTGCGCGGCAGGCGCAGTCCGCCGATCTCCGCCAGGCCCTCGGTGGGGCGCATCCGGCCGGTGAGCGCGAGCAGCAGGCAGGTGCGGCCGGAGCCGGAGGGGCCCTCGATCGCCACCAGTGAGCCGGGCCCGGCCTTGATGCCCACGCCCCGGAAGGCCCAGCCGCGCGGTCCCCTGAGCCCGAGATCCTCGGCGGTGACGGCTGCCCCGTGCGGGCTGTCCACAGACTCTCTCCTCGTTTTGAACTGACTAGTCAGTTCAAAAACTTAGCCCGAACTCGCGATCGAAGCAAAGGCGCAGGTCAGGGCGGGGATGAGGTCGATTGTCAGTGGTGCCCGTCACGATGGATACATACGGCCACGGAGCCGTTACACGAGACAGGAGGTTTCGTCATGGCCCACTCGTCCGCAGCAGCCGCACCCCGGCGCCGCGCAGACGGCCCTGCCCCCTCACTGACCGGCCCGGCAAGCGATGTCCATCCCGTTCTGCGCCGCACCACGGCGCCGCCCGCCGCCCTCGATCTGCTCGCCAAGGCCCGCACCGGCCTCGACGAGGCCGCCGTTCTCGATGTGCCGAACGAGCGGTATGCCACCGCCCACCTCGCTGCGCTGCGCACCGCCGCCGCCGTGCTCGCCGCGCGGGCCCGCCCCGAGACCTCCAGGCGGCGCCGGGAGCGGATCCGCAGTGCTTGGGAAGTCCTCCCGGAAATAGCCCCCGAGCTGACCGAATGGAGCGCGCTGTTCGCCTCCGGCGCCCGCCGCAGGGCCCGCGCGGAAGCCGGCATACCGGGCGCGGCCAGCCGACGGGACGCCGACGACCTGCTGCGTGACGCGGAGATGTTCCTGCGCCTGGTCGAGCGGCTGCTGTTGCTTCAGCCGGTGCTCCCGCAGGCCCGGAAGGAGCGGCCCGACGCGGGATGACGGCGACGGTGGCGCGAGGCAATAGGGTGGACAGCACGTGTACCACCTGCACTGTTCACGCTCCGCCGTCAGTGGCGGCACCGTGCCGAGGAGTCATCTGCCGTGTCGGACCAGCTGCGCCCCCGCGCCTCCCTCCGTACCGCTGTGGTCTGGGAGGTCCTGAAGGACGCCCTCGACCATCAGGTCAAGGCGACCGGCCGGGACGCCCTGGACGTCCTGGACACCGGCGGCGGTACCGGCAACTTCGCGGTGCCGGTGGCACGCCTCGGCCACCGGGTCACCGTCGTCGACCCCAGCCCCAATGCGCTCTTCGCCCTGGAGCGCCGCGCCGCCGAGGCCGGGGTCGCCGACCGGGTCCGCGGGGTTCAGGGCGACATCCACGGCCTGTTCGAGGTGGTCGAGCGCGGTGGTTACGACGCGGTGTTGTGCCACGGAGTCCTGGAGTACGTGGACGACCCCGCCGAGGGTGTGCGCAACGCGGTCGAGGCGCTCCGTCCGGCCGGTGCGCTCAGCCTGCTCGCCGCCGGGCTCGGCGGCGCCGTCCTGGCCCGGGCGCTCGCCGGTCACTTCACCGAGGCCCGGCAGGCGCTCGGCGACCCGGCGGGCCGCTGGGGCGAGGGGGACCCGGTGCCCCGGCGCTACACCGCGGAGCAACTCACCGAGCTGGTCTCCACGGCGGACGTCGAGGTCGGCTCGGTCCACGGCGTACGGGTCTTCGCCGACCTCGTACCGGGCGTCCTGGTGGACACCGAACCCGGCGCCATGGAGGCCCTGCTGAAGCTCGAGGCGGCGGCGGCCGAACTGCCTGCCTTCCACTCGGTCGCGACGCAGCTGCACGTACTGGGTACGAAGCGCGCCTGAGGCGTTCCGGGCACGAAGCGCGGCCGTGCGTGGCCGGGTGCCGGTGGTAGCGCGGCTGTAGCGCGGCTGATCAGGGACGCAGCCGCAGATGGAGTACGGCCCAGGACCCCCGATCGGGGGCTTCGCCCCGTATGATCGGGGGACACCATCCGGCATGACGGATCGGAGGTTGGGGAATCAACGCCTCAGCAGCTGAGCCGTCGTGGCGGCCCGGACTGGCTGATTGGCAAAGAGGGCGGGTTTCACGGGGGCGAATCCCTGCCTATCCTGGAAGGGCCGCATACCGGCCGCCCCCCGCGGCCGACGACGAGGAGGACTCCGTGCCGCTCTCGGAGCACGAGCAGCGAATGCTCGAGCAAATGGAGCGAGCGCTGTACGCCGAAGATCCCAAGTTCGCGACAGCGCTCGAGGGAAGCGGGCTGCGTACGTACACCCGGCGACGGGTCTACCAGGCGGTCGCAGGCTTCCTGGTGGGTATCGCGCTCCTCATGGCCGGAATGGTCGCCCAGCAGATCTGGATCAGCGTGGTGGGGTTCCTCGTCATGCTCGGCTGTGCGGTTCTTGCGGTCACTGGTTGGCGCAAGGCGCCCAAACCGGGCGAACGGCAGGCAGCCGGAGGCGGCGACAGCCGCCGCCCCAGGCAACGCCGGACCGTGATGAACCGGATCGAGCAGCGGTGGCAGCGCCGCCGTGACGAGCAGGGCCAGTAGGCCCCGGACGATCTTTGGGTGAGGGGCGGCCGCGTTTCCGCGGCCGCCCCTCATGCGTGCCCGGGCCGGGCCGTCCGGATCGGCCCTCGCTGCCGCCTTTGTCCTCGGTCGCCGGGCAGGCTGGAGAGTCAAGCCCGCGCGCCATTCAGGCCAGGGCGCCTGGCATCGCGCATGTCCCGCCCGCTCACCGTTCCTGGGCGGTGAGCAGGAGTGAGTCCTGTCTCACCGGTACGCCCCGAACGGTCTTGGGCGCACTGGTCCTCTGCTTTCGCGGCCTGGTCGGCGACGCATATCCCGGATGCGGTCCGTCCCGGGCGGGCGGAATCCCTACGACCCGGCCACGTGGGTGTGGCCAGAGGCGACAGGGAGGCCCCGAACCATCACGCTGGTGATACGGGGCCCCGACTGCTGATGCCGCACCCGGCGTCCCAGATCGCGTCACACACATGACGCACACCCCGTCAGGCACACCCACAGACCGGAACACATTCACTCAATCGTGCCTGTGTTCGCTAAAACAAGGTGTTGGCCCAGCGGTTGTGACCCCCTGCTGGCGGGACGGCCGTCGCAGCCACCCCGTCCACCGGTCCCGGCCCCACCGCGCCGCCCACCTGCCGGTGAACGCGGCCCAGCGGTCCGACGCCGCCCAGATCACCCGAACGGCCGAGCGCGGTGCCATGATCGCGCGCGCCCTGGCGAACCGGCCGGACGACGCCCGCAGTCCCGCCCGTACCGCCTCCACGTCCTCGGCGAGCCCGGTACCCGACCGGGGCTCCGGAGCGTAGAGCACCTGCTCCACAGCCCCCGCCACCCGGTGCACCGCGGCGGCCCCGTCGGGTTCGAGCCGGCCCAGCCGCACCACCCTGGCCGCCGTCCTGCGCGGGGTCCGGGAGTCGTCCGGCTCGATGCCGTGATCCCATGCCGTGTCGATGATCTCCCGCCAGGCCGCCAGCGTTCTCGCCGTCGCATCCGCCGGCGTACGCCCTGCGGAGAAACTCAGCCTGTGCTTGCGTACCCGAAGCCGCCAGAGCATCGGCAGCAACGGCAGCACCAGGATCACCAACGCGCCCAGGACCACGCCGAGCACGGTGCCCGTGGGCGTCCCGGAATCCGTCGGGGCCACCACTCCCGGCGCTGCCGAGCTGCCGCACTCGCCCTGTTTGCGCATCTGAGCCGGGCAGCTCTCCGCGACGGACGGTGCGACCGTCGGAGCGGCCGACGCGCCCTTCTCCGGCCGGGCCTGGTCGGACGTGCCGCCCGACGGGGCGTCCGGCTGGGTGTAGGACGGGGCGGTACCCCGCGTCGGGGTCGGCTCGAAACGGGTCCACCCGACACCCTCGAAATACAGCTCCGGCCAGGCATGCGCATCGCGCAGTCCCACCGAGAACGAACCGTTCGACTGCGCGGTGCCGGGAGTGAAGCCCACCGCGACCCGGGCCGGAATGCCCAGCGTGCGCGCCATCGCGGCCATCGTGAACGAGAAGTGGACGCAGAAGCCCCGCTTCTCCTTCAGGAACCGGCCGATCGCCGCGCTCCCGGTGCCCGAGTTCACCGAGGTGTCGTAGCTGAAGCCACCCTCCGAGGCGAAGAAGTCCTGCAGCTTCACCGCCCGCTCGTAATCGTTGCTCGCGCCCTTCGTCACCCGGTCCGCGGTCTGCCTGACCACCTTCGGCAGGGAGTCGGGAACACGGGTGTACTCGCGCTGCAGAGCGACCGGCGCGGCACCCGCCGCGGCCAGCTGATCGGCGGTCGGCTGGACCACCAGACTGGAGACCTGGTACTGCGCACCGCGGGTCGTCTCCCCGCCGTCACCGACGAGGGTCCGTCCCATCGGCTCGTACCGCCAGCGTCCGCCGATCCTGACCTCGGTCGCGGGGTAGGGGAGCGGCAGATAGGTCTGCTGGTAGGAGCTCGACGCGGAGATGTTCGTGCTGGTCTCCGTGACCATGACGTCCGGGCCGAGACCTTCCGGGGCCGGGAGTCGCTTCGGCACACCCTTCAGGCGGCGCGTGGAGGGCCGCCACTCGTTCCCGTTGAACCGGTCCAGGGCCAGGATCCGCAGGTAGAAGCCCTGCGGGTCAGTGGAATTGGTGCGGTAGGACATCACCTCCCGGTTCTCCGGCTGGTTCAGGTTGTTCTGCAGCGAGACCAGAGGGTTCACCGCGGAGATGGTGCCGCCGCCGTTCCCCTTGCCGTTCCCGTCCCCCGTACCGGCCAGCAGGCCGCTGTCCAGCGCGGGCAGCGCCGCCGGTACGAACAGCGAGATCCCCAGCGCGAGCGCACCGATGCGGCGTCCGGTGCGGACCGGGGCCGTCGGGCGGTCGGCGGAAAACGCCGCACCGGCCGTCGCGCCGCCCCGGGATCCGGCCGCGCCGCTGAAGACCCGTCCCCACTGGGAGAGCCGGTCCCGGCCCTCGGCCAGCAGAAGCAGCAGATAGCCGCCGGCCGCGAGCAGGAACCAGAGCCAGTCCGCTCCGCCCTCGGACAGCCCCGCGGCAACCGAGTACAGCGCGAGGAGCGGCAGGCCGGCCGGGGCCGCGCTGCGAAACGTCACAGCGAGGGCGTCCACGATCAGGCCGACCAGCAGGACACCGCCGATCAGCATCAGCCGAATGCCGTCCGTCACGGGCGCCGGAGCGGCGTACCTTCCGACATCGTCGGCGCCCGACATCAGCAGATCCGCGAGCCGCTGGACGGCCTCCGGACCCGGCAGGAGCCCGATCAGAGCCTGCCCCCTGGCGAAGACGACCGTCAGCAGGACGAGCGTGACCAGCGTCTGCGCCACGACGACCAGCATCCGGGGCATGGGCAACCGGCGGGCGAGCATGCCCATCCCGCTCTGAACCGCCAGCAGGAACGCGGCCTGCAGGATCCACCCGGCGGGCTCGACCAGCGGCAGCATCGAGCCCGCCGCCATGAGCGTCGCCGCAAAGGCGCACAGCGTCAGCCGACCGCGACCGCTCATGACCATCCCCCGGAGAAACCTGTCGTGCCATCTGTGGTGCCGCCGACGGCAGCCGTCTGCGTCGCCACGCCCGGGTGTCCCGCCGCCTGCTGCCAATACCGGGCGAGACCGGTCCCGGGCGCCACGGCCACCGCCGTCCAGCCCGATTCGCGCAGCAGCCGAAGCCGCCGCTCGAACGCCGCGTCCGCACCCGCGGGCGGGACATCGTCATGTACCCAGGCAGTGCTGTCCAGTACGAACGCGACGGCGCCGCCACTGCGCTGCCGCATCCGGGCCGCCACCGCCGCCTGCTCCTCGTCCAGATCACCGAAGAACGCGATCAGCAGGCCCTCGTTGCCGCCGCGCAGCACGTCGTACGCGCGCGACAGACCGCCCCCCTCGGAGTGGCCGACCACCGCCAGGGTGTCCATCATCAGCCCCGCGGAGTCGGCGGACTCCTGTGTCGATCCGGCGAAGCCGCCCTCGCCCTCGCCCGGCACCGCGTTCCCGTCGTCGGTCAGCAGCCGGACCGCGAAGCCGCGCTCCAGCATGTGCTCCAGCGTGGACGCGGCCCCCGACACCGCCCACTCGAAGGCGGAGTCGGGCCCCGACCCCTGATGGGCGATCCGCCTGGTGTCCAGCAGGACCGTGCATCTGGCCCGCTGCGGCTGCTCCTCGCGGCGCACCATCAGCTCGCCGTACCGCGCGGTGGAGCGCCAGTGGACCCGGCGCAGATCGTCGCCGTGCCGGTAACCGCGCGGAATCACGTCGTCGTCACCGGCCAGCGCCAGCGAACGCTGCCGTCCTTCGCCGTACCCCGGGGCCTCGCCCGCCAGCCGTACGGGCGGCAGCGGCTCGGTCCGCGGAATGACGACGAGGGTGTCGTACGCGCTGAAAGAACGGGTCAGCTCACACATCCCGAACGGATCGCTCAGCCGCAACTGCAGCGGCCCCAGCGGATAGCGCCCACGCAGATCCGACCGCACCCGGTAGGACACCTCGCGACGGCCGCCCGCCTCCACCCGGTCCAGCACGAACCGGGGCCGCGGCCCGAGCACATAGGGCACCCGGTCCTGCAGCATCAGCAGCCCGGTCGGCAGCCGGGACACATTCTCCATCCGCAGATGAACCCGCGCCTCCGTGCCCGCGGACACCCGGGAGGGCGAGAGCCGCCGGGTGCCCGTGACCCGGTAACGGGTGCGGACGAGCACCACCACACAGACCAGCGGCAGCGCGGCGAGCAGCAGCCCGACCCGCAGCAGGTCCGCCTGCCCCAGCACATAGGCGCAGACCGCCGCGGCGACACCGGCCGCGAGGAAGGACCGCCCACGCGTGGTCAGTCCGCTCAGAGCGGCCCGCAGAGCGCCCTTTCCGTCGCCGTCGTCCATCGAGGCCGGCCCCCCGGCGGTCATCACACCCGCCGTACGCCGGGCTGCTGCCGGCCGTACACCGGACGGCCCGGCTGGTGCTGGGGCTGCACCCGTGGGACGCCACCGCCACCGCCATCGCCGGCCGTCGGCACCGGTGTCTGTCGGAGGATCTCCAGCACGACCTGCTCGGCGGTACGGCGGTTCAGCTGGGCCTGTGCCGTCGGCAGCAGTCGGTGCGCGAGCACCGGGACCGTCAGCGCCTGCACGTCGTCCGGCAGGCAGTAGTCCCGGCCGCTCAGCGCCGCGGACGCCTTCGCCGCGCGCAGCAGGTGCAGGGTGGCCCGCGGCGAGGCGCCGAGTCTGAGATCGGGATGGCTGCGGGTGGCCCCGACGAGCTCCACCGCGTACCGCCGCACGGCGTCGGCCACATGGACCGTCCGTACCGCGTCGATCAGCTTCACGATGTCGTGGGCGTGCGCCACCGGCTGGAGATCGTCGAGCGGCGAGATTCCGCCGTGCACATCGAGCATCCGCAGTTCGGCCTCCGCATTCGGATAGCCGATCGACACCCGCGCCATGAACCGGTCTCGCTGGGCCTCGGGCAGCGGATAGGTGCCCTCCATCTCCACCGGGTTCTGGGTGGCCACCACCATGAACGGGTCGGGCAGCTCGTACGTGTGCCCGTCGATGGTGACCTGGCGCTCCTCCATCGACTCCAGCAGCGCCGACTGGGTCTTCGGCGAGGCCCGGTTGATCTCGTCGCCGATCACGATCTGGGCGAAGATCGCTCCCGGCTTGAACTCGAAGTCGCGCCGCTGCTGGTCGAAGATGGACACACCGGTGATGTCCGAGGGCAGCAGGTCCGGCGTGAACTGAATACGCCGCACCGAGCAGTCGATGGACCGCGCCAGCGCCTTGGCCAGCATCGTCTTGCCGACGCCGGGGACATCCTCGATGAGGAGATGCCCCTCCGCCAGCAACACGGTCAGCGAAAGCCGTACGACCTCGGGCTTGCCCTCGATCACGCTCTCCACCGACCTGCGCACCCGCTCCGCAGTCGTGGTCAGATCTGTGAGGCTCGCTCGATCGTCATAGGTCGTCACCCGGCCCTCCTCGGCCCTGCCCCACGCTCACCAGGAGCAGGGGATCCCCTTCACGGACCGACACGCCTGCAGCGGCCCGGCCCACCCCGAAACACGGACACCCCTCCGGAAAGGAAACGTCCGGCGAGATGCCACATGCGCATTCTTGTTGCCGTTACCGCTTCGTGTCACTCGCCTGTGGATAAGTCGCGGCGATATGTCCGGTTCGGTGGGTTTATTGGCTCCCGATGAACGACACCGGACGGTATCCCGAGGGACACCGTCCGGGCCCGCGGTCAGGATGAGGAGGACGGGAAGATCTCGCGCAGCAAGCCGCTGGTCACATCGAAGACGAAGCCGCGGACGTCATCGGTGTGCAGCAGGAACGGCGAGGTGCGCACGCGCTGCATCGACTGCCGTACGTCCTGGTCCGCGTCCTTGTACGCCTCGACGGCCCAGACCGGACGCTGGCCGACCTCGACCTCCAGCTCCTGGCGGAACTCCTCCGTGATCGATTCCAGGCCGCAATTCGTGTGATGAATGAGTATGACGCTGCGGGTGCCCAGAGCCCGCTGGCTGATGGTCAGCGAACGGATCACGTCATCGGTGACCACGCCGCCCGCGTTGCGGATGGTGTGGCAGTCGCCGAGCGACAGGCCGAGAGCGTCGTGCAGGTCGAGCCGGGCGTCCATGCAGGCGACCACGGCGACGCGCAGCACCGGCTTGGCGTCCATGCCCGGGTCCTCGAACCCGGCGGCGTACCGGATGTTTGCCTCGACCAGGCGGTCGGTGACCGTGCCTCCGGTGCGGGCCCGGTCGGCAGGCGGCGCGGAAGGCCCGGCGGGGGAGTGTGCGGAAGTCGACATGGTTATGACGTTAGCTCTCGGCGGTGGTCGCGTCGCGCTGTGAGAAGGGACAAAGAACGTCAACGAGGCTTGTTGTGAGGTAACCCACAAGCCTCACAGTTGTTCAGTCGGCCGGGTGGACAGGGGGGGCGGGGCGACGCGGTGCCCCGTTGATTGATCGGGAATCGATCGAATGGCAGGGTGGACTAAAGTGACGGGAAGTTACCGACACCCTGCACATTCCGTAGATTTCCCCCGTGTGCGGCGTACGTACGGTCCGGCCCTCTCCCGCTCGCCGGTCGGCCGACGCCTCTTCCCCGGCGCCGGCCGCCCTCCCCTTCTGAGCGGGCGGGGACCAGGCCGTACGTGCCACCGCACGGGACCTGAGCCTGAGAGGGCGCATGAGCCAGACCCGACACGTTCCGGTGATGCTCCAGCGGTGCCTGGACCTGTTGGCCCCGGCTCTGGAGGCGCCGGGCCCGCAGCAGCCGGTGGTTGTCGACTGCACCCTCGGCCTGGGCGGACACAGCGAGGCGCTGCTCTCCGCCTTCCCCTCCGTACGGCTCATCGCGCTGGACCGCGACAAGGAGGCGCTGCGGCTCTCCGGCGAGCGGCTCGCCCCGTACGGCGACCGGGCCACCCTGGTCCACGCGGTCTACGACGAACTGCCCGAGGTGCTCGCCCGACTGGGCATCCCGAAGGTCCAGGGCATTCTCTTCGACCTCGGCGTCTCCTCCATGCAGCTGGACGAGGCCGACCGTGGATTCGCGTACGCCCAGGACGCCCCTCTCGACATGCGTATGGACCAGACGGCCGGTATCAGCGCGGCCGAGGTGCTCAACACCTATCCGCCGGGCGAACTGGTACGGATCCTGCGGGCGTACGGCGAGGAGAAGCAGGCCAAGCGGATCGTCTCCGCGATCGTGCGCGAGCGCCAGAAGGAGCCGTTCAGCAACAGCGCCCGGCTCGTCGAGCTGATCCGGGACTCGCTGCCGCAGGCCGCCAAGCGCACTGGCGGCAACCCCGCCAAGCGCACGTTCCAGGCACTGCGCATCGAGGTCAACGGCGAGCTCGCCGTCCTGGAGCGGGCGATTCCGGCCGCCGTGCAGAGCCTCGCGGTCGGCGGCCGCATCGCTGTCCTCTCGTACCACTCGCTGGAGGACCGGCTGGTCAAGCAGGTCTTCGCGGCGGGCGCCGCGACCACGGCGCCGCCCGGACTGCCGGTCGTGCCCGAGCGCTACCAGCCCCGGCTGAAGCTGCTGACCCGCGGCGCGGAGCTGCCCACGGAGGAGGAGGTCGCCGAGAACCGGCGCGCCGCTCCCGCCCGGCTGCGCGGCGCCCAGCGGATCCGCGAGGAGGAGCGATGAGCATCCGGTGTCCGGGAACCCGGACACCGGCGACGTCCGGGGCGGCGCGGTGAGCAAGGCGGCCGGGCAGCTGAAAGGGCGGGCGGCGCGGCTTGCCCGGCTGATGCCGGCCGGGCCCAGCAACGCGGCCCGTACCCCCTTCGTCCTGCTGGTGGTGCTGCTCCTCGGCGGCGGTCTGATCACGCTCCTGGTGCTCAACTCGGCGCTCAACGAAGGATCGTTCAGGCTGAGCGAGCTGAAGAAGCGGACCACCGAGCTCACCGACGAGCAGCAGGCCCTCCAGCGTGACGTCGACAGCTACTCCGAGCCGGACGCCCTGGAGCGGCGCGCCCGCGAACTGGGCATGGTGCCCGGCGGCAGCCCCGCCTTCCTCGACCCGGACGGCAAGGTCCGCGGCGTCCCCGCCGAGACCACCGCCGAGCCGGCCCCCGCACCGCCGCCGCGGAAACCCCGTACCCCCGAGAAGCCCCCCGCGACCGCCCCGTCCGCCGGCGCCCCGGCGTCGGCCACCGGCTCGCCCTCGCACTCTCTCTCGGCCACCCCTTCGGGCGCCGCCGTGAAGCCCAGCACCTCCGCGGCCCCGCATGCCGGGCCGCGTACTCCGGCAGTCCAGCCATCGACGAGCCCCGGCAGGTGACGCAGTGTCTCCCAAGGAACCACCGCGCCGCCGGGTCCCCGGCCCCGCGCGCCCCCGCAGCGCCGCAGGCGGCCAGGGGCGCCCCCGACCCGCCGCCCGCCGCCGGTCGTCCCCGGCGCCACGCGCCGGCGCGCCCCGCAACCGGTCCGCGCGCCCCCTCCGTCTCGGCAGCCCGCGCCCCCGGCTCCGCCTGGTCAGCGTCGCCCTGACGCTCGTCATGCTGGTGTTCGTCGTCCGGCTCCTCCAGGTCCAGGCCGTCGACGCCAACGCGTACGCGGCCAAGGCCAAGGAGAACCGCTACCTCAGCTACACGATCTCCGCCGAGCGCGGCGAGATCACCGACCGCAGCGGTATCGCGCTGGCCACCAGCGTCGACGCGTACGACATCACCGCCGACCCGTCGATGTTCACGCCCGAGTTCAGCAAGGCCCCCGACGCGCCCCGGCAGGCGGCGGCGCTCCTCGCCCCGATCCTCGGCGTCGACGCCGCCGAGCTCACCGCGAAACTTTCCCAGAAGGGCCGTTACACCGTCCTGGCCCGCCGCCGCACCCCGCAGGTCTGGAATCAGATCAGGGACCTCAAGTCCGTCTTCGCCGAGAAGGCGGCGAAGGACAAGGCGGCCGGCGGTCCCGGAGCCAATGTGCTGGCAGGGGTCTTCCAGGAGTCGACCACCAAACGGGTCTACCCCAACGGAGGGCTCGCCGCCGGGATACTCGGCTATGTCAACGCCGAAGGCAAGGGCGCGGGCGGCCTCGAATCGCGGCTGGACAAGGAGCTCGCGGGCGAGGACGGCACGATCAGGTACGCCCAGTCCGGCGGCCGGCGGGTGCCCACCGCGGGCACCAAGGAGGTCCCGGCCGTCGCCGGGTCCGACGTCGAGCTGACCATCGACCGCGACATCCAGTGGGCCGCCCAGCAGGCCATCACCGACCAGGTGAAGAAGTCCAAGGCGGACCGCGGCTACGTGATCGTGCAGAACACCAGGACCGGCGAGGTCCTCGCCATGGCCAACGCGCCCGGCTTCGACCCCAACGACCTCTCGCAGGCCGACGCCGCCTCGCTGGGCAACGCGGCGCTCCAGGACGTGTACGAGCCCGGCTCCACCAGCAAGGTCATGTCCATGGCCGCAGTGCTGGAGGAGGGCGTCGCCACTCCCGGCACCCACGTCACCGTACCCAACCGGCTGCACCGCGGGGACCGGCTCTTCAAGGACGACATCGACCACCCCACCTGGTACCTGACGCTCAACGGCGTACTCGCCAAGTCCAGCAACATCGGCACCATCCTGGCCACCGGGGAACTCGGCAGGACCCAGGCCCAGGCCAACAAGGTCCTCTACTCCTACCTGCGCAAGTTCGGGATCGGCTCGCCGACCGGCCTCGACTACCCGGGCGAGACCCCCGGCATCCTCGCCAAGCCCGAGAACTGGTCGACCTCGCAGCAGTACACGATCCCGTTCGGCCAGGGCCTCTCGCTCAACGCCATGCAGGCCGCCTCCATCTACTCGACGATCGCCAACGGCGGGGTCCGCGTCGCGCCCACGCTGGTACGCGGCACCAAGGGCCCCGACGGCCACTTCAAGGCCGCCCCCGCTCCCGAACGGACCCGGGTGGTCAGCGAAAAGACCGCCAGGACGCTCGCCACCATGCTGGAATCGGTGGTCGGGGACGAGGAGGGCACCGGAACGAAGGCCAAGATCCCCGGCTACCGGGTGGCAGGCAAGACCGGTACCGCCAACCGGGTCGACCCCGTACGCGGCGGCTACCACGGCTACACGGCGTCCTTCGCGGGCTTCGCACCCGCCGACGACCCGCAGATCACCGTCTACTGCGCGATCCAGAACCCCACCAAGGGCAGCTACTTCGGCGGCCAGATCTGCGGACCGATCTACAAACAGGTCATGGAGTTCGCGCTGAAGACCCTCCAGACCCCACCGTCCGGCAGCGAGCCAGCCCGGCTGCCGGTGTCCTTCCAGCCCGGCGAGTGAACACGGGGAAACCGACCAGTGACAACCATCACCCCCGATCCCGGGAACCGGAACGGGAACCACCAGAACCCCGCCCCCTCACTTCGCGAGAGGCCGGGTGCGCCCGGTACGCTCACCGCCGTGCCCCACGCTGATCAGTTCCAAACCACCCAGAAGGACGCCCCTGTGAACTACCCGGGAGCGCCCCGCCCGGACCGGATCGGGCCCACGCCCCTCGGCGATCTGGCAGCCCGGCTGGGAGTCGAGCCGCCGGGAACCGGCGAGGTCACCGGCATCACCCACGACTCGCGGGCGGTCCGCCCCGGCGACCTGTACGCGGCCCTGCCGGGCGCCCGCTTCCACGGCGCCGACTTCGCCGCCCAGGCGGCCGGCCTCGGCGCGGCCGCGGTACTCACCGACCCGGCGGGCGCCGAGCGCGCCGCCGCCACCGGACTGCCGGTGCTGGTCACCGAGGACCCGCGCGGCCGGATGGGCGAACTCGCCGCCGAGATCTACGGACGGCCCGGCGGCGACCTCCTTCAGATCGGCATCACCGGAACCTCCGGGAAGACCACCACCGCGTACCTCATCGAGGGCGGCTTCCGCGGCGCCGGGCGCGCCACCGGGCTGATCGGCACCGTGGAGACACGGATCGGCGACGAGCGCATCAAGTCCGAGCGGACCACCCCGGAAGCCACCGACCTGCAGGCCCTGTTCGCCGTCATGCGCGAACGCGGGGTCGACTCGGTGACCATGGAGGTTTCCAGTCATGCCCTGGTGCTCGGCCGGGTCGACGGCTGCGTCTTCGACGTCGCGGTCTTCAACAACCTCAGCCCGGAGCACATGGAGTTCCACACCGGGATGGAGGACTACTTCCAGGCCAAGGCGCAGCTCTTCACCCCCCGGCGCAGCCGGCAGGGCGTCGTCAACTTCGACGACGAGTACGGCCGCAGGCTGATCGCCGAGGCGACCGTCCCCGTCGTCACCTTCTCCGCCGAGGGCCACCCGGACGCCGGCTGGCGCGCCGAGGACGTCGAAGTCGGGCCGCAGGGCTCCACCTTCACCGTCGTCGGCCCCAAGGACGAGCGGATCGCCGCCAGTGCCCCGCTGCCCGGCCCGTTCAACGTCGCCAACACCCTCGCCGCGATCGTCACGCTCGCCGTCGCGGGCCTCGACCCGCAGACCGCTGCCGACGGCGTCGCCGCCGTTCCGGGCGTGCCCGGCAGGCTGGAACGCGTCGACGCCGGACAGCCGTACCTCGCGGTCGTCGACTACGCGCACAAGACCGACGCCGTCGAATCCGTGCTGCGCTCCCTGCGGAAGGTCACCGAGGGCAGGCTGCACATCGTCCTCGGCTGCGGCGGCGACCGTGACGTCACCAAACGTGGCCCGATGGGCGCCGCGGCGGCCCGTCTCGCCGACACCGCAGTACTGACCTCCGACAACCCCCGTTCCGAGGACCCCCTCGGAATCCTCGCCGCCATGCTCGCGGGCGCCGCCGAGGTGCCCGTCCACGAGCGGGGCGACGTCCTGGTCGACGCAGACCGGGCCGCCGCCATCGCCGCCGCGGTCGCCCGCGCGGAGCCCGGTGACACCGTGCTGATCGCCGGCAAGGGCCACGAGCAGGGCCAGGACATCCACGGCGTGGTACGCCCCTTCGACGACCGCGTGGTCCTGCGCGCGGCCATCGAACGCTCCCTGGGGCGCAGCGGCACCGACAACACCGCCCACCGCGCCCACACCCACGAGAACAGTCAGGGATGACCAAGTGATCGCCCTTTCCCTCGCCGAGATCGCCGAAATCGTCGGCGGGCAGTCGTACGACATACCCGATCCGGCAGCAACCGTCAGCGGTCCCGTCGTCATCGACTCCCGAGAGGTGAAGCGCGGCAGCCTGTTCGTCGCCTTCGCCGGGGAGCGGGTCGACGGCCACGACTACGCGCAGCGCGCCGTCGAGGCGGGCGCGGCAGCCGTGCTGGCCGCCCGCCCCGTCGGTGTTCCGGCGATCGTCGTCGATGACGTGGTGGCCGCCCTCGGCGCGCTCGCCCGCGCTGTCGTCGGCCGCCTCGGTACCACCGTCGTCGCCCTCACCGGCTCCGCGGGCAAGACATCCACCAAGGACCTCATCGCCCAGCTCCTCGAACGCAAGGGCCCCACGGTCTACCCGGCGGGCAACCTCAACAACGAGATCGGCCTGCCGCTCACCGCCCTGCGCGCCACCGAGGACACCCAGCACCTCGTCCTCGAAATGGGCGCACGCTACGTCGGTGACATCTGTTACCTCACCGGCCTCGTCCCACCCCGGATCGGCCTCGTCCTCAACGTCGGCACCGCCCACATCGGCGAGTTCGGCGGCCGTGAGCAAATCGCCAGGGCCAAGGGCGAGATGGTCGAGTCGCTGCCGGAGGACGGCCTCGCCGTGCTCAACGCCGACGACCCGCTCGTGCGGGCCATGACCTCCCGTACGAAAGCCCGGGTGCTGCTCTTCGGCGAAGCCGCGGATGCGGACGTACGGGGAGAGAACGTCCGTCTCACCGACGACGGCCGTCCCGCTTTCAAGCTCCACACACCCACCGGGTGCAGCGACGTGACCATGCGCCTGTACGGTGAGCACCACGTGTCGAACGCGCTCGCCGCGGCCGCCGTCGCCCATGAGTTGGGCCTGTCCGCAGACGAGATCGCCGAAGGGCTCTCCGAGGCGGGCACCCTCTCCCGCTGGCGCATGGAGGTCACCGAGCGTCCGGACGGCGTGACGTTCGTCAATGACGCCTACAACGCGAACCCCGAATCCATGAAGGCAGCGCTGCGCGCGCTGGCCGCCATGGGGAAGGGCCGGCGTACGTGGGCGGTGCTCGGCCCCATGGCCGAGCTCGGCGACGCCTCGCTCGCCGAGCACGACGCGGTCGGACGGCTAGCTGTCCGACTCAACGTCAGCAAGCTCGTCGCGGTCGGAGGCAGAGAGGCCTCCTGGCTGCAACTGGGCGCATACAACGAGGGTTCGTGGGGTGAGGAGTCGGTGCACGTGTCCGACGCACAGGCTGCCGTCGACCTGTTGCGCAGTGAACTGCGCCCGG
Source organism: Streptomyces sp. NPDC111516 (assembly GCF_055635345.1). NCBI lineage: Bacteria > Bacillati > Actinomycetota > Actinomycetes > Kitasatosporales > Streptomycetaceae > Streptomyces > Streptomyces sp. NPDC111516. Next base: position 326,289 of record NZ_JBVKBV010000001.1, on the reverse strand, counting down.
GAGACGTCGTGCTGGTGAAGGCGTCCCGGTCGGTCGGCCTGGAGCAGGTCGCCATGGCACTGCTGGAGAACGCGTCCGAGGGCGAGGTCGCCGGCCGATGAGGCAGATCCTCTTCGCGGGGGCCATCGGGCTCTTCCTGACCCTGGTCGGAACTCCGCTGCTGATCAAGCTGCTGGCCCGCAAGGGATACGGGCAGTTCATCCGGGACGACGGCCCGCGCACCCACGGGTCCAAGAAGGGCACGCCCACCATGGGTGGTATTGCCTTCATCCTGGCGACGATCATCGCGTACGTCCTGGCGAAGGTGATCACCGGCGAGGAGATGCGCTTCTCCGGTGTGCTGGTGCTCTTCCTGATGGCCGGCATGGGTCTCGTCGGCTTCCTCGACGACTACATCAAGATCGTCAAGCAGCGCTCGCTGGGTCTGCGGGCCAAGGCGAAGATGGCGGGCCAGCTGATCGTCGGCATCGCCTTCGCGGTGCTCTCGCTCCAGTTCGCCGACGCCCGCGGCAACACCCCTGCCTCCACCAAGCTGTCGTTCGTCGCGGACTTCGGCTGGTCGATCGGCCCGGTGCTGTTCGTCGTCTGGGCGCTGTTCATGATCCTCGCCATGTCCAACGGCGTGAACCTGACGGACGGTCTGGACGGCCTGGCCACCGGTGCGTCGGTGATGGTCTTCGGCGCGTACACCTTCATCGGGCTGTGGCAGTTCCAGGAGTCCTGCGCCAACGCGACGACCCTGACCAACCCCAACGCCTGTTTCGAGGTACGAGATCCACTCGACCTGGCGGTCGTCGCCTCCGCGCTGATGGGCGCCTGCTTCGGCTTCCTGTGGTGGAACACCTCGCCCGCCAAGATCTTCATGGGCGACACCGGCTCGCTCGCTCTCGGCGGCGCCCTCGCGGGTCTGGCCATCTGCTCCCGTACGGAGTTCCTGATGGCCGTACTCGGCGGCCTCTTCGTGATGATCACCATGTCCGTGGTCATCCAGGTCGGCTCCTTCAAGATGACCGGTAAGCGGGTATTCCGGATGGCGCCGCTCCAGCACCACTTCGAACTCAAGGGGTGGTCCGAAGTCCTTGTCGTGGTCCGCTTCTGGATCATCCAGGGCATGTGCGTGATCGTCGGACTCGGTCTCTTCTACGCGGGATGGGCAGCCGAGAAGTGAGCAACCAGGACTGGCAGGGCAAGCACGTCACCGTCGCGGGACTCGGAGTCTCCGGAATCCCGGCGGCCACGGTGCTGCACGGCCTCGGCGCCGTCGTCACGGTGGTCAACGACGGGGACGACGAGCGTTCCCGTACGCAGGCCGCGGAGCTGGAGGCGCAGGGCATCACCGTGCGCCTCGGCGACGGGGCGACCCTGCCCGAGTCCACCGAGCTCATCGTCACCACCCCCGGCTGGCAGCCCGACAAGCCGCTCTTCACCGCAGCCGCCGAGGCGGGCGTCCCGGTCTGGGGCGACGTCGAACTCGCCTGGCGGCTGCGTGGCCACGGCGGCAGGGAACCGGCGCCCTGGCTCGCGGTCACCGGTACCAACGGCAAGACGACGACGGTACGGATGCTCGCCTCCATCCTGGAGGCGGCCGGGCTGCGCACCGCCGCGGTCGGCAACATCGGCGTCTCCCTCCTCGACGCCGTCCTCGGCGACGAGGAGTACGACGTACTCGCCGTCGAGCTGTCCAGCTACCAACTGCACTGGGCGCCATCGCTGCGCGCCCACTCGGCGGTCGTCCTCAATCTGGCCCCCGACCACCTCGACTGGCACGGCTCCATGGAGGCGTACGTCGCGGACAAGGGCCGGATCTACGAGGGCAACCGCGTCGCCTGCGTCTACAACGCGGCCGAGAAGGCGACCGAGGACCTGGTCCGCGCTGCCGACGTCGAAGAGGGCTGCCGCGCCATCGGCTTCACCCTGGGCACGCCGGGCCCGTCCCAGCTGGGCGTCGTCGACGGCATCCTCGTCGACCGCGCCTTCGTGCCGAACCGGCAGAAGCAGGCCCAGGAGCTCGCCGAGGTCACCGACGTCAACCCGCAGGCCCCGCACAACATCGCCAACGCCCTGGCGGCCGCGGCCCTGGCCCGCGCCTTCGGTGTCGAGCCCGCGGCCGTACGGGACGGACTACGGGCCTTCCGCCCCGACCCGCACCGCATCGAACATGTCGCGGATGTCGCCCAGGTCGCGTACATCGACGACTCCAAGGCCACCAACACCCACGCCGCCGAGGCCTCCCTCGCGGCCTACGACCCGATCGTCTGGATCGCCGGCGGCCTCGCCAAGGGCGCCACGTTCGACGAGCTGGTGACCGGGGCCGCCGGGCGGCTGCGGGGCGTCGTACTGATCGGCCGGGACCGGGGCCTGATCCGCGAAGCCCTCGCGCGACACGCCCCCGAAGTCCCGGTGGTCGACCTCGACCGGACCGACACTGGGGCGATGTCCGAGGCGGTCCGCGAGGCGGCACGGCTCGCCCGGCCGGGAGACACCGTACTGATGGCCCCGGCCTGCGCCTCGATGGACATGTTCGTCAATTACAACAAGCGGGGCGAGGCATTCGCGGACGCGGTCCGCGCACTCGCCGCCGAGAGCGCCTGACGGGCCCGGCCTCCGCACCGTACCGTCCCGGACGACCGGGTGCGGACGGCCGCGCCACGGGCCGCGGCCCGTGGCGGCGACCCCGGGCACGAGCAGTGGAGGGGACAGCGACAATGCCGGCCGAAGAGAGCTCCGCCGCACCCCGTGGGGACCGCTCACGGGCCACCGCGGCGATCAGCCGGGCGCTCGCCCCGCCGCTCCTCGCCGGCGCGGCCGCCCCGGCGCCGCTCGGCCCAGCCTTGCGGGTCCGGTCGGTCACCGGCTCCCGGCGACCCTCGGTGCCCCGGCCCAACGGGCGTTCCACCGGCACCCCCCGTGCCCCTCGCGGTGGCGGCGTGCGGCGGATGTACGAGCGGGCGCGCCGGGCCTGGGACCGCCCTCTGACCGCGTACTACGTGATCCTGGGCGCCGGCCTGCTGATCACCGTGCTCGGCCTGGTGATGGTCTACTCCGCCTCGATGATCAAGGCCCTGGAGCTGGACAAACCCGGCACCTACTTCTTCCGTAAGCAGTTCCTCGCCGCCGTCATCGGCGCCGGACTGATGGCGCTCGCCGCCCGGATGCCTGTCAAACTGCACCGGGCTTTCGCCTACCCGCTGCTCATGGGAGCCGTCTTCCTGATGGTGCTGGTCCAGGTGCCCGGGATAGGGATGTCGGTCAACGGCAACCGGAACTGGCTCTACCTGGGCGGCCCCTTCCAGCTCCAGCCCAGCGAGTTCGGCAAGCTCGCCCTGGTCCTGTGGGGCGCGGACCTGCTCGCCCGTAAACAGGACAAACGGCTGCTGACGCAGTGGAAGCACATGCTCGTCCCGCTCGTCCCGGTCGCCTTCATGCTCCTCGGACTGATCATGCTCGGCGGTGACATGGGCACTGCGATCATTCTCACGGCGATCCTGTTCGGACTGCTCTGGCTGGCCGGGGCGCCGACCCGGCTCTTCGCCGGGGTGCTCGGCTTCGCCGGAGTGATCGCCTTCGTGCTGATCAAGACCAGTCCGAACCGGATGTCCAGGCTCGCCTGCATCGGCGCCAGTGAACCCGGACCCGGGGATTCCTGCTGGCAGGCCGTGCACGGAATCTATGCTCTGGCGTCCGGTGGATGGTTCGGTTCCGGGCTCGGTGCGAGTGTGGAAAAATGGGGTCAACTACCTGAACCGCACACCGACTTCATCTTCGCCATCACCGGGGAGGAACTGGGGTTGGCGGGGACGCTGTCGGTACTCGCCCTCTTCGCGGCTCTAGGCTATGCGGGTATCCGCGTGGCCGGACGCACGGAGGACCCCTTCGTGAGGTACGCCGCGGGAGGTGTGACCACCTGGATCACGGCGCAGGCCGTGATCAACATCGGTGCGGTGCTCGGCCTGCTGCCGATCGCCGGTGTCCCGCTCCCGCTGTTCTCCTACGGAGGATCGGCCCTGCTGCCGACCATGTTCGCTGTCGGGTTGCTGATCGCGTTCGCGCGAGAGGATCCCGCCGCGAAGGCGGCCCTGGCTATGCGGAGGCCCGGGGTGAGATGGAAGACGATGAGACGGCGCGTCAAGAAGCGTCCGTCCGGAGAGCGGTGAATTTCGGTGCATGTCGTACTCGCCGGTGGGGGGACCGCCGGCCACATCGAGCCCGCGCTTGCCCTCGCGGACGCCCTGCGCAGGCAGGACCCGACCGTGGGAATCACTGCCCTCGGCACGGAGCGCGGACTCGAGACCAGGCTCGTACCCGAGCGGGGGTACGAACTCGCCCTGATCCCGGCCGTGCCGCTGCCGCGCAAGCCCACCCCGGAACTGATCACCGTCCCGGGACGGCTGCGCGGCACCATCAAGGCCGCCGAGCAGGTCCTGGAGCGCACCGAGGCGGACTGTGTCGTCGGCTTCGGCGGCTACGTAGCCCTGCCCGGGTACCTCGCCGCCAAGCGGGCCGGAGTGCCGATCGTCGTCCATGAGGCCAACGCCCGGCCGGGCCTGGCCAACAAGATCGGTTCCCGGTACGCCCACGGGGTCGCCGTCTCCACCCCCGACAGCAAGCTGCGAGGTGCCCGCTACATCGGCATCCCGCTGCGCCGGACCATCGCCACCCTGGACCGGGCCCGGGTCCGTCCCGAGGCGCGTGCGGCCTTCGGCCTCGATCCCAACCTGCCGACGCTGCTGGTCTCCGGCGGCTCGCAGGGCGCCCGCCACCTCAACGAGGTGGTCCAGCGGGTCGCCCCGCTGCTGCAGCGCTCCGGGATCCAGATCCTGCACGTGGTCGGCCCGAAGAATGAATTGCCGCGCGTCGACAACATGCCCGGTATGCCGCCTTACATCCCGGTACCGTACGTGGACCGGATGGATCTCGCGTACGCGGCGGCCGACATGATGCTCTGCCGCGCGGGCGCGATGACCGTCGCCGAACTCTCCGCCGTCGGGCTCCCCGCCGCCTACGTACCGCTGCCCATCGGCAACGGCGAACAGCGGCTGAACGCCCAGCCGGTGGTCAACGCCGGTGGCGGTCTGCTGGTGGACGACGCGGCGCTCACCCCCGAGTGGGTACAGGGCAACGTCCTGCCGGTGCTCGCGGATCCGCACCGGCTGTACGAGATGTCCCGCGCCGCCGCCGAGTTCGGCCGCAGGGACGCCGACGACCTGCTCGTCGGCATGGTGTACGAGGCGATTGCCGCACGCCGAGGCGCGTGAGGCGGACGGGTCCGGGGGCGGCGCCCCCGGACCCGGCATAAGGAGCGAGCGTGGCCGGACCGACGACCGCCCAGCGCGGTGCAGCGCAGCAGGAGGACTCCCCGGCCCGCCCGCCGCGCCCGCGCCCCGAAGGGCGCAGGCGGCGCAGCCGCAGACAGCTGATCGTCATCGGCGTGCTGGTGCTCCTGTTCGGCTCCGGCGCTGCGTGGGCGCTCTACGGCTCCTCCTGGCTCCGGGCCGAACAGGTCAGGATCACCGGCCTCGACGTGCTGACACCGGCCGAGGTGGAGGCCGTCGCGGCCGTACCGATCGGCGCTCCCCTGATCTCTGTGGACACCGATGCCATCGCCGACCGGTTGCGCCGGAAGCTGCCCCGTATCGACTCGGTGGATGTCGTGCGGTCGTGGCCGCACGGAATCGGGCTCAAGGTGACCGAACGGCAGCCGGTCCTGTTGATGAAAAAGGGCACAAAATTTACTGAAGTGGACGCGAAAGGAGTGCGTTTCGCAACGGTGGACAAATCGCCCGGGCATGTACCTCTGCTTGAATTGACACCTGATCAGTCAGCGAGTCTGCGCCGCTTCGGCAGTGCCCGGCTGGTGCGGGAGGCGGTCCGGGTCGCGGGTGGACTTCCGGAGGGCGTGGCCAAGGACACCAAGGTCGTACGGGTCACCTCGTACGACTCGATCTCCCTGGAACTCACCCGTGGCCGCACGGTGATCTGGGGCAGCGGCGAGGACGGGCCGGTGAAGGCGCGAGTCCTCACCGCTCTCATGAAAGCCGCTCCCAAAGCGGGACACTTCGACGTGAGTGCACCCACCGCCCCTGCCGTGTCGGGTAGTTGACGCACATTTGGCCTGGCCAGCACCCTGGTTGGTCAGCGCTACGGGTGATCACATAGGGTGAAAAGAAAAACGGGAGGTTCGGCGTGTTCGTTGAACGTGCGCCACTTGTCGACTTAGTGTCCTGTTCGGAAGAGTCCATGAAGCAGACACACTGGTAACCCTAAACTTCAACGTTAGGGTTTGGGTCGGCGTTTCGGACCGTCCCAATCGGCATCCGTCGTCGCGGCGGGACCACCGCACAGCGACGACACGTAACTCGAGGCGAGAGGCCTTCGACGTGGCAGCACCGCAGAACTACCTCGCAGTCATCAAGGTCATCGGTGTCGGCGGCGGTGGTGTCAATGCCATCAACCGAATGATCGAGGTCGGTCTCAAGGGCGTCGAGTTCATCGCGATCAACACTGATGCGCAAGCCCTGTTGATGAGCGACGCCGACGTCAAGCTCGACGTCGGCCGCGAACTCACCCGCGGCCTCGGCGCCGGGGCCAACCCGGCCGTCGGTCGCAAGGCGGCAGAGGACCACCGTGAGGAGATCGAGGAGGTCCTCAAGGGGGCCGACATGGTCTTCGTCACCGCCGGAGAGGGCGGCGGCACCGGCACCGGCGGCGCACCCGTCGTCGCCAACATCGCGCGCTCGCTCGGCGCCCTCACGATCGGTGTGGTCACCCGCCCGTTCACCTTCGAGGGCCGGCGACGCGCGAACCAGGCGGAGGACGGCATCGCCGAGCTCCGCGAAGAGGTCGACACCCTCATCGTCATTCCCAACGACCGACTGCTGTCCATCTCGGACCGCCAGGTCAGCGTGCTCGACGCGTTCAAGTCGGCCGACCAGGTGCTGCTCTCCGGTGTCCAGGGCATCACCGACCTCATCACGACCCCGGGTCTGATCAACCTCGACTTCGCCGACGTCAAGTCGGTCATGTCCGAGGCCGGGTCGGCGCTCATGGGCATCGGCTCGGCCCGCGGCGACGACCGCGCCGTGGCCGCCGCGGAGATGGCGATCTCCTCGCCGCTCCTGGAGGCGTCCATCGACGGCGCCCGCGGTGTCCTGCTCTCCATCTCCGGCGGCAGCGACCTCGGTCTCTTCGAGATCAACGAGGCCGCCCAGCTGGTGAGCGAGGCGGCGCACCCCGAAGCGAACATCATCTTCGGTGCGGTCATCGACGACGCACTGGGCGACGAGGTGCGCGTCACCGTGATCGCGGCGGGCTTCGACGGCGGACAGCCGCCGGCCCGGCGCGAGAACGTCCTGGGCGCGAACTCCGCCAAGCGCGAGGACCCGGCTCCGCCGGTCCGGACCGCCGAGCCCGTGCGCCAGACCGGCGGACTGGGCTCCGTGACCCCGCGCGAGGAGTCCCCGGTCCAGGCCGAGCCCGTACCGGCGGTCGGCGAGAGCCACCTGCCGCCGGTCACGCCGCCGCACATCCCGCCGGCCCGTCCCTACCAGGACTCCCAGGCCGAAGAGCTGGATGTTCCGGACTTCTTGAAGTGATAGGTCCGCATCACGCAGTTCCCGCAGTGTCCTCAGTAACCTCGGGGGGCCGCGGCGCGCACTTCGCCTTCACCACCAGGTGGGGCGGGGTGAGCGCCGCTCCGTACGAGGAGCTCAACCTCGGCGGCGCGGTCGGAGACGACCCCGCCGCCGTTCTGGCCAATCGGGAGCGGGCCGCCCGGGCCCTCGGTCTCGACCCGGCGCAGGTCGTCTGGATGAACCAGGTGCACGGGCGGGACGTCGCGATCGTCGACGGCCCGTGGGGAGACGCTTCGGAAATCCCCGCGGTGGACGCGGTGGTGACCGTACGGCGCGGACTTCCGCTCGCCGTGCTCACCGCCGACTGCACCCCCGTACTGCTCGCCGACCCGGTCGCCGGGGTCGCGGCGGCCGCGCACGCGGGCCGTCCCGGTCTCGTCGCCGGAGTCGTTCCGGCCACGGTCGAGGCCATGGTCGCACTGGGCGCCGAACCCTCCCGGATCGTCGCCCGCACCGGACCGGCAGTGTGCGGACGGTGCTACGAAGTCCCGTCCCGGATGCGCGCCGAGGTCGCCGAGAGCGTCCCGGCCTCCTGGTCCGAGACCAGTTGGGGCACCCCGGCCGTGGATGTCACCGCGGGGGTCCACGCGCAACTCGAAGCCCTCGGGGTCGAGGACCGGCACGCATCGCCGGTCTGCACTCTCGAATCGGGCGACCACTTCTCGTACCGCCGCGACCGCGTCACCGGGCGGCTCGCCGGATATGTCTGGTTGGACTGATAGGGCATGACGGACCGTAAGACTCAACTCGCCGAAAATCTGGCACGGGTGGAAGAACGCATTGCTTCCGCCTGTATCGCCGCCGGCCGCAAGCGGGAAGAAGTGACCCTCATCGTGGTCACCAAGACCTACCCCGCGAGCGATGTGCGGATTCTGCATGAACTCGGTGTGCGTCATGTCGCAGAGAATCGTGACCAGGATGCGGCACCCAAAGCAGCCGAATGTGCGGATCTGTCGCTCACCTGGCACTTTGTCGGTCAACTGCAGACCAATAAGGTTCGTTCTGTGGCGAGTTACGCCAATGTCGTACAGTCGGTTGATCGGGCCAAATTGGTCACGGCTCTCTCGGCGGCGGCCGTGCGCGAAGGGCGTGAACTCGGCTGTCTCATCCAGGTCGCACTCGACGCGGAGAGTGGTGAGCGGGGCGACCGGGGCGGCGTCGCGCCCGACGGGATCGAGGAGTTGGCCGCGGCGGTCGAAGCCGCGCCCGGACTGCGGCTCGGCGGTCTGATGACCGTCGCGCCGCTCGCCGGACCGTACGCGGGACGGCAACGCGCAGCCTTCGACCGGCTGATGGAATTCTCATCCCGCCTGCGCGGGAACCATCCGGCTGCGAACATGGTCTCCGCAGGGATGAGCGCGGACCTCGAGGAAGCGGTTGCGGCCGGAGCGACACATGTGCGCGTCGGTACGGCGGTACTCGGAGTCCGACCGAGGCTCGGGTAACGTCGCCAAGCAGGTCGGACCACAGCAGAAAATATGGTCATTCCCGCCTATGGCGGGCAGGCCTCAGTGGATCGCGGGGCACTTGGTGACAGATGCCGATCCACCACAGAGCGGAGGACTCAGAGCATGGCCGGCGCGATGCGCAAGATGGCGGTCTACCTCGGCCTCGTGGAGGACGATGGGTACGACGGTCCGGGGTTCGACCCCGACGACGAATTCGAACCCGAGCCGGAGCCCGAGCGCGACCGGCGGCGGCACCAGCCCGCGCATCAGGTGGAGCGGGATCGGGAACGGGACGAACCGGTACGAGTGGTGCAGCCTCCCGCGCAGCGGGAACCGGTTCAGATCCCGGCGGAAAGGGAGCGACCCGCCCGAATCGCCCCCGTGGCATCCATCACACCTGAACGTCCGAACATGGAGAAGAACGCGCCGGTGATCATGCCCAAGGTTGTGTCCGAGCGGGAGCCCTACCGCATCACGACGTTGCACCCCCGGACCTACAACGAGGCCCGTACCATCGGGGAACACTTCCGTGAGGGCACTCCGGTGATCATGAATCTCACGGAGATGGACGATACGGACGCAAAGCGACTTGTCGACTTTGCTGCAGGACTCGTCTTCGGTCTCCATGGCAGCATTGAGCGCGTGACGCAGAAGGTGTTCCTGCTCTCGCCTGCTAACGTCGATGTCACGGCGGAGGACAAGGCCCGCATTGCTGAGGGCGGATTCTTCAACCAGAGCTGAGAACACGACACCGGGAACAACCCGGCCTTGAGGCCGGAGCTACGAGAGCCAGGGGAGAGGGAAGCGCGAAATGGGCGTCGCACTGCAGGTTGTCTATATCGCGTTGATGTGTTTCCTCATCGTGCTGATCTTCCGGCTGGTCATGGACTACGTCTTCCAGTTCGCACGTTCATGGCAGCCCGGCAAGCCGATGGTGGTCATACTCGAGGCCACCTACACGATCACTGATCCACCGCTCAAGCTTCTGCGGCGGTTCATCCCGCCGCTGCGTCTCGGGGGCGTGGCACTCGACCTGTCCTTCTTCGTTCTGATGATCATCGTCTACATCCTGATCAGCATCGTGATCAGGCTGTGAGCGATACGGTCTTGCCGACTGCCGACGACTACGTAGAGGTGAAGAAGAGATGCCGCTGACTCCTGAGGACGTGCGGAACAAGCAGTTCACGACCGTCCGCCTCCGAGAAGGCTATGACGAGGACGAGGTCGATGCCTTCCTCGACGAGGTGGAGTCCGAGCTGACCCGCCTGCTCCGTGAGAACGAGGACCTGCGCGCCAAGCTGGCCGCGGCCACGCGTGCCGCCGCGCAGAACCAGCAGCAGGGGATGCGCAAGCCGGAGCCGCAGGACCGGCCCGGGGCGCCTGTGCCCGCCGCCATATCGGGTCCGCCGGTCCAGCAGCAGCCCCCGCAGATGGGTCCGCCCCAGCTGCCCGGTGGTGCTCCGCAGCTGCCCGCCGGCCCCAGCGGTCATGGTCCCGGTCCCCAGGGCCAGCACGGCCCCGGTCCGCAGGGCCCGCACGGCCCCGGTCCGATGCAGGGCGGCCCCATGGGCGGCCCGATGGGCGGACCCATGGGAGGTCACGCCCCGCAGCAGCAGATGCAGCAGATGCAGCAGCCGCCGCAGATGCAGCAGCCCGGTCAGGGTCCCGGCGGCGACAGCGCCGCCCGTGTCCTCTCGCTCGCGCAGCAGACCGCCGACCAGGCGATCGCGGAGGCCCGTTCCGAGGCCAACAAGATCGTCGGCGAGGCGCGCAGCCGTGCTGAGGGCCTGGAGCGCGATGCGCGAGCCAAGGCGGACGCGCTGGAGCGGGACGCGCAGGAGAAGCACCGCGTGGCGATGGGCTCGCTGGAGTCGGCCCGCGCGACGCTGGAGCGCAAGGTCGAGGACCTGCGCGGCTTCGAGCGCGAGTACCGGACCAGGCTGAAGTCCTACCTGGAGAGCCAGCTGCGTCAGCTGGAGACCCAGGCCGACGACTCGCTGGCCCCGCCGCGGACCCCGGCGACCGCTTCGCTGCCGCCGTCGCCCTCGCTGGCTCCGGCCGGTGCGGGTGCCATGGGCCACACCATGGGCGGCGGCAACCACGGTGGTCACGGCAACCAGCAGATGGGCGGCAGCCCGTCCATGGGCGGTGGACCCTCGTACGGTGGCCAGCAGCAGATGTCGCCGGCGATGACCCAGCCAATGGCACCGGTGCGGCCGCAGGCGCCGCAGCCGATGCAGCAGGCGCCGTCGCCGATGCGCGGGTTCCTGATCGACGAGGACGACAACTGAGCCGGGTGCGCGCGGTGAGCGCGTAGCCGTCGGCAGGCTGAGGGCCGGGCCCCGGGGTTTCCCCGGGGCCCGGCCCTTTTGCCGTGGGCGGGCGGGGTGTGGTTGCGGCCAGCGGCGGGCTTGCTCCCCTGCCCGCCCCTCCCGTAACCGGGGGCTCTGCCCCCGGACCCCCGCTCCTCGACCGCCGGAGGTGCTGGAGTGTCCCGGGGGCGGCCTGACCGCCTCGGAGAATGCAGGAGGCCCGCCGGAACGGTTGTTCCGGCGGGCCTCCACGAGGTGGGGGTTACCGCTCCGTCTTGCGGAGGCGGAACGTCAGCGACAGGCCCTCGTCCTCGAACGGGGCGCCGTACTCCGTGTCCGCCTCGCCCTGTGCGTAGTCCAGGGCGAGGACCTCGTCCGCGATCAGGGCCGCGTGCTCGGTCAGGGCCCCCACCGTGTCGGGGGAGGCCGACGTCCAGCGGACGGCGATGCGGTCCGCGACGTCCAAGCCGCTGTTCTTGCGGGCCTCCTGGATGAGGCGGATCGCGTCACGGGCGAGGCCCGCGCGGCGCAGCTCCGGGGTGATCTCCAGGTCCAGGGCGACCGTGGCGCCCGAGTCGGACGCCACCGACCAGCCCTCGCGCGGCGTCTCGGTGATGATCACCTCGTCGGGGGAGAGGGTGACCCTCTCGCCGTCCACCTCGACCGATGCCGTGCCCTCGCGCAGGGCCAGCGACAGGGCCGCGGCGTCGGCGTTCGCGACCGCCTTGGCCACCGCCTGGACGCCCTTGCCGAACCGCTTGCCGAGCGCACGGAAGTTCGCCTTCGCGGTCGTGTCGACCAGCGAGCCGCCGACTTCGGAGAGCGAGGCCAGCGAGGAGACGTTCAGCTCCTCCGTGATCTGGGCGTGCAGCTCGGGGGAGAGGGACTCGAAGCCCGCCGCCGCGACCAGCGCCCGGGACAGCGGCTGACGGGTCTTGACACCCGACTCGGCACGGGTGGCCCGGCCCAGCTCGACCAGGCGGCGCACCAGCGCCATCCGGGTGGAGAGCGCCGGGTCGATCGCCGCGAGGTCCGCCTTGGGCCAGGCCGAGAGGTGGACCGATTCGGGGGCGTCCGGAGCGACCGGAACGACCAGGTCCTGCCAGACCCGCTCGGTGATGAACGGGGTGAGCGGGGCCATCAGCCGGGTCACCGTCTCGACGACCTCGTGCAGCGTGCGCAGCGCGGCCTTGTCGCCCTGCCAGAAGCGGCGGCGAGAGCGGCGTACGTACCAGTTGGACAGGTCGTCGACGAACGACGACAGCAGCTTGCCGGCGCGCTGGGTGTCGTATCCCTCCAGAGCCTGTGTGACCTGGTCCACCAGTGCGTTCAGCTCGCTCAGCAGCCAGCGGTCCAGGACCGTGCGGTCCGCCGGGGCCGGATCGGCCGCGGACGGCGCCCAGCCGGACGTACGGGCGTACAGGGCCTGGAAGGCGACCGTGTTCCAGTACGTCAGGAGGGTCTTGCGAACGACCTCCTGGATCGTGGTGTGGCCGACGCGGCGCGCCGCCCACGGGGAGCCGCCCGCCGCCATGAACCAGCGCACCGCGTCCGCGCCGTGCTGATCCATGAGGGGGATCGGCTGCAGGATGTTCCCGAGGTGCTTGGACATCTTGCGGCCGTCCTCGGCGAGGATGTGGCCCAGGCAGACCACGTTCTCGTACGACGACTTGTCGAAGACCAGCGTGCCGACCGCCATCAGCGTGTAGAACCAGCCGCGGGTCTGGTCGATGGCCTCCGAGATGAACTGCGCCGGGTAGCGGCTCTCGAAGATCTCCTTGTTCTTGTACGGGTAGCCCCACTGCGCGAACGGCATCGAGCCCGAGTCGTACCAGGCGTCGATGACCTCGGGGACGCGGTACGCCTCCAGCTGGCAGTTCTCGTGCGAGCACGTGAACGTGATCTCGTCGATGAACGGGCGGTGCGGGTCGAGACCGGAGAGGTCGGTGCCGGTGAGCTCGCTCAGCTCGGCGCGCGAGCCGACGCAGGTGAGGTGGCTGTCCTCGCAGCGCCAGATCGGCAGCGGGGTGCCCCAGTAGCGGTTGCGGGACAGCGCCCAGTCGACGTTGTTGTTCAGCCAGTCACCGAAGCGGCCGTTCTTGACCGAGTCCGGGAACCAGTTCGTCTTCTCGTTCTCTTCGAGGAGCCGGCCCTTGATCGCGGTCGTACGGATGTACCAGGACGGCTGCGCGTAGTAGAGCAGCGCGGTGTGGCAGCGCCAGCAGTGCGGGTAGCTGTGCTCGTACGGGACGTGCCGGAAGAGCTTGCCGCGGGCGGCCAGGTCCTCGGTGAGCGCCTCGTCGGCCTTCTTGAAGAAGACGCCGCCGACCAGCGGCAGGTTCTCCTCGAAGGTGCCGTCGGGGCGGACCGGGTTCACGACCGGGAGGCCGTAGGCCTTGCAGACGACGAGGTCGTCGGCGCCGAAGGCGGGGGACTGGTGGACCAGACCCGTACCGTCCTCGGTCGTCACGTACTCGGCGTTGACCACGTAATGCGCCTCGGCCGGGCTGTGTCCATCGCTTCCCTCGCCGACGGTCGGGAAGTCCACCAGGGTGAACGGCCGCTCGTATGTCCAGCGCTCCATCTCGCGGCCGGTGAAGGCCTGACCGGTGGGCTCCCAGCCCTCGCCCAGCGCCTTCTCGACGAGCGGCTGCGCGACGACGAGCTTCTCCTCGCCGTTCGTCGCGACGACATAGGTGACGTCGGGGTGCGCGGCGACGGCGGTGTTGGAGACCAGGGTCCAGGGCGTGGTCGTCCAGACGAGGAGCGAGGCGTCGCCGGCCAGCGGGCCGGAGGTGAGGGGGAAGCGTACGAAGACGGACGGGTCGACGACCGTCTCGTACCCCTGCGCCAGCTCGTGGTCGGAGAGTCCGGTGCCGCAGCGGGGGCACCAGGGGGCGACGCGGTGGTCCTGGACCAGCAGGCCCTTGTTGAAGATCTCCTTCAGCGACCACCACACCGACTCGACGTACTCGGGGTCCATCGTGCGGTACGCGTCGTCGAGGTCGACCCAGTAGCCCATCCGGGTCGTGAGCTCGGTGAACGCGTCGGTGTGCCGGGTCACGGACTCGCGGCACCTGGCGTTGAACTCGGCGATGCCGTACGCCTCGATGTCCTTCTTGCCGTTGAATCCCAGTTCCTTCTCGACCGCGAGCTCGACCGGCAGCCCGTGGCAGTCCCAGCCGGCCTTGCGGCCGACGTGGTAGCCCTGCATGGTGCGGAAGCGGGGGAAGACGTCCTTGAAGACGCGGGCCTCGATGTGGTGGGCGCCGGGCATGCCGTTCGCGGTGGGCGGGCCCTCGTAGAAGACCCACTCGGGGCGGCCCTCGGACTGTTCGAGGCTCTTGGCGAAGACCTTGCTCTCGCGCCAGAAGTCGAGCACGGCGTGCTCGAGCGCGGGCAGGTCGACCTGGGCGGGTACCTGGCGGTACTGCGGCGATGTCATGAGCGGACTTCCTCCGGCGGACGTTTTCCACTTCCGTCGGAGGGACGAGAGCCTCGTCGACTCCCGCGGTACCACCCTCCTTGGCCCCGGGCGTGCGCCCGTGGCCCCCTCATTGGGGTCGCGATGCCGGTTCTACTTGCCTTGCGCCCGTGGGCGGAGCCCACTGTCCAAAGCGTTCTTCCGACGGCTCCGGGTGATCTTCACGACGCGCTCGCCCCCGGGCTCCCACCGTCCCCGGGTCGCTCCTGGCTGCGTACGACGCTACTCGTCCCATCCACGCCTCTCGCTCAGGCCAGTGTACGGGCCCGTACGGGCGACGGCCGACCGGTTTAACCGCTGGGGCGTGGCGTGACCCGATTGGGCAGACGCGTACGCACGGACTCCGGGCGGGCGGCCGGGAGGCGGATTACCCGGCGGGGAGCTGGGCACAACGGATTCAGGCGCGTCGGAATCCGGACACGGGGAGGGCGATCCGGCGGCGTGCCCCGTTGCCGCGGCGCTGGGGTCGATTTATCGTCCCAGCACGATTCGCGTGCAAGATCACAATATGTGAAGGGGCCGCGGCCATGGTGGTGAAGAAGACCGCCGAGAAGAAGTCGGCGTCAGCGGGATCCACGAGTGTGGCGGCAGTGAAGCAGGCTGCGAAGAAGGCTGCCGTGAAGAAAGTGGCTGAGAAGAAGGTGCCGGCCAGGAAGGCCCCGGCCGGCAAGGACGCAGGTAAGAGGACCGCGGCCAAGAAGAAAGCGGTGCCCGCCGCACACGCGGGCGCCGGGCACGCGGCGCCGGCCAGGAAGACAGCCGCGAAGAAGACAGCCGCAAAGAAGACAGCCGCGAAGAAGACCGCGGCCAGGAAGGCCGCCGCAGCGGCCATGGTGGCGGCCGAGGCCGCCGAGCAGACGGGAGCCCACACGGTGGTAGCCAAGAAGAGCGCGGCCCGGACCCGCATGGCCGGCAAGGGCGCCTCGCCCGTGCCCCCGGCCCGTGGAGTCGCCACGACAGCCCCCGGCGAACTGGCGGTCCGGCCGGGCGAGGATCCCTGGACGCCGCAGGAGGTCGCGGCGGCGCGGGCCCTGCTGAGCAGCGAGATCATGCGGCTGCGCAGCGAACTGGAGGCCGCGAGCGCCGCACTCGCCGGGCTGATGCGCGACTCCGGCGACGGGGCGGGTGACGACGAGGCGGACACCGGCACCAAGAACATCACCCGCGAGCACGAGATGTCGCTCGCCGCCAACGCCCAGGAGATGCTCGACCAGACCGAGCGAGCGCTGGCCCGCCTGGACACCGGGACGTACGGACTGTGCGAGGTCTGCGGCAATCCGATCGGCAAGGCTCGGATGCAGGCGTTCCCCCGCGCGACGCTCTGCGTCGAGGACAAACAGAAGCAGGAGCGCCGCGGTTGATCCGGGGCCGTGTGTCGTACCCTCGTCCTCAGTCAGGAACCTAGGTTGAGGGACTCACGTGGCAGAGGCGGAGCGCATCATCGGTACGCCGGACATCCCCGATGCCGAGGGGACCGAAGGAGACGAGGCTGAGGGCCGGGCCGAGGGCCGGGCCGAGGAGACGGCCCCGAGCAGGGGCAAGCGGAAGATCATGGTGCTCTTCGGCGTGGCCGTCTTCGCCTATCTGCTCGACCTGATCAGTAAGATGATCGTCGTCGCGAAGCTGGAGCACCACCCGCCGGTCGAGATCATCGGCGACTGGCTGAGGCTCGACGCGATCCGCAACGCGGGCGCCGCGTTCGGAATCGGCGAGGCCTTCACGATCATCTTCACCTTCATCGCCGCGACGGTCATCGTGGTGATCGCCCGTCTCGCCCGCAAGCTCTACAGCCTGCCGTGGGCCATCGCGCTCGGCCTGCTGCTCGGCGGTGCGCTCGGCAACCTCACCGACCGCATCTTCCGCGCTCCCGGCACCTTCCAGGGCGCGGTGGTGGACTTCATCGCGCCCGCGCACTTCGCCGTCTTCAACCTTGCCGACTCCGCGATCGTCTGCGGCGGCATCCTGATCGTGATCCTTTCCTTCAAGGGTCTGGACCCCGACGGCACCGTGCACAAGGACTAGTGGGCGCAAGGCATACTCGACAGGTGAGTACGTATCCCGAGGTCCGCACGCTGCCCGTACCCGACGGTCTGGAGGGCGAGCGTGTCGACGCCGCCATTTCCCGGATGTTCGGTTTCTCCCGCACCAAGGCCGCCGACCTGGCCGCTGCCGGGAAGGTACAGGTGGACGGTGCGGTGGTCGGGAAGTCCGAGCGGGTACGGGGCGGCGCCTGGCTGGAAGTCGAGATGCCGCAGGCGGCCGCTCCGGTGCAGATCGTCGCCGAGCCCGTCGAGGGCATGGAGATCGTGCACGACGACGACGACATCGTCGTGATCGTGAAGCCGGTCGGGGTCGCCGCCCACCCGAGCCCCGGCTGGACCGGCACGACCGTCATCGGCGGTCTCGCCGCGGCCGGGTACCGGATCTCCACGTCCGGCGCCGCCGAGCGCCAGGGCATCGTGCACCGCCTCGACGTCGGCACCTCCGGCCTGATGGTCGTCGCAAAGTCCGAGCGGGCCTACACCCTGCTGAAGGCGCAGTTCCGCGACCGGGTCGTCGAGAAGAAGTACCACGCGTTGGTGCAGGGCCACCCGGACCCGATGAGCGGCACCATCGACGCCCCCATCGGGCGTCACCCCAACCTCGACTACAAGTGGGCCGTCACGGCCGAGGGCAAGCCCTCCGTGACGCACTACGACCTCATCGAGGCCTACCGCGCCGCCAGCCTCCTGGACATCAAGCTGGAGACGGGCCGTACGCACCAGATCCGGGTGCACATGTCGGCCCACCGTCACCCCTGCGTCGGTGACCTCACCTACGGCGCCGATCCGACGATGGCCAAGCGCCTCGGCCTGACGAGGCAGTGGCTGCACGCCGTCCGGCTCGGCTTCGAGCACCCGTCCGACGGCAGTTGGGTGGAGTTCGCCAGCGCGTACCCGGACGATCTCCAGCACGCCCTGGACACGATCGCGGCGGAGAGCGAATGACCGGCACGCCTGCTCCGTACACCACCCGTACCGTCGTCGACGAGCAGGACCGCGTCGCCTGTTTCCAGGTCCGCAAGGACGTCTTCGTCAGTGAGCAGAACGTGCCCGAGGAGATCGAGTACGACGCCCACGACGCGGACGCGGTGCATGTGATCGCCGTCGCGGCGGACGGCTCGGCGCTCGGCACCGGGCGGCTGCTGCACGGTCCGGCCGCCGCCGACAGGACCGGCGGCGATCCTACCGTCGGCTCGCTCGGCCGGCTGGCGGTGATCAGGCGGGCGCGCGGTCTCGGCGTCGGCGTGGCGCTGGTTTGGGCCATCGAGGACGCGGCCCGGGACCTCGGGCTGGCGGCCGTCGACCTGCACGCCCAGACCCATGCGCTCGGCTTCTACGAGCGGCTCGGGTATGTGGCGTACGGCCCCGAGTTCCCGGACGCGGGGATCTCGCACCGGGCGATGCGGCGCGCCCTGTAGCCGACGACCCGCGCCCCGGGAGGTTACGGAAGGGGGCCGACCATCAGACATCGGAGGAATGGTCGGTCGGGGAAGCGGTGCAGAGGCGGGCATAGAGGGGCTGTTGTCTGGATTGCGGGCCCTGCGTGGCAGGCTTTGAGTCCAGATCGGCCGACCAAAGAGGTCGGCTCGCCGTGTTCCGGAAGGCACCTCGTGGACCAAATGGCACTGCTCCTCCTGCTGTTGCTCGGAGCCGTGGTCACAGTGCCACTGGGGCAGCGTCTCGGACTGCCCGCACCGGTGCTGATGACGCTCGCCGGAGTCGGCATGGCGTTTCTCAGCTTCGTGCCGAATGTGAACATCCCACCCGAGATCATTCTTCCCGCGCTGCTGCCGCCGCTGCTCTACGCCTCCGTGCAGCGCACTTCCTGGCGGCAGTTCGCCGCCAATAAACGACCGATCTTTCTGCTGGCCGTGGCGCTGGTCTTCATCACGACGGCCGCCGTCGCCGCGGTGGCCAACGCGGTCGTCCCCGGGCTGCCCATCGCCGCCGCCGTGGCGCTCGGCGCGCTCGTCGCCCCGCCCGACCCGGTCGCCGCGACGGCCGTCGCGGGCTCGGTCGGGCTGCCGCGCAGGCTCGTCTCCATCCTGGAGGGCGAGGGGCTGTTCAACGACGTGACCGCGATCGTGCTGTACCACGTGGCGATCGCCGCCGCGGTGAGCGGCACGTTCTCGCTGCCGAAGGCGTTCGGGCTGCTGATCCTCTCCGCCGTCGTCGCCGTGGTGGTGGGTCTGGTGCTCGGCTGGATCACCATCAAACTCATGGGCCTGCTCGGCGATGCCACCCTCCAGGTCGGCCTCACCCTGCTGGTGCCGTTCGTGAGCTATGTGCTCGCGGAGGAGCTGATGGGGTCGGGCGTTCTCGCCGTTCTGACCACCGCGCTCTTCCTCGCCGAGCGCACCGCCGACGCCGACGACGTCCTCGGCCGCCTCACCGGCCGTTCCTTCTGGGAGATCGTCGACACCCTCGTCACCGGGGTCGCCTTCGGGCTGATCGGCCTCGAACTGCACAACGTCTTCGGCACGGCCGGCGGCCGCGAACTCCAGATGTTCGGCTGGGGGCTGGCCATCGTGGCGGTCGTCGTCGGCGTACGCCTGCTGTATCTGCTGCCCGCGACCTGGCTCGCCAAGCGGCTGCACACCCGGCGCGACGTCAGCGAGGAGATCCCCACCAGTTGGCGGGAGACCGTCGTCATGTGGTGGTCCGGGATGCGCGGAGTGGCCTCGGTCGCGCTGGCGCTCGCGATTCCGTTGAAGACGGATGACGGGAAGCCGTTCCCGGGGCGCGACGAGATCATCTTCATCGCCTTCGCCGTGATCATGGCCACGCTCGTCGTCCAGGGGCTCACCCTGCCGTGGCTGGTCCGCAAGCTCCGGGTCAAGGCGGACACGGACGCCGAGGAGGCCCTGGAGAAGGATCTGGCGATCCGCGCCGCGAAGGCCGCGAAGCAGCGACTCAAGGAGATCGAGGCGGTCGAGGAGTTCCCGGACGAGGTCGCGGAGCGGCTGCAGCGGCTCGCGTACGACGTGGGGGCGCGGATCAGTCCCGACATGGTCGACGACGAGCGCCGCGAGGCGTACGCGAAACGTGCCGAGCGCTTCAAGGCGATCAGCCGCGTCCAGCGCGAAATGATGTCGGCCGCCCGCCACGCGGTGCTCTCGGCCCGCAACGAGGCGGGTACGGACCCGGAGGTCGTCGACCGGGTGCTGCGACAGCTGGACGTACGCAGCCTGCGATGAGGCGGTGCCCCGCCGGGCGCCCCACGCCCGGTCAGCCGCGTCCGGTGCGTGGGGACCTGTCCCAGCCGGTCGGCTTCTCGTCCGCCGGGCCGGGTGGGTTCGGCCACTCGTCGGCCGGCGGAAGCACCGCGGGAGCCGTCGCGATCCGCGGCAGCGCGTACGGGTGGTGATCGCGCAGCCAGCCTATGAGCTGCTCGCGCACGGCACAGCGCACCGTCCAGATGTCGTCCGCGTCCTTCGCCGTGACCACCGCGCGGACCTGGATCGTCGACGGAGTGGTGTCCGTGACCGCCAGGGACCAGTTGCGTCCGTCCCAGGCGGCACACTCGCCCAGGATGTCCCGCAGCTGTTTGCGCATCGCGGCGACCGGGGCCGAGTGGTCGAGGTGGAAGAAGACCGAGCCGGTCATCTGTGCGCCGCCGCGCGACCAGTTCTCGAACGGTTTGCTGGTGAAGTACGAGACGGGCATCGTGATCCGCCGCTCGTCCCAGGTGCGTACCGCGAGGAAGGTCAGGGTGATCTCCTCGATCGTGCCCCACTCGCCGTCCACCACCACCGTGTCGCCGATCCGCACCATGTCGCCGAACGCGATCTGCAGCCCCGCGAAGAGATTGCCGAGCGTCGACTGGGCCGCGATGCCCGCGACGATGCCCAGCACACCGGCCGAGGCCAGCATCGAGGCGCCGAACGTCCGCATCGCGGGGAACGTCAGCAGCATCGCGCCGACGGCGACCGTCGCCACGATCGCGGTGACCACCCGCTGGATCAGCGTCACCTGCGTGCGGACCCGCCGCACCCGCGCCGGATCGCGGGTGTTCGCGGCGTACCGGGCGTAGACGGAGTCGACGACGGCCGCCGCGATCCGTACCACCAGCCAGGCCGACGCCCCGATCAGCACCAGCGTCAGGAACTGGCCGATCCCCGCCCGGTGGACCTTGACCACATCGAGCCGGGTCTGGGTGTACGTTCCCCGCAGCAGCGCCGCGCACAGAGTCACTTGGAGCGGGATCCGGCAGCGCCGCAGCAGGCCCCACAACGGTGTCTCGTGGTGCCGGCCGTCGGTCCGTCTGAGCAGCAGATCGACCAGCCAGCCGACCAGCAGCGTGATCACGACCGAGCCGCCGACGACAACCAGCGGACGCAGCACGCTCTCCATCCCGTCGTTCTCCATGCTTCCGACCGTAACTGGCACCATGGGCCTCATGAACATCATGCTTTTCCACTCGACGTACGGTCTGCGCCCCGCGGTGCACGCGGCCGCCGCCCGGCTACGCGCAGCCGGGCACGAGGTGCAGGTGCCCGATCTCTTCGAGGGGCACACCTTCGAAACCGTCGAGGAGGGCCTGGCCTACAAGGAGGAGGTGGGCAAGGACGAACTGCTCAGGCGGGCCGTGCTGGCCGCCGCGCCCTACTCGGACCGGGGTCTGGTGTACGCCGGATTCTCCTTCGGCGCCTCCACCGCGCAGACCCTGGCGCTCGGCGACGAGAAGGCCCGCGGTCTGCTGATGTTCCACGGCACCTCGGACATCGCCGAGAACGCCTCGGTGGACGAGTTGCCGGTACAGCTGCACGTCGCGGACCCCGACCCGTTCGAGACGCACGACTGGCTGAACTCCTGGTATCTGCAGATGCAGCGGACCGGCGCCGATGTCGAGATCTACCGCTACCCCGGAGCGGGCCATCTGTTCACCGATCCCGAACTGCCGGACCACGACGCGGCATCGGCCGCGCTGGCCTGGAAGGTCGCGCTCGGCTTCCTCGCCACGCTGTGACCGAGACCGGCGAAGGGCCCCGCACCGAGCGGGGCCCTTCGGACGGTACGGGGCGGATCAGCCGCGGTAGGCGGTCCAGCTGTCGCTCATCCGCTGCACCTGGCCCGGGGTGAACTGGGTCATGCAGGAGTCGTACGTGTAGTCCATGAAGTTGTGGATCGGGTCGACCCCCGTCTTGTTGGTGCAGGTGTCGCGCCCGGTCGGGCAGGCGTACGCAGGGCTCGCCTCGGCCGGAGTGTCGGCCACGTAGTCGCCGTTCCCGTTACAGCCGCCCTGGAAGGTGTGGTAGAGCCCCATCCAGTGGCCGACCTCGTGGGTGGCGGTGTCGCCCTCGTTGTAGTTGGTGGCGGAGCCGCCGGGCAGCGAGGCGTCGAGGATGACGACGCCGTCCATGCTCGGGCTGGAGTTGTACGAGCTGGGGAAGGTCGCCCAGCCGAGCAGGCCGCCGCCGAGGTTGGCGGTGTAGATGTTGAGCGCGTTCTTGCCGCCCTTGCGCAGCGCCGTCTTCATCGACTTCTCCGCGGCGGAGCCCGACGAGAGGTTGTACCAGGAGGCGTTGTCCGTGTAGTCGGTGCCGGCCAGCGAGAACTGGAAGCCGGAGTTGGTGTTGCCGGAGCCCTGGCCGCTGTAGGCCGCGTTCAGCACGTTCATCTGGCTGCTGATGGCGGACGCGCTCAGCTTGCCGGTCGTTCCGGAGTGCACCACGTGGAAGTACACCGGGATGGTGGCTCCCGCGGCGAGCGTGGAGCCGCTGAGCCGTCGGTCCGCGAGTCTCTCCTTGAGCTGGGTGTCCATGGCCTTGGCCTGGGCCGCGGTGAGTTCGTTGGGGTCCGCGGCGTGCTTGGTGCCCGAGGGGCGGGCCTCGCGCGCGGTGGCGGAGGTGCTCGCCTCGCTCGCGCACTTCTCGGCGAATGCGGCGGATGCGACCGACGTGGCGGATGCTGAGGAGGTGGACGCCTTCGCGGCGGCGGAGCCGGAGGACGCGGAGAGCGGTGCCAGGGCCAGGGTTCCGGCCAGAACGGCGGTGCCGATCGCACGGTTACGTATACGCGGTGATATACGGGCAAGAGTGCGCACAGGGACTCCTCGCGGACGTGTGGGGGAGGAATTTCCTCACCCGCCGCCGGGAGATTACGTGCGCATGTCAGATGTTGAGGAGAATCGATCAAGCCCAATCGATCGTGGGGCAAACCGGGGAAACGAGAAGAAATATTTCTGTGCGTTCCAGAGTTTGAGACGCCTGCGTAACGTGTCGCGTTACCCCGGCGGGTGGTGTGTCCCCATTGGAGCCGGGGGAGATGCCACCCGCCGTAGCGATGTAATGTGCCGTCAACATGTGCCGCAGTGGCCGAAAACAGCCCCTCAGTGCACGGGACGGCCCACCCGCTCGACCTTCTGCGTCCCGCTGAGCGTCCGGTACGAGCGCGTCCGTCCGGCGGGCAGGCGAACCAAGGAAGTTCGCCTGCCCGCCGGGGATCCGCTGCCGGGGTTTCGCCGCTCGGCTAGCCCTTCAGCGCGGCGGTGATCGCGGTGTTGAATTGGTCCACCGTCATCGGAGCGTTCTCGCTCTGTCCGTCGGTGAGCGTCTTGCCGTCCATCTTCAGCGTCGGAGTGCCCTTCACGCCGCTCTTGTCGAACGCCGCGGACATCTTCATCGCCCAGCTGTCGTACGTACCGTCCTCAACGTCCTTCTGGAACGCCTTGTTGCCCTTCAGGGCGTCGACCGTGTCGGCGATCTTGATCAGGTACGCGTCGTCCTTGAACTTGTCGTCGGTCTCCTCCGGGTGGTACTTCGCGGAGAAGAGCGCGGACTTGTAGTCCAGGAAGGCCTCCGGGCTGACATTGAGTGCGGCGCCGAGCGCGCTCAGCGCGTTCTTCGAGCCCTCGCCGTTGGCCATGTTGTCGAGGAACGTGGCGCCGATGTACTTGATCTTGTACTTCCCGGCATCGAGGTCCTTGTGCACCGTCTCGCCGACGGTCTGCTCGAACGTGGCGCAGATCGGACAGCGCGGGTCCTCGTAGACCTCCAGGGTCTTCTTGGCGGTCGACTTGCCGATGACGACGGTCGTGCCGTTCTCGCCGGAGGTGTTCTTGGGCGCCGTGACGTTCTTCGCGTCCTTGGCCGCCGCCCAGTGGGACGGCTTGTTCAGCTGCATGATGCCCCAGGTGCCGGCGCCCACGATCGCCAGCACACCGACGACCGAGACGCCGACGATGATCTGCCTGCGGGTCTTGTCCCTCTTGGCCTGGCGCTCGCGTTCGGCGCGCAGACGCTCGCGGGCCGCCGCCTTGTTGGCCTGGCTGTTGCGCTTGCTCATGTTCGTTTCTCCATGGAGTGGCTGGTATGTCGTCAGGGATGTGCGTGCTCAGGCGATGGTGCAGGCCGAGCGCGGCGGTCCCCTCCGTCCCACGGAGTGCACGAGCAGACGGGCGTGGACGAGCAGGTGCGGGCCGTGTCCGGCGGGGCGCACCCTGCGGTGTCCGGAGTGGCGGGCCGTACCCACCACGGCGACCGCGGTCAGCAGCGGCCGGAACGCCAGTACGGCGACCGCGCCCAGCAGGCCGACGAGCGCGGACTCGCCCCGCCGGAGCCAGGCCGCGGCGAGCAGCCCGACCGTGACATGCGCGGCCAGCAGCAGCCACGGCACGGCGGGGCCGGGGGAGGCCAGCAGCGTGGCCGCCGTGTGCCCGGCGCCGGTCACCGAGGCGAGCGGGGTGCCGACATCGTCGGCCGGTGCCGCACCGGCGCCGATGTCACCGCCGCCGCACAGCACATCGACACCGACCGAGCGCAGCGGCCCTGCGATCGGGCCGCCGGCGGCGCCGTAACAGAGGTGCTGGCCGGTGGTGAACACGGTGTCGGCGGTCAGTTCCAGCGGGACCAGCAGCCCGGCGATCGCCCCGAAGCCGCGCTCCCGGCCGGCCAGCGCGTACGCCACGGCGAAGACCAGGCCGGCCAGCAGGGCGACGACGGTCAGCGGCAGCGAGACCTGGGAGAGCAGCACATGGGACCCGGCCGAGAGCGTCACGACGAGCGCTGTGAAAAGCGCCGCGCGAACGACTCTGAGCTGCGTCCCGGATACGTCCATCGTTGAGGAGTGTCGCATGTGAACCTGTCAGCTCCCCCCGAAGGGGGCCGCTCGTGCGGAGCGCTACAGTCCGGGGATCCGGCCGTTGCGGAAGAGGTCCACGAAGATCTGGTGGTCGGCGCGGGCCCGGGCGCCGTAGCTGTGGGCGAAGTCCACCAGCAGGCCGGCGAAGCCCTCCTCGTCCGCCGCGATCGCCGCGTCGATCGCCCGCTCCGTGGAGAACGGCACCAGTGAGTGGCCGCTCTCGTCGTCCGCCGCGGAATGCATCGTGGCCGTCGCCCGGCCGAGGTCGGCGACGACCGCGGCGATCTCCGCCGGATCGTCGATGTCGGACCAGTCCAGATCGACCGCGTACGGAGACACCTCGGCGACCAGCTGCCCGGCCCCGTCCAGCTCGGTCCAGCCGAGCCACGGGTCGGCGTGCGCCTGCAGGGCGCGCTGCGAGATGACCGTGCGGTGGCCCTCGTGCTGGAAGTACTCGCGCACGGCCGCGTCGGTGATGTGCCGGGAGACCGCGGGGGTCTGCGCCTGCTTGAGATAGATCACCACATCGTTCTCCAGGGCATCGCTGTTGCCCTCCAGAAGGACGTTGTACGAGGGCAGCCCGGCCGAACCGATGCCGATGCCGCGACGGCCGACGACATCCTTCACCCGGTACGAGTCGGGGCGGGCCAGGCTCGACTCCGGCAGCGTCTCCAGATAGCCGTCGAAGGCGTCCAGCACCTTGTAGCGCGTCGCCGCGTCCAGATCGATCGAGCCGCCGCCCGGCGCGAAGCGGCGCTCGAAGTCCCGGATCTCCGTCATCGAGTCCAGCAGCGCGAACCGGGTCAGCGACCGGGCGTCACGCAGCGCGTCCAGCAGCGGGCCCTCGGCCGTGTCGAGCGTGAAGGGCGGCACCTCGTCATTCTTCGCGCCCGTCGCCAGCGTGTGGATCCGCTCGCGGTAGGCCGCCGCGTAGATCCGGACCAGTTCGGTGATCTGGTCGTCGCCCAGTGCCTTCGCGTACCCGATCAGCGCGACGGAGGCGGCGAACCGCTTCAGGTCCCAGGTGAACGGGCCGACATACGCCTCGTCGAAGTCGTTCACATTGAAGATCAGCCGGCCGTTGGCATCCATGTACGTGCCGAAATTCTCCGCGTGCAGATCGCCGTGGATCCACACCCGGCCGGTCCGCTCGTCCAGGTACGGGCCGCCGTGCCGCTCCCGCTCCAGGTCGTTGTAGAACAGGCACGCCGTGCCCCGGTAGAAGGCGAACGCCGAGCCCGCCATCTTGCGGAACTTGACGCGGAAGGCAGCCGGATCGGCGGCCAGCAGCTCCCCGAACGCGGTGTCGAAGACCTCGAGAATCTGCTCCCCGCGCTGCGCCGCGCCGGTCTGCGCTTCCGACATCTCTGGGTGCCTCCTGGTACCTGACGTGCATGACAAAGGGGACGGCTTCTCCGCCCCTCCAACGCGCGACCGTACCCGGGAGTGCCCCTCGCCCTTCACCTCGGAGACGTAGACTTCCACGCTGTCCCCCCAGTCAGTCATCGCCCGTTTCCCGGAGGCACAGCGCCGTGACCAAGCCGCCCTTCACGCACCTTCACGTCCACACCCAGTACTCCCTGCTGGACGGTGCTGCGCGGCTCAAGGACATGTTCAACGCGTGCAATGAAATGGGCATGTCCCATATCGCGATGACCGACCACGGCAATCTGCACGGTGCCTACGACTTCTTCCATTCGGCGCAGAAGGCGGGCGTGACGCCGATCATCGGGATCGAGGCGTACGTCGCTCCGGAGTCGCGCAAGCACAAGCGGAAGATCCAGTGGGGCCAGCCGCACCAGAAGCGCGACGACGTCTCGGGTTCGGGTGGTTACACCCACAAGACGATCTGGGCGTCGAACGCGACGGGGCTGCACAACCTCTTCCGGCTCTCCTCGGACGCGTACGCCGAGGGCTGGCTGCAGAAGTGGCCCCGGATGGACAAGGAGACCATCGCTCAGTGGTCCGAGGGCCTGATCGCGTCCACCGGCTGCCCCTCGGGCGAAGTGCAGACCCGGCTGCGGCTCGGCCAGTTCGACGAGGCGGTCCAGGCGGCCTCCGACTACAAGGACATCTTCGGCGAGGGCAAGTACTTCCTGGAACTGATGGACCACGGCATCGAGATCGAGCGCCGGGTCCGTGACGGGCTCCTCGAAATCGGCAAGAAGCTGAAGATCCCGCCGCTGGTGACCAACGACTCGCACTACACCTACGCGCACGAGGCCACGGCCCACGACGCGCTGCTGTGCATCCAGACCGGCAAGAACCTCTCCGACCCGGACCGCTTCCGCTTCGACGGCACCGGCTACTACCTCAAGACGACCGACGAGATGTACGCCGTCGACTCCTCCGACGCCTGGCAGGAGGGATGCGCCAACACGCTGCTGGTCGCGCAGCAGATCGATACCAGCGGCATGTTCGAGAAGCGCGACCTGATGCCGAAGTTCGACATCCCGGACGGGTTCACGGAGATCACCTGGTTCCAGGAGGAAGTGCGGCGCGGGATGGAGCGCCGCTTCCCGGGAGGTGTCCCCGACGACCGGCAGAAGCAGGTCGAGTACGAGATGGACATCATCATCCAGATGGGGTTCCCGGGCTACTTCCTCGTGGTCGCCGACTTCATCATGTGGGCGAAGAACAACGGCATCGCGGTCGGTCCCGGCCGAGGTTCCGCAGCCGGTTCGATCGTGGCGTACGCGATGGGCATCACCGACCTCGACCCGATCGAGCACGGACTGATCTTCGAGCGGTTCCTCAACCCCGAGCGCGTCTCCATGCCCGATGTCGACATCGACTTCGACGAGCGCCGGCGCGTCGAAGTGATCAGGTACGTGACGGAGAAGTACGGCGCCGACAAGGTCGCCATGATCGGCACGTACGGCAAGATCAAGGCGAAGAACGCCATCAAGGACTCCGCCCGCGTCCTCGGCTACCCGTACGCGATGGGCGACCGGCTCACCAAGGCCATGCCCGCCGACGTCCTCGGCAAGGGCATCGACCTCAACGGCATCACCGACCCCAAGCACCCGCGCTACAGCGAGGCGGGCGAGATCCGGGGGATGTACGAGAACGAGCCGGACGTGAAGAAGGTCATCGACACCGCGAAGGGCGTCGAGGGCCTGGTCCGGCAGATGGGCGTGCACGCCGCGGGCGTGATCATGTCCAGCGAGCCGATCGTCGACCACGCCCCGATCTGGGTGCGGCACACCGACGGCGTCACCATCACGCAGTGGGACTACCCGCAGTGCGAGTCGCTCGGCCTGCTGAAGATGGACTTCCTGGGCCTGCGAAACCTGACCATCATGGACGACGCCGTGAAGATGGTGGAGTCCAACAAGGGCGTCAAGCTGGACCTGCTCGGCCTCCCGCTGGACGACCCCAAGACGTACGAGATGCTCTGCCGCGGTGACACGCTCGGCGTGTTCCAGTTCGACGGCGGCCCGATGCGCTCCCTGCTGCGCCAGATGCAGCCCGACAACTTCGAGGACATTTCCGCCGTCTCGGCCCTGTACCGGCCGGGTCCGATGGGCATGAACTCGCACACGAACTACGCCGAGCGCAAGAACGGCCGGCAGGAGATCACCCCGATCCACCCGGAGTTGGAGGAGCCCCTCAAGGAGGTCCTCGGCCTCACCTACGGCCTGATCGTGTACCAGGAGCAGGTGCAGAAGGCCGCCCAGATCGTCGCCGGCTACTCGCTCGGCGAGGCCGACATCCTGCGCCGCGTGATGGGCAAGAAGAAGCCCGAGGAACTGGCGAAGAACTTCGTCCTCTTCGAGGCGGGGGCCAAGGAGAAGGGCTTCTCCGACGCCGCGATCAAGGCCCTCTGGGACGTGCTGGTCCCGTTCGCCGGATACGCGTTCAACAAGGCGCACTCCTCCGCGTACGGCCTGGTCACCTACTGGACCGCGTATCTGAAGGCGAACTATCCCGCCGAGTACATGGCGGCGCTGCTGACCTCCGTCAAGGACGACAAGGACAAGTCGGCGGTCTATCTCAACGAGTGCCGCCGCATGGGCATCAAGGTGCTGCCGCCCAATGTGAACGAGTCGCTGTCGAACTTCGCGGCGCAGGGCGACGACGTGATCCTCTTCGGCCTGACGGCCGTCCGCAACGTGGGTCAGAACGTCGTCGACTCGATCATCCGGTGCCGCAAGGCGAAGGGGAAGTACAGCAGCTTCCCCGACTTCCTCGACAAGGTCGAGGCGGTCGTCTGCAACAAGCGCACCGTCGAATCGCTGATCAAGGCCGGCGCGTTCGACGAGATGGGCCACACCCGCAAGGGCCTGGTCGCCCACCACGAACCGATGATCGACAACGTGGTGCAGGTCAAGCGCAAGGAGGCCGAGGGGCAGTTCGACCTCTTCGGCGGGATGGGCGAGGAGGAGACCGACGAGCCGGGCTTCGGGCTCGACGTGGAGTTCTCCGACATCGAGTGGGAGAAGTCCTACCTGCTGGCCCAGGAGCGCGAGATGCTCGGCCTGTACGTCTCCGACCACCCGCTCTTCGGTCTGGAACACGTGCTGTCCGACAAGGCCGACTCCTCGATCTCGCAGCTGACCGGCGGGGAGCACTCCGACGGTGCCATCGTCACCGTCGGAGGCATCATCTCCGGCCTGCAGCGCAAGATGACCAAGCAGGGCAACGCCTGGGCCATCGCCACCGTCGAGGACCTGGCCGGATCCATCGAGTGCATGTTCTTCCCCGCCACCTACCAGTTGGTCTCCACCCAGCTCGTCGAGGACACCGTCGTCTTCGTCAAGGGACGCCTCGACAAGCGCGAGGACGTGCCCCGGCTCGTCGCCATGGAGATGCAGGTCCCCGACATCTCGTCGGCCGGCACCAACGCTCCCGTGGTCCTGACCATCCCCACCGTCAAGATCACCCCGCCGATGGTCAGCCGCCTCGGCGAGGTCCTCAGCAACCACCGGGGCGACACCGAGGTACGGATCAAGCTCCAGGGCCCCCGCAAGACGACGGTGCTCCGGCTCGACCGGCACCGGGTGAAGCCCGACCCGGCGCTCTTCGGTGACCTGAAGGTGCTGCTCGGGCCGTCCTGCCTGGCCGGCTGAGCAGGACCACGACCGCTGTACGAGAGGGGCGCTCCCGCGAAAACGGGCGCGCCCCTCTCGGTCACCCGGCCTGTGGCCGGACCGGAGATCCGCCCGGGTCAGTTGTGGCCGAAGCGCCGCTGGTGCTTACGGGCAACATCGGCAGGGCTGCCCTGGGCCTGCGACTGAGGCTGTATCTGCGACTCGTACGCGTTCGACTTGGTCTCTTCCGGACCGTGCTCCGGACCGGACGCGCGGGTCTGGCGGCTGCCCTGCTTGCGGTTCTTGTTCTTGGCCATGGTGTTCCTCCTGTGGGGACTCTCGGGGCCAGGACCGCGTTCAGATTCACATAACGATATAAAGCATGCATGTTGGATCATTACCGTGCGTAATGAGGGGGGTATCATGCGCCGTTTTCCCGATCCGCCACGCCGATGATCGAGTTCCGGCCGTCAACCCCTGCGCGGTCGGGCAGACTCGAAGGAAACCCTTGGCAAAGACCACACCCGAACTTCTGGAAGAGGGTGGAACGCGTGGACCGTTGCGTCGTCCTGGTGGACGCCGGCTACCTCCTGGGTGCAGCCGCGAGTCTGCTGGCCGGAGAGCCCGCCCGTTCCCGCATCACCGTCGACCACGCGGCCCTCATCCGGGGCCTGCGGGAGCTGGCCGAGGCCGATACGCAGCAGCCGCTGCTGCGGATCTACTGGTTCGACGGCGCCCCCGACCGCGTACCGCAGCCCGAGCACCGCAGACTGCGGGTGATGCCCCGGGTGACCGTCCGGCTCGGCGCTCTGACCCGCAGTGACGGGCGCTGGGCACAGAAGGGCGTCGACGCCGCGATGCACGCCGAGCTCACCGAACTGGCCAGGAACCGCGCCTGCTCCGACGTGGTGCTGGTGACCGGCGACGGCGATCTGCTGCCCGGACTGATGTCCGCCAAGGAACACGGCGTCGCCGTCCATCTGTGGGCCGTCCAGGCCGCCGACGGCGACTACAACCAGTCCGAGGACCTGGTCGCCGAGGCCGACGAACGAAGGGTGCTCGACCGGGCCTGGATCACCCAGGCCGTACAGGCCAAGGAGACCGGCGGCGTCTGCGCCCCACCGCCCGCGCCCCGCCCGGAGATCGCCGCGATCCTCTCCGCACCGCTGCCCGAGGCGGCCCTCGCCGCCTCCGCCGAGCGGGCTTCCGAGGCCCAGGCCGAGGAGGACACCAACGGCACCGTCCCCGCGCCGGCGGAGAGCACCACCACTCCCGCCGACCGGCCCGGCCCCGGCGGAAGGGGCGTCCCCACCCCCAAGGACCTGGCGGGCAGCCTGCGCGGCCCCGGCACCCAGGCCGTCCAGCCCGCGCCCGCCAACGCGACCCTGCGCTGGTCCTCCGACAAGGGCTGGATGGACCGCGGCGGACTGGGCGAGCCCGCCGAAACCGCGTCCCTCCCGACACTGGCCCAGCTCACCAGCGCCGAGCAGC
Organism: Streptomyces sp. NPDC111516; assembly: GCF_055635345.1. Lineage (NCBI taxonomy): Bacteria > Bacillati > Actinomycetota > Actinomycetes > Kitasatosporales > Streptomycetaceae > Streptomyces > Streptomyces sp. NPDC111516. The sequence continues at coordinate 294,766 of NZ_JBVKBV010000001.1, read as the reverse complement.
GCTGGGCGGACCGCGAGGAGGACATCACCACCGTCGGCGGCGACCCCTTCGAGGTGGGCCAGGTCTTCGCCCGCCGCTGGATGGAGCGGCTGCCGGAGACCACTCATCTGCAGAAGCTGTCGACCATGTACCCGCGCATCCCGCACCGCATCGACGGCGAACTCCTGCGGTACGCGGCACGGTTCGGCCTCCTCGCCCACAAGGACGACCAGATCGACGAGCACGACCGTTACGCGATCCGGGCGGGATTCTGGCGGGAGATCGACGTACGGGCCGCGGCCGAACACACCCCCGTGACGGAGCGGACGGGTCCGTCCGCCGACTGACGCCCCGGCGGGCCCGCGGGCGGGAACCCGGTCGGAGATCGCCCCACCGGTGCCCGGCCGCCCGGCCCCGGGCACGATACGGGGCATCCGACCCCGTACTCTCGTACCTCGTGAGTACGGGCACAGCACAGGCGCAGACGGCGACCGGAACCGTGTGCGCGGTGCGTGATCTGGTCAAGACCTATCCCGCCGCCCGCGGCCGCCGCGGTGCGCCCGGCACCCCCGAGGTGCGCGCCACCGACGGGATCAGCCTGGATGTGCGGCGCGGCGAGATCTTCGGACTGCTCGGCCCCAACGGCGCCGGAAAATCCACCCTCGTGCGGCAGCTCACCGGGCTGATGCGGCCCGACTCCGGCAGCGTCACCGTGCTGGGCCACGATCTCGTGCGCCACCCCGAGCGGGCCGCCCGGCTGATCGGGTACCTCGGCCAGGAGTCCACCGCCCTCGACGAACTGACCGTGTCGCTCGCCGCCGAGACCACCGGACGGCTGCGCGGCCTGCCGGTACGGGACGCCCGCGCCGAGCGCGACGCCGTACTCGACGAACTCGGCCTCACCGAGATCGCGGCACGTCCCCTGAAGAAGCTCTCCGGCGGACAGCGGCGGCTCGCCTGCTTCGCCGCCGCGCTGGTCGGCGAGCGGCCGGTGCTGGTGCTGGACGAGCCGACGACCGGGATGGATCCCGTCGCGCGGCGCGCCGTCTGGGCCGCCGTGGACCGGCGCCGGGCCGAACGCGGCGCGACGGTGCTGCTCGTCACCCACAACGTCATCGAGGCCGAGACGGTCCTTGACCGGGTCGCCGTGATCGAACGCGGCCGGGTCATCGCCTGCGACACGCCGACCGGGCTCAAGGAGCGGGTCGCGGGCGAGGTCCGGGTCGAGCTGGTGTGGCGGGAACGGGCGCCCCTGGACGTACCCGAAGTGGCCGCGCTTCGCGGCTCGGCCCAGGAGTCCGGGCGTCGCTGGGTGCTGCGGCTCGGCCCCGACGACGCACGGGCGGCGGTCGCCGCCGTGACCGGCGGCGCGGCCTTCGCGGCACTCGACGACTTCACGCTGGCGAGGCCGAGCCTGGAGGACGTCTACCTCGCGCTCGGCGGGGACGCGGCCAAGGGACTGGTGAAGGCATGACCGGGGTGATCGGGGCGCGCGGGGCGACCGGGACGAGTGGGGCTGCCGGGCGCGCGTGCGTGGCTCCGCAGGGAACGAACAGGAGCAGCGCCAGGTGACGAGCATCGTTCCCGCACAGGCGGTGACCGGACCCGTCCGGACCGCCGATGACGGCCGGGCCGGTCATGAGGAGGCCGCTGCCGCACCGCTCGCGCCGCGGGCCCGGCTGTTCCCCTCGCTCGCGGCCGTCTACCGCGCCCAGCTGTCCCGGGCCAGGGTCGCCCGTATCCCGCTGCTCTTCGTCGCGACCTTCCAGTCCGTCGGGATCATGGTGCTGATGCGCGGGGTCGTCGACGGCGGCTCCGAGGCGCGGGCCGTCGTCGCCGGTTCCAGCGTCCTCGTGGTGGCCTTCGTCGCGCTCAACCTGCTCGCCCAGTATTTCGGGCAACTGCGGGCCGGCGGCGGGCTCGACCACTACGCGACCCTGCCGGTGCCGCCCGCCGCCGTGGTGCTCGGCGCGGCGGGAGCGTACGCCTCCTTCACCGTGCCCGGCACGATCGTCACGGCCGTGGCGGGGAGCGTGCTGTTCGGACTGCCGCTGACGCATCTGTGGGTGCTCGTCGTCGTCATCCCGCTCTCCGGGGCGGCGCTCTCCGGGCTCGGCGCGGCGCTGGGACTGCTCGCCCCCCGGCAGGAGCTGGCCACCCTGCTCGGGCAGCTGGGCATGTCGGCGGCGCTGCTGCTCGGCATCCTGCCGCCCGACCGGCTGCCCGCGCCGATCGGCTGGGCCCGCGATCTGCTGCCCTCGACGTACGGTGTCGAGGCGCTCTCGCGGTCCTTCGACGCGCACCCCGACTGGGCGGTCGTCGCGCTGGATCTCGCGGTCTGTGCCGTTGTCGGCGTCCTCTCGCTGGCCGTGGCCACCTGGGCGTACCGCAGGGCAGCGGTCCGGTGAGGCGCGGCAGAGGTACGCCTGGCACGATGGCACGGTGACAGCACCTCTGACGCCGCCGCACCAGCCCTCGTCCAACGGCCCCTGGCAGACCCCTGCGAAATGGGGTGGGCCCGGTGGTCCTGGTGGCCCCGGCTCCGGGGCCACCTCGGTGGAGTCCCAGGGGGAGAACGACCGCGGGTCGGATCTGTGGCGGGCCGCTGTCGTCACCGTGCTCGTGACCGTCGCCGGCGTCGGGCTCGGACTCCTCTGGGTGTGGCTGGCCCCGCGGGTTCCGCTGATCTCCGACGGCACGGCCGTCTTCCTCAGCGACAGCGAGGGCGAGGAGGCGATCGGCGCCGACGGTACGTTCGTGCTGCTCGCGCTGGCTTTCGGCGCGCTCTCCGCGGCGCTGGTCTTCTGGTTCCAACGGCGCGGCGGCATCGCCCTCGTGGTGGGGCTCGCGCTGGGCGGGCTGTTCGGTTCGCTGCTGGCCTGGCGGCTCGGGGTGTGGCTCGGACCGAACCAGGACGTGGTCGCGCACGCGCGGGCGGTCGGCAAGGGGGTGGTCTTCGACGCGCCGCTTCGGCTGCGGGCGAATTGGGCCGCGTTGCTGGTGTGGTCGATCGGGGCGATGGCGGTTCATCTGGGGCTGACCGCGTTGTTCGGGCCGCGGGATCCGGAGCCGGAGTGGGGGGCGTTTGCGGGGTGGGCCTCGGGTGGGCCCGTGCCGGGGGCGGGTCCGGGAGCGGCGTCCGGTGGTTCGGGTGCGGGTGGGGATGTGCCGCCGGTGCCACCGGCCGGGTCTTAGAGGAGCTCACAAAATGGGAGTCCGATCAGCTCGCGGCGTCTGGTGCGTGCGATCGCAAGGCGCTGGAAGGTCCTTGTAGCGGAGCTACTAGGGCGTTTCGGCAACGCAGCGAGCGTGCGTGCCAGACGCCGCGAGCCGGACGCCCATTTTGTGAGCTCCTCTTAGGGCGCGGGGCGCGGTGGGGGGCGGCCAGGAGGACCGCAGGATGGGACGGGCCTACCCCCGGCCGATCTCCGCGAACACCGCCCCCGTCAGCGACGCCAGGTCCACAGGGGACAGTTCGACCTCCAGGCCGCGTCGGCCCGCCGAGACGCAGATGGTCTCGTGGGACCGTGCCGACGCGTCCAGCACCGTACGCAGCCGCTTCCGCTGGCCCAGGGGCGAGATGCCGCCCCGTACGTAGCCGGTGGTGCGTTCCGCCGCTGCGGGGTCGGCCATCGTGGCCCGTTTGCCGCCCACCGCGGAGGCCAGCGCCTTGAGGTCGAGGGAGCCGGCCACCGGGACGACCGCCACGGTGAGGGTGCCGTCCACCTCCGCGACCAGGGTCTTGAAGACCCGGTCGGGGGAGACGCCCAGGGCCTCGGCCGCCTCCTCGCCGTAGGAGGCCGACGCCGGGTCGTGGTCGTAGGAGTGGACGGTGAACGCCGTGCCGGTCGCGGTCAGCGCGACCGTCGCCGGGGTGCCGCCGGGCTGTTGCTGCTTCTTCGGCTTCTTCGCCACGGGGGAGGGTCCTCGGGTGGGCCGGTCAGTTCGGGTGGATGGGGGGACGCGTCAGGTCGGCCGCGGGCAAGGACGGCAGATGCCGGATGACGGCGGTCTCGGAACGCAGCAGCGTCAGTTCCTCGCGCAGCCGGGTCGCGGTGTCGGGTGCCTGGAGCAGCCGTTGCTTCGACGGGATGTCGAGTACGGCGGCCGCCGCGACCAGGTACGAGACGACGGAGGGGTCGTCGGGCAGGTTCGCGCCCGTCGTCAGGGACCGTTCGCTCGCCCCGGCCAGCCGCTTCTGGTAGCTGCGGAAGGCCCGCAGGACGCCCTCGGCGAGTGCGCCCGCCTCCTCGCCGGGTTCCTCTTCCAGCTCGTCGAGTTCGGCCGTCAGATAAGGGCCGCTCGCGTCCACGGAGAGCAGCTTGGCCCGGGTGGTGCCGGTCGCGAGGACCTCGAAGCTGCCGTCCGGCCGTTCCCGGATCTTTGCCGCGTCGGCGATGCAGCCGACCCGATGGAAGGTCTGGATCGGGTCGGGGCCGAAGCCGTCCGCGGGGCCGCGCTCGACGGGGGTGCTCGTCGGATCCGGCATTCCGGCGGCCGTCGGGGCGATCTCGTGGCCGTCGCGGATCGCGACCACGGCGAAGCGGCGGGGCTGGTCGTCGTCGGTCTTCAGCAGCTCGCGCATCATGGCGCGATAACGCTCTTCGAAGACGTTGAGCGGCAGCACGAGGCCGGGGAACAGCACCGCGTTCAGCGGGAACAGAGGCAGGTGAGCGGTGGTCACAACGGTCAAGCGTAATGGCCGCGGGGCCGGCCCCGGTCGGCCCGTCCCGGCAAAGTTGTCACACAGGCCACCCGGAGCCGCGCGTCGTTCCTCGCGTCGAGGAACCGGCCGAGCGGATCGTCGGAGACGGACGACCACGGGAACGACGCCGCGTGGGGTCCGATCCGCCGGAACTGTTCCAGCGCCTCGCCCCAGCGGCCCCGGGCGACCAGCACGAACGCCAGCAGGTTGCGGACCTCGGCGGGCCAGGGGTCGCCGGGCGCGAACGAGGCGGACAGGGTGATGGCCAGATCCGCCGCCGCGTCGATCCGTTCCTCCCGCACCGAGGTGGTACGGGCGTGTGGCCCCTCGATCAGCAGGGCGAAGGCGGCCCGCAGCGGCAGCGCCTGCACCAGCGAGCCGGGCAGCGAGTCCTCGGCGGCCCGCTCGGCGAAGTCGAAGCATTCGCGGTGCGAGCCGTACCAGGCGGCGGAGAGGTAGCGCAGCGCCGCGACATGGCAGCCGAAGTGGTGCGAGGAGCGCTGGATCGCCTGCTCCCACAGCGCCTCGAAGGTGGTGTGCGTGGCATGGGTGCCGCGCGCGTGGTCGAGCGCGAGCCGCCAGGGCACCGGGTCGCGCGGATCGCTCTCGGCCGCCGCGGTGATCAGCGGCCCCACCTCGCGCAGTTGCTCGGCCCGGACGGGCGACTCCCAGGCCCGGCGGACCGCCAGTTCCGCCTTGACGAGCAGCGCGTCCGGGTCGTGCGGCGCGGCGTCGAGCCAGTCGGTCAGCCAGCCGTCGCGGTTGCGGGCGAACGTGACGAGCCGGCCGAGGTACCGGTCCCGGTTCTCCCACTCGGCGCCGTCCCGGGTGGTGGCGAGGAGTTTCGCGGCCGGTTCGTACTCCCCGGCGGCGGCGGCGACGAGCGCCGGGGAGAGCCGCTCGTCGGGGGCGTCGAGCAGCACCACGTCGTCCGCGGGCAGTCCGGCGGACCCCTGCGGGGAGCGCCGGATCATGCGCGCGGTACGGAGCAGAGCGCGAAGGAATGGCATGGTGCAGACCATTGAAAAGCGCTGGTCGGGACGGCGCCAGAGGGGCACTGTGAAGCTTTGGTGCCGAGTGAATGGGTTGTATCGAACTTGGTCAATAAAAAGCAAAGGAAGGCCGGGAATCCGGCTTGTTCCTGTTGATCCGGCGAGACGTTTCCGGTACTTCGCTCGCGGCTCGGCCGGTCGTTCGACCGTGGCCTCCGCCGTGACGGCCATGGCGGAGGCCGCCGCGAAGGCCGCGGCCGAGGCAACCGTGACGGCCGCCCCGCGACACGCCTCGGGGTGGCCGGGCTGCCGCCCGAAGTCCCGGTCGTGGCCGGATCCGGTCAGCCCCGGCGCAGCAGCCGGGACGCGCCGGCCGCGACCGTCGTGGCCAGTATCCAGCCGAGCAGGATGAGCACGGCCGACCCCCACTGCCAGCCGCCCTCCATCCGCCAGTAACCGTCCTGACCGAGATTGATCACCGGCACCAGCAGGTCGAGCGCGTACAGTGCCGGGTTCCACAGCGGGTGCTCATCCTGTTTGATCGCCGCCGGGACGTGCCGGGAGAAGGCCAGCGCGCCTGCCGCCCACAGCACCGCCATCCACACCGCGGCCCGCCCCGGCCGGTAGCCGTACGCCACCGTCCAGTCCTGCAGGAAGCCCCAGAGCTTCGCGGCGGGCGGCAGCGTCTCGCGCCGCCGCCGCTGCTTGGCCAGCAGCACCTCTCGGGCGTCCGCGTCCTCCCCGCAGTTGCGCAGTACCGTCGCGAGGCGCTCGTACGGCTCCGGTACGTACTCCGGGGTCGCCGCCGCCACCCACTCCAGGCGCCGGGAGAGCGGGAAGTGTCCGTACGGGACGAGGTTCTCGTAGACGAAACCGCCCATCGCCAGACCGCCGGGCCCAGGCCAGCTGGTGGACACATCGATCAGTGTGACGACCTTCGCGCCGTTCAGCACGACCCGGCCCTCCTCCGGCCGCTCCGCGTTGAACCGCAGCTCCGGGGTGACGATCCGGCGCAGCGACAGCTCCTCGTGCCTGGCCAGTACGAACCGTGCCTTGTGCAGATCGACCGCGTCGCCGAACCGTCCGTCGTCCAGGCGCACTCCGCCGCGGCAATCGAAGATCTGCGAACGCGTCCCGCGCGCCGGGGTCGGGGTCGGGGCCATGACGATGCCGTACGGGGGAGTGGTGCCCTGGATCCCCGTGTCGATGCTGACCCACGCCTCGCTCATGTACAGCGTCCGCTCGACCGTCAACTGCGGGGCGTTCAGCGCGCGTCGGCCCTCCCTGCCGCGCAGCCGGCTGCCGCGCAGACTCAGCGAACCGCCGACCTTCGCCCCGCGCAGGCTCAGCTCGCCGCGCGCCTCGATCAGCTCCGCCTGGAGGTCCTGGGCGACCGCCAGCCCGTCGGCGGCCAGGGCGCGCCCGCCCCGGTCCGGCCCGATCTCGATCTGGTTGATCAGCAGATCGGTGCCGATCTGGGCGTCGGTGAGCCGGATCCCGCGCTTGACGCGGCAGCGTGGCAGATGCAGATCGCCCTCGGTGCGCAGCCGGGCCGCCTCCAGTCTCGGCATCGCGCAGCCGACGATCCGCAACGTCGTGAAATGGCATTCGGGCAGCACCACCTCGTTCTCGAAGCGGCAGCCGGTCAGCTCGACGTACGGCGCGACGCGCCCGCCCGCGAGATCGAGTGTCCCGGTGATCCGTACGCCCCGGAGCTTCAGCGCGGCGACCCGGCCGGGCCGCGGTGGCGGTCCGGCCAGCAACAGCCGGGCGACGACGCGCCCGTCGACACTGCGCTCCGGTCCCCAGACGCGCGGCGCGAACGGATCGTCCCGCGCTGGGTCGCGGGCGCGCAGATCGTAGGTGCTGCCGTTCCGGAAGGCCTGCCACATGCCCAGCTCGGCCGCGCTGAGACCGTCCGGAAAATCGCCGTCGTGCGGTTCGGTCACGGGGTGCCCCTTCCGCTCGGAGCTGTTCTTCCCGCTGGGTGACGACGTGAACGCTATTGGTCAGCAGTGACACCCGGGAGATGTATCAGCCAGTGATACGGGCGACCGGACGCCGCGGGCGGTCTGCGAGAATTGCGGTGTGATCTCTCGAATCGATCTGCGCGGCGATGTCCTCCCCGAGGGTGGAGACCTGCGCGACCTGCTGCCCCGTGCCGAGTTCGACGTGGAAGCCGCCCTGGAGACGGTGCGGCCCATCTGCGAGGACGTACGCCATCGTGGCTCGGCGGCAGTGATCGAGTGGGGGGAGAAATTCGACGGCGTACGGATCGACTCGGTCCGCGTTCCGGCCGCGGCGATCGCCGAGGCGCTGGAGGGGCTCGACCCCGCCGTACGGGCCGCGCTGGAGGAGTCGATCCGCCGCGCCCGCCTCGTCCACCGCGAGCAGCGCCGAACCACGCACACCACCCAGGTCGTCCCCGGTGGCACCGTCACCGAGAAGTGGGTGCCGGTCGAGCGCGTCGGGCTGTACGTACCGGGCGGGCGCTCCGTCTACCCGTCGTCCGTCGTCATGAACGTCGTACCGGCCCAGGAGGCGGGTGTCGAGGGCATCGCCGTCGCGTCCCCGCCGCAGAAGGGCTTCGGTGGTCTGCCGCACCCGACCATCCTCGCCGCCTGCGCCCTGCTCGGCGTCGACGAGGTGTACGCCGCGGGCGGCGCCCAGGCCGTCGCGATGTTCGCGTACGGAACAGCCGAATGCCTTCCGGTGAACCTCGTCACCGGCCCCGGCAACATCTATGTCGCCGCCGCCAAGCGCCTCCTCAAGGGCCGGATCGGCATCGACGCCGAGGCGGGCCCCACCGAGATCGCGATCCTCGCCGACTCCACCGCCGACCCGGTGCACGTCGCCGCCGACCTGATCAGCCAGGCCGAGCACGACCCGATGGCCGCCGCCGTCCTCGTCACCGACTCCGAGGAGCTGGCCGCCGCCACCGAGGCCGAGCTGAAGCCGCAGGTCGCCGCGACCAAGCACGTCACCGACCGGATCGAGCCCGCGCTGGCCGGCCGCCAGTCCGCGATCGTCCTGGTCAACGACCTGGAGGACGGCCTCAAGGTCGTCGACGCGTACGCCGCCGAGCACCTGGAGATCCAGACCGCCGACGCCGCCGCCGTCGCCGACCGGGTACGCAACGCCGGAGCGGTCTTCGTCGGCCCGTGGGCCCCGGTCTCGCTCGGCGACTACTGCGCCGGCTCCAACCACGTCCTGCCCACCGGCGGCTGCGCCTGCCACTCCTCGGGCCTCTCGGTGCAGTCCTTCCTGCGCGGCATCCACATCGTCGACTACACCCGCGACGCGCTCGCCGAGGTCACCCACCATGTCGTGACCCTCGCCGAGGCGGAGGACCTCCCCGCCCACGGCGCCGCGCTCAAGGCCAGGTTCGGCGGAGAGGTTCCACAGCAGTGACGCACAGCAACACCCCTCGCAAGGCCACCCGCAGCGACGAGCTCCCGATCCGCGACGAACTGCGCGGCAAGTCCCCGTACGGGGCCCCGCAGCTCGACGTACCGGTTCGGCTGAACACCAACGAGAACCCGTACCCGCTGCCCGACGCGCTCGTGGACCGGATCGCCGAGCGTGTCCGCGAGGCCGCCCGCGGCCTCAACCGCTACCCCGACCGGGACGCCGTCGAACTCCGTACGGAACTGGCCCGCTACCTCAGCCGCACCGCCGGCCACGAGGTCGCCCTCGCCAACGTGTGGGCCGCCAACGGCTCCAACGAGGTGCTCCAGCAGCTGCTCCAGACCTTCGGCGGCCCGGGACGTACCGCGATCGGCTTCGAGCCCTCGTACTCCATGCACGCCCTCATCGCGCGAGGCACGGGCACCGGCTGGATCTCCGGACCGCGCAACGAGGACTTCACCATCGACGTCGACGCGGCCCGGAAGGTCATCGCCGAGCACCGGCCCGACGTCGTCTTCATCACCTCGCCCAACAACCCCACCGGCACCGCCGTGGACGCCGACACCGTCCTCGCGCTGTACGAGGCGGCCCAGGCCGCCAAGCCGTCGATGGTCGTCGTCGACGAGGCGTACGGCGAGTTCAGCTACCATGCCTCACTGCTCCCGCTGATCGAGGGCCGGCCGAACATGGTGCTCTCGCGCACCATGTCGAAGGCGTTCGGCGCCGCCGGGCTGCGCCTCGGCTACCTCGCCGCCGACCCCGCCGTCGTCGACGCGGTCCAGTTGGTGCGGCTGCCGTACCACCTGTCCTCCGTCACCCAGGCCACCGCGCTCGCCGCCCTGGAGCACACCGATACGCTGCTCGGATACGTCGCCCAGCTCAAGAGCGAGCGCGACCGGATCGTCACGGAGCTGCGCGCGCTCGGCTACGACGTCACCGACTCGGACGCCAACTTCGTCCAGTTCGGCCGCTTCGCCGACAGCCACACCGCCTGGCAGCGGATCCTCGACCGGGGCGTCCTGGTCCGGGACAACGGCGTACCGGGATGGCTGCGGGTCTCCGCGGGCACCCCGGCAGAGAACGACGCGTTCCTCGATGCGGTACGCACGCTTGTAAATGAGATCGCCAAGAAGGAGCACGACGCATGACTCGCGCGGCCCGCGTAGGAAGAGTCGAACGCACCACCAAGGAAACCTCGGTCCTCGTCGAGATAAACCTCGACGGAACCGGCAAGGTCGAGGTGTCGACCGGGGTCGGCTTCTACGACCACATGCTCGACCAGCTCGGCCGGCACGGGCTCTTCGACCTCACGGTCAAGACCGACGGCGATCTGCACATCGACTCGCACCACACCATCGAGGACACCGCCCTCGCGCTCGGCGCCGCGTTCAAGCAGGCACTCGGCGACAAGGTCGGCATCTACCGCTTCGGCAACTGCACCGTCCCGCTGGACGAGTCGCTGGCCCAGGTCACCGTCGACCTTTCGGGCCGCCCTTACCTGGTGCACACCGAGCCCGAGAACATGGCGCCCATGATCGGCTCGTACGACACGACGATGACCCGGCACATCCTGGAGTCCTTCGTCGCCCAGGCGCAGATCGCCCTGCACGTCCACGTGCCGTACGGGCGCAACGCCCATCACATCGTGGAGTGCCAGTTCAAGGCGCTCGCCCGTGCCCTGCGCTACGCCAGTGAGCACGACCCGCGGGCCGCCGGAATCATTCCCTCCACGAAGGGTGCGCTGTGACCGGCCTCAGCACCGTACTGATAGTCGTCGGCCTCTTCCTGGCAGGCGGCGTCTATTCCTTCTCGAAGCAGAAGATGCCCAGGGGCGTCATCGTCCTGCTCGGTATCGGGTCCGTGATGTGCCTGGTCGCGGGCGTCATGCGGATCCAGGGACTCTGGGACTGAGGTAGGACTGTGAGCGACAAGACGAGTGACAAGAGGTTGGGCGGCAAGAAGAAGGTCGTCGTCTTCGACTACGGCTTCGGCAACGTCCGCTCCGCCGAGCGGGCCCTCGCCCACGTCGGTGCGGATGTCGAGATCACCCGCGACTACGAGAAGGCGATGAACGCCGACGGGCTGCTGGTGCCCGGTGTCGGCGCGTTCTCCGCCTGCATGGAGGGGCTGAAGAAGGCCCGCGGCGAATGGATCATCGGCCGCAGGCTGGCCGGCGGCCGCCCCGTCATGGGCATCTGCGTCGGTATGCAGATCCTCTTCGAGCGCGGCATCGAGCACGGCGTTCAGACGGAGGGGCTGGACGAATGGCCCGGTACCGTCGCACCGCTGAAGGCCCCGATCGTCCCGCACATGGGCTGGAACACCGTGCGGTCCCCCGAGGACTCCCAGCTCTTCGCAGGTCTCGACCCCGAGGCCCGGTTCTACTTCGTGCACTCCTACGCAGTGCACGACTGGAGCCTGGAGGTCACCAACGCCAAGATCCGCGCGCCCCGGGTCACCTGGGCCACCCACGGCGAGCCGTTCGTCGCGGCCGTGGAGAACGGCGCCCTGTGGGCCACCCAGTTCCACCCCGAGAAGTCCGGCGACGCCGGCGCCCAGCTGCTGACCAACTGGATTGAGACGCTGTAATGCCGAAGCTTGAACTCCTCCCCGCCGTCGACGTCCGCGACGGCCAGGCCGTCCGCCTCGTCCACGGCGAGTCCGGTTCCGAGACCTCCTACGGCGACCCGCTGCAGGCCGCTCTCGCCTGGCAGCAGGCGGGTGCCGAATGGCTGCATCTCGTCGACCTGGACGCCGCGTTCGGCACCGGTGACAACAGGGCGCAGATCGCCGAGGTCGCCCGCTCCATGGACATCAAGGTCGAGCTCTCCGGCGGCATCCGCGACGACGCCTCGCTCGCCGCCGCCCTCGCCACCGGCTGCACCCGGGTCAACCTCGGCACCGCCGCCCTGGAGACCCCGGAGTGGGTCGCCAAGATCATCGCCGAGCACGGTGACAAGATCGCCGTCGGCCTCGACGTCCGCGGCACGACGCTGCGCGGCCGCGGCTGGACCCGCGACGGCGGCGACCTCTACGAGACGCTCGCCCGCCTCGACTCCGAGGGCTGCGCCCGTTACGTCGTCACCGACATCGCCAAGGACGGCACGCTCCAGGGCCCCAACCTGGAGCTCCTGAAGAACGTCTGCGCCGCCACCGACAAGCCCGTCGTCGCCTCCGGCGGCGTCTCCTCGCTGGACGACCTGCGGGCCATCGCCTCGCTCGTCCCGGCGGGCGTCGAGGGCGCGATCGTCGGCAAGGCGCTGTACGCGAAGGCGTTCACCCTCGAAGAAGCGCTGCAGGTGGTCTCCGGATGAGCGATTCCGTCAACCGCATCTCCTCAGGTGCCCCCTGGGAGGAGAAGTTCGGCTACTCCCGCGCGGTCGAGCTGCCGAACGGCCTCGTCCTGGTGGCGGGTTGCACGTCGGTGGAGAACGGACAGATCTCCGCGGGCGGCCCGTACGAGCAGACCGTCACCTCCTTCAAGGTCGCCTTCGACGCGCTGAAGCAGCTCGGTCTGGGCCGTGAGGACGTCGTCCGCACCCGGATGTACGTCACGCACGCCCGGGACGTGGACGAGGTCGGCCGCGCCCACAAGGAACTCTTCGACGATGTCCGCCCCGCGGCTTCGATGATCATCGTGTCCGGTCTGGTGGACCCGAGCCTGGTCGTCGAGGTCGAGGTCGAGGCCTACCGGGCAGGTGCGCGATGACTCTCGCGGTACGCGTCATTCCGTGCCTGGACGTCGACCGGGGCCGGGTCGTCAAGGGCGTCAACTTCCAGAACCTGCGCGACGCGGGCGACCCCGTCGAGATGGCGAAGCTGTACGACGCCGAGGGCGCCGACGAGCTGACCTTCCTGGACATCACCGCGTCCAGCGGCGACCGGGAGACCACCTACGACGTGGTGCGCCGCACCGCCGAGCAGGTCTTCATCCCGCTCACCGTCGGCGGCGGCGTCCGTACCGCCGACGACGTCGACAAGCTGCTGCGGGCCGGCGCGGACAAGGTCGGCGTCAACACCGCGGCCATCGCCCGCCCCGACCTCATCCGGGAGATCGCCGAGCGCTTCGGCCGTCAGGTCCTGGTGCTCTCCGTGGACGCCAGGCGCACCCCCGCGGGCACCTTCGAGGTCACCACGCACGGCGGCCGCAAGGGCACCGGCATCGACGCCGTCGAATGGGCACACCGGGCCGCCGAGTTGGGCGCGGGCGAGATCCTGCTCAACTCCATGGACGCCGACGGCACCAAGGACGGCTACGACACCGAGATGATCGCGGCGGTACGGCAGCACGTGACCGTCCCCGTCATCGCCTCCGGCGGCGCGGGCCGGCTCGCGGACTTCGCACCGGCCATCGCGGCGGGGGCCGACGCGGTGCTCGCCGCGTCCGTCTTCCACTTCGGCGATCTGCGGATCTCCGAGGTCAAGGGCGCGCTCAGGGAGGCCGGACACCCGGTGCGCTGACCCGCGTACTCATCGATCGCCGGACGGAGCCGATTTTTCGGCCTCGTCCGGCGATCGCCGTTTTGCGGGCTGTCTTCGCTCCGACCGCGGCAACACCACCCCCGTGATCCCACAACTTTTATTGCGCAATAAAGATTGCGCAAGTTTCCTTTCCTGTCTACGGTGAGGGCATGGCAAGCAATGAATCGCGCCGGATCTCGGATTTGGAGACGCTGAAGGCGTTCGGGCACCCCCTGCGGATGAAGCTGTACCGACTGCTCTACATCTCCCGTGAGGCCACCGCCTCCCAGCTCGCCGAACAGGTCGACGAGGCGGTCTCGCTGGTCAGCTACCACCTGCGCAAGCTCGCCGACCACGGCCTGATCGAGGAGGCCGAGCAGCAGGGCAAGGACGGACGCGAGCGCTGGTGGCAGCCCGCCTCGAAGGGGCTCAGCTTCCGCGACGAGGACTTCAGCGACGCGCCCGAGAAGGTCGCCGCGCACACCGCTGTCGGCCGGCTCTCGTTCGAACAGCGCAACGAGCTGTACCTCCGCTACCTCGACTCGGCCCAGAGCTGGCCGCCCGAGTGGCGCAGCGCCTCGTCCGGTTCCGAGTACCTGGCCCGGCTCACCGCCGAGGAACTCGCCGCGCTCAGCCGCGAGGTGCACGAGCTGATCGACCGGTACGAGGAACTCGGCCGCGCCCGCGACGAGGCCGGGGACACGGAAGGGCGCGAGAACGTCGCCATGCACCTGTACGCATTCCCGTTCCGCACCTGACTCGCCGTCCTGGGAGGACGACCCTCATGACCGTCACCGTCACGAAAACTCCCGAACGCCCCGCCCACCGCGACGGAAACGTCCTGCGCTGGCTCGGTGCCTACGCCGCATCGATGATCGGCGACAGCGTCTACTACATGGCACTCGCCTGGGCCGCCGCCCGCACCGGCAGCGCCTCGCAGACCGGCCTCGTCCTCGCCGTCGGCTCCATACCCAGGGCCTTACTGATGCTCGGCGGGGGAGTGCTCGCCGACCGGATCGGACCGCGTCGCGTCGTCATCGGCAGCGACGCCGCCCGCTGCCTGGTCGTCCTGGGCCTGGCGGGCGCGCTGCTGGTCACCTCGCCCGCCGTGTGGATGCTGATCGCCATCGCGCTGGTCTTCGGCGTGGTCGACGCACTCTTTCTGCCCGCCGTCGGCGCCCTGCCGCCCCGGATCACCGCCGCCGGTCAGCTGGCCCGCGTCCAGGGGCTGCGCGGACTCGCCGCGCGCGCCGCCAATGTCGTCGGAGCGCCGCTCGGTGGTGTCGCGGTGGCCGTCGGCGGTCCGCGGCTCGCGTTCGCCGCGGCCGGGGTGCTCTTCGCCGTATCACTGCCGCTGCTCCTGTCCCTGCGGATCAGCCCACTGCCCGCCCGGGAATCCGCCGAACCGTCCGGCACCGCCCGGCACGACCTGGCCGACGGGCTGCGCCACATCCGACGTCACCCGGTGCTCGGACCGCTGATGCTCGCCGTCGCCCTCAGCGAACTGGGCTTCGCGGGGCCGCTCAACCTCGGACTGATCCTGCTCGCCCGCGAGCGAGGCTGGGGCGCCTCCGGCATGGGCTGGATCGTCGCCGCGTTCGGGATCGGCGCCGGTGCGTCGGCCCTGGTGCTCGCCGTGCGCGGCCGGGTACCGCGGGCCGGGCTCGTGATGTGCCTGATGACGCTGATCGGCGCCGTCGCCATAGCGGCCCTGGCCCACACGCCCTCGCTGGGCCCCGCCGTCGCCGTCGCCGTCTGCATCGGGCTCTTCGCGGGCCTCGGCGGTTCCCTGTGCGGTGCCCTGATCCAGACGGTCACGGACCCCGCCTATCTGGGTCGGGTCACCTCGGTGTCGACGCTCTTCACCCACGCGATCGCGCCGCTCAGCTACCCGGTCACGGGAGCCGCCGTCGCCACCTGGGGGACGGGCCCGGTCTTCGTCACCAGCGCCGCAGTGTGCGCGTCCGGGGCGACAGCCGGTCTGGCCTTCACCCGGCTGCGCCGCGCGGAACTCCCCCGCTGACCCGGACCCGTGAGCGGAGCTCGGCCCTACATCCCCAGCTCCGCCGTGTGCAGCCGGGCCATCGCCTCCTGGTCGCCGTCCAGGCCCACCGTCGCCGCGTCCTGCCGGCCGAACGCGAAGAGCAGCAGCTCGCCCGGCTCGCCGGTGACCGTCACCACCGGGGTGCCCTTGTGCGCCACGGCCGTCTGGCCGTCGGGGCGGCGCAGCACCAGCCCCACCGGGGAGTTGCGGCCCAGCATCCGGGCCGTCTTCTCGGCGCGCGACCACAGCACGTCGGCGAAGACCGGATCCAGCTCCCGCCGCGACCAGTCCGGCTGGGCCCGGCGCACATCCTCCGCATGGATGTAGAACTCGACGGTGTTGGCGGCCTCGTCGATCGGCTTCAGACCGAACGGGGACATCCGCGGCGGCCCGGTGCGGATCAGCTGGATCAGTTCCTCGTACGGCTTCGCCGCGTACTCCTCCTGCACCCGTTCGAGGCGGTTCCTCAGCAGCCCCAGCACCAACCCGCCCGCCGCGTCCGGCCGGCGCTCCCGGACCACCACATGGGCGGCCAGGTCCCGGGTCGTCCAGCCGTGGCACAGGGTCGGGGCTTCCGGTCCCGCCGCCTCCAACAGGTCGGCGAGCAGAAGTCGTTCACGCTTCGCATGGGTCGACATGGTCGCCAGCGTACGACCGTCGCGCGCGTTCCGCCCAGTGGACGCAACCCGGAACCGCTCCCGCACCCACGGCACAATGGGCGCATGACCAGCGCGCGCACGCCCAGCACCCCGCCGCCGTCCGGCAACCTCGACCCGGCCATCGCAGCCCGCCTCAAGCGCGGCGCCGACGGCCTCGTCCCGGCCATCGCCCAGCAGTACGACACCGGCGAAGTGCTGATGCTGGGCTGGATGGACGACGAGGCACTGCACCGCACCCTCACCACCGGCCGCTGCACCTACTGGTCCCGCAGCCGCCAGGAGTACTGGGTCAAGGGCGACACCTCGGGCCACATCCAGCAGGTCAAGTCCGTCGCCCTCGACTGCGACGCCGACACCGTCCTCGTCAGGGTCGACCAGACGGGTGCCGCCTGCCACACCGGCGACCGCACCTGCTTCGACGCCGACGTCCTCCCGCTCGCGCAGTAGGGTCAGCCGCCATGGATCTCGAAACCTTCCGCAAACTGGCCGTCGACCGGCGCGTCATCCCGGTCAGCCGCCGCCTCCTCGCGGACGGCGACACCCCGGTCGGGCTCTACCGCAAACTCGCGGGCGAGCGCACCGGCACCTTCCTCCTCGAATCCGCCGAGAACGGGCGCACCTGGTCGCGCTACTCCTTCATCGGGGTACGCAGCGCCGCCACCCTCACCGCACGCGACGGGCAGGCCCACTGGCTGGGCACCCCGCCCGTCGGCGTCCCCGTCGACGGCGACCCGCTGCGGGCCCTGCGCGCCACCATCGAGACCCTGCACACCCCGCACGACCTGGTCGTCGACGACGGACTGCCCCCGTTCACCGGCGGGATGGTCGGCTATCTGGGCTACGACATCGTGCGCCGCCTGGAGAAGATCGGCGACAGCGTCGAGGACGACCTCCGCCTCCCCGAGCTGACGATGCTGCTCACCTCGGACCTGGCCGTGCTCGACCACTGGGACGGCAGCGTCCTCCTGATCGCCAACGCGATCAACCACAACGACCTCGCGACCGGCGTCGACGAGGCGTACGCGGACGCCGTCGCCCGTCTCGACGCCATGGAGCAGGACCTCTCCCGCCCGGTCGAGAACGCCCCCGCCACCCTCCCGCCGTCCGAGCTCCCCCCGTACAACGCACTGTGGGGCGGCAAGGCGTACCAGGACGCCGTCGAGGACGTGAAGGAGCGCATCAGGGCCGGCGAGGCCTTCCAGGTCGTGCCCTCCCAGCGCTTCGAAACCCCGTGCACGGCAAGCGCGTTGGACGTCTACCGGGTACTGCGCGCCACCAACCCGTCGCCGTACATGTACCTCTTCCGCTTCGACGGCTTCGACGTCGCCGGCTCCAGCCCGGAAGCCCTCGTCAAGGTCGAGGACGGCCGCGCCATGGTCCACCCGATCGCCGGGACCAGGCACCGCGGCGCCACCCCGCAGGAGGACCAGGCCCTCGCCGAGGAACTCCTCGCCGACCCCAAGGAGCGCGCCGAGCACCTGATGCTCGTCGATCTCGGCCGCAACGACCTGGGGCGGGTCTGCGAACCCGGCACCGTCGAGGTCGTCGACTTCATGTCGATCGAGCGGTACTCGCACGTCATGCACATCGTCTCCACCGTCACCGGCCGCGTCGCCGAGGGCCGCACCGCCTTCGACGTCCTCACCGCGTGCTTCCCCGCGGGCACCCTCTCCGGCGCCCCCAAGCCCCGCGCGATGCAGATCATCGAGGAGTTCGAGCCGACCCGCCGCGGACTGTACGGAGGCTGCGTCGGCTACCTCGACTTCGCCGGGGACTCCGACACCGCCATCGCCATCCGTACCGCCCTGCTCCGCGACGGCACGGCGTACGTCCAGGCCGGAGCGGGTGTCGTCGCCGACTCCGACCCGGTGGCCGAGGACACCGAGTGCCGCAACAAGGCCGCGGCCGTGCTCCGGGCGGTGCATACGGCCAACCGGCTCCACGGCTGACGAGGCCGTAGGGGATAGTGGGGTATGTGAGTGCTGTCCCCGTACCCCAGCCCCGTGCCCAAGCGGCCACCGCGCCCGACGCGTCGGGAAGCCGCCGCAGCCTGGCCGCCGGCCTGCTCCTCGGGGCGGCCGGGGCCACCGTCGTCCTGCTCGCCTCCGGCCAGACCTGGGCCGAGGGCCGGGCGGCCGTCGGCGGCGGCTCCCTGCCGCTGACCGCCGACGGCCAGGACGTCACGGGCCTCCCGGCGGCCCTCGCCGTAGTCGGCCTGGCCGCCCTCGTCGCCGTGTTCGCCGTCCGCGGCGGCGGGCGGCTGATCGTCGCCGGGCTCCTCGCCCTCAGCGGCCTCGGTGCCGGACTGAGCGCCTGCCTCGGCGCCTCCGACAGCGCGGCACTCGACGAGAAGGCCGCCCAGACCACCGGTGACGCCTCGGCGACCATCGGCGCCCTCGGCCACACCGGGTGGCCCTACGTCACCGCGGCCGGCGGCCTGCTGATCCTCCTCGCCGGGCTGCTCGCCCTGCGGTACGGGAAGCTCTGGCCGACCATGTCGGGACGGTACGAACGGGACGGCACCCCCCGCCCCCGCAAGGCCGCACGCACCGCCCCGGACCCGGACCGGCCGGAGGACCTGTGGAAGGCCCTGGACCGCGGCGAGGACCCGACGCGCGAGCCATGACCCCCCAGCTCACGTCCTATCGGCACGTACGGGACAATGAAGCCGAGCTTTCTGCACAGCGGCACCAACAGCGGCACCAGCTTTGCGTACAGCGATACCAACAGCGCATCACCAACAAGGAGCAACTCATGGCGGGCAGCAGCCACGGACACACCCCGGCCGCCTGGACCGGTGTCATCATCTCCTTCATCGGCTTCTGCGCCGCCGGCGTCTTCGTGGTCGCGGCCAACCCGATCGGCTTCTGGGCAAGCATGGCCGTCATCCTCCTCGGCGGGGTCGTCGGCCTCGCGATGAAGGCCGCGGGCCTCGGTATGCCGAAGGAGTCGGCGGAGATGGCCGCGGCCAGGGCGGCGGCCGGACAGGCCCAGATCTCCTGACACACGCAGCACACGTACGAATCGCGAGGCGCAGCCCGGACCGGGCTGCGCCTTTCCGTATCAGCGGGGACAATCACCGGGTGGACGCAACGCCTACTCCAGCCGCCGCACCCCGGGCGCCGGGCTCCCGGCCCGCCCCGGGCCGCCCGCCGACGCCACCGATGCCCGGACAGCCACCGGCGTCCGGACAGCAGCCGCCGCCGACGTCCGGTCACCCGTACCCGCCGGTCTTCCCGCCGGCCCCCGTCCCCACCTCCCGCGTCCGGCGGCTCGCCACCCCGGTGGGAGTGCTGGCCGTCGTCATCGGCGCCTTCGGCTACGTCGGTTCCGTCGACCCCAATGAACCGGGCCACTACCCGGTCTGCCCGCTGCTCCGGTTCACCGGTCTGTACTGCCCGGGCTGCGGCGGGCTGCGCAGCGCGCACGCCGTCGCACACGGCGACATCGCCGCCGCCCTCGGCTCCAACGCGCTCGCCGTCGTCGGCTACGGGCTCTTCACTGTCCTCTGGGTGGTCTGGATGTCCCGCGCCGCCCGGGGACGGCCCATGACCCTCACCGCGAAGCCCGTCGTCTGGTGGGGGATCGGGGCGGTGCTGCTGACTTTCTCGGTCGTCCGAAATTTGCCGTTCGGCTCGGCGCTGGCGCCTTGAATGCCCAGGTACTGGGACATTCGCCCACTGGATTCGAGCCCTCCGGCCTCCTGCGGATAGCATTGATGTGGCTGATCCTGTTCCCTCATCACCGTCCCGGAAGGGGGCCGCTCGCGTGAGTGTGCTCGACGAGATCATCGACGGCGTACGCGCCGACCTCGCAGAGCGGCAGGCGCGCGTAAGCCTCGACAAGCTGAAGGAACGCGCGGCGCGCGCCCCGGCGGCCAAGGACGGAGTCGCCGCACTGCGCGGCGAGGGCGTGACCGTCATCTGCGAGGTCAAGCGCTCAAGCCCCTCCAAGGGGGCGCTGGCGGCGATCGCCGACCCGGCCGCGCTCGCCGCGGACTACGAGGCGGGCGGCGCGTCCGTCATCTCGGTCCTCACCGAGGAGCGCCGCTTCGGAGGTTCACTCGCCGACCTGGAGGCCGTCCGCGCCAAGGTCGACATCCCGGTCCTGCGCAAGGACTTCATCGTCACGTCGTACCAGCTCTGGGAGGCTCGCGCCTACGGCGCCGACCTCGCCCTGCTGATCGTCGCCGCCCTCGACCAGGAGGCGCTGGTCTCCCTGATCGAGCGCGCCGAGTCCATCGGCCTGACGCCGTTGGTCGAGGCGCACGACGAGGAGGAGGCGGAGCGCGCCGTGGACGCCGGCGCGAAGATCATCGGCGTCAACGCGCGCAACCTGAAGGACCTCAAGGTCGACCGCTCCACCTTCGAGCGCGTCGCCCCCGAGATCCCGGACCACATCGTCAAGGTCGCCGAGTCCGGCGTCCGCGGTCCGCACGACCTGATCGCGTACGCCAACGCGGGTGCCGACGCGGTGCTCGTGGGCGAATCCCTGGTCACCGGCCGCGACCCGCGGGCTGCCGTCGCCGACCTGGTCGCCGCGGGTGCGCACCCGGCACTCCGGCACGGACGGGGCTGACCGCAACCGTGTCCGCCCACCGTCCCGCGTCCCGTGTCCGGCCGGGCCTGCGCCCCGCCGGTACGACGGCCGCCCGGGACCCGCACGCGCCGCTGGCGCGCGGCTGCCGCCCCCGCGGGTGCCGCGCCCCGGCCCGACGTGTGCACGGCAGGCGCGTGCGTTACGTGATCGGCGACGAGCCCGGCCAGGTCAACGGAATGCGATGGCGCACGGGGTCCGCGCAGTAGCGAGCCCCGGCCGACGAACCGCAGCATTCCTGCCGTACGTACGACCGCACCGCCCGACCGCCCCGGTCGCGGCGGCGCTCCGCTCACGGCGCATACGGTGAACCCACCCATTGCAATGTCGAGGAGCACGTCGGATGTCATCTGACTTCTTCATCCCGGACCCGGAGGGTCTGATCCCCAGCGCCGAGGGGTACTTCGGTGCGTTCGGCGGCAAGTTCATCCCGGAGGCGCTCGTCGCCGCCGTGGACGAGGTCGCCGTCGAGTACGACAAGGCCAAGGCCGACCCCGCCTTCGCCGCCGAGCTCAACGAGCTCATGGTCAACTACACCGGCCGCCCCAGCGCACTGACCGAGGTCCCGCGCTTCGCCGAGCACGCGGGCGGCGCCCGGATCTTCCTCAAGCGCGAGGACCTGAACCACACCGGCTCACACAAGATCAACAACGTGCTGGGCCAGGCGCTGCTCACCCGGCGCATGGGCAAGACCCGGGTCATCGCCGAGACCGGCGCCGGCCAGCACGGCGTCGCCACCGCCACCGCCTGCGCGCTCTTCGGCCTCGAATGCACCATCTACATGGGTGAGATCGACACCGAGCGGCAGGCGCTGAACGTGGCACGGATGCGGATGCTCGGCGCCGAGGTCATCGCCGTGAAGTCCGGCTCCAGGACCCTGAAGGACGCCATCAACGAGGCGTTCCGCGACTGGGTCGCAAATGTGGACCACACGCACTACCTCTTCGGCACCGTCGCGGGACCGCACCCCTTCCCCACCATGGTCCGCGACTTCCACCGCGTCATCGGCGTCGAGGCCCGCCGCCAGATCCTGGAGCGGACCGGCCGGCTGCCGGACGCCGCGATCGCCTGCGTCGGCGGCGGCTCCAACGCCATCGGGCTCTTCCACGCCTTCATCCCGGACGCCCGCGTCCGGCTGATCGGCTGCGAGCCCGCCGGACACGGAGTGGAGACCGGCGAGCACGCGGCGACCCTGACCGCGGGCGAGCCCGGCATCCTGCACGGCTCGCGCAGTTACGTCCTCCAGGACGACGAGGGCCAGATCACCGAGCCGTACTCCATCTCGGCCGGTCTCGACTACCCGGGCATCGGCCCGGAGCACGCGTACCTCAAGGACATCGGCCGCGGCGAGTACCGCGCGGTCACCGACGACGCCGCCATGCAGTCGCTGCGCCTCCTCTCCCGCACCGAAGGGATCATTCCGGCCATCGAGAGCGCCCACGCGCTGGCCGGAGCGCTGGAAGTCGGCAAGGAGCTCGGCAAGGACGGACTGCTCGTGGTCAATCTGTCCGGCCGCGGCGACAAGGACATGGACACGGCGGCCCGCTACTTCGGGCTGTACGGCGAGACCGACGGAACCGTCGAGGCCGATGTGGCCGACGGGGAAGAGGAGATCACCCAGTGAGCGGCAACGTGGAGTTGTTGAGCACCTCCCTCGCGACGGCGAAGGCGGAGAACAGGGCCGCGCTCATCGCGTACCTCCCGGCCGGCTTCCCGACCGTCGACGGCGCGATCGCCGCCGTGAAGGCGGTCGTGGCGGGCGGTGCGGACATCGTCGAGGTGGGGCTGCCGCACAGCGACCCGGTGCTCGACGGTCCGGTCATCCAGACCGCCGACGACATCGCCCTGCGCGGCGGCGTGAAGATCGCCGACGTGATGCGTACGGTCCGCGAGGCGTACGAGGCGACCGGGGTCCCGATCCTCGTCATGACGTACTGGAACCCGATCGACCGGTACGGCGTCGAGCGCTTCACGGCCGAGCTCGCCGAGGCGGGCGGCGCCGGGTGCATCCTGCCCGACCTGCCGGTCCAGGAGTCCGAGCTGTGGCGCGAGCACGCCGACAAGCACGGTCTCGCGACCGTCTTCGTCGTCGCGCCGAGCAGCAAGGACGAGCGCCTCGCCACCATCACCGCGGCCGGCTCCGGCTTCGTCTACGCGGCTTCGCTGATGGGCGTCACGGGCACCCGTGAGTCCGTCGGCGAGCAGGCCCAGGACGTGGTCGCGCGCACGCGCGCCACCACGTCCCTCCCGGTCTGTGTCGGCCTCGGCGTCTCCAACGCCCGACAGGCCGCCGAGGTCGCGGGCTTCGCCGACGGGGTGATCGTCGGCTCCGCCTTCGTCAAGGGCATGCTCGACGCCCCCGACGAGGAGGCGGGCCTGGTCGCGGTGCGCTCCCTGGCGGGCGAACTCGCCGAAGGCGTTCGAAAGCGCTGAGACCGTCCCCCATTTGCCGGTCGGTCTGAAACGGGTGTAACCCAAACGGGTGGACCTGGACCGGGGAGGCGCGCGCGTGCCTCCCCGGTTCGTTGCTGCGGGTGTGAGCGAGAACAACGAACAGGGAAAAAGGGCCGCGCGAGACCGGCTCGTCCGGCAGCGAGAGCGCGAGAAGTCGCATGAGCGCCGCAGGCGCACGCTGATCGTCAGCAGCGCCGTGGTGGGTGTGCTGGCGCTGGCCGCGGTCGTCGGCGTGATCGCCGCGAACACCGGCGGCAAGGGCAAGACGGCGGGCCCCGCCGTCGCCCCGTCCGGCGCGACCGGCAAGGACGGCCTGGCCATCCAGGTCGGCGCGGACAACGCCCCGTCCACGCTCACCATCTGGGAGGACTTCCGCTGTCCGGTCTGTGCCCAGTTCGAGAAAGCGTTCAGGGACACCGTCCACCAACTGGCGAGCAGCGGACAGGCCAAGGTCGAGTACCACCTCGCCACGCTGATCGACGGCAATCTCGGCGGCAGCGGCTCGCTGCGGGCGGCCAACGCGGCAGCCTGCGCACAGGACGCCGGCAAATTCTCCGCGTATCACGACGTCCTCTACCGCAACCAGCCGCCGGAGACCGACGACGCCTTCGGTGACAACGCCAAGCTGATCGAGCTCTCCGGGAAGGTCCCAGGGCTCGACACCACCGCCTTCCGCAGCTGTGTGGAGGACGGCAAGCACGACGGCTGGGTCCAGAAGTCCAACACGGCGTTCCAGAACGGCGGATTCCAGGGCACGCCGGCCGCGCTGCTCAACGGAGAGCCGATCTTCCCGAAGAAGGGGGACGAACCGATCACCGCGGCGAACCTGAAGAAGTGGGTCGCCGAGGCCAACAAGGGCAAGAAGCCGGGCACGGTCACCCCGGCTCCGTCGGGCTCCTGACCGGTGTCGGCAGGGCGACACGCAGGGGGGACGGATGACCTGCGCGTTACCCAGACGTTGCCGGGTGGGTTGCCGAACGCCCCACCCGGCAAGGTAGCGTCGACCCTGCCATGGACCTTGCCTTCATTCCCAGTCCGTCGACCGGCGTGATCAATCTCGGCCCGATCCCGCTCCGCGGCTACGCGTTCTGCATCATCATCGGTGTCTTCGTCGCCGTCTGGTTCAGCAACAAACGCTGGATCGCCCGGGGCGGCAGAGCCGGCACCGTTGCCGACATCGCCGTCTGGGCCGTGCCCTTCGGCCTCGTCGGCGGCCGGCTCTACCACGTCATCACCGACTACCAGCTGTACTTCGGCGACGGTGAGAACTGGGTCGACGCCTTCAAGATCTGGCAGGGCGGCCTCGGCATCTGGGGTGCGATCGCCCTCGGTGCCGTCGGCGCCTGGATCGGCTGCCGCCGCCGCGGGATCCCGCTGCCCGCCTACGCCGACGCGCTCGCCCCCGGCATCGCCTTCGCTCAGGCGATCGGCCGCTGGGGCAACTGGTTCAACCAGGAGCTGTACGGCAAGCCGACCGATCTGCCGTGGGCGCTGAAGATCAGTGAGGGCCCCAACCGGGTCGCCGGCACGTACCACCCGACGTTCCTGTACGAGTCGCTGTGGTGCATCGGTGTCGCCCTGCTGGTGATCTGGGCAGACCGCCGCTTCAGGCTCGGACACGGCCGGGCGTTCGCGCTGTACGTCGCCGCGTACTGCGCGGGACGGGGCTGGATCGAGTACATGCGGGTCGACGAGGCCCACCACATCCTGGGCGTACGCCTCAATGTGTGGACCGCGGGGATCGTGTTCGTGCTGGCGGTGCTGTACATGGTGATCTCGGCGAAGGTACGGCCGGGACGCGAGGAGATCGTGGAACCGGACGCGGTGGACGCCGGAGGCGTCGAGGACGCGAGTGACGCCGGAGGCGTCGATGCCGCGAAGGACGGCGACGCGAAGGACGGCGACGCGAAGGACGGCGACGCGAAGGACGGCGACGCGAAGGACGGCGACGCGAAGGACGGCGACGCCACGGGCGACGCGGACAGTACCGCGAAGACGACGGAGAAGAAGGGCGCCGCGGCCGCGGAGGCGGCGAAGAACGGCTGAGCCGTTGCGCTGTATGTGTGTACGTGTGGGGCCCGAACCAGCTGGTTCGGGCCCCACACGCGTCCTCGACCGACCGACCGCCCGCACCGGCCCCCGTCACCCCACCCGCGCGGCCAGCGCAAGCGTGCGACGGGCCGACGCCACCACCGCCGCGTCGACGAACCGGCCGTCCGGGAGAGCCAGGGCGCCCTCGTCCGTCGCGGCCGCCTCCACGATCTCCGTCGCCGCCTGGACCTCCTGAGCCGTGGGGCGGAACGCCCGCTCGATGACCGGGAGCTGGCGGGGATGGATCGCCGCCCGCCCCAGGAAACCCAGCGCCCGGCCCCGCGCGCAGGACGCCGCCAGGCCGTCCAGGTCCCGTACGTCCGGGAACACCGACTGGGTGGGCGGCGCCAGTCCGGCCGCGCGCGCGGCGACCACGACCCGGCTGCGCGACCAGTCGAGCCCGGCATCGTCCCGTACCCCCAGATCCGCTCGGAGGTCCGCCTCGCCCAGGGCGATGGAGCGCACCTGGGGATGGGCGGCGGCGACCGTGTAGGCGTGCTCGATGCCGAGCGCCGATTCCAGCAGCGGACAGAGCGCGACCCCCGGTGCCACGGCCGCGATGCGATGGACGGACGCCGCGTGTGTGATCTTGGGCAGCCGGAGTCCGGCGAGGCCCGGCAGCGCGGCCAGGGCGAGGATGTCCGCCTCGGTGTGGACCCGGACGTGGACCGGTACGGCCGTGTCCTCGGCAGGCTCGGACAGGAGTTCGGCGGTGGCCGACCGCGCGTACTCCTTGCGGTCCGGCGCGACCGCGTCCTCCAGATCGACGATCACCACGTCCGCGCCCGCGTCGCGCGCCTTGCGCACCACCTCCGGCCGGTCGCCGGGTACGTACAGCAAGGTGAGGGGGACCGCCGCCGTCACAGCACGTGCTCCGCCCGCAGCGCGGCGATCTCCGGAGCCGACAGGCCCAGACCGGTGAGGATCTCGTCGGTGTCCGCGCCGTGCGGCCGGCCCGCCCAGCGGATCGCGCCCGGCGTCCCGGAGAGACGGAACAGGACGTTCTGCATCCTCAACGGTCCCAGCTCCGGGTCGTCGACCTCGGTGATGGAGCCGAGGGCCCGGTACTGCGGGTCCTCCATCACGTCCTGGATGTCATGGATCGGCGCGATCGCCGCCTCCGCCTTCTCGAATGCGGACACCGCCTCCTCACGGGTGTGCCGGGCGATCCAGTTGCCGACCGCCTCGTCGAGCTCGTCGGCGTGCTCGGCGCGGGTGGTGCCGGAGCCGAACCAGGGTTCGTCGATCAGTCCGGGCCGGCCGACCAGACGCATCACCCGCTCGGCGATCGACTGCGCGGAGGTGGAGACCGCGACCCAGTGCCCGTCCGCGGTGCGGTACGTGTTGCGCGGCGCGTTGTTGCGGGAGCGGTTGCCGGTGCGCGGCTGTACGTAGCCGAGCTGGTCGTACCAGACGGGCTGCGGCCCCAGCACGGTCAGGATCGGCTCGATGATCGCCATGTCGACGATCTGCCCCTCCCCGGTCCGGTCGCGTCCGGCGAGCGCGGCCATCACGGCGTACGCGGTGGCCAGCGCCGCGATCGAGTCGGCGAGCCCGAACGGCGGGAGCGTGGGCGGCCCTTCCGGCTCCCCGGTGATCGCGGCGAACCCGCTCATCGCCTCGGCCAGGGTGCCGAAACCGGGGCGGTGCGCGTACGGGCCGAACTGACCGAAGCCGGTGACCCTGGCCAGCACCAGCCGCGGGTTGACGGCGCGCAGCTCCGGCCAGCCGAGGCCCCAGTGCTCCAGCGTTCCGGGCCGGAAGTTCTCGATGATCACATCGGTTCCGGCGGCCAGCCGGAGCAGGATGTCGCGCCCACCGGGGCTGGACAGGTCGAGGGTCAGATTGCGCTTGTTGCGGCCGAGCAGCTTCCACCACAGGCCGACGCCGTCCTTCGTCGGGCCGTGCCCGCGCGACGGATCGGGCCTGCGCGGATGCTCGACCTTGATCACCTCGGCGCCGAAGTCGCCGAGCATGGTGGCGGAGAGCGGGCCGGCGAAGAGCGTCGCGAGGTCGATGACCCGCAGTCCGGCCAGAGGTGCCTGCGTGGGCGCGTTCATGCGGCGTCGATCTCGCTGCGGTACGGCATGGAGGTCGAGGCGCCCGGCCGCTGCACGCAGAGCGCGGCGGCGGACGACGCCCAGGCCAGTGACTCGGGTACGGGCCGTCGCTCGCCGAGCGCCACGGCCAGCGTGCCGACGAAGGTGTCCCCGGCCCCGGTGGTGTCGACGGCGGTGACCTCGGGCGCGGGGAACAGAACGGGTTCGCCGCCCCGGCCCGCGTACAGGCAACCCTTCGGGCCGAGGGTGATGACGACCGCCGGGACCTGGCCGAGCAGGATCTGCGCCGCCGCGCGGGGGTCGGCGGAGCCGGAGAGCGCGGCTGCCTCGTGCTCGTTGGGGATCAGCACATCGACGCAGTCGAGGAGTTCGGAAGGCAGGGGCTGTACGGGGGACGGGGTGAGGATGGTCCGTACGCCCTGGGCGTGGGCGACTCGCGCGCCCTCCAGTACGGCGGACAGCGGCAGCTCCAGCTGGAGGAGCAGCAGATCGGCTCCGGCGATGGCGGCCATTTCGCCGGGGCCGAGTCCGGTGACGGTGCCGTTGGCGCCGGGGATCACCACGATGGAGTTGGAGCCCGTGTCGTCGACGACGATGTGCGCGGTGCCGCTTGGGCCTTCGGCGGTGTGCAGCAGATCGGTGTCGACGCCCGCGTGCTCCAGGTTGGACCGCAGCAGGGGCCCGTACGCGTCGTCGCCGACCGCGCCGATCATCGTCACATCGGCGCCCGCGCGTGCGGCGGCGACGGCCTGGTTGGCGCCCTTGCCGCCGGGGATGGTGCGCAGCTCCCGTCCGGTGACGGTCTCGCCGCGCTCCGGGGCCCGTGCGACGTATGCGACGAGGTCCATATTGGTGCTGCCGAGCACCGCGATGGCGGTCATGGGCGGAGTGCCTCCTTGTGGGTGAGCCGGTGGGTCTGTTCGGCGAGTGCGTCGAAGCCGATGGAGCCGAAGCCGGGGACGGACGTGGCGAGGCGGTTCTTCAGCGGGGTGGTCCAGCGGCCGGGCAGCGCGTCGGGGCTCCCGGCCAGCAGACCGGCGAGCGAACCGGCGGTCGCACCGTTGGAGTCGGTGTCCCAGCCGCCCGACACCGCACGGCAGATGGAGTCGGAGAAGTCGCCGTCGGCGTGGGTGAGGGCGGCCGCGAGCAGCGCGGCGTTGGGCAGCACATGGACCCAGTGGTGGCCGCCGTACTCGGCGTGCAGCCGGTCGACGGCCGCGTCGAAGCCGTCGCCGCGGGCCGCCCCGATGCCGAAACGCATCGCGTGCGCGAACCGGGAACGCGGCGGTACGACACGCAGCCCGGCGGCCAGACAGCCGTGCACATCGCTCTCGCCGCCGGCCGCCTCGGCGAGCATCGCGGCGGTGGACATCGCCCCGTACACCCCGTTGGCGGTATGGGTGAGGACGGCGTCCCGATGCGCCTGTTCCGCCGCGGCCGACGGGTCGCCCGGATGCGTCCAGCCGTGCACATCCGCCCGGATCCGCGCACCGATCCACTCCCGGAACGGGTTGCGGTACCCGGCGGTGTGCGGGGGCTCGATGCCGTCGAGCAGATTGCGGTACGCGACCCGCTCGGCGGTGAACGTCCGGCCGGCCGGAAGCTCGTCGAGCCAGAGGCGGGCGAGGTCGCAGGTGGTGAAGGACGGTCCGTACCGCTGGAGCAACAGCACGGTGAGCAGTGGGTGGTTGAGGTCGTCGTCCTCCGGCATGCCGTCGATGTTCTCGGCCAGGGAGGTGGGCGCGGAGCGGCGGTTCCAGGGGTAGGTGGCGGCGAGTTCGGCGGGCAGCCCCTTGGCGGTGAACCAGGTGGTCAGGGGCCAGTTGCCGGTGGCGCGGGCCAGAGCGCGGATGCCGGCGAGCGGCAGTTTCTCGACGGGTTTGCCGAGCAGGCAGCCCGCGGCCCGGCCCAGCCAGGCGGCGTGCAGCCGGTCCTGGCTCACCGGCGGCGGCTCCGCGCGCGGGGCAGGCCAGTCTGGGCAGGCGGCCCGGATGGCGGCCAGCTCCGTCGGCTCGTCGGCCTCCAACGGCGATTCCAGCAGGGCGAGTTCGTCCAGCAGCCGCTCCGCGAGCGCGCGCAGCTCCGGTGCCGGAGCAGTCGACGCGCCCGCGCGCTCCGGGGCGGGGGCGCCACCCGCCTCGTACCACCGGCGTGCGACGGTCCGCGCGTCCCGTCCGTCCTCGGCCGCCTGGCGCAGCTCGTGCCCGACCAGGTCCTCGGGCTGTACCCACGTCACCCGTACCGTCATGGCGTGCCCGCCAGCGCGGCGAACGCCGACTCGTGCGCGCGGCGGCGGGCGGTGTCCCGTACGAACACCTCGCGGGCGACGTCCGCCAGGGTTCGCGCGGGGGCGTGCAGATCGAGCCGGCTGGCCTCGGCGACCGTTTTCACCCAGGTGGCGGGGATCGTCCGCTCGCCGTGGAGCGCGCCCGCGACGGCGCCGCTCATCGTGGCGATCGAGTCGCAGTCCCGGCCGTAGTTGACCGAGCCGAGGACCGTGTGCCGGTAGTCGCCGTCCGCCACGAGCAGCATGCCGAGCGCGATCGGGAGTTCCTCGATGGAATGCAGCCGGGACGGCCGGCGGGCGCCCAGCGAGGGGGAGCGGTAGTCGGGGCCGACGGTGTCGAAGGGGGCGACGGCGGTGCGCAGCGGGGCCAGCGCCGACTCGAAGTCCCCGTACCGGTCGGCCGCTTCGCACACCGCCTCGATGGCGGACCGGGTGCCGTCCTTGGCGAGCGAGAGACAGGTGTCGACGATGGTGGCGGGCGTCGCGCCCGGGGCGCAGGCGGCGGCGACGGCCGCCGCGAAGACTCCGGCCGCCTCCCTGCCGTACGAGGACTGATGGGCGCCGGCGACATCCAGCGCCTCGGCGTACGCGGCCTGCGGGTGCGCGGCGTTGACCAGGCCGACCGGCGCCATGTACATCGCCGCACCGCAGTTGACGATGTTTCCGGAGCCCGCCTCACGCGGATCGACATGGCCGTAGTGCAGCCGTGCGACGATCCACTTCTCGGCGAGGAAGATCCGCTGGAGCGGCAGCGCGTCCGCCTCCAGCTCCGGGATCCACCGGGGCGTGGAGATCAGCTCGGGGACCAGGTGGCCGGCGACCGCGTACGCGTCGAGGTGGTCGCGCACCGCCCCGTACACCCGTACCAGCGCATGGGTCATCAAGGTGTCGTCGGTGACGTGTCCGTCGCCCTTGTGGTACGGGGCGATGGGGCGGGCCGTACGCCAGTCGTCGCCGTCCCACGGGCCGACGATGCCGCTGATCCGCCCGCCGTGGCGGGCCGTGATCTGCTCGGGGGACCGGCCCTCGACCGGACCGCCGAGCGCGTCGCCGACCGCGGCGCCGACGAGCGCTCCCGTGATCCGTTCATCGAGTGTGAGTGCCGTGGTCCTCGCCTCGGACCGCGCGGGCATGGTGGATGTCATGTCCGAATTGTCCACCCGTGGGCTTCGGTTCCGTGTCTGCCAGCAGCCCGGCGAGTTCGATGAGATCGGTCCCCGCGAGACGGGGCAGCGCACACCCGGCCAGGGTGCGGCAGGCCTCGCGCCAGCCGTTGGGGACGGCGCCGATGCCGCCGAGCGCACCGGTCAGCGCACCGGCCAGGGCGGGCGCCGAGTCGGCCACCCGGGACAGGCACGCCGCCGCGGGAACGGCCTGGGCGATCTGCCCGCGCGCCGCCGTGGCGAGGGCGAGGGCGACCGGGACGGTCTCGGCGGCGGCGATCCCGTAGCTGTAGACGTGGTCGACGATCTGATGCTCCAGCACCGGTACGAGGGCGAACGCGCCCGCCGCTTCGCCGACGAAGTCACGGGCGATCCGGACGGCGTGGGCGGCGTTGCGGGCGATCTCCGTGCCGTCGGGGAGCTGGGCGAGCGCGGCGTTCACCGCGGTGTCCACGTCCGCGCCGCCCAGCGCCTCGGCGATCGCGGCGGCCATCGCCCGCGCGCCGTGCACACCGTCGCCGTCCTGCGTGTAGCGGGCGTCGAACTCGGCGAGGTCGGCGGCGAGGGTGGGTTCGGCGGGGTGGACGACGGCGAGCACGGCGGCCCGTACGCAGGCCGCGTCGTCGAAGTAGTGCGGGTTGTCGTGGCCGGTGGCGGGCGGGCGCAGTCCGGCGGCGAGATTGCCGAGCCCGGCCCGCACCGAGATCCGGGCGCGCAGCGGGAGCACCGCGGACTCGACCTCGGGGGCCCGGGCGGCGGCCGCGGCGACCTCGGCCGCAAGCGCGTTCCAGGCGACGTCGATGGCGGCCCGCATCCGGCGTTCGGGGGACAGCCCGTGCAGCGGACCGGCGGCCGAGGTGAGCACGGCCTGGGCGGCGAACGCCGCCCATTCGGCGTCGTCGGAGGGGCCGAGCCGCAGGGGTTCGGGCGGCTGGTTGAGCGCGATGGGCACGGGCAGCGTGGTGGTGGCGTTCTGCTCGGCGAAGGTGTCGAGTTCCCGGGTCAGGCGCCGGGTCCACTCGGGCATCCGGGTGGCCCGGTGCCGCGCGGCCGGCCATCCGGCGGCGTCCCCGGCGGCGAGCCCGAGCAACAGCCCCTCGATCCGGGCCCGAAGCCCGGGCGCCGGACGGGTACCGAGACGGGCGGCGGGGGACACGGGGGTGCGGGGGGTGCCGTCCGGGGCCGGGGCCGCGTCCGCATGGTCCGGGCCCGTGTCCGCACCCGGGTGGTTCAGGTCCGGGGCCTCGTCGTCGGTGACGTGCGGGGCTCCGGGCGACACGTACCCGGAACCGGTGTCGCGCGTCGGGCCGCCCTCCGGCGTACCGGCTTCGCCCCCCGCCCCCGCCCCCGCGCCCGCGCCCGCCCCCGCGCCCGCGTACGCCTCGTCCGGGTCGTCCGGGGTGAGCAACTCCGCGATGTCCAGGACGTGGTAGCCCCGCATCGACGGCAGACAGCTGCCCCGGACCGGGCCGATCGCCTCCCCCCAGTGGCGGGGAATCGCGGATGCCCCGTGCAGGGCGCCGGCCAGGGCGCCCGCCACCGCGGCCGTGGTGTCCGCGTCCCGGCCCATGTTGACCGCGGTCAGCACCGCCGTGCGGAAGTCGCCGCGCGCCGCCGCGAACGCGCCGAACGCCAGGCCGACCGCCTCCGGCGCCAGATCCGTCCACGGGTAGCCGCCGACCACCACCGCGGAACGCACCGCGCGCTCCATGGTGAGCCGGTCGGGGTACGAGCGCTGCGCGGCCGCCACCGCGCGCCGCAGCGAGCGCGCCGTCCAGGAGTCCATGGGAACGACGGACAGCGCGGCGGCGATCACCGACGCGAGCCCGGCCCCCACCATCGCGGCGGCCACCCCGGCCGCCACCGCCTGGCCGCCGTAGATGCCCTCCCCGTCATGGCTGACCCGCCCGTCCACCGCGACCAGACGCGCCGCCTCGTACGGCCGGCCCGCCGCGAAGACACCGAACGGCGCCGCTCTCATCGCCAGGCCGTCGCTCCAGGCGTGCCGGTGCTGAGCAGAGATCGGGGCGGCGAGGCCCCGGCGCAGATTCTCCAGCGTGCCCCGCTCACTGAACCCGGCGCCGCGGAACGGCCCCTCGTCCAGATCGGCGATCCACAGATGCCAGGCCCGCTCCACCTGGGTGACGGTCAGCGCCGAACCGTGCCGGGCGAGGAGCAGCCCGGAGAAGATCGCGTACTCCGTGTCGTCCGTGCCCGCGGGGTCGTCGCTCACGAAGCCCTCGATCCGGCCCCAGCGCCGGCGGATCTCGGACGGCCGCAGGTTCTCCGCCGGTGCGCCCAGCGCGTCACCGACCGCGAGACCGAGCAGGGAACCCCTGGCCCGGTCGCCCAGGTCCCCCCGCGCACCCGAGTCCCGGTCCGCGCCACCCCCTGCCGCCACCGGTGCGCCGTGCCGTACCGCGGAGGGTGCGCCGTGCCGCCTGGCCGCCGTGCCGCCGGTCCGCGGCTCTGCCGGATTTCCTGCAATCGACTCCATCGCGTCGACCCTTCGCTCACACCGAGCCAGTTCTCGTACGCTCGATCTGTGCCACGCGGAACCATGACAGAGGCCGATAATCGCAACAAAAGGGCCAGTTGGATGACGGCTCGGCGTCGGTAAGCCAGGCCGTACTCACCTGGTCACTGGGGCGGGTAAGTACGGCCTGCCTTGCTGGCGGGGGCCCTTTTTCGTGCGTACTTTCGACGGTGTTGAGCGGGGGCGGAGCGCGTGAAACCCGCTGCCGGAGAAGGGGAGAGCTGTGTCCATCATCGAGACCGACGCCGTACTGCACGAGGCGCACCGCGACAACCACACCCACCGCGACGTGAACGGCGGCTGGCTGCGCCCTGCGGTGTTCGGTGCCATGGACGGGCTGGTCTCCAACCTCGCGCTGATGACCGGCGTCGCGGGTGGTGCCGTCTCCCAGCAGACGATCGTGATCACCGGTCTGGCGGGCCTGGCCGCCGGTGCGTTCTCCATGGCGGCCGGCGAATACACCTCCGTCGCCTCGCAGCGTGAGCTCGTCGAGGCCGAACTCGACGTCGAGCGGCGCGAGTTGCGCAAGCACCCCAAGGACGAGGAGCGTGAGCTCGCCGCGCTCTACGAGTCCCGTGGCGTCGAGCCCGGCCTCGCCCGCGAGGTCGCACGGCAGCTGTCGCGCGACCCGGAGCAGGCCCTGGAGATCCACGCCCGCGAGGAGCTCGGCATCGACCCGGGCGATCTGCCCTCGCCGCTCGTCGCCGCCGTGTCCTCGTTCGGCGCGTTCGCGCTGGGCGCGCTGCTGCCCGTACTCCCGTACCTGCTCGGCGCGAGTGCGCTGTGGCCGGCCGTGCTGCTCGCACTGGTCGGGCTGTTCGCCTGCGGGGCGGTGGTCGCCAGGGTGACCGCGCGCAGCTGGCTGTACAGCGGGCTGCGGCAGCTGGTGCTCGGCGGGGTCGCCGCGGCGATCACCTACGGTCTCGGCACGCTGTTCGGCGTGGCCGTCGGAAGCTAGCACCCCTCCCGGCAAGCTCTGTCCCTTCCGGCGAGCTTTGCCTCCAAGGAGCATGACATCGAGCCCGTCCGGCTGAAGGCTTTGTCCTCGAACGCCGGACGGGCTTCGCTTCGGCAACGTGTCCGCCATCCGTGTGACGTACGTCTTGGTGACCGCCTCTGGGCGGAACGGCATCCTCCCACGTAAAATGAGTCTCTATACAGGGCTCCACATAAGTAGCCATTACCCGGCGGTTTCGTTTTCTTTGCTGCCGGGCATGAGCCGTAGACACCGCGGGCAACGACGCCTGCTCTCTGCGGTCCCCCCGGGCGCCGATCCTCCGACTGCGACCCCCCACCGCCTCAGGCAGTGTCCGTATGTTGGAACGAACTATCCGCTTCTTGAGAAGCGCCCCATCATGTAAACCTGCACGAAATTTCGCAGAGGGCCAACGTCGTCCCTCGGCACTGCATATGCCACGACGACGACGGGAGAGCCGATGCGTACCGACGCCTGGTCGCCCATGGACGGTCGCCCCGCCCAGCAGGGGATGTACGACCCCCGTAACGAGCACGACGCCTGTGGGGTCGGGTTCGTGGCCACTCTGACCGGTGTGGCCAGCCATGAGCTGGTCGAGCAGGCGCTGACCGTACTGCGCAACCTCGAACACCGCGGTGCCACCGGATCCGAGCCCGACTCCGGCGACGGCGCCGGAATCCTCCTCCAGGTGCCGGACACCTTCCTCCGCGACGAGGTCGCCTTCGACCTCCCCGAGGCCGGCGCCTACGCCGTCGGAATCGCCTTCCTGCCCGCGGACGACGCCACCGAGGCCGTCCGGAAGCTGGAGAAGATCTCCGCCGAGGAGGGCCTCAAGGTCCTCGGCTGGCGCCAGGTCCCGGT
Organism: Streptomyces sp. NPDC111516; assembly: GCF_055635345.1. Taxonomy (NCBI): domain Bacteria; kingdom Bacillati; phylum Actinomycetota; class Actinomycetes; order Kitasatosporales; family Streptomycetaceae; genus Streptomyces; species Streptomyces sp. NPDC111516. The sequence continues at coordinate 259,494 of NZ_JBVKBV010000001.1, read as the reverse complement.
CACCCCGGACATCCTCGGCAAGGGCGCCCGCGCCACCATGCCCGAGTTCCGCCAGCTCTTCGTCGCCGACGGTACGAGCGCCGGCATCGCACTCGACCGCAAGGCCTTCGTGCTGCGCAAGCGCGCCGAGCGGGAGGCCGGGGTGTACTTCCCCTCGCTCTCCGCCCGCACGATCGTCTACAAGGGCATGCTCACCACGGGGCAGCTGGAGCCGTTCTTCCCGGACCTCTCCGACCGCCGCTTCGCCACCGCCGTCGCGCTGGTCCACTCGCGCTTCTCCACGAACACCTTCCCGAGCTGGCCGCTCGCCCACCCGTACCGCTTCGTCGCGCACAACGGCGAGATCAACACGGTCAAGGGCAACCGCAACTGGATGAAGGCCCGCGAGTCCCAGCTCGCGTCGAGTGTGTTCGGCTCCGCCGATGGACACGGTGGTACGGAGCAGCTCGACCGGATCTTCCCTGTCTGCACCCCCGACGCCTCCGACTCCGCCTCCTTCGACGAGGTCCTGGAGCTGCTCCACCTCGGTGGCCGTTCGCTGCCCCACTCGGTGCTGATGATGGTCCCCGAGGCGTGGGAGAGCCCTGAATCGATGAACTCCATGGATTCAGCCCGGCGCGCCTTCTACCAGTACCACTCCACGATGATGGAGCCCTGGGACGGCCCGGCCTGCGTCACCTTCACCGACGGCACCCAGGTCGGCGCGGTCCTGGACCGCAACGGTCTGCGCCCCGGCCGCTACTGGGTCACCGACGACGGCCTCGTCGTGCTCTCCTCCGAGGTCGGTGTCCTGGACATCGACCCCGCGAAGGTCGTCCGCAAGGGCCGCCTCCAGCCCGGCAGGATGTTCCTGGTCGACACCGCCGAGCACCGCATCATCGAGGACGACGAGATCAAGGCCGCCCTCGCCGCCGAGCAGCCGTACGAGGACTGGCTGGAGACCGGCGAGATCGAGCTGGAGGACCTCCCCGAGCGGGAGCACATCGTGCACACGCACGCCTCCGTCACCCGCCGCCAGCAGACCTTCGGCTACACCGAGGAAGAGCTCCGCGTCATCCTCGCCCCGATGGCCCGCACAGCCGGCGAACCCCTCGGCTCCATGGGCACGGACTCCCCGATTGCCGCCCTGTCCGAGCGCCCCCGGCTGCTCTTCGACTACTTCACCCAGCTGTTCGCCCAGGTCACCAACCCGCCGCTGGACGCCATCCGCGAGGAGCTCGTCACCTCGCTGCGCTCCACGCTCGGCCCACAGGGCAACCTGCTGCAGCCGACCGCCGCGTCGTGCCGCAGCGTCACGCTGCCGTTCCCGGTGATCGACAACGACGAGCTGGCCAAGCTGATACACATCAACGCCGACGGCGACATGCCGGGCATGAAGGCCGCCACGCTCTCCGGGCTCTACCGGGTCGGCGGCGGTGGCGACGCCCTCGCGGAGCGGATCGAGCAGATCCGCGCCGAGGTCGACACCGCCATAGAGGACGGCGCCCGCCTCGTCGTCCTGTCCGACCGGCACTCCGACGCCGAGCACGCCCCGATCCCGTCGCTGCTGCTCACCTCGGCCGTCCACCACCACCTCATCCGCACCAAGCAGCGCACCCAGGTGGGGCTGCTGGTCGAGGCCGGAGACGTCCGCGAGGTCCACCACGTCGCGCTGCTGATCGGCTACGGTGCCGCCGCGGTCAACCCGTACCTGGCGATGGAGTCCGTCGAGGACCTGGTGCGCGCCGGTACGTTCATCGAGGGCATCGAGCCCGAGAAGGCCATCCGGAACCTGATCTACGCGCTCGGCAAGGGCGTCCTCAAGGTCATGTCCAAGATGGGCATCTCGACGGTCGCCTCCTACCGCGGTGCCCAGGTCTTCGAGGCCGTCGGCCTGGACGAGGGCTTCGTCGCGAAGTACTTCAACGGCACCGCCACCAAGATCGGCGGCGCGGGCCTCGACGTCATCGCCCGGGAAGTCGCCGCCCGCCACGCCAAGGCCTACCCCGCGTCCGGCATCTCCGCCTCGCACCGCGCGCTGGAGATCGGCGGCGAGTACCAGTGGCGCCGCGAGGGCGAGCCGCACCTGTTCGACCCGGAGACGGTCTTCCGCCTGCAGCACGCCACGCGCAACAAGCGGTACGACATCTTCAAGAAGTACACCGACCGGGTGAACGAGCAGTCCGAGCGCCTGATGACGCTCCGCGGTCTGCTCGCCCTAAAGACAAATGAGAACGGCAAGAGCGACCGTGAGCCGATCCCGGTCGACGAGGTCGAGTCCGTCTCCGACATCGTCAAGCGGTTCTCGACCGGCGCCATGTCGTACGGCTCGATCTCCCGCGAGGCGCACGAGACCCTCGCCATCGCCATGAACCAGCTGGGCGGCAAGTCCAACACCGGTGAGGGCGGCGAGGACGCCGACCGGCTGTACGACCCGGCGCGCCGCTCGTCCATCAAGCAGGTCGCCTCCGGCCGCTTCGGTGTGACCAGCGAGTACCTGGTCAACGCGGACGACATCCAGATCAAGATGGCGCAGGGCGCCAAGCCCGGCGAGGGCGGCCAGCTGCCCGGCCACAAGGTCTACCCGTGGGTCGCCAGGACCCGGCACTCCACCCCGGGTGTCGGTCTGATCTCCCCGCCGCCGCATCACGACATCTACTCCATCGAGGACCTGGCTCAGCTGATCCACGACCTCAAGAACGCCAACCCGGCGGCCCGCATCCACGTGAAGCTGGTCTCCGAGGTCGGCGTCGGCACGGTCGCCGCGGGTGTCTCCAAGGCGCACGCGGATGTCGTCCTGATCTCCGGCCACGACGGCGGAACGGGTGCCTCCCCGCTCACCTCGCTGAAGCACGCGGGCGGCCCCTGGGAGCTCGGCCTCGCCGAGACCCAGCAGACCCTGCTGCTCAACGGCCTGCGCGACCGCATCGTCGTGCAGACCGACGGCCAGCTGAAGACCGGCCGCGACGTCGTCATCGCCGCGCTGCTGGGCGCCGAGGAATTCGGTTTCGCCACCGCGCCGCTCGTCGTCTCCGGCTGCGTCATGATGCGCGTCTGCCACCTGGACACCTGCCCGGTCGGCATCGCCACCCAGAACCCGGTCCTGCGGAGTCGTTTCTCCGGCAAGGCCGAGTACGTCGTCAACTTCTTCGAGTTCATCGCCCAGGAGGTCCGCGAGCTCCTCGCCGAGCTCGGCTTCCGTACGATCGAGGAGGCCGTCGGCCACGCCGAGCTGCTCGACACCGACCGCGCGATCACCCACTGGAAGGCGCAGGGCCTCGACCTGGAGCCCCTGTTCCACGTCCCCGAGCTGCCCGAGGGTGCGGTCCGCCACCAGCGGATCGAGCAGGACCACGGTCTCGCCAAGGCCCTCGACAACGAGCTGATCAGGCTCGCCGCCGACGCTCTGAACGCGGAGAGCGCCGAGGCCGCCCAGCCGGTCCGGGCCCAGATCGCGATCCGGAACATCAACCGGACCGTCGGCACCATGCTCGGCCACGAGGTGACGAAGAAGTTCGGCGGCGCCGGTCTGCCGCAGGACACCGTCGACATCACGTTCACCGGCTCCGCAGGCCAGTCCTTCGGCGCGTTCGTGCCGAGCGGAGTGACGCTGCGACTGGAGGGCGACGCCAACGACTACGTCGGCAAGGGCCTCTCCGGCGGCCGCGTCATCGTCCGCCCGGACCGCGGCGCCGACCACCTCGCCGAGTACTCCACCATCGCGGGCAACACCATCGCCTACGGCGCCACCGGCGGCGAACTGTTCCTGCGCGGCCGGACCGGTGAACGGTTCTGCGTCCGCAACTCCGGCGCCACCGTCGTCTCCGAGGGCGTGGGCGACCACGGCTGCGAGTACATGACCGGCGGCCACGCCGTCGTACTCGGCGAGACCGGACGCAACTTCGCCGCCGGTATGTCGGGCGGCGTCGCGTACGTCATCGACCTGGACCGTGACAACGTCAACTCCGGCAACCTCGGCGCGATCGAGGCCCTCTCCGACACCGACGAGCAGTGGCTGCACGACGTGGTGCGCCGCCACCAGGAGGAGACCGGCTCCACGGTCGCCGAGAAGCTGCTCGCCGAGTGGGACGACGCCGACGGCGGTGTCTCCCGCTTCAGCAAGATCATCCCGTCCACGTACAAGGCAGTGCTCGCCGCCAAGGACGCCGCTGAGCTCGCCGGTCTCTCCGAACAGGAGACCACCGAGAAGATGATGGAGGCGGCGACCAATGGCTGACCCCAAGGGCTTTTTGACCACCGGGCGCGAGGTCGCCGAGACCCGCCCCGTGGGCGAGCGCGTCAAGGACTGGAACGAGGTCTACGTTCCGGGCTCGCTGCTCCCGATCATCAGCAAGCAGGCCGGCCGCTGCATGGACTGCGGCATCCCGTTCTGCCACAACGGCTGCCCGCTCGGAAACCTCATCCCCGAGTGGAACGACTACGCCTACCGCGAGGACTGGTCGGCCGCGTCCGAGCGCCTGCACGCCACGAACAACTTCCCGGAGTTCACGGGCCGTCTGTGCCCCGCTCCCTGCGAGTCGGCGTGCGTGCTCGGCATCAACCAGCCGGCCGTCACCATCAAGAACGTCGAAGTCTCCATCATCGACAAGGCGTGGGACAACGGCGACGTCACCCCGCAGCCGCCCGAGCGGCTCTCCGGCAAGACCGTCGCCGTGATCGGCTCGGGCCCGGCCGGTCTCGCCGCGGCCCAGCAGCTCACCCGGGCCGGCCACACGGTCGCCGTCTTCGAGCGCGCGGACCGCATCGGGGGCCTTCTCCGGTACGGCATCCCCGAGTTCAAGATGGAGAAGTCGCACATCAACCGCCGCATCGAGCAGATGCGCGCGGAAGGCACCAAGTTCCGTACGGAGACGGAGATCGGCAAGGACATCGACGCCGCCAAGCTCCGCCGCCGCTACGACGCGGTCGTCGTCGCCGCCGGTGCCACCGTCTCCCGCGATCTGCCCGTTCCGGGCCGTGAGCTGAACGGCGTGCACTTCGCGATGGAGTACCTGCCGCTCGCCAACAAGGTGCAGGAGGGCGACCTGACGGTCTCCCCGATCACCGCCGAGGGCAAGCACGTCGTCGTCATCGGCGGCGGCGACACCGGCGCCGACTGCGTGGGCACCGCCCACCGCCAGGGTGCGCTCTCCGTCACCCAGCTGGAGATCATGCCCCGGCCGGGCGAGGACCGGAACACCAACCAGCCCTGGCCGACCTTCCCGATGCTCTACAAGGTCACCTCCGCGCACGAGGAGGGCGGCGAGCGGGTCTACTCCGTCTCGACCACCCTCTTCGAGGGCTCCGCTCCCGAAGAGGGGCAGACCGTCGGCAACGTCCAGGCGCTGCACCTGGTCGAGGTGGAGTTCAAGGACGGCAAGCTGGAGCAGAAGCCCGGCACCGAGCGGAGGATCCCCGCTCAGCTGGTCACCCTGGCCATGGGCTTCACCGGCACCGACCAGTCCAACGGCCTGGTCCAGCAGTTCGGCCTGGAGCTCGACGAGCGCGGCAATGTCGCGCGCGACGCGGACTACGCCACCAACGTCGACGGAGTCTTCGTCGCCGGTGACGCGGGCCGCGGCCAGTCCCTCATCGTGTGGGCCATCGCCGAGGGCCGCTCCGCGGCGCGCGGCGTGGACCGCTTCCTGACCGGAGCCAGCGCCCTGCCGGCCCCGATCCGCCCGACGGACCGTGCCCTGACGGTCTGATCACACGGCACACAAGACGTCCCGTACAACGGCGTACGGAACTGAACGCGGCGCCTGCCCGTCCCCGACCGGACGATCTCGGCAGGCGCCGTGGCGCTTTTTGGAGCGGGCGGACCGCTCACCCCGTCAGCGCGGACGTCTTGAGCACCACCAGCAGCACCAGCACGGCGAGCAGCACCACACCCGAGGCCGCCTGGATCGCCGTACGCCGCTTCGCCGGGGCGTAGGCGTATGCGACCGTGACGACGGCGCCCGTCAGCAGCCCGCCCAAGTGGCCCTGCCACGAGGTGAATCCGGCCGAGACCAGCATCCAGATCAGGAACCCGGCCATGAACCGGTTCACCGCCTGCATGTCGCGGCCCAGGCGCCGGTTGATGACGTAGAACGCCGCGCCGAGACCGAAGATCGCACCCGAGGCGCCCACCGTGCTGTCGAACGGCGCGATCAGATACACCAGGACCGAACCGCCCAGCGCGGACAGCAGATACAGCGCGAGATAACGGGCCCGGCCGAGCTGTTCCTCGACGACGCGGCCCAGATTCCACAGCGTGTACATGTTGAAGAGGATGTGCAGTACCCCGAACGGCAGCGAGCCGAAGGACGATTCGTCCGGCGGGAGATGCAGGAAGGCCCCGGTCAGCAGCCGGTACCACTCGCCGCCCACCACACCGATCACATCGAAGCCGGGGAAGTCCCCGGCCGCGTACACGTACTGGGCGCCGTCCGGGCCGTTCAGACCCGCCCCGAGCATCGCGAACCGGTCGACGATCCCCGGACGGACCAGCTCGCCCAGATACGCCAGGATGTTGAGGCCCATCAGCACGTACGTGACGAGCGGCACCGCGCTCCTTGGCACCGCACCGCCGAACACCGTGCGCGCCTGCCGGACCGAGCGCTGCCCCTCCTTCACGCACTCCACGCAGTGGTGGCCTACGGCGGCCTCACGCATGCAGTCCGGGCAGATGAAGCGTTCGCAGCGCGTGCAGCTCACATACGTCTCGTACGACGGATGGCGATAACAGGTGGTGACCGCGGCCTCCACGGCAGGCTCCTTCATGGTGGGCAGACACGAGCGGCCGGTGGGGACGGCGGCGATCAAGATAGCGAACGCTGCCGGCCGGGACATATCCGGGTGCCTTACGCTCGGTGTTCTCAGTGTTCTGACACGTCGGGGATCGGAGAACGCGCATGACCGGCTCGTCCGCCACAGCAGGTCCGGCCGTCAGCCTCCGCAAGATCGAGGAGACCGCCCCCGCGCTGGTCAGCCTCTACAAGAGCGCGTCGGTGTCGTTGACGAAGTGCGGCATGAGCGGCGAACGGGCCGCGGTCTACCTGGTGCTCGACTACTCCGGCTCGATGAAGGAGTACTACAAGGACGGCAGCGTCCAGGCCCTGGCGGACCGGGTGCTTGGCCTCTCGGCGCATCTGGACGACGACGGCCGGGTACCCGTCGTCTTCTTCTCCACCGGCATCGACGCCGTCACCGACATCGCCCTGGACAACCACCGCGGCCGGGTGGAGGCGATCGTGGCGGGCCTCGGACACATGGGGAAGACCAGCTACCACCTGGCCATGGACGCGGTCATCGACCACTACCTCGACAGCGGCTCGACCGCCCCCGCACTCGTCGTCTTCCAGACCGACGGTGGCCCGGTCAGCAAGCACGCGGCGGAACGCTATCTGTGCAAGGCGGCCAAACTGCCGCTCTTCTGGCAGTTCGTCGGCTTCGGCAACAAGCGCAGTACGCAGTTCGACTTCCTGCACAAGCTCGACGAACTTGCCGTACCGGCCAAGCGCCCCGTCGACAATGCCGGCTTCTTCCACGCCGGATCCGACCCGTGCAAGGTCCCGGACGCCGAGCTGTACGACCGGCTGGTCGCCGAATTCCCGCAGTGGCTGGCCGCGGCCCGGGCGCAGGGGATCGTCAAGTGACGGCCCGGGTGCTGCGGGCGGCCGACCGGACGGCCACGCCCTGGAAGAACGGCGGAGGAGTCACCCGGGAGATCGCGGCGTACCCCGAGGGTGCGCCGCTGGACGCCTTCGACTGGCGGGTCAGCCTGGCCGACGTGTCCGCGGACGGGCCGTTCTCCTCGTTCCCCGGCGTCGACCGCACGCTGACCGTGGTCGAGGGTGCCGGGATGGACCTGATGGTGGGCGGCGAGCACCACATCGTCGACGAGCCGTACTGGCCGCACGACTTCCCCGGCGACCTGGAGACGTACGGCCGGCTGCTCGGCGGCCCGGTCGTGAACTTCAACGTGATGTACCGCAGGGAGCGTACGAGCGCGGAGGTCGCGGTGGTACGCGGCACCGTCCGGCTGTCGGTGCCGCCGGGCGGCGCGGTCCTGGCCGTCGCGCTGGAGGACGGTGCGGTGCTCGACGGCCGGGACGTCGAACTCGACCGCTACGACGCGTTGTTGGCGCAAGGGGAGTCGCCGGGAGTGCTCCGGACTCAAGGGTGGGCGCTGATGGTCACCCTGTCGAGAGGATGAGGCTTCGGGCGGACGAGCCGTCGGGCCGAGCGGAATTCCGGACAGGGGATGTCGGGATTCCAGGGTTCCATGGCCTCATGACATCGAGTTCCTGGAAAGAGTTCCAGTCCGCACAGCCGGCCTTCGCCGACACCGTCCAGGCCCGTTTCGGGCAGTACAAGCACCAGGTCCTGGCGACCCTGCGCAAGGACGGATCGCCGCGGGTGACCGGCCTGGAGGTGTACGTCCTCTTCGGTGAGCTGTGGCTCGGCATGATGCCGAACTCGCGCAAGGCGCTGGACCTGCTGCGCGATCCGCGGTTCGCGGTGCAGGCCAATCCGGGACCGGACGCCGAGATGCTCGACGGCGACGTCCGGGTCTCCGGCCGCGCGGTGGAGGAGACGGACCCCGGGATCCTGGCCCGCTTCACCGAGGAGGTGAAGCCGCCGGAGCCGTTCCACCTCTTCCGCGCGGAACTCCAGGAGGTGGTCCGTACGACGCTGGACTCCGATGAGCTGGTGGTCCAGGTATGGCGGCCCGGAAAGCCCCTGCGCACGATTCGCCGGACCGGGGACGACAGCGCCCCGTACGAAATCTGACCTCCGCCTCCTCGGGCGCCGGCCCGACCGGGCGGGTGTCCGAGGAGGTGTCCCGGCGGGCGGAGAATGGGCGAGTGCCTAACAAGAAGAAGCCCCAGGTGACCCCTGCGCCCGAGCGTCGCCGCGAACTGCTCGACACCGCCGCCGAGGTGTTCGCCGCGCAGGGATACAACGCCACCACCGTCCGCAAGATCGCGGACGCGGCCGGGATGCTCGCGGGCAGCCTCTACTACCACTTCGATTCCAAGGAATCGATGATCGACGAGATCCTCTCGACCTTCCTCGCCGAACTCTGGGAGGGGTACGACGCGGTGCTCGCCGCCGGACTCGGCCCCCGGGAGACCATCGAGGCGCTCGTCACCGAGTCCTTCCGGGAGATCGACCGGCACCGCGCCGCCGTCGCCATCTACCAGAAGGAGTCCAAGCACCTGGCCACCCAGCCGCGCTTCCAGTACCTCGCCGACTCCCAGCAGAAGTTCGAGAAGGCCTGGCTCGGCACGCTGGAACGCGGCGTCGCCGACCGGACCTTCCGCGCCGACCTCGACATTCGCCTGACCTACCGCTTCGTCCGCGACACCGTCTGGGTCGCGGCATCCTGGTACCGGCCCGGCGGACACCACAGCCCCGAGGAGATCGCCCGCCAGTACCTCTCGATGGTCCTGGACGGCATCGCCCTGGGCACCTGACCCACGAGAAGCAGCGGCAGCGGCACGCTCCCCGGACAAGGCCGACGTCAACCGTGACGCGATCGCTCCGGGTCACCCGCTCGGCGTAACCGGTACAGAAATGATGACGACGACGCCGTACGAGTCGGAGCCCGAACCGGCGGCCGCTCAGGCCTGCAGGCCGAGGTCGCCCAGCCGCTCCGGCACCTGCTGCGGGAAAGTTTTCGGCGGCGTGTCGAGCCCGCTCCCGGCCAGTTGCCCCATGGGTCCGGGCAAAAAATCTGCCGACCGGCGGCGCGGCGTGTTCCACCGCCGGCCGACAGATCGTGCTACGGTTGCCGTGTTGCAGTTTTGGTACCCATGAACATTATGTGCGCCTGACGGGAATGCTTCCTCAGGCGCATTATTGTTTTCCGGCTTTCTCCGGATGGGGCTCAATGCGGCGACTTGGAATTCGTAAAGTGCGGATTTCCGGCACTGCACCTCTTTTAGGAGAATGACATGGCTACTGGAACCGTGAAGTGGTTCAACTCGGAAAAGGGCTTCGGCTTCATCGAGCAGGACGGCGGCGGCGCCGACGTCTTCGCCCACTACTCCAACATCGCCACCTCGGGCTTCCGTGAGCTCCAGGAGGGCCAGAAGGTCTCCTTCGACGTCACGCAGGGCCAGAAGGGCCCGCAGGCGGAGAACATCGTCCCGGCCTAATTGCCGGACGCGTACCTCGCAGCCGGGGCCCGCACCGTGAAGGTGCGGGTCCCGGCTTGTGCTGTCCGCAGGGCAGGGCGAAGAAGCACCGCCCGTCCCGCGGAGGTCCCCAGCACTCCTCAGCAGTCCCAAGCAGTTCCCAGGAATCCCTAGGAATCCCCAGGAATCCCCCAGGAGGGCAATTCCGTATGACCCGCTCCGAACGCCAGGACCGACCCGCCCGCAACCGCCCGTCGAGGGGGCGCGGCACGGCCCTGGCAAAGGCAACCGCTAAGGGTTCCGGCAAGGGATCCGGCAAGGCGTCGCCCCGTCGCAGGGCCACGCCGCCGCAGGGCGAATTCGCCCTGCCCGAAACCATGACCCCCGCACTGCCCGCCGTCGAGGCGTTCGCCGAGCTGGACATGCCCGCAGCCCTGCTGAAGACCCTTGCCGCGCAGGGCGTCACCGATCCGTTCCCGATCCAGGGCGCCACCCTGCCGAACTCGCTCGCCGGCCGGGACATCCTCGGCCGCGGCCGTACCGGCTCCGGCAAGACCCTTGCCTTCGGCCTCGCGCTGCTGGCCCGTACCGGCGGGCGGCGCGCCGAGCCGCGCGCACCGCTCGCGCTCGTCCTCGTGCCGACCCGCGAGCTCGCCCAGCAGGTCACCGACGCGCTGACGCCGTACGCGACCTCGGTGAACCTGCGCCTGGCCACCGTCGTCGGCGGCATGTCGATCAGCAAGCAGTCCGGCACGCTGCGCCGCGGCGCCGAGGTGCTCGTCGCCACTCCCGGCCGGCTGAAGGACCTCATCGAGCGTGGCGACTGCCGCCTCGACCAGGTCGCCATCACCGTCCTCGACGAGGCCGACCAGATGGCCGACATGGGCTTCATGCCGCAGGTCGTCGCCCTGCTCAAGCAGGTCGAGCCGGACGGTCAGCGGATGCTGTTCTCCGCGACGCTCGACAAGAACATCGACCGCCTGGTCAAGATGTTCCTGACGGACCCCGTCGTGCACTCGGTCGACCCGTCCGCGGGCGCGGTCACCACCATGGAGCACCATGTGCTGCACGTGGCCGACGAGACCGACAAGAAGGCCGTCGCCACCCGGATCGCCGCCCGTGACGGCCGGGTGATCATGTTCGTGGACACCAAGCGCGGAGCCGACCGCTTCGCCAAGCGGCTGCTGGCCAGCGGTGTGCGCGCCGCCGCCCTGCACGGCGGGCGCTCGCAGCCGCAGCGCAACCGGACGCTGGACCAGTTCAAGAACGGCCAGGTCACCGCGCTCGTGGCGACGAACGTGGCGGCGCGTGGCATCCACGTCGACGACCTCGACCTGGTCGTGAACGTGGACCCGCCGACCGATCACAAGGACTACCTCCACCGCGGCGGGCGCACGGCGCGTGCCGGGGAGTCCGGCAGCGTCGTCACCCTGGTGCTGCCCGAGGAGAAGCGGGAGATGACCCGGCTGATGGCCGATGCGGGCATCGCCCCGCGGACCACCCGGATCAAGTCCAGCGACGAGGAGCTCACCCGGATCACCGGAGCCCGTGAGCCGTCCGGCGTCGCGATCGTCATCGAGGTCCCGCAGCCGACCCAGCCGAAGCCGCGTACCCGGTCGGGCGGGGCGGCGGCCGGAGGCTCCGGCTTCCGCTCGGGCAGCCGCGGCCGGGGCCGGCGCGGTGGTGCCGGCCAGAGCGGCGGCGCCGAGGGCCGGGGCGCCGGCGGTTCTTCCCGTGGCGGCGGTGCGGGTGCCGGTGGCCGTGGCGGCGGTGAGGCACGTGGTGCCGGGCGTTCCGGGGCCGGACGCGGTGGTGCGGCGGCAGGGCGTGGCCGCAGGGCCGCGTAGCGCCGCGGAACGCGTGCGGTGACCGGGCGGGCCGCGTCCGGTCACCGCTCCGTCCTCGGCCGCCGGACGGCCCGCTCCGGGGCGGAGCCCCCGGTTTTGCTTCAGGTGGTGCAGTCCAGGACCGTCCGGCACAGCCCGCACCGGGCCCGAACCCGGCCTCGCACCGGAACACGGATGCGCTGGTGGCAGGTGGGGCAGGCGAAGGAGACCCGCAGTCCTTGTGGGCCGTTCTCGAAGGCGTACCGGGCGTCGGCGCCCGGGGCCGCCCCCGCGGCCGGGTGGTCCTGGGCGTGCCGCCGGTCCTTGGCGTAGCGGTGACGGGCCGCCCAGCCCGCGGCCGTGAGGGGCGGCTGCCGGGTGTCGTGGAGGGCCTGAGCGCGGCCCTTCGTGTAGGCCGTGTACGCCTGCGGGCTCGTGAACCACGGGGAGGGGTCCTCGTCGAAGGCGAACGCCCGCTTGGCGAGGACGTATCCGAACTCCTCCGGGGTGAGATAGCCGAGTTTCTGGCTGGAGACGGCGTCCTCGCGGAACGCGTCCAGCAGCAGCCAGCCCGCGCCCAGGTACGTCGTCGCCGTATCGGTGAGGATCTCGTTGTCGCGCGTACCGGGGAACTCCAGGCCGAGGCGGTGCAGCAGCACGTGCATGACCTCGTGCGAGAGCGCGGCGCCGATGTCCCTGCGATGGGTGCGGAAGCGGTCGTTGAGTTCGATGAAGTACTCGGGCCCCGCGGCGAGTTCGACATCGGCGGCGTGTTCCATCGTCCGGAAGCCGACGATCATCCGCGCGTCCGGCAGATGCAGGTGCTGGACGATGGCGCGCGCCACCCGCTGGGCGCCGAGGTGCAGATCGTCCTGGTCGGAGAAGGCGGCGTCGGCGGGGGCCAGGCTCGTGGCGTAGCCGCGGACACCGTCGTACGACAGCCTCCGGTACAGCGCCGTGATCGCGGACCGGACGGTGTCGAGGTGGGGGAAGCCGTGGACCACCGGACCGCCGCCCCGGCCGTTGCCCTGACCGCTGTTCCGGCCGGCCCCCTGGTCGTTCCCCCGGCTGCTGTCCGTCACGACCCCACCCCCTCCGCGACGCTCGAACCGGCCTCCACTGTAGCCGGAACGGATGATCTTGGCCGAAAAGTGAAGCTTGTGGGCCGCGTGAGCGTCTCGACGTTCGCCGCCGCCATCGCCTCCGCGGCGGCGACGCTCTGACCCCGGTCCCGGGCCCGGCTCCTGTCACGGCCGGTGGCTGACTCACACCTGAACATCCCCGGGGGTGCCCGTCCGGACGGGCACCCCCGGGCCCAGCTCGGCATACGGTGCGCCCGCGTCCTCCAGTTCCAGCACCCACACCTCGTTGGCGCCCTCCCGCAGCACCGGCCCCGGCACGTACAGCGTCCGCTGCGGCCCCGCCGACCAGTAGCGCCCCAGGCAGAAACCGTTCACCCACACGAACCCCCGCGTCCAGCCGGGCAGTTCCAGCCCGGCATGCCCGGTGCCGCCCACCCCCGCGACCTCGAACTCCCCCCGGAACAGCCCCGTACGCCCGGCCCCCGCGACGCTCCCGAAAGCCACCCCGGCCAGCGCGTCCGGCTCCTCGAACGCCTCCAGCCGCAGCCCCCGGGCCCGTACACCGTGCAGGAACTGCCGTTCATGCAGCACCCCGCCCGTGATCCCCTTGGGCTCACCGAGCCGCGGCCCGTAGTTGACGCGGCCCAGGGACTCCACCCACAGTTCGACCTCCGCAGGCCCGGCCACCGGCTCGTCCAGGGTGCCGTTCTCGTCGCTCAGCACGCCCTCGCGGACACCGTCCACGTACACCACGGCCCGGTCCCGGAGCCCCGCCACACCCAGGGTGTACGGGCGGCGCGGACCCGGGACAGCGACCTGATAGCGCACCAGGCCCCGGTCGACCCCCAGCTCCTCGAAGGTCGGCGGAACGCCGGACGGCGTCGATTCCTCATCGCCCAGCGCCTCCAGTACGGCGGTCAGCGGAGCCCAGTTGGTCAGCTCCGCCCGTACCGGAGCGGCAAGGCCCGTGGGCTCGGGCGGAAGCTCCGGAAGCGGCCCGTCCGCGTACTCGGCGAGCACCTTGCGGAACCGCCGGAACTTCTCCGTGGGGCGGCCGTACTCGTCGATCGGCGCGTCGTAGTCGTACGACGTCACCGTCGGCAGAAAGTCCTGGTCCTGCAGCGGACCGGACCGGTTGGCACCCGCCCACCCGGCGAAATTCGTGCCCCCGTGCGCCATGTAGATGTTCACCGAGGCCCCGCACTCCAGGATCTCCCGCAGCGCGTCGGCGGCCCGCTCCGGGTCGTGTACGACCGGCTCGGCACCCCAGTGCTCGAACCACCCGCACCAGAACTCCATGCACATCAGCGGCCCCTTCGGCTGATGGCGGCGCAGCACCTCGAACGCCTCCCGCGCACCCGACCCGAAGTTCGCCGTGGCGAGCAGCCCCGGCACGGAACCGCCCGTGAGCATGTGGTCCTCCGGCCCGTCGGAGGTGAACAGCGGCACCGTGACCCCGAGCTCCCGCAGCATCCCGGCCACCCGCCGGAGATAGACCTGATCGGTGCCGTAGCTCCCGTACTCGTTCTCCGCCTGGACCATGATCACCGGGCCGCCGCGCCCGATCTGCCGCTGCACCACCTGCGGCAGCAGCGCCGTGAACCACCGCTCCACGGCACCCAGGTACTCCTCGTCACGGGTCCGCACCCGCCGCCCGAACCGCCCCGTCACCCAGGCCGGCAGACCACCGTTCTCCCATTCGGCACAGATGTACGGGCCCGGGCGGACGATCGCCCACAGCCCGGCCCGCTGGGCCGCGTCCAGGAACCGGCCCAGCGCCGCCACGTCCCGGAACCGGCCGGGCCGCGGCTCATGGAGATTCCACGGAACATACGTCTCGACGCAGTTGAGGCCCATGGCGCGCAGCATCGACAGCCGGTGGTCCCACTGCGCCTCGTGGACCCGGAAGTAGTGCAGGGCTCCCGAGAGCAGCCGTACGGGCTTCCCGTCGAGCCGGAAGTGGTCGTCCCCCACGGTGAAGTCAGCCATCGTGCTCGTACTCTCCTGTGCGTGCGGTCCCCCGGAGCCGCGCTGCCCCGGGTCGCACGACGGCACGCACCACGGAGCGGGCGAACCCGGGAGGAATGTTGCAACCAACCTTCGCCCCCTGGCGTGCGGCCGGTCCATGGACAAAGATCACTGCTGTTTGGACACAATTGTTCGGACCAACGCGATGAAAGGGGAGGACGGAAGGCCGATGTACCACACCTGGATGCGCTTCTTCACTCCCAGCCCGCTCCACCACCGGCTGGGCCTGGTCTGCCTGGGCGTGGGACTGCAACACGGCGCACTGCCGACGGTCGGTCCGCGCACCCTGGACCACCACGTGGCCGTCGTCATCAACTCCGGCAGCGGCTGGTTCAGTGGCACGGACGGCCGCCGGGTCCCCGTCGTCGCCCCCAGCCTGATCTGGCTGACCCCCGGTACCCCGCACCACTACGGCGCCGACCCCGGCACCGGCTGGGACGAGAGCTTCGTCGACTTCACCGGCCCCGCCACCGCCACGTACACCGAACTCGGCTACATCGAGCCCGACCGCCCGCTCGTCCCGCTCGCCGACACGGCGGGCCCCCGAGCCGCGGTGGGGCGGATGGTGCGGGCGGCCCGGCGCGGCAACCCGCTGCTGGAGGTGGAGACCGGCGCCGCCGTCCACGAACTCCTCGTCGCCCTGCGCCGGGCCCGCGCCGATGTCAGCCCGGACGGCGACCCGGTCCTCCAGGCCCTCGCCCGCGACGCCTTCCAGCCGCTGTCCGTCGCCGAGCACGCGGCCCGGCACGGCATGACACCCGCCGAACTGCGCACGGTGGTACGGCGGGGCGCGGGCTGCAGCCCGAAGGACTACCTCCTCGGCATCCGGCTCGGCCGCGCCAAGGAACTCCTCGCCGCCGGCGACCTGCCGGTCGCCGCGGTCGCCCGACGCGTCGGCTACGACGACCCGGCGTACTTCTCCCGCCTCTTCGCCCGCCGGGTCGGCACCGCCCCGGTCCGGTTCCGCGAACAGCAGGGCCGCAACGTCCCGGGCGGCTGGAGCGACCAGGTCCCGGACCCCGATCACCCACCGACGATCACCCCGCTGGGCCCGGCCCTCTGAGCGACCCGCTCCTCGCCGACAGGCCGTAAGCTCGGTGACCATGACCACGAGGGACATCGACGAGTCCGTGAGCGCGGAACTGAACCGGCTGCGCGAGAGCATCGACAACATCGACGCCGCCGTCGTCCATATGCTCGCCGAGCGCTTCAAGTGCACCCAGCAGGTCGGCCACCTCAAGGCCGCCCACCAGCTTCCTCCGGCCGACCCGGCCCGCGAGAGTCGGCAGATCGCCCGGCTGAGGCAGCTGGCGGAGAGCGCGCACCTGGACCCGGCCTTCGCGGAGAAGCTGCTGAACTTCATCGTGGCGGAGGTCATCCGCCACCACGAGCGGATCGCGGACGAATCGGCCTCGAACGGGGAGGCCTGAGCACCGGAGATCCGGCGGCCGTCGTGCTCCTCCTCTCGTCGGCCGAAGGCGCAGCGTCCAGGCGCCGCTCCTCGTCCGGTCGAGGACGCAACGTCCAGGCCCGTTTCTCATCCGGCCGAGGCCGGCCCGTCCGCCGAACGCGACGGAAGCGGGCCGGCCCGCCGGACCGACCGCCTGCGCCTCGACCACACCGCCCAGGCACTTACCAGCAACCCGATCCCCGTGGCCAGGACGACGAGCCCGGCCGAGGCCGACTCGTTGACATGATCACCGTTGCCCTCCGGCGCGGGCAGTCCGGCGGCCGCGTAATGGGGGAGGACCAGCAGGCCCGCCCCCACCAGGGCCGGCACCGCCCAGCCGATGCCCTCGCGGCGCGAGGACCGGAGGGACACCAGCGCACCCACGGTCAGCAGCACCGCACAGCCCAGCGCCGGCAGCACCGTGTACGTCAGCCACTCGGACAGCAACGGCCGCCAGTACCACTGCGATTCGGGCCTCGGCCCGTCGAAGTAGTACAGGGTTTGAGGCTGCGGCGCACCCAGGAAGTCCCGGAGCGTCCCCGGTACGAGCCCGCCCAGCAGGCCGCCGACGAAGACCGGGCCCGCGAAACGCGCCGCCCCGGTGTCCTGCCCTCGCCAAGCCGCCCGGGCGACCCGAAGACCCACGACGGCGCACCAACCGGCCAGCAGCCCCAGGAACACGCCCTTGACCGCCCCGTATCCGATCGGAATCCAGACGTTCCAGGGATAGTTCTGCGTGTGCGTGGCGCGCCAACTCCCCGCAAGACACCAGGCAACCGCCCCCGCCGCCAGACCCCACGGCGCGACCCCCACGACCCGTCGACGTCCCGCAGCACACGAGCGACCGACACCCGACCCCGACGCCCCCTTCACCGCATCGGACACCATCCGCCCCATTTATCCCGATACTCCCGTCCGGCGCCGGCCCGCAGCGCCTGTCGCAACCCGGGACGCGGCAGTCGTCCGTACGGTTGCGCAGGGCTCGACCGACCACCGCACAGGGGGGACAGGGCTCCATCGAGGCGAGTGGGGCCCGGGCCCCCCGCCCGACCCCGCCCACCAGGCTGCAATCAGCCATGGGAGAACCCGCCTGCGCCCCGCCCACCCCGTACGGCAGCATGGACGCATGTCCGTACTGACGCGCGACGAAGCGCAGACCCGAGCCCAGTTCCTCGACGTACACCGGTACCTGATCGACCTCGATCTGACCGGAGGGGAGGAAACCTTCGACTCCCGTACCGTCATCCGGTTCACCGCAGCCACGGCCGGAGACACGTTCGTCGAGCTCAAGCCGGCCACCCTGCGCTCGATCAGCCTCGACGGACAGCCCCTCGACCCCGCAGACCTCACCGAGAACCGCTTCCCGCTCACCGCACTCACCGCAGGCGCCCACGAACTGCGCATCGACGCCGCCATGCGCTACTCCCGCACCGGCGAAGGCATGCACCGCTTCACCGACCCGACCGACGGCGAAACGTACGTCTACACCCAGCTGTTCATGGAGGACGTCCAACGCGTCTTCGCCGCCTTCGACCAGCCCGACCTCAAGTCCGTCTTCGAGCTCACCGTCACCGCCCCCGACGGCTGGACCGTCCTCGGCAACGGCATCGCCGAGCACCGGGGCGACGGGCGCTGGACCCTGGCCGCGACCCCGCCGATCTCCACCTACCTCGTCGCCGTCGCCGCGGGCCCCTGGCACTCCGTGACCACCGAACACGCCGGACTGCCCTTCGGCGTCCACTGCCGCCGCTCGCTCGCCCCGTACCTCGACACGGACGCCGAGGAAATCCTCGACATCACCCGCGCCTGCTTCGACCGCTTCCACGAGAAGTTCGACGAGCCCTATCCCTTCGACTCCTACGACCAGGCCTTCGTACCCGAGTTCAACGCCGGCGCCATGGAGAACCCCGGACTCGTCACCTTCCGCGACGAGTTCATCTACCGCTCCGCCGTCACCGACACCGAACGCCAGACCCGCGGCATGGTCATCGCCCACGAAATGGCCCACATGTGGTTCGGCGACCTCGTCACCCTCGCCTGGTGGGACGACATCTGGCTCAACGAGTCCTTCGCCGAGTACATGGGCTACCAGACCCTCGCCGAAGCCACCCGCTTCACCGGCACCTGGGTCGACTTCGGCGTCGCCCGCAAGGGCTGGGGATACGACGCCGACCAGCGCCCCTCCACCCACCCCGTCGCCCCCGACCCGGCCGCCGTCCCCGACACCGCGTCCGCGATGCTCAACTTCGACGGCATCTCCTACGCCAAGGGCGCATCCGCCCTGCGCCAACTCGTCGCCTGGCTCGGCGAGAAGGACTTCCTGGCCGGCATCAACACCCACTTCGCCCGCCACAAGTTCGCCAACGCCACCCTCGCCGACTTCATCGACAACCTCGCATCGGCCACCGACCGCGACGTCCACGCCTGGGCCGACGCCTGGCTGCGCACCACCGGAGTCGACACCCTCACCCCCCGAATCGAGGAATCCGACGGTACGTGGTCCCTCACCGTCGACCACAACGGCAGCCGCCCCCACCGCATCGCCGTAGGCGCGTACGACCACACCCCCGACGCCCACCTCGGCCACGACCGCCTCGTCCCGCGCGACCGGTTCGAGATCGACGTCCCCCACAACGGCACGGCCCAGGCACTGTCCGGACGCCGCCCCGCCCTCGTCGTCATCAACGACGGCGACCTCAGCTACGCCAAGGTCCGCCTCGACCCCACATCCTGGGAAACCGCCGTACGCGACCTCTCCGGCATCCCCGACGCACTGACCCGCGCCGTCGTCTGGAACGCCGCCCGAGACATGGTCCGTGACGGCGAACTCGCCCCCACCACGTACCTCGAAGCGGCCCGCGCACACCTCCCGCACGAGACCGACCTCGCCCTCGCCCAGGGCGTACTCGCCTTCGCCGACATCCACATCGCCGACCACTACCTCACCCCCGAGCACCGACCCGCCGCCCTCGCCACCCTCACCGCACTGTGCCGAGACCTCATCCGCCGCACCGAGGACGGCCACAACCCCGGCCTCCGACTCATCGCCGTACGCCACCTCATCGACGCCGCCACCCAGCCCGACACCATCCAGGACTGGCTCACCAACGGCACCGTCCCCGGCGGACCCGAACTCGACCCCGAACTGCGCTGGCGCATCCTCACCCGCCTCGCCGTCCTCGGCGCCACCGACGAAACCACCATCGCCGCCGAACTCGAACACGACCCCAGCGCCACCGGACAGCAAGGCGCCGCCCGCTGCCGCGCCGCCCTCCCCACCCCCGAGGCCAAGGCCGCCGCCTGGCACTCCCTGTTCAACGACGACAGCCTCTCCAACTACCTCTTCACCGCCACCGCCCAGGGCTTCTGGCAGCCCGAACAGACCGACCTCGTACGGGACTACGTGCCCCGCTACTACCCCGAGGCCACCCGGCTCGCCGCCCGCCGCGGCCCCGCCATCGCCGAAGCCGCCGGCCGTTACGCATTCCCCGCGTACGCCGTCGACGAGGAAAGCCTCCACCTCGGCGAACAGGCCCTGAACCACAAGGACCTCATCCCGGCCCTCCGCCGCAAACTCACCGACCAGATCGACGACCTGCGCCGCACCCTCGCCGTACGCAACGCCCACTGATCCCACACGGTCCGCACCACCCGTGCCGGCCTCCCGGCCCGCACCACCCGTGCCCGACGCCACCCCACCACACGGGGAGGCGCCGGGCACACTCATATCCGGCGCCACACCCATACCACCAGAACCCCCGAAAACGGCCCCCGCCCTTCCCGCATCCCCCTTTCGAGTTCAGATCACCAAGCTCTCCGGCCGCGCCCCTGAAAATCCCGACAAGCTGGCATGTCCACCCATGCCCACCCGCGCGCACCCGAAGGGCCCACCGCCATGCCCACCCCACCACTCGCCGGCTCCACCACCGGCCCCGCCGCCCTGCGCCCCCTCATCGACACCGTCCTCACCGCACTCCACGACGGCGCCCACCGACGCGACGGCCCCCTCCCCGCAGGCGGACCCGACGCCGTCACCCCCCGCACGCGCACCACCACCCACCCCGTCATCCCCGACCACGGCACCGACCCCCACGACGCCCTGCGCACCCTCGTCACCGCCCTCGCCGAAGGCGCCGCAGACCCCGCACACCCGCTCTGCGCCGCCCACCTCCACACCCCGCCCCTCGCCCTCGCCACCGCCGCCGACCTCGCCGCCTCCGCCCTCAACCCCTCCATGGACTCCTGGGACCAGGCCCCCGCCGCCTCCGCCCTGGAAGCCGACACCACCGCCGCACTCGCCACCGAGATCTACCCCCACCACCCCTCACCCGACGCACTCGTCACCACCGGCGGCACCGAAGCCAACCAACTCGCCCTGCTCCTCGCCCGCGAACGCAACGGCCCCGTCCAGACCATCCGCGCCGCCAACGCCCACCACAGCATCACCCGCGCCACCTGGCTCCTCGGACTCCCCACACCCGTCACCATCCCTGCCCCCACCGGCGTCATGGACCTCGCCGCACTCGACGAAGCCCTCACCGAACACCACCGCCCCCACCGTGCCCTCTTCGTAATCGCCACCGCAGGCACCACCGACACCGGCCGGATCGACCCCCTCGCCGACATCGCCGACCTCTGCACCACCCACGGCGCCGAACTCCACATCGACGCCGCCTACGGCGGACCCCTCCTCTTCAGCCCCACCCACCGAGGCAAGGTCCACGGCCTGGACCGCGCCCACAGCGTCACCCTCGACCTGCACAAACTCGGCTGGCAACCCGCCTCCGCAGGCATCCTCGCCGTCCCCGACCACACCTACCTCGACGCACTCCACCACCGCGCCTCCTACCTCAACGCCGACGACGACACCGAAGCCGGCCTCCCCGACCTCCTCGGCCGCTCCCTGCGCACCACCCGCCGCCCCGACGCCCTCAAGATCGCCGTCACCCTCAAAGCCCTCGGCCGCACCGGCCTCGCCGACCTCATCGACCGCACCATCGCCACCGCCCACCACCTCGCCGACCTCATCGCCAACACCCCCACCCTCGACCTCTACGACCGCCCCACCATCAGCACCGTCCTCTTCCGCCCCACCGACGCCGACGACCACACCGTCGCCACCATCCGCCGCACCCTTCTCACCCGCGGCCACGCCGTACTCGGCCGCGCCCACACCGACAACCGCCTCTGGCTCAAAGCCACCCTCCTCAACCCCCACACCACCCCCGACGACCTCCGCACACTCCTCGACCTCGTCAACCAACTCACCAACGACCTCGCGGAAGGCAACACCCCCCGATGACCGACCTGCCCACCCCCGAAACCAACCAGCCACACGACCTCATCGGCATCGGCATCGGCCCCTTCAACCTCTCCCTCGCCGCCCTCGCCCACGGCATCCCCGGCAACCCCCACCCACTCACCGCCACCTTCTACGAACAACGCCCAGCCTTCCACTGGCACCCCGGCCTCCTCATCGACGGAGCCAGCCTCCAAGTCCCCTTCCTCGCCGACCTCGTCACCCTCGCCGACCCCACGAGCCCCTGGACCTTCCTCAACTACCTGCGCACCCGCGACCGGCTCTTCCCCTTCTACTTCGCCGAACGCTTCCACATCCAACGCGCCGAATACGACGCCTACTGCCGCTGGGTCAGCGACCACCTCCCCGGGCTCCATTTCAGCCACCAGGTCGACGCCGTCCGCTGGAACAACGAACGAGGCCTCTTCGAAGTCGACTTCACCCAACTCGACACCGACGGCGAAGCCGAAGCACTCGGCCGCTCCCACACCCGCCACATCGCCCTCGGAATCGGCACCGAACCACACATCCCCGCCCCCCTCAAACCCCTCGCCGAAGCCGAAGCCGTCCCCGTCATCCACTCCGCCGACTACCTCCACCACCGCGAAACACTCCTCGCCGCCGAACACATCACCGTCATCGGCTCCGGACAATCAGGCGCCGAAATCTTCCTCGACCTCCTGCGCGCCCGCCCCGCAGGCCACGAAAAACTCCACTGGCTCGCCCGCACCCAGGCCTTCGCCCCCATGGAGTACTCCAAACTCGGCCTCGAACACTTCACCCCCGACTACAGCCGCTACTTCCACGCCCTCCCCGAATCCGTACGCGACGAACTCGTCCCCCACCAATGGCAACTCCACAAAGGCATCGACGCCGACACCATCGCCGCCATCCACGACGAGCTCTACCGCCGCACCCTCCACGGCGGCTGGCCCGACACCACCCTCACCCCCGGCGTCTCCGTACGCACCGCAGGACGCGTCGCCAACACCCGCATCGAACTCCACCTCGAACACACCCAGCAGAACACCCGCTCCCAACTCACCACCGACGCCGTCGTCCTCGCCACCGGCTACCGCGAACGCCCCCTCGACCGCATCCTCACCGGGCTCGCCCCCCACATGCACCGCGACACCTCCGCACGCCCCCGCATCGACGACCGGTTCCGCCTCGTCCTAGACCCCACCGTCACCGGCCACGTCTACGTACAGAACGCCGAACGCCACACCCACGGCGTCGGCGCCCCCGACCTCGGACTCGCCGCCTGGCGCAGCGCCACCATCCTCAACGACCTGACCGGCACCAACGCCTACCCCCTCCCCGCACGCACCGCCTTCACCACCTTCGGCCTCACCCCCAAAACCCCCACCGTCCCCACCCAGAACCCCGACCTCATCCCCCTCGCCCAAAGCAACTGACCCCCGGCACACAGACAACAGGCGGCCGCCCCCTCCACAAGGAAAGGACGGCCGCCGACCCAACGAGCAACCGCCTGGGCGCGTATCGAGTCGTGATCAATGGGCGGTCCGGATCAGGTCCTTGAGCCGGATCACCGACGCGCGCAGGTGAAGGCCCGCGAGGTAGCCCGATGGACAGGTTTACGGCCCGATGAACTCCAGCTCAGGATCCGTCAGTCGCACCCGCGTCAGGTAAGAAGATCTACCCTCCCAGGCCGCGCCGCGAGGGCAAAGTCCGGGACTGCCACCGTCCGCCTTCGAGTCGAACCAAGCTCAGCCGAGACCACGATGGGCGGCCCACAACGCCCCGGCACGGCCGGCAGCGCCGGCGATCAGGGCCGCCAGCTCGGGTTTGTCGGGGACAGGGAACGAGACGTATGCCCCCCGACCACCACCGACCGGTCGGCCATAGGCCTTTGCGGCGAGGTGACCGTCCGGGAGAAGCCGGACGTTGAGTGTGGTCAGTGTGAACGATTCACCGCGCCGAATGTCCGTCCAGCGGAGCGCCTGCGGGATCGTGACATTGATCGCCAGAGCACTCACTTCCAGGTCGCTGCTCATGGATGGATGATCTCACGTGAGTGGCCGCAGGCGGCCGCCACCGAGCGATCCAAAATCACGTGCAACCTGCGCCCAGTCATGCTGGGATCATTCGTTATGAATGTCCATTTTCTCAATGACGCCGACTTGACGGACAGGATGGAGCAGAATCTGGCAGAACATGCCTGTCACCTGCATCGGAGCATGAGCCGTGCGACCGTTACAGAGACTGATGACCTCCTGGTCGCCGACAGCGGCCTGGACGACGACACTTTCAACATCGTCGCCGCAGCCCGCTTCACCGTCACCACCGCTACGGCACGTATCACCGAGACCGCCCAGACACTGGCTCGCACCGGCCGCCGCTTCTCCTGGTGGGTGGGGCCCGCCTCGAGGCCACCGGACCTCACCGCCCGCCTGACGGCGGCTGGTCTGCCAGCATCCGAACGCGAGACGGCGATGTGGGCCGAGCTGGACGACACCCTGCCGCTGCCCGCCGCCCCAGGACTGGACATCCAGACGGTGGCCACGCCCGAACAGCTCGCCGACTACGCCGCAGTTCTCGCCGCGAACTGGACCCCGCCCGCCGACACCGTCCGCCGCTTCTTCACCCAGGCCGCCCCGCAGGCCCTCGCCGCGCACTGTCCGGCCCGTTACCTGGTCGGCTACGTAGACGGCCGTCCGGTCTGCTCGGCCGAAGTGTTTCATCACGCGAGGGTTGCCGGGATCTACAACATCTGCACTCTGGCCGCCCACCGCCGACGCGGCTACGGCGGTGCCATCACACTCGCCGCACTCCACACGGCCCGCGACCGCAACCACCACATCGCGGTCCTGCAGGCGTCCACCGACGGCGAGCCCGTCTACCGCCGCCTGGGATTCCGCTCCTGCGGCCAGTTCACCGAACACACCATCAACCCCTGAACACGTCCTCTCATCCGCACGCACGCGATCGGGCCGGGTGCCGGGTCGGCCCGGCCCGATGCGGGGCACACAGATCGTCCTAGAACACCGGCGTACCGTCCCGCGTCAGACGCCAGTCCACCGAAGCGAACTGCGCACCATCCACCGAACCCTTCGCCTGCACCCAGCCGATGATCGTGTTACGGATCTCCTCCGAGTTCGCCCACAACTGCTTCGCACCCGCGACATGCGGGAAATTGCCACCGCCGCTCGCCCGGTAGTTGTTCACCGCCAGCACGAACTGCGCCGCCGGATCGATCGGCTTCCCCTCGAACGCCAGACCAACGATCCGCGAACCATTCGGCTTCGCGATGTCGATCTCGTACGTCAGACCCGACACCGCGTCATAGTTGTAGTCGGGAGTGTTGTCCGCGTTCGTCAGCTTCGCCGTGTCCACCGGAGCACCGGCCGCCGTCTGCACGTAGTACCGGGCCGAGAACTCCAGATAATCCTTGATCTGCGCACCCGTCAGCAACCGGGCCTCAAGGGTGTTCTCGAACGGATACAGCCCCGCCGCGTCCTTGATCGTCACCTTCCCGGCCGGGATCTGCGCCGTACGCGAGAAACAGGACGCCTGCGACAGAACCGGGAGCGCCGCGTACGCACCACCCGCCAGCGCCGCCTTCACCGTATCCGCCTGGACGACATTGATCAGATCGATGATCGGCTCGTCCTTCCACGCCGCCTCCGCCGTCGTCATCGCCGCCGTCGACGTGCCGATGACCTGATTGACATACGCCACGACCTTCTTGTGCTCGTCCACGAGCAACCCCGTGATCTCCGGGTCCTCATCCACGGTGTTGGAGTTCAACACCTGCGAACCCGCCTTCTCCACCACCCAGCGACCCTTCTCCCACACCAGATCGAAGTCGAACAGCGTCAACCGCTGCCCCCACTTCAACGGCTCCGAGAGCACCACCTTCTTACCCGTCTGCTTGTTCTCCACGAAGTACTCGGGGATCTCCAGATGCGCGTGCCCGACCAGAATCGCGTCAATACCCGGCACCTGCTCGGCCACCAGACCCGCCGCGTTCTCGACATACGGGACCTGATCACCGTACGACGACGTACCACTCGTGCCCGAGTGCGCCGAGACGATCACGACATCCGCACCCATCGAACGCAGCCGCGGCACGAACTTCGCCGCCTGCTCCTCCAGCCCCGGGAACACCATCTTCCCGCTGACGTTCGCCTTGTCCCAGATGGCGATGCCCGGGTTGGTCAGCCCCAGGATCGCCACCTTCACATCCCGACCGTGCGGGGTACGCAGCTTCTTGATGACGTACGGGGCGAAGGCCGGCTGCAACGTCTTCGCATCCAGCGCGTTCGCACCCAACAGCGGGAAATCGCACTGCTCCTCGAACTTCCGCAGCACCGGAATGCCGTAATTGAACTCGTGATTGCCGAGCGCCGCCGCGTCGTATCCGATCGCGTTCATCGCCTGCGCCATCGGGTGCACCGGCCCGCGCTTCGCCGTGATCGGATCGACCTTCGCGTAGTAGTACGACAACTGGGTGCCCTGGATCGTGTCACCTGCATCGATCAACAGGGTGTTGTGACGGCCCTTCTCCCGGCGCACCTGGTCCACCAAGGTCGAGATCTTCGCCAGACCGACGTCGTTGTGGGCCTTGTCATCGAACTCCTGGTCGGTGAAGTAGTCCCAGTTGAAGACGTTCCCGTGCAGATCGGTGGTGCCCATCACCGTGAACGAGTACCGCTTCGACGCACGCTCCTGGCCCTGCCCGTCGCCACCACCCTGGGCGGCCGCGGGAACGGCCGAGCCACCCGCGATCGCCACGCCGGCACCGGCGGCCGCCGATGTGCCCAGGAACGTCCTACGGTTCAGCGGCATTTCGTCTCCCACATCTCAGATCTCGTACAGCTCAGTTCTGGTACAGCTCAGCTCTGGCACAGCTCGGTTCTGGTACAGCTCAGCGCTCGTACAGCTCAGTTCTCGCAGCACACAACGCGCGTAGATAATGACCCAGGAGCCACACCCGGCAACACCCCTTGCAGGTTTCGATCTGATGACCACCAGCTGTCGCACCCGGATGCGACAGTGGACCCATGACCGACACCCCACCGCCCTACGGCACCCCCGACCACCCCCGCGTCGCCGTCCGAGGCGAAGCCCGCCTCGAAGTCGACCCCGAGACCGCCCACATCGGCATCACCGTCAGCGCCCGTGGAAAAGACCGCCGCGCCGCCCTCGAAGACCTCACCCGACGCAACACGCAAGTTCTCGAATTCGCACGTTCCTACGGACAAGCGGTCGAAAAACTCGAAACCGGCGCATTCTCCATCACCCCCGAACTCACCCAACGCGGCCGCGACGAAAAAATCCGCGCCTACCACGGCCGCGTCCACGTCACCGCCGTCCTCAACGACTTCACCGCACTCGGCGAATTCACCACCCGCGTCGCCGATCTCGACATGACCCGCATCGACGGCCCCTGGTGGGGACTGCGCCCCGACTCACCCGCCCACGCGAACGCCCGCCGCCAAGCCGTACACGAAGCCGTCCAACGAGCCCGCGAATACGCCGACGCCCTCGGCGCGCACCTCACCGCCCTGGTCGAACTCGCCGACCTCGGCGCGGAGAACGCCATCGCCGCAGCCCCCATGCCCGCCGCCCCCGGCGGCATCCGCGCCCGCGCCGCCTACGGCGCAGCGGCCGAACCCGCCCCCGCCCTCGACCTCGAACCACAACGCCAGACCGTCTACGCCCAGGTGAACGCCCGCTTCACCATGTCACCGCCAAAACTATAAAGAGAATGCTCATCCGAGCACCCCGGCGCACAATTCAACACTTGTCAATAACCCTTCATCCAAAGGTCGTTGAGCAGTCATGCGCAGCCAATTAACTACCCGTAGGTAAGGTCTAGGCTCGAACCATGCGCCGAGCGAAAATCGTTTGTACCCTGGGACCCGCCACCGACACATACGACCAGATCAAGGCATTGGTCGAAGCGGGAATGGACATCGCCCGCCTCAACCTCAGCCACGGCACCTACGCCGAACACGAAGAGCGATACCGCCACGTACGCAAGGCCTCCGACGAAAGCGGACACAGCGTCGGCATCCTCGCCGACCTTCAAGGCCCGAAGATCCGCCTCGGACGCTTCCGCGAAGGCCCCGTACTCCTTGAACGCGGCGACGACTTCACCATCACCGTCGAACCCATGGAAGGCGACCGCCACACCTGCGGCACCACCTACGACGGCCTCGCCACCGACGTCACCACAGGCGAACGCATCCTCGTCGACGACGGCCGCGTCACCCTCGAAGTCACCGAAGTCGACGGCCCCCGAGTCCACACCACCGTCATCGAAGGCGGCATGGTCTCCGACCACAAGGGCCTCAACCTCCCCGGCATCGCCGTCTCCGTCCCCGCACTCTCCGACAAGGACATCGAAGACCTCCGCTGGGCCCTGCGCACCGGCGCCGACATCATCGCCCTGTCCTTCGTACGCAGCGGACGCGACATCGAGGAAGTCCACCGCATCATGGACGAGGAGGGCCGCCGCCTCCCCGTCATCGCCAAGGTGGAGAAACCCCAGGCCGTCGACAACATCGACGGCATCGTCGCCGCCTTCGACGGCATCATGGTCGCCCGCGGCGACCTCGGCGTCGAAATGCCCCTGGAGCAAGTGCCGATCGTCCAGAAGCGCGCGATCAAACTCGCCAGGCGCAACGCCAAGCCGGTCATCGTCGCCACCCAGATGCTCGACTCGATGATCGACAACTCCCGCCCCACCCGCGCCGAGGCCTCCGACGTCGCCAACGCGGTCATCGACGGCACGGACGCGGTGATGCTCTCCGGCGAGACCAGCGTCGGCAAGTACCCCATCGAGACGGTCCGCACGATGTCCCGCATCGTGGAGGCCGCCGAGGAGGACATCCTCGCCAAGGGCCTCCCGCCCCTGACCGACCGCAACAAGCCCCGCACCCAGGGCGGCGCGGTGGCCCGCGCGGCGGCCGAGATGGGCGACTTCCTGGGCGCCAAGTTCCTGGTCGCCTTCACCCAGAGCGGCGACACGGTCAGGCGCCTCTCCCGCTACCGCTCGCCCATCCCGCTCCTGGCTTTCACTCCGGCCCCGGCCACCCGCTCCCAGCTCAACCTGACTTGGGGCGTCGAGACCTTCCTCGGCCCGCAGGTTGAATCGACGGACGCGATGGTGGCCCAGGTCGACGAGGAGCTGCTGAAGATCGGCCGCTGCGAGAAGGGCGACGTCGTGATCATCACGGCCGGCTCCCCGCCGGGAGTACCGGGCTCGACGAACCTGGTCCGGGTCCACCGCATCGGCGAGGGCGACGGTCCGAAGTAGGCCGGTCGTCAGTACTTCGGCCCGACGTGGGCGTCCATGAGCGCGACGGACGCCCGTCGGGCGACGGAGATGTTGTACTTCTTGCCCGCGCGTGTGCAGTGCGTCCACTCGATGCCGAGCTTGTCGAGGGTGTCGGTGTAGAGCTGTCTGATGTCGTCCGAGACGTTCGTGAACCAGTACCGCGGATACTCGTACCGCTTCCGCACGCCACCGACCATCCGAGTCGTCCAGTTCATGTTCCGGCAGCCGTCGGAGTGGACGAGTCCGCGGATGAAGTCCCAGGGGTGGGCGTCGACGATCTCCTGCTGCCAGGGTTCGAGGATGATGCGGCGGTCGTGCTTCTTGCCAGGTCCGTGTTGCGGGAAGACGCATGTCCAGTGCTTCGTGAAGGACTTGACCTCGACGCAGCCGTTTCTGCTGCGCCGTGCGGTGCGCGGCATGGGCATCACCCTGAGCATCGCCGACTCTGCTTCTTCGATCAGGCCGGGCCATGTGTCGCCGCAGAAGATCGACAGGTGGTGCTGTTTGGGCTTGGAGATGATGTGGCCGTCGCCGAGGTAGAGCCCCAGTAGATACGCGTACGCAACGCGATCGATGCCCCGACCCGTACATGCGGGGCAGTCGGTGGGCTGCTCATATTGCACGCCGCGGAGCTTGCGGTCCTGGTGCAGCCACCAGCCGATTGTGCCACGAGGGACGTTGAGGAGTTCTGCAACCGCTCGATTGGTGGAGCCACTGTGCAAGAGGGCGAGCGCTTCGTCACGTATCGATGGATTGTGCTGTTCCATACGGTGGAGTCTTGTGTGGCCTTCGCTGGCGTGTGCCAGATTCGAAGGAGCGTTCACCAATAGGAGTGAAGATCGTCAAGCAGTAGCTGGACCTTGGAATCGAAGGGAAAGTGCCCTGGGTGGGATTCGAACCCACGCTGTCGGTGGTTTGAGCACCGTGTCTCTTCCGCTGGACTACCAGGGCTGGCCTTAGCATCAAAGGTTAGCGTAGGCCCGCTGTGACTCAAACATACAGGAGCTAGGTAGTCTCAGGTAGCAGCACCTGCCTTGAAATGAGGAGCACCGTGACAACCCCCGAGCCGCCCCAGCCCGCCGACGACGACAAGTCGCACGTTCCGCCGCTGACGACCCGCGTCGTCATCGCGGAGGACGAGGCGCTCATCCGTCTCGATCTCAAAGAGATGCTGGAGGAAGAGGGCTACGCGGTCGTCGGTGAGGCCGGGGACGGTCAGAGGGCCGTCGAGCTGGCCCGGGAGCACCGGCCGGACCTGGTCATCCTCGATGTGAAGATGCCGGTCCTCGACGGGATCTCCGCCGCGGAGAAGATCGCCGAGGAGTCCATCGCGCCCGTCCTGATGCTCACCGCGTTCTCGCAGCGCGATCTCGTGGAGCGGGCGCGGGACGCCGGGGCGATGGCGTATCTCGTGAAGCCGTTCAGCAAGAGCGACGTGGTGCCGGCCATCGAGATGGCGGTGTCGCGGTTCGCGGAGCTGAAGGCGTTGGAGGGTGAGGTCGCCGACCTCGCGCAGCGGCTGGAGACGCGGAAGCTGGTGGACCGGGCGAAGAGCATTCTGCAGACGGATTACGGTCTGTCGGAGCCGGCCGCGTTCCGGTGGATCCAGAAGACGTCGATGGACCGTCGGCTGTCCATGCAGCAGCTTGCCGAGGCGTTGATCGAGGACGCCGAGGAGAAGAAGAAGGCGGCCGAGTAGCTCGTACGCGCTTGTGAAGGAGGCCCGTACCCGGTCAGCCGGGTGCGGGCCTCCTTCATGCGTACGGGAGGGGGTCAGTCCTCGCCGAGGTAGGCCTTGCGGACGGACTCGTCGTGGAGGAGGTCCGCGCCGGTGCCGGAGAGGACGATCTTGCCGACCTCCATGACGTGGCCGTGGTCCGCGAGGGAGAGTGCGGCCTGGGCGTTCTGTTCGACGAGCAGGATGGTGGTGCCCTGGGCCTTGAGTTCGACGATGGTCTCCATGATCTTCTGCATCATGATCGGGGAGAGGCCCATGGAGGGTTCGTCGAGCATCAGGAGTTTGGGCTGGCACATGAGGGCCCTGCCCATGGCGAGCATCTGCTGTTCGCCGCCCGAGAGGGTTCCGGCGGCCTGCTTGCGGCGTTCCCCGAGGATGGGGAAGAGGTCGTAGGCGCGCTGGATGTCCTTCTCGATGCCTGCCTTGTCGCTGCGGAGGTAGGCGCCGAGTTGGAGGTTCTCGGTGATCGTCAGCCGGGGGAAGATGTGGCGTCCCTCGGGGGAGTGGGCGAGGCCCAGGGAGACGACCTTGTGGGCCGGGATGTTGGTGAGTGGTTGGCCGTCGAAGGTGATGCGGCCGCCGACGGGCTTGAGGAGCCCGGAGAGGGTGCGCAGGGTGGTGGTCTTGCCCGCACCGTTGGTGCCGATGAGGGTGACGACCTGGCCGGCTTCGACGGTGAAGGAGATGCCCTTGACGGCTTCGATCTTGCCGTAGGCGACGCGGAGGTCCTCGACCTCCAGTAGTGCGGTCATCGGGCGTCCTCCTCCTCGGTGCTGGTGGTGCCGGTGGTGCTGTTGCTGTTGCTGTTGCTGTCGGCGGCGGCGTCAGCCGCCTCGGTGGCGACGGCTTCGGCGGCTTCGACCTCGGCGACTTCTTCGGCGCCGGGGGCGCCTTCGAAGGGGGTGCCGAGGTAGGCGGCTACGACGCGTTCGTCGCTCTGGACGACGTCGGAGGTGCCTTCGACGAGTTTCTCGCCCTGGACGAGGACGGCGACGCGGTCGCAGAGGTTGAAGATGAACCGCATGTCGTGCTCGATGACGAGGACGGCGATGCCTTGGTCGCGGATGGCGAAGATGAGCTCTTCGGTGACGCGGGTTTCCTGCGGGTTCATGCCGGCGGTGGGCTCGTCGAGGAGGAGGAGTCCGGGGTCGCTGGCGAGGGCGCGGGCGATTTCCAGCTTGCGCTGGTCTCCGTAGGGGAGGTTGCGCGCGAGGTGGTCGGCCTTGTCCTGGAGGCCGATGAATTCCAGGAGTTCCATGGCGCGTTCGCGGCTGGCGTTCTCGGCTTTGGTGAAGCCGGGGAGCCGCAGGAGGGCGGACCAGAGGCCTTCCTTGGTCCTGGTGTGGCGTCCGACGAGGACGTTCTCCAGGACGGTCATGTTGGCGAAGAGCCGGATGTTCTGGAAGGTGCGGGCGATGCCTGCCTGGGTGACGAGGTGGGGCTTGGGCGGCAGGACGGTGCCCTTGTAGCTGACCTTGCCCTCGGTGGGGACGTAGAGGCCGGTGAGGCAGTTGAAGAAGGTGGTCTTGCCGGCGCCGTTGGGGCCGATGAGGCCGACGATTTCGCCCGCGTTGACGGTGAGGTCGACGTTGCGTACGGCGGTGAGGCCGCCGAAGCGCATGGTGACGCCGTTCGCGTCGAGGACTGTCGTGGCGGTTTTCGTGGTGGTGGTCATGGTGGTCACGCCCCCGCCTTGGCGATGCCGGCGCCGGTCTCTTCGGACTGCCGTGGTTCCGGTACGTCGATCGGGTCGTTCTCGTGGAATTCGAGCTGCTTCCTGCGGTCGGCGACCAGGCCTTCGGGACGCAGGCGCATCAGGAGGATGAGTGCGACGCCGAAGAGGAAGAGCTGGTAGTCCTGCATGAACTGCAGCTTGGCCGGGATGAGGTAGAGCAGTGCGGCGCCGACGAGGGGTCCGCTGAGGGTTCCCATGCCGCCGAGGATGACGGCGGCGAGGAGGAAGGCGGAGTTGGGTGGTACGGAGCCGGCGAATTGGTACTGCTCGGGTGTCACGGTGTAGTTGACGTGTGCCTGGACGGTGCCGGCGAGGCCGGCGAGGGTGGCGCCGAGGGCGAAGGCCAGCAGTTTGAGCCGGAAGGCGTTGATGCCCATGGCGGTGGCTGCGGTCTCGTCCTCGCGGATGGCGACCCAGGCGCGGCCGATGCGGGATTCTCCGGAGCGGCGGAAGACGAGGACGACGACGGCGGTGAAGACGAGCATCAGCAGGTAGTAGTTGGCGGACCTGCCGAGGTTGAAGCCGAGGATGTCGTGCTTGAGCCCGAAGTCGAATCCGAAGAAGTTGAGGTCGGGGATGCTCGGGATGCCCTGGGAGCCGTTGGTGAGGTCGGGTCCGCTGTTGCCGTTGAGGTTGTTCACGGTCAGGCGGAAGATCTCACCGAAGCCGAGGGTGACGATGGCGAGGTAGTCGCCGCGTAGTCGCAGGGTCGGGGCGCCGATGAGGACGCCGAAGACGAGCGAGGCGCCGGCGCCGGTCAGGACGGCAGCCCAGAAGGGGAATTCGACGCCGATGGCCGACATGGTGGAGCCGGAGACCAGGGCGGCGGCGTAGGCGCCGACGCCGAGGAAGGCGACGTATCCGAGGTCGAGGAGGCCGGCGAGGCCGACGACGACGTTGAGGCCGAGTGCCACGGTGCCGAAGATGAGGATGTTGGCGCCGATGAGCGCGTATTCCTCCTTCTGCTGTGTGAAGGGGAAGCAGACGGCTGCGACGAGGGCGGCGGCGAGGGTGATGTTGCGGTGCTTCGTGGTCAGCGCGGTGAGGCGGGAGACGAGTCCGGCCCGGTGGAGGGCGGTGAAGGCGAAGCCGACGGTGATGAGGAAGCCGATGAAGAGTTCGGTGTAGTCGGTGTCGATGCCGTAGGCGAAGATGTAGAGGCCGATGCCGAACGAGACGACGATGATGAGGATTTCGGCCCAGTCGGGGAGGGCCTTGGCCCGGGGGGCCGACGGTGCGCGGAGGCTGTCGCGGAAGCGTTCCCAGGCGGTGGTTGCGGTGGTGGTGTGCGGCTGGTCGCCGGGGAGTCCGAGTGCGGCGACGGCGGCGATGAGTGCGCCGATGCCGCTGACCCAGGCGCCGGGCTCCAGGTTGACGACGCCGCCGAGGTCGTACGCGATGGCGCCGATGGTGTAGCCGGTGGTGCCGAGGGTGCCGAGCGCCAGGAGGCGGACGGGGCTGTTGGTGCCGCCGGGGGTGAGCAAGCCGAGGCCTCGGATGCCGTACCCGGACAGTGCGAAGAGCAAGGTGAGTGCGGCGCTGATGAGGGTGAGGACCTGGAGGCCGCCGGGGTAGCCGGTGACAGTGAGGTCGCCGGGGAATTCGCTGGTCCAGGTCCAGGCGAGGAAGGTGCCGGCGAGTGCGACGGCAGCGCCCGCTAGGGTGCCGATGCGGGCGGCGGCTGCGGGGATCGCGAGGAAGGGGGCGGCCCCGGGTGCGGTGGTGTGGTTGGTGGTCATCCGTATCACGCCCGATCCGCGACGCGTTCGCCGAGCAGGCCCTGGGGCCGGATCAGCAGGACGACGATGAGGAGGACGAAGGCCCATACGTCCTTCCAGGCGCCGCCGCCGAAGAGTTCCATGCCGGGGACGTCGCTCATGTAGCCGATGGCGAGGGATTCGGCGACGCCGAGGACGATGCCGCCGAGCATGGCGCCGTAGATGTTGCCGATGCCGCCGAGCACGGCTGCGGTGAAGGCCTTGAGGCCCATGAGAAAGCCCATTCTGAAGCCGATCACGCCCTGCTTGAGCCCGTAGGCGACGGCGGCGATGGCGGCGAACGCGGCACCGATGGCGAAGGCCATGACGATGATGCGGTCGGTGTTGATGCCCATGAGCTTTGCGGTGTCGGGGTCCTGGCTGGTGGCTTGCATGCCGCGGCCGGTGCGGGTCTTGGAGACGAAGAGGCCGAGGGCGATCATGCAGATGGGGGCGGTGATGAGGACGAAGAGGTCACCGCGCTGGATGTGGGCGCCGAAGATGTCGATCGCTTCGCCCTTGAACTGGGGGAAGGAGCGGTCCTTCTTGGCGTCGGGGTACCACTTCCAGATGGCCTGCTGGAGTGCGAGGGAGAGTCCGATGGCGGTGATCAATGGGGCCAGTCGGGGGGCGTTGCGCAGGGGCCGGTAGGCGAAGCGTTCGGCGGCTGTTCCGACGGCGACGGAGCATATGACGCCGCCGATGATCATGAGTGGGATGATCGCGAGGAGGGAGACGCCGGCCGGCATCCAGAGGTACACGGTGAGAGCTCCGAAGCCTCCGATCATGAAGATCTCGCCGTGGGCGAAGTTGATGAGCTGGATGATTCCGTAGACCATCGTGTAGCCGATCGCGATGAGACCGTACATCGCGCCGAGGATGAGTCCATTGGCCAGCTGTTGCGGCAGTTCGTTCACCGCAGGGCCTCCGTGGAGTGGTTCGGATATGGCACCGCGCGGGAGCGCTGGCAGCGCTCCCGCGCGGTCTGGGTGTCAGTTCAGTGCGTGCCCGGGAGGGCCTGCGGGGGTCAGGGCTTGTAGGCCTCGCTGAGCTTGGAGGTCCACTTGCCGCCGTCGACCTGGTAGGCGGTCATCATGGTGTTGGTGGTGTCGCCGTATTCGTCGAAGGAGACGGGGCCGGTCACGCCGTCGAACTTGACCTTGGCCATGGCTTCGAGGACCTTGACGCGGGCGTTGTCGGGGAGCTTGCCGTTGTTCTCGGCGACGGCGAGCTTGACGGCCTCGATGATCGACCAGGTGGCGTCGTAGGTGCCGCCGCCGTAGGCCTCGTAGGCGTCCTTGTATCCGGCCGTCTTGTAGTCCGCGATGAACTTCTTGGCGGAGTCGAGTTCTTCGACGGGCTTGCCGACGGAGGTGGCGATGTCGCCCTGGGCCTTCTTGTTGAGCTTGATGAAGTCGGCGCTGTACATGCCGTCGCCGCCCATGAGGGGGATCTGGACGCTGTCCTTGAGCTGCTGGCTCAGGGGTGCGCCGGCGGGGTACTCGCCGCCGTAGTAGACGGCCTTGGCACCGGACTTCTTGACCTTGGTGACGACGGCGTTGAAGTCGCGGTCGTCGGGGTTGACGTGGTCGGTGCCGACGATCTTGCCGCCGAGGGTGGTGAAGGTGTTCTTGAAGGAGGCGGCGAGACCGGCGCCGTAGGGCTTCTGGTCGTCGATGAGGTAGACCTGCTTGATCTTCGCGTTGTTGAAGAGGTACTTCGCTGCGAAGGCGCCCTGGATCTGGTCCGTGGTGGCGGTGCGGAAGTAGGTCTTGTAGGGGCGCTTCTTGTCGCCGGTCTTCCAGTTGTCGCCCTGGGTCAGCTCGGTGCCCGTGTTGGCGGGGGAGATCTGGGTGAGGGAGGCGTCGTTGAGCGGCTTCTGCATCGACTGGGAGACGCCGGAGTTCAGCGGGCCGACGACGCCGACGACGGTGTCGTCGTCGATGAACTTCTGGGCGTTCTGCTGGCCGACGGAGGGCTGCGCCTGGTCGTCGAGCGGCTTGACCTCGAATTTGATGCCGGGGACGGTCTTTTCCTTGTTCGCCGTCTTGGCGGCGAGGTCCGCGGAGTTCTTGATGCCGAGGCCGAGGGCGGACAGGTCGCCCGTGATGGGCGCGTCGACGCCGATGACGACGGTCTGGGTGTCGCCGCTGCTGCTCTTCTTGCTGTCGTCGCGCGACCCGCAGGCGGTGAGTGTCAGTGCTCCTGTGGTGAGCACTGTGGTGAGGATGAGCAAAGAACGGTGTCGCACGAAAGGTCCTTTCCCTGGCGCGGCCTCCTCTGCTTGAGGTGCCGTGTCGTTCGCCGGGCCGTACTGGTTGGTACAGGGCCGTGCTGCAGACGCGCCCGGCGGCGCGGTGACTGGCGGTGACTCTAGGCGCAGGTGTGGGGGTCCGGGATGGGTCCGCCGCAGGATGTGACTGTCTTGTTATGCCTTTGAGCAAGGCTTGAGGTGGCTGTGCTGACATGTACGGTTTTTTGCCGGTCGGGCAAAGTGACCGCATGGTGAGAACACGCAGCTCTGCTAAGGGGCTTGGGCCGATCTTGCTGCTGTCGCGCGGTGGGGGCGGGAAGGGGCCCGTGAGGGCGCGACGAGCTGCCCGGCGGCGGTGGGGCCGGGTTCGGGGTGCTGCGTGGAGCCGTTTGCGCCTGGCGCGCTTGTTACGCAGTGTTACATCTGGGTCGATGTGGTCGACGCGGTGTGGTGTGCGTGGATTGCTGAGTGGGCCATATAACGGAGTGCGTGGTCAAGGGTGTTGACGAGTTCGGTTGCCCAACTGTGTTGTGTGCGTGGGCGGTTGTGGGTGGGAATGGCGCTGCCCGGCCGGATTGTGGTCCGGTCGGGCAGCGGTGTGGTGCGTGTGGTGCGGTGGGTTCCGGTTGGTCAGGCGGCGTCGGGTTGGGGTGCGTCGCGGAGCATGCAGGTGAGTCGGGCGGTGCAGACCCGCTTGTCGTGCTCGTCGGTGATGGCGATCTCGTAGGTGGCGGTGGAGCGGCCGCGGTGTACGGGGGTGGCGACGCCGGTGACGAGACCGCTTCCTACCCCTCGGTGATGGGTGCAGTTCAGGTCGACGCCGACGGCGAGCTTGGCGGCGCCGCCGTGGAGCATGGAGCCGATCGAGCCGAGGGTCTCGGCGAGGACGGCGGAGGCGCCGCCGTGGAGCAGTCCGTACGGCTGGGTGTTTCCCTCGACGGGCATGGTGCCGACGACGCGGTCCGCGGAGGCTTCGGTGATCGTGACGCCCATGCGCTCGCCGAGGTGGCCGGCGGAGAAGAGGGCGGGCAGGTCGACACCGAGTGCGGCGTACTCGTCGATGATCTCCTGGGGGAACTTGGGTGTGGTGTGCTCGCCCATGGGGTCCGGCTCCGATCGTCTGCGGTGGTTCACAGGCTTATTGCTGTATGCGTTGTTCTTATCAGACGACTGAGCGAACGCTTAGTGAGCTGTGGTACGGATCATTCCCGGTCGGCCTGCCCCTGGATGTTTTCGAAGCGCACGACGACGGACTTGCTGGCGGGGGTGTTGCTGGTGTCGGCCGTGGAGCCGAGGGGGACCAGCACGTTGGTCTCCGGGTAGTAGGCGGCGGCGCAGCCCCGGGCCGTCGGGTAGTGCACGACGCGGAAGCCGGGGGCGCGGCGTTCCACGCCGTCCTTCCACTCGCCGACCAGGTCGGTGTACGCGCCGTCGGCCAGGCCGAGTGCGCGGGCGTCTTCGGGGTTGACCAGGACGATGCGGCGGCCGCCCTTGATGCCGCGGTAGCGGTCGTCGAGGCCGTAGATCGTGGTGTTGTACTGGTCGTGCGAGCGCAGGGTCTGCAACAGCAGCCTGCCTTCGGGGAGTTCGGGGTACTCGACGGGTGCGGCGGTGAAGTTGGCCTTGCCGGTCGTGGTGGGGAAGCGGCGTTCGTCGCGGGGGCCGTGGGGGAGGGTGAAGCCGCCGGGAGCGGCTACGCGGGCGTTGAAGTTCTCGAAGCCGGGGACGACGCGGGAGATGCGGTCGCGGATCGTCGCGTAGTCCTTCTCGAACTCCTCCCAGGGGGTGGTCGATCCGGGGCCGAGGACGGCGCGGGCGAGACGGGCGACGATGGCGGGCTCGGAGAGCAGATGGGGGCCGGCCGGGGTGAGGTTGCCGCGCGAGGCGTGGACCATGCTCATGGAGTCCTCGACGGTGACGAACTGCTTGCCGCTCGCCTGGACGTCCTTGTCGGTACGGCCCAGTGTCGGCAGGATCAGCGCGCGGGTGCCGGTCACGGTGTGCGAGCGGTTGAGCTTGGTGGAGACGTGGACGGTGAGGCGGGCGCGGCGCATCGCGGCCTCGGTGACTTCCGTGTCGGGGGTGGCCGCGACGAAGTTTCCGCCCATGGCGAAGAAGACCTTGGCGTCGCCGTCGCGCAGTGCCTCGATGGAGCGGACGACGTCGTAGCCGTGGTGGCGCGGAGAGGTGATCGAGAATTCCTTGTCGAGGGCGTCGAGGAATGCGGGATCGGGCCGTTCGAAGATGCCCATGGTGCGGTCGCCCTGGACGTTGGAGTGGCCGCGGACGGGACAGACTCCCGCGCCGGGGCGGCCGATGTTGCCGCGCA
Organism: Streptomyces sp. NPDC111516; assembly: GCF_055635345.1. Classification (NCBI taxonomy): domain Bacteria; kingdom Bacillati; phylum Actinomycetota; class Actinomycetes; order Kitasatosporales; family Streptomycetaceae; genus Streptomyces; species Streptomyces sp. NPDC111516. The sequence continues at coordinate 220,581 of NZ_JBVKBV010000001.1, read as the reverse complement.
GCAGGAGGAAGTTGACCACTTCGCGGATGGTCGGCACGGAGTGCTTGTGCTGGGTGAGGCCCATGGCCCAGCACACGATGGTGCGCTTCGAGGCGAGGACCATCGCGAGGGCCTCCTCGATGGCGCCGCGGTCGAGGCCGGTGGCGGCGAGGGTCTGTTCCCAGTCGGCTTCGCGGGCCGCGGTCACGAACTCCTCGTAGCCGTGGGTGTGCTCCCGTACGAAGGTTTCGTCGACGGCGCCCTCGGTCTGGAGGATCATCTTGTTGAGGAGTCGGAAGAGGGCCTGGTCGCCGCCGATACGGATCTGCAGGAAGAGATCGTTGAGCGCGGCGCCCTTGACCATGCCGAGCGGGGTCTGCGGGTTCTTGAACCGCTCCAGGCCGGCCTCGGGCAGTGGATTCACCGAAATGATCTTCGCGCCCGCCGACTTGGCCTTCTCCAGGGCGGAGAGCATCCGGGGGTGGTTCGTGCCGGGATTCTGTCCGGCGACGATGATCAGGTCGGCCTGGTGGAGGTCCTCCAGCGAGACGCTGCCCTTGCCGATGCCGATGGTCTCCACGAGTGCCGAGCCGGATGACTCGTGACACATGTTGGAGCAGTCGGGGAGGTTGTTGGTGCCGAATTCGCGGGCGAACAGCTGGAGCAGGAACGCCGCCTCGTTGCTGGTGCGCCCCGAGGTGTAGAAGAGGGCCTCGTCGGGGGAGTCGAGCGCGCCCAGTTCCTCGGCGATGATGCCGAAGGCGCGCTCCCAGGCGACCGCCTCGTACCGCTCGGCGCCCTCGGGGAGGTACATGGGCTGGGTGATCCGCCCCTGCTGGCCGAGCCAGTACCCGCTGCGCGAGGCGAGATCGGCGACCGGGTGCGCGGCGAAGAAGTCGGGGGTGACGCGGCGCAGCGTCGCTTCCTCGGCGACGGCCTTGGCGCCGTTCTCGCAGAATTCCGCGGTGTGCCGCTTGTCGCCCTCGGGCCAGGCGCAGCCGGGGCAGTCGAAGCCGTTCTTCTGGTTGACCTTGAGGAGGGTCTGCGCGGTGCGCCGCAGGCCCATCTGCTGTTGGGCGATGAGCAGGCTGTGGGCCACGGCCGGCAGTCCGGCGGCCGCGTGCTGCGCGGGTTCGACCTGCGGTGCGTCCTGGACCGGGTCACCTGTGGGCGGCTTCGTGGCCATGGTGCGCTCCTCTTCGAGGCGATACCGATGCCCATGCGCGCGGTGCGCGTACGCATCGATGCGGTACGTGTTCCTCGCGCGATCCTGCCACGCGGCCCCGACGGAGCGTCCGGGGAGTCACGTGCGGTCGGGATTGTCAGTGGTCCGTGGCAGGATCGGGGACGTGGCTGAGACGGCATCGAAGAAGACGGCAGACAACCGACCGCGCCTGCTCCTGATGGACGGGCACTCCCTGGCGTACCGGGCGTTCTTTGCGCTGCCTGCGGAGAATTTCACAACAGGGTCGGGGCAGCCGACGAACGCGGTGTACGGCTTCGCCTCGATGCTGGCGAACACGCTGCGTGACGAGGCGCCGACGCATTTCGCGGTGGCGTTCGACGTCTCGCGCAAGACCTGGCGCTCGGAGGAGTTCCCGGAGTACAAGGCGAACCGTTCGAAGACCCCGGACGAGTTCAAGGGCCAGGTGGAGCTGATCGGCGAGCTGCTCGACGCGATGCACGCCGACCGTTTCGCGATCGACGGTTTCGAGGCGGACGACATCATCGCCACGCTGGCCACGCAGGCCGAGGCGGCCGGTTTCGAGGTGCTGATCGTCACCGGTGACCGGGATTCGTTCCAGCTGATCACGGACAACGTCACCGTGCTGTACCCGACGAAGGGCGTCTCGGAGCTGACGCGCTTCACCCCGGCGAAGGTCGAGGAGAAGTACGGGCTCACGCCGCGGCAGTACCCGGACTTCGCGGCGCTGCGCGGTGACCCGTCGGACAACCTTCCCGGCATTCCCGGCGTCGGTGAGAAGACCGCCGCGAAGTGGATCAACCAGTTCGGTTCGTTCGACGACCTGGTTGAGCGGGCCGAGGAGGTCAAGGGCAAGGCGGGTCAGAATTTCCGGGACCATCTGGACGCGGTGCGGATGAACCGCAGGCTGACGGAGATGGTCCGCGACGTGGAGTTGCCGAAGACCCCGCAGGACCTGGAGCGCGCGCCGTACGACCGCACCGCGGTGACCGGCGTGCTCGACGTCCTGGAGATCCGTAACCCGAGCCTGCGCGAGCGGCTGCTGGCCGTCGACCCGGGCGCGGCCGAGGACCGGGCCCCGGCGCCCGCCGCGGGCATCGAGCTGGACGGCGCGGTGCTGGGCGCGGGCGAGCTGGCGCCCTGGCTCGCCGAGCACGGCGGGCAGCCGCTCGGCGTCGCCACCGTCGACACGTGGGCAGTGGGTGCCGGCACGGTCACCGAGGTCGCGCTCGCCGCGGCCGACGGCGCGGCGGCCTGGTTCGACCCCGCGGAGCTCGACGAGGGCGACGAGCAGGCGTTCGCCGCCTGGATCGCCGACCCGGAGCGGCCGAAGGTCATGCACAACGCGAAGAGTGCCATGCGGGTCTTCCCGGAGCACGGCTGGCAGGTCGACGGCGTCACGATGGACACGGCGCTGGCCGCCTATCTGGTCAAGCCCGGCCGCCGTTCCTTCGCGCTGGACGCACTGGCGGTGGAGTACCTGGGCCGGGAGCTGGCCCCCGCGACGGCGTCCGACGGGCAGCTGGCCTTCGGCGCGGACGACCAGGCCGAGGCCGACGCCCTGATGACGCAGGCCCGCGCAGTCCTGGACCTGGGGGACGCCTTCACCACCCGGCTCGCCGAGGTCGGCGCGGCCGAGCTGCTGCATGACATGGAGCTGCCGACGTCCGTCCTGCTGGCCCGTCTGGAGCGGCACGGCATCGCCGCGGACCGGGCCCATCTGGAAGGCATGGAGCAGCAGTTCGCCGGCGCGGTGCAGCAGGCGGTGAAGGAGGCGCACGCCGCGGTCGACCACGAGTTCAACCTCGGTTCGCCCAAGCAGCTCCAGGAAGTCCTCTTCGGTGAGCTGGGCCTGCCCAAGACGAAGAAGACGAAGACCGGATACACGACGGACGCCGACGCCCTGGCCTGGCTCGCCGCCCAGACCGAGCACGAGCTGCCGGTCATCATGCTGCGCCACCGCGAACAGGCGAAGCTGCGGGTCACCGTCGAGGGCCTGATCAAGACGATCGCGGCCGACGGCCGTATCCACACCACGTTCAACCAGACGGTGGCGGCGACCGGCCGGCTCTCCTCCACCGACCCCAACCTGCAGAACATCCCGGTCCGTACGGACGAGGGCCGGGCCATCCGCCGGGGCTTCGTCGTCGGCGAAGGCTTCGAAACGCTGATGACGGCCGACTACAGCCAGATCGAACTGCGGGTGATGGCCCACCTTTCCGAGGACGCCGGCCTCATCGAGGCGTTCACCTCCGGCGAGGACCTGCACACGACGGTCGCCTCGCAGGTCTTCGGCGTCGACAAGTCGGCCGTCGACCCGGAGATGCGCCGGAAGATCAAGGCCATGAGCTACGGACTCGCGTACGGGCTCTCCGCGTTCGGCCTCTCCCAGCAGCTGAGCATCGAGGCGGGCGAGGCGCGCGGCCTGATGGACACCTACTTCGAGCGGTTCGGCGGAGTGCGTGACTATCTGCGCCGCGTGGTGGAGGAGGCCAGGGCCACCGGCTACACGGAGACCGTCTTCGGTCGCCGTCGCTACCTCCCCGACCTCAACAGCGACAACCGCCAGCGCCGCGAGATGGCCGAGCGGATGGCGCTCAACGCACCGATCCAGGGCACGGCGGCGGACATCGTCAAGGTCGCCATGCTCCACGTCGACCGGGCGCTGACCGAGGCGAAGCTGAAGTCCCGGATGCTGCTCCAGGTCCACGACGAAATCGTGCTGGAGATCGCCGAGGGCGAGCGCGCGCAGGTGGAGGAGATCCTCCGCCACGAGATGTCCACGGCCGTGCAGTTGCGCGCCCCGCTCGATGTCTCGGTCGGTGTCGGCACGGACTGGGAGTCCGCGGCGCACTGACACACCGCACAAGCGCGGCGCGGTAACGCGGCGCACCGACGCTCCGGCGCCGGACGGGCCCGGGGGTTTTCGGAGACTCCCGGAGAATCAGGCCCGTCCGGCGACCGAGGGCACGGACGCACGCGGTCGCCGCAGCCGCATCCACGCCCCGTACAGCACCAGGCCCACCACCAGTCCCGCCCCGGCGCCGAAACAGGCGGTCGGGATGATGTCCAGCGGGGTGTCGATGTGCCCGACGTACGCGTACCGGCGTGCGCACCGGTGTACGACGCCGAGCAGTACGCAGACACTCAGCAGCGCCCCCGCCGGCCATCGCCCCCGACGGTTCAGCACGGGCACGGACGACGGGGCCGGGCGCGCCCCTGTCCGCCGCAGCCCCGACACCGTGAACCAGGCGAGCACGGCCAGTGCCACGGCCGAACTGCCGTACTGCACCAGTTGGAACACGGGATGTCCGCCCACGCTCCCGTCGAGCACCGGCACCAGTCGCACACCCCACCGGTCGTGATGGGTGAAGGCGTCCCAGACGACATGGGTGGCGGACCCGATGACCGCCGAGAGCGCGAACCACCCACCGTCCCGGACACCCCGGGCCGGTCGCCCGGGTGCGCGCCGGCCCCGTACGAAGGTGTGCACCCGCCCTTGCCAGGCCCCCGGCATCAGTGCCACCAACGGTTCGCGCAGCAGCAGCCACAACGCCACCACGGCCCCGGTGATCAGCACATCGACCGTGCACACGCCCCACACGGAATGGGTGACCTGCCCGAACTCCATGGCTCCCGGGATCGCGGTAGCCGCGTAGTACGTCATGTCGGGCGCGAACGAGCCCGCGACGAGCGCCGAGGCGAGGAGCGGGCCGCGCGCCGTTCCGTTGCGCCGTATCCCCGGGAGCACGGCGGCGGCATGACTGAGGGTGAACGGCATGGCGGCAAGTATGCGCGAGCCGCTGTTGCCCGTCCGGCGACCGCCGTACAACTTGCTGTCCGGAACGTGAAAATCAGGTAAGAACCGGTCAGTGCACGGTGTTCCGGCCGCACGAGTTGCCGTAGGGTCGCCTGAGTCCAGGCGCTGGGGAGCGCGGACAGCCGTCGAAGGGGAGGGGCCAGAGGTATGGCAGCGCAGTTCGGTCGCCGACTTCGCAAGGGGGCGACCACCACCGCTGTGGCCGCCGTCGCCGTGGCGGCGCTCTCCGCCTCCGGGGCCCCTGGCGCACCGCTGGTCGGCGGCAGCGGCGACCCGAAGTCCACCGGAACGACACCTTCGCCCGACGACAGCGCGGCCACCGGCAACTCGCCGTACTACACGGACCTGCCCCCGCTGAACACGCCCGACAAGCCGGGCACGTCCACGAATCTGCCCGTCACCGGCAGTGCCGAATCCGGTATCCCGGCTTCGATCCTGGCCGCGTACAAGAAGGCCGAACAGACCATCGCGGGCAGCGACGCCGCCTGCCGGCTGCCGTGGCAGCTGCTCGCCGCGATCGGCAAGGTCGAGTCCGGCCATGCCCGCGGCGGCCGGGTCGACGCGAACGGCACCACGTTCTCCCCGATCCTCGGCCCGGTCCTCGACGGCCGGGGCTTCGCCCTGATCCAGGACACCGACAACGGGGCGTACGACGGGGACGCGACGCACGATCGCGCCGTCGGCCCGATGCAGTTCATCCCGTCCACCTGGGCGACCTGGGGCCAGGACGGCAACGGCGACGGCCGCAAGGATCCCAACAACATCTACGACGCGGCGCTCGCCGCCGGACGCTACCTCTGCGCCGGCTCCCGCGATCTGTCCATCGCCACGGATCTCGACCGGGCGGTCCTGAGCTACAACCACTCGGACGCCTACCTCCGTACCGTCCGCTCCTGGTTCGACTACTACAAGCGCGGCACCCACGAGATCCCCGACGGCACCGGCGTGATCCCGCCCGGCCTCGGCGGTACGGACGCGAGGCCCGGCAGCCCGAGTCCGTCCCCTTCGCAGTCCGGGTCCGCCAAGCCCGGGCCGAAGCCGAGCCCGGCCCCCTCGAAGCCGGGCGGTGGCGGCACGACCGGCCCGACCCCCACTCCCACCCCCACTCCCACCCCCACGCCGTCCCAGACCCTCGCGGGCCTGGAGAACGCCGGCACCGGCCCGCTGACCGCCACCGCGGGCGACGCGTTCGCCGAGCGGATCAAGGTGCGGGCCAGGAACAGCCTCGGCGGCCCGCTCGCCAGGGTGTCCGTGACCTTCACCATCGCCGGTGACACGGACGCGGCCTTCGACGGCGGGAAGAAGGCGGTCACCCTCCTCACCGCGGCCGACGGCACGGTCACCGCCCCGGTGCTGAAGGCGGGCGAGAAGACGGGGAAGTTCACGGTGCGGGCCGTCGCCACCGGTCGCTCGCTGCCGGCCGTCACCTACAGCGCCACCGTCACCGCCCGTCGGGCCGACGCGATCGCCAGGACCGACGACAAGGCCCTGACCGCCGCGCCCGGCGCCGAGTTCGCCGACACCGTCGAGGTCAAGGCCACCTACAAGGGCGCGGTCGCCGACGGTGTGGCCGTCACCGCCACCGTGATCACCGACGCGGCGGAGCCCGCCGAGAACGACAAGGGTCCGTACTTCAAGGACGCGGACGGCAAGACGGTCCGCACCCTCACGAACCTGAGGACCGGCGCCGACGGCACCCTGAAGCTCCCGAAGATCTACGCCGACGACACCGCGGGCACGTACAAGCTGCGCCTCACCACCGAGGGCGGCGCCACGATCGTCATCGAGCTCGAGGTCGAGGCCCCGCCGGCTCCGGAGACATCGCAGACGCCGGAGCCCCCCGCCGCCTGATCAGCCAGGCCGCACGTCACGACAGCCCCTCCGCCCTCACCCGGCAGAGGGGCTGTTGCGCTTATTCCCATCCCGCGCCCGGTGTTCTCATCTCGCGCCCGCGTTGCTACGGTGCCCCAACCCTGACGACCCATCAGATACGTGTTCTCCGGGAGGACCGGCATGCGTGCCCTCGTCGCCGCCGCCATCGGGCTGGCCGCAGCCCTCGCGCTCGTCTTCACCATCAGCGCGATCGGCGCCCCGCCCGGAGAGACCTCGCCCAAACCTCTGCTGACCACCGTCCCGGGACCCAAGAACCAGTAACCGGAATAAGCAACAGAAGCTGAGGGAGGGCACCACCATGCGCCGCCGAGCCAGCCTCGTACTCCTGGCCTTCGCCGTCTTCTTCGCCGCCATGTCGCCGCTGTTGCGCTGGTACGCCTTCCCCAGGCTCGCGAAGATCCCGCCCAGCCAGTACCAGGAGACGGTGCTGGAGGCGAAGCCCGCCACTCTCCTCGACTACAACGACAACATGAAGGTCAAGCGGGTCCCCAAGGTCACCATCGTGCAGACCCTCAAAGGCAACGTGGAGGAGTCCGAGAAGATCGAGCGCAGCGCCGGCCGCGACGTCGTCGTCTGGGACGCCCTCAGCTACGTGGCCGGCCCCGACGGCAAGATGGTCTCCGAGATCCCCGAGCGCTACATCTTCGACGCCCACAGCCAGGCCCCCGTCCACGCCACCGGGGAATCCGTCGACGGCGACCCGGTCAGGCGCGAGGGCATCGAGTTCAAGTGGCCCTTCCTCACCGAGAAGCGCGACTACGAGTACTTCGACGCGCAGGCCCGCACCAGCTCGCCCATCCACTACAAGGGCACCCGCACCTTCCACGGCATGGACGTCTACTACTTCGAGCAGACCATCCCGTGGACCAAGGTCCCGATGCCGAAGAAGATGCCCATCAAGGGCGTCACCCCGGAACAGATCGCCAAGACGGGCATGACCCGCTGGTACACCACCAAGCGGATGTTCTGGGTGGACCCGGTCACCGGAGCGCCCGTCAACGGCGAGGAGATCCACAAGGAGGAGCTGCGCAACGCCAAGGCGATGGGCCTGCCCCAGGACACCGTCACCGTGTTCGCCGGGCACGTGAAGATGCGCGCGGACTACGTCGACTCGATCGTCGCCCTGGTCGAGTCCCAGCGCCTGCTGGTCCTGCTGCTCACCTCGTACCTGCCCTGGGGCTTCCTCGGCCTCGGCACGGTCCTGCTCGCGCTCGCCCTGTGGCTGGAGGCGCGCTCCCGGCGCCCGGGCGGCGAACCGCCCGACGGGGCGACGGCCGCCGCCCCGGACCCGCAACCTACTCCGGCCTGAGCCTGGCCCTCTTCGTGAACCGGGTCGCCTCCACCGTCGTGGGGTCCTCCGGCCACGGATGCTTCGGATACCGGCCGCGCAGCTCCGCCCGCACGGCCCGGTATCCGTCCCGCCAGAACGACGTCAGATCCGCGGTGACCGCCGCCGGGCGGCCGGCGGGGGACAGGAGATGGACCAGCACGGGCACCCCGGCCACCCTCGGAGTCTCCTGCAGGCCGAACAGTTCCTGGAGCTTCACCGCGAGTACGGGCTGCGCCCCGCCGTACTCCACCCTGATGCGGGAACCGCTCGGCACCTCGATCCGCTCCGGCGCCAGCTCGTCCAGCCGGGCCGCCTCACCGGTAGCCCACGGCAGCAGCCGCCGCAGCGCCTGCCCCGCGTCGATCCGCGCCAGATCGGAACGGCGCCGGGCCCGCGACAGCTCGGGCTCCAGCCACTCTTCGGTACGGTCCAGCAGCGCACCGTCCGACACCCCGGGCCAGGGCTCCCCCAGCTCCCGGTGCAGAAAGGCGAGCCGCTCCCGCAGCTGCCCGGTGTCCCGTGTCCAGCGCAGCAGCCCGAGCCCCTCGCGCCGCAGACCCTCGACCAGCGCCTCGCGCACCAGCTCCGGCGCCGGCTGCTTCAGCGGGCGCACCGACAGCTCGACGGCGCCCAGCCGCTCCACCCGCCGGGCCACCACATCGCCGCCCGCCCAGCGGACCTCCTCGCCCGCGAACCGCAGATGTCCGGCGGCCGCCCGCGCCGTGTCCTCGTCGACGGCGGCGGCGAGCCGCACCCGCGCGGACGCGGCATGGGCGGGCCGGTCGGCGACCGCGACCGCCAGCCACGGCGCACTGCGCAGCCCCGACCCGTCCCGCAGCTCCGCCCCCGTCCCCGACACCATCAGGAACGCCCCGTCGCCCCGCGCCCGCGCCACCCGTTCCGGGAACGCCAGCGCGGCCACCAGACCGACGGCACCGTCGTCCGGGCCGGAACCCCCACCCGCGTCCCCGACCGACGACGACAGCCGCCGGACCTCCTGCCGCCACCGCGCCGCGTACCCGTCCCGGCCCCGCCGGGCGGTGCGCAGCGCCACCGCCAGATCGTCGCCGTACTCCCGCGGCGGCTCCTCGCTCAGCAGCGCCACCACCTCGGCCGCCCGCCGCCCGCCCACCTCGGCGGCGCCGTCCAGCAGGGCCCGCGCCAGCCGTGGATGCAGGCCCAGCCGGGACATCCGTACACCCCGGTCGGTGACCCGCCCCGCCGCGTCCACCGCGCCGACCGCCTTCAACACCTCGCGTGCCGCGCCCATCGCGCCCGCGGGCGGCGGATCGAGCAGCGCCAGCCGCGACGCGTCCGGATCGCCCCAGCACGCCGCCTGCAACGCGAACGCCGCCAGATCCGCGACCTTGATCTCCGGGGACGGGAACCGTGCGAGCCGCCCGTCCTCCGCCTGCTCCCAGCACCGGTACACCGTCCCCGGTGCCTCACGCCCGGCCCGGCCCGCCCGCTGCCTGCCCGCCGCCTGCGAGGCCCGTACGGTCGTCAGCGCGCTCAGCCCCCGCGCATGATCGGTGCGCGGCTCCCTGGCCAGCCCCGAGTCGACCACGACCCGCACCCCGGGCACCGTCAGGGACGACTCCGCCACCGAGGTCGCCAGCACCACCCGCCGCCGGTCCGACGACCCGGCCAGCACCGCGTCCTGCACCGCCGCCGGAGCCCGCCCATGGACCTGGAGCACCTCGGCGGACACCCCCGCCAGTTGCCCCGCCACCCGGCCGATCTCGCCGACACCGGGCAGGAAACACAGCACATCGCCGTCCCGTTCGGCGAGCGCCCGCCGCACAGTCGCCGCGACATGCGTCAGCTGCGCCGGATCGACCTGCATCCCGTGCGGCGGCCGCACCGGCCCCGCGGGCGGCGCCCACACCACCTCCACCGGATGCGAAACACCCTGCGCCTCCACCACGGGGGCGTCACCCAGCAGCCGCGCCCAGCCCTGCGCGTCCGTCGTCGCGGACGCGGCGACCAGCCGCAGATCGGGCCGGATCGCCTCCCGCACATCAAGAAGGAACGCGGCGACCGTGTCCGCGTCCAGATGCCGCTCATGGCACTCGTCGATGATCACCGCATCGACCCCGGCCAGCTCCTGGTCGCGCTGCAGCCGCTGGAGCAGCACCCCGGTGGTCACCACCTCCACCACGGTGTCGCGCCCCACCACCCGCTCGCCGCGGACCGTGAAGCCCACCCGCCCGCCGGCCTGCTCCCCGATGAGCCACGCCATGCGCCGCGCCGCCGCCCGCGCCGCGATCCGCCGCGGCTCGGCGACCACCACCCTGCGCACCGGGCCGCCCCCGGCCAGACCGGCCAGGACCAGCGGTACGAGGGTGGTCTTGCCGGTGCCGGGGGGCGCGCACAGCACCGCGACCCCGCGGTCGTCCAGCGTCCGCTCCAGGGCGGGCACAGCGGTGCGTACGGGCAACTGGTCCAGGGCGTCGGTACGGATCACGCCCCCAGTCTCGTACGCGGCGCCCCCGCGCCCGTAACCCGAGGCCGGTCCGGGCCCCCGCGGATCAGTCCCGTACGCAGACGAAGATCGCCGTGCCCGGGATCAGACTCCCGCGCAGCGGGGACCAGCCGCCCCACTCCTGGTGGTTCCAGGCGGGCCACTCCGGTTCGACGAGGTCGACCAGACGGAAACCGCCGGCCACCAGGTCGCGCACCCGGTCGCCCAGCGTCCGGTGGTGCTCGACGTAGACCGCGTCGCCTCGCTCGTCCTGCTCGACGTAGGGGGTGCGGTCGAAGTACGAGGCCGCGACCGAGAGTCCCTCGGGCCCCGGTTCGTCCGGGAACGCCCAGCGGATCGGATGCGTGACCGAGAAGACCCAGCGGCCCCCTGGGCGCAGCACCCGGTGCACCTCGCGGAACACCTGCACGGGGTCGGCGACGAACGGCACCGCGCCATAGGCGGAGCACGCCAGGTCGAAGGAGGCGTCCCGGAACGGCAGCGCCCCGGCGTCCGCCTCCACCAGGGGGACCTCGTCGCCGATCCGCAGGGCGTGCTGCAACTGGCGGTGCGAGAGGTCCAGGGCCACCGGACGGGCTCCCTGGGCGGCGAGCCAGCGCGAGCACTGAGCGGCGCCCGCACCGATCTCCAGGATGTCCAGGCCCTTGAGCGACCGGACGGGGCCGAGCAGACCGGCCTCGGCCTCGTCGAGCCCCTCCGGGCCCCAGACGAAACGGTCGTCGCCGAGAAAGGAGCCGTGGTCGCTCTGGTACTCGTCGGCGTTCCGGTCCCACCAGCCGCGACTGGCCCGGCTGCTCTCGGCCTGCGACGCGCTGCGGCGTGTCGCTTCGGGCTCCTCAACCGGGTGGATCTCTTGGCTCATCGTGTCCGTCGTTGTAGTTTGCCTTCACCCCGCCGCACGCGGTGCGTAACCAGGGGTGCCTGTCCTTACGGCTCCGTGCCACGGATTTGTCTCCCGGGGCCGATGTGGCCTCGGAGAACACGAATTGCGCCGGATATGGGCCGTTGTGCCCCGGGTGTGCGCCTTCGCGCATTGACCGTGCCCGGCTGCCCCCGTATGCTACAAGTTGCGCTGCGAGCCTGCGCGCCTCAGACCTAGCAGGCCGCGCTCGCATCTGTTGTATGTCCCCTCGGTTCACGAGGCGCTTCCCGTTCGGCGGGTCCGGTGCTTCCCGAGCTGTCCGGCTTCTGCAGAGGCGATACGGGCTCCCGGCGTAGCAGTACCTACGACTCACTGTCCGTACCGGAGCCCTTTCCCACATGACGAGCAGCACCGAGACCACCGCCACCACCCCGCAGGTAGCGGTCAACGACATCGGTAACGAGGAAGCCTTCCTCGCCGCGATCGACGAGACGATCAAGTACTTCAACGACGGCGACATCGTCGACGGCGTCATCGTGAAGGTCGACCGGGACGAGGTCCTGCTCGACATCGGTTACAAGACCGAAGGCGTCATCCCCTCCCGCGAGCTTTCGATCAAGCACGACGTCGACCCGAACGAGGTCGTCAAGGTCGGCGACGAGATCGAGGCCCTGGTTCTCCAGAAGGAGGACAAGGAAGGCCGCCTGATCCTGTCCAAGAAGCGCGCTCAGTACGAGCGTGCCTGGGGCACGATCGAGAAGATCAAGGAAGAGGACGGCATCGTCACCGGTACCGTCATCGAGGTCGTCAAGGGTGGTCTCATCCTCGACATCGGCCTCCGTGGCTTCCTGCCGGCCTCCCTCGTCGAGATGCGCCGTGTCCGCGACCTCCAGCCCTACGTGGGCAAGGAGCTCGAGGCCAAGATCATCGAGCTGGACAAGAACCGCAACAACGTGGTCCTGTCCCGCCGTGCCTGGCTGGAGCAGACCCAGAGCGAGGTCCGCCAGACCTTCCTCACGACCCTGCAGAAGGGCCAGGTCCGCTCCGGCGTCGTTTCCTCGATCGTCAACTTCGGTGCGTTCGTGGACCTCGGCGGCGTCGACGGTCTCGTGCACGTCTCCGAGCTGTCCTGGAAGCACATCGACCACCCCTCCGAGGTTGTCGAGGTCGGCCAGGAAGTCACCGTCGAGGTTCTCGACGTCGACATGGACCGCGAGCGCGTCTCGCTGTCGCTCAAGGCGACGCAGGAAGACCCGTGGCAGCAGTTCGCCCGTACGCACCAGATCGGGCAGGTCGTTCCCGGTAAGGTCACCAAGCTCGTTCCCTTCGGTGCGTTCGTGCGCGTCGACGAGGGCATCGAGGGTCTGGTCCACATCTCCGAGCTGGCCGAGCGCCACGTGGAGATCCCGGAGCAGGTCGTCCAGGTCAACGACGAGATCTTCGTCAAGGTCATCGACATCGACCTGGAGCGTCGCCGCATCAGCCTCTCGCTGAAGCAGGCCAACGAGTCCTTCGGTGCCGACCCGGCGTCGGTCGAGTTCGACCCGACCCTGTACGGCATGGCCGCGTCCTACGACGACCAGGGCAACTACATCTACCCCGAGGGCTTCGACCCCGAGACCAACGACTGGCTCGAGGGCTACGAGACCCAGCGCGAGGCGTGGGAGACGCAGTACGCCGAGGCGCAGCAGCGCTTCGAGCAGCACCAGGCCCAGGTCATCAAGTCCCGCGAGGCCGACGAGGCCGCTGCTGCCGAGGGTGCTGCTGCCCCGGCCGGTGGCGCCCCGGCTGCCTCCGGCGGCAGCGGTGGCGGCTCGTACTCCTCGGAGTCCGCGGACAACTCCGGCGCCCTGGCGTCGGACGAGGCCCTGGCTGCCCTGCGCGAGAAGCTGGCGGGCGGCCAGAGCTGACGCTCCGCGCCCCCTCCGGTCGGTGATCGACCGCAGTAGCTGAAAAGTGAGGCCCGCTCCCTTCGGGGGCGGGCCTCACTCGTGTCCGCGGCCTGAACGTGCTGCCCAGTGACGGTAGGGACGAGGTGTTGCCGTGCCAAGGTGTGGACCATTGTTCGCGGGCGCCCGGTGCGACTCGCCTTCCGTTGTCAACTCGGCGCCCTCGTCGAGGTGTTCACATCCACGCAGAAGGTGGTGACGGCGCTGCACGCCCGCGTTCTCGCACAAGTTCCGCGCATGAACCGACGGGTGAAGGGGCATGGTCCGGGAATGCTCGTGCCCGGCCGGACGTTCTTCTCAGGGAACACGAGGAGGAGCGGTAACCGTGCTTGATCCGCAGAGTTTGTACGAATGGGAGCCGAAGGGGCTGGCCGTCGTCGACATGGCGCTCGCCCAGGAGTCGGCCGGTCTGGTCATGCTCTACCACTTCGACGGATACATCGACGCGGGCGAGACCGGGGAACAGATCGTCGACGGCCTGCTCGAAACGCTGCCGCACCAGGTCGTCGCCCGCTTCGACCACGACCGGCTCGTCGACTACCGCGCGCGGCGCCCGCTGCTGACCTTCCGGCGCGAACGCTGGGCGGCCTACGAGACGCCGACGCTGGACGTCCGGGTCGTCCAGGACGCGACCGGGGCGCCCTTCCTGCTGCTTTCCGGGCCCGAGCCCGATGTGGAGTGGGAGCGCTTCGCCGCCGCCGTCGAGCAGATCGTCGAGCGCCTCGGCGTCCGTCTCGCGGTGAACTTCCACGGCATCCCGATGGGCGTCCCGCACACCCGCCCCGTCGGCATCACCCCGCACGGCAACCGCACGGACCTCATGCCCGGCCACCGCAGCCCGTTCGACGAGGCGCAGGTCCCCGGCTCGGCCGAGGCCCTGGTGGAGTACCGGCTGATGGAGGCCGGACACGACGTCCTCGGCGTAGCCGCCCATGTGCCGCACTACGTCGCCCGCTCCCCCTACCCGGACGCCGCGCTCACTGCCCTGGAGGCGATCACGGCCGCGACGGGTCTGGTCCTGCCGACCGTCGCCCATGCGCTGCGTACGGAGGCCCACCGCACCCAGACCGAGATCGCCCGGCAGATCGACCAGGGCGACGAGGAGCTCGTCTCGCTCGTCGAGGGCCTCGAGCACCAGTACGACGCGCTCGCGGGCTCCGAGACCCGGGGCAATCTGGTCGCCGAGCCGGTCGACCTGCCATCGGCCGACGAGATCGGTCTCGAATTCGAGCGGTTCCTCGCGGAGCGCGAGGGAGACATCTGACCGGCCCCGCCGGCCACCCTCGTACCGGTGCCGTGACCGGCAGTTCCTGCCCCCGGACAAAGCCTGCCGGGAGGGGCACTAGGCTGCCCGGCATGCTGAAAGTGGGCCTGACCGGCGGGATCGGCGCCGGCAAGAGTGAAGTGTCACGGCTGTTCGTCGGATACGGAGCCGTGCTGATCGATGCGGACCGGATCGCCCGGGAGGTCGTCGAGCCGGGGACACCCGGGCTCGCGGCCGTCGTCGAGGCGTTCGGCGCGGACATCCTCACTGCCGACGGCTCCCTGGACCGGCCCAGGCTCGGCTCGATCGTCTTCTCCGACGCCGACCGGCTCGCCACCCTCAATGCGATCGTCCACCCGCTGGTCGGCGCCCGCTCCGCCGAGCTGGAACGGGCCGCGGGCCCCGACTCGGTCGTCGTCCACGACGTCCCACTCCTCACCGAGAACGGCCTCGCCCCGCTCTACGACCTGGTCGTCGTCGTGGACGCCGGTCCGCAGACTCAGCTCGACCGGCTCGTACGGCTGCGCGGCATGACCGAGTCCGAGGCCCGCGCCCGGATGGCCGCGCAGGCCACCCGGGAGCAGCGGCGTGCCGTGGCCGATCTGGTCATCGACAACGACGGACCGTTGGAGGACCTGGAGCCGCAGGTCCGCAAGGTCTGGTCGGAGCTGACGAAGCGGGCCGCGGCCGGCTGATGTCCGTACCGGAATACCGGTCCCCGGCCGGGTGTTGAGAACCCTCGTACTGAAGGGAAGGATGCAATCGTGCCCGAGAGGACCCCGGAAACCGACGTCATCGACTTCCGCGCGGCCGAACACCTGCTGGCAGCGCGCGACCCCCGGGGTGCGGTGAAGCTCCTGGACTCGGTGATCGCGGCCCATCCGGAGAACACGGCCGCCCGACTGCTGCGGGCCCGTGCCTTCTTCGCCGCCGCCCAACTGCGTCCTGCCGAGCTCGAATTCGAACTCGTCCTGGAGCGTGAACCCGACAACGCCTTCGCACATTTCGCGCTCGCCCGCACCTTCGAACGCTCCGGCCGCTCCGACCGGGCCGCCCGCCACTTCCGGCTGGCCGCGGCCCTCGACCCGAACCCGGAGTACCTGAAGGCGGCCAGTTTCCGTACGGAGGGCTGACACCGCACCGCCGGGCGGTATGACCGCCCGGCGGACGTCGCGCCCCGGTCAGTGCCCGTACCTGCCGTGCCCGCCGTGGTCGGGTTCGTACGGCGGAATATTGCGGCCCGGCTGGTAATGCGGGCCCTGGTGGATGTGATGGATGATCACCGCCATGTCCACGAGGACCAGCAGAAGCAGTGCACCGCAGGCGGCGGCCCACCCCGGGCGGTCGGTCAGCGTGAAGGCCGCCAGGCCGAAGACGGCCCAGGCCAGCCCCCATAGACTCAGGCAGAGCCGCATCCGCAAGGGACTGCGGGCAGTCGTCGGTTCATTACCGGTACGCATGGCAATCGCCCTCTCCTACCAGGATGGACCCGCGACGCCATTTTGGGGACATGTCGACAGTGGGATCGAGGGGATCGTGCGTGAACGGCACATCATGGGGGGACCGCGTCGGCCGCAGGGCGAGGGTCCGGGGCTGTCTGCTGGGCGGAGCGATCGGGGACGCCCTGGGAAATCCCGTGGAGTTCCTCTCGCTCGCCGGTATCCGCCGCGCGCACGGTGAACACGGTGTGCAGGGACTTCTCGCGGACGAGGAGGGGGTCGTCGGACGTGTCACGGACGATACGCAGATGACCCTGTTCACGGCTGAGGGGCTGATCAGGGCCCATTCCCGGGCGATGTCCAAGGGGATCGGCGGCGCCGAGATCGGGATCGTGCGGAACGCGTACCTGCGCTGGCTGGACACCCAGAACCACCCCGCTCCGCCGGCCGGCGGAGCCGACAACCCGGTGCGGACCGGCTGGCTCAGGCAGCAGCCCTGGCTGTACGCGCGCCGGGCCCCCGGCAACGCCTGCCTGACGGGCCTCGCTACCGGCCATGTCCCCGAACCGTCAAGGCGGCTCGGCGAGCCAGGTCCCGTCAACACCGGGTCCAAGGGCTGCGGCACGGTAATGCGGTCCGCCCCCTTCGGACTGGTGGGGAAGGACGCCGAAGCAGGCTTCCGGCTCGCCCACTGGTGCGCGCAGATCACCCACGGCCACCCGACCGGTGCGTACGCCGCCGGTGCGTTCGCCGCGATCGTCGCCCATCTCCTGGAGGGCGATTCGATGGCGGGCGCGGTACTGCGGGCCATGGAGCTGCTGCGCCGCCACCCGGGGCACGAGGAGACGACGGCGGCCCTGCGCGCGGCCGTCGACCTGGCCGACGAGGGCGAGCCGACCCCCGAGAAGGTGGAGACGCTGGGCGCGGGCTGGGTGGCCGAGGAGGCCCTCGCCATCGCCGTGTACTGCGCCCTGGTGCTGCCGGGCGCCGACCAGGTGGCCCAGTCGCTGCTGCTCTCGGTCAACCACTCGGGCGACAGCGACTCCACCGGTGCGGTCTGCGGCAATCTGCTCGGCGCCCGCCACGGGGACGTACACCTTCCGCCGTCCTGGCTGGTCGCGACCGAAGGACGAGTGGTGATCACGGAGGTGGCCGACGACCTGTGCGTGGAGTTCGAGCACGCGGTGGCGTGGCCGGCCGAGCGATACCCGGAGTACTGACGGGCCGGCCGACGACCTCGGCGCCGAAGGCCCGTCGGTACACCGCGCGGTGACCGCCGGTCAGTCCGTCAGCACCTTGGTGCGCGGCGCGGCCACCGTCGCGGAACCCGGCCCGCCCGGCCGACCTCCAGCACGTCGGCGCGGCCCTGGTCGCCCGTCGTCCGGTGTGGGGAATTGGATTCGTGGTCCGGCGAGCGATGAATCCGGGACCGCGGGCCGGTCTACCTCTTCGCGAACACCACAGCGCGTAGCTTCCCCGAGGAGACCCGGATGTCCCAGTCCACGCAGGCCCCGAGCACCCCCGCCGCCTCCGTTGCCGATGCCTCTGCCGACACCGATTCCCAGACTTCTTCCGATGCCCGGGCCGGGGGCCGCAGCCGGGCGACCGTCGCGCTGACCGTTGCACGGGTCGTACTCGCCCTGTTCTTCGGGTTCAGCGCGTTCGCCAAGCTGATCGCCCATGAGACGGCGATCGAGTCCTTCGACCGCATGGGCTGGAACCAGGCCGCGATGTACATCATCGGAGGGCTGGAGATGGTGGGGGCCATTGCCCTGTTGATCCCGGTCCTGGCCGGAGTGGCGGCCATTGCCTTCTGCGGACTGATGGCCGGCGCGTCCATCGTCCAACTGACGCTGCTCGACCGGGTGAACGCGATCATGCCGACGTTGCTCATCGGGCTGCTCGTCCTGATAGCCCGCGAGCGGCGGGGCCGTACGGCGGAGCTGGTCGCTTACGTGCGTGGGCGCGCGTAGCGGCTCCCCGCGCCGGGCCCGGCCGGTCGGTGGTTGCTCGTGGCCGGTCAGTGGACTGTGGTGAAGCTGCGCCACGGGAGGTTACGGGCGCCGCTGACGTCGCTGACCGTGGTCGCGACATATGTCGTACCCGGCCCGGTGCAGTCGGGTGTGCGGTACAGAATGATGTCGATCAGGGTGCCGTTGGTCACTTCCTTGGCACCCGCAGGACCGAGCCGGTGGCAGCCCTTCACCGAGGGGCTGTTCACCATGACCACGGCGTTCCGCTCGGTCGTGTAGATGACCGGCCCGACCGCGGTCCGGCCGAGGCCGGAACAGCCTGCGACGGTGAGGGTCAGGAGCACGGTCCCGGCCGCTGTGCCGAGACGGCGGCGTCGGTGATCGATCACGGGCATGGGCGGGTCCTCGTCTGTCTCGTCCGGCTCAGCCGTCAGCACCGCTCGCGTGCACTGCGTACGCCACGGAGAACGTGCTGACGCTGGTCACCCTGCCCGCTCCCCGGCGACCCGGCATCCGGGGCGGGCCGGGCGGGGGACGGCCGTAAGCGGAGAGCCCTGCCCCATGTTCATATCGGGTGATAGTGGGCATACCGTGGTAATAGCGATTGATTGCCGTGTTTCAGTGTTTCCGGTATTCAGGGGGCCGTCATGGTCCAGGATCTCGTAATCGCGATAGTGGTCGCGGCCTCGGCGTGTGCGCTGTACCTGTCGGCGGCGGCCAAGGTCGTCAAGCAGTACGAGCGGGGTGTCGTGCTGAGGCTCGGCAGGCTCCGTAACGATGTGCGAGGGCCCGGATTCACCATGGTGATCCCCGGCGTCGACCGGTTGCACAAGGTCAATATGCAGATCGTGACGATGCCGGTGCCCGCGCAGGACGGGATCACCCGGGACAACGTGACGGTACGGGTCGACGCCGTCATCTACTTCAAGGTGGTCGACGCGGCGAATGCGGTGGTCCAGGTGGAGGACTACCGGTTCGCGGTCTCGCAGATGGCACAGACCTCACTGCGGTCGATCATCGGCAAGAGCGACCTCGACGATCTGCTGTCCAACCGCGAGAAGCTGAATCAGGGACTCGAGCTGATGATCGACAGCCCGGCGGTCGGGTGGGGCGTGCAGATCGACCGGGTGGAGATCAAGGACGTCTCGCTGCCCGAGACGATGAAGCGGTCCATGGCCCGGCAGGCCGAGGCCGACCGTGAGCGGCGGGCTCGCGTCATCAACGCGGACGCCGAGCTTCAGGCGTCGAAGAAACTCGCCGAGGCGGCGAGGGAGATGTCCACGCAGCCGGCCGCGCTGCAGCTGCGTCTGCTGCAGACGGTGGTCGCGGTCGCGGCCGAGAAGAACTCCACGCTGGTGCTTCCGTTCCCGGTGGAGCTGCTCCGCTTCCTGGAGAGGGCCCAGCAGCCCGCCCAGCAGACGGAGTCGCAGCCGCAGCAGGCCGTGCGGCCGCCGCAGCGCCCCGCGCAGGTGCAGCCCGAGCGTCCGGCCCAGGCCCAGCCCGAGCGCACCGGGCAGGCGCAGCCGCATCCGCAGCCACGGTCGCGGGCGCAGAAGTCGCAGTCCGGGGCGCCCGCTCCCACGCCCGCTGTTCTCGCGGCCACCGCACCCGCGCGGTCGTCTCGTTCGAAGCCGTTCGCCAGGCACTGAGGCGTGCGTGGAGCTCGGCGCCGAGCCAGGCGCTGAGCCACGCACGGGGCCGGGCGCTGATCCGGACTGCTCCGTCACGCGGACCGGAGGCCTGGCCGTAGCGCCTCTGACCTGCTGGAATGAAGGCGCACGACCGGTTGTCACACCCCCCGCCTAGACTCGCAGGAGTCATAGGGATCAGGACGATCACGAGGATCAGGGCGGGACGGGAGGGGACCGATGACCACGGCAGAACACCGGCTGGACGAGTCCGCCGTCCGCCTTCTGAGGTGTGCCGCCGTCTTCCTTCCGGCATCGCTGCCGAGGGACGGGCGCGTCGCCTTCTGGGATCCCGATGGCGGCCCCCTCCCGGAGCCGGCAGCCGACGGTTCCGGGGGGCGTGAGGGTGCGGTGCCCGGTGCGGTCGCCGTGGAGATCGCCGTCGTCCGTCGGCACGGACAGCAGGACGGCGTCCGGCGGCGTACGGTGCCCGCGGTCCTGCTGCCCCTGTGTGATGCCCTGCCGCTGCTGGCCCGTGCCCGGCACCAGCAGTCCGCCCACCCCGCGACCCGCTGCTGGGGCGCCGCCTCGCTCCAGGCGCTCAACCTGGTGGCGCGCGGCAGACTGCTCCCCGGCCTGACGGGCGACGACCACGACGCCTGGCGGGCCGGACCGCGCGACGCCGAGGACATCGCCCACCTCCGCGCGATCGCCGCCGCCATGCCGGCCGAGGGGTACGCGGTCCCGCTCCCGGACCGCGCACCGCTCCAGGTCCCCGACCCGGAGTGGCTGCTCGGGGCATTCCTCGACGCGGTGGCCGACACCTTGCCTCGTACGCCCGCCGCGGCGTACGCGATGGGGGCACCTTTCGCGGCCCGTGAGGCCCAGCATCTGCCGCAAGCCCGTGACTGGGCCGTCGAAGTCGCGGCCGGGCTCGACGCGGGCGTACGGGTCTCGCTGCGCCTCGATCTGTCGGCGTACGAACTCTTCGACACGGCGGATACGTACGCCGACCACCATGAAAACGGCGGCGGCGACCACGACGCCGACAACGACCGAAACGGCCGCGACGACGACGCCCCCGCCGCGGCAGCCGCGGATGCTCGTCCCGGCGCCGCACGGCACGCCGCCGCGGCCATCACCCAGGTGCACAGCCTGGCCGACCCGACCTACGTCGTCGACGCCGCCGCCCTGTGGCACGGTGGGGCCGGAGAGCCGTTCGGTCCCCGGGCCACGATCGACGCGGTGCTCGCACTGCGCCGTGCAGCCCGCGTCTGGACGCCGCTGGAGCGGCTGCTGGACCAGCCGGTGCCCGATGTGCTCGCGCTCGACGAGGACGAGCTGTACGAGCTGCTGGGCGACGCCGGAGCCCGGCTGGCGGCGGCCGGGGTGAGTGTCCACTGGCCCAGGGAGCTCGCCCGTTCCCTCACCGCCGCCGCCGTCGTGCGTCCCGCGCCGGGCTCGGCCACCGACGGCACCTCGTTCTTCGACGCCGAGCAGCTCTTCTCCTTCAACTGGCAGTTGTCGCTGGGCGACGAGCGGCTGACCGAGGCGGAGATGGACGTTCTCGCGGAGGCCCACCGGCCGGTGGTGCGGCTGCGGGACCAGTGGGTGGTCGTCGACCCCGCGCTCGTACGCAGGGCGCGCAAGCGGGAGCTCGGGCTGCTCGATCCGGTCGACGCCCTCGCCGTCGCGCTGACCGGCAGCGCCGAAGTCGACGGAGAGCAGGTCGAAGCGGTGCCCGTCGGCGCGCTGGCCGCGCTCCGAACCCGCATCACCGCCGACGACACCACCATCGCCGCACCGCCCGGCCTCGACGCCACGCTCCGCGACTACCAACTGCGCGGCCTGGCCTGGCTGGACCGGATGACCTCGCTCGGCCTCGGCGGCTGCCTCGCCGACGACATGGGCCTGGGCAAGACGATCACCCTCATTGCCCTGCATCTGCACCGCGCCCATCCCGCGCCCACCCTGGTGATCTGCCCCGCCTCCCTCCTTGGCAACTGGCACCGGGAGATCAACCGTTTCGCTCCCGGTGTCCCCGTGCGCCGCTTCCACGGCACCGGCCGCACACTCGCCGATCCCGACGGCGGCTTCGTTCTCACCACGTACGGCACGATGCGTTCGAGCGCGGCGCAACTCGCCGACCACAGCTGGGGACTGATCGTCGCCGACGAGGCCCAGCACGTGAAGAACCCGCACTCCTCCACGGCGAAGGCGCTGCGTACCATCCAGGCCCCGGCCAGGGTCGCCCTCACCGGCACGCCTGTGGAGAACAACCTCTCCGAGCTGTGGGCCCTGCTCGACTGGACCACCCCCGGACTGCTCGGCCCTCTCAAGGCGTTCCGGGCCCGCCACGCCCGTATCGTCGAGAGCACCGATACGGCCGCCGGGCTCGCCAACGACGAAGCGGTCGAACGGCTCTCCCGGCTGGTCCGGCCCTTTCTCCTGCGTCGCAAGAAGTCGGACCCGGGCATCGCCCCCGAGTTGCCGCCCAAGACGGAGACCGACCACCCCGTCTTCCTCACCCGCGAACAGGCCACGCTCTACGAGGCGGCGGTCCGCGAGACGATGGCGTTCATCGAGGCCTCGGAGGGCATCGCCCGGCGCGGTCTGATCATGAAGCTGCTGGCCTCGCTCAAGCAGATCTGCAATCACCCCGCGCAGTATCTGAAGGAGGAGCCGACCCGCCTCACCGGCCGTTCGGGAAAGCTCGCCCTGCTCGACGAACTCCTCGACACGATCCTCGCCGAGGACGGCTCCGTCCTCATCTTCACCCAGTACGTGACGATGGCACGGCTCCTCTCCGCCCACCTCGCCTCGCGCGCCGTTCCCTCCCAACTCCTGCACGGCGGTACGCCGGTGGCCGAGCGGGAACGGATGGTGGACCGCTTCCAGTCCGGCGAGGTCCCGGTCTTCCTGCTCTCCCTCAAGGCGGCGGGCACCGGACTGAACCTCACCAGAGCGGCCCACGTCATCCACTACGACCGCTGGTGGAACCCGGCCGTCGAGGAACAGGCCACGGACCGGGCGTACCGGATCGGCCAGACACAACCCGTGCAGGTGCACCGGCTGATCGCGGAGGGCACGGTCGAGGACCGGATCGACGAGTTGCTGCGGGCCAAGCGGGTCCTGGCCGATGCGGTCCTCGGCGCCGGTGAGACCGCGCTGACCGAGCTCAGCGACCGCGACCTCGCCGATCTCGTCTCGCTCCGGAGGCCGTCATGAGCCCCCGCCTGCACACCGGCCATGACCCCCGCCCCGTGGCACGCCCACGCCCCGGCCCCGACGACCTGCGGCGCACCTTCGAGGCGGTACCGCCCCGCACCAGTGACGGCGACGCCCCCTTCGCGGACAGCTGGTGGGGCCGTGCCTGGGTGGACGCCCTGGAGTCCCTGTCGATGGACGAGGGCCGGCTCTCCCGCGGCCGCACGTACGCCGACAGCGGCAAGGTCGCAGCGATCACCGTCACCCCCGGACGGGTCGTCGCCTACGTCCACGGCAGCCGCCCCCGTCCCTACCGCGCCGAGTTGCGTCTGCGGTCGTTCACCGACGCCGACTGGGACGTCTTCCTGGACACGGCGGCCGCCCGCCCCGGTCACCTTGCCGCACTGCTCGCCAAGGAGATGCCGCACTCGCTGGCCGACGCGGCGGCCGAAGCCGGCATCGGACTGCTGCCCACCGCGGGCGACCTCGATCCCGGCTGCTCCTGCCCCGACCACGGCTGGCCCTGCAAGCATGTGGCCGCCCTCTGTTACCAGATGGCCCGGCTGCTGGACGCCGACCCGTTCGTCCTTCTGCTTCTGCGCGGCCGGGGCGAGCGCGAACTCCTCGAAGAGCTGGGCCGCCGCAACGCCGCGCACTCCGCCCGGGAACGCCCCACCGCCCCCGCCACCCCATCCGTGCCGGCCGGCGAAGCCCTTGCGGACCGCTACCTCCCGCCGCTCCCCGCACCGCTCCCGGTTCTGCCGCACCACGGGCAGCCACCCTCGTATCCGAGTCTGCCCGGCGCCGGCGACCCGCTCGCCCTCGACCACCTGGCCACGGATGCCGCGGCCCGTGCGCACACGCTCCTCACCACCGGCCTCGACCCGCTCGCCGGACTCACCCCCTGGCAGGACGCGGTACGTCTGGCCGCGTCCCGTCCCACCGCCGGACTCACCGCGACCACCCGCGCCCTCTACCGCGAGCTGGCGTACGCAACCGGCCGCACCACCACCGACCTGGCCCGGGCGGTAGCGGCCTGGCGCCAGGGCGGCGCCGGAGGGCTGGCCGTCCTCGAAACACCCTGGGACCCCCCGGCCGGCCCCTTCGACCGGGCCCGCCCCGCACTCGCGGCCGCCGGCTTTCCCCGCTTCCAGCCCTGGCGCAACCACCTCACCCACCCCGGCGGCACACTCCAGCTCCGCTTCGGCCACGACGGCCGTTGGTACGGCTACGAATCCGAGCCGGGCGAGGGCGACTGGTGGCCCCGCGCCACTCCGGACACCGATCCGGTGAACGCGCTCATGGAACTCGGCGGAGGCTGAACCCGGCCGGACCCCGGTCCCGCACCGCACTCGCCCGGCCCGGTCCGGATCTCAGGAATGCTGCAGATAGACGAAGAGAGCGATCAGCAACACGGCGGCGATCGGCAGCATGATCAGCCGTGCCTTGCGAAACCCCTCGTTCTCCTGCTGGGACAGGCCCCGGTCGGCACCCGGGTGTGAGTAGTTGCGGTACAGGAAGTGCCGTTGAGATTGATCATGGTCGGCTAGCACAAGGGATGCGGCTGCCGCTGAGGTTCGTGGAAAGTCCGCCGAGCGGCTGTTGGCGCTGGCTACGGTCCGGCTCGTGCCGGTGGAGTTTCTGACTGATGAGCAGGCCGAGGCGTATGGGACGTTCACCCAGGTGCCCACGCGCCCAGAGCTGGAGCGGTTCTTCTTCCTGGATGACGACGACCGGGATCTGATCGCGCTGCGGCGTACGGACGCGCACCGGCTGGGCATGGCGGTGCAGATCTGCACCGTCCGCTACATCGGCCGGTTCCTGGGCGACGATCCGCTGGCCGTGCCGTGGGAGGTCGTGGAGTACCTGGCTGCGCAGCTCGGCATCGAGGACGCCGCGTGCGTGAAGCGGTATCCCGAGCGGCGCAGGACTCCGTACGAGCACGCGCAGGAGATCCAGGAGCGGTTCAAGTACCGCGACTTCACCGACCGGCGATGGGGCCGGGAGTTCCGCGGATTCCTGTACGGGCGGGCGTGGACGCACGCTGAGGGGCCGGTGGCGCTGTTCAACCACGCGGTGACGTGGCTGCGGAAGAACCGGGTGCTGCTGCCGGGGGTGTCGGTGCTGGCCCGGCAGGTGTCGGAGGCCCGTACGGCGGCCGAGCGGCGCCTGTATGAAGCGGTGTCCCGAGCCGCGCACCGGGCCGATCCCGCGCTCGCGCCGGCGCTGGCCGGGCTGCTGGTGGTGCCGGAGGGCAAGCGGGTCTCGGAGCTGGAGCGGCTGCGTACGCCGCCAGTGAAGTCGACGGGTACCGCGATGGTCCGCGCGATGGAACGGGTGGAGGAGATCTCCGCGTTCGCGCTCGGGCGGGTGAATCTGTCGCGGGTGCCGGTGAACCGGCTGTCCACGCTGGCCCGGTACGGGCAGCTCAGTAAGGCGCAGACGATCGAGGGGGCTCCGGAGCCGCGGCGCACGGCGCTGCTGACGGCGGTGGTGCGGCAGTTGGAGGCGCAGGCGGTCGATGACGCGCTGGACCTGTTCGCGGTGCTGATGGCGAACCGGCTGATCAGCCCCGCCCGGCGGGCCTCGGAGCGGGATCGGTTGGCGATGCTGCCGCAGTTGGAGAAGGCGGCGCGCATCCTGGCGAAGGCGTCGAAGATCCTCACCGAGGAGCTGGACCTGGTCGCCGAGCACGACGCGGACCTGGACGTCGCCGCGCTGTGGGCGGCGGTGGAGGAGGCCGTGCCGCGTACGGCGGTGGCCGGGGCCGTCGCGACGGTGGAGGCCCTCGTGCCCGAGGACGACGGTCGGCCGAGGCCGCGATGCGCGAGAAGCTCGGCCTGCGCTACAACACCGTGCGTCCGTTCCTTTCCCTGCTGGGCGAGTCGGAGGCGCTGGACGCGGCCCCGGCCGGGCGGCGCGTCCTGAAGGCGGTACGCCGCCTTCCGGCGCTCTCGCGCCGCCGGGTCAAGGACCGGCCGCTGCTGCCCCGCGAGGTCGACGCCGAACTGGTGCCCGCGATGTGGCGCCGTGCGGTGTTCTCCAACGCCAAGCTGCCCCAGGGCGTAGTGGACCGGGACGCTTACGTGGTGTGCGTGCTGGAGCAGCTGCACCGCGCGCTGAACCGGCGCGACGTCTTCGCGGCCCCCTCGAACCGGTGGGCGGACCCGCGCGCCCGGCTGCTGGACGGTCCGCGGTGGGAGGCGATGCGCCCGGACGTGCTCGCGGGCCTGTCCCTGACCGAGGACGCGACCGAGCACCTGGCCCAGCTCACGCGCGGGCTGGATGCGGCATGGCGGCAGATGGCTGACCGCTTGGAAGAGGCGGGCGCCGATGCGAAGGTGGAGATCGTCGTCCCCGAGGGCGGGGGACGTGCCCGGCTGAGCGTGGACAAGCTCGGCGCGGTGGGCGAGCCGGAGTCGCTGACCTGGCTGAAGGCCACCACGGAGGCCATGCTGCCCAGGATCGACCTGCCGGACCTGCTGTTCGAGGTGCACTCCTGGACTTCGTTCCTCGACTCCTTCGGGCACGTCTCCGACCGGCGCACCCGCATGGAGGGTCTGCTCGTCTCCCTGGTCGCCCTGCTGGTCTCCCAGAGTTGCAACATCGGCCTGACCCCGGTCATCGACCCGAACAGTAAGGCGCTGACCCGCTCGCGGCTCTCGCACGTCGACCAGAACTATGTGCGCGCCGACACCATCGCCGCGGCGAACGCCGCGCTGATCGGCGCGCAGTCCCGCATCGAGTTGGCCCAGATGTGGGGCGGCGGGCTGCTCGCCTCCGTCGACGGTCTGCGCTTCGTCGTTCCCGTCAAGAGCATCAACACCGGTCCCTCGCCCAAGTACTACGGCTACAAACGCGGCGTGACCTGGCTCAACGCCGTCAACGACCAGGTCGCCGGGATCGGCGCGATGGTCGTGCGCGGCACCCCGCGCGACAGCCTCTACACCCTGGACACCCTGCTGAACCTGGACGGCGGGGTGAAGCCGGAGATGGTGGCCACCGACAACGCCTCCTACTCCGACATGGCCTTCGGCCTGTACAAGATGCTCGGCTTCCGCTTCGCCCCGCGCTTCCGCGACCTGAACGATCAGCGGTTCTGGCGGACCGACCTGCCCGACGGCGAGGAGCCGGCCGACGGGTACGGCCCGCTGGAGGACGTGGCCTGCAACAAGGTCAACCTGAAGAGGATCGCCACCCACTGGCCGGACATGCTCCGGGTGGCCGGGTCGCTCATCACCAACCAGGTGCGGGCCTACGACCTGCTGCGGATGTTCGGCCGCGAAGGGCACCCGACCCCGCTGGGGGCGGCGTTCGCCGAGTACGGGCGGATCGACAAGACCATGCACCTGCTCGCCCTGGTCGACCCCGTGGACGACACCTACCGGCGGCTGATGAACCGGCAGCTCACCGTCCAGGAGTCCCGCCACCGGCTCGCCCGCGCGATCTGCCACGGCGGCCGCGGCCAGATCCGACAGGCGTACCGCGAGGGCCAGGAGGACCAGCTCGCCGCGCTCGGACTGGCCCTCAACGCCGTGGTGCTGTGGAACACCCGCTACCTGGACGCCGCCGTCGCCCAGCTCCGCGCCGAGGGCCACGAAATCAAGGACGAGGACGCAGCGAGACTCTCCCCGCTCAAGGACCGGCACATCAACTTCCTGGGCCGCTACCTGTTCAACATCCACGACAGCGGTCCCGGCAAGGGCCTGCGCCCGCTGCGCGACCCGGACGCCCCCGAGGAAGCCGACGACGAGGAGTAGGGCCGCGCACGCGGCGAGGGCCCCTTGAATCCGCCCGGTGCCCGGGGCCCTCGCGGCGGGGTGGTGGGGGTCAGCAGCAGTCGCAGCCGGGGCGGCAGCCGCACGCGTCCGCCTCCGCGCCGGCTGACGGCACCGCCGCGGCCGCGGGCGCGCAGCAGCCCTTGCCCTGCCAGGCGTCGCGGCCTTCCTTCACCGCGATGGCGGCGATGACGAGCGCGGCGATCGGGTCGGCCCAGGACCAGCCGAGCGTTGCGTTGAGCACCAGGCCGACCAGCAGCACGGCGGACAGGTAGGTGCACAGGAGGGTCTGCTTGGAGTCGGCGACCGCGCTGGCGGAGCCGAGTTCGCGGCCGGCCTTGCGCTGGGCGGCCGACAGGAACGGCATGATCGCCAGCGACAGGGCGGCGATCACGATGCCGGGGACGGACCGCTCGGCCTCACCGGTGCCGGTCAGCGCGCGGACGGCGTCGAAGGTGACGTACGCGGCGAGCGCGAAGAAGGACACCGCGATGATCCGTAGGGTGGTCTTCTCCCGGGCCTCGCGCACGGCGTGCTCGCGGGCGGAGAACTGCCAGGCCACCGCCGCGGCGGAGGACACCTCGATGACCGAGTCCAGGCCGAAGCCGATCAGGGCCGTGGAAGAGGCGATCGTCCCGGCCGTGATGGCGATGATCGCCTCGATGATGTTGTAGGTGATCGTCGCCGCGACCAGCAGCCTTATTCGGCGCGCGAGGACATCACGGCGGGCAGGGCTGGGTCCGAGGGATATCGAGGCCATCAGCAGCACCCCTTGTCGTCGGCGTCGACGCACGTGCGGTCGGTGGCGACGGCTACCACGGCGTTGCGCAGGTCGTCCAGCGCATGGCCAAGGCGGGGGTCGGCCAGCTCGTACCGGGTGCGGCGGCCGTCGGGAACGGTCACGACCAGGCCGCAGTCGCGCAGACACGCCAGGTGGTTCGACAGCCGGGTGCGAGAGATCCCCAGCGTGTCGGCGAGGTCGGAGGGATAGGCCGGGGCCTCGCGCAGCGCGAGCAGCAGGCGGCAGCGGATCGGGTCGGCCAGCGCCCGGCCGAAGCGGGTCAGGGCGTCGAGGTCGGTGGCGAGGGTCAGCATGGACAAGACGATACACGGATGCTTGAATTCAAGAAATCCTGAACTCCTGGAGGTCTTCGTGTCCCGCCGCGCCCCCATGCCGCCCGCCCTGCTTGAGGCGTTCACCGCCGAGATGGCCGCAGCCCGCGCACCGGGGCCTGCGGCGGAGCGGTGGCGGGCCGCCGAGCGGGCCCACATCCTGTCCCAGCCCTGGCCATGGCCCCACACCCGCACCCATGGGGTGATGCTCCGCCTCGCCTTGCGCGACCGCGATGGGCGCGAGGCCCTCGGCCAGTTGGTGCGCTTGGTCGTGGCCGCTCCCGGCTCGGCCGCCGGGAAGTACCCGGATGGCAACACCGGCCGCACGCGAGTCGGGCTCACCACTCCCATGCCGATCCCGGGCGACCTCGCCGCCCTGCTCCGGGAGGCCGGGGTGGCTCTGCGGCCATAGATCCCGATCTTCAAATAACTATCGTTTTCTGAAGATCGCCCGGCAGGGCCTCCCGCACCCCGCAGAGCCTTCAAAAACCCCTTCAAAAACCTGGGGCATTCAAGAACCTCAGGCCACCGTTTTCTGACATGATCCGGGGCCATGACCGCCCTCGAACCGGCCGCCGAGCCGGACCTCCTCGTCGCCGAACCGCTCGTCCGCACCGAGATCAAGATCGGGTACGCCCGGGTGTCGACCGGCGGGCAGAGGCTGGAGCGGCAGCTGGACGCGCTCACCGCCGCCGGGTGCCGGAAGATCTTCGCGGACAAGAAGTCCGGCAAGAACGCGCTCCGCCCCGAGCTGAAGGCGTGCCACGCCTTCCTCGACGCCGGCGACACGCTCGTCGTCCCCTCACTCGACCGCTACGGCCGCAGTCTCCAGGACCTCATCAACATGGTCGCCGAGCTGCGCGAGCGCGGGATCGGCTTCACCTCGCTGCACGAGAACCTCGACACCACCACCCCCGGCGGCCGGCTCATCTTCCACGTCTTCGCCGCGCTCGCCGAGTTCATCCGCGAACTCATCGTCATCGGCACCAACGAGGGCCTGGCCGCCGCCCGCGCCCGCGGCCGCGTCGGCGGACGTCCCAGCGTCGCCACCGAGGAAGTCATCCGCGCCGCCCGCGACCTGCTGCCCGACCCCGGCCGCTCGATCACCTCGATCGCCAATCTGTTGGGGGTCTCACCCGGCACCCTCTACAACCACATCCCGGACCTGCGGGAACTGCGAGCCGGTGACGTACCCCGCCAGCTCCAAGCCCCGGCGAAGTAGCCCGGCGCCAGCAAGATCAATCTCAGCGGCACTTTCTGTACGGCAACTACTCACACCCGGCACCGTGCACCGATGCCAGATGCTCCCCGGCCATGTCGGCGATCCTCTTCATGGTCAGCAGTGACGGCGACCAGTCGCAGTGGGTGCAGACGAGGAAGTCGCGGTACGGGTCGTACCGGAAGTCCCGCTCGATATTGACCGTGAATACCTGACCGTCCGGTGTCGTGGCCGTGAAGTGACGTACTGGCGTGCCCATGTGGATCGTTCCCCGCTCCGTGCGTGTGTCTGGTCCCGTACCCGGCCGCGGCACAGTATCCGACCGGACCGCTCCCGCTCCCGTCGCTGTCAGTGAGGCAGTACGGCATCGACGGCATCCCGGGCGAAGTCGGGCGGCACCGGTTCGCGGCGGAGCAGCACCCGCATCCAGACGGCCCCCGCGATCAGGTCCAGCAGCAGCATCGGGTCGGCGTTCACGGGGAGTTCGCCGCGGGCGGCGGCGCGGGTGAACACCGGCTGTTCACGGGAGAAGCGATCGGCGAAGAATTCGCGGGTGAGGGCGGCGAGTTCGTCGTCGGGCAGGCCGGTGCCCGAGGTCATGGCGCGGGCGACGGGTTCCGTGCGCCCGTCGGTGAGCAGGTCGGTGATCTGCTCGGTGAGGGAGATCAGATCACCGCGGAGGCTGCCCGTGTCGGGGATGTCGATGTCGAGGACCCGGGCATGGATCAGGGCCGCCCGCAGGAGCGCCGGTTTCGAGGGCCACCAGCGGTAGATCGTCGTCTTGTTGACCCCGGATTCCTGGGCGACGGCTTCGATGGTGAGCCGGGCGTAGCCGCGTTCCGCGAGATGGCGCAGCGTGGTGTCGAAGATCGCCTCCGCGGCGCGGGGGCCCCTGCCCGGGCGGCGGTTCACGGTCGGGTCGGGCATGAGCACTCCAGAGAAAAGCAACGCAACGTTGCGTTGCGCTGTAGGGTGCAGTCATCGTACTGCGACACAGGGGGCCCGGTATGGCGGAGGCAAAGGTTTCCAAGGCGGTGACCTGGGGGCTGTTCGCCGCCTGGGTGGCCAACGATCTGGAGGAGCTGGCCACCATGGCCGGCTGGACGCGGGCGGCCCGGCCCGTGTTCCAGGAGCGGTTCCCGAAAGTGCCCGAAGCGGTCTGGGAGCGGATGGAACTCTCGCAGCGGGACGTCGGCGTCGCCATCGGTCTCATGGGCGTGGTCATGGCGGCGGCATCGGCGGACGGGGCGCGTACCGGTGGCCGCAGCCCGTTCTTCCGGACCGTGCTGGCCGGCTTCGGGCTGCATGGTGTCGCGCACCTGGCGCAGTCGCTGGCGTACCGCGGCTACACGCCCGGGGTGGCCACGGCGCCGACGGTCGTCATTCCGTACTCGGTCTGGGCCGTGCGACGGCTCAAGGCGGCCGGTATCAAGAGCGGCGGCACCGGCGCGGCGGCGGCGACGCTGGCGCTCCTCCCGGTGACCGTGGCGGGAGTTCACGCACTGGCGCACCGGATCAACCGGCCGCACCGGCGCAGGACCCGCGCGGCGGCGTGACCGACGTCGTGGCCGGGCGGCGGCCGGGGTCAGAAGTCGGCGCTGGTGCGCTCTTCGAGCCGGGCCACCGAGTCCTGGGCATTCCCCGGCCGTCCTGGATGGTCAGTCCGTTCGGGAAGCGGAAGCGCGGTGTGGCCTCCGCGTCAGCGAACGTGTCAGGAATTGACGGTAAGTCATATCGCTTCCGCCGCCGGGGCGTTCGGTGCCGAAGAAGAGCCCGCCTGAACCGCGAGAACCCGAGGTGCCGGCACCTCGAATAAGTGTTTGTCCCGGCCGAGTCGGCGCTGCTAGTGTCCCTCCCGGCAAGCTTTGCCCCGTCGCGCCGCCCAGCACGCATGCTCGCCGCGTTGACCAAAAGCCCTGGTAGCTCCTTCCCCAAGCTCTCAGCTTCGTTCGAGCGGGGGAGGCCCCATCCAAGGACTTCCGGCCGCCTTGCGATCGCACGCACCGGACGACGCTCCTTACGGGGCAAACATTGCCGGTCACGGCACTAGTTTGCGCGAGTGGCGAAACTCAATCAGATCATCGCAGTGGAGAAGGGCGTCAAGTCCAAGGCTCACCAGGACCTGACGGCGGCGCATCACGGCCTCCAGAAGACCGGTCTGCTGGCCGGGATCTCCCGGACGTACCAGCCGAAGGACGAGGAGGGCGAGCAGCTGCCGCCCGAGTCGACGCTGGTGCAGATCAAGGCGGAGGACGTGCTGCGGGAGACCGCGGCGACCCTGACCCGGCTCTTCGATGTGACCGCCACGAAGGACTGGGCGAACTGCTCGGCCCGCGCGGATGTGAAGGTCGACGGACGGGTGCTCGTGAGCGATGTGCCGGTCTCGTACCTGCTCTTCCTGGAGAAGCAGCTGACGGACCTCAACACCTTTGTCCGCAAGCTGCCCGTGCTCGACGCCGCGGAGGCCTGGACCCAGGACCCGTCGACGGACTCCTGGAAGACCGAACCGGTACGGACTCTCCGTACGAAGAAGGTGCCCCGCAACCACGTGAAGGCGGAGGCCACCGAGAAGCACCCGGCGCAGGTCGAGGTGTACTACGAGGACGTCCCGATCGGTTACTGGACGACGGTGAAGTTCTCCGGAGCCCTTCCCGCGCGGCGTGTCAACGAGCTGCTGGACCGGGTGGAGAAACTCCAGCAGGCTGTGAAGTACGCCCGCGAGGAAGCCAACGGCGTGGATGTCACCGACCAGCGGGTGGGTGATGCGGTATTCGGTTACCTCTTCGGGTGACCGACCATTGATTCCCCGGCCGACTCATTGCGGCCGGGGTGCGCGAGGAGCGCAAGCTGAAACTGAAGCTTGTCGTGACGACGCGGTTCCAGTGGAGGTTCGAGTCCTCCCCCCGGCATTCTTTGCTTCCCGCACATGAACGGGCCGGGGTGGCCCAAATGGCAGAGGCAGACCGCGATCAATCTCAGACTCTTGCTCCAGACTCAGCATTCGCCACCCATCGCCGAATCAAACGGGCCCGTGCCCATGGGCGTCGAGATGCCGGTTCGACTCCGGCTCGCAGAGCTTCGATCTGCGGTCGTCTAAAGGCAGGACGCGGCGACATAAACCTGACACGGGTCCTTAAAAGTGTCGGCGTGCCGAATGGGTGGCACACCAGGGCTCGGAGGCCGGCTACGCCCCCGGGCCCGCTCCCGTTTCAGGCGACGCGCTGCTCACACGCTCGCGGGCAGCGACACCCCGCGCCCCGCGAAGAAGCGCTCGAAGTCGGGCAGCGCGAGCTCCGCGGCCCGTGTTCCCGCCGTCGTGCCCGACGGGTTGTGGAAGTGGACGCCCGTGGCGTCGGCCGTACGGGACGTCAGCAGCACCAGATGCCCGCCCCGGCCAGGAGCGGGCCGCTGCGGGTACCGGATGCCGTAGTGCACCGAGGCC
The DNA here is from genome assembly GCF_055635345.1 of Streptomyces sp. NPDC111516. NCBI lineage: Bacteria > Bacillati > Actinomycetota > Actinomycetes > Kitasatosporales > Streptomycetaceae > Streptomyces > Streptomyces sp. NPDC111516. Next base: position 186,996 of record NZ_JBVKBV010000001.1, on the reverse strand, counting down.
ATGACCGTGCGGCCGCCGTCCAGCAGGCCGAGGATCTCCTCCGGTGAGAGATGGCGGTGCACCGTGGCGTCCACGCCGTGCACCTCGCGGGCGTACTCGGCGAAGGGGGCGTAGATCAGCCCCCGGATCTCCCCCTGCGCGTCCTGTGTGTACGCGCCGTACCGGAGCGCCCCGTCGCGCAGCGCGAACAGGGAGGGCGCCCCGGCGCCGAGCACCATGCGCAGGCAGGTCATACCGCACAGATGACCGGACCAGCGCGCGTACTCGGCCGGTGACGCCGCGCCCGACTCGGCCCAGGCCGGGTCGGTGGCCGGATCGAGTCCGTCCTCCACGATCGGACCGATGAGCCCGAACGAGGCGAACTGGGTATGGACGGGAAAGCGGCAGGCGGAGCAGGTCACCGGGGGCATCCGATCACTGGCGGTATCCGGTCAGGAAGCGGCCGATGCGGCTGATCGCCGCGTCGAGGTCGTCAGCGTACGGGAGCGTGAGGATCCGGAAGTGGTCGGGCCGCGGCCAGTTGAAGCCGGTGCCCTGCACGACCTGGATCTTCTCCCGCAGCAGCAGGTCCAGGACGAACTTCTCGTCGTCGACGATGCGATGCACCTTCGGGTCGATGCGCGGGAACGCGTACAGCGCGCCCTTCGGCTTGACGCACGACACCCCGGGGATCTCGTTCAGCTTCTCCCAGGCCCGGTTGCGCTGCTCGTACAGTCGGCCCCCCGGTGTGACCAGTTCCCGGATCGACTGCCGGCCGCCCAGCGCCGCCTGGATGGCGTACTGCGCGGGTGCGTTGGGGCACAGACGCATGGAGGCGAGTGTGGTCAACCCCTCCAGATAGTTGCGGGCGTGCTGCTGCGGGCCGGAGATCACCAGCCAGCCGGAGCGGAAGCCCGCCACGCGGTACGTCTTCGACAGACCGCTGAAGGTGAGACAGACCAGGTCCGGGGCGACGGACGCCACACTGTGGTGCTCGGCGTCGTCGTACAGGATCTGGTCGTAGATCTCGTCCGCGAACACCATCAGGCCATGCCTGCGCGCCAGATCGAGAATGCCTTCGAGGACCTCGCGCGGGTAGACGGCACCGGTCGGGTTGTTCGGGTTGATGATCACGACGGCCCTGGTGCGGTCGGTGATCTTCGACGCCATGTCCGCGGGGTCCGGGTTCCAGTCCGAGGCCTCGTCGCAGGTGTAGTGCACGGCCTTGCCGCCCGCGAGGGTCACCACGGCGGTCCACAGCGGATAGTCGGGGGACGGGATGAGCACCTCGTCACCGTCCTCCAGGAGCGCCTGGACGGCCATGGAGATCAGCTCCGAGACGCCGTTGCCGAGGAAGATGTCGTCGACCCCGACGTCCGCCAGCCCCATCGCCTGGTAGCGCTGCGCCACCGCCCGGCGGGCGGACAGGATGCCGCGCGAATCGGTGTAGCCGTGGGCCTGCGGGAGCATCCGGATCATGTCCTGGACGACCTCCTCCGGCGCGTCGAAACCGAAGAGTGCCGGGTTGCCCGTGTTGAGGCGGAGCACGCTGTGGCCCGCCTCCTCCAGGGCGTTGGCGTGCTCGATGACCGGGCCCCGGATCTCGTAACAGACCTCGTCGAGCTTGCTGGACTGCCGGAATTCCATGCGGTGGCCTCCCCGACCTGATAGCGATACTTGGTTTTACCAAGCTCGGGCTTGGAAAGTCCAACAACATGTCTAGACTGCGTCGCATGCCACGTCAGCAACAGCCCGCAACCCGCCCGGCCCGCCGCCGGAGTTACGACCAGTTCTGCGCCACCGCACGCTCCCTCGATTCCGTGGGCGACCGGTGGACGCTGCTGATCGTCCGTGAACTGCTGGCGGGCCCCCGCCGCTACACCGACCTCCACGCCGACCTGCCGGGCGTCAGTACGGACGTCCTCGCCTCCCGGCTCAAGGACATGGAGCACGGCGGCCTGGCCACCCGCCGTCGGCTCCCGCCGCCCGCCGCGGCCTCGGTGTACGAACTGACGGAGCGCGGCCGCGGGTTGCTGCCCGTACTCGCCGCCCTCGCGGAGTGGGGCGCGCCCGCGCTCACCGAGCGGCGGCCCACCGATGCCGTGCGGGCGCACTGGTTCGCGCTTCCGCTGCTGCGCGCCCTGGACGGGCTGACCCATGCCGGGGTCGTCGAAGTCCGGTTGGAAGAGGGCGAGTTCCATGTACGCGCCGGTGGAGCGACGGCCGGTGGGACGGGGGTCTCGACGGCTGGTGCGGCGGCTGTGTACGGGGATGGCCCCGCTGACCACGCCGATGCCCGCATCGCCCTCGACGTCGAGGTCTGCCTGGCGCTCGGGCGGGGGGAGTTGACGCTCGCCGAGGCCGTCGAGGACGGGCGCATCGAGGTGTCGGGCGACGGGCCGATCGTCGCCGAGCTCCGCGGCGAATGACCGATGGGCCGCAGCGGGGGATGACCGGAGCGGCGCATGAACGACCGTCGGATCGGGGCGGTTGTGCGGCTCAACTCGCGGGTAGCGTGGGGGCATTCGGGATGCCTCGTTCGGAAGTCCGGTTCGGAATTCCGGTACGAGACGTCCAGTCCGGGGTGTCCAGGAAGCTTCCGGGACGCTGAGGCAGAGGAGTCGTGCGTGAAGGTCGGCAGACAGCAGGGTGACCGCGGGCAGCGGGTACGGCAGGGGCGGCTCGCCAAGGCCCTGGTCGTCGGCGGCTGCGTGGCCGCGCTCGGCTTCGTACCGTCGGCGGCCGTCGCCACCCCCGGCAGCGGTGTCAGCGGCACGGTGGTTGCGAAGGGCACATCGGCGGGGAAGCTGAAGGTGAAGACCCCGAACGGCCGCACCGATGTGACCTTCCGGACCATTACCGTCGAGCCGGGCGGGTCCACCGGCTGGCATACCCATGGCGGCCAGCTGATCGCCGTCGTCAAGTCCGGGACGCTGACGCGCACTCTGGACGACTGCTCGGTCGAGGTGACGCCTGCGGGCTCGTCCTTCATCGAGCCGTCCGGTGCCGATCACCGGCACATCGGACGCAATCTGGGGAGCGAGCCGGTCGTGCTCTGGGTGACCTATCTGCTGCCCGAGGGCAGCGCCCTCTCGGACGACGCCGACGCGGTGGACTGCGGCGCGAAGAAGTAGACCGCGTGACGCAGTGGCTTCCGGCGCATCGACGCGCCGGACCGTGTCACCGGGCAGTGGTTCGCCGGGATCCGCAGGCTCGCCGAAGCGGCAGCCGACCGGGAACCCGGCCTGCGCCCGCTCGCCCACCGAGTGGTGCGGCCTGGCCCGGAGCCACCTGGCGGGCAGCGGAGACTAACGACCTCCCCCACGATAGGGAACGGGCTCCTGACGCCCTGCGCCTCCTCCCCCAAGCTCTCGGCTTCGCTCGAGCAGGGAGGGGCCCCCTTCGGCGTTGTCGTCAGTCAACGACGCTCCTTCCCCGAGCTCTCGGCTTCGCTCGACCAGGGGAGACCCCATCCGATTCCTTCCTCCGCCTTGCAATCGAAGCCGCACGACGCCGCTCGCTGATCCGCTCCCTATCGTGGGGGAGGTCGTAAGAGGAGCGGCCGGCGCCGGGGCGTGGGGCCGGGGTGATGACGGTCGGGTGCGATTCGAAGCGATCACCTGGGAGCGGCTGGCCGAAACCTGCGCCGCGCATGCCGACGGTCTGGAGCCGGCCGACGCCGGGCCCTGGCTGAAGGTCGCCGTCGATGGCGCCCCGGCGGCCCGTACCGGGGAGTTGGCCGGGCGAGTCGCACAGGCGCTGCGGGTCCGGGGGCGTGCGGTGCTGGTGGTGTCCACCGAGGGGTTCCTCCGGCCTGCGAGTCTTCGGTACGAGTACGGGAAGGAGGACCCCGACTCGTACTACGAGAGCTGGTTCGACACGGGCGCGCTGTGGCGCGAGGTGTTCGGGCCGCTGGAGGCGGGTGGGAGCGGGCGGGTGCTGCCCGATCTCTGGGATCCGGTGACGGACCGGGCCACGCGTAGTCCGTATCAACCCCTGCCCGAGGGCGGTGTGCTGGTGGTGCACGGCCCGTTGTTGCTGGGGCACTGGTTCCCGTTCGATCTGAGCGTCCATCTGCGGTTGTCGCCCGGCGCACTGCGGCGGCGTACCGAGGCGAGCGAGCGCTGGACCCTGCCCGCCTTCGCGCGGTACGAGGACGAGGTGGCGCCCGGCGGGCGCGCGGATGCGGTCGTACGGGCCGACGACCCGCTGCACCCCGCCTGGACCGGGTGGGGGCGGAGCGGGTAGCGGGCGGGGCCGATCAGGCGAGCCGGGCGCGTCATGGACCGGGGCGGCCCCCCACGGTGGTGACCGCCTCCGCCCCCGACCGGCAGCCCGCCTCCACGGCCGAGGCATCGTCCGCCCCCGAGAGGTGCGCCGCGAGGAAGCCGCCGGTGAAGGCGTCGCCCGCGCCCGTCGAGTCCACGGCACCCCGGACCTGAACAGCCGGGATGTGCCGGGTCACCGCGCCCGCGACGGCCAGCAGGGCCCCGCCCTCGCCGAGCGTGACGACCACCCGGGGCACCAGAAGACTCAACTTGGCCGCGGCGTCGGCCGGTTCGGGGATTCCGGTGAGCAGTCGGGCCTCGTCCGCATTGGGCAGCAGCAGATCCGTGCCCTCCACGACTGTCAGGAACCGGTCGACGCCCAGCTCGGCGAGGAAGCCGGCCGAAGCCGGGTCGACGCTCACCGTGACCCGCCGCCGCCCGGCCTCCCGCAGGGCGAGCAGGGCCGTTGCCCGGCTCGTGGCGGCGAAGAGGAGGTACCCGGAGAGGTGGAGATGGGTGATGCCGTCGAGCATCGACGGTGACCAGTCGTCGGGGGAGAGGCGGAGCACGGCACCGCTGTCGGTGAGGAAGGTGCGCTCGGCGGCGGAATCGACGAGGGCGACGACGGTGGCTGTCGGCATCTCGTCGTCCACGGCCAGCAGGCAACGAACCCCTGCGCGTTGGAGCGCGTCACGGTGCCAGACCGCGCGGTCGGCGCCGACGCGGGCCAGCAGCCGTACATCGCGACAGCCGGAACGCGCCGCCCAGCAGGCGACGTTGGCGCCCGCGCCGCCGGGGAGGGTGCGGATCCGGGCCGAGGTGTCCGTACCGTGGATCAGCGCCGTCGTATGCCGGGCCACTACGTCGGTGACCACGTCGCCGACGACGAGCAGACCGCCGCCGCTCATTGACCCGCTGTTGGTCATCGACCTGTCGTCGGTCATTGACCGGCCGCCGGGTTCCGGCGCGATGTCGTGTCCTGCGCGCCGACGGCCCACGCACCGGAGATCCGCGCGGCAAGCGATACGTTTCCGCGCACGGCCGCCAGATTGGCCTCCAGCGAAGCGCCCCCGGTCCCCCGCATCAGCCGGTCCAGCAGGAACGGTGTGACGGCCTGGCCCACGATGCCGCGCTCCCGGCACGCGTCGAGGGCCTCGGCCAGCACGCGGTCATGGAGCGCGGGGTCCAACTGGTCCTCCACGGAAACGGGGTTGGCGACGATCAGCGCGGAGCCGGGACCACCGAGCGCGTCCTGGGCCCGCATCACCTCCGCGACCTCCTCGGGCGTCCGCACGGTCCAGTCGACCGGTTCGCCCGAGCTGTTCAGGTAGAAACCGGGAAAGCGGTCGGTGCCGTAACCGAGCACGCCGACCCCGAGCGTCTCCAGACGCTGCAACGTCGCGGGGACGTCCAGGATCGACTTCACCCCCGCGCACACCACGGTGATGCCGGTCCGCGCGAGGAGCCGGAGGTCCGCGGACTCGTCCTGGGTCTCCGTCCAGTCCCGGTGTACGCCGCCGAGACCGCCGGTCGCGAAGACGCGCAGGCCCGCGTGCGCGGCCAGGAACGCCGTCGCGGACACGGTCGTCGCCCCGCTCGCGCCCGCCGCCAGGGCCGGCGCGAGGTCCCGGTGGCCCAGCTTCCGCATCTCCGGGTCGGTGGCGACCCGCTCCAACCGGTTCTTGTCCAGGCCGATGTGGGCCCTTCCGTCGAGTACGGCGATCGTGGCGGGCACCGCGCCCGCGGACCGTACGAGCCCTTCGAGCTCCTCGGCGACCCGCAGATTGCGTGGGCGCGGCAGGCCGTGGGCGATGATCGTCGACTCCAGAGCCACGACGGGGTGGTGCGTGGCGAGGGCAGCCCGCACCTCGGTGGAGAGGACGGAGGCGTAGGAATGTGCGCTGTGCGACGCATTCAATGACATGTCCACATCCCTGTCGCGGGCGCGCCAGCCTCAAACCTGCTGCGCGGTTACTCGTCTTCTGCGCATGGTTTCCCGGTCCTGGTGCCGAGTCGCTCCGGAGCGGTCGCTAGGGTGACCGGCCATGACCACATTTGATCAAGCTTCTGCCTCGTTCGCCGTGCACATTCCGGACGCCGAGCTCGAACCGGAACCGCTCGACCCCGCACAGATCGTCTCGGGCGACCCCGTGGTGACCGGCAAGGTGCTCTGGGAGTCGCCCGACGGCAAGCAGGTGCGCGGCATCTGGCAGATCACGCCCGGCGTGGTCACCGACACCGAGGCCAATGAGCTGTTCGTGGTCGTCAGCGGTCGCGCGACCGTGGCCGTCGAGGGCGGGGCGACGCTGGAGATCGGGCCGGGGGACGCCTGCGTACTGCGCGAGGGCGACCGTACGACGTGGACCGTGCACGAGACGCTCCGCAAGGCGTACCACATCAGCCTCTGAAGCCTCAGACGTCGGAGGAGGGGGCAGCAGTTGCATCGGGTGCGGTGGCCGCGGGCGCCGTATCGGGGGTTGCTGTTTCGGCGTGTGTCGCGGGCCGGGTGAGCGCCCGGCGCAGGGCCAGCGCGGCCATGGGCAGCAGCAGACATGCTCCGACGACGTTCAGCCAGCCGTAGCTCGCCCGGGCGACGATCACCCCGGCGATCATGCCGCCGATGCCCGCCGCCGTGTTCATGGTCAGATCCGACAGACCCTGCACGGCGGCGCGGGCGGGCTGCGGCACGGAATCGGTGAGCAGCGCCGAACCCGCGACCAGCCCGGCCGACCAGCCCAGCCCGAGCACGAAGAGACCGGCCGCCGTCTGCCCGTGACTGGCGCCCGCCGTGCCGGCCAGAAGTGCCGCGCAGGAGAGCAACCCGACTGCCAGGCCGATCACGGTGAGCCGGCCGAACCGGTCGGACAACCAGCCCATCACCGGGGAGAACGCGTACATACCCGCGATGTGGCCACTGATCACCAGGCCGATCAGCTGGAGCCCGGCGCCGTGATGGCCCATATCGACCGGGGTCATCACCATGATCGAGACCATCGCGGTGTGCGAGACGGCCACCGTCACCAGAGCCAGCCGCGCCATCGGAGACGCCCGGACCGCCGCGATACCGGCGCGCAGCGAACGGCCTGCGGGGGACTCGCTCTCCTGCGGGGCCAGTGCCCGGGCGGTGAGCAGCGGATCCGGCCGCAGCAGCACCCAGACCACCAGGGCGGCCAGCAGAAAGATCCCGGCCGCGAAGAAGAACGGACCCGCCTGTTCGGAAATCGCGGTGCCGCGGAAGACATGTCCCACCGGGGCCGCGATGTTCGGCCCCAGCACCGAACCGATCGTTGTGGCCCAGATGACGGTGGAGATCGCCCGGCCGCGCCGGTCGGGCTCGACCAGATCCGCGGCGGCGAACCGGGCCTGCAGATTGGCCGAGGAACCGGCACCGAAGCCTGCCATGCCGAGCAGTAGCAGCGGGAAGCTCTCCACGACGGTGGCCAGGACCACGAGCCCCGCGCCGAGCGCACCGATCAGATACGCCAGTACGAGACCGGGGCGCCGGCCCCGCGAGGTCATCAGCGCGGCCAGCGGCAGCGAGAGCAGCGCCGTACCGGCCACCGACGCGGTCGGGGCCAGACCGGACAGTGCCTCGGAACCACTCACCTCCGTGGCCAGGACCGGGGCCAGGGCGATACCGATGGGAACGCCGAGGCCGCCGAGTATCTGGCTGGCCATGAGTACCGCGGACGTTCTGCGCCGCAGTCCGGGCAGCTCGGCCGCCGTGACCGGGCCGGCGCCGGGAAGGCCGGACCCGGTGGGGGTGTCAGGTGCATCGAAGGTGTTGGTCACTGGCGCAGTGTGCCAGCCCGTACACGGGTACGAAACCGGGTACCACTGGACGGGGGGCAGGCACGGTCAGCGGAAGACGTGGGCAGCGGCGGGCACGGGCAGCGGCGGGCCGGGCGCTGATGTCCCGGTGACCCGAATCATCGATCCGGAGAGGATCGGCCGCCGCCCGCAACCCGAATCCCTCGCCCGCAACCCGAATCAGAACAGCGGCTGTGGCAGCACACCCTCCAGAGCCAGCAGCTTCCGTTTGGTTTCGAGGCCCCCGCCGAACCCGCCGAGTCCGCCGTCGCTCTCCACCACTCGGTGGCACGGCACCACCACCGGCAGCGGATTGGAGCCCATGGCCGCCCCGACCGCCTGCGCGGCCCCCGGCTGCCCCACGCGCTCGGCCAGATCCCCGTACCCGGCGACCGCCCCGTAAGGCACCCCCGCCGCCAGCTCGCGGAGCACCTGGCGATTGAAGCCGGATGTCAGCGACCAGTCCAGGTCGAGCGAGAACTCCCGCAACGATCCCGCGAAATACTCCGCGAGCTGGCGTATCGGCTCGGCGAGCCGTGCGGAGCCGGGATTCTCCACCGGCTCCGCACCGAGTCGCGTCCGCAACTGCCCGACCGCCCTCTCCCTGACCTCGGGACGGTCATGGAAGTCCACGCTCACCAGCCCCGCGTCGGTCGCGGCCAGCAGCAGCGGGCCGATGTCGCTCTCGACGACGGCCCACTCGACAACCCCGTTGCTGTTCATGGAAACCACCGTACGGCCGATCACTGACAACGGGCCGCGGAGGCGGTGCGCCGAGCTGTCAGCCCGTGGCCTCGCGCACCACATCAGGGGTGTTGGTGATGATCCCGTCGACGCCGAAGCCCGCCACCTTCGCCGCGGTCGCCGCGTCGTTGACCGTCCAGGTGTTGACCCGGAGCTTCTTGCCGTGTGCGCCCTTCAGCGCATGCACCGCGTTCACGTAGTCGGCGGAGATCGACGTGTGCGAGGGATTGATCTGGTCGGTGAACGCCGTGTAGGAGGTCAGATCGGCCATTGCCGGCGTGCCGAGGAAGCCGGTCGTGACGTCCGGACGCTGTTGGTGCACCTTCTTCACACTGTCCGCGCCGAAGCTCTGGATGACGAGCCGGTGCTTGACGTGGTTGCGGTCGAGCCACCCCTTCCGGCCCAGCACCCGCAGGGTCTCCTTCTCGATGCCCGGATAGATCTCCGGGCTCTTGATCTCCAGCAGCAGATTCTGGTGGTTGTGCTCGATCCGGTCCAGGTACTGCTCGAGGGTGGGCACCCGGGTACCGGCGAACTGCGGACCGAACCAACTGCCCGCGTCCAGCCGGGCGATCTCGGCGGCCGTGAAGTCCTTGACCGCCCACGGCGCGCGGTCCGGGAAGACCTCCTCGACGTCGGTGGTCCGCTTCAGATCGGTGTCGTGCACGACCACCAGTACGCCGTCCTTGGTGAACTGGACATCGTTCTCCACCCAGTCGAAGCCGAGGGTGTCGGCCTTGTCGACGGCCGCCAGGGTGTTCTCCGGCGCATAGGCCGAAGCGCCCCGGTGGGCGAGGACGACCGGAGCGTCCGGCTTCGTGTCCTCGGTCCGGGCACTCACGGTCCGGATGCCCGTGACCATGCCGGTGTGCCCGGCCGTGACCGTGGTCGTGGTCCGCGTATCGGTGGTCGACAGCAGGAGCGCGCCGGCACCCATGAGGGCGGCAGCAGCGACGGCGGCGGTGGCGGTACGTGCGTACACGTGTACTCCTCGCGTCAGAGGTACGGACGGGCCGAGAGTGGCAGCCGTCCCCCAACGAGGGAAGGCGAAGGACGGCCACAACGTGAACGCCGCTCCTGAGACCGGGTCACGGACCGATTTCCGTGTCGATAAAATGCAGCTCTTCTGTTTGTCTGCCGGGCCTCGCGCCTTAGGGTCACCTCGAACCCGGGCTTCCGCGAAGGGCGTACGAGCATGCAGGGCACCATCGACGGTTTCAGCTACGGAGCGGTGACGCCCGTCGCGGCCTTCCTCATGGCCTGCCTCGGCGCAGCCCTCGGGCTGCGCTGCACGACTCGTTCGCTGCGCACCGAGCGTTCCTTCAAGGCCGGCTGGCTGGCCCTCGGCGCGACCTCCATCGGCTCCGGCATCTGGACGATGCACTTCGTCGCGATGACGGGTTTCTCCGTCGAAGGGGTGGCCATCGACTACGACAAGCCGATCACCTTCGCCAGTCTCGCGGTCGCGATCGGCATGGTCGCCATCGGCATCTTCATCGTCGGGTACCGGGGCGCCACCCGTATGGCGCTGGTGACGGGCGGCATGATCACCGGGCTCGGCGTGGCCACCATGCACTACCTGGGTATGGCCGGAATGCGTCTTCCGGGGCAGTTCGAGTACGACACGATCACCGTGACCCTCTCCGTAGTCATCGCCGTGGTGGCCGCCACGGCCGCGCTCTGGGCGGCCGTCTCCATCCACGGCTTCCTGCCCAGCCTCGGCGCCAGCGTCGTGATGGGCGTCGCGGTGAGCGGCATGCACTACACCGGAATGGCCGCGCTCAGCGTCCATCTGCATCCCGGCGCCCTCGCCGGTGCCGGTTCGGACGACGGGCAGACCGCCCCCCTCGTACCGCTGCTGATCGGTCCCGGCTGCTTCCTGCTCCTCGCCGCGGTGGTCGTGATGTTCGACCCCCTGATGGTGATGGGCACCCCGGACTGGGACGACCCCAAGGCTCTGAACGGGGCCGGACGTCGCCCCGGAATCCCGGCCCCCCGGCAGGTCGCCCGGCAGGTCCCGAAGTTCGGAACACGTGCCGATCCGGCGTCGTTCGACTCCCGGCCCCGCGATCCCGCGCCGCCAGGAGAATGGTGACCTTCGGCCCGGCACCACGGCCGACCCGGCCCGGTTGTCAGTGGTGGGTCGTACGGTGGTTGCATGCGGCCCGTTTCGAAGATCGAACGTTCGGTGGCGCCTTTCGAGGTCGTCAGTCCCTACCAGCCCAGCGGTGACCAGCCCGCGGCCATCGCCGAGCTGGAGCGACGCATCCGCGCAGACGAGAAGGACGTGGTCCTGCTCGGTGCGACCGGCACCGGCAAGTCGGCGACCACCGCCTGGATGATCGAGAAGCTGCAGCGCCCCACCCTCGTGATGGCGCCGAACAAAACGCTCGCGGCCCAGCTGGCGAACGAGTTCCGCGAACTGCTGCCCAACAACGCCGTCGAATACTTCGTGTCGTACTACGACTACTACCAGCCCGAGGCGTACGTCCCGCAGTCGGACACCTACATCGAGAAGGACTCCTCGATCAACGAGGAGGTCGAACGGCTGCGCCACTCCGCGACGAATTCGCTGCTCACCCGGCGCGATGTCGTCGTGGTCGCCTCCGTCTCCTGCATCTACGGCCTCGGTACGCCCCAGGAGTACATCGACCGGATGGTCCAGCTCAAGGTCGGTGACGAGATCGACCGCGACCAACTGCTGCGCCGCTTCGTCGAGATCCAGTACAGCCGCAACGACCTCGCGTTCACCCGCGGCACGTTCCGGGTCCGCGGCGACACCATTGAGATCTTCCCGGTCTACGAGGAGCTCGCCGTCCGCATCGAGATGTTCGGTGACGAGATCGAGGCACTCTCCACCCTCCACCCGCTCACCGGCGAGGTCATCAGCGAGGACCAGTCCCTCCACGTCTTCCCCGCCAGCCACTACGTCGCCGGCCCCGAGCGCATGGAGAAAGCGGTCAACGGCATCGAGCAGGAGCTGGAGCAGCGCCTCGCGGAGCTGGAGAAGCAGGGCAAGATGCTGGAGGCCCAGCGGCTGCGGATGCGCACCACGTACGACATCGAGATGCTCCGGCAGATCGGCACCTGCTCCGGCGTGGAGAACTACTCGATGCACTTCGACGGCCGCTCACCCGGCACCGCCCCCAACACCCTCCTCGACTACTTTCCCGAGGACTTCCTCCTCGTCCTCGACGAGTCGCATGTCACCGTCCCGCAGATCGGCGCGATGTACGAGGGCGACGCCTCCCGCAAGCGGACCCTCGTGGACCACGGCTTCCGGCTCCCCTCCGCGCTCGACAACCGCCCGCTGAAGTGGGAGGAGTTCCTGGGCCGGATCAACCAGACCGTCTATCTCTCCGCCACACCCGGGAAGTACGAGCTGTCCAGGGGGGACGGCTTCGTGGAGCAGATCATCCGTCCCACCGGCCTCGTCGACCCGGAGGTGGTCGTCAAGCCCACCGAGGGGCAGATCGACGACCTGGTGCACGAGATCCGCACGCGCGCCGAGAAGGACGAGCGGGTCCTGGTCACCACCCTCACCAAGAAGATGGCCGAGGACCTCACCGACTACTTCCTGGAGCTCGGAATCCAGGTCCGCTACCTGCACAGCGACGTCGACACCCTGCGCCGCATCGAACTGCTGCGCGAGCTGCGCTCCGGTGAGTACGACGTACTGGTCGGCATCAACCTCCTGCGTGAGGGCCTCGACCTGCCCGAGGTGTCGCTCGTCGCCATCCTCGACGCGGACAAGCAGGGCTTCCTGCGCTCGGGGACGTCCCTGATCCAGACCATCGGGCGCGCCGCCCGTAACGTGTCGGGGCAGGTCCATATGTACGCGGACAAGATCACCCCGGCGATGGCGCAGGCCATCGACGAGACCAATCGTCGCCGCGAGAAGCAGATCGCCTACAACACCGAGCGCGGCCTCGACCCGCAGCCGCTGCGCAAGAAGATCAACGACATCGTCGCCACGATCGCCCGCGAGGAGGTCGACACCGAGCAGCTGCTCGGCAGCGGCTACCGCCAGGCGAAGGGTGCCAAGGCCCCCGTTCCCACGCTGGGCATCAAGACGGCAGGCGCGAAGACGGCCGGCGCCAAGAAGGCCGGTGGCAACGGCGCGGTGGTCACCGACCGGCCCGCGACCGAACTCGCCGGAATCATCGAGGAGATGACCGACCGGATGCGGGCGGCCGCCGCGGACCTGCAGTTCGAGGTGGCGGCCCGACTGCGCGACGAGGTCGGTGAGTTGAAGAAGGAGTTGCGCCAGATGCGCGAGGCGGGTTTTGCCTGACTCCCGTCGCATCGGGTGTGTTGCAGGACCGACACAAAAACGCCCCGAGCAGCCGCTCCCTCGGTGCGACTGCGTAGGGTGCTGGGAAACCGCGCACGGACGGATGCGGGGCAAGCGGAGAGGGGACAGCGCGTGACGGTCAATATGACCAAGGGTCAGGCCATCAGCCTGCAGAAGAGCGACGGGGGGACCCTGACCGCGGTACGGATGGGGCTCGGCTGGCAGGCGGCGCCGCGCCGTGGTCTGTTCGGTTCGCGTACGCGGGAGATCGACCTCGACGCGTCGGCGGTGCTGTTCGCCGACAAGCAGCCGGTCGACGTGGTCTTCTTCCGACACCTCGTCAGTGACGACGGCTCGGTCAAGCACACCGGGGACAACCTGGTCGGCGGCGCCGGTCACGGCGGCGACGACGAGGCGATCCTCGTGGACCTGCAGCGGGTGCCGGTCCACATCGACCAGATCGTCTTCACGGTGAACTCCTTCACCGGCCAGACGTTCCAGGAGGTGCAGAACGCCTTCTGCCGCATCGTCGACGAGACCAATGGCCAGGAGCTCGCCCGCTACACGCTGGACGGCGGCGGGCAGTACACCGCCCAGATCATGGCGAAGGTGCACCGTTCGGGGAACGGATGGCAGATGACCGCTCTCGGCAACCCGGCCAACGGCCGCACCTTCCAGGACCTGATGCCGGCGATCCTGCCGCACCTGTAGGCATGGCCTGACCGGCCGGTCCACATCGGCACGTGCAGCTCCCGGAGGCATCGGCCGCCGGGAGCTGCACCACATGGGACCGGCCCGCATGACACCACATCGCGCGACACCGCACCGTGCGACACCGCACCGTGCGACACCGCATGACGCAGCAGTAACTCACCGAGGGGACAGGGCAATGACGGCCGAGCTGGTCCGGGGGCAGAACCACACCTTGCCCCAGACCCGTCTGGAGATCCGGGTATCGGCCGGTACGCCCGTCGTGGCCGGTGCCACGCTCGGCGACGAGAACGGCACGGTGCGCGGCACCGAGTGGATCGCCCACCCGGGATCACCCCGATTGCCCGGGCTCGAAGTGTCCCGACAAGCCGCCGCCGACCACCGGCTCGCGGTGGACCTCGATGCGCTGCCCGCCCCGGTGCACCGGGTCACCGTGCTGCTGGCCCTGCCCATGGGCGTCGGCTGCCCGGTCCGGTTCGGCGCGGTCGCCGCACCGTACGTCGCCGTCACCGGGCTCGACGGCACCGAGATCGCCACCTTCACCCTCACCGGCCTGGACACCGAGTCCGCGGTCACCGCCCTGGAGCTCTACCGCCGCCAGGGCGCCTGGAAGGTCCGCGCGGTCGGCCAGGGATACGCGGCCGGCCTCGCCGCCATGCTCGCCGACCAGGGCCTGCCCCGGGCGGCCGAGCTGGCCCACACGATCCAGGACGCGGTCACCCGCGCGACGGCCCGCTCGGTCGCACCGCCCTCGCCGCGCACCCCGGACACGGACCGGGGCGGTCACGGCACGGGCCCGGTACCGCCCGCGGACCGCCCCCGGCCACCCGTCGTACCACCGACGGCCGCCCAGTCACCCGAAGCGCTCACCGAACCCACCGCCCCGCCGTCCGCGGCCACGGCCGCGACGGGTGGCCCCATCAACTACGCGCACCCGCGCCGCCAGGCCGCCGCGCCCCCGCCGCCCCCTCCCACCGCGCCGTCCGCCGAGCCGGGCCGCCCCGCACAGCCCGTCGCCGGGGACGCGACCGGCTGGTCGATGGACGAGCGCCTCTACAACCAGATCTGGGGCATGTTCGAGGACCTGGCCCGCACCACCGCCGCGTACCGCAGCGCCGTCGACTTCGCCGAGTCCCGCATGGACCAGGAGCTGGACCGGACCCTGTCCGACCCGCGCAACCGGATCGGCGGCGCCGGTGACCGGGCCCGCGCACAGGCCCGGGCCAAGCGCGACGAGCTGACCGCCCGGGCCCGCGAGGCCCTCGACCGCGACCTCGCCCAGCTCGCCGCCGAGTCCGCCGTCGTCGAACCCGCGCTCCCCGCCGCGTTCGCGGGGTGGGACAACCCCGTCTGGCACGCCTACCGCGTTCCGATGGAGATCCCCATGGCGCTGCGCATCGGCGAGCTCCATCTGCCCGAGAGCCCGAAGCTGCGTATCCCGCTGCTGGTCCGGCTGCCGCTGGAGCGGGGCATCTGGGTCGACAGCGGCCGTACGGCGTCCGAGGCCGCGGCGTTGATGGATACGGCCCGGCTGCGCCGCCTCGCCATGGAGAACGCGGTCGCGCACGCGGCCCGACTGCTGGCCGTGTACCCGGCCGACGAGTTCTCCGTCCACGTCATCGACCCCGCGGGCTCGGCGGCCGGAGCGCTCGCGCCGCTGGTCGAGTCCGGGGCCCTCGCCGGTCCGCCCGCCGCCGGAGCCGGGGGCGTGACCTCGGTCCTCGCCCGGCTCACCCGGCGCGTCGACCTGGTGCAGATGGCGATACGGGCCGGCGCCGCGGATTCGCTTCCACCGGACCTGGACACGGGCGAGCAATTGCTGATCGTCAACGACTTCCCGCACGGTTTCGACGACCGGGCCGTCACCCAGCTTCGGTACCTCGCCGACGAGGGCCCCTCGGTCGGCGTCCATCTGCTGATGGTCGCGGACCGGGAGGATGCCAGTGCGTACGGACCGGTGCTCGACCCGCTGTGGCGCTCGCTGCTCCGGATCACCCCGGTCGCCGACGACCACCTGGCCGACCCCTGGGTGGGCCACGCCTGGACGTACGAGCCACTGAGGATGCCGCCCGGCAGCCGGGTCCTCGAACAGGTACTCGCCAGGGTGGCCGCAGCCCGCCACCCCCGGCGGGCCTGAGCGGCGGAGCCACCGACAACCGAGCCTTACCCCTCTCTGACCAGCCTGTTTGATAGATCTTTACCCTTGGCTTTACCTTCTCTTGGCATTTCCTGTACTGTCTTTTGGGCGGAGGGGAGTACTCCCATACGCGGCGTTCCCGTCAATACGGACTGTGACCGGTCCCGGGGCGCCGGCCCGTGGTGCGCAGCCCGTGCGCCCGGGTGGAAGAGACCTCCGGCAGCGACGACGCTGATCAGTAGCCGTAGCGAACTGCCGGAGGCGCAGTGGACGTTTCATGGACCCTCTGGGTGCTGACCATTCTTGGTCTGTCAGCCCTTATTGCCGTCGACTTCTTCATCGGGCGCAAACCCCATGACGTGACGACCAAGGAAGCCGGAATCTGGACGATCGTCTGGATCGCGCTGGCCGCGCTCTTCGGACTCGGCCTGCTGGTCTTCGGCGAGAGTCAGGCTTCGGGTGAGTTCTTCGCCGGTTTCATCACCGAGAAGTCGCTCAGTGTCGACAACCTCTTCGTCTTCGTCCTGATCATGGCGAAGTTCTCGGTCCCCTCCCACCTCCAGCAACGGGTGCTGCTCGTGGGCGTGCTGATCGCGCTGGTCCTGCGAGCGATCTTCATCGCCGCCGGTGCCGCCGTCATCGCCAACTTCTCGTGGGTCTTCTACATCTTCGGCGCGTTCCTGATCTACACCGCCTGGAAGCTCATCCAGGAGGCGCGGGCCGACGAGGAAGAGGAGGAGTTCGAGGAGAACCGTCTCCTCAAGACGATCGAGCGCCGCTTCGGGGTCGCCGACCGATACCACGGCACCAAGCTCTTCATCCGTAACAACGGCAAGCGCATCCTGACGCCGCTGATGATCGTCATGCTCGCCATCGGCACCACCGATGTGCTGTTCGCGCTGGATTCCATCCCAGCGATCTTCGGCCTGACCCAGGACCCGTACATCGTCTTCACGGCCAATGCCTTCGCCCTGATGGGGCTGCGGCAGCTGTACTTCCTGATCGGCGGCCTGCTGAAGAAGCTGGTCCACCTCAGCTACGGCCTCTCGGTCATCCTCGGCTTCATCGGCGTGAAGCTGGTGCTCCACGCACTGCACGAGTCCGGAGTCCACGTCCCCGAGATATCCATCCCGGTCTCCCTCGGCGTCATCTGCGGCGTGCTGGTGATCACCACGATCACCAGCCTCATGGCCAACAAGAAGCAGGAGCGGGCCGAGGCCGCCGCGGAAGCGGACAAGACCAAGGACGAGGGCGCCGGCGTCGACGCCTGACCCGCCGGTCCCCGTCGGCCGTCCGAGAGGGTGGGAACCAGCACCGGCCGGGGCGCGCAACTGCTCCGTTGCCCGCCCCGGCCGGTGCCCGTACGGGTGGAGGGTGCCCCCGCGGCCGCCGTCACCAGCCTCGGGCGCGCCACTGCGGCAGCTGCGGACGCTCGTCGCCGAGCGTGGTGTCGTGACCGTGGCCCGGATAGACCCAGGTCTCGTCGGGCGGCTGGTCGAAAAGCTTGGTGTTGCCGACCCCGCCCGGGAACTGGCGAGGCGTCTACAACCGGCTGCGGATGTGGGCCATCGACGGCACCTGGGAGCGGGTGTTCACCGCGCTGATCGCACAGGCCGATGCCGACGACGACCTCTGGGTGGGTCAACCATACGAAGGGCTCGCCCGGTCCCGCAGACAACGTAGGGAAGTTTGACGGTTTGCCACCGAAATTTGACCGTGATCACGGGGACGGTGCTGACACCACCCGGTGAGCATGTTGTGCAGTTTGTTGAGTCGACGGGGTCGATTGCCACCAGAAGCACGATGGGGTCGGGCGTGCGATGCTTGAGCTCGCGTGGTTGCTGGTGCTGGAGCGCGATGCGGACGATGCGGCGGTCGAGTCCGTAGCGGGCGCTGAGCTGGGGCCGGTGGGTGCCGTCCTGGTAGGCGTCGAGCAGGAGCATGACGAGGTTGAATCTGGGCGAGGGCTCCGTGGACCGACGGGGCCCCGTACGCGTCCCTTCTGGCCCCGCACCACCCATGCCTGCGAGGCCGTCAGGCGGACATAGGTCGTTCGGGGCTGGTGATCAAAGAGGACGCCTGCGGCGGCGACTGCAAAGGCGTGGTGCCTCGTCGGCCGCTTCCGGTCAACTCCCGCCCTGCGGCGAGGGTTTGACCACGGGATCTTCCTGTACCACAGGTAACCTTCCAGAGACCCCGCGTCATCAGCCGGACGCCCAGACCACCACCACGAAAAGGGGGACCACGCCATGCCTGACGACGCCCCGCCCGCCCCGCCGGCGGACGGAACCGAGCCCTACCCCCCATGGGTGCTCGCCCTCGTGGAACGCATCGAATACAGGGGGCGGAAGCTCACACGCGAGGACGCGTTCAAGCCCTGCCCTCTCCCGTACGCCGAAATGCTCGGTCTCGGACCACCAATAACGTTCTCGTGAACGAGACCGCAGTGGAAGGCTGTTACGCCTTCCACGTCCCACACGGGGCCCCGCGAGTTTCCGTGCGGCAACTCTCCGATGAGACATGCACAGCCAGAGCGGCTTGTTCACCCCGCCGCTGGGCAGCTTCTCCACGATCAGCCAGATGACGGTGCCCTCGATGATGGGGAGTGGTCAGCCGGGGATGCAGCCGGTCCCACGCCTGCGCGGTGGCCTTCCCATAGAGGCGGGTGACGGTGACGGCCGGGCGCTGCGCCGCTGAGTCAGCGACCGCTGCGGCGGCCAAGGGGTCCCACGCGGGTATCCTGCTGCGGGAGTTGCAGGTGACAGGTACGAGCGGACGCAGTTTCAGTCGGGGGCAACGTGGTGCGCGTGCTTAAGGCGGTAGTCCCGGTCCTCGCCCTGGTGGCGGTGACGGCCGGGTGTTCCTCGTCCGAGGGCAAGGACGAGCAGCGGCTGACCGCGCAGCGGGAGAACTACTGCACGCAGCTGGGGACGTGGCAGAAGGCGCGGAACGCGGCGGGCACGGACACGCCGGAGTCGTCAGGGTACGACGAGGTCGGGGCCGTCGCTCAGGACGCCTTCCTCGCGATGCGACCGCTCCGGGATGAGACCGTTGGCGGAGGCCGCACCTTGGCGGAGGCGACGGTGGCAGCGATGAACAACAGTGACTCCGAGGCGGAGGGGCGCGTCGTGCAGTACTGCGAAGATGTCGGCTTCGAGACGCTGACCCGCTAGTGCCGTAGCAGACAACGTTTGCCCCGTTTTGATGTGACGCACCGTCCGGGTGTTGTGCCGGGCGGCGCGTGGCCGTCACCCTGGCTGGGCGGCGGAACGAGTACATGTACGCGAGATCGACGATGACGAGGGCAGACGACTACTGCGGATCATCCGCAGGGGCACCGGATCGGTGGTGACCTGGCGGCGGGCCCAGATGGTGTTGCTGTCCGCCCAGGGCATGGCGGTGGCGAAGATCGCCGAGGTGTCGTTCACCAGCGATGACCGGGTCCGGGATGTGATCCACAACTTCAACGCCGACGGCTTCGAGTCGCTGTATCCGAAGTACAAGGGCGGCCGCCCCAAGACGTTCACGCTGCCCGAGTGGCGCGAGATCAAGAAGATCGCCAGGTCGAAGCCGACCGAGCATGACCTGCCGTTTTCGACGTGGAGCCTGTCCAAGTTGGCGGACTTCCTGGTCGCCGAGGGGGTGGTCGACGACATCAGCCACGAGGGCCTGCGCATCCTGCTCCGCGAGGAAGGCGTCTCCTTTCAACGCGTGAAGACCTGGAAGACCTCCCGCGACCCCGACTACGCGGTCAAAAAGGCGAGGGTCGAGCACCTCTACGCCATCGCCGATGGTGAGGTCATACCCGAGGACAGCGAGCTCGAAGTCGTCCTGTGCATTGACGAGTTCGGACCGCTCAACCTGATGCCCCATCCCGGGCGGCAGTGGGCCGAACGCGGCGGCATACACAAGGACCCCGACCGTGAACCACACCGCCGGCGGCGCGCGACCTACAACCGCTACGGCGGAGTACGCCACCTGTTCGCCGCCTACGACCTGGCCAAAAGAGGTTGCTGCTTAGAGGGCATTTGATCTAGGCGTATTGCCCTGTATGCCCTAGTGTCTCGTGATCCTGTTTGTGGAACCTGGGGTGTCTGTGATCGTT
This sequence comes from Streptomyces sp. NPDC111516, assembly GCF_055635345.1. NCBI lineage: Bacteria > Bacillati > Actinomycetota > Actinomycetes > Kitasatosporales > Streptomycetaceae > Streptomyces > Streptomyces sp. NPDC111516. The sequence goes on along the minus strand of NZ_JBVKBV010000001.1, from coordinate 166,948 downwards.
GAGTCTTGTATGGATCTCTCGTCTGAACAGATGGCTGAGCTGCGGGTGTTGGCGGGTTCCCGGGATCTGCCGGCTGTCGTGGCGCTTCGCGCGCGGATCGTGTTGTGGTCGGCCGAAGGGTGACGCCGAAAGGACATCGCCGCGCTCGCCGGTGTGGCGCCGCTGACGGTGGACCGCTGCAAGTCCCGCTATACCGAGCAGGGTATTGCCGGGCTGGAGGACAAACGCCGGGGCGGGCCGCGAACCCAGGTCCCGCCCCGGACGCGGGCCCGGGTGATCGCCTTGACGAGGATGTCCCCGCCAGCGGATTCCGGGCTCTCGCACTGGTCGACGCGAACGCTGGCCGGCGGATGTCGTCCGCGACGGCTCGGGAGATGGGGCCGCGAGGCCCATGGGTCCTGTCGCCATAACCGCGACACTATCCGTTCACCCGTTCACCCGTTCACCCGTTCACCCGTTCGGCCGTTCGGCCTTGCCGGTGGCGCCGGGGGCCGGAAGTGTCCGTCGAGAGGCTTTTTGCCGCCCCCGGTCCGGATGTGAGGGAGCACGAGCATGATGTCGGACGACCTGCAGACGTTGGCCCACGAGGCGTACGTGTACCTGTACCCGCTGGTGACGATGGATGTCACCCGACGGCAGGCGGTGTCCGTGCCCGCCGGGATCAAACCGGTCTTCGGGCCGCCGAACGAGTTCCACCACCTGCGGGAGTTCCCGTCGGCGGAGTTCCGCTCGGTGGTTCGGCCGAACTTCGACACCCTGTACTCGTCCGCGTGGCTGGATCTGACGGCCGGTCCGGTGGCGCTGCACGTCTCGGACACCGCGGGCCGGTACTTCATGGTTCCGCTGCTGGACATGTGGACCGACGTGTTCGCCACCCTCGGTCCGCGCACCACCGGCTCCGGCGACCAGGACTACCTGGTGACCGGGCCCGGTCACCAGGGCGAGCTGCCGGCCGGGGCGAACGTCCTGCGCGCCCCGACCCCGTACGTGTGGATCATCGGGCGGATCCAGACGAACGGGCCGGACGACTACGACAAGGTCCGGCGCATCCAGGACGGTCTCACGCTGGCGGCCCTCGACCCGGTCGAGCACCCGGTCGATCCGACGGCTGACGTCGCGAGCGATCCGCTGGCCACCGTCAACGGGTTCAGCGCGGTCGAGTTCTTCGCCCGGGCGGCCCGGGCGCTGGCCGTCAACCCGCCGCACGCCACGGACTTCGCCGTGCTGGCGCGTATCGCGCACCTGGGCATCGTCCCGGGGCGGGACTTCGACCCCGCCGGGTTCTCCGACGCGGACGTGGCCGCACTGGAGGCGGGGGCGCGGGCCGCCCGCGAGGCGATCATGGCATCCCCCGCCACCATCGGCACCGCCGTCAACGGCTGGCGGGTCACCGCCGAGACCATGGGCGTGTACGGCAACAACTACTTCAAGCGGGCCGCCGTCGCGGCGATCGGACTGGGGGCCAATCCCCCGGAGGACGCGATCTACCCCGTGCTCGCCGCCGACGCGGACGGTGCCCCCGTCACCGGCGAGCACGACTACCTGCTGCACTTCTCCGCCGATGGTCTGCCGCCCGTCGAAGCGTTCTGGTCAGTCACGATGTACGACGCCGAGGGGTTCCAGGTCGCCAACGAGATCGACCGCTTCGCCCTGGGCGACCGCGATCCGCTCAGCTACAACCCGGACGGCTCGCTCGACATCCTGATCTCCCGCCGCGACCCCGGCCCCGAGCGGCGGGCGAACTGGCTGCCCTCGCCCGCCGGCCCGCTCGGCCTCACCCTGCGCCTGTACGCGCCGCGGCCGGAAGCCCTCGACGGCCGCTGGACCCCGCCCGCGGTCCGACGAGTGGGCTACGGCCTGTCTGATGATTGATCGCGTGGTAGGTCGGGGTGAGTTGACGGACGCGGCGTGGGAGCGGATAGAGCCCTTGTTGCCGCGGGTGGATGGTCGTGGCCGTCCATGGTGGGATCACCGGCAGGTCAACGGGGTGCTGTGGCGGCTGCGGACCGGGGCTCCGTGGCGCGATCTGTCCGAGCGGTACGGGCCGTGGCAGACGGTCTACGAGCGGTTCGCCCGCTGGGGGGCGGACGGGACCTGAGCGAGGCTGCTGGAGTACGTCCAGGTCCGTGACGACGCGGTGGGCCGGGTGGAGTGGACCGTCTCGGTCGATTCCATGGTCAACCGGGCCCACCAGCATGCGACCGGCGCCCGGAAAAGGGGGCCGCAGACGGGGACGAACTGGAAGATCCGGGCCGCTCCCGGCGGTGGCGGTGGCCTGGTCCGCATCAGCTGACCCCGCCCAGAGCACACGCGAGGCCGCCACCGGGAGCATCCCGGTGGCGGCCTCCGCCGTCCAGGCAGCGCAAAGGTGTTGGCGTCCGGCCGGTGCGGGGGCCGGTGTGTGCGGGCGGGCGGCTACCAGCCGCGGGCGCGCCACTCGGCCAGGCTCGGCCGCTCCGCACCCAACGTGGTGTCGTTGCCGTGGCCCGGATATACCCAGGTCTCGTCCGGCAGGACGTCGAACACCTTGGTCTTCAGGTCGCCCATCAGCGAGTTGAACTCTTCAGGGGTTGTTGTCCGGCCAGGACCGCCCGGGAAGAGACAGTCCCCGGTGAACAGATGCGGAGCGCCGTGCGGGTCGTCGTAGACGAGCGCGATGGAGCCCGGGGTGTGACCGACGAGATGACGGGCGGTCAGGCCGACCCGGCCCACCCGGATCGTGTCGTTGTCGTCGACCAGGACATCGGTCGGGACCGGGATGCCCTCGGCGTCGTACCTCCCGGCGAACGTACGCGCGCCGGTGGCCGCCACCACCTCGCCCAGCGCCTGCCAGTGGTCGCCGTGCCGATGGGTGGTGACGACGGAGGCGATGCCGTCGTCACCGATCAGTCGCAGCAGGGTCCCGGCCTCGTTGGCGGCGTCGATCAGGAGCTGCTCGCCGGTGGCCCGGCAGCGCAGCAGATAGGCGTTGTTGTTCATCGGGCCGACGGCGACCTTGGAGATCATCAGATCCGTCAACTCGTGTACATCCGCACGTCCGCCGACCTTGACCGCTCCGCTGTACGTCATACGACTCAGCCTATAGCGGGGGAAGTGCGGGAAGGGGCCCGCCTTCGACGGTCAGCGCCGCCCCGTCGCGGCGTCCGCAGAGCCAGCCGAGCAGCTCGGGGGCGGTGCCGCGGACGATGACCGGGGCACCTTCCGCGCCGCCGCCCGTGGTCCAGAACCGGCCGTCGTCGGCGGCCACACCCGTGGACACGACCTCCGGATGCTGCCCGAACCGCTCGGCGAGGAAATCGATCTCCCGGTCGACGAATTCTTCGGGAAGATCCTCCAGCTCGTAGCCGATGCCCAGGTCGACATGGTGCAGCTCGACCTCGACGCGGCGGCGGAAGGGAATCCGGGAGGCCGAGTCCGTCACGCCGTTGCGCATCGTCACCGTGCGGGACCAGTCCGCCGGGGCCGATGCGGCATCCACGAAGCGGGCCGCGCTGCCGACCAGGTCGGCCAGCTGCTCGGCCTTCGGCCGGGGTGCGTCGCGCTCGATGTCGCGGTCGCGGGTTTCGCTGTCTGCGTACATGGGCCGGCCCTGGAGAACATTTACGAGCGCGTCGGCGTTACGAGAGAGGTGCGCAACGACATGGCCCCGGCTCCAGCCCGGCAATCGCGACGGCTGGGCGAGCGCGGCATCGTCCAATTTCTCGGTGGCGCTGAGCAGTCGATCAGTCGCTTCACGTACGGCGTCCAGGTCGTGTGCATGATCAATCATGATGTCGAGCCTAGCCCCGCCACTCAATCGGGTGAAGGAGGCGGCAGTCGTCCGTAAATCGAATGTGCGTGCTATACGCTCGGAGTCGAAAGCTTCGTACATCGCTGTGGCGCCCCCCGTACCCTGGGACAGCGGCTCAGTTCCCCCATTTCTCTCCAGAAAGGTGCGGACCGGCGTGGCCGACCGTCTCATCGTCCGTGGCGCTCGCGAGCACAACCTCAAGAACGTCTCGCTCGACCTCCCCCGCGACTCCCTCATCGTCTTCACCGGGCTTTCCGGGTCGGGCAAGTCGTCTCTCGCGTTCGACACGATTTTCGCCGAGGGCCAGCGGCGCTATGTGGAATCCCTCTCCTCGTACGCCCGCCAGTTCCTCGGCCAGATGGACAAGCCGGACGTCGATTTCATCGAGGGTCTCTCGCCCGCCGTCTCCATCGACCAGAAGTCGACCTCGCGCAACCCGCGCTCGACGGTCGGCACCATCACCGAGGTCTACGACTACCTGCGGCTGCTCTTCGCCCGGATCGGCAAGCCGCACTGCCCCGAGTGCGGCCGTCCCATCTCGCGCCAGTCGCCGCAGGCCATCGTCGACAAGGTGCTCGGCCTGCCCGAGGGCAGCCGCTTCCAGGTGCTCTCGCCGCTGGTGCGCGAGCGCAAGGGCGAGTTCGTCGACCTCTTCGCCGATCTGCAGACCAAGGGCTACAGCAGGGCCCGGGTCGACGGCGAGACCATCCATCTCTCCGAGCCGCCCAAGCTGAAGAAGCAGGAGAAGCACACCATCGAGGTGGTCATCGACCGTCTCACGGTGAAGGACAGCGCCAAGCGCCGACTGACCGATTCGGTCGAGACCGCGCTCGGGCTCTCCGGCGGCATGGTCGTGCTCGACTTCGTCGACCTCCCCGAGGACGACCCCGAGCGTGAGCGGATGTACTCCGAGCACCTCTACTGCCCGTACGACGACCTCTCCTTCGAGGAGCTGGAGCCGCGCTCCTTCTCCTTCAACTCGCCCTTCGGCGCCTGCCCCGACTGCACGGGCATCGGTACGCGCATGGAGGTCGACCCGGAGCTGATCGTCCCCGACGAGGACAGGTCGCTCGACGCGGGCGCGATCCACCCCTGGTCGCACGGCCACACCAAGGAGTACTTCGGCCGGCTGATCGGCGCCCTCGCCGAGGCCCTCGGATTCCGTACGGACATCCCGTGGGCCGGACTGCCGCAGCGCGCCAAGAAGGCCCTGCTCTTCGGCCACAAGATCCAGACCGAGGTCCGTTACCGCAACCGGTACGGGCGCGAGCGCGCCTACACCACCCCCGCCTTCGAGGGGGCGGTGCAGTTCGTCAAGCGGCGCCACTCCGAGGCCGAGAGCGACTCCAGCCGGGAGCGCTTCGAGGGATATATGCGCGAGGTGCCCTGCCCGACCTGTGAGGGCACCAGGCTCAAGCCGATCGTCCTCGCGGTCACGGTGATGGAGAAGTCCATCGCCGAGGTCTCCGCGATGTCGATCAGCGAGTGCGCCGAGTTCCTCGGCCGGATGAAGCTGAACGCCCGCGACAAGAAGATCGCCGAGCGGGTACTGAAGGAGGTCAACGAGCGGCTTAGGTTCCTGGTCGACGTCGGCCTCGACTACCTCTCGCTCAACCGTGCGGCAGGCACCCTGTCCGGCGGCGAGGCCCAGCGCATCCGGCTGGCCACCCAGATCGGTTCCGGTCTGGTCGGTGTGCTGTACGTGCTGGACGAGCCGTCCATCGGCCTGCACCAACGGGACAACCACCGGCTGATCGAGACCCTGGTCCGGCTCCGCGACATGGGCAACACCCTCATTGTCGTCGAGCACGACGAGGACACCATCAAGGTCGCCGACTGGGTCGTCGACATCGGCCCCGGTGCCGGCGAGCACGGCGGCAAGGTGGTCCACTCCGGATCGCTCGCGGAACTGCTGGGCAACGACGAGTCGATCACCGGTCACTATCTGACCGGCAAGAAGGCGATCGTGATGCCGGACATCCGGCGCCCCGTCGACCCGTCGCGCACGCTCACGGTGCACGGCGCCCGGGAGAACAACCTCCAGGACATCGACGTCTCCTTCCCGCTCGGCGTGCTCACGGCCGTCACCGGTGTCTCGGGCTCCGGAAAGTCGACGCTGGTCAACGACATCCTCTACACCCATCTGGCGCGCGAGCTGAACGGCGCCAAGTCCGTCCCCGGCCGCCACACCCGGGTCGACGGGGACGACGAGGTCGACAAGGTGGTGCACGTCGACCAGTCGCCCATCGGCCGCACACCCCGGTCCAACCCGGCCACGTACACCGGCGTCTTCGATCACGTCCGCAAGCTGTTCGCCGAGACGATGGAGGCGAAGGTGCGCGGCTATCTGCCGGGTCGTTTCTCCTTCAACGTCAAGGGCGGCCGCTGCGAGAACTGCTCCGGCGACGGCACGATCAAGATCGAGATGAACTTCCTGCCGGATGTGTACGTCCCGTGCGAGGTCTGCCACGGAGCGCGCTACAACCGGGAGACCCTGGAGGTCCACTACAAGGGCAAGTCCATCGCCGAGGTGCTGGACATGCCGATCGAGGAGGGGCTGGAGTTCTTCGAGGCCGTCCCGACGATCGCCCGCCACCTCCGCACGCTCCATGAGGTCGGCCTCGGATACGTCAGGCTCGGCCAGTCCGCGCCGACGCTCTCCGGCGGCGAGGCGCAGCGTGTGAAGCTCGCGAGCGAGCTGCAGAAGCGCTCCACCGGTCGCACGGTCTACGTCCTGGACGAGCCGACCACGGGTCTGCACTTCGAGGACATCAGCAAGCTCATCAAGGTGCTCTCCGGGCTGGTCGACAAGGGCAACTCGGTGATCGTCATCGAGCACAACCTCGATGTGATCAAGACCGCGGACTGGGTCATCGACATGGGCCCCGAAGGGGGCAACGGCGGCGGTCTGGTCGTGGCCGAGGGAACCCCGGAGCAGGTCGCCGGGGTGCCGGCCAGCCACACCGGCAAGTTCCTCCAGGGCATCCTGGACCCGGACCGGGTGAGCGAAGCCGCGGTGCCGGCGGCCCGCAAGCCGGCGCGGAAGGTGGTGGCGAAGAAGGTGGTCGCCGCGAAGTCGGCCCCGGCCAGGACGACGGCCACGGCCAGGACGACCACGGGCCAGGCCGCCAAGTCGGCCACGGCCAGGACCGACAGGACGGCTGCGGCGAAGAAGCCTGTGGCGAAGAAGGCGACCCGCGCGCGCAAGGCCTGATTGCCCGCGCGTTCAGGTGGCGGCCCCCGGAGCCCCGGGGCCGCCACCTGTGTCGGTACGGGGGAGTCTTCGGCCGGTAGGGGCCCCGCCCCTCACCGAAGCTCCCGGCGCCCGTCGGCCGCTCCATCCGTAGGCTCCCCGCACCCCGGAACGCCCACCCGCTCTGATCCGACCACCATCCCCCTGACCAGGCACAACGGGCCTTTGGCAGCCCGGCCGTCGGGCCCCCGATCTCCGCCGGTATCGTCGGTTCTGTCACCGATGGCTCTGATACCCGCGGTACCTCCGGTCCGCATGGTGCCTCAGTTGCCCCCGGTATTCCTCTGTACCCCGCCCCTCCGACCAGTGGAGACCGCATGCCCGGCCAGCCCGCCGCCCGCCGTACTGTGCTGAAGGGTGCCGCTCTCGCCGGCGTCGCCGGGCTGGGAGTGGCCGCCTGCTCGACCGAGTCGAAGCTCGGCCACGCCGAGACGCCGACGCCGACCGCCCCCGTCGAGCTCGGCGTGCCGGAAGAGGTTCCGGTCGGCGGATCCAAGCTCTACCGCGACCAGCGGGTCGTCGTCACCTGCCCGGCCAAGGGCCAGTACAAGGCGTTCAGCGCCCAGTGCACCCACGCGGGCTGCCTGCTGGACAAGGTCGAGGACAACGTGGGGAACTGCCCCTGCCACGGCAGCCGCTTCGACACGACGACCGGCAAGGTGACGCACGGCCCGGCGACCGCGCCGCTGCCCTCCGTCCCGGTCAGGATCGAGGGCGGAAAGCTCGTCGCGGGCCCCGACGCCTGACGCGGAGGGCGGATTCGCCGCACGGCCCTCCCGTTGGGTCGTCGGAGCCGTAGCCGAAAAGGTGGGTGGCACCCTCCCTCAGCCGGGTGCCGAGAGCAGCGGGGCGCGCTCCCTCGAGCCGCGCCCCGGAGCACGGCACCACGGCCGAGCAGGCCGCCCTGTCACTGCCCGCAAGTAGGGTGGGACACATGGCAGACCCCTCCAGCTACCGCCCCAAGCCGGGACAGATCCCCGACTCCCCGGGGGTCTACAAATTCCGCGACGAACACCGCCGGGTGATCTACGTCGGAAAGGCCAAGAACCTGCGCCAGCGCCTGGCCAATTACTTCCAGGACCTGGCCGCGCTCCACCCGCGTACGCGCACGATGGTCACCACGGCCGCCTCGGTGGAGTGGACCGTCGTCTCCACGGAGGTCGAGGCGCTCCAGCTGGAGTACTCCTGGATCAAGGAGTTCGACCCCCGGTTCAACGTCAAGTACCGCGACGACAAGAGCTATCCGTATCTCGCGGTCACGCTCAACGAGGAATTCCCGCGCGTCCAGGTCATGCGCGGAGCCAAGAAGAAGGGCGTGCGCTACTTCGGTCCGTACGGGCATGCCTGGGCGATCCGCGAGACGGTCGACCTGATGCTCCGGGTCTTTCCGGTGCGTACGTGCTCCGTCGGAGTCTTCAAGAACGCAGCCAGGACCGGCCGCCCGTGTCTCCTCGGCTACATCGGCAAGTGCTCGGCCCCCTGCGTCGGCCGGGTCACCCCCGAGGAACACCGCGAACTGGCGGTCGACTTCTGTGACTTCATGGCCGGCCGCACCGGCACGTACATCCGCCGCCTGGAGAAGGACATGATGGCGGCGGCCGAAGAGATGGAGTACGAGCGGGCGGCCCGGCTCCGTGACGACGTGGAGGCCCTCAAGCGGGCCATGGAGAAGAGCGCCGTCGTCCTCGCCGACGCCACCGACGCCGACCTGATAGCAGTCGCCGAGGACGAGCTCGAAGCCGCCGTCCAGATCTTCCATGTGCGTGGCGGCCGGGTGCGCGGCCAGCGCGGCTGGGTCACCGACAAGGTCGAGAACGTCGACACCTCGGGCCTGGTCGAGCACGCCCTGCAACAGCTGTACGGAGAGGAGACGGGCGACTCCGTCCCCAAGGAGGTTCTCGTCCCGGCCCTCCCCGAGCACCCCGATGCGGTCTCCCAGTGGCTGGCCGACCGGCGGGGCTCCCAGGTCAGCCTGCGCATCCCGCAGCGCGGCGACAAGAAGGACCTGATGGCGACGGTCCAGCGCAATGCCCAGCAGGCCCTGGGGCTGCACAAGACCAAACGCGCCTCCGACCTGACGACCCGCTCCCGGGCCCTGGAGGAGATCGCCGAGGCTCTCGGCCTGGACACGGCTCCGCTGCGCATCGAGTGCTTCGACATCTCCCATCTGCAGGGCGACGACGTGGTCGCTTCCATGGTCGTCTTCGAGGACGGTCTTGCCCGCAAGAGCGAGTACCGCCGCTTCCAGATCAAGGGCTTCGAGGGCCAGGACGACGTCCGGTCGATGCACGAGGTGATCGGCCGCCGCTTCAAGCGGTATCTCCAGGAGAAGGAACGGACGGGGGAGTGGGAGGAGACCCCCGCCCCGAGCGGCCCCGTCCCGGCCCCGCAAACCGCCTCGACGGCCCCGGCCGACCCGGCCGCCGGCATGGACACCGCCCCTGATCCGGACGCCGAGCCCCGTGAGGACGACGGCCGTCCCAAGCGGTTCGCCTATCCGCCGCAGCTCGTCGTGGTCGACGGCGGCCAGCCGCAGGTCGCCGCGGCCAGGCGCGCCCTGGACGAGCTCGGGATCGACGACATCGCCGTCTGCGGCCTCGCCAAGCGCCTCGAAGAGGTCTGGCTGCCCGATGACGACGACCCCGTCGTCCTGCCCCGCTCCAGCGAAGGCCTCTACCTCCTCCAGCGCGTCCGCGACGAGGCCCACCGCTTCGCGATCACGTATCAGCGCGCCAAGCGGGCCAAGCGCATCCGTTCCAGCCCCCTGGATGCTGTCGCCGGTCTCGGCGAGACCCGGAAACAGGCGTTGATCAAGCATTTCGGCTCCGTGAAGAAGCTGAAGCAGGCGACAATCGACGAGATCTGCGAGGTGCCGGGGATAGGCCGCAGAACGGCGGAATCAGTGGCCGTCGCCCTGGCCTCGGCCGCCCCGGCCACGCCCGCCGTGAACACGGCGACAGGAGAGATCATCGAAGAGGACGACGGGGGCAGCACGACATGACTGAGCACGAACACGAACACGAAGTCGGGCACGACAACACCGACCGAGCAGACGGAGCAGGACACGTGAGTACGGGCACCACGATCGACACGGGCGACGGGGCCGCGGCCATTCCCGAGCTGGTGATCATCTCGGGGATGTCGGGCGCGGGCCGCAGCACAGCGGCCAAGTGTCTGGAGGACCTCGGCTGGTTCGTCGTGGACAACCTGCCGCCCGCCCTGATCCCCACCATGGTCGAGCTCGGCGCCCGCTCGCAGGGCAACGTGGCCCGGATCGCCGTCGTCGTCGACGTACGCGGCCGCCGCTTCTTCGACAACCTCCGCGATTCCCTCGCCGACCTGGAGGCCAAGCACGTCACCCGGCGGGTCGTCTTCCTGGAGTCCTCCGACGACGCCCTGGTCCGCCGCTTCGAGTCGGTCCGCCGCCCGCACCCCCTCCAGGGCGACGGCCGGATCGTCGACGGCATCGCCGCCGAGCGTGACCTGCTGCGCGAGCTGCGCGGCGACGCCGACCTGGTGATCGACACCTCCAGCCTCAACGTGCACGAACTGCGCGCCAAGATGGACGCCCAGTTCGCCGGCGACGAGGAGCCGGAGCTGCGCGCCACGGTCATGTCGTTCGGCTTCAAGTACGGCCTGCCGGTCGACGCCGACCTGGTGGTCGACTGCCGCTTCCTGCCCAACCCGCACTGGGTCCCCGAGCTGCGCCCGTTCACCGGGCTCAACGCGGAGGTCTCCGACTACGTCTTCGACCAACCCGGCGCCAAGGAATTCCTCAACCAGTACACGGAACTGCTCCAGCTCATCGCCGCCGGGTACCGCCGCGAGGGCAAGCGCTACGTGACGATCGCCGTCGGCTGCACGGGCGGCAAGCACCGCTCGGTCGCCATGTCCGAGAAGCTCGCGGCCCGGCTCGCGACCGAAGGCATCGAGACCGTACTCGTCCACCGGGACATGGGGCGCGAGTGACCAGTCGTAATCTGCGCCTGCGGAGGCTGCGCAGAGCCACCTCTGCACTGTCCGCCCGCAAGCGCGGCGCGCAGCCCAAAGTCGTCGCCCTCGGCGGCGGCATGGGCCTGTCCGCGTCGCTCGCGGCGCTCCGCCGGATCACCGGCGACCTCACGGCCGTGGTCACGGTCGCCGACGACGGCGGCTCCAGCGGTCGGCTCCGCGAGGAGCTCGGTGTCCTGCCACCCGGCGACCTCCGCAAGGCGCTCGCCGCCCTGTGCGGTGACGACGACTGGGGCCAGACCTGGGCCCAGGTCATCCAGCACCGCTTCCAGTCCAAGGGCGACCTGCACGAGCACGCGGTCGGCAACCTGCTGATCGTCGCCCTGTGGGAGCAGCTCGGCGACCACGTCCAGGCCCTGGACCTGGTCGGCAAGCTCCTCGGGGCGCACGGCCGGGTGCTGCCCATGTCCGCTGTGCCACTGGAGCTCCAGGCACTCGTACGGGGACACGACCCGGCCCGCCCCGACCACGTGGACACGGTCCGCGGCCAGGCCACCGTGGCGCTCACCCCGGGCGAGGTGCAGTCCGTCCACGTCGTCCCGCACGACCCGCCGGCCGTTCCCGAGGCCGTCGCCGCCGTCCTGGACGCCGACTGGGTGGTGCTCGGCCCGGGGTCCTGGTTCTCCTCCGTGATCCCGCACCTGCTCGTACCGGAACTGCTCGACGCGCTCATCGAGACCAAGGCCCGCAAGGTGCTCTCGCTCAACCTCGCACCGCAACCCGGCGAAACTGATGGCTTCTCCCCGCAGCGTCATTTGGAGGTTTTGGGACGACACGCCCCTAAACTCGCCATGGACGTGGTGCTGGCCGACGAAGCCGCCGTGCCCGATCGTGAGTCCCTCGCCGACGCCGCCAAGCGGCTCGGTGCCGCGGTCGAGCTGGCGCCGGTGGCCTCACCCGACGGTGTTCCGATTCATGACCCGGAGCTGTTGGCCGCCGCGTACGACCGTATTTTTCGGATGCATGGAAGGATCGGCCCATGGCGATGACGCCCGCGGTGAAGGACGAAATCTCTCGGCTTCCCGTGACCCGGACCTGCTGCAGGAAGGCAGAAGTCTCGGCGATTCTTCGGTTCGCAGGTGGGCTGCACCTGGTGAGCGGCCGGATTGTGATCGAGGCGGAGCTGGACACCGCGATGGCGGCGCGCCGGCTGAAGCGCGACATCCTGGAGATCTTCGGGCACAGCTCGGAGCTGATCGTGATGGCTCCCGGCGGGCTGCGGCGCGGCTCCCGCTATGTCGTACGGGTGGTGGCGGGCGGCGACCAGCTGGCCCGCCAGACCGGACTGGTGGATGGCCGCGGCCGTCCCATCCGCGGCCTGCCCCCGCAGGTGGTCTCGGGGGCCACCTGTGATGCCGAGGCCGCCTGGCGCGGAGCCTTCCTGGCCCATGGCTCGCTCACCGAGCCGGGTCGTTCCTCCTCGCTGGAAGTGACCTGCCCGGGCCCGGAGGCGGCGCTCGCGCTGGTCGGCGCGGCCCGCAGGCTGTCCATCGCGGCGAAGGCCCGAGAGGTGCGCGGAGTGGACCGGGTCGTCGTCCGCGACGGCGACGCGATCGGGGCCCTGCTCACCCGGCTCGGCGCCCATGAGTCGGTGCTGGCCTGGGAGGAGCGGCGGATGCGGCGCGAGGTCCGCGCCACCGCCAACCGGCTCGCCAACTTCGACGACGCCAACCTGCGCCGTTCCGCGCGGGCCGCGGTCGCCGCGGGCGCCCGGGTGGGGCGTGCGCTGGAGATCCTGGGCGAGGAGGTGCCCGAGCACCTCGCGGCCGCCGGGCGGCTGCGCATGGAGCACAAGCAGGCATCCCTGGAGGAGCTGGGCGCGCTCGCCGAACCGCCGCTGACCAAGGACGCGGTCGCCGGCCGGATCCGTCGGCTGCTGGCGATGGCCGACAAGCGGGCCCAGGACCTGGGCATTCCGGGTACGGAATCCACCCTCAGCGAGGAGCTCGCCGACGGCCTGGTGGGGTGACCCGCCAAAGGCCATGAAATCGTCCGAATCCAGAACGCGCGGCCTTCCCGAGAGTGTTGACACTCCGTAATCGCCACTGCCTGTGCAGCCGGGTATCCGGAGGCCCGTACTCCTACGGCGGGGTACGGGCCTCGGCGCTTCTTACGGCCCCGCTCGATGTCACTCCCCGGCCATCGGAGAGGTAGGGTCGGAAGCGGTCGGGGACATCTCATACAACTCGCCGGGGGAAACCCCGCGTACCTAACGAGGAGATCGGTTCGTGACGATCCGCGTAGGCATCAACGGCTTTGGCCGCATCGGTCGTAACTACTTCCGCGCGTTGCTGGAGCAGGGTGCGGACATCGAGATCGTGGCTGTCAACGACCTGGGTGACACCGCGACCACGGCACACCTTCTGAAGTACGACACGATCCTGGGCCGTCTCAAGGCCGAGGTCGGTCACACCGCCGACAGCATCACCGTCGACGGCCACACCATCAAGGTGCTCTCCGAGCGCAACCCGGCCGACATCCCCTGGGGTGAGCTGGGCGTCGACATCGTCATCGAGTCGACCGGCATCTTCACCAAGAAGGCCGACGCCGAGAAGCACATCGCGGGTGGCGCCAAGAAGGTCCTCATCTCGGCCCCGGCCAAGAACGAGGACATCACGATCGTGATGGGTGTCAACGAGGACAAGTACGACGCGGCCAGCCACCACGTCATCTCCAACGCCTCCTGCACCACCAACTGTGTCGCGCCGATGGCCAAGGTCCTCGACGAGAACTTCGGCATCGTCAAGGGCCTCATGACGACGGTTCACGCGTACACGAACGACCAGCGCATCCTGGACTTCCCGCACTCCGACCTGCGTCGCGCCCGCGCCGCCGCGGAGAACATCATCCCGACCACGACGGGCGCCGCCAAGGCCACCGCTCTGGTGCTCCCGCAGCTCAAGGGCAAGCTCGACGGCATGGCGATGCGCGTCCCGGTCCCGACCGGTTCGGTCACCGACCTGGTCATCACGCTGGAGCGCGAGGTGACCCGCGACGAGGTCAACGCCGCGTTCCAGAAGGCCGCCGAGGAAGGCCCGCTCAAGGGCAAGCTGGCCTACACCAAGGACCCGATCGTGTCCTCGGACATTGTCTCGGACCCGGCGTCCTGCACCTTCGACTCCCTGCTGACCATGGCAGAGGGCACGCAGGTCAAGGTCATCGGCTGGTACGACAATGAGTGGGGCTACTCCAACCGCCTCGTCGACCTGACCGTGTTCGTCGGCAGCCAGCTCTGACCGTCGGATCGGCAGGCACCTCGAAGTGAGCACGGGGCTCGAACAGCGCAACGCGGCGCCGTTCGAGCCCCGTTGCATGCCCTCTCGTCCTCCCAAGGAGTCCAGCAAGATGAAGACGATCGACGAACTTCTCGCCGAAGGGGTCACCGGCAAGCGCGTATTCGTCCGCGCCGACCTCAACGTGCCGCTGAGCGGCACCACCATCACCGATGACGGCCGCATCCGGGCCGTCCAGCCGACCGTGGAGAAACTCGCCGCGGCCGGTGCGCGGGTCATCGTCGCCTCGCACCTGGGCCGCCCCAAGGGCGCCCCGGACGCCGCCTTCTCCCTGGCACCCGCCGCCGCCCGCCTCGGTGAACTCATCGGCGCGGACGTGGCGTTCGCGACCGACACCGTCGGCGAGTCCGCCCGCGCCACGGTCGCCGCGCTCACCGACGGCAAGGTCGCCGTCATCGAGAACCTCCGCTTCAACCCCGGTGAGACGTCGAAGGACGACGCGGAGCGCGGCGCGTTCGCCGACCGGCTCGCCGAACTCGCCGATGTGTACGTGGGCGACGGCTTCGGAGCCGTGCACCGCAAGCACGCCTCGGTGTTCGACCTCCCGGCCCGGCTGCCGCACGCCGCCGGCGACCTGATCGCCACCGAGGTCGGCGTCCTGAAGAAGCTCACCGAGAACGTCGAGCGCCCGTACGCCGTCGTGCTCGGCGGCTCGAAGGTCTCCGACAAGCTCGGCGTGATCGACCACCTGCTGGAGCGCGCCGACCGCATCCTCATCGGCGGCGGCATGGCGTACACCTTCCTCAAGGCCCAGGGCCACGAGGTCGGCAGCTCCCTCCTCCAGGAGGACCAGATCCCGGCGGTGCTGGAGTACCTCGAGCGTGCCAGGGCGAAGGGCGTGGAGTTCGTGCTCCCCGTCGACGTCGTGGTCTCCGAGCGGTTCCCCGACCTCAAGGCCAAGGCTCCGACCGAGCACCGCACCGTGCCCGCGGACGCGATCCCCGCCGGTTTCATGGGCCTGGACAACGGCCCCGAGACCAACAAGCTGTACGCCTCGAAGCTCGCCGACGCCGTCACCGTCTTCTGGAACGGCCCGATGGGCGTCTTCGAGCACCCCGACTACGCCGAGGGCACCCGGGCCGTCGCCCAGGCTCTCGTAGACTCCTCGGGCTTCAGTGTGGTCGGCGGTGGCGACTCCGCCGCTGCCGTCCGCATCCTGGGCTTCGACGAGAACGCGTTCGGACACATCTCGACCGGTGGCGGCGCCAGCCTCGAATACCTCGAGGGCAAGACGCTTCCCGGCCTCGCCGCACTGGAGGACTGACCTTTCATGACCACCCGTACCCCGCTGATGGCGGGCAACTGGAAGATGAACCTCAACCACCTCGAGGCCATCGCCCACACCCAGAAGCTCGGCTTCGCGCTGACCGACAAGGACTACGACGCCGTAGAGGTCGCCGTCCTGCCGCCCTTCACCGATCTGCGCTCCGTGCAGACCCTGATCGAAGGCGACAAGCTGAAGATCAAGTACGGCGCCCAGGACATCTCGGCGCACGACTCCGGCGCGTACACCGGTGAGATCTCCGGCCCGATGCTCGCCAAGCTGAAGTGCACCTATGTCGCCGTCGGCCACAGCGAGCGCCGCCAGTACCACGGCGAGACCGACGAGCTCTGCAACGCCAAGGTGAAGGCCGCCTTCAAGCACGGCCTGACCCCGATCCTCTGCGTCGGCGAGGAGCTGGAGGTCCGCGAGGCGGGCGACCACGTCACGCACACGCTCGCGCAGGTCGACGGCGGTCTCAAGGACGTTCCCGCCGAGCTGGCCGCGTCGATCGTGATCGCGTACGAGCCGGTCTGGGCGATCGGGACCGGCAAGGTCTGCGGCGCCGACGACGCACAGGAGGTGTGCGGGGCGATCCGCAGCCGCCTCGCCGAGCTGTACTCCCAGGACCTGGCCGATGCGGTCCGTATCCAGTACGGCGGCTCCGTGAAGTCCGGGAACGTCGCCGAGATCATGTCGAAGCCCGATGTGGACGGTGCGCTGATCGGTGGCGCCGCACTGGACGCCGACGAGTTCGTCAAGATCGTCCGCTTCCGGGACCGGTGAGTATGCGGTAGCGCGGATCCGTCGTACCCTTGCGGGGGCCGAGGAGGGGTAGTCTCCCGGCCTCCGCTGTTCGCACATGCAGTCCAGAGAATTCCGGAAAGTAGGGACCAGCCGTGGTTTTGGCGTTCGAGATCGCCCTGATCGTCTTCAGCCTGCTGCTGATGCTGCTGGTGCTGATGCACAAGGGAAAGGGTGGCGGCCTCTCCGACATGTTCGGTGGCGGTATGCAGTCGTCCGTGGGCGGCTCCTCGGTCGCCGAGCGGAACCTCGACCGGATCACGGTCTTCGTCGGTGTGGCCTGGTTCGCGTGCATTGTTGTGCTTGGTCTGCTGATCAAGCTGGACAACTGACCCGTCGTAGGCGATTCCCGGTGAGGGTGTAACTCCTTTCACTGGACGCGCGTTGGGCCTTACGTAGACTGGGGCATCTTCGAGCACCATCACGCAGGGAGTTACGACCGTGGCAAGTGGCAACGCGATCCGGGGAAGCCGGGTCGGAGCGGGGCCGATGGGGGAGGCCGAGCGGGGCGAGTCCGCACCGCGCCTCCGCATCTCCTTCTGGTGCTCGAACGGGCACGAGACGCAGCCGAGCTTCGCCAGTGACGCGCAGGTACCGGAGACCTGGGACTGCCCACGCTGTGGTTTCCCGGCCGGCCAGGACCGGGACAGCCCGCCGGACCCGCCGCGCACCGAGCCGTACAAGACGCACCTCGCGTACGTACGCGAGCGGCGCAGCGATGCGGACGGCGAGGCCATCCTCGCCGAGGCCCTGGCGAAACTCCGGGGCGAAATCTAGTGCCTCTCACGGCACTGGTTGTTGTTCACCGGCCGGGCACCTCCGAGGTGCCCGGCCGGACCGCTTTTACCGTGCCGCAGCTCGCCGTCGTCTCGTCCACCCTTCTGATCAATTAGGTTGGAAGGGCAGCGGGGCACCTGCAGGCACGAGAAGAAGTGGGCTGATATCCGGGATGAATACACCAAGCCGAACCAGGCTCAACCAGACGCCCGAGTGGACCGCTCTGGGCAAGCACCGCGAGCAGCTCGGAACGACGCATCTGCGGCAGCTCTTCGCGGACGATCCGGAGCGCGGCACCGGATACACCCTCCGGGTCGGCGATCTCTACGTCGACTACTCCAAGCACCTGGTCACCGGCGAGACGCTCCGGCTGCTGCGTGAGCTCGCCGCGGCCACCGGGGTGGCGGAGCTGCGGGACGCGATGTTCCGCGGGGACAAGATCAACACCACCGAGGACCGCGCCGTCCTGCACACCGCGCTGCGTGCCCCGCGCGACGCGGTGATCGAGGTCGACGGCGAGAACGTGGTGCCGGCCGTGCACGCCGTGCTCGACAAAATGGCGGCCTTCTCCGACCGCATCAGGTCGGGGGAGTGGACCGGTCACACCGGCAAGCGCATCAAGAACATCGTCAACATCGGCATCGGCGGTTCCGATCTCGGCCCCGCCATGGCGTACGAGGTGCTGCGCTCCTTCACGGACCGCTCGCTCACCGCCCGCTTCGTGTCGAACGTCGACGGCGCCGACCTCCACGAGGCCGTGCGCGATCTCGACCCGGCCGAGACGCTCTTCGTCATCGCGTCGAAGACCTTCACCACGATCGAGACCATCACCAACGCCACCTCGGCCCGCAACTGGCTGCTGACCGGTCTGAGGGCCGATCAGGACGCTGTCGCCAAGCACTTCGTGGCGCTGTCCACGAACGCCGAGAAGGTCGCGGACTTCGGCATCGACACCGCCAACATGTTCGAGTTCTGGGACTGGGTCGGCGGCCGTTACTCGTACGACTCCGCCATCGGACTCTCGCTGATGATCGCCATCGGCCCGGACCGGTTCCGCGAGATGCTCGACGGCTTCCACCTCGTCGACGAGCACTTCCGCACCGCCCCCGCCGAGGACAACGTCCCGCTGCTGCTGGGCCTGTTGGGCGTCTGGTACGGCGCGTTCTTCGACGCGCAGTCGCATGCCGTGCTGCCCTACAGTCACTATCTGTCCAAGTTCACCGCGTACTTGCAGCAGCTGGACATGGAGTCCAACGGCAAGTCCGTGGACCGGGACGGCAATCCGGTCGGCTGGCAGACCGGCCCGGTCGTCTGGGGCACCCCCGGCACCAACGGGCAGCACGCCTACTACCAGCTGATCCACCAGGGCACCAAGGTCATCCCGGCCGACTTCATCGGCTTCGCCGAGCCCGTCGCCGACCTGCTGCCCGGTCTCGTGGCCCAGCACGATCTGCTGATGGCCAACTTCTTCGCCCAGACCCAGGCACTGGCCTTCGGCAAGACGCCGGACGAGGTCCGCGCCGAGGGCGTCGCCGAGGAACTCGTGCCGCACAAGACCTTCCAGGGCAACCACCCGACGACGACGATCCTCGCCGACCGGCTGACGCCGTCCGTGCTCGGCCAGCTGATCGCGCTGTACGAGCACAAGGTCTTCGTCCAGGGCGCCATCTGGAACATCGACTCCTTCGACCAGTGGGGCGTCGAACTCGGCAAGGTCCTCGCCAAGAAGATCGAGCCGGTGCTGACCGAAGGCAAGGGGGGCGAGCAGCTGGACAGCTCGACTGCCGCACTCGTTGCGGCGTACCGCGCCCGCAGGGGGCGCTGAGCCGATGACCACGGGGGAGCGGACGGTGCGGCTGAGGCCGCCGAACAACACTCTGGACCCGAGGGCCGTCGGCTGGTGGCGGGCCCAGTGGCTGCTGCTGACCGCGGTGCCGGTGGCCGTCCTGGCCGTGCTCGGCGCGCTCATCGAGCCCGCCCGTTTCTGGCTGCTGCTGCCCGCCGCGATCCTCGCGGTCCTCGGCGTCGGCTGCGCCGTCCTCTGCCCCCTCTGGTGGTTCCGTGCTCATCGCTGGGAGGTCACCGACGAAGCGGTGTACGTCAGAACCGGCGTCCTGCGACAGCAGTGGCGGATCGCCCCGATGTCCCGTATCCAGACCGTGGACACCGTCCGCGGCCCGCTCGAACAGCTCTACCGGCTCGCCACGGTCACCGTGACCACCGCATCGTCCAAGGGCGCGGTCCGGATCGAGGGGCTTGGCCACGAGCTGGCGGCCGAGCTCGCCGAGCGGCTGACCCGGATCACCCAGGACACCCCCGGGGACGCCACATGACCGCCGAGGCGGCCGTTTCCCCGGACGCCGGGGACGACGACCGCGCCGACGGCCCCGATACCGCCACCGACTGGCGGCGGCTGGACCGGCGTACGGTCCTCGTCAGCGCACTCGTCACGGCCGGGGTGGCGGCCGGTGCGGCCGCGCCCACCACGCTGGGGCTCTCCGGGCGGTTCGGCTTCGGACACGCGGTCGCCTGGGTGCTGGCCGGCGCGCTCCTGCTGATCGGCTGCGCCGCGGCCGGCGGCTACGTGACGTGGCGCCGCACCCGCTACCGCATCGGCGCCGAACGGGTCGAGCTCCACACCGGGCTGTTCCTGGTCAAGAAGCGTTCACTGGCCCGTGAGCGCATCCGCAGCGTCGACCTCACCGCCCATCCGCTCCAACGGGTCCTCGGTCTGGTCACCGTCCGCATCGGCACCGGCGAGCACTCCGGCGGCGAATCCACCCTGGAACTGGACCCGGTGCCCAAGGCCGAGGGCGAACGGCTCCGCCATGAACTGCTGGAACGTACGGCCACCGGCACTCCGGGCACCCATCGCGAAGGCGAACTCGTCGCCCTCGACCCGCGCTGGATCCGCTACGCACCGGTCTCGTTCGTCGCCCCCGCGCTCGGCGGCGCGGCGGCCGGTGCGGTGATGCAGGTCAGCGACTGGTTCGGAGCGCAGGGACAGGTGATCGACTGGGTCGGCGACCGGTTCCGGGACACCTCGCTGACGGTCATGATCGTGATCCTCGCCGTCGCAGCCGTGGCCGCCGGTGTCGTCGGCGCGCTCGGCCTGTGGGTCGAGATGTGGTGGAGCTACCGGCTGGAGCGCGAACCCGGCGGCACCCTGCGCATCCGGCGCGGCCTGCTGACCTCCCGGTCCGTCTCCATCGAGGAGCGGCGGCTGCGCGGCGTCGACCTCGTCGAACCGCTCGGCATCCGGTTCTTCGGTGCCGCCCGCGTCGACGCGATCACCACCGGGCTCGCCAAGGACGACGAGGAGCAGCACGGCGACCGCAACACCCTGCTGCCCGCCGCGCCCCGGCCCGTCGCCGACACGGTGGCCGCCGACGTCCTGCGCGAGACCACGTCCCCGACCGGCGTCCAGCTGACCGGGCACCCCTTCGCGGCCCGCGGCCGCCGGCTGCGCCGGGCGTTCTGGGCCGTCGTCGTCCCCGTATGCGTCCAGGCCGTGCTCGGCGTGCTGCTGACCCCCGTACTGCTCTGGACCGCGCTCGGCTGCGCAGCCGTGGGGCTGCCGATGGGGGTGTTCCTGGCCCGGGACGCGTACCGCGGTCTGGGGCATGCTCTCAGCGGCGACTACCTGGTGGTGCGGTCGGGCACGGTCCGGCGTTCGACCGCCGCGCTGGAGCGGGCCGGTGTCATCGGCTGGACGGTCCGCCAGACGTACTTCCAGCGGCGGTCCGGGGTGCTGAGCCTCACCGCTACGACGGCCGCCGGAGCGGGCGCGTACACGGCGTACGACGTGGACGCGAGCGAGGGCCTCGACTTCGCCTCGGAGGCCGTCCCGGGCCTGCTGGAACCCTTCCTGGAGCGCACCCCGGCGGCCGGCTAGGTCCTGTCCTGTCGATCTTCGTGGATCAGCCCGGGGCGTCTGGTGCGGTGCATCGCGAGGCGGAGGATCGTCCTCGTACTGGACGCACTTGGGTGACTCCGACAACGCGGCGAGGTGCCGTGCCAGATTCCGGGCCCGCGAAGATCGGCAGGACAGGACCTGAGCGCTGGATCGGCCGTGTGCCCTGCCGGTGACACGGAACCTGCTGCCCCCGGTGCCGGCCGACGCCACGAAATCCGGTCGTCGGGGTACGGCGCACCCGGTTCCATGCCATGTCACACCGCGGGCCCGGCCGCTCCAGGGAGCGAACCGGGCCCGGGCACAACGGTACTGACGTCCGCTCAGGGAGAGGCGGGCGGATACAGCGCACGCGGCAGCCGCGAGGCCGCCGTCGCGTCCAGCAGCCACAGGGTGCGGCTGCGTCCGTACGCACCGGCCGCCGGGGCCTGGATCTCCCCGGCCCCCGAGAGCGCGATCTCCGCGGCCTCCGCCTTGTCCTCACCCGCGGCGAGCAGCCACACCTCGCGCGCCGCCCGGATCGCGGGCAGCGTGAGCGAGACCCGGGTGGGCGGCGGCTTGGGGGCGCCGTGCACACCGACGACGGTGCGCTCGGTCTCCCGTACCGCGGGCAGTTCCGGGAAGAGCGACGCGACATGCGTGTCCGGGCCGACGCCCAGCATCAGCACATCGAACGTCGGCACCGGACCGTGGTCCTCCGGACCGGCCGCCGCGGCCAGTTCCTCGGCGTACACGGCCGCGGCCGCGTCGGCGTCATTGCCGCAGGGGCCGTCCGAGGCGGGCATCGCGTGCACCCGGGACGGGGTCAGCGGCACCGAGTCCAGCAGTGCCTCGCGGGCCTGCGTGACATTGCGCTCCGGATCGCCTTCCGGCAGGAACCGCTCGTCGCCCCACCACAGATCGAGCCGTGACCAGTCGATCGCGTCCCGGGCGGGCGCGGCGGCGAGGGCGGCCAGCAGGCCGTTGCCGTTGCGCCCGCCGGTGAGGACCACCGAGGCGTAGCCGCGGGCGGCCTGGGCGTCCACGATCCTGGTGATCAGCCGGGCCGCGGCGGCCTGCGCCATCAGCTCCTTGTCGCGGTGCACGACAAGCTGAGGGACACTCACTTCGTCGCCGCCTTCTTGGCCGCCGTCTTCTTGGCGGCGGCCGGAGCGGCGGCGGTCCCGCCGGACTTCGGCTCGGCAGGCTTCTGCTCCGCCGGTCCGCCGAGCTTCTCCACGCCGAACTTCACCGTCGCCTCATAGGTGTTGTCCGGGTCCAGGCGCCGCAGCTCCTCGGCGAGCAACTCGGCGGTCTCCCGCCGCTTGAGCGCCACCGCACGGTCGGGCTGGCCCTGCATCGAGAGCGTGGCCAGCGAACCGTCCGGCCGGTCCAGGACGATGACACCGTTCTTGGTCTCCATCCGCACGGCCGTCAGACCGGGGCCGGCGGACAGGGTGCGCTCCACCGGGACCTTGAGCCGGTCCGCGAGCCACATGGCGAGCAGCTCACAGCTCGGGTTCTCCGACTCTCCCTCGACCGTCGCCGAGACGAGCTCGACGTGCTGCTGGTCGAGCGCGGCCGCCAGCATCGAGCGCCACGGCGTGATGCGGGTCCAGGCCAGGTCGGTGTCGCCCGGGGTGTACGACCGGGCGCGCACCGCGAGTTCGTCACCCGGGTTCTCCGAGGAGTACGCATCGGTGATCCGGCGCTGGGCGAGCGCGCCCAACGGGTCCTTCGCCGGATCGTCGGGTGCACCCTCGGGCCACCAGACCACGACCGGGGCGTCCGGCAGCAGCAGCGGCAGGACCACCGACTGGGCGTGGTTGGCCAGCTCGCCGTGGAGACGCAGGACGACGGTCTCGCCGGTGCCCGCGTCGGATCCGACCCGCACCTCGGCGTCGAGCCGGGCGTCCCGGCGGCTGCGCGGCGAGCGGCTGACCCGCTTGATCACCGCGATGATCCGGGAGGGGTGCTCGCGCGAGGCGTCGCCGGCCGACTTGAGCGCGTCGTACGCGTTCTCCTCGTCGGTGACGATGACCAGGGTGAGCACCATGCCGATGGCGGGGGTGCCGATGGCCCGGCGGGCCGACACCAGTGCCTGGTTGATCTTGCTGGAAGTGGTCTCCGTGAGATCGATCTTCATGGCCGACGCCAGCTCCGTCCGTCTCGTGCGAGCATCTCGTCCGCCTCGGCCGGGCCCCAGGTGCCCGCCGGGTACTGCGCGGGCTTGCCGTGCTTGTCCCAGTACTCCTCGATCGGGTCGAGGATGTTCCAGGAGAGCTCGACCTCCTGGTGCCGCGGGAAGAGGTTGGCGTCGCCGAGCAGCACATCGAGGATGAGCCGCTCGTACGCCTCCGGGCTGGACTCCGTGAAGGACTCGCCGTACGCGAAGTCCATCGTGACGTCCCGGACCTCCATCGAGGTGCCGGGCACCTTGGAGCCGAACCGCACGGTCACGCCCTCGTCCGGCTGGACCCGGATGACCAGGGCGTTGCCGCCCAGCTCCTTGGTCGCGCCGGACTCGAAGGGCAGATACGGGGCGCGCTTGAAGACGACCGCGATCTCCGTGACCCGGCGGCCGAGCCGCTTTCCGGTCCGGAGGTAGAACGGCACGCCCGCCCAGCGGCGGTTGTTGATCGTCAGCTTGATCGCGGCGAAGGTGTCGGTCGTCGACTTGGGGTCGATGCCGTCCTCCTCCAGATAGCCGAGGACCTCCTCGCCGCCCTGCCACGCGTGCATGTACTGGCCGCGCACCGTGTGCTTGCCCAGGTCCTCAGGCAGCTCCACCGCCGTGAGCACCTTGAGCTTCTCGGCGACCAGGGCCTTCGGGTGGAAGGAGCCGGGCTCCTCCATGGCCGTCAGCGCCAGCAGCTGGAGCAGGTGGTTCTGGATGACGTCGCGGGCGGCACCGATGCCGTCGTAGTAGCCGGCCCGGCCGCCGATGCCGATGTCCTCGGCCATCGTGATCTGGACGTGGTCGACGTACGACCTGTTCCAGATCGGCTCGAACATCGTGTTGGCGAACCGCAGCGCCAGGATGTTCTGGACCGTCTCCTTGCCCAGGTAGTGGTCGATCCGGAAGACCTCGTTGGGCGGGAACACGTCGTGGACGATCTGGTTGAGCTCCTGCGCGCTCTTCAGATCGTGGCCGAAGGGCTTCTCGATGACGGCACGCCGCCAGGAACCCTCCTTCTGGTCGGCGAGCCCGTGCTTCTTGAGCTGCTGGACGACCTTGGGGAAGAACTTCGGCGGCACGGACAGGTAGAAGGCGAAGTTGCCTCCTGTGCCCTGTGCCTTGTCGAGGTCCTGGATCGTGGCCTTCAGGGTCTCGAAGGCCTCGTCGTCGTCGAAGTTGCCCTGGACGAAGCGCATCCCCTGGATGAGCTGCTGCCAGACCTCTTCGCGGAACGGCGTACGCGCGTGCTGCTTGACAGCGTCGTGGACCTCCTGTGCGAAGTCCTCGTCGTGCCACTCGCGGCGCGCGAAGCCGATGAGTGAGAAGCCCGGCGGCAGCAGGCCGCGGTTGGCCAGGTCGTAGACGGCGGGCATCAGCTTTTTACGGGACAAATCGCCCGTGACGCCAAAGATCACCAGGCCCGACGGTCCCGCGATGCGCGGGAGCCGTCGGTCCTGCGGGTCACGAAGCGGGTTGGCTCCGGGAACACCAGACAAGGTGGTCAGTCCTCCGAAGGGGTGAGGCGCTTGAGCTCCGCCTCGGTCGAGTTGAGCAGGTCGATCCAGGACGCCTCGAACTTCTCGACGCCCTCGTCCTCAAGGAGCTGGACGGCGTCGTCGTAGGAGATCCCGAGCTTCGCGACCGCGTCGAGCTCGGCACGGGCCTGCTCGTAGGTGCCGGCGATGGTGTTGCCCGTGATCTGTCCGTGGTCCGCGGTGGCGTCCAGGGTGGCCTCGGGCATGGTGTTCACCGTGCCGGGGGCGACCAGGTCGTCGACGTACAGGGTGTCCTTGTACGCGGGGTCCTTGACGCCGGTGGAGGCCCACAGCGGGCGCTGCTTGTTGGCGTGCGCCTTGTCCAGGGCGGCCCAGCGCTCCGAGCCGAAGACCTCTTCGTACGCCTGGTAGGCGAGCCGGGCGTTGGCGAGCGCCGCCTTGCCCTTGAGCGCCTTGGCCTCGTCGGTGCCGATCGCGTCGAGACGCTTGTCGATCTCGGTGTCCACGCGGGACACGAAGAAGGAGGCCACCGAGTGGATCTTGGAGAGGTCCAGACCCGCGGCCTTCGCCTTCTCCAGACCCGCCAGGTAGGCGTCCATGACCTCGCGGTAGCGCTCCAGCGAGAAGATCAGCGTGACGTTGACGCTGATGCCCTTTCCGATGACCTCGGTGATCGCCGGGAGACCGGCCTTCGTCGCCGGGATCTTGATGAGCGTGTTGGGCCGGTCCACCAGCCATGCCAGCTGCTTCGCCTCGGCGACGGTGGCGGCGGTGCGGTGCGCCAGACGCGGGTCGACCTCGATGGAGACCCGGCCGTCCTGGCCGTCGGTGGCGTCGAAGACCGGACGCAGGATGTCCGCCGCGTCCCGCACATCGGCCGTCGTGATCATGCGGATGGCCTCGTCGACGGTGACCTTGCGGGTGGCGAGATCGGTGAGCTGCTGCTCGTAGCCGTCGCCGTGCGAGATCGCCTTCTGGAAGATCGACGGGTTGGTGGTGACGCCCACGACGTGCTGCTCGTCGATCAGCTCGGCGAGGTTGCCCGAGGTGATCCGCTTGCGCGACAGGTCATCGAGCCAGATCGCCACGCCCTCGTCGGAGAGGCGCTTGAGTGCGTCTGTCATGAGAATTGCATCTCCTACTAGTCGTATAACGGCGTCAGCGCGTGGCAGCGGCGAGAGATTCCCGCGCGGCGGCGGCGACGTGCTCGCCGGTGAACCCGAACTCACGGAAGAGGACCTTGGCGTCGGCCGAGGCACCGAAGTGCTCCAGCGAGACGATCCGGCCGGCGTCCCCGACATAACGGTGCCACGTCAGACCGATACCCGCCTCGACGGCGACACGCGCCTTCACGGACGGCGGCAGAACGCTGTCCTTGTACGCCTGGTCCTGCTCCTCGAACCATTCGACCGACGGCATCGACACCACCCGGGTCGGAATGCCGGCCGCCTGCAGCTCCTCGCGCGCCTCGACGGCAAGGTGCACCTCGGAGCCCGTACCGATGAGGAGGACCTGGGGCGCCGTGTTCTGCCCTCCGGGCCCTTCGGCCTCGAAGAGCACGTAGCCGCCCCTGGCCGCGTCCTCGTTCGCCTCGTACGTCGGCACGCCCTGGCGGGTCAGGGCCAGGCCGTGCGGGGCTCCCTTGCCGAACACCTTGGTGTAGCGGCGCAGAATCTCACGCCAGGCGATGGCGGTCTCGTTGGCGTCGGCCGGGCGGACGATGTTCAGGCCCGGGATGGCGCGCAGCGAGGCCAGGTGCTCCACCGGCTGGTGGGTCGGGCCGTCCTCGCCGAGACCGATGGAGTCGTGCGTCCACACGTACGTCACCGGCAGGTGCATCAGCGCGGACAGGCGCACGGCGTTGCGCATGTAGTCGGAGAACACCAGGAAGGTGCCGCCGTAGACACGGGTGTGGCCGTGCAGCGCGATGCCGTTCATGGCCGCGGCCATGGCGTGCTCGCGGATGCCGAAGTGGATCGTGCGGCCGTAGGGGTCGGCCTCCGGCAGCGGGTTGCCCACCGGGAGGAACGACGACCTCTTGTCGATCGTGGTGTTGTTCGAGCCCGCGAGGTCGGCGGAGCCGCCCCACAGCTCGGGGACGATCTCGCCGACAGCCTGGAGTACCTTGCCGGAGGCGGCACGGGTGGCGACGTTCTTGCCCGGCTCGAAGACCGGGAGCTCGTCCTCCCAGCCCGTGGGCAGTTCGCCCGCGGAGATCCGGTCGAACTCGGCGGCGCGCGCCGGGTTGGCGGTGCGCCACGCGGCGAGGGACTTCTCCCACTCGGCCTTGGTCTCGCGGCCGCGGTCCAGCGCCTCACGCGTGTGGGAGATGACCTCGTCGGAGACCTCGAAGGACTTCTCCGGGTCGAAGCCGAGGACCTTCTTCGTCGCGGCGACCTCTTCGTCACCGAGCGCCGAGCCGTGCGAGGCCTCGGTGTTCTGGGCGTGCGGGGCGGGCCAGGCGATGATCGAGCGGGCCGCGATGAACGACGGGCGCTCGGTCTCGGCCTTGGCGGCCTGCAGCGCCGCGTACAGACCCGCGGGGTCCAGATCGCCGCTGGGCAGCTGGTCGACGCGCTGGACGTGCCAGCCGTACGCCTCGTACCGCTTGAGGGTGTCCTCGGAAACCGCGGTCTCCGTGTCGCCCTCGATGGAGATGTGGTTGTCGTCCCACAGCAGGACCAGGTTGCCGAGCTTCTGGTGCCCGGCCAGCGAGGAGGCTTCCGCGGAGATGCCCTCCTGGAGACAGCCGTCGCCCGCGATGACCCAGATCATGTGGTCGAACGGGGAGGTGCCGGGGGCCGCCTCCGGGTCGAACAGACCGCGCTCGTAACGGGCGGCCATCGCCATGCCCACCGCGTTGGCGACACCCTGGCCCAGCGGGCCCGTGGTCGTCTCGACGCCGGTGGTGTGGCCGTACTCCGGGTGACCGGGGGTCTTCGAGCCCCAGGTACGGAAGGCCTTGAGGTCATCGAGCTCCAGGCCGTATCCGGCAAGGTAGAGCTGGATGTAGAGGGTAAGGCTGCTGTGCCCGGCGGAGAGCACGAACCGGTCGCGACCGGTCCACTCCGCGTCGGCGGGGTCGTGCCGCATCACCTTCTGGAAGAGGGTGTACGCGGCGGGAGCCAGGCTCATCGCCGTGCCCGGGTGGCCGTTTCCGACCTTCTGTACGGCGTCGGCGGCAAGGACGCGGACAGTGTCCACGGCCCGCTGGTCCAATTCGGTCCACTGGAGGTCTGTGGTGGTCGGCTTGGTGCTCACCCTGAGTCAGGGCTCCTCTCCACTGTTGTAAACCGGTGACTGTGACCGCACCGGGCGCTGTTGAGCCTACCCCCGTCGGAACACCCATTTTCCGGCTGCTTTCCAGGGTGCGGGTGGTCCGCGGAGTTCGCCTCCCGTATGAGCACGACGGCTCACTTCTGGGCCCTCCGATGAGCGCATCCGGCCACTTCTGGGCCCTCCGATGAGCGTGTCCTTCCTCTTATGCGCCACCCGGTGAGCGAGGCCCCTCAGGTGCCACTCCGATGAGTGTGTCCCTTTACTTCTGCGCCACTTCAACACGACTGCACCCCCGCGAAGGGAGGCCTGTCCCCAACGTCTACAGTGGTCTGGTTCGCGCAAGTCTTTACTGGGCCTTCACGCCCGGAGCTTGCTGGGATTTCTCTGTCAGGGGTGTGCGTGACGGCCGTCGAGTCCCGACCCGCAGGGGTCGCCTTGACTCCCAGCCCAGGGGGCCATCGCCCGTTCGGGGCCCGTGTCAAGGCATTCGTGGCGTTGACCAAGCCTCGGATCATCGAGCTGTTGCTGATCACCACTGTTCCGGTGATGTTCCTGGCCGCTCAGGGTGTACCCGATCTGTGGCTCGTTCTCACTACCACCATCGGGGGATATCTCTCCGCTGGTGGTGCCAACGCGCTGAACATGTACATCGACCGCGACATCGACGCGTTGATGGACCGTACGTCGCAGCGTCCACTGGTCACCGGAATGGTGACCCCGCGTGAGTGCCTGGCCTTCGGTATCGCCCTCGCGGTGATCTCCACGGTCTGGTTCGGACTGCTGGTCAACTGGCTGTCTGCGGCGTTGTCGCTCGGTGCGCTGCTCTTCTACGTCGTCGTTTACACGATGCTGCTGAAGCGCCGCACCTCGCAGAACATCGTCTGGGGCGGTATCGCCGGCTGCATGCCGGTCCTCATCGGCTGGTCCGCCGTGACCAACTCGATGTCCTGGGCCGCGGTCATCCTCTTCGCCGTCATCTTCTTCTGGACGCCGCCGCACTACTGGCCGCTGTCGATGAAGGTCAAGGACGACTACGCCAGGGTCGGCGTCCCGATGCTCCCGGTCATCGCCTCCAACCGGGTGGTGGCCCGCCAGATCGTCGTCTACAGCTGGGTGATGGTCGCCGTCTCGCTGCTGCTGACCCCGCTCGGCTACACCGGCTGGTTCTACACGGCGGTGGCGCTGCTGACCGGCGGGTTCTGGCTCTGGGAGGCCCACGGACTGCTCAATCGGGCCAACGCCGGGGTGACGGGCGGGAAGCTCAAGGAGATGCGGCTGTTCCACTGGTCGATCACCTATGTCTCGCTGCTCTTCGTCGCCGTGGCGGTCGACCCCTTCCTGAGGTAGTCCCGCTTCACCGACACCTGCCGACGGGCGGGGCACGTGGCCCAGGCCACGTGCCCCGCCCGTCGCACGTCGGTCTACCCATCGGTAGCATCCTGAACATGGCAGAGACGTCAGAGACCCAGGTGGAGAGCGGCAAGCAGGCTGCCCGCGCGGAGCGCAGGGCGGCGAGGCTCGCCAAGCAGATCGGTGCCTTCGCCAAGGCGCACGGCGGTGCGGAGGGACAGCTCGCCTACATCGGGCAGATGGGCACCCGCATCGTTCTCGTGGGCGAGGACGGCGGCTGGGGCGATCTGGTCGCCCCGTCGTACGCGGTCGCCGAGAGCGCCGCTCAGCAGGCCGGGATCACCATGCACGAGTCCTTCGACGGAGAGTTCGCCGCGAAGGTCCGCACCGGCCCGTACGAGTGGACGCGGATGGCCGGCATCCAGGTGGGCGGCCCGTCCAACAAGGCCTGACCGAACGGGCCCTCATACATACGTCGAAACGCCGATCGCCGGACGGGCCTGTACATCAGGCCCGTCCGGCGATCGGCGTATGCATATCGACGTACGCAGGAGGGGCGGGCGCCCGGGCGTCCGCCCCTCCTGCGCTCAGCCCGCCGAGACCGGCTCCGGCTGTTCGGCAGGGGGGCCGGGCACCGCAGCGACGTCCACCGGGCGCTCCCGCAGTGACAGCACCACCCGCACGACCGCGATCCACACGAGGCACGAGCCGAACATGTGCAGGCCGACGAGGATCTCCGGGGTGTCCGTGAAGTACTGGACGTAACCGATCACGCCCTGCCCCAGCAGCACCAGGAAGAGATCGCGGGTGCGGTGCAGCGGGCCGATCGGCGCGTCCACGGCCTTCAGTACGAACCAGAGGGCGACGGTCAGCGCCACCACGGCCCAGGCCAGATCGGCGTGCAGCTGCGCGATCATCTGCCAGTCGATCGGAATCCGGGGGACGTCGCTGGAGTCACCCGCGTGCCGTCCGGCGCCCGTGACGACCGTGCCGACCGCGATCAGCAGCCCCGCCACGACCGCGAGCAGCCAGGTCAGCTGGGACACCGACTTGCCCACCAGCGGCCGGGGCGCCGCGTCGCCCTCCCGGACCCGCTGCCAGGTCACCATCGCGACGGTGAGCAGTGCCGTGGAGAGCAGGAAGTGCGCCGCGACGGTGTACGGGTTGAGGCCGACCAGCACCACGATGCCGCCGAGCACCGCGTTGCCCATGACCACCCAGAACTGCACCCAGCCGAGCCGGGTGAGGCTGCGCCGCCAGGGCTTCGCGGACCGGGTGGCGATGATCGCCCACCCGACGGCCGCGCACAGGACGTACGTCAGCATCCGGTTGCCGAACTCGATGGCGCCGTGGATGCCCATCGCGCTCGTCGCCGTCAGGCTCTCCTCGGTGCACTTGGGCCAGGTCGGGCAGCCGAGGCCGGAGCCCGTCAGTCGTACGGCGCCGCCGGTCACGACGATCATCACGGCCATGACGACGGCCGACATGGCCGCACGGCGGACCGTGCGGGGGGACGGAGTCCATCGCTCGGCGATGTAGAGGAGCGGGTTCCGCACGGCTTGAGCGACTTCGGCTCGGGTCAGCTTGGGCACGCGCACCATCGTAGGCGGCGGCTTGTGCAAGCTTTCACGAGGGGGACGAGTTACCCGAAACGTCGACGGAGCGCATCCACGGGCTCACTCCCCGGCGGAGGAAACCTCACTCCCAGCGGAAGAACTTCGCCGCCGCGCCCAGTCCGAGCACCGCCCACACCGCGAGGATGCCGAGGTCTCCCCACGGCATCGACGCGCCGTGCTGCAGTACGGCGCGCAGCCCGTCCGACAGGGCCGCGATCGGCAGCAGCCCCAGCACCGACTGCACCGCGTCCGGGAACTTCTCCAGCGGCACGACGACACCGCCGCCGACCAGCAGCAGCAGGAAGACCAGATTGGCCGCGGCGAGCGTCGCCTCCGCCTTCAGCATCCCGGCCATCAGCAGCCCGAGCCCGGAGAAGGCCGCGGTGCCGAGCACGAGCAGCATCAGGACGGCGAACGGATTGCCGTGCGGCGACCAGCCCAGCGCGAACGCGATCACCGTCAGCAGCACCACCTGCAGCACCTCGGTGACCAGCACCGAGAGGGTCTTGGCGGTCATCAGGGCCCAGCGGGGCAGCGGCGACGCACCGAGCCGCTTGAGTACGCCGTACCGCCGCTCGAAGCCGGTGGCGATGGCCTGGCCGGTGAAGGCCGTCGACATCACGGCGAGCGCGAGGATGCCGGGCGTCAGGAAGTCCACGGACTTCCCGGCGGCCCCCATCGTCTCAGTGGGCACAGCCACGATGTCGACCACGCTGAACAGCACCAGCAGCAGCGTCGGGATGATCACGGTCAGCAGCAGCTGCTCGCCGTTGCGCAGCAGCATCCGCGTCTCCAGCGCGGTCTGTGCGGTGATCATGCGGGACAGCGGGGCGGCGCCCGGCCGCGGGGTGTACGTACCGGCGCTCATGCGCGCAGCTCCTTGCCGGTCAGTTCCAGGAAGACGTCCTCCAGGGTGTGCCGCTCCACGGAGATGGCGGACGGCATCACGCCGTGCTGCGCGCACCAGGAGGTGACTGTGGCCAGCAGCTGCGGGCCGACGTCGCCGGTGATGCGGTACGTGCCCGGGGTGAGCTCGGCGGTCTGCGTGCCGTCGGGCAGCGCCTTCAGGAGGGAGCCGAGGTCGAGCCCGGGGCGGCCGGTGAAGCGCAGGGTGTTCTCGGCGCCGCCGCGGCAGAGCGTCTCCGGGCTGCCCTGGGCGATGACCTTGCCCGCGTCGATGACGGCGACGTCATCGGCGAGCTCTTCGGCCTCGTCCATGAAGTGCGTGGTCAGGACCGTGGACACGCCATCGGCGCGCAGCTCCCGTACGAGATCCCAGGTGGAGCGGCGGGCCTGTGGGTCGAGGCCGGCCGTCGGTTCGTCCAGGAAGACCAGCTCGGGGCGGCCGACGACGGCCATCGCCAGGGCGAGCCGCTGCTGCTGGCCGCCGGAGAGCCGGCGGTAGGTCGTCCGGCCGCAGCTGCCGAGGCCGAGGCGCTCGATCAGGGCGCCGACGTCCAGCGGGTGGGCGTGGAGTTTCGCCATGTGGCGGAGCATCTCGTCGGCGCGCGCGCCGGAGTAGACACCACCCGACTGGAGCATCACACCGATCCGGGGGCGGAGCTCCGCGGCGTCGGCGACCGGGTCGAGGCCGAGGACCTTCACCGTTCCGTCGTCCGGACGGCGGAACCCCTCGCAGGTTTCGATGGTGGTGGTCTTGCCGGCGCCGTTGGGGCCGAGGACGGCGGTGACGGCGCCGGTGCGTACACGCAGGTCGAGGCCGTCCACCGCGGTCTTGGTGCCGTACCGCTTCACCAGGCCACGGACCTCGATGGCGAGGTTCGGCGCGGAGCGCCTCGTCGGGGGGTGGCGGCCGGGTGACGGGCGGGCGGACTCGCTCTTCATGGCCGGTAAGTCTAGGCAGGGGCGGGAAGGACTCGTGTCGCGGGGCCGCATTAGGTAACCCTAAGTGACATACCGCACCGTAGATCGTTCCGGACCGTGGTTGTCAGGGCGAGATGAATTACGCAACAATGGCGTTGTGAAATACGTTGGCGGAGCTCCGCAGGAGGAACTCGCGACCGGAGAGCGCTCGACGCGCAACCGCGTCGCGCGCTCCATACTGGACCACGGCCCGTCCACGGTTGCCGAGCTGGCCAAGCGCCTGGGCCTGACCCAGGCCGCGGTCCGCCGCCACCTCGACGCCCTCGTCTCCGACGGCGTCGTCGAGGCCCGCGAACAGCGGGTGTACGGCGCGCGGACCCGGGGTCGCCCGGCCAAGGTGTTCGCCCTCACCGACTGCGGGCGGGACGCCTTCGACCAGTCCTACGACAAGCTCGCCGCGGACGCGCTGCGCTGGATCGCCGAGACCTCGGGCGACGAGGCGGTCGTCGCTTTCGCCCGGGCCAGGATCGCGGCCCAGTCCGAGGCGTACCGCGCGGCGGTCGAGGCCGCGGACCCGGACGCGCGGACGGAGGCCTTGGCCAAGGCCTTGTCGGCCGACGGGTACGCTGCTACCGCGCGTAGCGCGCCCGGCCCGCAGCAGGGCGAGCAGTTGTGCCAGCACCACTGCCCGGTCGCCCATGTCGCCGAGCAGTACCCGCAGCTGTGCGAGGCGGAGACGGAGATCTTCTCCAGCCTCCTCGGGACCCATGTGCAGCGTCTGGCCACCATCGCCCACGGCGACGGTGTGTGCACGACGTACATTCCGCGCAGCGGCCACACAGCACCACAGACCACCCATTCAGTATCTGCAAGCACGGCCGGGAGGAACCCCGCATGACGCTCCCCACGGAGACTGCCCACCCTGAGCTCGAGGGTCTGGGCACGTACGAATTCGGCTGGGCCG
Organism: Streptomyces sp. NPDC111516; assembly: GCF_055635345.1. Taxonomy (NCBI): domain Bacteria; kingdom Bacillati; phylum Actinomycetota; class Actinomycetes; order Kitasatosporales; family Streptomycetaceae; genus Streptomyces; species Streptomyces sp. NPDC111516. The sequence goes on along the minus strand of NZ_JBVKBV010000001.1, from coordinate 133,159 downwards.
ACTCCGACGCGGCAGGCGCCGCAGCCAAGCGCGGGCTCTCCGAGGATGTCGTCCGCGACATCTCGGCGAAGAAGAACGAGCCCGAGTGGATGCTGAAGCTGCGCCTGAAGGGCCTCAGGCTCTTCGACAAGAAGCCGATGCCGAACTGGGGTTCCGACCTGTCGGGCATCGACTTCGACAACATCAAGTACTTCGTGCGGTCCACGGAGAAGCAGGCGGAGTCCTGGGAGGACCTGCCCGAGGACATCAAGAACACCTACGACAAGCTCGGCATCCCGGAGGCGGAGAAGCAGCGCCTGGTCGCCGGTGTCGCCGCGCAGTACGAGTCCGAGGTCGTCTACCACCAGATCCGTGAGGACCTGGAGGAACAGGGCGTCATCTTCCTCGACACCGACACCGCGCTGAAGGAGCACCCGGAGATCTTCAAGGAGTACTTCGGCACCGTCATCCCGGTCGGCGACAACAAGTTCGCCTCGCTGAACTCGGCCGTGTGGTCCGGTGGCTCGTTCATCTACGTGCCCAAGGGTGTCCACGTCGACATCCCGCTGCAGGCCTACTTCCGTATCAACACGGAGAACATGGGTCAGTTCGAGCGGACGCTGATCATCGTCGACGAGGACGCCTACGTCCACTACGTCGAGGGCTGCACCGCGCCGATCTACTCCTCCGACTCGCTGCACTCCGCGGTCGTCGAGATCATCGTGAAGAAGGGCGGCCGCTGCCGCTACACGACGATCCAGAACTGGTCGAACAACGTCTACAACCTGGTCACCAAGCGTGCCGTGGCCTACGAGGGCGCCACCATGGAGTGGGTCGACGGCAACATCGGCTCCAAGGTCACCATGAAGTACCCGGCCGTCTACCTGATGGGCGAGCACGCCAAGGGCGAGACCCTGTCCATCGCCTTCGCGGGCGAGGGGCAGCACCAGGACGCCGGCGCCAAGATGGTCCACATGGCGCCGAACACCTCCTCCAACATCGTCTCCAAGTCGGTGGCGCGAGGCGGTGGCCGTACCTCCTACCGCGGTCTGATCGAGATCGGCGAGGGCGCGCCGGGCGCGAAGTCCAACGTGCTCTGTGACGCGCTGCTGGTCGACACCATCTCGCGCTCCGACACCTACCCGTACGTCGACGTCCGCGAGGACGACGTGTCGATGGGTCACGAGGCGACCGTCTCCAAGGTCTCCGAGGACCAGCTCTTCTACCTGATGAGCCGCGGTCTGACGGAGTTCGAGGCGATGGCGATGATCGTGCGCGGCTTCGTAGAGCCGATCGCGAAGGAGCTGCCGATGGAGTACGCACTTGAGCTCAACCGGCTGATCGAGCTGCAGATGGAGGGCTCGGTCGGCTAACACGGCCCCGCACGGCCGGACGACCGAACTCCCCGACTTTTGACAGAGAAAGCGAGCACTACGACAGCCATGGCTGAGGCTCAGAACATTCCGGCGGGGTCCACCACCACCGGGTCCATCGCGGTGGCCGCCGAGTCGACCGTCGCCACGCGCATGAGCGCGCCCCCGTCCTACGACGTCGCGGACTTCCCGGTCCCGCACGGCCGCGAGGAGGAGTGGCGGTTCACGCCGCTGGAGCGGCTGCGCGGACTGCACGACGGCACGGCCGCCGCCACCGGTGGCGCCGTGAAGGTCGCGATCGAGGCCCCCGAGGGCGTCACGGTCGAGACCGTCGGCCGCGACGACTCCCGGATCGGCAGGGCGGGCATCCCGGTGGACCGCGTCGCCGCCCAGGCGTACACGTCCTTCGAGCAGGCGTCCGTGGTCACGGTCGCCAAGGAGGCCGTGCTCACCGAGCCGATCCGCATCGCGGTGCACGGCGAGGGCGGCGTGGCCTACGGCCACCAGGTCGTCGAGCTGGGTGCCTTCGCCGAGGCCGTCGTCGTCATCGACCACACCGGTGACGCGGTGCTCGCCGCCAATGTGGACTACGTCCTCGGTGACGGCGCGAAGCTCACCGTCGTCTCCGTGCAGGACTGGGACGAGACCGCGGTCCACGTCGGCCAGCACAACGCGCTGGTCGGCCGGGACGCCTCGTTCAAGTCGATCGTCGTCACCTTCGGCGGTGACCTGGTCCGTCTCCACCCGCGTGTCAGCTATGCGGGCACCGGCGGTGAGGCCGAGCTCTTCGGCCTGTACTTCACCGACCAGGGCCAGCACCAGGAGCACCGCCTCCTGGTCGACCACAACACCCCGCACTGCAAGTCCAACGCCGCCTACAAGGGCGCGCTCCAGGGCGACGGCGCACACGCGGTGTGGATCGGTGACGTCCTCATCCAGGCCAGGGCCGAGGGCACCGACACCTACGAGATGAACCGCAACCTCGTCCTCACGGACGGTGCGCGGGTCGACTCGGTGCCGAACCTGGAGATCGAGACCGGTGAGATCGTCGGCGCCGGCCACGCCTCCGCGACCGGCCGTTTCGACGACGAGCAGCTCTTCTACCTGATGTCCCGCGGCATCGCGGCCGAGGAGGCCCGTCGGCTCGTCGTGCGCGGCTTCTTCGCCGAGCTCGTCCAGCAGATCGGCCTGCCGGACGTCGAGGCGCGGCTGCTCGACAAGATCGAGACCGAGCTGAAGGCTTCCGTCTGATGGCCTTCGTGAAAGCCTGTGCGCTGAGTGAGCTGGAGGACGACACCCCGAAGCGGGTGGAGCTCGACGGCGTCCCGGTGTCCGTCGTCCGTACCGAGGGCGAGGTGTTCGCGATCAACGACATCTGCTCGCACGCGAACGTCTCCCTGTCCGAGGGAGAGGTCGAGGACTGCATGATCGAGTGCTGGCTGCACGGCTCCAGCTTCGACCTCCGCACCGGCAAGCCGTCCGCTCTTCCCGCGACGCGCCCCGTCCCCGTATACCCCGTCAAGATCGAAGGGGACGATGTGCTCGTCTCCGTCACCCAGGAGTCCTGAGTCACCCATGGCAACGCTTGAAATCCGCGACCTGCACGTCTCCGTCGAGGCCGACAACGCCACGAAGGAGATCCTCAAGGGCGTCGACCTGATCGTGAAGCAGGGCGAGACCCACGCCATCATGGGCCCCAACGGGTCCGGCAAGTCCACCCTCGCGTACTCCCTCGCGGGTCACCCCAAGTACACGATCACCAGCGGTTCGGTGACCCTGGACGGCGAGGACGTCCTGGAGATGACCGTCGACGAGCGGGCCCGCGCCGGTCTGTTCCTCGCGATGCAGTACCCGGTCGAGATCCCCGGTGTCTCGGTCTCCAACTTCCTGCGCACCTCCGCCACCGCCGTCCGAGGCGAGGCGCCCAAGCTGCGTACCTGGGTGAAGGAGGTCAAGGAGACGATGGGTCGGCTCCAGATGGACCCGGCGTTCGCCGAGCGCAACGTCAACGAGGGCTTCTCCGGCGGTGAGAAGAAGCGCCACGAGATCCTTCAGCTGGAGCTCCTGAAGCCGAAGGTCGCGATCCTCGACGAGACCGACTCCGGTCTGGACGTCGACGCCCTGCGCATCGTCTCCGAGGGCGTCAACCGGGTCCGCGAGACCGGCGAGGTCGGCACCCTGCTGATCACGCACTACACGCGGATCCTCCGCTACATCAAGCCCGACTTCGTGCACGTCTTCGCCAACGGCCGTATCGCCGAGTCCGGCGGCGCCGAGCTCGCCGACAAGCTGGAGAACGAGGGCTACGAGGCATATGTGAAGGGTGGCGCTTCCGCGTGACACAGCTGCCGGGCCTCCTCGACACCGAGGCGATCCGCAAGGATTTCCCGCTCCTGGACCGTACGGTCCACGACGGGAAGAAGGTCGTCTACCTGGACAGTGCGGCGACGTCGCAGAAGCCGCGCCAGGTCCTCGATGCCCTCAACGAGTACTACGAGCGGCACAACGCCAACGTGCACCGCGGCGTGTACACGATCGCGGAGGAGGCCACGGCGCTGTACGAAGGCGCCCGTGACAAGGTCGCCGCGTTCATCAACGCGCCCAGCCGCAACGAGGTGATCTTCACCAAGAACGCCTCCGAGTCGCTCAACCTCGTGGCCAACATGCTCGGCTGGGCCGATGAGCCCTACCGGGTGGACCACGACACCGAGATCGTCACCACGGAGATGGAGCACCACTCCAACATCGTGCCGTGGCAGCTGCTCTCGCAGCGCACCGGCGCGAAGCTGAAGTGGTTCGGCATCACCGACGACGGCCGCCTCGACCTGTCCAACATCGACGAGATCATCACGGAGAAGACGAAGATCGTCTCCTTCACCCTGGTCTCCAACATCATGGGCACGATCAACCCGGTCGAGAAGATCGTCCGCCGTGCCCAGCAGGTCGGCGCGCTGGTCTGCATCGACGCCTCGCAGGCCGCACCGCACATGGTGCTCGACGTGCAGGCGCTGCAGGCCGACTTCGTGGCCTTCACCGGCCACAAGATGGTCGGCCCGACCGGCATCGGCGTGCTCTGGGGACGGCAGGAGCTCCTGGAGGACCTGCCTCCGTTCCTCGGTGGCGGCGAGATGATCGAGACCGTGTCGATGCACTCGTCGACGTACGCCCCCGCGCCGCACAAGTTCGAGGCCGGTACGCCCCCGATCGCCCAGGCCGTCGGCCTCGGCGCGGCCGTGGACTACCTGTCGGCGATCGGCATGGAGAAGATCTACCAGCACGAGCACGCGATCACGCAGTACGCGGTGAAGCGGCTCCTGGAGGTCCCGGACCTCAGGATCATCGGTCCTGCGACGGCCGAGGACCGCGGCGCCACGATCTCCTTCACGCTCGGCGACATCCACCCGCACGACGTGGGCCAGGTGCTCGACGAGCAGGGCATCGCGGTCCGGGTCGGACACCACTGCGCCCGGCCGGTCTGCCTGAGGTTCGGAATTCCTGCGACGACGCGAGCGTCGTTCTATCTGTACTCCACGCCCGCCGAGGTCGACGCCCTGGTGGACGGACTGGAACACGTACGGAACTTTTTCGGTTAATTGGCACAGCGGCTGAGGGTTGACTGGTGAAGCTTGATTCCATGTACCAGGAAGTGATCCTGGACCACTACAAGCACCCCCACGGGCGTGGCCTGCGGGACGGCGACGCCGAGGTGCACCACGTCAACCCGACGTGCGGCGACGAGATCACTCTCCGGGTGAAGTACGACGGCGAGACCATCGCCGATGTGTCGTACGAGGGTCAGGGCTGCTCCATCAGCCAGGCCAGCGCGTCGGTGCTCAATGACCTGCTGGTCGGCAAGGAACTGGGCGAGGCGCAGAAGATCCAGGAGACCTTCCTGGAGCTGATGCAGTCGAAGGGCCAGCTGGAGCCGGACGACGCGATGGAGGAGGTGCTGGAGGACGCGGTCGCGTTCGCCGGTGTCTCGAAGTACCCGGCCCGGGTCAAGTGCGCGCTGTTGAGCTGGATGGCGTGGAAGGACGCGACGGCGAAAGCGCTGTCCGAAGGGAAGACGGCATGAGCGACAACACGGTGACATCCAACGAGGAGCTCACGACCAAGCCGGCCTCCGAGGAGGAGGTCCGCGAGGCCCTGTACGACGTCGTCGACCCCGAACTGGGCATCGACGTCGTCAACCTGGGCCTGATCTACGGCATCCACATCGATGACGCCAACATCGCCACCCTCGACATGACCCTGACGTCCGCGGCCTGCCCGCTGACCGATGTCATCGAGGACCAGGCGAAGTCTGCGACCGACGGCATCGTCAACGAGCTGCGGATCAACTGGGTCTGGATGCCGCCGTGGGGCCCGGACAAGATCACGGACGACGGGCGCGAGCAGCTGCGCGCGCTCGGCTTCAACGTCTGAGGCATCACCGACGAACGGCCCCCGGCTTCTGCCGGGGGCCGTTCGTCGTTCCTCCTCCGAGACGCACGTCACATTCCCTCGTGTCACATCCGCCGGGCTGTTCCCGTCAGAGAGGTGTAAGCCAACAACGGCAAAGGAGTGCACCATGGATGCTCGCTTGAACCTCTTCGCCAACCCGGTCGCGGCCGGGGCGCTGAAGCACATCGTCTCGGCGGGCAAGGTGATCGGGGAATCGACGCTGCCGGCCGCGACGCGGGAGCTGGTGCTGCTCCGTGCCAGTCAGATCAATGGCTGCGGCTTCTGCGTCGACATGCACAGCAAGGACGCCGCGCACGCCGGGGAGACGTCGGTGCGTCTCAACCTGGTCGCGGCCTGGCGGGAGGCCAAGGTTTTCACCGATGCCGAGCGCGCTGCCCTGGAACTTGCGGAGCAGGGCACCCGCATCGCCGACGGGGCCGGTGGTGTCAGTGACGAGGTCTGGGCGAGTGCCACCAAGCACTATGACGAGGAGCAGCTCGGCGCCTTGGTGTCGCTCATCGCCCTCATCAACGCCTTCAACCGCGTGAACGTCATCACCCAGCAGCCCGCCGGCGACTACCAGCCCGGTCAGTTCGGATAACCAGGGGTGGCCGGGACCGCCGATTCGGTCCGGTACCGAGCAGTACACGCCCCGGGCGCCGTTCGCTGGAGTCCGGGGCGTCGTACCGGACCGCCCGGCGGCCCGGCTGATCAGTAGTGGGTGCCGTACGGGGGCGGCGGTGTGGCCGCCGCCTCGGCGAGGACCGGGCCCAGGTTCTCCGTACGGATGCGCCGGTCGACGTAGAGGAGCCCGGTCACCAGCGGCGGGAACGTCGTCGAGACGAGCTGCCCTACCAGCTGCCCCAGCGCCATGATCACCAGGTAGCCGCTCATGGCGAAGACGATCGAGGCGGGGTTCGGGTCGTCGGACAGGGTCGAGCCGCCGATGACGCCGGAGAACATGCCGAGGAACGAGAACGGGATCTGGACGACATAGTCCGCCACGGCCGCCATGAGGGAGGCCAGCAGGGTGATCCCGAAGATCCGCCACCAGTCGCCGCGCACCAGCTGCGACGAGCGGCGCAGGCCCGCCACCGGGCGCTGCCCCTCGAAGACCACGGCCGAGGGGGCCAGACAGAACTTCACCCAGAGCCAGGCCGCCAGGGGTGCGGTGGCCAGGGCGCCCAGGAAGCCGAGCGAGGTCCACAGCACGGTGCCGGACTCGTGCGAGAGAGTGGAGGCGCCGATCACGATCGCGACGAATCCGATCATCGCGAGCACCATCGGGATCATCGCGATCAGCGCGGTGAGGATCACCGTTCCGATCACCGCCGGTACCCGGGCCCAGGCCCGGCGCCAGATCACGCCGAAGGTGGTCGGCCTGCCCAGGACGGCCTCCTGCAGGATCGCGGGAACGGTCGCGTACATCATGGCCGTACCGGCTATGAACACGATCATCGCGACCAGCCAGACGGCGCCGAAGCCGATCACCAGCGGCACCACGTCCGCCGACGTCGGATCCTCCTCGGCGCTGAGCGAGACGACGTGGTGCAGATGGTCACTGGTCGCGGAGTACGCGATCAGGGCAGCCGCCCCCACGATCACCAGCGCCCCGCCGTACACGGTCACGCCTATGCCGAACAACTGCTTCCAGTAGCGCCCCATCGCGCTGAAGGCGCCGCCGAGTATGTCCCCGAGCTTCAGGGGCACCAGGGGTATCACTCCCGGCTTCGGCGGTGGCATCCAGCCGCCCCATCCCGGTGGCCCCGGGGGGCCTCCGTACGGTGCTCCGCCGCCCCACCCTGCGTCCTGCGCCACTTCTGCTCCGTTGTGTGTCGTCGTCCTGTGTGCTGGTCGGGACACCGTAGCGCCCCGGGTGGCGCGAATCCGCCGTACCGTGGTGCGAGCGGCGATGCGTACACTCGTACACATGGGTTATGGACTGCTTGCCGCGGCGATCGCGGCCGAGGTGGCCGGTACGACGGCCATGAAATACAGCGAGGGCTTCACCCGGCTCTGGCCCTCGCTGATCACCGTCGCCGGCTATCTCATCGCCTTCGCCCTGCTCGCCCAGACGCTGAAGACGCTGTCGATGGGCACCGCCTATGCCATATGGGCCGGGATCGGCACCGCCGCGATCGCCGCCATCGGCATCCTCTTCATGGGGGAGTCCGGCAACCCGGTCAAGCTGGCGGGCATAGCGCTGGTCATCGCCGGAGTGGTGGTGCTGAACCTGGGAGGGGCCCACTGATGACACGTCGTTACGACCCCGAGCGGCGTGGCCGCATCATCGACGCCGCGATCCGGGTGGTCGGCGCCAAGGGCATCGCTGGACTCAGCCACCGCACCGTCGCGGCCGAGGCCGATGTGCCGCTAGGCTCGACTACGTATCACTTCGCCTCGCTGGACGAGCTGTTGATCGCGGCGCTGCGCCGGTCGAACGAGAACTTTGCCGAGGTCATGCGGGCGAGCGAGGCCCTGACCGACCCGGCCGTCGACCTCGCCGGGGAGCTGGCCGGGCTGCTGGGGGAGTACTTCTCCGGCGGGCACGGGCGGGCCGAGCTGGAGTACGAGCTGTACCTCGCCGCGCTCCGCAGGCCCGCGCTGCAGCCGGTCGCCGCCGAGTGGACCGACGGCACCGCCGAACTGCTGTCCCGGCGGACCGATCCGGCCACGGCGCGCGCGCTGGTCGCGCTCATGGACGGGATCTGTCTGCAGGTGCTGCTCACCGGTGGGGAGTACGACGAGGCGTACGCGCGGGAGATGCTGGGGCGCCTCGTCGGCTGACGGGCCCGTGCCACTCGGGCGTCACGCGCCGGCCCGGTCCGCTCCTCGGATCGTCGTCAGGGCCGCCTGCACGCTCGCCTCGATGCCCGTGATCGGGTACAGCGCCTCGCGGACCGTCCGGTTCCGGTCCACCACCAGCGTCAGCCGCTTCAGCCGGCTCGTCCCTGCTGCGCGGAACGTCGGCAGTCGCAGAGCCGCCGTCAGCTCCAGCTCCGCGTCGGACAGCAGGGGGAACCGCAGCCGCTCCGCGTCCGCGAACGCCCGTTGCTCGTCCGGGCGTTGGGTGGACACCCCGTGCACGGTCGCGCCCGCCGCCGTGAACTCGGCCAACTGGTCGCGGTACGTGCAGGATTCGAGGGTGCAGCCGCCGGCGCCGGGGATCCGGGCCCACCCCGGCGGATAGGCGTCCCGGCGGGCGTAGGCGCCGGGGAAGCAGTACAGGACGGTGAACGGGGTGTCGGCGACCGGGTCGCGCGGCACGCCGTCGTGGTCGAGCAGTCGAAGCTCGGGCAGGCGCGTGCCCACCAGGGCGTGCACCCGGGCCGCCTCCTTCGACGCCTCGGTGGCGGTCGCCATCGTCTCCCCGTCTCCCATCACCCAGGTGTCACCCCAGTCCTGGAGCGCGATCAGCACGGGCAGCAGCGCGCGCCCGCGCCGGGTGAGCCGGTACTCGTACCTGGGCGGCCGGTCCTGGTACGGCTCCCGGGACAGCACCCCCGCGTCGACCAGCAGCCGCAGCCGCTCGGTCAGCACCTTGCGGGACACGCCCAGCTCCTCCTGGAGCGCGTCGAAGCGGTGCACCCCGCGCGCCGCGTCCCGCACGATCAGCAGGGTCCACCAGTCGCCGACGACATCGAGTGCCTGGGCGATCGCGCAGTCGGCGTCGGCCAGGCTGGTGCGCTGGGGCATGGGCTCCTCCGTCGGTCCGCCGCTGCCGTCTCCTACCTGATTGACCCGCAGTCAAGCATGATGCCATAGTCCGTTCCCAAGAGGAACTTACTGGGGAGGGTGCTGCTGATGAGGGTCTTCGGACTCGTGCGGGACGTACCGCGCACGGTACGGCTGCTTGCCTTCGGCTCCTTCCTCAACGGGGTCGTCAGCTTCACCTTCGTCTTTCTCTTCGTCTATCTGACCGGCCCGCGCGGGCTGACCGTCCCGCAGGCCGGAGTGATCGCGGGGGTCGGCGGCATCGGCCTGGTCGCGGGGAACTTCACCGGCGGCTGGTTCGGGGACCACTACGGCCACCGCCGGATGCTTCTGACCGGTGCACTGGTCAGCGGGACGGCACTCGCCACCCTGCCGGTCCTGCCGGTCGTCACGATGTACGGGGTGCTGCCGCTCGCGCAGTACGCGGCAGGTGTAGTACGCGCCGCCAACTCCGCACTCGTCGCCGTCTCCGTTCCCGAGGGCGGCCGCCGCCAGAGCTTCGCCCTCGTGCGGGCCGGGAGCAACGCCGCGTTCGCCGTCGGCCCGCCGCTCGGCGCCCTGATCGCCGCCCGTTTCTCGTACGACTGGCTGTTCGTCGCCGACGGCCTCGGGACGCTGTTCTTCGCCGGATACGCGGCGACGGTGCTCCCGGCGCACGGCTCCGCACACGGCCGGCCGGTGCGCGCGCCCGGCGCACCCGGGCTGTGGCGGGAGCTGCGGGCCAGGCCCGCGGTACTGGTCCTGCTCGCCTCGATCCTCTGCGTCGACCTCGTCTACCGCCAGCAGTACTCGACCCTGCCCGCCTTCCTGACCGGGCACGGCCACAGCGCCCAGTTCTACGGCTGGCTGCTCTCCATCAACGGCGGCCTCATCCTCCTGCTGGAACTCCCCGCGGCCCACGCCCTGCGCCGGCGCGCGCCGCTGAGCATCGTGGGCGCCGGACTGCTGCTGGTGGGACTGGGCTACGCGGTGCTGATCCCGGGGGCCGGGGCGCTGTTCGCCGTCACCATGATGGCGTCGCTGACGGCGGGCGAGATCCTCTACAAGACCACCGCGACGGCGTACGTCGCCGATCAGGCCCCCGCCCATGCCCAGGGCCGCTTCCAGAGCCTGTACGCGGGCGCCTCCATCAGCGGGCAGGTGCTGGCACCACCGCTCGGCGGCGCCCTCTACGCCGCCGCGCCCGGACTGCTGTGGCCGGCGTGCGCGGTGCTGGCGGGCGGTGCGGGGGCGGCGGTGCTGGCGGCGCGGCGGCTGTGCGGACCCGCGACGGTGCCGGTGCGTGTGGAGGAACCCGTACCGGCACCCGAGCGGCGGACGCAGCCCGGCTGAGCGGGTGGCCGGGGCCCCGGGGTGCGTGCGCGACCACCCGGCGAGACCGGTTGGCGACGACGGCGCCCCGCCGGTTAGGTTTCGTGTCATGACCGACACGACTCCTGCTCGCACCACCGGCGCCGTCGCCGCCGGCCTCGCCACCATCGCCGGCGACGGTTCCGTTCTCGACACCTGGTTCCCCGCCCCCGAACTCACCGCCGAGCCGGGCCCGGCCGGAACCGAACGGCTCACCTCCGACCAGGCCGTCAGCCTCCTCGGCGAGGGTGCCGCCAAGGCCATCGGCGTGGACGCCCGCCGCGGTGTCGAGGTCGTCGCCGTACGTACGGTCATCGCCTCGCTCGACGACAAGCCGCTCGACGCGCACGACGCGTACCTGCGCCTGCACCTCCTCTCGCACCGCCTCGTCCAGCCGCACGGCCAGAACCTGGACGGCCTCTTCGGCCTCCTCGCCAACGTCGCCTGGACCTCGCTCGGCCCGGTCGCAGTGGACGACGTGGAGAGGGTGCGGCTGAACGCCCGCGCCGAGGGCCTGCACCTCCAGGTCACCTCGGTCGACAAGTTCCCCCGGATGACGGACTACGTCGCACCGAAGGGCGTCCGGATCGCCGACGCCGACCGGGTCAGGCTCGGCGCGCACCTCGCCTCCGGCACCACCGTCATGCACGAGGGCTTCGTCAACTTCAACGCCGGCACCCTCGGCACCTCCATGGTCGAGGGCCGGATCTCCGCGGGTGTCGTCGTCGGCAACGGCTCCGACATCGGCGGCGGCGCCTCCACGATGGGCACCCTTTCCGGCGGTGGCAAGGAGCGCATCGTCATCGGTGAGCGCTGCCTGATCGGCGCCGAGGCCGGTGTCGGGATCGCGCTCGGCGACGAGTGCGTCGTCGAGGCCGGGCTCTACGTCACGGTCGGTACCCGCATCACGATGCCGGACGGGCAGATCGTCAAGGCCCGCGAACTCTCCGGCGCCTCGAACATCCTCTTCCGCCGCAACTCGGTCACCGGCGCCGTCGAGGCCCGCCCCAACAACGCGGTCTGGGGCGGTCTCAACGACATCCTGCACAGCCACAACTAGTGCCGTGACCGGCAATGTTTGCCCCGTAGGGAGCGTCGTCCGGTGCGTGCGATCGCAAGGCGGCCGGAAGTCCTTGGGTGGGGTCTCCCCTGCTCGAACGAAGTTGAGAGCTTGGGGAAGGAGCTACCAGGGCTTTTGGCCAACGCGGAAGGGGGTTCCCCCTGGCCCTTAAGGCCTTGGGGGAGTGCGTGCTGGGCGGCGCGACGGGGCAAAGCTTGCCGGGAGGGGCACTAGCGCGTAGCGGCGAGGAGTTCCTCGTACGTCCGCCGCAGTTCCCCGTACGCCCTCCGCAGCCCGTCGGTCGCCTCGCGCCCGGCGGGCTGCGGCGGTTCGCGGACCGGTCCGGCGCCGAGCGATGCCTCCGCCGTGACCGTGGAAGAGATATTCAACAGTCGCGAGAAGGGGATCCGCGCTCTGGCATGATCGAACGCCTATGCGGCAGGCCGACACCGGGGGCGGGTGCATGACTGTACGGGAACGGACAGGGGCGGGGAACAGAACCGGGGCCGGGAGGCGGCGGCCGGTGGTGGCCGTGCTCATGGCCGGGGCGCTGGGCCTGTCGCTCTCGGGTTGCGCCGGGTTTCTCGTGCCGGCGGGCGAGGGCGAGCCGGAGCCGACACCGAGCTTTTCGTACCGGGTGCACGCCGACAAGCTGCCGTCATCGTTTCCGAGCGTCCCCGCAGCGCTTCCCGACCGGCCGCCGCCTCCGTCGGCGCAGGGGCCCGGCCCCACACCCACCGGGAGCGCCGACCGGGCCGACTGCCCGACCTCCGGCGTCGTCGTCGACATGGGCGAGATCGAGGCCGCGCTGGGCCACCGGGCCGTCGGCCTCACCCTCACCAACTGCGGCAGCAAGCCGTACCGCGTCCACGGCTATCCGTCGGTCCGGGCACTGGACGAGGCCGGTGATCCGTTGCCGGTCCCGGTGAATCCGGGCTCCTCGTACATGGGGACCGACCGGGGCCCGGAGGAGGTCATGCTGAAGCCGGGGGAGACGGTGCGGTCGCTTCTCGCGTGGGTCTCCACCCCGACCGGCGGGGATCTCATCGAGGGCGACGCGCTGGAGATCGCGCCGGCCCCCGGACTGGAGGCGCGCACCTTCCCGCTGGAGGGCAGCGACGTACGGCTGCTCGACGAGCTGTACATGACCGCCTGGCGGACCGATTCCTCGCAGTAGTGCCGCGGCGGGCCTCGGACCGGAGGGCGAGCTCGGCGGGCAGGCCGGCGCGGGTGGTGAGGGTCAGCGACGCGCCATGTAGAGGGAGAAGGCCTTGTGGAGCACCCTGTTGATCGGGTAGTCCCACTCGCCGATGTACTCGGCGGCCCGGCCGCCGGTGCCGGCCTTGAAGCGCAGCAGGCCCAGGAGATGGTTGCTCTCGTCCAGGGTGTCGGTGATGCCGCGCAGGTCGTAGACGGCCGCGCCCCTCTCGTGCGCGTCGCTCATCATGCGCCACTGGACGGCGTTGTTGGGCTGGAGCTCGCGCTTGCGGCCGGTCGAGGCGCCGTAGGAGTACCAGACGTGGTTCCCCACGGTCAGCATCGTCGCCGCGGAGAGCGTTTCGCCGTCGTGGTGGGCCAGATAGAGCCGCATCCGGTCGGGGTCCTCGGCCCGCAGCACGGTCCACATGCGCTGGAAGTAGCCGAGTGGGCGAGGGATGAAGCGGTCGCGCTCGGCCGTCTCGCGGTACAGCTCGTAGAAGGCCGGGAGGTCCTCGTAACCGCCCTCGACGACCTTGACGCCCGCCTTCTCCGCCTTCTTGATGTTGCGCCGCCACTGCTGGTTCAGGTTGCCCAGGATCTCCTCCAGCGACCGGCCGGCGAACGGCACCTGGAAGACGTACCGGGGCTGTCCGGCGTTGAAGCCGTCCTCGCCGCCGTCCTCGCCCTGCCGCCAGCCCAGTGCGCGCAGCTGTTCCACCAGCGCGGCGGCCTGCGGCTCGTCCGTGTCCGCCGGTACGTCGCGCAGCCGTCCGGCGGCCGGATCCGCGATGGCGTCCTTGACCGTCCGGGCGTCCCACCGGCGGGCGACCACCGGCGGGCCCATGCGCACCGAGAACGCGCCCTGCGCCTTCAGATGGGCCAGCATCGGCGTCAGCCACCGCCCCAGACCGGCGTCGTGCCAGTCGATGACGGGGCCCTCCGGCAGATACGCCAGATAGCGTTTCACCCGGGGGATCGGCCGGTAGAGGGCGAGCCCGGCTCCGACGATCCGGTCCCGGCCGGTGGCGTCGCGGTCGAACCAGCCGATGCTCTCCGCTCGCCAGTCGGGCTTCACATCGCCCCACGACGGAACCTGCATATGGCTCACGGCGGGTCGGCTCGCGACGAACGCCAGATGCTCCTCGCGGGTGATCGCCCTGAGATGCGGTGCCATGCGGTACTCCGTTCGTTGTCCCGTCGGTGTGTCTGACGGCGTCATCGGAAGAGTGTTGTTGACCTCAAGCGCACTTGACCTACCAGTGTGGTCGGCAGCGGCGCACCACGCGGGTGCACCGGTCAGGAGGACCCGTCATGAGCGTGCGATTCGAATCCCGTCCCGATCCTGCCCGTAACGACGTCGGACTGGTCAAGGCGAGCACCTGGGATGTCGGCACCCCCGAGCGGCAGCGACGGACGGTCGAGGCCACCCGTACCGCGTGGGAAAGCCGGGAGTGGCCGCATCCCGGGCTGCTCTCGTACACCGTCCATGTCGGTGAGGACGGGAAGACCTTGTTCCACTACAGCCAGTGGAGTGATGAGCAGGCGTACCAGGAGTTCTTCCGGCACGGCCGGGACGAGCGGAACGCGGACATCGACGCCGCCGTGCCTGGCATCCGGCGGCTCGGGCTGCACACCTTCGAGATGTACCGCTCCGTACCGCTGGGGGAGGGAGACGAGCGGGAACCGGGGTGCGTCGTGATAGTCGACGTCGAGTTCGAGGGGCCGGACAAGGCGCGGCAGCGGGACTGGGTGGACGCCGTGTTCGAGGCGCTGGGGACCGATCCGGCGCCCGCACCCGGCGGCCTCTCCGGGCACTTCCACGTCAGCACCGACGGAACGCGCGTACTCAATTACGCCGAATGGGAGAGCGCGCGGGCCCATGTCGAGGCGCTGGCCGCGACCGGCGACGGGATCGGGTCGAGGACGCCGCAGTGGGAGCGGGTGCAGTCGTACCCGGGGATGACCGGCGGCGGTGCGCACCGGTACACGCCCGCGCTCAGCATGCGGCCGAGGGCGGGCGTGTAGGGGCCGGGCTACGGACGGAAGCGCAGCACCTGCGGGTCGTGGTCGCTGTTCTGCGCGGCGAACTCCGCGTTGATGTGGACGCTGTCGTAGTGGAAGCCGTGGATCGACGGGCTGGTCAGGATCTGGTCGAGCACCTGGGTGTTGCCCTGGTACACGTACGAGTAACGCTCCTGGCGCGGCAGGGACTTGATCGCCGGATAGAGCACGCCACCGGCCGTCAGCGCCTCGGTCGTGCCGGAGAACTCGAAGTCGTTGATGTCGCCGACGACCAGGACGTCCGCGTTCTTCTGGACACTCAGCAGCTTCTTGACGAAGGTGTTGACCGCCTTGCCCTGCGCGTGCCGCTGGACCTCCGACGAGCGGGTGGGCGGCTGGTGCTGCGAGACGATGGACTCGTCGCCGCCCTTGGACGCGAAGTGGTTGGCGACGACGAAGACCGTACGGCCGCGGAAGGAGAACTCGCCGGCGAGCGGCTTGCGGCTGTTCGTCCACGCCGGGTTCGACGGGTCGATCCGGCCGGGGGAGAGGGTCAGGGCCGCCCCGCCCCCGGCCCGTACGACATCGGTCGCGGTCGTCGCGTCGCCGCCCGCGCGGTCGGTGAACGACACCCGCTCCGGGTTGAAGAGGAATACCTGGCGGATGTTGCCGCCGGGCTCGCCGCCGTCCTTCTTGTTCTCCGGGTCGATGGAACGCCACTGGTACGCCGGGCCGCCCGCGGCCACGATCGCGTCGGTGAACATCTTGACCGTCCGGTCGGCGGAGACCGTGCCGTCGTCCGTCGCGCCGTTGTTGTCCTGGATCTCCTCCAGCGCCACGATGTCGGGCGAGGCGAGGTTGTCGACCACCGCGGCGGCGAGCGCGTCGAACTTCTCCTGCGGGTCGCCGGGGTCGAGGTTCTCGACGTTGTACGTCGCCACCGCCAGCTCGTCGTCGTGCTGCTTGCGGGTCGTCTCCCGGCGCAGCCCGTTGGCGGTGACCTTGCCCAGGGTGCGGGCGGTCAGCGTGTAGCCGCCGTACTGGTTGAAGTCGAGCGGGCCCTCGGTCGTACCGGACAGCACATCGCCGACATCCGCGGCCGGGAAGGGCTGCTCGGTGAGCGGCGCCAGCGACTGGATCTGGAGCCGGCCGGTGTTCTGCGCGGTGTACGAGCCGTAGACCGTGCCGCCGCGGTTGTCGGCGTTCTCGTGCGGCTTCACCGTCACCCACAGCTCGGCGTGCGGGTCGGTGGCGCCGACCACCCGGGAGGAGCCGATGCGGATGTTCATACCCTCCAGGGACTCGTAGTAGTCCAGGGCGTAGCGGGACGGGGCGAGAGGGAGCGCGTCGATCGAGCCGCCCGCCGCGGGGTCGCCCGCCGGGGTGTACCGGGCGGGGACCGAGCGCTCCGAGACCGTCACCGGCGCGGGCAGGGCGTTGCCCGAGGAGACCACGGCGACGGTGGGCTTGGTGATCTGGGTGAGCGACTGGTTGCCGGAGGAGGCGCCGCCCGGGACGAACTCGGCGACCGTGCCCGCGACCGTGACCGCGTCACCGACCGCGACGGTCGGCGCGGAGCCGGTATAGACGAAGATGCCCTCGCTGGTGGCGGGGTCGGCGTCGGGGTTCGGGTCCTGGAACCAGAAGCCCTTCGAGCCGTACGTCCGCACACCCGTGACGATGCCCGCGACCCCGCCGACCTGTTGGCCGACGAGCGGGGATATCCGGGTGGTGCCCTGGATGTCGTGGATCCGGACCTGGCCGTCGGCGGGCGGGGAGGAGACGGCCGGGGAGGAGGAGGCGGATGCGGAAGCGGTGGCTGCGCCGGTGAGCAGGCCCGCGGCGAGCGCGGCGGCGACCACGGCGGATACGGCGGTTGTTCTGGACGATACGGCGGGCATCAAGAGCTCCGGAATATCGAGGGGGACGATTGGGTCTACGCGCGTCAATCTCTTGTGTGGCCACATTCGTTGTCAAGAACCTCCCGGTGGACGGAAGCTGTCCGTTTCATGAACCGGGTGGCATGGGGCGAAATGCGTCTACGCTTGGGCCGCCCGATCCCGTACGCGCCCCGTACGCCCCGTACGTCCCGAGGAGAACCACCTGATGTCCGCAGAGCGCCCCACCCTGCCGCCCGTAAGGCTGCGCACCGAGGCCGAGCTGGCACGGGACGCGCTCGCCGCGCCGCTGCTCGCCCGCGCCGTCCGGCTCGCCCGCTGGGCCGGCCCGGAGACCCGGGTCGGCGCCGGTGGCGAGCTCGTCGAAGCGCAGCTGCCCGCGGCGGCCGAGCACCTCGGCCGCACGGCGGACGAGGACGGCGCGGCGGAGGCCAGCGAGGCGTGGCGGCTCGCGGTCGACACGGGACTGGTCGACGTCGAGGACCCGGAGGAGACCGACGGGGAGGACGCGGAGGGGACCGCCGCCGCCGGTGAGAACCTGGCGCTGATCACCGGAGGTTCGCCGCAGGACGTCCTGTCGATCTGGCTCGACGGGCTGGATGCCGTCCACGCCGATGCCACCGCGCCCTTCTTCGAGGACTTCGCCGACCTCGTCGGCGAGGACGGCACGGTGGACTTCGATTCCCTGGACTGGGATCCGGAGGCCGAGGCGGAATTCCTCGACGGGATCCTCGGCAATCTGTACCTGCTCACCGTCGGCGACGGCGGCGCGGACGTGGCGCCCGTACCGCTGCCCGCGCTCGCGGCGTCGATGCTGGTGCCGGACGACATGGGCGAGCCCACCGACGACATCCTTGAACAGGTGTCCGAGGCGATGATGCGCCTCGACGACCAGTTCCGGGTCCTCGAACCCATGGGGATCGTCGAATACCGCCCGGTGGACGAGGCGTTGCTGGCCGAGGAGGGCGAGGAAGCCGCCGTCGCGGCCGACGACGAGGACGTCACCCGGTACGGCATGGTGAAGCTGACCCCCCTCGGCCTGTACGGCATCCGGGCCCGGATGCTGGAGGCCGGGGTGGACGCCCCGGCGATCGGCGACCTCGCGGACAAGGGGGCCGACGCACTCCTCGGCGGCATCGCGTACTACCCCGAGGAGGCGGCGCGCGGCGAGATCGAGCTGTGGCTCACCCGGCGCGGCGCGGACGGCGCCGCGGCCGAACTCCTGGCGGCGGCCCGCGGAACGGACCGGCAGGCGCCGCTGCGGCGGCTCAACTGCCAGCAGGCGCTCGCCCTGGTCGGCGCGGAGGCGGAGCCCGCGGTACGCGCGGTGCTGGACGACGCCGAACTGGGCGGCCTCGCCCGGGTCTGGCTCGCGGAGCTGGGCGCGGCGGACGTGCCCGCGCCGCCCGAGTCGATGATCTTCTGGCTCGCCATCGACACGATCGCGGCCCAGTTGGAGGCCGAGGGCGACCTCGACGAGCTCCAGGGCCTGGTGGAGGGCCTGGCGGGTCAGCACAGCGGCTTCTTCGGCGAGGCGTGGCGGGTGGAGCACCCGGCGACGGCGGACGTCCTCGAGGCGATGGGGCGGCTGCACAGCGACAAGAAGAAGGCCAAGGAGGCCCGCAAGGCGGCGTTCAAGGCGCGGTCGCGGGCCTGAGACACACGACCGGGCGTGGCATCGGCCGGCTACGGACAGCCGTCTACGGGCAGCTGTACGCGGCCGGCCGCTGTTGCCCGTCCGCATCCGGCCGTCTGTATCCGCATCCGGCACCGCATCCGGCGGTGCCGTTTCGGCCAACTGCACAGGAAGGAGGCCACTCGACGTCGCCCACAGTTCAACTGGTGTTCGGGCAGGGGCGCGACCGTGGGCGCGCCAACAACCCGCTCAGTTGCTCCAGGAGTACGTGATGCCCTTCACTCGCAGGGAATTCACCAAACAGTCCGCTCTCACCGGTGCCGGCATCGCCCTGACCGGTACCGTCGCCGCGCTCGCCACCGCACCCGGCGCCCTGGCCGCCGAGGACGCGAAGCACGGCAACAGCGACCAGGAGCACGGGAACGGCCACGGAAACCACGGCGAACCGGGCTACGGACCGCTGATCGCCGACCCCGAGGGCCTCCTCGCGCTGCCTGCCGGCTTCGAGTACGAGGTCATCACCCACTGCGGTGTCACCAAGCTGGAGACCGGCGAGTACACCCCCTCCAACCACGACGGCACGGCCACCTTCGAGGGCCCCCGCGGCGTCACCCTGCTCGTCAACAACCATGAGCTGAGCGGCACCCGCGCAGGCTGGGAGCACCCGGTACCGCTCACCGAGGGCCTCGTCTACGACCCGATCGCGGCCGGCGGCTGCACCGTTGTGGAGACCCGCCGCGACGGCCGTACCGCCGAGTGGGTCGGCATCGCCGGTACGTCCACCAACTGCGCCGGTGGCGCCACCCCGTGGGGCACGTGGCTCACCTGCGAGGAGACCGAGGACAAGGCCGGCAAGAACGGCCTGCTCAAGGACCACGGTTATGTCTTCGAGGTCGACCCGTACGACAAGCGCGCCAACCGCGACCCGCGCCCCATCAAGGCGTTCGGCCGGTACGCCCACGAGGCCGTCGTCATCGACCCCAAGCTCGGCCACGCCTACCTGACCGAGGACGCCGCGGGCCCCAACGGGCTCCTCTACCGCTGGGTTCCGCCGCACGGCTTCCGGCACGGCCGCGGCAAGCTGCGCACGCTCGCCGACGACGCCGGTGTCCTCCAGGCCACCAAGTGCTTCGACAGCAACGGCAAGTTCGTCGACGACCTGTCCCGCGCCACGAAGACCGGCACGGTGTACGGCGTGGACTGGGTCGACGTACCCGACCGTGACGCGAAGACCGTCTCCGTGCGCAAGCAGTTCGCGGCCGGCGAGATCACCCGCGCCCGCAAGCTCGAAGGCATGTGGTGGGGCGACGGCGGCGCGTACCTCGTCTCCTCGTTCGCCCGCGACGAGAGTCCCGTCCAGCACGACGGCCAGGTCTGGTTCTACGACCCGAAGCGCCGCACGCTGACGCTGAAGGTGCTCCTCGGAGTGAACGCCGACCCGTCGAAGGACGGCGCCTTCGACGGCCCGGACAACATCACCGTCTCGCCGTACGGTGGTCTGGTGATCGCCGAGGACGGCAACGGCATCCAGCACCTGTTCGGGGCGACCGACAGCGGCCGCACCTACCCGATCGCGCGCAACGAGCTGAACATCGGCAGCGAACAGGAGCCGGAGTACAGCGAGTTCACCGGTGTCACGTTCTCGCCCGACGGCAAGACGCTGTACGCCAACATCCAGACGCCGGGCATCATGCTCGCCATCACCGGTCCGTGGAAGCGTCAGCCGAACCGCGCCTGACGGCCGGTGACGCGGCGGGAGTAATTCCCTCGCGCTCCGTGGAGTTTCCCCTCTAGAGTCCTGTCCGTGTCCAGGTGCGCAGGCAGGACCTACTTCCCAGGAGGATGTCGCGGGTTCGAGTCCCGCCGCCCGTATTCGTACAGGCGTGGCTCAGCGGCAGAGCGCCTTCGTCGGTTCCGCCGACCCTGATCTCCGGACATCACAACTTCATCAGCAATGACTGCATGCACCTCCCGGTGCGCAGGCTGCGGCTACTTCTTGAAACGAAAAACGCCGCCGCCGACTCTGATCTCGGGAGGCACAGACATCGGGGGGTGCCCGGTGCGCAGGTGACGGATACTTCATGGGGTCTGACGGTTGCGGGTTCAAGTCCCGCCCGGCCACGGCCGGTAGCTCAAAGCGGTAGAGCATCAGGAAAGCCCGTCAC
Source organism: Streptomyces sp. NPDC111516 (assembly GCF_055635345.1). Taxonomy (NCBI): domain Bacteria; kingdom Bacillati; phylum Actinomycetota; class Actinomycetes; order Kitasatosporales; family Streptomycetaceae; genus Streptomyces; species Streptomyces sp. NPDC111516. Next base: position 112,340 of record NZ_JBVKBV010000001.1, on the reverse strand, counting down.
CGACTCCTGACCTCGGGCACCCCCTTTTCCGCTGTGCCTTCTCCCAATGAATTCGGGGGAATCCACATGGCACGCTTCAACATCCACACCACCAAGTCCCGCGTCACCTCGCCCGTGAAGTCGACCGGGCGCACCGCGCCCACCCATCAGGGCGGCCGAGGACATCTCCGGGACAACCGCTCGGAACTCTTCCTGCTCGCCGTCGCCAATTTCGTATCGCAGCAGACTTTTTACGAGAACGGCGAGCAGCGCGACGACCGCTTCGCGGAAATGGTGCGGGTACTCGCCGTCGGCGACCCGGAGTGGACCGCCGGCCTGCTCCACTGGCTGCGCCGCGACGGCCGGATGCGTACCGCCTCGATCGTCGGCGCCGCCGAGTACGTGAAGGCGCGGCTCGACGCGGGGGCCGAGGACGGACCTTCCAACCGCCAGGTCGTCGACTCCGTCCTGCTGCGCGCCGACGAGCCCGGCGAGCTCCTCGGATACTGGACCTCGCGCTACGGACGTGCCGTGCCCAAGCCCGTCAAGCGCGGCATCGCCGATGCCGTACGCCGCCTCTACAACGGCAAGTCGCTGCTGAAGTACGACACCGCGTCCAAGGGCTACCGCTTCGGCGACATCCTGAACCTGGTGCACGCCTCGCCCGACCCTCACAAACCGTGGCAGGGCGAGCTGTTCCGGTACGCCCTCGACCGCCGTCACCACCCGGAGGCGGCCGTGGTGCCGGTCTCCGACCGCACCCTCACCGCTCACCGCGTGCTGATGGAACTTCCGGTCGGGGAGCGCCGGGCCGTGGTCGAGGGCGCGGACGGGGCGGAGCGGCTCGCGGCCGCGGGCATGACCTGGGAGGCCCTGGCGGGCTGGCTGCAGGGGCCGATGGACGCCGCGGCCTGGGAAGCGGTGATTCCGTCGATGGGCGCGATGGCGCTCGTCCGCAATCTGCGCAACTTCGACGAGGCGGGCGTATCCGACGAGGTCGCCGCGCAGGTCGCGGCGAAGATCTGCGACCCGGACGTGGTCGCCGCGTCGCGGCAGTTCCCGTTCCGCTACCTCGCGGCCTACCAGCACGCGCCCTCACTGCGCTGGGCCCACCCGCTGGAGAAGGCGCTCGGACACTCCCTGAGCAATGTGCCCGCGCTGCCGGGGCGGACGCTGATCCTGGTCGACCGCTCGGGCTCGATGTGGTCGCCGCTGTCGGACCGCTCGCAGCTCAACCGGGCCGACGCCGCCGCGATCTTCGGCACGGCGCTGGCGCTGCGGGCCGCCGATGCCGATCTGGTGCAGTTCGGTACGAACAGCGCACCGGTGAGGTACCGCCGGCGCGAGTCCGTGCTGAAGGTCCTGGAGCGCTTCGGTGACCTCGGCGGCACCAACACCGCCGAGGCGGTGCGCCGCCATTACAAGAAGCATGACCGGGTACTGGTCGTCACCGACGAGCAGGCGTCGTTCTCGTACGCCGCGGACGCGACCGCGGCCGTGCCGTCCGGGGTGCCCGTCTACACCTGGAACCTGGCCGGATACCGGGTCGGGCACGCCCCGTCAGGAGGTGGGAACCGCCACACGTTCGGGGGTCTTTCGGACGCGGCGTTCCGCATGGTGCCGTTGCTGGAAGCGGGCCGGGACGCGGACTGGCCCTGGAATCGCTGATTACGAATCCGGCATCAGTGGGCCCCCAGGAGTGGACGGGCATGGCGTCGGGCGTTCCCAGGGCGCATACTCAAGGTAATGAAACAGTCAGCCGGTTCCCGGCGCCACCTGCCTTCCAGTCCCTTCAACCGCCCGGCCCAGGCGGCCCCACCGGTCGAATTGTTCGATGTGGGCGACCGGGTGTCGCACGACCAGTTCGGACTGGGTCGCGTCCTCGCTGTCGAGGGCGACAACGACGCAGTACTCATCGACTTCTCGGGGCGACAGGGGAGGATCCTGAGCCCGTACTCCAAGCTGACCAAGCTCTGAGAGGGCCGGCGAGCACGCGCAGCGTCCGCCGTTCCGTCACGCTCTCCGTTTTCAGGGGCACCTGGCACTCGCAGGTGCCCCTGAAGCCGTATCGGAGGTTGTCGCCGGAAGCCCTTTGCGGCGTTACAGCGCCTGGGCGGCGGGCTTCACCATGCCGCGGACGGTGCGTGACTTCACGAAGTCGCCCATGGCCGTCATCTCCCACTCGCCGGAGAACTGCTTGATCAGCTTGGCCATCATCACGCCGGTCTGCGGCTCGGCGCCGGTCAGGTCGAAGCGGACCAGCTCCTCGCCGGTGGTGGCGTCGATCAGCCGGCAGTAGGCCTTGGCGACCTCGGTGAACTTCTGGCCGGTGAACGAGTTGACCGTGAAGACCAGGCCGGTCGCCTCCGCCGGGATCCGGCCCAGGTCGACGACGATCACCTCGTCGTCCCCCGCGCCCTCGCCGGTGAGATTGTCGCCGGAGTGCTTGATCGCGCCGTTCAGGATGGAGAGCTTGCCGAAGTAGCAGCTGTCCAGGTGGTTCCGGTTGGGGCCGTAGGCGATCACCGAGGCGTCGAGGTCGATGTCCTTGCCGCGGAACGCGGGCTCCCAGCCGAGGCCCATCTTGACCTGGGAGAGCAGCGGCCGGCCGGCCTTGACCAGGGAGACCGTCTGGTTCTTCTGGAGGCTGACCCGGCCCTTGTCGAGGTTGATCTTGCCGGAGGCGGCGGGCGCGGGCGGGGCGGCGGGGGCCGCGGACGCGGCGATCCGCGGGTCCACGGGCGGGGCGGCGGGCATCGGGGGCACGACGGGCGCGGGCGCGACGGCGGGCTCCTCCTCGACCGAGACGCCGAAGTCCGTGGCGATTCCGGCCAGTCCGTTCGCATAGCCCTGGCCGACCGCCCGGGCCTTCCAGGCACCGTTGCGGAGATAGACCTCGATGACCACGAGCGCCGTCTCGGCGCCCAGCCCGGGCGGCGTGAACGTGGCGAGCACACTGCTGTCGTCGGCGTTGCGCACAGTCGCGGTGGGTTCGATGCCCTGGAAGGTCTGGCCCGCCGCGTCCGGGCTCGCCGTGACGACGATCTTCTCGATGCCGGGCGGGACCGCGGTGGTGTCCACCACGATCGCGTCCGGCGCGGTGCCGCCGCCGGAGCGGTACGTCACGCCGGGGCCGGTGGGCTGGTTGTAGAAGATGAAGTCGTCGTCGGAGCGCACTTTGCCGTCGGAGGTGAGCAGCAGGCCCGAAACGTCGAGCCGCACCGGGGCGGAGACGTCCACTACCACGCGGGCGGCGGAGAGAGGGATGTTCGAGCCGGGGGTCATAGCGGTCATGCCCGGGGTAACGAACGACCCGGCTTTGCCGTTCCCTTACCTTCGCGGACCGTGGCATGGCGTCCTGCATCGCGCAGCCCGCGGTCCGCGGCTGTCCGGTGGACCTGGCGGCGGAGGCGGCGGGGCGCGGTGCTGCCGTGCACCGGCGGCCCTGGGTGCCGTCGCCGGAGCGCTGTCACGCCTCGGTCGATGAGGGAAGCGGGCCGGTGGGGGCGGCTGTCAGCAACCCCCGCCGGCCCGTGACCAGCAGCGCTGCGGTCAGCAGCGCCGCCGCACCGACCAGCGGCAGCAGTACCCGGATGTCCACCAGCGCGATCAGCCCGGCGCCGAGCGCCAGCGCCACCGCGTTCGGCACCATCATCAGCGTGTTCACCGTCGCGGCGGTGCGGCCCAGCAGGGCCTCCGGGGTCTCCCGCTGTACCGCCGTCATCGCGGCGATCAGCACACACGGCAGCCCGATCCCGATGGCCGCGCTCCCCACCAGCGCCACCGCGTCGTACGGCAGCGCCCGTGCCCCCACCGCCACCGCGAACAGCGCGATCCCGGCCGCCGTGAACACCCGCTCCGGCAGCCGCCGCAGCAACGGCCCTGCCAGCAGCCCCACGGCGACGGACCCGGCGCCCTGCACCGCGTACAGCACGCCCGCGTAGGTGGGGGAGTGCCCGAGACCGTCGTCGACGAAGGCGTAGACCGCCGCCCCGTTGAGTCCCGCGCACAGCATCGTCACCGATCCCGCCAGCACGAGCGGACGCAGCGCCGGAGATCGCCACAACTGGCGTGCACCCGCGGCGAGTTCGCACCGGCATCCGGCCGTGGCGGTCGCGACCGGCTCCCGCACCGGCAGGAGCGCGTAGACCCCGGCCGCCAGCGCGAACGACACCGCGTCCAGCAGCGCCACCGCGCCGCCCCCGAACCCGCCGTACAGTGCCGCGCCGGTCAGCGGCGCCAGCAGCTTCATGCCCTCGTTCGCCGTCATCCGCAGCCCGTTGAAATCACCCAGCAGCCGGGCGTCGACGGCCCCGGCGACCAGCGCCGACTCGGCCGCGTCCATCAGCACGGAACTCGTTCCGTACAGGACGAGCACGGCGAAGAGGATCCAGACCCGCCCCGCCGAGTCGACCACGACCAGTGAGGCCACCAGCCCCGCCATGACGAGGTTCGACGCAACGAGGAGCGGCTTCCTGGGGAGCCGGTCGGCGATCGCACCGAGCGCGGGCCCGACCAGCACCGGCAGCCACATCGCGAAGACGGCGAGTGCCGCCAGACTGTCCGAGCCGGTGAGCGACTTGACCCAGACCCCGGCCGCGAGCCACATCGCGGACGTCCCGAAACCGGAGACGACGACCGCCGCCAGGAACAGCCCCGCCGTACGGTCCCGCAACACCCGCACCGTCGCCGACCTCGCCATCACACCCACCGCAACCCTCCTGACCCGCACGTTCGTCACGTGTTCAGGCTGGTGACTGAGGACGCCCGGCGGCATCGGGCAGATGCCCTACTTCGCAGCAGGCCGCGCCCGACGGCCCAGCACGGGTGTACGGCACATGCCGGATGCCCGCCACTGCGCCCACCCAGGGGGCCGGGACCGTGAGGAGCCGCCGACGGGGCGGGGCGAGAGCGCACCGGCGCGCCGCTCTCGCCCCGCCCCTCGGCCTCACCCCTTGAGCGCCGCCTTCATCATCTTCTGGGCGATCGGTGCCGCCAGACCGTTGCCGCTGACCTCCGAGCGGGCCGAGCCCGAGTCCTCGACGATCACGGCGACCGCGACCTCCTTGCCGCTGGACTTGTCCTTCGCATACGAGGTGAACCAGGCGTACGGGGTGTTGCTGTTGCCCACGCCGTTCTGCGCGGTACCCGTCTTGCCGCCCACCTCGGCCCCGGATATCCGGGCATTGGTGCCGGTGCCCTGTTCGACAACGGTGACCATCGCGCTGCGCATCTGCTCGGCGGTGGACTGCGAGACGACCCGCTTCGTGTCCCCGTCGGCGAAGTCCTGCAACGTATTGCCCTTGGAGTCCGTCACCTCGGACACCATGTGCGGTGCGGCCAGCTCGCCGCCGTTGGCGAGGGCGGCCGAGACCATGGCCATCTGCATCGGCGTCGCGGTGACCTCGAACTGACCGATGCCCGTCAGCGCCGTCTGCGCCTTGTCCATGCCGGACGGGTAGATGCTCTTGGTGGCCCGTACCGGCACATCGAGCTTCTCGGTGTTGAAGCCGAACTTCTCCGCCATCGCCCTGACCTTGTCCTGGCCGAGGTCGGCGGCGACCTTCGCGAAGACGTTGTTGCAGGAGTACTGGAGCGCGGTCCGCAGCGTGGCGTTCTCGCAGGGGGCCGAGGCGCTCTCGTTCCTCAGGACGGTGCTGGTGCCGGGCAGGGTGTACGGGTCGGGGCTGTCCGTGCGCTGGTCGACCGAGCTGTAGAGCCCGTTCTCCAGCGCTGCGGAAGCCACCACCAGCTTGAACGTCGAACCGGGCGCCAGCGGCTGCCGCAGCGCGCGGTTGACCATCGGCTTGTTCTTGTCGGCGAGCAGCTTCTTCCAGGCGTCCTCGTCCGCCGTCCCGCTGATCGTCGACGGATCGTACGACGGGGTGGAGACCATGCCCAGGATCTGCCCGGTCTTCGGGTCGATCGCGACCGCCGCCCCCTTGTCGTTGCCGAGCGCCCCGTACGCCGCCTTCTGCACAGCCGGGTCGATCGTCGTCAGGACGTTGCCGGGGGAGGCCTGCTTGTTCGTCACCACGTCCATCGGGTTCTTCAGCCGGTCGTCGGTGCCGTCCAGCACATGGCTGTAGATCCCTTCGAGCTGTGTGGCGCCGTACGCCTGCGAGCTGTAGCCGGTGACGGCCGCGTAGAGATCGCCCTGCTTGTAGGTGCGCTTGTACGCGAGGTCGCTGCCCACCGTCCTCTTCGATCCGGTGACCGGGTTCCCGGCCACGATGATGTCGCCGAGCGGCTGCGCGTACTGCGCGATGGTGTTCCGCCGGTTGTGTTCGTCGTCTGCGAGCGCCTGTCCCTGGTATGCCTGCACCCAGGTCGCCCGCACCAGCAGGGCGAGGATCAGCAGCAGACAGAAGACCGAGGTGTGCCTGATCGTTTTGTTCATCCCGCTGGGGGGACGAGCGGGGCGCCGTGAGGTGTTCCCGGTTGTGCCGTTTCTCACCGATTTCTCATGATCGGGCGGGCCGGCCGGGGGCGATGAACCCCGATTCGTACGCCGCGATCACTGCCTGGGTGCGGTCCCGCACCCCGGTCTTCGCCAGCACCGCGGCCACATGTGTCTTCACCGTCGAGGCCCCCACCAGCAGCCGCTCGGCGATCTCCGCGTTGGTCAGCCCCGCCGCCACCAGCCGCAGCACCTCCGCCTCCCGGTCGGTGAGCCGGGCCACCCACGACGGCGGGGCGGATGCCCGTCGGCTCGCGTGCTCGTCGGCGAGCGTCCGCAGCGCCGACGGGAACAGCAGCGAGTCGCTCCGCGCGACCAGCCGCACCGCCTGTACGAGGTCCTCGGCCGCCGCGCGCTTCAGCAGAAAACCCGCAGCACCGGCGACGAGCGCGTCGTACACGTAGGAGTCGTTCTCGAAGGTGGTGACGACGACGATCCGCGGCGGATCGTCGAGCGTGCCGAGGATCTGCTCGGTGGCCCGGATGCCGTCGATCTCCGGCATCCGCACGTCCATCAGCACGACATCGGGGCGCAGCTCACGCACCACGGACACGGCCTCCGCGCCGGTTGCCGCCTCGCCGACGACCTCCAGGTCGGGCTCCGCGTCCAGGATGACGCGCAACGCCGTACGCACCATGCGCTCGTCATCGGCCAGGACCACCCGGACCGTCGTGCTCATCGGTTCTCCTCGGGGGCGTGCAGGGGGAGCCGGGCGGTCAGCCGCCACAGGCCGGTGCCGTCGTGCGGTCCGGCTTCCGTGCGGCCGCCCAGCAGCACGGCCCGTTCGGTGATGCCTCGCAGTCCGCGGCCGCCCCCGGGCCGTACCACCGGTGGCAGGTCCGGCAACGGATTGTCCATGGTGATCCCCAGCTCCTCCCCGTCCACCCCGATCCGCAGCTCCACCGGCGCCCCGCGCACGCCGTGCCGCAGCGCGTTGGTCAGTCCCTCCTGCACGATCCGGTACGCCTCCCTCGACACAGCGGCCGGGACCGTGCCGGTGTCACCCTCCACGACGCACGAGACCGGCACCCCGCAGCGCTCCAGCAGCCCGTTCAGCGCGTCGAGCGCCGGGCCCGCCGCCCCGGGCCCGCCGTGCTCCTCGTCGTTGCGCAACAGGCCGAGCACCCAGTCGAGTTCGCCGACCGTCCGTCGGGTGGTCTCCTCGATCGCGGCCAGTGCCTCGCGCACGAACTCCGGGTCGCTGCCCAGGACTTTGCGGGCCGCGCCCGCCTGGAGGGTGACCGCGCTCAGCGCATGACCGACCGAGTCGTGCAGCTCCCGGGCGAGCCGGTTGCGTGCCGCCAGATCGGCCGCTCGGCGTTCCGCCGCCGCCAGCCGGTCCTCCGGGGTCGGGCCCAGCAGCACCGGCGCCCGGTCGGCGAGGAGCGCCCCCGCCAGTGCAGCGCAACCGGCCGGCGCAGCGAGCATCGCGGCGCCGGCGAGTGGGGACAGGGCGAGGATCCATGGCCGGTCGAGCCCTTCGGGCAGGTCGAGAACACGGGAGTTCCGTACCGCTTCGGAGAACGGCAACATCATGACGCCCACCGCGTACGGTGTCAGCGCCAGCGTCATCCCGCTGATGATGCCGCCGAGCGCGAGATGCAGCGTGTACCAGCCGGCGGTCCGGACGCGCGCCTGCCGCGTCCTCGCGGGACCGTCGGCGAGCGGCCGGTCACGGGGGATGCCGCACAGCGCACGGGCCGTGGCCACCGACAACGGCCGGGCCGGTGCGAAGAGCGTGGTGACCGCGACCATGGGCAGCGCGTACGCGAATGCGGTCAACTGACCGGTGGGGTCGGAGAGGATGTTCGTGCCGGGTCGGTGCGAGCCGACGATCACCAGCCCGACCAGGAAGTACGGCATCAGCAGGGCGCCGCCGATGATCAGATGCAGCCAGCGCAGCCGGGCCCGCCGCCCGAGCAGCGGCGTCACGTGCCGGAGCCGGACGGACGGGCGGGCGGTGCCGCCGCGAACGAGCCCGACGAAAGGGAGCCCGGCGCAGGCGCGGCCGACACCGAGGTGCGTGGCTCCGACGGGTGCGAGTCCGAGGGACGGGAGGCCCGTTCCGCCGCGCGTTCCGAGAAGAAGTACGCGCCGAGGGTGACCACCAGCGTCCCGACCAGCATCTGCACAGCGTATGTCAGCATCATCGCGGCAGTGGGCTGTTCGGCGGCGTCCTGAACCCCGCTCAACGAGGCGATGGCCAGCCAGCCGCCCCAGCAGGCCGTGGCTCCGGAACCGCCCCAGGACAGGGCGAGCGGCACCGCGAGAGGCAACGTGGAACGGCGACTGAAGGCGAGCAGCAGCACCCCGGCGACAGCGGCGGCGACGAAGAACACGGCGATCGCTTCCATGACGCGGAACCCGGCGTCGCGTTCTGCGATCCGGCTCGCGTCGAGTCCCGTGGCCGATCCCGTGGCCGATCCCGTGGCCCAGAGCAGATGCATGGTGCCCGGTACGACGGCGAGCAGCGAGGCCGCGGTCGCGGCGAGACGCTGGGCGGGACCGGTGGGGCTCCTCGGCAGATCACTCAACGCGCCCTGCCAGAGATGGCCCCAGCGGTCCCTGGCGTACAGCGCGAAGAGGGTGCCGAGGGTGAGGCCCTGGACGATGAAGCCTGTGTAGACGACGCCGAAGACCCACGCGTCGAGGAAGGGACGCGAGGCATGTCCGGAGCCCTGGACATCGCCGCCGGCCAGGCCGACGAGGAGCTGCGACGGGTACCCGGTCATGATCGGCAGCAGCAGCCCGGTGGCCACCCACATCGGCAGGACGAGCACCCAGGCGGGAACCCGCCGTCCCCATGCCTGGGTGAGCAGCAGGGCGATGACCAGGACCGCGCTGTCCATCAGGAGTGTCGCGGCGTTGGCGGCGGCCATCGTGGTGCGGTGGTCGAGCAGCGGACTGCCGTCCGGCACACCGAGGTGGCTGCCGGAGATCCAGGCGGTCTTGAGGGCCATGTACGGAAGGCAGGACGCGATGGCGACGGTACGGAGTGCGGAGCGGGCGGTCCGCCGCGTCGTGACGGCGGCGGGTGCGAGCGGTGTCTGCGTCATGGCACCCACGCTGCCGCGCGGCCCGCGCCCGCACGTCGTGCCGTACGACGATCCGCCTCCGCCGCACGGCGGAGGCGGACCACCTGCTGGTCGTCCCGACGGCGTGAGTGGACCCTCCCCCGGTCGTCCCGGCGCGGCGAGGGATCAACGCCCGGTCACCCCGGCAGGGTGAACAGCAGCTCGTCGGTCTCCTCGCCGCGGGCGTGCGAGTACCCGTGGTCCTTGCCGGTGACGGCGAACCCGCACTTCTCCAGCACCCGGCGCGAGCCGGTGTTGTCGGCCGCGGCCCGTGCGTGCAGCGGGCGTTCCGGTACGACGTCGAGCAGCGCCCGCAGTGCGGTCGTCGCGAGCCCGCGGCCCCAGTGCGTCCGGTCGATCCAGTAGGTGACCTGGCGGTCGTCCGGCGACCCGTACACTCCGGCGCTGCCGACCACCGCGCCGTCCGCGACCACGGTCCGCATCACGACGGAGCCGTCGGCCAGGATGCGCCGCCAGTGGGCGTCGAACGCGTGCCGGTCGGTGGGGTCCTCGCTGGTGAAGGCGGCCGCCCTGACCGACTCCGGGTCGGACATGAACGAGAAGAACAGGGGCAGATCGCTGTCGCGCACCTCGCGCAGGGCAACTTGCACGGTCAGAGCCTCCGGGTGGCCAGCGCCAGGCGGTCCCGCGCGTCGAACAGCGCGTCCTTCACCATTTGCTCGTGCGCGGGCGTGAGCCGGGCGACCGGCACCGAGCAGCTGATGGCGTCGCGGGCGGGGGTGCGGTACGGGACGGCGACGCCGAAGCAGCGCAGCCCGAGGGTGTTCTCCTCGCGGTCCACCGCGTAGCCCTGTTCGCGGATGAGGTGCAGCTCCTCGATGAGCTTCTCGCGGTCGGTGATGGTGTGTTCGGTCAGCGCGGGCAGCGTCTGAGGGAGCATCTTGCGGACCTGCTCGTCGCTGTGGGTGGCCAGGAGCGCCTTGCCGAGCGAGGTGGAATGGGCGGGCAGCCGACGGCCGACGCGGGTGAAGGGGCGCAGATAGTGCTGGGACTGCCGGGTGGCGAGGTACACCACGTTCGTACCGTCGAGGCGGGCCAGGTGGATGGTCTCCGTCGTGTCGTCGGAGAGCCGGTCCAGCGTCGGGCGGGCGGCCGCGACGACCTCGTCGCCGTCGATGTACGAGGTGCCGACGAGCAGGGCCCGTACGCCGATCCCGTACCGCGTACCCGTCGCGTCGGTCTCCACCCAGCCGAGCTCCACCAGCGTGCGCAGCAGCATGTAGAGACTGGACTTGGGATAGCCGACCGCCTCCTGCACCGCGGCGAGCGAGTGCATGCCGGGTCGCCCGGCGAAGTATTCGAGCAGTTCCACCGTCCGCACGGCGGACTTGACCTGTGCCCCACCAGACTCGGCAGCCGACATCGCTCTACGCCCCTTCCAGCCCACTTACGAAATCCTGCGACCTCTTGAACCCAGCGACTTCTTGCCAACACCGAACGCCCGGAAATAGAGTCGCCGCATATTCACGATCGGGAACCCTGTTCAGAATACCGAACAACTTCTGATGTGTGGCAGTGGAGCGGAAGGAATCACGGTGGCAGCAGCACCAGTCTGGAGCGTCGACCCCCGCACCGGGAACCCGCGTGAGCAGGTTGCGGTGGAGGCTACGGCGGAGGAGGTCGACCGTGCGGTCCGGGCCGCCCACGCGGTACGCGCATCGCTCGCCGACCGCACCATGCGCGCCGCGTTCCTGCGTACCGCCGCCGAACTGCTCACCGAGGCCGGGGAGCACATCATCGAGGCCGCCGACGCCGAGACCGCACTCGGCCCGGCCCGGCTCACCGGTGAACTCGCGCGCACCGCAGCCCAGTTGCGGGCCTTCGCCGAGGTTGTCGACGAGGGCGCCTTCCTCGACATCCACATCGACCACGAGGACGCCACCAGGACCCCGCCCTGGCCCGACCTGCGCCGCTACAAGATCCCGCTCGGCGTCGTCGCCGTGTACGCGGCCAGCAACTTCCCGCTCGCCTTCTCCGTCCCCGGCGGTGACACCGCGAGCGCACTGGCCGCCGGCTGCCCGGTCGTCGTCAAGGCGCACCCCGACCACCCCGCCACATCCGAACTGTGCGCCTCCGTACTGCGCCGGGCGGCGGCCCGCGTCGGCCTGCCCGAGGACGTACTGATCCTGGTGCACGGCTTCGACGCGGGCATCGAACTGATCAAGCACCCGCTCGTCGCCGCCGCCGGATTCACCGGCTCCGTACGCGGCGGCCGCGCCCTGTTCGACGCGGCGGGCGCCCGCCCCGCCCCCATCCCCTTCCACGGCGAGCTGGGCTCCCTCAACCCCGTCGTCGTCACCGAGGCCGCCGCCGCCGAGCGCGGCGAGCAGATCGGCGCCGGGCTCGCGGGCTCGATGACGATGGGGTCGGGCCAGTTCTGCACCAAGCCCGGCTTCGTCCTGGCCCCGGCGGGGGAGAGCGGCGACCGGCTGCTGAAGTCGCTGACCGACGCGGTCAGCGACACCGAGGCCGGGGTTCTGCTCGACCACCGGATGCGCGACGCCTTCGTCGCAGGCGTACGCGAACGGGCCGAACTGCCCGATGTGGAGGCCCCGGTCACCCCCGGCGCGGGCGGCGAGCACACCGTCGCGGCCGGCTTCCTCACCGTACCGGCGCACCTCCTGACGGCCGAGGGCCCGCACGACGCGCTTCTGGAGGAGTGCTTCGGCCCGGTCACCGTCGTCGCCCGCTACGCCTCCGCGGACGAGATCACCGCCGTCCTCTCCCGGCTTCCCGGCAACCTCACCGCCACCCTCCAGATCGCCACGGACGGCGCCGACACCGACGCCCCCGGACTCCTCGCGGCCCTCACCCCGTTGGCCGGCCGGGTCCTCGTCAACGGCTGGCCGACCGGCGTCGCCGTCGCCCCCGCCCAGCACCACGGCGGCCCCTACCCGGCCACCACCTCCACCTCCACCTCGGTCGGCGCCACCGCCATCGAACGCTGGCTGCGCCCGGTCACCTACCAGACGACCCCCGAGGCCCTGCTCCCCCCGGAGCTCCGCGACGACAACCCCCTGAACCTGCCCCGCCGAGTGAACGGCCGCCGCGCATGACCCCGCACCTTCCCGAACTCCCCTTTGAACTACGTCCGTTCGGCCCCGCGTCCGACTGGACGTACGAGAACGGCACACTGACCGGCCGTGCCGGAGCCCGTCAGGACCGCTTCGTACCACCCGGCGATGAAGCCCTGGACTCCGCGAGCGACGCACCCCGCCTCCTCGGCACCGCACCTCGGGGCGACTTCCAGCTGCTCGCCCGGGTCCGGGTCGACTTCACCGCGGCCTTCGACGCGGGGGTCCTCTACCTCCACGTCGGGGAACGGGAGTGGGCCAAGATCTGTCTGGAGCTCTCCCCGGACCTGCCCACCGTCTGCACGGTCGTCACCCGCGGTCACTCCGACGACGCCAACTCCTTCGTCGTGGACGGCGACAGCTGCTGGTTGCGCCTCAGCCGCACCGGCAACGCGTTCGCCTTCCACGCCTCGGCCGACGGCGAGCAGTGGACCTTCGTGCGCGTCTTCGCACTCGGCGATCCGCAGCGCGCGGCCGAGGCCTCCGTCGGCTTCCTGGTCCAGTCGCCCACGGGCGAGGGCTGCGCGGCGACCTTCGACCGGATCGCCTTCCGTGCGACGGGACTTGAGGATCTGCGCGACGGGAGCTGATCCGTCCCGCACGTGTGTCGCGCCACCGGACGAATGAGCACGTGTACTCAGCGGAATCGGGTACTGGTCCCCAACCCTGCGGCGCCGCCGGGGGGTTGGGTGGTCCACATGAACACCACTCCTGCCCTCGTCCCCGCAGAGGAGCGCGCGGCCGACCCGGAACGCACCGACCGCGGCATCCGCACGGCTTCCTGGATCGCGCTCGGCATGCTCGTGCCCGTACTCCTCGGCTCCATCTTCTTCGTGCTGAGCACACCCCGGGCCTCCGGCTGTGTGACGTACGGCGAGGACTGCGCCACCGTCCCCCACGGCTGGATTCCCGGGGGCCTTCTGGCAGCGGTCGTGCTCGGCGTCGCGGCGGTCGCCTGGCCGAGGAAGTGGCTGCCATTCGCCTTTGCACGCGGCTGGCTCCTGGGTCTGCACGTCGCGGCGCAGTTCATGACGGCGTTGCTGATCCTCAGCTACGCCTGACTCCCGTGGTCCGACAGGACGTCCCGGACCCGGCGGCTCCTTCCGCGGGGATGCCCGGCCGTGCTCTGCGGCCTGTGGCCGGGCGACTTCCCGGGCGGTACCGCCCACTCGATGTCCCTGTTGATGCCCGGATCTCGCGGCCGGACCCGATGTCCGAGCCCGCTGGTAGCGTGCCGCGTTCAGCCGGAAAGATCACGGGAGGACGGCAGCCGTGCAAGAAGTGACGCGCCACGAGGTCAGCGGACAGCGGATATCCCAGGCCCTCGACGACATCGCCCGACGGACCCGGGGGCGGTGGCACTGGATGCGCTACGACGACCCGTCCCCGGAGAAGATGCAGGAGATGCGTGACGAACTCCTCGACCACATCGCCGCCCGCACCGTGGAGGAGCCGGTGCTCGACGAGCAGGCGCACACGGCACTGCGGACTGCGGCGGAGTGCTCCCTGGGGGTGCTGAGCGTCGGCTGCTTCCCCGACGGTGACCAGGAGATCGTCTTCCCGCTCATCGACGAGAGTCTCAGCAGCGAGAACATCGCTTTCGGCGACATCGTCGAGCAGGCCCCCACGGCCGCCACGTGGGTCGAAACGTTTGCGATGTGCATGGTCAGCGGCCTGGTGTGGGACTGGCAGCGGGTGATCGGTCTGCTGCTGCGGAACGACTACGCGCCCGCGATCCGGGAGGGGGTGCCGTACTCGAAGCCGACCTCGACGTCGGAACCGGCAGATCTTGCGGAGATGGACGCGCTGTGCGGCTACCTGCCCCGGGCACGCGGGCACCTGCCCCGCGACTGGCCCACGGTGACCTTGTGCAAGCCGGACGCCGACGGGCGCACCGAGGCGGCCCGGCAACTGGACGCGGCCGGCCCCATGACACCGGACCAGCGCCTCCTTCGCGTGCTTCTCGACGACGATCAGGACGCCTTCGAGCAGGCTCTCGTGGCCCGGCTCATCGAGCACCGGGAGAGTGTGGGCTCCGATCCCGCCCCCAGGACCCTGCTGCCGATCGGCGCCCTTGCCCTGGCCGCCCTCGCGGTCCAAGTACACGGGTGGGAGCTGGGCGTCCGGTCCGGCTATCTGCCACACGGCATGCTGGGTTCCCCGGACGCGCTGCGGCGAGCGGCCGACGCCCGCCCGAATGACCTGGGCCTTTGGACCGCCAAGTAGGACAGCCCGTGTCCCCGGCCACTGCACCGGTGGGCGATCCGGTCGCCGGGGCGAGACGAAGTACCTGCCCCTGTCCTACGTCGAGCAGTGGGTACCAGCCGTCTTCGCTCTCTTCTGCTTGGTGGGCTTCTGCGCCATCGTGGATCGGGTAGCCCGGGGGTGAGAGACCCTCGGGCCACCCGACCCGGAAAGGGTTGATCTCATTGCCCGAATTCGATATGGAAGCGACTGTGGACAACGTCCTGGCGCGATGGGATTCGGCGCGTCAGCATGCGACGAGGCGGGTGGATGCGGATGCGGAGTTTCACGTCTGGCTGATGCGCACCCTGCCGGCGCTCGCCCGTGAGCTCGGGCCGGCGCCCGATGAGGATCTGGCGCACTGCATGACAGTTGGCGCGACGGCCGACCGCTGCGTTTCGCTCGGCCGGTTCGACGACTCGCTCATGTTGACCGATTGGTTAGTCGGCTTGTATGCACCGCGTGGCGACGGCCTCGCCCGGCAGACGATCTCGGGAGCCATCGAACTCTACCGTGACGCAGCTCTGGTGCCCGAGCTGCATGCACACGCGACCGGGTCGCTGAGGCGGATGGTCGAGTTGATCCCTCGAGGGGGAGACACGGAGATGGAATGGCTGAGCTGCAAGGCGCTCATGGACCTCAGCACGCTCCTCGTCATCGGCAGAGATGTTCACAACAACCAGCAGCACACACGGGCGAGTATCGAAGTCTGCGACGAGATCGTCGAGCGCTGGCAGTCGAGCAGTGAAGCCTGGCTGCGAGTGAACGTCGCCGCCACCTTGGTCAACAAGGCGATCAACTGCATGGAAATCGGCGAAGAGTCGGAGGCCGGGCAGACCTACGCGCGCATCGTCGAATTGTTCACAGCGGACATCGCTGATACCGGGAACAGCAAGCTGAGCGAGCATGTCTACATCGCTCGGCATGCGCTGGACGTACTGGACACGGTGCGAATCCCAGACCCGGAGTTCAAGACCGGATACTTGGAAGCGATGATGCGGGCAGCTCGCCGGACGGGGCGTTACGACCCGAAGGGGCTCGTCGGCGTCCCGCGAGATCTTGATGTCCATGCCCTCCGTTTGGCTGGACAGATCCATCATGCGACGACGAACCTCGTGCGACGGTCAGCATGCTCGGGAGATCCTACCGTTCTGTTGCTGCGCAACTTCGACCTTACGGAGACCTCCTTCGTGAGCTCTAAACCCGATCCAGTATTCGGTCCTGACGATCCGGATGGCTATACCCGGATTCTTCGTTATGCGGATGGTCAGCCTCTACTGAATCGGATAGCCGAGATCACTGATGTCGTGCAGGTCGCCAACACCAATGCAGCCGCGTTGGGGATCGACGGTCAGATCGAGTCCCTGCTCGGCATCTCCAAGAGGCTGCAGCGGTTCCTGTACCTGCCTGACGACGGCTGGCTGGACATCGTCCGTGTCCTCATCGTCCTCGCCGAGCGTGTCGTCGTCTGGGCGGCAGAGAAGACCCCCGCCCTGCTGCAGGAACTCGAACTGGTCAAGGAGTTGGGACGCGCCGACGACAGCGTCGTGCTGCTGGAGGAGCCGTTGGTGGGGTTGGTCGAACCGGAGTCCTTCCATGGCGAGGTGCCACCGCCTCGCGAGGCCCTCACCCCGGACGACCCGGCCCTGACCGGGTTCCCGGCGATTGTGCGCGCCAAGGACGTCGCGTCGGTCGATCCTGAGAACTGCTCCTTCCTGCGGGAGTTGACCAGTCCCATCATTGCTCTCAGGCAGCGCCCGATTCCTGAGCGCGTGGCCCGGATACGAAGGCGGCTCGACGCGGCGTGGTGAGGCTGTAGTGGCCGCCCGCTCCAAGCGGGAGGTGTTCAAGTCCTCCTCGAGGGTTCCGCGGTGATCCGACGATTTTCGGCCTCGATGGCGCGGCGGTGGATCGGGACCGAGCTCTGGGGCCGATGGGCAGTCCCGGGTGTCCGGGAAGGGGGCTTTTGGCGCCCTCATGTGGCCCCACGTACCGCCCTCAAGGGCCGGTTCGTCGAATGGCCGGGCGGGGTGGCGACCGGGTTGATCAACTCGAACATCAGCATGTGATATTAGGCAAACCAGGCCAACATCACCGGCGAACCGTGGGGATTAATTGGCGCATGATGTGCCATCGCGCAATGCGGTCAACTACTAGATTGGCCGACGGCACCACGAGACCGGCCATAGCCTGCCCCGTGCCGTTCACCGGCTGGGAATGTGAAAGTTGGTCATTATGCCTGGAATTCTTGGTGAACGCCGGGTCCAGGCACGATGTTCGGTCCGCACCACCGCGCCCGGCTGCGCCGAAAATGCCGGTCGGGCGCGCCATTCGCAGTATTTCCTGTCCTGACCCGGTTGTCCGGATACGCCCCTGTGGCCGGCCGAGAGTATGAGGCGCGTTCTGTGAAGGTTCGTACGAGGCGGTCGAGCACCCTGATCGCCGGGGGATTAGCAGCGGTGCTGCTGACGGGTTGTGGCTCACAGGATCAGATCTGGCCGTTCGAGGCCAAGGAGAAGATGGTCGTCGGGATGTCCGACGACATTCTCGCGACAGATCCGGCCGCGGGGTACGACCCGGGGTCCTGGCTGCTGTTCAGCAACGTCTTCCAGTCTTTGTTGAGCTTCCCGCCCGGGAGTTCCACCCCTGTGCCGGAGGCCGCCGAGGAGTGCCACTTTTCGGACGGCAGCAAGACCTACACCTGCACCCTGCGTGACGGGTTGAAGTTCAGCAACGGCAACAGCCTCACATCGGAGGACGTCAAATACTCCTTCGACCGGGCGATCGGAATCAACGACCCGGCGGGCCCGGCGCCGCTGCTCTCCACCATCTCGTCGATCACCACCCCGAGCGAGAAGACCGTCGTCTTCCACCTCAACGTGCCCGATGCGATATTTCCCAGCAAGATCGCATCGGGTGCCGGTTCCATCGTGGACCGTCACACCTATCCAAAGAACAGGCTGCTCAAGGGCGGCAAGCCGGTTGGCTCCGGTCCCTATCAGCTGGACTCCTTCGACAAGTCGAGGGCCGTCTTCTCGGTCTACCCCGGCTACCACGGAAACGCCGAGGTGAAGAACTCCGGCGTGACGCTGGAACTCTTCCACGGCGATCAGCAGGCCCTCGAAACGTCCCTGGAAAAGGGCAAGGTCGACATCGCCTACCGTGGCCTCACCGCCAAGGCGATAGCCGCCCTGGACACCTCGCCCACCGCTCAGAAGGACGGCCTCGAAGTCGTCCAGGGGAGCAGCGCCGAAGTCCAGCACATGGTCTTCAACGTTGCCGACCCCGTGGTCGGCAAGCTCGCCGTGCGCAAGGCCATCGCCTATCTCGTCGACCGCAACTCCCTGGTCAGCCAGGTCTACCAGTCCACCGCGACACCGCTCTACTCGATCGTCCCGGTCGGCATCACCGGCCACGGCACCTCTTTCTTCGACACGTACGGCGACGGCCCGCAACCGCAACGGGCGAGGGATGTCCTGCGGGACTCCGGTATCACCGACAAGGTGAAACTCACCCTCTGGTCCACCCCGAGTCGTTACGGACCCGCCACCGACGACGAACTGCGGACCATCGCCGATCAGCTGAACAAGAGCGGACTCTTCGACGCCAGGATGAAGTCCGTCCCGTTCGAGCAATACGAGAAGGACATCGCCGACGGCAAGTACGGCGTCTATGTCAAGGGCTGGGTACCGGATTACCCCGACCCCGACAACTTCACCCAGCCGTTCTTCGGTAAGGGCAACGTCCTGTCGAACAATTACGAGAACAGCGAGATATCCAAGCGGATCATCCCGAAGACCTCGTCCATGACCGACCGCGCGGACACCCGGCAGGAGTTCATGAAGCTGCAGGACATCGTGGCGCGCCAGCTCCCGCTCCTGCCGCTCTGGCAGGGCAAGCAGTACGCGGTCGCCCACGAGAACGTCCGGGGCCTGCAGAACTGCCTGGACACATCGACTGTCTTCCGGTTCTGGGAACTCAGCACCGCGGAGTAGCCGAGGCTGTTTCGGGCTCCGCTCGTCGGACTGTTCACGGTGCCCGATACGTGGAGTCGGATTGCGCCGTCGTAGGCGTCCGCGGGGTGGCGGAGGACCGTCCGGACGCAGCCGGGGAATGAGAGGGTCCGCTCGCACGTTGTGGACGGGAGCGGAGGGTGGCTCCGCGTCGCCTGAGCCGTACGTACGGGAACACGGAGAGAAGAAGAGACATGCGCGTCGAGATCTGGAGCGACATCGCCTGCCCCTGGTGCTACATAGGGAAGGCCCGCTTCGAGAAGGGGCTGGCAGGGTTCGCCCACCGCGACGAGGTCGAGGTCGTGCACCGGTCCTTCGAGCTCGACCCCACGCATGCCAAGGGTGACACCGTGCAGGTGATCGACATGCTGGCGCAGAAGTACGGGCACACCCGCGAAGAGGCGCGGGCCATGGAGGCGAACGTCGCGGCCAACGCGCAGTCCGAAGGGCTCGGCTACCTCACCGAGGGCCGTGACCACGGCAACACCTTCGACATCCACCGGCTGCTCCACCTGGCCAAGGCCCGCGGCCGCCAGGACGAGCTGCTGAGCCTCGCCTACCGGGCGAACTTCGCCGAGGAGCGTTCCGTCTTCGACGCTGACGTGCTGGTCGAGCTGGCCGTCGAGGCCGGTCTCGACGCCGACGAGGCGCGCGCCGTTCTCGCCGATCCGGAGGCGTACGCCGCCGAGGTGCGGGCTGACGAGCGGGAGGCGTCCGAGCTCGGGGCCAACGCCGTGCCGTTCTTCGTGCTCGACCGGCGGTACGGGATCTCAGGCGGCCAGCCCGCCGAGGTGTTCGCCCAGGCGCTCGAGCAGGCCTGGAAGGACCGGCCGCTGACCGCGATCGGCGGCGACGCCGCGGCGTGCGACGCCGACGGCGCCTGCGAGGTCCCGCAGACGGGAAGCAACGCCTGAGCGGGCCTGAAATCGGGCGGTGGTGGTGCCTGTACCGGCCCGTCGGCGGGCTGTGGCGTCGCCTGTGCGGCCCGCACGTCGGTGGCGACGTGCGACGGCCTGCCCTGGGCCGCATGCATAACGACCTCCCCCACGACAGGGAGCCCGTTCCCTGTCGTGGGGGAGGTCGTAAGCATTACTTGGGTGCGCACCTTGATTCGTGGTAATTGACGATGAATAAAGGGGGCTTCACGCTGGGCGCATGGAGACTATTTCGCTCAACCGCCGGCCGTCTTTGCCGCGTGGGTCGCCTCCGACGACCCCTGGAACAGCACGTACGGCTCCGTCGAGCGGCTCGCGCCGACCGCCAGCCGCTACGACGAACCACTGTCCTTCCTCTCGTACCACGGGGCTGAACGCTCGCTCGCGCTGCTGGGCGAGGTCGGCATCGACGCCGTCCACGCCCACGCCACCGGGCTCGCGGCCCGCTTCCGGGCGGGGCTGGCCGGACTGGGGCACGAGGCGGTACCGGGGGAGTCGGTCATCGTGGCCGTGCCCGGACTCGGCGGACGGGTGGCGGAGCTGCTGCGGGCCGGGGTGGTGGTCTCGGACCGGGCGGGGAGTCTGCGCGCGGCCTTCCACCTGTACAACACGGAGGCCGACGTGGACCGGGCCCTGGACGTGCTCTCCCGTTGAAGTCCTGGGAATGCCCTCCCGCTGAACCGCTCGTTCGGTGGGGAGGGTCGTCGCGGCCGGGTCCTCCACCGCCGATCCGGGCCGGCCGCGCCCATGCCGTCTCGGCGCCGGTCCGGAACCACGGCTGACGGATCGCCGTCAGCGCGGTCGTGTGTTCCCCTCCCGGAGAAACCACTGGCCGGTTACCGAACGCACCTTCGACCTTGCGGTGTTACAAAGGGCCATGTGGGCAATCGTTTCGGCCGATCCCGGAGCGCACAGGTTCGGTCACTCACGGGCAAGCACCCCCGGAGCCTCGCCGGGCAGGTCTTCGCCCTGCAGGCGGCTGTGGTCGTGCTCCTGGTGGCGGCCGTGGTGCTGGCGTTCCTTCTGCAGTCCGAGCGCGACAGCAACGCGGACGCGAGGGACCGTTCCATTGCCGTCGCGCAGACGTTCGCGCACTCCCCGGGCATTGTGGCCGCGCTGAGGGCCCCCGACCCCACCAAGGTGCTCCAGCCGCTCACCGAGGCGGGACGGAAGGCGGCAGGCGTCGACTTCATCGTGGTGACGGACACGAGGGGGATCCGCTACACCCATCCCCGGCCGGAACTGATCGGGAAGAGGATCGTCGGCACCATCGGGCCATCACTGGCCGGCCACGTGTATACCGAGACCGTCAACGGCCCGCTCGGCCGCGAGGTGCAGGCGACCGTCCCCATCAATGCTCGCCCGGGCAAGGTCGTGGGCCTGGTGTCTGCCGGCATGAGGGCCGAGAAAGTGACGAGTGTGGCAGCCCGGCAGATTCCGATCATCCTCGGCGCCGGAGCGGCCGCGCTCGCCGTGGCCACGGCCGGGACGGCGCTGGTGGCCAGGCGGCTGCAGCGGCAGACCCACGGCCTGGGCCCCGCCGAGATGACCCGCATGTACGAGCATCACGACGCGGTGCTGCACGCCGTACGCGAAGGCGTGCTCATCGTCAGCAACGACGGTCGATTGCTGTTGGCCAACGACGAGGCCCGACGACTGCTGGATCTGCCGCACGACGCGGAGGGGCGACACATCTCGGACTTGCCCGGCCTTGATCCCGGCACGGTGGAGCTGCTGACCTCGGGGCGCGCGGCCACGGACGAAGTTCACCTCGCGGGAAACCGGTTGCTCGCGGTGAACCAGCGGCTCACGGATCGTTACGGTGGCCCCGAGGGGACGGTCGCGACTCTGCGTGACTCCACAGAGCTGCGGTCCCTGTCCGGCAGGGCGGAGAGCGCCCGCGAGCGGCTGAGGCTGCTGTACGACGCCGGGATCGGCATCGGTACCACCCTCGACGTGATGAGTACGGCCGAGGAACTGGCAGAAGTCGCGGTTCCCCGACTCGCCGACTTCGTCACCGTCGATCTGGCCGAACCGGTCCTGCATGGGAACGAGCCGACCGGTACGGGCGCGGAAATGCGCCGTGCCGCCGTCCGCGGCATCCGGGACGACTCTCCCCTCTATGAAGTCGGCCACCTGATCAACTTCCTTCCCCCCACGCCGCAGGCAAGGGCCTTCGGCACCGGCTGGCCGCAACTGGTGCCCGACCTGGCCACCACACCCGGCTGGCTCACCCAGGACCCGGAACGGACGGAAATGATCGTCGAGTACGGCATCCATTCGCTCATCACGGTGCCCCTCCAGGCGCGTGGCGTCATCCTGGGCATGGCCAACTTCTGGCGCTCGGAGAAGCCTCAGCCGTTCGAGGAGGACGACCTGTCCCTGGCCGAAGAACTGGTTGCCCGGGCGGCGGTCAGCATCGACAACGCCCGCCGCTACACCCGTGAGCACGTCATGGCCGTGACTCTGCAGCGCAGCCTGCTGCCGCGGGCCCTGCCCGAGCAGAGCGCCCTTGAGGTCGCCCATCGTTACCTGCCCGCACTCTCCGGGGTGAGCGGCGACTGGTTCGATGTGATCCCGCTCCCGGGCAGTCGGGTGGCGCTGGTCGTCGGGGATGTTGTCGGCCACGGCCTGCACGCAGCCGCCACGATGGGACGGCTGCGTACGGCCGTGCACAACTTCTCCACACTCGACCTGCCGCCCGACGAGATCCTCAGTCACCTCGACGACCTGGTCGGGCGCATCGACCAGGAGGAGGCGGAGACGGCCGTCGGTGCGGGGGTCACGGGAGCCACCTGCCTGTACGTGATCTACGATCCCGTTTCCCGTCACTGCGCCATGGCACGGGCCGGGCATCCCCCGCCCGCACTGGTCCGGCCCGGCGGCAGTGTCTCGTTCCCCGACCTGCCGGCCGGTCCGCCCCTGGGCGTGGGCGGTATGCCGTTCGAGACCGCGGAACTGGACGTGGTGGAGGGTACGCAGTTCGTCCTCTACACCGATGGGCTGATCGAGGACCGCACCCGAGACATCGATGTGGGGATCGAGCTGCTGCGTCAGGCCCTGGCGTCCCACCCCGACCGGTCGCCGGAGGAGAGCTGTCAGGCGGTGCTCGACGCGCTCCTGCCCAGTCGGCCGAAGGACGATGTGGCGCTGCTCATCGCCCGCACACGAGCGATCCCGCCCGATCGTGTCGCCCAATGGGCAGTGCCGTTCGATCCCGCCGCCGTGGCGGGGACGCGTGCCGCCGTGATCGAGAAGCTCGATGACTGGGGTCTGTCCGAGCTTGCGTTCGCCACGGAACTGGTGCTCAGCGAGCTGATCACCAACGCCCTCCGCTACGGCTCCGCGCCGGTCACGATCCGACTGCTGTACGACCGCACCCTGACCTGTGAGGTGGCCGACGGCAGCAGTACCTCACCCCACCTGCGGTATGCCGCCGCGACGGATGAAGGAGGCCGCGGCCTGTTCCTCGTGGCGCAGCTGACCGAACGCTGGGGCACCCGCTACACCCCCCAGGGAAAGGTCATCTGGGCCGAGCTGTCGCTGCCCCGGTCCGACGGGATCACGGACCTCACGGCGTGGTCGGACGTCCTCGACGCGAAACTCTGACTGCTGGCTCGGCAAGACCCCGAGGGGTGCAGGACCATCGGGCCGGGCACCGCCGAACAGGTGGCAACACCCCGCCACGACTGCCCGAAGTGGGTCTCCCGTCACTCCTGACCGGACTCCTCCAGCGGCGCACTGTGCCACTTCCACGAGGTGACCCGGGTCCGGCCGGGCAGCTCCGCGCGGCCGGTGGCCCAGAGCAGGACGGTCCACCGGTCGGCGTCCTTCGGGGCGTCCGGGAACAACCGGGCCAGCACCCGGTCGCAGAGACCGGCGGGCGGTGCCCAGGGGACGCCCAGACCGGCGGCGAGGTCATGCGTGTGGACAAGGGTCTCCAGGATGCCCATGGCGGCGAAGCCCTCCGGGTCGGACACCCCGTAGGAGTGGTACGAGCGCAACTCGGGCGAGGCCGTCCGTACCATCGCCGCGAGCAGCGCGCCGCTCGCCTCCAGCGTCCGGAGCAGGCCGGCGGGTCCGGCAGACCGGTCCGCGAAGACCGCGTTCGCCGGACCCCCCTGGTGTTCGCTGTTCCAGCGGTACGGGACATACGCGTCCAGCGGGGGCCGCTGCGGGCCCAACTGGGCCGCGTAGGAGAAGAGATCGTCGCTCAGGTGCTCCGTGGTCTCCCAGCAGTTCCACTCCAGCGCTCCGGCCGGGACCAGCCAGTCGCTCACCGAGGACCCGCGAAGCGCGTCGACCGCGAGACGGACCGCGGTGGTCACGTCGTCCGCGGTGACCGGCAGCCGGGTCCCGGTCAACGCGGCCCGTTCCGCCGCACTGCACTCGACACAGAACTCGTTTCCCTCCGGATCGGCGAGCGTCGCCCAGCCCCGGCCGTTCGGCTTGCGGTGGTCGGCCACGAGGGTGGCGCCCAGACCGAGCAGCCGCTCGACCTCTTCGTCCCGGGTGCGGTCCTGCGGCTGAATGTCCAGATGGAGACGGTTCTTGGTGCTCTTCGGCTCCGGCACCGAGATGAACAGCAGCGCGGCGCCGGGGGTTTCGACGAGCGCTTCGGGATCGCCGGGCGCGTCCTCGTCGGAGAGCGGCGCGCCGAGCACCCCGGACCAGAAGCCGGCGAGCTCGTAGGCGTCGGCGCAGTCGATCGTGATGTGACGTACGAGTGAGGTCATGGGCCACACTGTCGTTGGTGACGGCCTCGCGGTCCACCGATTTCAGGAGAGGGAGCGGGCGATGGACGCCGCCCACCCCCTCACCGGATCACCTCACCGGAGTGAAGTCCCGCGCGCCGATGAACTCCGGACGCCGCGCGGGTGCCGCGAACGGCTCCTGGGCGGCGTTCTCCACGCTGTTGAAGACGATGAAGACATTGCTGCGCGGGTACGGGGTGATGTTGTCCCCCGAGCCGTGCATGCAGTTGCAGTCGAACCAGGTCGCCGAACCCGCCCTGCCCGTGAAGAGCTTGATGCCGTGCCGGTCGGCCAGCTTCGTCAGCGCCTCGTCCGAGGGGGTGCCGGCGTCCTGCATCTTCAGGGACTTCTTGTAGTTGTCCTTCGGCGTCTCGCCCGCACAGCCGAGGAACGACTTGTGCGAACCGGGCATGATCATCAGCCCGCCGTTGGTGTCGTGGTTCTCGGTCAGCGCGATCGACACGGACACCGCCCGCATGTTCGCCAGGCCGTCCTCGGCGTGCCAGGTCTCGAAGTCCGAGTGCCAATAGAACCCCGAAGCGCCGAAGCCCGGCTTGACGTTGATCCTGGACTGGTGGACGTACACGTCCGAACCGAGGATCTGCCGGGCCCGGCCCACCACGCGCTCGTCACCGACCAGCCGGGCGAAGACCTCGCTGATCCGGTGGACCTCGAAGACCGACCGCACCTTCTGCGACTTCGGCTCGATGATCGAGCGCTCGTCGGCCCGCACCGCCGGATCGGCGATCAGCCGGTCCAGTTCGGCGTGGTAGGCGGAGACCTCGTCCGGGGTGATCAGCTGGTCCACGGTGAGGAATCCGTCGCGCTCGAAGCCCTGCAGATCCTTCACGGCGACCGGCCCCGGGGCACCGGGCGCCGACCAGATGACCGGGTCCTGACGGGGAGTGATCATCTCGGCCGCGCCGCGGGTGGGGTACGGATCGGTGCGTACATCGGTGGTCATGGTTCAGCCCTCCTCGGTCAGCAGTGGGTAGACACCGTTCTCGTCGTGCTCCTCCCGTCCGGTGACCGGAGGGTTGAAGACGCAGACGCAACGGAAATCGGTCTTCGGTCGCATGGTGTGGTGCTCGTGCCCGTTCAGCAGGTACATCGTGCCGGGGGTGATCCAGTGCTTCTCGCCGGTCTCGTCATTGGTGAGCTCGGCCTCGCCCTCGATGCACAGGACGGCCTCGATGTGGTTCGCGTACCACATCGATGTCTCGGTACCCGCGTACATCGTGGTCTCGTGGAGCGAGAAGCCCACCTTCTCCCGGGCGAGCACGATGCGCTTGCTCTCCCAGGTTCCGGAGGCGGCCTTCACATGCCGGTCGGTGTTCTCGATGTCACTGAACGATCGGACGATCACGGTGGTTCGGTGCCTTTCTCTCTGCGGGGGTGTTTCTCGTCGGACCCGCGCCGGGTCGGTCCGGGTCCGGGTCGGGTTCAGGCGGATTCGCGGACCGCGCGGGCCAGCGTCCGCAGGCCCTCGTCCAGCTCCTCGGGGGTGACGGTCAGCGGCGGCAGCAGCTTCACGACCTCACTCTGCGGACCGGAGGTCTCGACGAGGAGGCCCAGCTCGAAGGCGCGGGTGCAGATCGCGGCGGCGCGCGCCTTGTCGGTGAACTCCATGCCCCAGACCAGTCCACGACCTCGGAACTGCGCGCCGAGCCGGGCGTGTTCGTCGCAGATCGCCAGCAGCGCCTGCTCGACCTGCTCGCCGCGGGTCAGGGTCTGCTTCTCCATCTGGCCGTCCGCCCAGTAGGCGTCCAGCGCGGCCGCGGCCGTGACGAATGCCGGGTTGTTGCCGCGGAAGGTGCCGTTGTGCTCGCCCGGCCCCCAGACGTCCAGCTCCGGTGTGAACAGGCAGAGCGACATGGGCAGTCCGTAGCCGCTGATGGACTTGGACAGGGTCACGATGTCGGGGGTGATGCCGGCCTCCTCGAAGGAGAAGAACGCGCCCGTACGCCCGCAGCCCATCTGGATGTCGTCGACGATCAGCAGCATGTCGCGGCGACGGCACAGATCGGCGAGCGCCCGCAGCCACTCGGGGCGCGCCACATTGATGCCGCCCTCGCCCTGCACCGTCTCGACGATCACGGCGGCGGGCTTGTTGAGACCGGAGCCCTGGTCCTCCAGGAGCCGTTCGAACCAGAGGAAGTCGGGCACCCGGCCGTCGAGGTAGTTGTCGAACGGCATCGGGGTGCCGTGCACCAGCGGGATGCCGGCCCCGGCCCGTTTGAAGGCGTTGCCGGTGACGGCGAGCGAGCCCAGCGACATGCCGTGGAAGGCGTTGGTGAAGGAGACGATCGACTCCCGCCCCTTCACCTTGCGGGCCAGTTTCAGCGCTGCCTCGACCGCGTTGGTGCCGGTCGGGCCGGGGAACATCACCTTGTACGGGAGATCACGCGGGCGCAGCACGTTGTTCTGGAAGGATTCCAGGAAGGCCCGTTTCGCGGTGGTGGCCATGTCGAGGCCATGGGTGATGCCGTCGCGCTCGATGTAGTCGATCAGCGCGCGCTTCAGCACCGGGTTGTTGTGGCCGTAGTTGAGAGATCCGGCGCCGGCGAAGAAGTCGAGGTAGCCGTGGCCGTCCTCGTCGGTCAGACGGGCGCCCTGCGCACGGTCGAACACGGCGGGCCAGTTGCGGCAGTAGCTCCGTACCTCCGACTCCAGGGTCTCGAAGACACTCAGCGCGGGCGGGGTGATGGTCACAGGGAATCTCCTGCTTGAGGGGGGTGTGTGACGGGTGGCGGTGCGGGTGCGCTCACGCGTGGAACGGGCCGATGCGGTACAGCACTTCGGGGAGGTGCGTTCCCTCCGGGAACAGCCCGCCGTCGAAGAGCACCTCGCGCTCCAGGGCCACGTCGTGGCGCCGCGCGTAGGAGGTGAACAGCCGGTCCGACGCGGTGTTGTCCGGGGTGACGGTCGTCTCGACCGAGGCCAGGCCCTGCTCGGCCGCGACCCGCGAGGTCAGCGCGTCCAGGAGCTTTCCCGCAAGGCCGGTCCCACGGTGGGCGTCGTCGACGGCCACCTGCCAGACGACGAGCGTCTCTGGACGGTCCGGCCGGATGTACCCCGTCACGAAGGCGACGGGCTCGCCGGTCTCGTCGCGGCAGACCACGGAGGTGGCCGCGAAGTCACGGCACCACAGCAGGTAGCTGTACGAGGAGTTGAGGTCCAGGACCTCGGAGTCGCGGGCGATGCGCCAGATCGCGGCTCCGTCCTCCACTCGTGGGGTGTCGATGGTGAGGAATTGGCTTCGGGCACGTGCAAAATCTGCGGGTGCGGCGGTCATGGGAATTGAATTTACCGAGCAAATTTCGAAATTGCATCGATGCGAGGGGTTGGGTGGGGTGATCCGCTGTGCTATCACGCGGGCGCGGGCCCCGGCGCGATCCGGTCGCACTTTCCCCTGTTTTGGGCGCTATGTATCCGGCATAACGGGCGTGATGTGGAGTCGGTCACAAGGTCATAACTCTCGGGTGACGCATCGGAATTGTGTCGATCGAGCCCGGATCGAGGTCCTGGAAACTCGGGTGTTTAGGGTCAGGGAAAGCGGGCAGAAGAATGCGGGGAGCTGCTCTGAATAAAGCAGCTCCCCGCATTTGTTGAATACCGGCGTTCCGGTGTGCGTTTATTCGCTCGGCCAGGTTTCCGAAACGGCTTTGCGGGCAGTTTCGAAGTCGACCTGCCGGCCCGCATCGGCCAGCGCCGACCCCAGAGCCGCGAGCGAGGACTGCACCGCGCCCCGCGTCGCATCCACACCGTAGTGATTGACCCGGATCATCTCCTTGGACAGCGCGCCCCCGCCCGCGATCAGCGGCAGCGACGGGTCGGCCGCGAGCGCCCGCGCGACCAGCTCGGCGGCGTCGACTCCCTCGGGGGCGCGCAGGGTCGTCGCGACCGGCGCCGCGTCCCCCGCCTCGTGCACATACGGCGACAGGCCCCCGCCGAGTGCCACCGCGCCCGCACGCGTCGCCGCGGCGGCCGAGGCGTGGCGGGCCATGAGGGCGTCCAGGCCCTCGGCCTCGATCCGCTCCACGCAGGCCTCCAGCGCCAGCATCTCCAGCTGGGCGGGGGCGTGCAGCAGCGTCCTGCGACCGCTGTCGATCCAGCGCTCCTTCCAGTCCAGGAGCGAGAGGTACGAGCGGCGCGGGGCCTGCGGGTTGGCCGCGATCCGCTCCCAGGCGCGCTCGCTCACCGACACCGCCGACACCCCGGCCGGGCCGCCCATCGCCTTCTGCGCGCCGATCACACAGAGGTCGACGCCCCACACGTCCGGCAGCAGCGGCTCCGCGCCCACCGAGGCGACGGCGTCCAGCATGAACAGCGCCCCGTGCGAACGGACCACCTCGCCGATCTCGGCGACCGGATTGGTGTTCCCCGTTGCCGCCTCCGCGTGCACCAGGGAGACGAAGTCGATCTCCGGGTGCTCGGCCAGTGCCCGCGCCACCTGGTCGGCGGTGACCGCCGTGTGGAACGGAACCGCGAGATCGACGACATTGGCACCGCAGTCCCGCAGCCAGTTCCCGAAGGTCTGCCCGTACGGACCGGTGACCACGTTCAGCGCGGTCGAACCGGGCCGGGCGCCGCCCCGGATGCAGCCTTCGAGGGGGAGCAGCGCCTCGCCCTGCATGATGACGACGTCCTGCTCGGTGGCGAGGAGGCCGGCCACCCGCTTCTCGATGGCCGCGAAACGCGGGGCGGTGAGAGGGGCGAGGTCGAGGAAGGGGTGCGTCACGGTGGTGCTCTCTTCGGATCGGGTCGGTGCGCCGCGGGTGCCGCGTACGGACAGTGCTTCCGTCGAAGCGTACCCAGGGGGCCGGGCGCGGCCTCGTACAGTGCTGTTCATGAGCGATCACACGGCACCGCGGGTGCTGCACGTGAAGGGGCGGGTGCTCGTCGGACCGGAGGACGTCCGGGACGAGCTCTGGGCCGTCGACGGACGGATCTCGTACACGAGGCCGCCCGGCGCGGACGAGGCGGTGACCGTCACCGGCTGGGCGCTGCCGGGGCTGGTCGACGCCCACTGCCACGTCGGGCTCGACCACCACGGCGCCGTCGACGAGGCCACCAGCGAGAAGCAGGCCGTCGCCGACCGGGAGGCGGGTGCGCTGCTGCTGCGGGACGCGGGTTCGCCGGCCGACACCCGGTGGATCGACGACCGCGAGGACCTCCCGAAGATCATCAGGGCCGGCCGTCACATCGCCAGGCCCCGCAGGTACACCCGGAACTACGCGTACGAGATCGAGCCGGACGAGCTGGTCGCGTACGTCGCCCAGGAGGCGCGCCGCGGCGACGGCTGGGTGAAGCTGGTCGGCGACTGGATCGACCGGCAGGTGGGCGATCTGACCGCCTGCTGGCCGCGTGAGGCGGCCCGGGCGGCCATCGCCGAGGCGCACCGGCTCGGCGCCCGGGTCACCGCGCACTGCTTCGCCGAGGACTCGCTGCGCGATCTCGTCGAGGCCGGGATCGACTGCATCGAGCACGCCACCGGGCTGACCGAGGAGACCATTCCGCTCTTCGCCGAGCGCGGTGTCGCGATCGTCCCCACGCTGGTCAACATCGCCACGTTCCCCTCGCTCGCGGCGGGCGGCGACGCCAAGTTCCCCCGCTGGTCGGACCATATGCGGCGGCTGCACGAGCGGCGATACGACACCGTGCGCGCCGCGTACGACGCCGGCATTCCGGTCTTCGTCGGCACCGACGCGGGCGGGGTCCTCGCCCATGGGCTGGTGGCGGACGAGGTCGCCGAACTGGTCAAGGCGGGCATCCCGGCCCTGGACGCGCTGTCGGCGACCACCTGGGGTGCGCGTCGGTGGCTGGGGCGGCCGGTGCTGGAGGAGGGGGCCCCGGCGGACCTGGTGGTGTACGACGAGGACCCGCGGGCGGACGTACGGGTGCTGGCGGCGCCGCGACGGGTGGTGCTGAACGGGCGGGTGATCGGCTGAGGGCGGCTCACGAGGCCGCCTTCCGGCCGGGGTGTGCCGTGTTGACCGGCAGTTACCGCATCGCTGCCGGGCCGTTGAAACACCTTGGCGCGCACCCCGGCGTAGTCGATGCCTGCGCCGTCCGCGCTCAGCGGATCGGGTGACTCCGAGGAACGAACGTACCGAGATATTCGAATACAGGCGCGGAAACCCCCCTTTGGGGTGAACTCACGTCAGGTGTCTGACGGTTCACCCTCTGTGCGTAAAACTTTCGGGGTCGAGGTCACCGGCGCTCGCGATGTCCCCCATTGGACGGTGCCGGTGGCTCCATATCTCTTGTGGGGGTTCCACCATCTTGAACAGCAACACCTTCCGCCTGGCTGCCCTGGCGGTCGCCGCCGCTCCCGTCGCCCTGCTGGTCGCCGTCCCGGCGCACGCCACCACCGCGACCAGCACGACCACCGGCGACGGGAAGGCGAGCGCGGTCGTGCTCCGTACCGCACTCGACGTCTCGCTCCTGAACAAGACCATCGATGTGCCGCTCAAGGCCACGCTCAATGAAGTGCAGGCACCCGCCAGTGCTGAGAAGACCGCGCTGAGCGTGCGGCTCGACGGGGTGGACGGCGGACGGCCGTTCAGCGTCCTGAGTGCCGATGTGGCCACCGCGAAGGCCACCGTCGGCAAGCACCGGGCCGAGGGCTACAGCAATGTGGCGAAGGCCCGGGTCCATGTGCCCGGACTGCCGCTGCTCTCGCTGATCGAGGTCGAGAAGGTCACCTCCAAGGCCGTCTGCGAGGTGGGCAGGAAGCCGGTCGCCGAGTCGAACGTGCTGGGACATGTGTCGGTCCTCGGCAAGCGGATCGACCTCGGCGCGGGCGGCACCACGCAGGTCCAGGTGCCGGGCGTCGGCGAGGTGACCCTCGACCTGTCGAAGACACACACCACCTCGCGCACCGCGGCGGCGGTCGCACTGCAGCTGAAGGTCTCCGTCAACCCGCTCAAGCTGAACGTCGCCGATGTGCGGGGCGAGGTCACGCTCGCCGAGGCGACCTGCGAGACCCCGAAGGGACCGGGCGGCGACAACGGCGGTGCGAGCAACGGTGGTTCCGGCAACGGCGGCGCGACCGGCGGGAGCACCTCCGGCAGTACGTCGGGCAGCACCTCCGGTGCCACCGGTGGCGGTGACGGCGGCCATGTGAAGCCCCAGACCGGCACCGGCCACGCCCCGGCCGTCGACTCCAACCTCGCGGAGACCGGCGGCAGTTCGGCCACACCGTACATCGCGGGCGGCGCCGCCCTGCTGCTGGCGGCGGGCGCGGGGGCGATGGTCGTGGCCAGGCGCCGCGCCCAGGGCTGACCCCCGCACGGCTCAAGGCCCGAGGGGGGCAGACGTAGCCAGGAGGGGAGCGGGGAGCGGCGTTCGTGTGACGGAGCGCCGCTCCCCGTGGGCCGACCGGTCAGCGTGTGACCGCGGTCAGCGTCTGCAGCGCCTGGTCGAGCGCCTGGAGGAAGCGGTTCGTCGTCGCCCGGTCGCGTACCGCCAGCCGCAGCCACTGCGGGCCCAGCCCCGGAAACGTATCTCCACGCCGTGCCGCGAACCCCAGCGCCCGCAACCGCTCCCGTACCTCGGCGGCCCCCTCCAGCCGCACCAGGACGAACGGCCCCTCGGCGGGCTCCGCCACCCGCAGTTCGGAGAACTCCCGCAGTCCCGCGACCAGATGGGCCCGGTCCACCGCGATCCGCTCCGCCGCGGCCGCCGCCTCGCCCAGGGCCCGCGGCTCCATGCACGCCTCGGCCGCCGCCAGCGCCGGGGACGACACCGGCCACAGCGGCTGCGCCCTCTCCAGCACGCGGATCGTCTCCGGGGCGGCCAGCACGTAACCGATCCGCAGCCCCGCAAGCCCCCAGGTCTTGGTGAGGCTGCGCAGCACCACGAGCCCGGGGACGTCCGGGCGTCCGCAAAGTGCCTCACGCTCGCCCGGCACGGCGTCCATGAACGCCTCGTCGACCACCAACATCCGCCCGGGACGCGCCAGTTTCTCCAGCACGGCCGCCGGATGCAGGACCGAGGTGGGGTTGGTCGGATTGCCGACCACCACCAGATCCGCGTCCTCGGGCACGGCCGCCGGGTCCAGCCGGAAACCGTCCTCGGCCCGCAGCAGTACCCGCCGCACCTCGTGCCCGGCCGCGCGCAGCGCCGCCTCCGGCTCGGTGAACTGCGGATGGACGACCACCGGACGGCAGGCCGGCAGCGCCCGTGCGATCAGTACGAACGCCTCCGCCGCACCCGCCGTCAGCAGCACGCGCTCCACCGGAAGCCCGTGCCGGGCCGCGACCGCCGCCCGCGCCGGACGGCCGTCCGGGTAGGCGGCGAGCGTGCCCAGCGACGCGGCGATCCGCTTCTGCAGCCAGGCGGGGGGCGTACCGGTCCGTACGTTGACGGCGAGATCGGTCAGATCCCGGCCCCGTCCCCGTACTTCAGCGTCACCGTGGTGCCGCAGATCGTGCGTGCCCGCGCCTGTCGCGTCGGGGCTTTCAATGTGAGTGTGCATGACCGCCATGGGGGTGATGGTGATGGTGGCCGTCGTCGTCGGGGTGGAAGTGCGGCTGCTGCGGCAGCCCCACCTTGTCCTCGAAGCCCGGCAGCGCGATCCGGTACACGCAAGAGTCGCAGTTCATCCGCAGATCGCCCTCGACGGCCTCCCGGTAGCGCTCCATGACCAGGTCGTACAGTTCCTCGGCGGCGCCGATGACCTCGGCCGAGCGGACATCCGGCTCCGGGTGGGCGGCGGCCCACTCCTCGGTCTGACGACGCACCCGGTCCGGCAGGATGCCGGTGAAGAGGAAGTACGGCAGAACGACTATGCGCCCGGCACCCAGCTTCACGCAACGGTCGAGACCGGACGGTACGTCGGGCGCCGCGAGCGAGACGAACGCCGTCTCCACCCCCGCGTAACCCCGGCCCTCCCAGAACAGCCGCGCCGCCTTGTACACCTCGGCGTTGGCGTCCGGGTCGGTCGAACCGCGCCCCACCAGCAGCACCGTCACCTCGGACCGGTCGGTGTCGCCCAGCACCTCGTCGACCCGGCGCTCCAGCACCTTCAGCAGCGCCGGGTGCGGGCCGAGCGGACGGCCGTAGGTGTACGAGATGCCGGGGTGGCGCTCCTTCTCACGGGTCAGTGCCGCCGGAATGTCCCCCTTGGCGTGCCCGGCCGACACCAGCATCAGCGGCACGGCGGCGAAACGCCGGACACCGCGCCCGACGAGCTCGGTCACGGCGTCACCGAGGGGCGGCGGGGACAGTTCGATGAAGCCGCCCGCGACGGGCAGTTCGGGGTGGCGCTCGCCCAGTTCCGTCACGAAGTCACGGAACGCCGCGGCCCCGCCCTCGTCCCTGGTGCCGTGGCCGGCGATGAGCAGTGCGGGCCGGGTGGCCGGGGTGGTCACAGGTTCTCCTCGGTGGTCGTGCGCGGTACGGGGTGGTACAGCAGGGCGTTGAGGGCGGCGGCGGCGACGGCCGAGCCGCCCTTCTCGGACACATTGCTCACGGCGGGCAGACCACTCTCGCGCAGCGCCGCCTTCGACTCGGTCGCGCCGACGAAACCGACCGGCAGCCCGATGACGAGCGCGGGCGCGGCATCGAGGACGAGCAACTCCTCCAGCGCGGTCGGCGCGTTGCCGATCACCCAGATCGCGCCGGGTCCGACCCGCTCGTACGCGAGCCGGATCGCGTGTGCCGAACGGGTCAGCCCGGGGCCCGACCGGGCCTCCTTCAGCCGGCACACGGTCTCGCGGCGGGTGATGCCCGCCGCGACCATCTCCACATCGGTGACGACCGGCGCACCGGCGTGCAGCGCCGCGTGCGCGACGACGAGCGAAGCCTCGTCGCAGACCAGATCGGTCGCGTACGCCAGATCCGCCGCGGAGTGGATGACCCGCTCCACGACGGCCCGGGTCAGCGGTGCGAAGTGCGAGGTGTCCAGCCGGGCGCGCAGCCGCCGGTAGGACTCCTGCTCGATGGGGTGAACGGTTCTCTCCCAGGGCCGGTTCATTAGGCTCCCTCCCGCGCCGGGGCCGTGGTGGCCGACTGCCAGCGGTAGCCGCGCGGTGTCACCATGCGGCCCGCGATCTCCCGGGTGGCCGTGTTGCCGACCGTCACGACCGTCATCATGTCGACCGTCGCCGGGTCCAGAGCGGCCAGCGAGGTCACCCGGCTGCTCTCGTCCGGGCGCGAGGCGTTGCGCACGACACCGACCGGCGTCGCCGGTTCCCGGTGCTCGGACAGGATCGACAGGGCCTTCGGGAGCTGCCAGTCGCGGCCCCGGCTGCGCGGGTTGTAGAACGTCACGATGAGGTCGGCCCCGGCCGCCGCCCGGACCCGGCGCTCGATGACCTCCCACGGCGTGTGCAGATCGGAGAGGCTGATCGACACGTGGTCGTGGCCCAGCGGGGCGCCCAGGATCGCGGCAGCCGCCAGCGCGGCCGTCACACCCGGCACGCCCACCACGTCGATATCGGCGCCCGCCTCGGCGAGCGCGGGCGACGCCATCGCGTACACGCCCGCGTCACCGCTGCCGATCAGCGCCACCGCATGCCCCTTGCGCGCCTCGGCGACCGCGGTGCGGGCCCGCGCCTCCTCGGCGCCGAGCCCCGACTCCAGGACGGTGGTGCCGGGCCGCAGCAGGTCCCTGATCTGGTCCACGTACTGATCGAGCCCGACCAGCACCGAGGCCCGCCGCAGTTCGTCGCGGGCGCGCGGGGTCAGCAGATCGCGCGCACCCGGGCCGAGACCGACGACGGCCAGGCGCCCGCGCGGGCTGCGGCGCACCACCGCACACGTGGCCATCGCGGCCCGCCCCTCAGGCGCCGACTTCCGCTTCGGTACGAGGAGTTCGCCCCCCGCGGCGAGCGCGGCGGCCTCCGCCACGGACGGCGTGCCGACCGCGGCGAGCGGCGCGCCCGACGGGTTGGGCACCTCGATACGGGCCAGCTCCTCGGCGGCGTACGTCCGCAGCGGTACGCCGAACCGCTCGGCCGCCGCGACGATCCCCGGCTCGTCCGCCTTCGCGTCGACCGTCACCAGCTCCGCGATGCTCAGCGGCGAGAGCCCGGCCTCGTCCACGGTGTCGAGGATCAGCCCGACGACCTCCTCGACCGGTGCGCCCCTGGACGCACCGACCCCGACGGTGAGTGACGCGGGCCGCAACACGGCGGCCGGAGAACCGAGTTCGACGATCCGGTCGGTGACATGCAGCACCGCAGGGCCCCCGGCACCGGGAGACACGTTCGGCGGCAGCGGCGGCAACGGGCGCACCGCGTCCGCGCGCAGCTCCACCGGAGCCCCGTCGAGCATCGCGCGCGACACGCCCGCCACGTCCCCCTCCACGGGGAGGCCCAGCATGTCCAGCCCCGGCACTCCCGCCGCGTCCGTCGCCGTCGTCACGACCGGCGCCGCGCCCAGCACCTCACCGACCGCCTCGGCCAGCGCGTTCGCCCCGCCACCGTGCCCGCCGAGCAGTGCCACCGCATGGCGGCCCGCCTCGTCGACGCAGACGACACCCGGGTCCGAGGACTTGTCCGACAGCAGCGGCGCGAGCAGCCGCACCACGGCCCCCGTCGCCAGGAAACACACCAGTTGCTCGCACTCGGCGAACGCCCGCTGCACGGCCTCGCGCACCGGTCCCTCGTAGACCGCGGTGCGGCCGGGCCACGCCGCGGCCAGCCGGTCGCGGGCGACGGTGCCCGCCGCCGTGGCGGAGATCAGGCCGATCACTGGGTTGCTCCTTCACTTGCACGAACCGCGGGGCGGGTGCCCCACAGCAGAAAGACCGGGTTGGCCGCGGCGAGCCGCGTCACCTCGCCGGGCAGCGGTGCCAGTCGGGAGGACTGCAGCAGCACGCCTTCGGGCACGAGCCCGGCACCGGCCAGTGCGGCCCGCACCTGCGGCACCCGGTCCAGCGCCGCCAGCGCCACCACCACCGAGCGCCGCGCACGCCGGGCGCACGCCGTCACGATGGCGGGCAGTTCACGCCCGCCGCCCCCGATGAACACCGCGTCCGGCTCGCCCAGACCGTCGAGCACGGCGGGCGCGGAGCCGTGCACCGCACGGACGTACACCCCGTGTGCGGCCGCGTTCGCCCTGATCCGCCCGACCCCGTCCGGGGTCTTCTCCACGGCGACGGCGGCCGCGCCGAGGCGCGCGCACTCCACCGCCACCGAACCCGAACCCGCGCCGATGTCCCACACCAGGTCACCGGTGCGCGGCCCCAGCCGGGCCAGCGCCAGTGCCCGCACCTCGAACTTGGTGATCATCGAGTCGCGGTGCTCGAACTCCGCCTCGTCCAGTGCCCATTGCCCCGGCCCGGCGGATGCTCCCGCGATGGTCCGTACGGGCGAGAGCACCCGGGACTCGTCCAGGCACAGCACCACGCTCACCGGATCCGGCCAGTCACGGGCCAGTACCTCGGCCGGAGTCAGTCGCTCCACGCGCTCCCGTTCCGGATCGCCGAGCGCCGTCGCGACGACCAGGGTGCGTCCCCCGGCTCCGTGCACAAGACCGGCCGCCAGCTCCGCGGGCCCGGCGCCGGGCCCGGTCAGGACGGCCACCTTCGGATGCGCCAGACACACGTTCACGGCGGTCCTCGGGTCGCGGCCGTGCGCGCTGACCACGACCGCGTCGTCCCACGCCAGCCCGAGCCGGGCGAACGCGACCGCGACGGACGGCGCACCCGGCCGCACATCGAGCGCCTCCGGCCCGAAACGCTCCGTCAGCGCCCGTACGATCCCGAAGAATCCGGGGTCGCCGGAGGCCAGCACGACCACCCGCTCACCGGCCTCGGGCGCGCGCTCCGCGATTCGGTCGAGCGCGGGCGCCAGCGGACCGAGCACGACGCGCCGCACCCGCTCCGGCAGCCCCGCGGCTTCCAGATGGCGCCGGGCGCCGACCACCAGCGTGGCCACGGTCAGCGCCTCCCGGGCCTCGCGACCGAGCGGCTCGCCCGTCCCCGTACCGAAGACCCGGATCGGCGCGGCGGTACCCGTACCGAATCCCCGGATCCGTGCGGCGGTCCCCGTACCGAAGACCCCGGTCACGAGCCGGACCGCTGGGCGCGCAGCTCGGCCCGCGCCGCCTTGTCGGCCTTGCGGAAACCGTGGAAGTGCCCCGGGTGGTAGAGGTGCGAACGCGTCCCCGACGCCGACAGCGCCGGACCGACCAGGAAGAGGGTGTGCTTCCAGAGCTTGTGCTCCTTGACCGTCTCCTCCAGCGTCCCGATCGTGCAGCGCAGGATCAGCTCCTCCGGCCAGGTCGCCTGGTATGCGATCACGACCGGCGTCGACGTCGGATAGCCGCCCTCCAACAGCTCCTGGGTGAGCTGCCCGGACCGGGCCGCCGAAAGGAACAGCGCCATCGTCGTGCCGTGACGCGCGAACTCCCGTACCTCTTCGCCCGGCGGCATCGGCGTCTTGCCGCCACCGAGACGCGTCAGGATCACGGACTGCGCGACCTCCGGAATCGTCAGCTCCCGCTGAGCGATCGCCGCGACCGCCGAGAACGACGACACCCCTGGCACGATCTCGACCGCCACCCCCAGCCCGGCACACCGGTCGACCTGCTCCTGCGTGCCGCCCCACAGGGCCGGGTCGCCGGAGTGGATACGGGCCACCTTCAGCCCCTCGGCCGCCGCACGTTCGTACACGGCGACGACCTGCTCCAGCGACATCTGCGCCGAGTCGAGGATCTCCGCGCCCTCCCGGGCATGCTCCAGGACCTCCGCCTGGACCAGGCTCGCCGCCCAGATGACGATGTCGGCATCCGCGATGGCCCGCGCCGCCCGGAAGGTCAGCAGATCGGCGGCGCCGGGGCCGGCACCGACGAACGTCACTCTGCCGTGGGTGGGCGCGGCGACCGGGCCGGCTGCGTCGACTGCTTCGGACATGGGACGGGGTCCTTTCGGGAAACGGAATACGGGAGATGAAGGGCGGGGCGGATGGCAGCGCGCGCTGAGGTGCGCGCACCGGGGTCAATCGGCTAGCAAGAGCGCATGGCGGTGTTCGTCGCGCTCGGCGCGTTCCTGATGACCCTGGCCGGCGGCTGGGTCGCCCAACGCGTCACCGACCGCCGCCATCTGGTGCTCGGCTTCGCCGGCGGACTGATGCTCGGCGTGGTCGGACTGGACCTGCTGCCGGAAGCGATCGACGCCGCGGGCGAACCCGTCTTCGGCGTCCCCGCCGCCCTGCTGCTCTTCGTGGGCGGCTTCCTCGTCGCGCACCTGGTGGAGCGTCTGCTCGCCGTACGCCAGGCGGCACACGGCGCGGGCGAGGAGCGGGTGCCGCAGGTCGGACTCACGGCAGCGGCGGCGATGGTCGGCCACAGCCTGATGGACGGTGTCGCGCTCGGCGCGGCCTTCCAGGTGGGCGCCGGCATGGGAGCCGCCGTCGCCCTCGCCGTCATCACGCACGACTTCGCCGACGGCTTCAACACCTACACGGTCACCAGCCTGTACGGAAACGCCCGCCGCAGTGCCCTGTTCATGCTGTTCGCGGATGCCCTGGCACCGCTCGTGGGCGCGGCGACGACGCTGCTGTTCACCCTTCCGGAGGAACCGCTCGGCTGCTATCTCGGCTTCTTCGGCGGCGTACTGCTCTATCTCGCCGCCGCCGAGATCCTGCCCGAGGCACACCACGAACACCCGGCCCGCTCCACGCTGCTGTGCACCGTGGCCGGAGTCGGCTTCATCTGGCTGGTGGTGGGCATCGCGGACTGACCACCGGGCCGCACCCGGGCGCCTCACAACTTCCCGCCCCGCCCGCCGTCGCGCGGCGCCGGCGCGATCAGCGTCGACAGATACGGCAAAGGCCCCTCGGCCAGCTCCGCCGCCGGCCGGATCGACTCCTCGGGCAGCCCGAGCGCCGAACCCCACACCGCGTCCTCGGTACGTCCCGTCTCCCGCAGTGCCGTGGCCACCTCCGCCGCCAGCCGCCCGAACTTGTACGCGACGACCGTCCCGGGACCTTCGAGGGCCTCCTTCAGCACCGCGGGCCCCGCGGTCACCGGCACCAGCGTCAACGGCTCCGTGCCCTCCGTCAGCACCGCACCGCTGCGGGCGGCCAGATCCTGCATGGCCGTGATACCCGGCACGGTCTCCACGGCCGTCCCCGGCAGCAGCTCACCGATCGTGTGCGCGAGATACGTGAACGTCGAATACACATTGGGGTCACCGATCGTCGCGAACGCCACCGAACCATGCGTACGCAGCAGTTCGGCGACCCGCTCGCCCGCCGCGTCCCACGCCGCCTCCCGGCGCGCCCGGTCGGTCCGCTCATTGAGCGCGAACACCACCCGTACGACCTTGTCGGCCGCCACGTAATGCAGCACGGTCGCCTCGGCCCGCCCCCGCTCACCGGTGTCCATCACCGGCACGACGACGACCGCGGCAGCGCGCAGCGCGTTCACACCCTTGACGGTCACCAACTCCGGGTCACCGGGCCCGACCCCCACACCGACCAGCCCGCGCGTCACGTCACCGTGGTTCATCCCTTGCACCTCTCAACGAATCGGCGGGCCATGGCGGGCGCCGAAGCCCCATGCGTATGCAGATAACTCGCGTGCACGCCCCGCTGCACGAACCCCTCCACGCGTCGCTCCGGCTGATGCAGGCCCCATGCCGGTTCGGCCCCGGCGCCCGGCTCCAGCACGGTCCGGTGGAACTCGTGCCCGCGCACCCGCGTCCCGGCCGCAGCCAGCACGCTGTCGGAGACCGCCACGGCCTCCCGGTAGCCCAGCGCCAGCCGCTCGGACATCCGCGCCTCGGCATCGAGGACCCCGCACATCGGCAGACCGTCGAGCGAACGCGCCAGATACAGCAGCCCCGCACACTCGGCGGCCACCGGAGCCCCGGAGGCCGCCAGTTCCGCGACCGCCTTGCGCAATGGCTCGTTGGCGGACAACTCGGGGGCGTACACCTCCGGGAACCCGCCCCCGATGACGAGCCCCCGAGTCCCTTCGGGCAGCACCTCGTCCCGCAGCGGATCGAACGGTACGACCTCGGCCCCGGCGGCGCCGAGCAGTTCGGTCTGCTCGGCGTAGGAGAACGTGAACGCGGCCCCGGACGCGACGGCGACCACCCCGGCGCCCAGGTCCGGCTTCCCCGCCCCGCCCGCGCCCACCGCCGCCACCGCGTCCCACGCCTCACCGGGCACCGCGGGCGCCGACCGCGCCAACGCCATCAGCGCTTCCAGATCGCACCCCGCCACCACCTGCCCCCGCATCGCCGCGACAGCGGCCACCGCGTCGCCCCGCCGCTCGGCCACCGGCACCAGCCCCAGATGCCGCGACGGCACAGCCACCTGCTCCGCCCGCCGGAGCACCCCCAGCACCGGCACCCCCGACTCGTCCAGCGCCTCCCGCAGCAGCGCTTCGTGCCGCTGCGAGCCGACCTTGTTCAGGATCACGCCACCGATCCGCACCCGCGGGTCCCACGAGGCGAAGCCGTGCACCAGCGCGGCCACGGACCGCGACTGCGACGACGCGTCCACGACCAGCACCACGGGCGCCCGCAGCAGCTTCGCCACCTGGGCGGTCGACGCCAGCTCACCCTTCCCCGACGCCCCGTCGTACAGCCCCATCACCCCCTCGACGACCGCCAGGTCGCAGCCGAGCGCCCCGTGCGCGAACAGCGGAGCGACCAGTTCCGGACCGCACAGGTACGCGTCGAGGTTGCGCCCCGGCCGCCCCGTGGCCAGCGTGTGATAGCCGGGGTCGATGTAGTCGGGCCCGACCTTGTGCGCGGACACGGCAAGACCCCGGCCCGCGAAGGCCGCCATCAGCCCCGTGGCCACGGTGGTCTTGCCGCTGCCCGAGGAGGGCGCGGCGATCACCAGACGCGGAACGTTCACCGCGGGCCCCTCACCATTCGATGCCCCGCTGACCCTTCTGACCGGCGTCCATCGGGTGCTTGACCTTCGACATGTCGGTCACCAGGTCGGCGGCCTCCACCAGTTCCTGCGGCGCGTTGCGCCCGGTGATGACCACATGCTGCGTACCGGGACGGTCCCGCAGCACCTCGATCACCTCGTCGGTGTCGACCCAGCCCCAGTGCATCGGGTACGCGAACTCGTCGAGGACGTACAGCCGGTACGTCTCGGCGGCCAGGTCGCGCTTGACCTGCTCCCAGCCCTCGCGCGCCGCCTCCTCGTTGTTCAGCTGTTTGTCGCGCTGCACCCACGACCAGCCCTCGCCCATCTTGTGCCAGGCCACGGACCCGCCCTCGCCGCTCGCCCCGAGGACCTTCAGCGCGTTCTCCTCGCCGACCTTCCATTTCGCCGACTTGACGAACTGGAAGACCCCGATCGGCCACCCCTGATTCCAGGCCCGCAGCGCGAGCCCGAAGGCCGCCGTCGACTTCCCCTTCCCGATGCCGGTGTGCACCACCAGCAGCGGACGGTTGCGGCGCTGCCGGGTGGTGAGCCCGTCGTCCGGAACGGTGGTCGGCTGTCCCTGCGGCATTACGCGGCCCTCCTGCTGGTTCCCTGAACGTCCTTGACGAGCCCGGCGATCGAGTCGGCCCGCAGCTCGTCGAGCGTGACGGCGGTGCCGCCGAGATCCCGTGCGAGGCCGGCCGCGAGCCCGAGCCGTACGGGCCCCGACTCGCAGTCCACGACGACGGACGCGACGCCCTGCGCCTCGTGCAGCCGCGCCGCCCGTGCCGCCCGCGCCACCGGCTCGGGCCCCCCGGTCGCCCGCCCGTCGGTCACCACGACCAGCAACGGCCGCCGCGACGGATCACGCAGCCGCTCCACCCGCAACACCTCGTGCGCCTTCAACAGCCCGGCCGCGACGGGCGTACGCCCACCGGTCGGCAGCATCTCCAGCCGCGCCGCGGCCGCGTCCACCGACGACGTCGGCGGCAGCACCACGTCGGCGTCCTTGCCCCGGAAGGTGATCAGCCCGACCTTGTCCCGCCGCTGGTACGCGTCCAGCAGCAGCGAAAGCACCGCACCCTTCACGGCGCTCATCCGCTGCCGGGCAGCCATCGATCCCGACGCATCCACCACGAAGAGAACGAGGTTTCCCTCGCGTCCCTCCCGGGTCGCCTGCCGCAGATCGTCCCGCCGGACCACCAGTCCCCGCCCCGTCCGCCCCCGCGCCCGCTGATGCGGGGCAGCGGCCTGCACGGTCGCGGCCAGATGCAGTTTGGTCAGGGCGCCCTGCGGGCGCCGCGCGCCGGTCGTACGCCCGTGTTCGGTACGCGCCCGGGACCGCCGCCCCGCCGCGCCCTCGCCCAGACCCGGCACGCTCAGCATCTTCGTACGGAACGGCTCGGCGGCCCGTACGGGCTGCTGCTCGCCGCCCCCGGAAGGCTGCTGTTCCTGTCCCTGTCCCTGCTCGGGAACGGACTGCGCGGGCGTGTCGCCCGCCTCGCCCTCGGGCTGCGGCGGCGTGTCGGGCCCGTCGCCCTGCGGGGGCCGGCCGCCGCCACCGGGGCCGTCCGGGTCCGGATCGTCGTCCTCGCCGCTGTTCTGCTCCAGCGTGTCGTCGAGCTTGTCCTCGTCCAGGCCCGGCGCGTCGAACGGGTTGCGCCTGCGGCGGTGGGGGAGGGCGAGCAGGGCGGCCTGGCGTACGTCCTCGGCCAGCACATCCGTACGTCCCGCCCAGGCGGCCAGCGCGGTGGCCGTCCGTGCCATCACGATGTCCGCACGCATCCCGTCGACCTCGAAGGCCGCACAGGTGGCCGCGATCTGCCGCAACGCCCCGTCCCCGAGCCGCACGTCGGGCAGCAGCGCACGCGCGGCGACGATCCGGGCCCGCAACGCGCCTTCCTCGTCGGCCCATTCGGCGGCGAAGGCGGCGGGATCGTCGTCGTACGCGAGGCGCCGCCGCACGACCTCGACCCGCTGCTCGGTCTCGCGGGACGCGGCGACCTCGACGGTCAGCCCGAACCGGTCCAGCAACTGCGGCCGCAGTTCGCCCTCTTCGGGATTCATCGTCCCGACGAGCAGGAAGCGCGCCGCGTGCCGTACGGACACACCCTCGCGCTCCACGTACGAGGCGCCCATGGCGGCCGCGTCCAGCAGC
Organism: Streptomyces sp. NPDC111516; assembly: GCF_055635345.1. Classification (NCBI taxonomy): domain Bacteria; kingdom Bacillati; phylum Actinomycetota; class Actinomycetes; order Kitasatosporales; family Streptomycetaceae; genus Streptomyces; species Streptomyces sp. NPDC111516. The sequence goes on along the minus strand of NZ_JBVKBV010000001.1, from coordinate 68,781 downwards.
AGGTCCACGAGGTGGTCGTGGAGGAGATTGACCTCGTCGACGTAGAGAATCCCGCGATGCGCATCGGCGAGCAGCCCCGGCTCGAACGCCTTCACGCCCTCGGCGAGCGCCCGCTCGATGTCGAGCGCCCCCACGAGACGGTCCTCGGACGCGCCGACGGGCAGCTCGACCGTGCGCGCGTCCCGCGACACGCCGGGGCCGGCCTCATGGGGGCCATCGGGACACGCCGGATCGGGCGACGCCGGGTCGCACGAGAACCGGCACCCGGAGACCACGGGGACCTCCGGCATGAGCGCGGCGAGCGCACGCACGGCGGTGGACTTGGCGGTGCCCTTCTCGCCGCGCACCAGCACGCCGCCGACGGCGGGCGAGACGGCGTTCAGCAGCAGCCCGAGCCGGAGATCGTCCTGTCCGACGATGGCGGTGAAGGGGTACGGCGTACTCACGATGCCTCCTTGGGTGAACGGCGTGATGTCGGCCGCTTCGGCGTTCGAGGAGCGAGGGTCCGGGGGCGGAGCCCCCGGACAGCAGGCGTGCGCACTCCGCTCACTCGTCCCCCTCCAGATCGCCCTCGAGCTCCAGATACGTGGCCCGCAACCGTTCCAGCGTCTCCGCGTCCGGGTCCGCCCACAGCCCTCGGTCGGCCGCCTCCAGCAGCCGTTCCGAAATCCCGCGCAGCGCCCAGGGGTTGGACTTCTTCATGAAGTCCCGGTTGGTCTCGTCGAACACGTACTCCGCCGACAACTTCTCGTACATCCAGTCGTCGACGACCCCCGCCGTCGCGTCGTACCCGAAGAGGTAGTCCACCGTCGCGGCCATCTCGAAAGCGCCCTTGTACCCGTGGCGCCGCATCGCCGCCATCCACCGCGGATTCACCACCCGCGCCCGGAAGACGCGGTGCGTCTCCTCGCCGAGCGTCCGCGTCTTCACCTGGTCCGGCGTGGCGCTGTCGCCGACGTACGCCTCGGGCGACTCGCCGGTCAGATGCCGCACCATGGCGACCATGCCGCCGTGGTACTGGAAGTAGTCGTCCGCGTCGACCAGGTCGTGTTCACGCGTGTCGACGTTCTTCGCCGCCACCGCGATCCGCCGGAACGCCGTCTCCATGTCCCCGCGCGCCGCGCGCCCGTCGAGCCCGCGCCCGTACGCGTAACCGCCCCAGACCGCGTACACCTCGGCCAGGTCCGCGTCCGACCGCCAGTTCCGCGCGTCGATCAGCGGCAGCAGCCCCGCACCGTACGCCCCCGGCTTCGAACCGAAGACGCGTGCCGTGGCCCGGCGCCGGTCGCCGTGGACCGCCGTGTCCTCGTCGGCGTGCGCCCGTACGTAGTTGGCATCGGCCGGCTCGTCCTGCTCCGCCACCGCCCGTACCGCGTCGTCGATCAGCCCCACCACATGCGGGAACGCGTCCCGGAAGAACCCGGAGATCCGCACCGTCACATCGATGCGCGGCCGGCCCAGCTCGCTCACCGGTACGACCTCGAAGCCGGTCACCCGCCGCGACGCGTCGTCCCACACCGGCCGACAGCCGAGCAGCGCCAGGATCTCCGCGATGTCGTCGCCCTGCGTGCGCATGGCGGAGGTGCCCCACACGGTCAGGCCGACCGACTTCGGGTAGTCGCCCGTGTCGGCGAGGTACCGGGCGATCAGGGAGTCCGCGAGGGACTGGCCGACCTCCCACGACAGCCGGGACGGAATCGCCTTCGGGTCCACCGAGTAGAAGTTGCGTCCGGTCGGCAGCACGTTGACCAGACCGCGCGTGGGCGAGCCCGACGGACCGGCCGGTACGAAGCCGCCGTCCAGCGCCCGCAGGATGTGGTCGATCTCGTCCGTCGTCCGGGCCAGCCGCGGCACGACCTCCTCGCATGCGAAGCCCAACACGGCAACGGCGTCGGGTAGTTCGAAGCCGAGGACGTCGCGTACCAGCCCTGCCGCGGCCGCGAGGTCCCAGCCGCGCTCCTCCATGCCCTCCGCGAGCCGGCGGCACAGCTTCTCCAGCAGATCGATCGCGTCCGCACCGGTGCGCGCCGGGCCGTCGACCAGTTCGGTCAGCTCGGCCGGCACCTTCACCGCGGCGCCCGGCTCGGCCAGCAACTCCTTCTCGCTGAGCCCGAAGTGCCCGGCGATCGACGCCCGCAGCCCCGGCAGCGCGTTCGCCGTGCCGCCCCACACCTGGGAGGCGCGCAGCACGGCCAGCACCAGGTTGACCCGCGCCTCGTCGACGGGACCGCCGCCGAGGATGTGCAGGCCGTCTCGGATCTGGACGTCCTTGATCTCGCAGAGGTAGCCGTCGATGTGCATGACGAACGAGTCGAAGTCGTCGTCGCCGGGCTGCTCGTCGACATGGAGGTCGTGGTGCAGCTCGGCGGCCTTCACCAGCGTCCAGATCTGCGCCCGCACCGACGGAGCCTTCGTCGGGTCGAGATCGCTGACCAGCGCGTACTCGTCGAGCAACTGCTCCAGCTTGGCCAGGTCGCCATAGGTGTCGGCACGCGCCATCGGCGGCACCAGATGATCCACCACGGTGGCGTGCCCGCGCCGCTTGGCCTGGGTGCCCTCGCCCGGGTCGTTGACGATGAACGGGTAGATCAGCGGCAGTTCGCCGAGCACGGCATCGGGGCCGCAAGCGGCGGACAGGCCGAGGCCCTTGCCCGGCAGCCACTCCATGGTGCCGTGCTTGCCCATGTGGACGACGGCGTCCGCGCCGAAGCCCGCCTCCGATGTTGCGGCCTCCAGCCAGCGGTACGTCGCCATGTAGTGGTGCGACGGCGGCATGTCCGGGTCGTGGTAGATCGCGATCGGGTTCTCGCCGAAGCCGCGCGGCGGCTGGATCAGCACCACCACGTTCCCGAACTGCAACGAGGCGAGAACGATGTCGTCCCCGTCCACGTACAGCGAGCCCGGCGGCTCGCCCCAGTGCTCCAGCATCGAGTCGCGCAGCTCCGGTTCCAGCTTCTCGAACCAGGCCCGGTAGTCGGCGAGCGGGACGCGTGCGGGGGCCGCCGCGAGCTGCTCCTCGGTCAGCCACTCCACGTCGTGGCCACCGGCGTTGATGAGACGGTGGATGAGCTCGTCGCCGTTGTCGGGGTGCCCGTCGACCCGGTAACCGGCGTCGCGCAGGGCGTCCAGGACCCGTACCGCGGATGCGGGCGTGTCCAGGCCGACGGCGTTCCCGACGCGGGAGTGCTTGGTCGGGTAGGCGGTGAAGACGAGGGCGAGCTTCTTCTCGGCGTTCGACCTGTGCTTGAGGACGGCGTGGCGCACCGCGATTCCGGCGACGCGCGCGGCGCGTTCGGGGTCCGCGCGGTAGACGGGCACGTCGTCCGGACCCTGCTCTTTGAAGGAGAACGGGACGGTGATCAGCCGGCCGTCGAATTCCGGGATCGCGACCTGCATCGCGGCGTCCATGGGGGAGAGCGCCGCGTCCGAGGCGTCCCACGCGGCGCGCGAGGAGGTCAGGCACAGGCCCTGGAGCACGGGGATGTTCAGCTCGGCGAGCGCGCCGATGTCCCAGGCCTCGTCGTCGCCCCCGGCGGAGGCGTCCGACGCGCGGGTGCCGCCCGCCGCGAGGACCGTGGCGACCAGGGCGTCCGCCCTGCCGAGCAGCTCGTAGAGACCGGCGTCCGCGCCACGCAGCGAACCGCAGTACACGGGCAGGGCGTTGGCGCCGCGCGCCTCGACCGCGTCGCACAGGACGTCCACGAACGAGGTGTTCCCGGACAGCTGGTGCGCCCGGTAGAAGAGCACCCCGACGGTCGGACGGCCCTCGACGAACGCGCGTCCGCCGTGCAGGCCCCACTCGGGCATCCGCTGCGGCTCGGCGAAGCCGTGCCCGGTCAACAGGACGGTGTCGGACAGGAAGCGGGCCAGCTCCACGAGGTTTCCCGGGCCGCCCTCCACGAGGTAGCGCAGCGCCTCCGCGACCACACCGGCCGGTACGGACGACTCGGCCATCAGCTCCGCGTCCGGTACGGCCTCGCCGCCCAGCAGCACCGTCGGGATGCCGGACGCCTTGAGGACGGCCAGCCCGTCCTCCCAGGCGCGCTTGCCGCCGAGGAGACGGACGACGGCGACCGAGGAGCCCTCGATCAGTGCGGGAAGTTCCTCGCGGACGTCGATGCGCGTGGGGTTGCCGATCCGGTACGGCGCGCCGGAGGCGCGGGCGGCGAGGAGGTCCGTGTCGGCGGTCGACAACAACAGCACGGTGCTCGTAGGGGCGTTCATGCGCGTGCTCCAGGTGCTCCGGGGGCGATGAAGGGAAGTCCGGACGGTGCGCCCGACTCGATGAGCCGCAGCAGCGCGTCGGTGTCCGCGTGTTCTTCGATGAGGTCGCCGAGGCGGTCGAGCTGTTCCTCGCGCAACGCGGCGAAACAGGTGTCGGGGGCGGGGACGAAGCGCCGGCCGGCGGCCCGCGCGACCTCGGTCAGGTAGCGGCGCCGGAACGCGTCGCTCTCCAGCGAGCCGTGCCAGTGGGTGCCCCGTACGGCGCCGACCCCGCAGCCGTCCAGGAACGGTTCGCCGCCGCGTACATCGGCGACGCCGTGGTGGATCTCGTACCCCTCGACGGGCACGCCGAGCGCCTCGCCGACGGGGCGGGCGAGGGTCTTCTCGCGGTCGAAGCGGACGCGTACGGGCAGCAGGCCGAGGCCGTCGACGTGCCCGGCCCCGGACTCGACCTCGTCCTCGATGTGTTCGCCGAGGATCTGGAAGCCGCCGCAGATCCCGAGGACCGGCCGGCCCTCGGCGGCGCGCCGCACCAGGGCGTCGGCGAGACCGCGCTCGCGCAGCCAGGCCAGCGCCTTCACGGTGCCGCGGGTGCCCGGCACGATGACGAGGTCGGCGTCGGCCAGCTCCTCGGCGCGGTCCACGAACCGCACGACGACGCCGGGTTCGGCTGCCAGCGCGTCCACATCGGTGAAGTTCGACATCAGGGGCACGGCGCACACCGCCACGCGCAGCACGTCCTCGCCGTGCGGCGGCGCGAGGACCGACTCGCGCACGGCCCCGCGCAACGAGACGCGCAGCCCGTCCTCCTCGTCGATGCCGAGGCCGTGGGCGAAGGGCAGCACCCCGTACGTCCGCCGTCCGGTGATCCCGCGCAGCATCTCCAGGCCCGGCTCCAGCAGCGACACGTCACCGCGGAACTTGTTGACGAGGTAGCCCGCGATCAGCGACTGGTCCTCGGCGTCGAGCAGCGCCGTCGTGCCGAAGAAGGAGGCGAAGACGCCGCCGCGGTCGATGTCGCCGACGACCACCACCGGGAAGCGCGCCGCCCGTGCGATGCCCATGTTCACGATGTCCGTGCGCCGCAGATTGATCTCGGCCGGACTGCCCGCCCCCTCGCAGATCACTGCGTCATACGTGCCCCGAAGCTGCTCCAGACAGTCGACGACCGTGGAGAGAAGCGCTTCCTGCCGGCCCCCGTGGTAGCCGCGCGCGCTCATCTCGCCCACCGGTCTGCCCATCAGGACGACCTGGCTGGATCGGTCGCCGCCGGGCTTGAGCAGGACCGGGTTCATCAGCGCGGTCGGCTCGACCCGTGCGGCCTGGGCCTGCATGGCCTGGGCGCGGCCGATCTCGGCACCCTCGCGGGTGACGAACGAGTTCAGCGACATGTTCTGCGCCTTGAAGGGCGCCACCTTCACACCCCGGCGTACGAGCCAGCGGCAGATGCCCGCGGTGACGACGCTCTTGCCCGCGTCCGAGGTGGTTCCGGCGACCAGCAGTCCGCCGCTCATGTCCGTCTCCGTCCTGCGATCGAAGGTCCTGCGATCGAACGTCCTGCCATCGGGCGTTCCGCGATCCGTCGGGCGGCGAGGGCCACGCCCAGTCGGCCCGCCACGCACACGCCGAGGGCCAGCGCACTCACCCGGCGCGACAGCCGTACCGCGCGTTCGATGTCCTGGCTCTCCACCGCCCGGCCCGTCTCCCCGTTGAGGACGGGACGGTGCTCGACGCGGCCGCCGTACGCGAGCGTCCCGCCGAGCCGCACGCCGAGCGCGCCCGCGAACGAGGCTTCCACCGGGCCCGCGTTGGGGCTCGGGTGCTTGGCCGCGTCGGCTCGCCACGCCCGTGCCGCTCCACGTGACCGCCCCCCGGAGGCCACGGCGAGCAGGGCGGTGAGCCGGGCACCGGGCCACCCCGCGAGGTCGTCGAGGCGGGCCGAGGCCCAGCCGTAGCGCCGGTGGCGGGGCGACTTGTGGCCGACCATGGCGTCGAGCGTGTTCGCGGCCCGGAAGCCGACGAGCCCGGGCACACCGGCCAGCGCACCCCACACCAGGGCGCCGACCACGGCGTCCGAGGTGTTCTCGGCCACGGACTCCACCACGGCACGGGCGATCTGCGGCCCGTCGAGGGAGTGCGGATCGCGCCCGCACAGATGCGGCAGCCGCTCGCGGGCGCGGTCGATGTCACCGGCGGCCAGGGCGTCGCCGATGCTCCGGGCCTCACGCCCCAGGGAGGTACCACCGACGACGGACCAGGTGGCGGCCGCGGTCAACGCGACGGCGGCGGCTGGGTGGCCGCGTACGGCACGGGTGATCAGCGCGGCACCACCCGCGGCACCTCCGGCGCAGACGAGGGTGTGCAGCGCGCCCCACCCGCGGTGGTCGCGCCACAACCGGCGCTCGACGCCCGCCGCGGCCCGCCCGAAGGCGGCGACCGGATGCCCCCTGCGGGGGTCACCGAGCAGCAGATCGCCGATCAGGCCGGCTGTGGCGCCGTACGCGAAAACGCGGTCGGCACGCACGGCTCAACCGGCCGTTACGCCTCGAAGGAGCTTCGTACAGGCGGCTCTCGACGAGAGCGCCACAGCAACGGACGCACGGCAGCCAGGCATGGCGATATGTCCTCACTCAGGGTCCGCGCCCTGGTTCGACGTGACCGGCGACGAGAGTCTCCTGGCTCCCGGATCCGCAGTTCCCCCGGCCTTCCAGCCCGCTCGCGCGTGCCGTGACTTCCGTGTGGGGGACTGCTCCCCGGTGACAGTGGCGGGACCGCGCCGGATTCGCACCGGCTTCCTCTGCTGTCGCCGTAATTGGCTCCGGCAGTCCATCACGCTCCGCGAACGCCCGTCAACCTGCCGTTGACCTGCGACGGCGCAGTGTGCTGAGGCCCACACCGGGTCGGGCGCAGCACTTCGGGCCGGACACACGGCGTGTGTCCGGCCCGAAGTGGGAGCGCGCGCGGCCGCTCTCAGGCGACGATCAGATAGATCCCGTACGCGACCGCTGCCGCGCACAGCGCGAAGCAGACGTACGCACCGGCGCGGGCCAGTAGCAGTGAGCCGCCGGAGCCGCCCTGCGTGGCCGGTTCGGGCTGCTTGGAGAGGCCGACGATGCCCAGGGTGAAGAGGCCGACCAGCGCGACGGTGGCGACGAGGGAGACGCCGAAGACGGTGCCGAGGGCTGCCCAGTCGATTTTCATGCTGAATCCTTTAGACGGCGGGCCCGGACGGCGGGCCCGGACGGCGGGCCCGGGCGGACCGGCCTGGACGGTCGGCCTAGACGGTGGCGGGTCGCGCCGGGTCCGGGGTGGTTCCGGCCGGGGCCGGAATGGTGGTCTTGAGGTCCTGCGCCGCTGCCTGGGCCGCGGTGAGCGGTGGGCTGACGGCGGCGATGGCCGTGGTGACGACACCCGCGGGCTCGGTGATGCCGTCAGCCGGTGCGACATCGCCGTGGCCGACCGGCTTGCGGCGCGACAGCATCCAGATCGCCCCGGAGCCCACGACCAGCAGCGCCGCGACGACCACGACGCCCCAGGTGCCCTGTTTGGTGAGGAATTCCGCGCCCGCGCCGACCAGGCCCGCGGCCGGCAGGGTCAGACCCCAGGCGACGAACATCCGGGTGGCGGTGGACCAGCGGACCACACCGCCCTGGCGGCCGAGGCCCGCGCCCATCACGGCGCCGGAGCAGGACTGGGTGGTGGAGAGGGAGAAGCCGAGGTGCGAGGAGGCCAGGATGACCGTGGCCGCACTGGTCTGGGCGGCGAAGCCCTGCGGCGGCTTGAGGTCGGTGAGGCCGCTGCCCATGGTGCGGATGATGCGCCAGCCGCCCAGATAGGTGCCGAGCGCGATGGCCAGACCGGCGGAGACGATCACCCAGACCGGCGGGTTGGAACCGGGGTGCAGGACGCCCCCGGTGACCAGCGCCAGGGTGATGATGCCCATGGTCTTCTGCGCGTCGTTGGTGCCGTGGGCGAGGGAGACGAGTCCGGCCGAGGCGATCTGACCGGCGCGGTAGCCCTTGGCGGTGGCCTTTTCCTGGGCGTCGTTACGGATCTTCCCGCCGATCCGGTACGTCAGCCTGGTGGCCAGCATCGCGGCCAGACCGGCGACGATCGGGGCGGCGACCGCGGGGAGCAGCACCTTGGTGACGACGGTGCCGCCGTTGACCGACGACCAGCCCGCCGACATCACCGCCGCGCCGATCAGGCCGCCGAACAGGGCGTGCGAGGAACTGGACGGCAGCCCGACCAGCCAGGTCAGCAGATTCCACAGGATGGCGCCGACGAGTGCCGCGAAGATGACTTCTGTCCGCAGCCCGTCCTCGTTGACGATCCCGCCGGAGATCGTCTTGGCGACCTCCACGGACAGGAACGCGCCGACGAGGTTGAGAGCGGCGGACATGGCCACCGCTGTCTTCGGTCTGAGTGCGCCGGTCGAGATGGTCGTCGCCATCGCGTTGGCGGTGTCATGGAAACCGTTCGTGAAATCGAACACTAGAGCTGTCACGATCACAATCGCGAGGAGCAGCGTGATGTGTTCCATTTACCCAGGCAATCGTTCGACGTCATTGGCATGTGGACCGTAGGCAACCTGAGTGAACGGAAGATGAACTGGACGGGGCGTCACGATGACTCCAAGCGGAGTCCGGTCGCTCTGTTTCTTCTCCCCCTGCCCTCCGCGGGCGGCACGATTGGGGCGCAGGGTCCTGCGAGGCCCGTTTCGGCCCCTCATCACCCCTATTTGTGAACGTTTCCGATTTGTGATGGTGATGACTTTCGGTCGACCGCATGTCTGTTCGCCTTCCGGGCTGACCCGGGCCTCAGTGGCTGACAGGATCTCCGTATGAGCGATCAGCAGCGGGACGCGATCGGACGGGCCTGGGAGGGTGTCGTCGCCACCGCCCGCAGGACGGCGGCGGACGGCCTCGTCGTCGGGACCTCGGGCAACGTGTCGGCCCGGGTCGGCGGGACGGTCCTGGTCACCCCGAGCGGAGTGCCGTACGACCGGCTCGGCCCCGAGGACGTCGTCGGCGTCGATCTGGCAGGCAACCGGGTCCTCGGGGAACTGGCCCCGACCAGCGAACTCCCACTCCACCTCGCGGTCTACCGGAACAGCGACGCGGCCGCCGTCGTGCACACCCACGCGGTGCACGCCACGGCCGTCTCCACCCTGGTTCCCGAGGTCCCCCCGGTCCACTACGCCGCCGCCATGCTCGGCGGTCCCGTCCGGGTCGCGGCCTACGCGCGCTACGGGACCGGGGAACTGGCCGAGAACATGCTGGCCGCCCTGCGGGACCGTACGGGCTGCCTGCTCCAGAACCACGGAACCGTCACCTACGGAGCCACTCTGGACGAGGCGTACGACAGGACCGCCCAGCTGGAATGGCTCTGCCGGCTCTGGCTCACCGCGAGCTCCGTACCCGGACACACGCCGAGCCTGCTCTCCCCGGCCCAGCTGCGTGACGTACAGGAAGCCCTGAAGGGATACGGACAGCCCGGCTGACCCGCTCCCGGCCGTCCCGCGACCCCCTGCCGGGACACCGGACGGCTCCCGTCCGCTGGCAGGGTGCGGCACACGCCCCGACACTGGAACCGTGCGCCCGGCAACAGTCACGGCAGCAGCCGTCACCACGATCCTCGGCGTCGGTGCGGCAGCTGTCGCGGCCGGCCGGTACGCCAGCGACGCCGCACTCAGGGCGCCGTCCGGACGACCGCTCCCCGCCGACCGCAGACTCACCGTGCACGCCACGGCGGCCGGGCAGATCACCCTGACCCGCTCGTTCGCCGCGCTGCGGCCCGGCAGGTACGGACTGGTGGGCGACGACGTCCACGCGGTCGTCGGCCCGGTGATCGAACACGCCCATCACGCCCCCGACACCGTCGTCCGCCGACTGGAGCGGGTCAACCGCGGCAGCCTGGAACCCGGCGCCAAGGTCCGGATCACCCCGCAGCTGCACAGCGGCGACCCCTCCTCGGCCCTCGGCCTCGATCACAACGAAGTCGAGATCCCCGGCGAACTGGGCACATTGCCCGCCTGGTTCCTGCCTGCCGCCCGCGACACCTGGGTCATCACCGTGCACGGACTCGGCACCACCAGGGAACACCCCATGAACGTCATGGAGTTCCTGCACGACCTGCGGCTGCCCGTCCTCGACCTGGCCTACCGCGGCGACGCCGGAGCCCCGCGTTCCCCCGACGGCCTCGCCCACCTCGGCGAATCCGAATGGCGCGACCTGGACGCGGCCGTCCGCTTCGCCGTGCGGTACGGAGCCGACAAGGTCGTCCTGTACGGCTGGTCCACCGGTGCCTCGATGGCGCTGCACGCGGCCGTCAACTCCGCGCTGCGCGACCGGATCCGCGGTCTCGTCCTCGACTCCCCGGTCCTGGACTGGGTCACCACGCTGCGCGCCCTGGCCGTCGCCCATGGCGTCCCGGCCGCGCTGCTGCCGCTCGCCGTCCGAGCCGCCCAGGGGCAGACCGGGCTGCGCGGCGCCCGGCTCCTGGACGGTTCCCTCGCATCGGCGCTGCGCGTCCCGACCCTGATCTTCCACGGCCCGGACGACACCCTGGCCCCCTGGCAGCCGTCCCGCGATCTCGCCGCACGCCGCCCGGATCTGGTCGCCCTGCGTGCCGTGCCGCAGGCTCCGCATGCGGCGATGTGGAATGCCGACCCGGTCCACTACGAAGAGGCGCTGCGGCGCTTCCTCACGCCCCTGATGTGACCTGATGAGAGGGATCGACTGATTGGTGCCGGACCCCGCCCGGCACCGCCGTCTCCCGCGAATTCGGGTTCCGTTTGGGCTTTCGGGCAGTCAGAGGCAAGACTGCTCCCCGTGACGTCCCGTACTCCGCGCGACTCCAGGCTGCGACTTGTCCGCCCCCGACCCATCGCCACCGCTCGCAAGGCGGTGACCACCCGGCGCACCAGGCCGGCGCCCCGCCCTCCGGAGGGCACCCCGCCCCGGACGGAACTGGCCCGCCAGGCCAGGACGGTCCTCGCCGACGCCGTACGGATCGCCCACTGGGCAGCCGGCGGCGCGATCCCCGGCGCACCGCCACCGGCCGCCCAGGCTCTCGAACGGGCCGCGACGGCCCTGGAGTTGTCCCCGGCCCAGGTGCGCTCCGGCTGGGATCGGGCCCGCCTGGCCGGTCTCGTCGAACTGCACGGCGGCACCGCGCGCCCCGGCTGGCGGCTGCGCGCCTGGGACCGCGACGACTCCGCCGTGCTCCGCGGCTGGGTGGCGCTCTTCGACGCCTGGTCGCTCGTCCACCCCGCACCCGAGGGCATCGAGTCCACCGCGGTCGCCGAGGCCGTCGAGGCCGTGCCCCAGGTGCTGTCCCTCCTCCAGCTCTCGGCCGGCCCGGTCACCGTGCCCGCCCTCCTGGACCTGCTCGGCCAGCGCGTCGCCGAACTCCACGAGGAGCGCTGCGAGGTGCCGTACGGACCGCAGCCGCTGCCCGCACCGGCCGGATCCGCCCCCGCCGCGCACCCCGCCGCCCTGGTCGCCCTTCTCCTCGACTGGGCCCTGGAGGGACTGGCCGCCGTCGGCGCGCTCACGCTCGGCGCCGGACACGCCACCCTCACCCCGCTCGGCAACTGGGCGGTCTGGGTCAAGCTGGAGCAGATCTGCGTCGCAGCCCAGAGCCCCGCGGGGAACATCGAGCAGTCCGCCGCCGACATGCTGCTCGGCTGCGCCCGGCTCACCCCCGGCCCGGCCCGCGACGAATACCGCGCCTGGCTCGCCGCCCGCCCCGTCGGCAGCGCCGTCGCCGAACTTCTCGCCGTGGCCCGCGGTGAGGACGCACTGCTGCGCGGCCTCGCCTTCGAAGCCCTCCGGGTCGTCGGCGCCCCGGCGGAACCCGAGGTGCGCTCCGTCGTCGGCGACCTCTCGCTGCGCCCCTACGCGCTGCTCTGGCTGGCGGAGTACGACGGAACCGACCCCGAGGACGCCCAGGACGTCCTCAGCCGGGAGGAGGCCACCTGGCTCTGGGTCGACACCGCGGCGGCCGTCGCCGACCACGGCGAGACCACGCTGCTGGTCCGGCACCTCGACTCGGCCGTCCAGGGCACGGTGCCGGCGCTGCTGGACGAAGTACGCGCCGTCGGCCACCCGCGCACCGTGCAGGTCCTGGTGGCCCTGGCCGCCGCGCATCCGGACCCCGCACTGGCCAAAGCGGTGCGCCGGGCCGCGTTCCAGGTGCACACGGGCGGCGCGTAGCACGCGTACGACCACGTCGGACGGGCCCGCCCCGAGCCCGTCCGGCCGCGCGTCCGCCGGTGAGTCGGCCACTCAGCCGGCCACCTCGGCGGGTCGTTCCACGCGACCGTCCGCCCGGCCGTCAGCCCGCCGACCCCGGTGCGTACGTCCCGAAGCTCCACACATTGCCCTCCCCGTCCCGCGCCATGTAGTCCCGCGAGCCGTAGTCCTGGTCCGTGGGCGGCATCAGGATCTCCACCCCGTGCTCCACGGCCCGCGCGTGGTGCGCATCGACCTCGTCCACGACGACGTAGACACCGGCGGGGCCCGCCTCCCGCATCGCCTTGGCGAAGACGCCCTCGCGGCCCTTGGAACCGAGCATCACTCTGCCGTTGCCGCAGGACAGCTCCGCATGGAGAACCTGGCCGTTCTCGCCCTCGTACACCGCCTCCTCCTTGAAGCCGAGGCCCTCCGTCAGCGTCTTGATCGCGGCCTTCGCGTCGTCGTACAGAATCGTCGGATAGATCGTCGGAACTCCGGCCGGTGCGCCAGCCATGACGCTCACCCCTTCTCGTGCTCCCGTAACGCGCTTCTGCGATCTCTGTGATCTGCGTCTCAGTCTTCCACCCGCCACTGACAACGGCCCGATTCGGCCCGGCCCGCTCCGGGACGGCGGCGCCGAGCAGGGGCGGGACAAGTGCCGTGAGCGCATGCGGAAAAGCAGTTGCACAGCGCCAGTAGAATGACCCGTATGGCAATTCTCCTTGTGCATTAGGCGGCGTCGAGACACCTCCGCCCTCGTCCCGTCCGCAGTCCACCCGCCTTGGAGTTTTACCGTGATCACCGCTTCCGGCATCGAGTTGCGCGCCGGCGCCCGCATCCTCATCGAGTCCGCGTCCTTCCGTATCGCCAAGGGCGACCGCATCGGCCTCGTCGGCCGCAACGGAGCGGGCAAGACCACCCTCACCAAGTGCCTCGCCGGCGAGGGCAATCCCGTCGGCGGCACCATCACCCGCGCCGGTGAGGTCGGCTACCTCCCGCAGGACCCGCGCACCGGCGACCTCGACGTACTCGCACGCGACCGCATCCTTTCCGCCCGCGGTCTCGACGAGATCCTGCGCAAGATGCGGGAGAACGAGGAGCGGATGGCGAACGGCAAGGGCGCCACCCGCGAGAAGGCGATGAAGAAGTACGAGCGCCTGGAGACGGAGTTCCTCACCAAGGGCGGATACGCCGCCGAGGCCGAGGCCGCCACCATCGCCGCCGCCCTCAGCCTGCCCGACCGGGTGCTCGGACAGCCGCTCCATACACTCTCCGGCGGTCAGCGCCGCCGCGTCGAGCTGGCCCGCATCCTGTTCTCGGACGCCGACATCCTGCTGCTCGACGAGCCGACGAACCACCTCGACGCCGACTCGATCGTCTGGCTGCGCGACTACCTCAAGACCTACCGCGGCGGCTTCATCGTGATCTCCCACGATGTCGAGCTCGTCGAGACGGTCGTCAACAAGGTCTTCTACCTCGACGCCAACCGCTCGCAGATCGACGTCTACAACATGGGCTGGAAGCTCTATCAGCAGCAGCGCGAGGCCGACGAGAAGCGTCGCAAGCGCGAGCGGCAGAACGCCGAGAAGAAGGCCGCGGCCCTCAACTCGCAGGCCGACAAGATGCGCGCCAAGGCCACCAAGACCGTCGCCGCGCAGAACATGGCAAAGCGCGCCGAGCGGCTGCTCTCCGGTCTGGAGGCCGTCCGGATCTCCGACAAGGTCGCCAAGCTCCGCTTCCCCGAGCCCGCACCGTGCGGCAAGACCCCGCTGATGGCGGAGGGCCTGTCCAAGTCGTACGGCTCCCTCGAAATCTTCACCGATGTGGACCTCGCCATCGACAAGGGCTCCCGGGTCGTCATCCTCGGCCTCAACGGCGCGGGCAAGACCACCCTGCTGCGACTCCTCGGCGGCGCCGAGAAGCCCGACACCGGCCAGGTCATCGAGGGCCACGGACTCAAGCTCGGCTACTACGCCCAGGAGCACGAGACCCTCGACCCGAACCGCACCGTCCTGGAGAACATGCGCTCCGCGGCGCCAGACCTCGACCTCGTCGAGGTCCGCAAGACGCTGGGCTCGTTCCTCTTCTCCGGCGACGACGTCGACAAGCCCGCCGGGGTGCTCTCCGGCGGCGAGAAGACCCGTCTCGCGCTCGCGACCCTCGTGGTCTCCTCCGCCAATGTGCTGCTCCTGGACGAGCCGACGAACAACCTCGACCCGGCGAGCCGCGAGGAGATCCTCGGCGCGCTGCGCACGTACAAGGGTGCCGTCGTCCTCGTCACGCACGACGAGGGGGCGGTCGAGGCCCTCCAGCCGGAGCGCATCATCCTGCTGCCCGACGGCGTCGAGGACCTGTGGGGCGCGGACTACCAGGATCTGGTCGCACTGGCCTGATCCCGGCCCGGTCACCGTCTGATCCACTCCGTATGGATCATTCGGCCCATGCGTGATCCATCATCTGCGTGAGTACGTCTCGTACCTCGACACCGGCGCCCGGCAGGTACCTGCCGGGCGCACCCATGAGGGGCCGCATTCCCCGTGTGGCCCTGACCTGGCAGTTCATCCCGAGGCTGTCCCCACCCGCCCCAGGAGCCCCGTGGAATGAGGGATTCCGGTCGTGTCGGCCCGTTCCCCGGACCAGAATCCGGTTGTACGGACCTTGCCGAATGGGTGGCCAGGAAGTCCCCGAGGGGTGATCATGAGAGTCCAGAGCGCACTTCCCATGAGGAGGCACGGGTGGCCGAGACTCTGAAGAAGGGCAGCCGGGTTACCGGCGCCGCGCGCGACAAGCTCGCGGCAGACCTGAAGAAGAAGTACGACTCCGGTGCGAGCATCCGGGCGTTGGCCGAAGAGACCGGCCGCTCCTACGGATTCGTCCACCGGATGCTCAGTGAGTCCGGAGTCACGCTGCGTGGACGCGGCGGAGCGACGCGGGGCAAGAAGGCCGCCGCGGCCTGACGGCCTTCGGCGGATCGGGACAGGTCCGTCCGGACCTTTCCCGGGGCTCACCGGTTTCGGCGGTGGCCACCCGGACGACCAGGCTGTCGACCGGGTGGTTACTGTTCAGTCACTTAGTTGGACATGCTGACTGAACCGATCCGGAGGCGCCCCATGACCTCGCTCGACTCTGTGCTCGACAAGGACGGCGTACGACTCACCGTCGACGACGCGGTTGCCACGGTGACCCTCACCAATCCGGCCAAGCGCAACGCTCAGTCCCCCGCTCTGTGGCGGGCGTTGACCGAGGCCGGACGGGCACTGCCCGGCAGCGTGCGGGTCGTCGTGCTCCGCGGCGAGGGCAAGTCCTTCTCCGCGGGCCTCGACCGGCAGGCGTTCACCCCCGAGGGGTTCGACGGTGAGCCGTCCTTCCTCGACATGGCGCGCGGCCCGGAGTCCGAACTCGACGCGACCATCGCCGAGTACCAGGAGGCGTTCACCTGGTGGCGCCGCAACGACATCGTGTCGGTTGTGGCCGTCCAGGGGCATGCGATCGGGGCCGGCTTCCAGCTCGCCCTCGCCTGCGATCTGCGCATCGTCGCCGAGGATGTGCAGTTCGCCATGCGTGAGACCAGCCTCGGCCTGGTCCCCGACCTCACCGGCACCCACCCCCTGGTGAACCTGGTGGGGTACGCCCGAGCGCTCGAAATCTGCGCCACCGGCCGCTTCGTGCACGCCGAGGAGGCCGAGCGCACCGGCCTGGCCAACCTCGTGGTCCCCGCCGGTGAACTGGACGCGGCGGCCCGCGACCTGGCTGCCGCACTGCTCGCCGCCCCGCGCGACGCGGTCGTGGAGACCAAGGCGCTGCTGAGCGGTGCCGTCTCCCGTGGTTACGAGGAGCAGCGCATCGCCGAACGCGCCGCGCAGGGCCGTCGACTGCGCGACCTGGCGGGCATCACCGACTGAGCGGAAGCGGGACCCGACCCGGCCGCCGGACAGGCCCGATCCCCAGGCGGCCGGCGGGTCGGCCGCGCCCGGCAGTCGCGGCCCGGCGCCGTGCGGCAGCCGCCCGGTGGGGCAGTCCCGGGCCCGGTCTCAGTCCCGCTCCACCACCGCCGTGACCAGCACCGCGACCGAGGGATGCCCCTCCACCGCCGCTGCCACCGCGCTCCGCACCCCGCGAGCCACGTCGAGCGCCCGGTGGCCCGAGTCCGTCGCCAGCTCGACCCGTAGCCGGCCCGGGCCCGTGTGCACCGCTTTGCCCAGCACTCCGGTCAGCGCCACAACACCGGGAACACCCGCGGCGGCGGCCCCCGCCACCCCCTCCGGACTCGCCGCGCGCACCCCGGCCGGTTCGGGCGTCGGCCGTACGGGTGATGTGTCCAGCAGCTCCGTCACCCGGAGATCCACCTCGGCGACCACCAGGCCCAGCCGCTGCCCGGCCGCCGCCAGCAGCGCCGAGCGCAGCTCCGCGGCAGCGGCGGGCAGCGGCAGACCGGACATCGCCGACATGGTCGCTTCCATCCGCAACGGCCCCGGCGGCAGGGCACTCGGCGGTGGCTCCACCTCCGGAGCCGGGGCCCCGTCCGGATCCGCCACCGAGATCCTGAGCTTCCCGAGCACCGGTCCCGGTCCCGGCCCGCCCACCGCGGCGCGCAGCACCGCGACCGCGGCCCGCTCCGAGATCCAGGCCCCGTCCGCCGGACCGCCCAGCGGAAGCAGCCGGCCGAGGCCGAGCCGTTGCCGTACCGCCGCCGTCCATCCGTCGGCCCTGTGCGGACCGTCAGCCGTCGTCATCTCCCCAGCCTGCCGCATCCATGGCGCGAGACGTGGCAAGCGCACTTAATGTGGGCAACGAGGTCCAACCTGCCCGAAGGGAAGAGTGGCGATGACGGAGACTCCGCAGCGGAACCGGCCCGAGAGCCCCGACAAAGAAGCGACCCCGCTCATCAAGCGCGGTGGCGGAGACCCCGCCACCCGTGGCCGTACGACCATCGCCGACGGCGTGGTCGAGAAGATCGCGGGAATGGCGGCACGTGACGTGGTCGGTGTCCATGCGATGGGCAGTGGCTTCGCGCGTACGTTCGGAGCGGTGCGCGAACGGGTACCCGGCGGTGGCAAGTCCGTCACCCGGGGGGTCAAGGCGGAGGTTGGCGAATCACAGACCGCTCTCGACCTGGAGATCGTCGTCGACTACGGCGTGTCGATCATCGATGTCGCCGGTGATGTACGGGAGAACGTGATCGCGGCGGTCGAGCGGATGACCGGCCTGGAAGTCGTCGAGGTCAATATCGCGGTGAGCGATGTGAAGCTGCCCGACGAGCCCGACGAAGAGGAGTCCGAACCACGCCTTCACTAGGCCTGCGAACCTGTGGGCCTCGGAACCGAGCCAGTTGAGGAGCGCACGATGAGCATGGCGGTGGTCGGCATGGTGGCCGGCATGGCGCTCGGATTCGCCGGGTACTTCGGCGGATTCGGGGCCTTTCTCCTGGTGGCGGCGTTGGGAGCGGTCGGCTTCGTCGTCGGCCGGTTCCTGGAAGGTGACCTGGAACCCGGCGACTTCTTCCGGAGTCGCGAGCGCGGCGACCGACAGCGGTGACGGCGTTGTCGGGGGTGGGCGGCCGGATCGCCGCCGGTGAGCGCGGGGAGACCCGGATCGCCGACCGGGTGGTCGCGAAGATCGCCGCACAGGCGGCGAAGGAGGCCATCGACGAGCTGCCGGAGCAAGGTGCCTCGCCGCGTGCCACGGTCACGGTGCAACGTGGCAGCGCGCGGGTACGGGTGAGCCTGGAGCTCGGATACCCCACCGACATCGGCCGCCGGTGCGGCGGGGTGCGTCGGCATGTCGCCGAACGGGTAAGGGCGTTGACGGGAATGGAAGTGCCCGAGGTTGCCGTACAGGTCGAGCGCCTGCACCCGACGGGAGCGGGCATCGCGGCACAGGGGAGGATCCGATGACCGAGCCCCACGACCCGGAACACCGTGAACAACGGCCCGCCGTCCGGCCCGTCGAACAGGGGGACGTGCTCGAACTCGACCAGTCCGCCTCGTCCGCCGCGTACGACCCGGTGCCCGCGCAGCAGGGGAGCGGCGACAGGGCGGGCCGATTCTGGTCCCCGCGCCGCATCCCCGCAGCGGTCCTCGCGTTGGTGACCCTCGGCGGCACCGGCCTCCTCCTCTACGACGTGGCGGCGGTACGGGCCGACCGGCCGGCGATGCGGTGGCGCCGCGTGCTCGCCGACGAACTCGCCGAGCGGCCGCTGGACAACGTCTGGGTGCTGGCCGGTGCGGTGGCCGCCCTGGCGATCGGCCTGTGGCTGCTCGTGCTCGCCGTCACCCCCGGACTCCGCGACCTGCTGCCGATGCGCCGCGACCGTCCAGGCGTACGCGCCGGTCTCGACCGCGCCGCGGCGGCACTGGTCCTGCGCGACCGGGCCGTCGAGGTGTCCGGCGTGCAGTCGGTACGGGTCCGGATGGGCCGCGGCAAGGCCGGGGTGCGCGCAGTGTCGCACTTCCGCGAACTCGACGACGTACGGGCCGATCTGGACACCGTGCTCTCCACCGCCATCAGAGAACTGGGGCTGGCCAGGCCGCCCAGCCTGTCCGTGCAGGTCCGCCGTCCGGCGAAGAAGGGGTGAGCCCGTTGCTCAGGACCGTCAACCGGGTACTGCTCGGCCTGGCCGGGCTGGTGCTGATCTGTGTCGGTGGCGCGGTGCTCGCCGCGGGACTCGGTCTCTCCGTACCGTCCTGGTGGCCCTGGTACGGCAAGGGCGATGTGCTCCTCAGCCAGGCCGATCGGGACCGCTGGCGCGGCGAGGGCTGGTGGTGGCCGACGGTGATCGTGGTCCTGGCCGTCGTGGTCGTCCTCGCCCTGTGGTGGCTGCTGGCCCAACTGCGCCGGGCCCGCCTCGCCGAGGTGCTGGTGGACAGCGGCGACGGCGAGGGCGCGCTGCTGCGGGGCCGGGCCTTGGAAGGGGTGCTCGCCCAGGAGGCGGGGACCTTGGACGGGGTGGCCCGCGCCCAGGTCACGCTGACCGGCCGACGCAGTGCGCCGCATGCCGGGATCCGCCTGCTGATGGAGCCGCACGCGGCGCCGGACGAGGCGCTCGGCCGCCTCACCGACGAGGCGCTGGCGCATGCGCGGGATTCGGCGGGGCTGGCCGAGTTGCCGGCCGAGGTACGACTGCGGGCAGTCAAGCACCGTGCGGAAAGGGTGAGTTGACGTACCGTCGGACAGGCTTGACCGGCCCGCCCGTCCGGCAGGACGGTGAACGAGGCCGGGCCGCTTCGCAGACCGGTCCGGTTCAGGGAGGCGCGGGTTCAGAAGCCGTGCCGGTAGCCGCCGTCGATCGGCAGCATGATGCCCGTCAGATACGACGCCGTGGGCGAGAGCAGGAATGCCGCGGTCCGGCCGAACTCCTCCGGCGTGCCGTACCGCCGCAGCGGAATACGTGCCTCGCCGGCCGCTCGGGAGGCTTCCGCGTCGCCCGAGAGCGTATCCAGTTCACGCACCCGGTCCGTGTCGATCCGGCCCGGCAGCACGCCCACCACCCTGATCCCCCGGGGACCGAGCTCGTCGGCCAGGGACTTGGCGAAGCCGGCCAGGCCGGGGCGCAGCCCGTTGGAGATCGTCAGCCCGGCGATCGGTTCGTGCACGGAGCCGGAGAGCACGAATCCGATGACCCCGCCCTCGCCGAGCGTGGCGGCCGCGGCCCTGGCGAGACGTACCGCACCCAGGAACACCGAATCGAAGGCCGACTGCCACTGCTCGTCGGTGTTGTCGGCGAGGAAGCCGGGCGCCGGTCCGCCGACGCTGATGAGGATGCCGTCGAGCCGCCCGAACCGCTCGTGCGCGCTGTCCACCAGACGCTGCGCGGCGGTGGGGTCGGCATTGTCGGCGGCGAGGCCGATGACGTCCGGCCCCAGTTCGGCGGCGGCCGCCTCGACGCGCTTCGCGTCCCGCCCGGTGATGATCACCCGCGCCCCGTCCTCGGCGAGCGCCCGTGCCGTGGCGTTGCCCAGCCCCCGGGTCGCCCCGGTGACGATGTACACGCGGTCCTTCAGTCCAAGATCCATGGGCCCTATCCTGCCGCCTCGCCCTCCAGCGTGTCCTCCCCGGCCAGGGCCATGGCCGTGCCCACCAGTCCGATGTGGCTGAACGCCTGCGGGAAGTTGCCGAGCTGTCGGTGCCCGACGGTGTCGTACTCCTCGGCCAGCAGCCCCACATCGTTGCGGAGCGCCAGCAGCTGCTCGAAGAGATCTCGGGCCTCCTCGCTGCGCCCCGTCAGGTGCAGGGCGTCCGCCAGCCAGAACGAGCACGCCAGAAAGGCCCCTTCGCTGCCGGGCAGCCCGTCGATCGAGGCGCCGTCCGTGCTGTAGCGGCGGACCAGGCAGCCGCTGCTCAGCTCGTCCCTGACCGCGTCGACCGTTCCGATCATCCGGGGATCGTCCGTCGGCAGGAAACCGGTCCGGGCGATCAGCAGCGTCGCGGCGTCCAGGTTCCGGGAGCCGTAGGACTGCGTGAAGGTGTTCCGTACCGGGTCGTATCCCTTCTCGCACACCTCCCGGTGCACGGCGTCCCGCATCGCCCGCCACCGGTTGGCGTCGCCGGCCAGCGAGGGGTTCTTCTCCAGGGTGCGTACGGCACGGTCGGCGGCGACCCAGGCCATCACCTTGGAGTGCACGAAGTGGCGGCGCTGGCCCCGGATCTCCCACAGCCCCTCGTCCGGCTCGCGCCAGGTGGACTCCAGGAAGCCGAGCAGGCTGAGCTGCACATTCCAGGCGTGTGGCTTGTCGTCCAGACCGGCCTCGCGCGCGAGCCGCAACGAGTCGATGACCTCGCCGTACACATCGAGCTGACGCTGGCGGACCGCGGCGTTGCCGATCCGGACCGGGGCGGAGTTCTCGTAGCCGCTCAGCCACGCCAGTTCCGCCTCGGGCAGTCTGCGCTCGCCCGCCAGGCCGTACATGATCTGCAGATCGGCCGGGTCCCCGGCGACCGCCCGCAGCAGCCAGTCCCGCCAGGCCGCGGCCTCCTCCAGATAGCCGGCCGAGATGAGCGCGGCGAGGGTCAGCGTGGAGTCCCGCAGCCAGCAGAAGCGGTAGTCCCAGTTCCGTACGCCGGCGATCTCCTCGGGCAGCGAGGTGGTGGGTGCCGCCACGATGCCGCCGGTCGGGCCGAAGGTGAGCGCCTTCAGCGTGATCAGCGAGCGGATCACCGCCTCCCGGTAGGGGCCCCGGTACCTGCACCGCGCGGACCACTCGGTCCAGTCGGACAGGGTGTTCTCCAACGCGTCGAACGGGTTGACGAGATCGGGGCGGGGCGAGTGCGAGGGGTGCCAGGTCAGGACGAACGCCACCTGTTCGCCCGCGGAGACGCTGAACGACGAGCGGGTGGAGAACTGCTGGCCCCACGTCTTGACCGGCGGCTCGCTGCGCAGCCAGACCGAGTCCGGCCCCGCGACCGCCACCCGGTGCCCTTGCGAGCGGCGCATCCACGGCACGACCGAGCCGAAGTCGAAGCGGAGCCGGATCACGGAGCTCATCTCGACCGTGCCGCTTACGCCCTCGACGATCCGCATGACATCGGGTTCCCGGTCGCGCTGCGGCATGAAGTCGATGACCTTGACCGTGCCGGTACGGGTCTCCCAGTACGTCTCCAGGACGAGGGAGTCACCCGCATAGCCGCGCCGGGTACAGACGTCGGCGCCCTTCGGGGCGATCCGCCAGTGGCCGTTTTCCTCGTCGCCGAGCAGGGCCGCGAAACAGGCGCCCGAGTCGAAGCGGGGCAGACAGAGCCAGTCGACAGAACCGTTCCTGCCGACCAGGGCGGCTGTCTGCAGATCACCGATGAGGGCGTAGTCCTCGATACGTGGGGTCACGTTCTGGCGTGTTCCCGTACATGGGCCTCGTTAAGCAGTCCCGTCCCTCGAGAGCAGGGGTCACCTCGATACGCCGGAACACGAAGGCACCCCCCGCACCCCGCCGAAGACGGCGTCAGGCCGTCGCGGGCTCCGGCTTCTCCGGCTTCTCCGGCTTCTCCGGCTGCCCAGGCTGCCCCGGCGTCTTCGGCTCGGAGGCGTCCCGTTCCCCGACGGCGGCCTTGGCCGCGGCCTCCACCCGGTCGCGCTTCTCCCGGCGGGCGAGGACCACGAAGCCCACCGGGACCCCGGCGGCGAACAGCCACCACTGCACGGCGTACGCCATGTGCGGGCCGATCGAGCCGTCGTCGGGGGCGGCGATCAATTCCGGGGAGTCGCCGGACGGCTCCGGTGCGGTCTGTTCGATGTAGCCGCCCAGCACCGGCCGGGAGAGCCTCTTGGCCTCCTGGGCGCTGTTGATCAGCATCACCTGGCGGTCCGGCAGGTCGGAGATGTCCTTGATGCCGCTGGCGCTCGTCGTCTCGTCGGCCTTGAGCCGGCCGGTCACGGTCACTTCGCCCTTGGGCACGGCCGGTACGTCCGGGAAGGCGCTCTGACTGTCGGCGGCGGGTACCCAGCCGCGGTTGACCAGGACCGTGCCGCCACCCTTGAGGTCGAGCGGGATCAGCACATGGACGCCGATCCGGCCGTCGGTGGAGGTCCTGCGGCGTACGACCACCTCGTGCGCGGTGTCGTACGTACCTGTGGCCGTCACCGCGCGCCAGTAGTCGGAGCGCGGGACCGTGTGACCCGGCGAGGTGAGCGAGGCGACCGGAACCGGTTTCACCTTGAGGTTGCGGGAGATCAGGGAGTTCTGCGCGACCTTGTGCTCATGCCGGTGCAGCTGCCAGAAGCCCAGCTCGACCATCGTGGGAATCAGTACGAGGGCGAGGAGGGCGAGGATCAGCCACTGCCGGGTCAACAGGAAGCGGTACACCCCATGACGGTACAACTGCGTCATGGGGTGCATCGCGGAGGGGTGGGGGAAGAGGGCGCGGCGACGGCCGGTGCTCAGACTTTGTCGATGATGCCCACCTTCCCCTCGGCGCGGGCGCAGTGACCTCCGCAGAACCAGTGGCCGTCGACCTCGACCCCCTGGCCGATGATCTGGACCCGGCAGTGCTCGCAGATGGGCGCCATGCGGTGAATGGCGCAGGAGAAGCAGTCGAAGACGTGCACCGCGCCCTGCGCGTGCACCTCGAAGGACATGCCGTAGTCGTTTCCGCAAACCTCACATCGTGCCATGCGCCACAGGGTGGGACGCCGGAGCGGCGGCGGGCGAGCGGCGGGCGGGCGAGTCGCCCCCGGTTCACTCCTATGACCGCGCGGCAGGCTGCGCCGCCGCCGGCGCCACATCGCGCAACAGATGGGTGAACGCGCTCTCGTCCAGGATCGGTGTCCCGAACGACTTCGCCTTCACCGTCTTCGACGTCGCCGCGTCCGGGTCGTTGGTGACGAGCAGACTGGTCAGCCGGGACACGCTGGTCGCCACGTGCAGCCCGGCCTCCACGGCCCGGTCCTCCAGCAGCTCGCGGTCGATGGAGGTGTCCCCGGAGAACGCGACCCGCATGCCCTGCATGAGGGGCTTGTCCTTCTCGTACCGCCCGGGGTTCGGATACGGGCATGCCTGACGCTTGCGCGAGGGACGCCAGCTGCCCTGACCGTACGAGGGCTGGTAGCCGATCCGCGGGGTGACCGGGGAGTCCGACCACTCGGTCAGCGGCCGGCACTCCAGGAGCGGCAGCCGCACCCCGCCCCGTGCCGCCGCGTGCAGACTCGGCCGGAACGCCTCGGCCAGCACCCGGGCGTCGTCCAGCGCGTGGTGCGCGCGCTGCTGCACGACCCCGAAGTGCGCGGCCAGCGACTCCAGCTTGTGGTTGGGCAGTGGCAGCCGCAGCTCCTTGGAGAGCGCGATGGTGCACAGCCGCTGCTCGACGGGGGCGGTGACCGAGGCCCGTGCGTACTCCCGGGCCAGCATCGACCAGTCGAAGGCCGCGTTGTGCGCGACCAGCACGCGGTCCGCGAGCCGCTCGGACAGCTGGGCGGCGACCTCCGGGAAGAGCGGAGCACCGTCCAGGACCTCGCTGGTCAGCCCGTGGATCCAGACCGGACCGGGATCACGCTGCGGATTGACGAGGGTGTACCAGTGGTCCTCGACATTGCCCTGCGCGTCCAGGCGGTAGACGGCCGCGGACACTATCCGGTCGTCCCGTGCGAGTCCGGTGGTCTCCACGTCGACGACCGCGTACCCCTGTGGGTAGGCGGTCGGCCACGGTGCTGCGGTCTGGCGGTCGTCGAGCATGGTCACAGAGAATACGGGCCGCCCCTGACAGTCTCCTATTCGACCGTCTCCCGCCCGGGCGCCCGACGTACGGGGCCGGCCAGCAGCCCCTCCACCAGGGCCCGCACGGAGTCCGCGAACAGCCGGTCCGGATCGGCGGGCCGGGCCAGCGCGCGGGCCAGTGCCGGGTCGTCGTCCGCGGTGGACGCGGCCCACAGATCGCCCTCGCCGGGGGACTGGACGGGGGACCGCTCCCGATTGCGTTCGACGAGCAGGAAGCCGACGGTCTGGAACTGCACCGCCCGCACAGCTGCCGCGGCCCGCGCCCCGCGCAGCCCCGCCGCGTGCACCTCGTGGACGAGGGCCCGCTGTGCGGGGAGGAACATCCGCTCGGTGAGCCCCCGTTCGTGGACCATCGCGATCAGATGCGGCCGGGCCCGCAGTTCGCGGCGCAGGCTGCGGGCGACGGAGACGATCCGGGCCGCCGGGGTCCGGCCGGCCGGGCGGAGGGTGCCCATCTCCTGCACGGTGCGCTCGACGAGGGCGTCCA
Source organism: Streptomyces sp. NPDC111516 (assembly GCF_055635345.1). NCBI lineage: Bacteria > Bacillati > Actinomycetota > Actinomycetes > Kitasatosporales > Streptomycetaceae > Streptomyces > Streptomyces sp. NPDC111516. Next base: position 43,630 of record NZ_JBVKBV010000001.1, on the reverse strand, counting down.
GCAGCGATTCGCGATTGCCGACGTGCCAGTAGATCGACGTGACCGCGGTGCCCAGTTCGGCGGCGAGCCCGCGCATGGTGAGGGCCTGCGGGCCGTGCCGCCTCACCAGGGCGGTGGCGGTGTCCAGTACCTCTTCGCGGGTCAGCGACGATCGGGCCACAGTGCTCCCAGCTCTTCGAACTCCGTTACGTGCACGCCTATTTACCCTTCATCCGGGTCGGTGTAACTGTGTTACAGAACCCCGGCATCGGACAACCGAGAAGGGTGGTAGGTCCATGGCACGTGTACGGTACGGCGCGCGCACCGAGGCCGAGATCGCGGCGGCCCGCGCGGCCCGCTCCACGCTCCCCGACATCTGGTCCACCGGCGTGGTGGCCCTCTGGGAGAGCGACCCCGACGCGGTGGCGGCCGTCCTGCCGCCGCCCCTGAAGCCCGCCCCGCGCCCGCTCGTCCGGGCCGCCATCAGCACGGTGGAAATCCCCGGTTACCCGCTCGGTGCCGGCTCCGTCGCGGTCGCCGCCGTCCATGACGGGAACGAGGGCTGGTACCCGCTCGTCATGCCGATGACCCATGAACGGGCGCTGATCGGCGGTCGCGAGGTGTTCGGCGAACCGAAGAAGCTCGGCGAGGTGACCGTCGAACGCGACGGCCTCGTCATCCGGGCCGCGCTGGCCCGGCACGGCATCGCGTTCGTCGAGGTGCGCGGCGCGGTGAGCGGACCACTCCCGCTGCCCGAACCGGCCGACAAGCTCGACTTCTATTTCAAGTTCCTGCCCGCCGTGGGCGGCGAGGGCTTCGACTCCGACCCCGTGCTGATCCACTGCACCCGCCACGAGAAGGTCCGCCGACTGGAACGCGTCTCGGGCGACGTGGTGCTGCGCGAGTCGGTGTACGACCCGGTCGCCGACCTCCCTGTACGCCGACTGGTCGACATCACCATCGGCGAGAAGACCAGCGACCAGCGGGGCAGGGCCGTGGAACGGGTGAGCGCAAAGGCGCTGTTGCCGTACATCCACCAGCGTTACGACGACCCGCAGCAGATCCACGACGGCCCGCCGGAGGGGAGCGTCCGATGAGGCTGGAGGAGGGGCAGGTCGCCGTCGTCACCGGCGCGGCGAGCGGCATCGGCCTCGCGATGGCGCGCAGGTTCGCGGCCGAGGGGCTGAAGGTCGTCCTCGCCGATGTGGAGGAGGGTGCGCTCGACAAGGCGGCGGGCGGATTGCGCGAGGACGGTGCGCGGGTACTGGCGCAGGTCGTCGACGTGAGCGAACGCGACTCCGTACAGGCCCTGGCCGAAGCCGCGTACGACACCTTCGGTGCCGTGCATGTGCTGTGCAACAACGCCGGTGTCGGCTCCGGGGCCGAGGGCCGGATGTGGGAGCACGAGCCGAACGACTGGAAGTGGGCGTTCGCGGTCAACGTGTGGGGTGTCTTCCACGGCATCCAGGCGTTCGTACCGCGCATGATCGCGGACGGCGGCCCCGGCCATGTCGTCAACACATCGTCCGGCGACGGCGGGATCGCCCCGCTGCCGACCGCCTCCGTCTACGCGGTCACCAAGGCCGCCGTCGTCACGATGACCGAGTCCCTGTATGCGCATCTGAAGGCCGAGCGCGCGGCGGTCGGCGCCTCGGTCCTCTTCCCCGGCCCGCACATGCTCCGTACCGGACTGTGGGAGTCGCACCGCAACCGGCCCGCGCGGTACGCCAAGGAGCGTCCGCGCAGGACCCCGTACCGAAGCCTCGACCAGTGGGAGTCCGCGATGCGGTCGGCGGGCCACCAGGTGGAGTTCACCCCCGTGGAGGAGGTCGCCGCGACCGTCGTCGACGGGATACGCGCCGACCGCTTCTGGATGCTGCCGGAGAGCGAGCACAGCGACCGGCAGATCCGCGCCCGGTCGCAGTCGATGCTCGACCGGGCCGAACCGTCGTATCTGGAGAGCTTCATACTCGACTGAGGAGCGAGCGATGACCGACGACCCGTACCTGATCATCTCCTCCGACTGCCACGCCGGGCTGCCCACCGAGGAGTACCGGCCCTATCTCGACGCCCGCTTCCACCGGGAGTTCGACGAATTCCTCGCGGGACGCGACCGCCGCCGTGCGGAGATGACCCGCCTCGGCGTACGCAACGAGGCCTTCGCAGACAAGTGGTTCCACGACAACGAGCAAGGTTTGAAAGGCGGTTGGGACGCGGCGCAGCGTCTCAAGGAGCTCGACGGCGACGGGGTGGCGGCCGAGGTAGTCTTCCCCGACGCGGACGCCGTCGACAGCCGGACCGCCGCTCCGTTCGGCGTCGGCCTCGGGCTCTCCGGCGACCAGGATCCGGATCTCGGCATGGCGGGCGCACAGGCCCACAACCGCTGGCTCGCAGACTTCGTCTCGCAGAACCCCGAACGCCACTGCGGTGTAGCCCTGTTGCCCGTCACCGGCGAGGTCGACCGGGTCGTCGCCGAGATCCACCGGGCCAAGGAGTCGGGTCTCGGGGCGCTGATGATCCCCTCCATGTGGGTGGACAAGGCCCCGTACCACGACCGCCGCTACGACCCCGTGTGGGCCGCCGCCGCCGAGACGGCCATGCCGGTCGTCACCCACTCCGGTGCGGCCCCGCGCCACGAGTACGGCGACCACCTGGGGATCTACGTCTCCGAGGTCACCTGGTGGCCGTCCCGCCCGCTCTGGTTCCTGCTCTGGTCGGGCGCCTTCGAACGCCACCCCGGGCTGAGGTTCGGCGTCGCCGAGTCCGGCTGCTGGTGGCTGCCGAACCTCCTCTGGTTCATGGACCGGCTCTACCTCGGCGCCCACGGCGGAAAGAAGCTCTCCCCGTTCGCCGAACTGAAGCGGCCGCCGCACGAGTACCTCGACCGCCAGGTCTTCATCTGCGCCACCAACACCAAACGCCGCGAACTCGCCCAGCGGTACGAGATCGGCGTCGACAACATCCTGTGGGGCAGCGACTTCCCGCACCCCGAAGGCACCTGGCCGAACACCGCGAACTGGCTGCGCGACACCTTTCACGACATCCCGGTGGCCGAGACCCGCCGGATACTGGGCCTTGCCGCGGCCGAGGTCTTCGGCTTCGACACGGCGAAGCTCGCCCCGATCGCCGAACGCATCGGCCCTACACCCGAGGACCTGGGCCAGAGCGCCGACCAGACAGCGGTCGAGGCGTCCTGGGCCAGGTCGCGCGACGTGGGCCGGCACTGGCTGACCGACCACGACTTCCCGGTCCTGGGCGCCTCGTGATGGACCGGCACACGGACCACGACATGGACCGCTACACCGTCATCTCCGCCGACTGCCACGCCGGAGCCGACCTCCTCGACTACCGGCCGTACCTGGAGACGAGGTACCACGACGACTTCGACGCGTGGGCGGCGGCCTACGTCAATCCGTACGAGGACCTCCTCGCCGACACCGCCGACCGGAACTGGAACTCCGCGCGCCGCGCCGCGGAACTGGAGGCGGACGGCATCGTCGCGGAGGTCGTCTTCCCCAACACCATCCCGCCCTTCTTCCCCTCCGCCTCCCTGATGGCGCCCGCACCGTCGCGGGCGGAGTACGAGCAGCGCTGGGCCGGCCTGCGTGCCCACAACCGCTGGCTCGCCGACTTCTGCGCGCAGCTGCCGGGCCGGCGCGCGGGCGTCGCGCAGATCCTCCTCAACGATCCGGCGGAGGCCGCCCGCGAGGTCCGCCGCACCAAGGAGGCGGGCCTGACCGGCGGCATCCTGCTGCCCGGCGCCCCGCCCGGCTCCGGCGTCCCGGAGCTCTACTCCCGGGTGTACGACCCGCTGTGGGCGGTCTGCGAAGAGCTGGACGTACCGGTGAACCACCACGGCGGATCGGCCTCCCCGCCGCTCGGTGACGAACCGGCGGCCCGGGCCGTCTTCATGGTGGAGACGACCTGGTTCTCGCACCGGGCGCTGTGGCACCTGATCTTCGGCGGTGCGTTCCGCCGCCATCCCGGACTCAGACTCGTCCTCACCGAGCAGGGCTCCGGCTGGATCCCGGGCGTCGTCGAGATGCTGGACTACTACCACGGACGGCTGGTGGCGGCCTCGGCCCGGGCATCCACTGCCGAGTCCAAGTTCGGTGCCGGGCTTGCCGGTTCGATGGGCGCGAGCCCCGGCGAGGTGTGGCGTGAGAACTGCTACGTCGGTGCCAGCTTCATGCGGCCCCACGAAGTTCCGCTGCGCGACCGGATCGGACTCGACAAGATCATGTGGGGCAGCGACTACCCGCACGACGAAGGCACCGCCCCGTACTCGCGGGAGGGCCTGCGGATCGCGTACGCGGGCCTGCCGCCCGAGGAGATCGCGGCGATGGCCGGCGGCAACGCCGCACGCGTCTACGGATTCGACCTCGCCGTCCTGGACCGGATCGCCGCGACCGTCGGCCCCACGGTGGACGAGATCGCCGAACCCCTCAAGGAGACCCCGTCCGACGCGACCAGCCCCGCCTTCGCGCCGGGCGGGTCGGTACGCGTCTGGTGACCGGGCGGGGTGAGACCATCCCCGGGTGACGGATACCCAGGCGCATGACGAACCGCACGGCAACGGACTCGGCGCGCGGCTGAACTGGCTGCGCGCCGCGGTCCTCGGCGCCAACGACGGTGTGGTCTCCACCGCCGGCCTGGTCGTCGGCGTGGCCGGAGCCACCGCCGACCGCGGCACCCTGCTCACCGCGGGCCTGGCCGGCCTGCTGGCCGGATCCATGTCGATGGCGGTGGGCGAGTACGTCTCGGTCTCCACCCAGCGCGATTCGGAGAGGGCCGCACTGGCGACGGAGAAACGGGAACTGAAGGAGACCCCCGAGGCGGAACTCATCGAGCTGACCGGCCTGTTGGAGAGCAAGGGCCTGAGCCACGAGGTCGCCCGCGACGCCGCCGTCCAGCTCACCGAACGCGATGCGCTGCGCGCCCACGCGGTGGTCGAGCTGGGGATCAACCCGGACGAGCTGACGAACCCCTGGCACGCGGCGGCAGCGAGCTTCCTGGCGTTCACGGTCGGCGCGCTGCTGCCGCTGCTCGCGATCGTGCTGCCCCCGGCGTCGCTGCGGCTGATCGTGACCGTGCTGTCGGTACTGGCGGCGCTGGCGGTGACGGGCTGGTGGAGCGCCCGCCTGGGCGAGGCGACGGCGGGGCCCGCTGTGCTGCGGAACATGTGCGGGGGAGCGCTGGCGATGGCGGTCACCTATGCGGCGGGGGAGTTGCTGGGGGCGGTGGGGGTCTAGTGCCGCCCGCACCGTCCTGAGGACCCGGACGTCGGCAGCCAGTGCGGTCGCCCGGGCCTCCGGTGCCATGATGATCGGCATCGGCGGGTCTCTGCTGGTGGAACGCCTGGCCGGCTGACGAACCCGCCCCACCCCGTTCACAGATCGTGATGTCCGTCGAAGGAGAGCACGTGGAAGACCAGACGCACCAGGAGCAGGCGAGCCCCGAGGTGCAGAAGCGCATCCAGGACAGCTTCGACCGCCAGGGGCTGATGAGCCACCTCGGCGCACGGATATCCCACATCGGACCCGGCCGGGTGCACATCGTGCTCCCGAACCGTCCCGAGGTGACCCAGCAGCACGGCTACGTTCACGCCGGCGCCACCAGCGCCATCGCGGACAGCGCCGGCGGCTACGCCGCCTACACCCTGTTCCCCGAGGGCGCCGAGGTGCTCACCGTCGAGTACAAGATCAACCTCCTCGCGCCTGCCACCGGCGACCACATCGAGGCGATCGGGACCGCCCTGAAGTCCGGCCGGACGCTGACCGTGTGCCGGCTGGAGGTGTTCGGCGTCCAGAACGACGGGGAGCGGAAGCTCGTCGCCAACGGGCAGCAGACGCTGATCCGTGTGAACCGGCCCGAGCAGTGAGCCCGCAGCCGGATGCGCCGTCGCTGCCGGCCTGGGCGACGTGGTGGCAGCGGCCCTTCCCCGACGCCAACGCGCTGCTGCTCCACGGGCGGCAACCGGCCCTCATCGACAGCGGGTTCGTCGGCCATGCCGAGGAGACCGCCGCCTGGGCACGCGAGCACGCCGGACCCGTCGACCTGGTCGTGAACACGCACTGGCACTCCGACCATGTCGGCGGCAACGCCCTCCTCCAGGCGCAAGGCGCCGCCGTCGCCGCCGGGGCGCCGGAGGCCGAGGCCATCGGGCGGCGGGACCCCGGCTGCTGCGCGGCCGAGTATCTCGACCAGCCCGTCGCCCCGTACACGGTCGACATGCCGCTCGACGACGGGCAGGTCCTGCGGCTCGGGGACGCCGAGTGGGAGGTGGTCCGGACCCCCGGGCACACACCTGGGCATCTGGCGCTGTGGCAGCCCGAGGAGCGGCTGCTCGTGGTCGGGGACGCGTTGTCGGACTACGACGTCGGCTGGGTGAACCTCGCGCTCGACGGGCTCGACGCGGCCGGCACAGCGCTCGCCTCTCTCAAGCGGATGGCCGACCTCGCCCCGCGCGTGGTCCTCCCCTCGCACGGACCGATCCCCACCGACCCCGGTGCCGCCCTCGCCGCTGGCCTGCGCCGCGCCCAGCGGCTCGTCGACGACCCGGACGGGGCGGTCCGATATGGCGCCCGCCGGATCTTTGCCTTCGCCCTGATGATCCGCGAAGGGATCCAGGCCGACGAGGTCGAGCCGTATCTGCACGCGCGGGCGTGGCTGACGGACGCGGCACGCCTCTTGGGCCTCACGCCCGAGGAGCTGGCCGCCGAGCTGGTCACGACCATGCTCGGCAGCGGCGCCGTGGTGCTGCGCGACGGGCGCCTCCACGCGGCCGCCGAACATGTCCCGGTCGCGGCCGAGTCGCTGCGCGTTCCGTACCCGCGCGCCTGGCCGGCCTCGACGCCACGCTGACTCGTGATGGACCGTGGACGGGCGAACGTCCTTCCGGCCTCTCGTGCGCGGGCCGCGTCCAGGGGCCCGCGCACCACTCGGACGCCGGGCCCCGGGGACGTGCTACTTGCTGACGGCGAAGCGCATCAGCGCATGCTCGTCACCCTGCTTGATCTTCCCCGTCACATTGATCACTTCGAGCTTCCACGTGTCGCCGACCCGCACGGCCTTGGCCACCGCGCAGCCGTTGTCCTGGGTGAGCAGGCTGGGCCATATGTCGGCGACCTGCTGTGAGCTTCCCCCGGTCGCGTCGTAGACCTTGAAACTGATATTGCGGGCCTTCTGGAAGGAGCTGCCCTTCTTGAAGGCGGCAGCGACGAACACGATCGACGTGATGTTGCGCGGGATGCGCGCGAACTCGACCGTGACGGTCTCGTCGTCGCCGTCCCCGCGTCCGGTCTGGTTGTCGCCGCTGTGCACCAGGGAGCCGTTGCCCATGGGGTCCAGCGAGTCGAGGCCGGCCAGGCGCACCGGGTCCCCGTCCTGCGTGGCGACGGCTATCAGGTCGAGGTCCGTTCCGGCCTTGCGGCGGAGCAGGCCCATGACACCGCCGCTGCTGCCGGCCGTGGGGTCCCAGGACACGCCGATGGACAGATGGGTCACTCCGTCCAGGTCCGCCGGGCCGTCTTCCTTGGTGAGCGTGATCATGCGTGAATCATCCTTTTGTCAAGGGGACTACAACACGCAGAGTGTGCCTGGCGCCTTGGCGGTTCCATGTGACGGGTCCCCATGGGCGCGTACGAACCCGACTCGCGGAAGCCCCGGTACAGGGATCGCGCGACGTCCGCATTGGCGGATGTCACCAAAGACTGCTGACATCGCGTCTCGCATACTTGTTGGTAACAACGTCTGGTGCGCGGCCGATCCTGGGCTCTACGGTGCTCCCATGCCGCCGAACCTGCCCGATGTCGTGCTCTGGTCCATACCGGCCTTCGTCCTGCTCACTGTCCTCGAAATGGCCCTCCACCACTTCCATCCCGATGAGGAAGCCGCCGGGTACGAGACGAAGGACGCCGTCACCAGCATCACCATGGGGCTCGGCAGCCTGGTCTTCGACCTGCTGTGGAAAGTGCCCATAGTCGCCATCTACACCGCCGTCTACGAGCTGACGCCGCTCCGTGTCCCCGTGCTGTGGTGGACGGTTCTGCTGATGCTGCTCGCGCAGGACTTCTTCTACTACTGGTCCCACCGCGGCCACCACGTCATCCGGATCCTCTGGGCATGCCATGTGGTCCACCACTCCAGCCGGAAGTTCAACCTGTCCACCGCGCTGCGCCAGCCCTGGACGTCGCTGACCGTCTGGCCCTTCTACGTGCCGCTCATCGCCTGCGGTGTCCATCCGGCCGCACTCGCGTTCTGCTCGTCGGCCAACCTCGTCTACCAGTTCTGGGTGCACACGGAGCGCATCGACAAGCTTCCCGGGCCCTTCGAGTACGTACTGAACACTCCCTCCCACCACCGGGTGCACCACGCGTCGCAGGGCGGCTACCTGGACCGGAACTTCGGCGGCATCCTGATCCTCTGGGACCGGCTCTTCGGGTCCTTCACCGCCGAGACGGAGCGACCCGTGTTCGGCCTCACCAAGAACATCGACACGTTCAACCCACTCCGCGTCGCCACCCACGAGTACGGCGCGATCGCCCGCGACGTGCGCGCGGCGGACAGTTGGAGCGAGCGAGCCGGACGGGTCTTCCGAGGGCCCGGCTGGCAGCCCACCGGAGCGGCCGCCCCTACGGCCGTCCCCGACCGGGAGCGCACCGGATGAGCGCCGACGTCGTCACGGACCGGCAGGAACGTCTCGTACGCCCGCTGCTCATCGCCTTTCTCGTGGCCTCGGCCGTCGACCTCGTCGGCGTACTCGCCGACGTCCCGGTCGCCCACGTCCTTGCCAAGCCCCTGCTGATGCCACTGCTGGCCGGGTACGCCGCCGCCCGGCGCGGCCCTCGGCTGCTCATCGCGGCGCTCCTGTTCGGCTGGGGCGGCGACACGCTGCTGCTGTCCGACTCCGACGCCGCATTCCTCATCGGGATGGGCTCCTTCGCCGCGGGCCACGTCTGCTATCTGTGGCTCTTCGGACGCGCCCGGAGCCCGTTGCTCGCCGGGGCCGGGTACGCGGCCGTCCTGGCCGTCTTCGTCGCTCTGCTCTGGGGCGGCCTTCCGCCGGACCTGCGGATCCCGATGGCCGGCTACAGCCTGCTGCTCACGGCGATGGCGTACCGGGCCGGCACCCTCGGCCGGTACGCGGCCGCCGGAGGGGCGCTCTTCCTCCTCTCCGACGCGCTCATCGCCACCGGCATCGCCGACTGGCCGCAGCTTCCCGTACCCGACTTCTGGGTCATGCTCACCTACGTCGCCGCGCAGTTCCTGCTGACCGTCGGAGCGCTCGCACCCGGCGGCCGCACGAAGGTCCTCATCGAGCCGTGAGCCAGGCGGCCGCGTCCGCCCCCAGCTCTCCTGGCGGACGCGACCAGTCGGCGGGGGAGCCGTCGAAGGCGACCGGCGGCAGGGCATGACGCAGCCGTCCCAGCGGGCTCTCCGTCTCCGTGAGCCACTTCTCCGGGGCGTACGACGAACCCGCGGCTTCGGCCTCCCGGCCGGCGGGCAGTTCGTCCAGGAGCCAGGCGGCGGTACGGGCGAGCGAGAGCGTGGCCAGCCGGGAGCCGCCCTCGTCGTGCTGCTCGGTCAGGGCGCGCAGCACGGCGGCGGCCAGCAGATAGCCCGTGCCGTGGTCGAGCGCCTGGGCGGGCAGCGCACCGGGCGGGTGCTCCGCCCCGGCCGTGGCCTCGACCGAGGCGATGCCGGTGGCGACCTGCACCAGACTGTCGAAGCCGCGCTGCCGCGCCCACGGGCCGTGCCCCCAGGCCGAGAGCCGCCCGATCACCAGCCCCGGCCTGCGTGCGGCCAGGGCCTGCGAAGTCAGGCCGAACCGCTCGACGGCACCGGGCCGGTAACCGATGACCACCACGTCCGCGTCGGCCAGCAGTTCGTCGAAGGCGGCCGCGCCGGAGCGGCTGCCGAGATCCAGATCCACCGACCGCTTTCCGAAACCGGTGTCGCTGTGCGCGTCCTGGCTCTCCGGGAGCTGCGGGGCGTCGATCCGCAGGACGTCCGCGCCGAGCAGTGCGAGCGTACGGGTGGCGACGGGCCCCGCGATGACCCGGGTGAGGTCCAGCACGCGCACCCCGGCGGCGGGCAACAGCGGTTCACCGGTGAGCGGCGTCGTCCGGCGGACGGGCGCGCTGTCGATGCGTTCCCTGCCCACCAGCGGCGTACCCGCGACGGCGGCGCCCCGAGGGTCGGCCGCCCACTCCTTCGGTGTACGGGCGGCGACGGCCAGGCCGCCCGCCGCGTACACCGTCTCCTCGATCTCGCTGCTCGGGCGCCCGGCGAAGGAGGTGGCGACGGCGTCCACGGCGATGTCGTCCGAGGTGTCCGCGGGCAGCCCCAGCGTGGCGAGCAACCGGGCCCGGTGGTGCGGGTAGTTGGCGTGCGTACGGACCCAGCCGTCCGTCGTGCGCCAGAACCGGGACAGCGGCGCGAAGGTCGTCGCCGCGCGGCCGTCGATCCGCAGATGGCGCTCGCTGGTGAACGCCGTGGCCACCGCACCGTCGTCGACGCGGACCTGCGGCACGGGGCGCGCGGTGCGGCGGGCGGCCAGTTCGGCGGCGGCCAGTGAGCAGACCGCGACGGCGGAACGGGCCAGTTCCATCACGGGCAGCCGGGCGGGCAGCAGCCCCTCGGGGCCACCCGTTCCGAGGTGTGCGAGAAGCGCGGGAGCACCGCCGAGCGCCGCCCAGGCCTGCTCCGTACCGGACATTCGTGCATGACTCATTCCCGCACTATGGCACTGAGTGCCACCAGCCGGGAAGAGGCGGCGGGAGGGGCCGCCCGAAGGCTCCGGACCCTCCCGCCGCATCGCACGACCCGGCGGGCTGCTACCGGCGGACGGCGTTCAGCGCGTTCACCACACCGGCCCCGTAGAAGCCGTTGTGGTTCTCGTCGCCCTCGCAGACGGCGTCGATCTTGCCGTCACCGTTGATGTCGTACGGCGCGCCGCAGGCGGTGGCGTCGGCTCCGGACGTCAGGAGCGCCTTCACCTCGGCCGCCGAGGCGTACGGGTGCGTCGACTTGATCAGGGCCGCGACACCCGCGACATGCGGGGAAGCCATCGACGTACCGTTCTTGTAACCGTACTTGCCGCCCGGCAGCGTGGAGAGGATCGCACCGTTCGTGGCGGGCGGTGCGGGCGTCTGGTAGACCGTCGAGTCACCGCCGGGAGCCGCGACGTCGATGACGCCGTTCCCGTAGTTCGAGTACGAGGACTTCAGACCCTTGGCACCGGTCGCCGAGACGGTCACGACGCCCGGCAGCATCGCCGGGATATCGAGGCACTCGCGCGGGTTGATCGTCCGGGTCACGGCCGTGGTGTCGTTCGGGCTGGTCGTGTCGTCGATCGCGCCGGAGGCCAGGTCGAACTTGCTGTTGCCGGCCGAGGCGACGTTCACCGTGCCCTTCCGCTCCGCGTACCCGGTGGCGCGGGTGACGGCCTCGACCAGGGCGCCCTGGTCCGGGTCGTTCTTGCAGTTGAACATCCACGGGTCGGTGTAGTAGCTGTTGTTGGTGACATCGATGCCGTGCTCGGCGGCCCAGACGAAGCCGCAGACGATCGACTCGGTGTAGAAGAAGCCGTCCGGGTTCGCGACCTTGATCCCGGCGACCTTCACGCCCGGCGCGACGCCCGTGACCCCGATGCCGTTCTTCGCGGCGGCGATGGTGCCCGCGACGTGCGTGCCGTGGTCGCTCTCACCGGCCTTCGGACGCCAGGCGCCGTCCGTCGTGTCCGGCGCCCCGGACACGCAGCTCGCGGAGGCCCCGCGGTTGAAGTTCGGCGCCAGGTCCGGGTGGGTGTCGTCGACACCCGTGTCGATGACCGCGACGGTGACCTTGCTGCTGCCCAGCGTCTTCTGGTGTGCCTGGTCCGCCTTGATGGCGGGCAGATCCCACTGGAGGGGCTCCATCGGATCCTGGTCCGCCGTCGCCTCCGCCGCCGCGCTCCGGGCCTGCTCGGCGGTGAGCGGCTGCGCGACCCCGATGTCCGTGGTGGCCTGCGGAACGATGGGGCTGGTGCGGGTGGCCCCGGCCGAATCGACACCCTTGACCCGACGGATCGACTTCGCGAAGTCGGGGTTCTGCGACTCGACGACGATGACGCCGATCTGCTCATAGGCGACCACGACCGTGCCACCGGCCTCGGCTATCGCCTTCGTCACCTGCTTGACGGTCCCGTGATTGCTCCGCGTGTTGACGACGTACGAGAGCTTCGGGCCGTCCGTCGACACCGCCGCCGTGGGCTGCGCGTCCACCGGTGCGGCAGAAGCGGCCCCCATCGGCAGGAAGCCGAGCGAGGCCGTGAGTGCCAATCCGACGGGCAGCGTCAGTGCGCGCGTCCGTCTGGATCCCAGATGAGCCATGGGGTCTCCACATCATCCGTGCCGGGCGACCGGACATCAGGCGTGCCCAGTCGCGTACATGACGAGTGAAGCTATCGCTGATCATCCCTATTGATCAATGAGTTCGGACCACCCAGTTCGCCCGGATGGGCTCGGGGAGCCGAGTCCGAGAAGTACGCAGCCGCGGTGAACCGCTTCGTGGCGCCGTCCGTGCCGTTGTCAGGGGAGACGCACCACCATCCCCGACATCGAGGTTCCCCAGTGAAATCCACCGTCCCCACCACCGCACCCGCGTCGCGAGGAGATTCCGTGGCTACCGATGCACCGCCACCCGAGGTCAGTACGGCCACCAGCCCTGCCGAGCCCACGACCGAGGCGTTCATCGCGACGCAGGAGAGCGCGGAGTTCGGCGAACTGCGCCACACGTACCGCTCGTTCGCCTTCCCGCTGACCATCGCCTTCGTCCTCTGGTACCTGCTGTACGTGCTGCTGTCCAACTACGCGGGCGGCTTCATGGGCACCAAGGTGTACGGCAACATCAACGTGGCCTTCGTGTTCGGCCTCGCCCAGTTCGTCACCACATTCCTCATCGCCTGGTTCTACTCGCGCCACGCGGCCGCGAAGCTGGACCCGAAGGCCGAGGCCATCAAGTCCCGTATGGAGGCCGACGCATGAGCGCCGCGTACCACTCGCACCCCGCCCTCCAGTTGGCCGCCTCCTCGACCACCGAGCACCGGCCGCTGATCATCACGCTCTTCGCGGTGTTCGTCGCCGCGACCCTGGGCATCACCGTCTGGGCCGGCCGGCAGACCAAGAGCGCCGCCGACTTCTACGCGGGCGGACGGCAGTTCACCGCGTTCCAGAACGGGCTCGCCGTCTCCGGCGACTACATGTCGGCGGCCTCGTTCCTCGGGATCGCCGGGGCCATCGCCCTCTTCGGCTACGACGGCTTCCTGTACTCCATCGGCTTCCTCGTCGCCTGGCTGGTGGCCCTGCTGCTGGTCGCCGAACCGCTGCGCAACTCGGGCCGCTACACGATGGGCGACGTCCTCGCCTACCGGATGCGGCAGCGCCCGGTCCGCACCGCCTCCGGCGTCTCCACCATCGTCGTATCGATCTTCTACCTGCTGGCGCAGATGGCGGGCGCGGGCGTCCTGGTCTCCCTGCTGCTCGGCATCACCAGCGACGCGGGCAAGATCCTCATCGTGGCGCTGGTCGGCGTGCTGATGATCGTGTACGTCACGATCGGCGGCATGAAGGGCACCACCTGGGTCCAGATGGTCAAGGCCGTGCTGCTCATCGCCGGTGCCCTCCTGATGACCTTCCTGGTGCTGCTGAAGTTCGACTTCAACATCTCCGACCTGCTGGGCACGGCCGCCGCGAAGAGCGGTCACGGAGCGGCGTTCCTGGAGCCCGGACTCAAGTACGGCGCCACCGGCACCTCCAAGCTGGACTTCCTCTCCCTCGGCATCGCCCTGGTCCTGGGCACCGCCGGTCTCCCGCACATCCTGATCCGCTTCTACACGGTGCCGACCGCCAAGGCCGCCCGTAAGTCGGTCAACTGGGCCATCGGCATCATCGGCGCCTTCTACCTGATGACGATCGCGCTCGGCTTCGGCGCCGCGGCGCTCATCGGCCCGGACGAGATCAAGGCGAAGAACCCGGCCGGCAACGCGGCCGCCCCGCAGCTCGCCGAATACCTCGGCGGGGTCGGCTCCACCGGTGGCGCCGTGCTGCTGGCCGTCATCTCGGCCGTCGCCTTCGCCACCATCCTCGCCGTCGTCGCGGGGCTGACCCTTGCGTCCTCGTCCTCCTTCGCGCACGACATCTACGCCAACGTCATCCGCAAGGGGAAGGCCACCGAGAAGGAGGAGATGCGGGCCGCGCGCTGGGCCACCGTCCTCATCGGCGCGGTCGCGATCGTCCTGGGAGCCTTCGCCCGCGACATGAACGTCGCCGGACTGGTGGCGCTCGCTTTCGCCGTCGCCGCCTCCGCCAACCTGCCGACGATCCTCTACAGCCTCTTCTGGAAGCGCTTCACCACGCAGGGCGCGCTGTGGTCGATCTACGGTGGTCTGGCGAGTTCGGTGATCCTCGTGCTGTTCTCCCCGGTCGTCTCCGGCAACCCGAAGACCTCGATGTTCAAGGGCGTCGACTTCGCCTGGTTCCCGCTGGAGAACCCGGGCCTGATCTCCATCCCGCTGGGCTTCCTGCTCGGCTGGATCGGCTCCCTCCTTTCGAAGGAGGAGCCGGACAAGGGCAAGTACGCCGAGCTGGAGGTCAAGTCCCTCACCGGTGTCGGAGCGCACTGAGCGAGAAGGAACCGGGTACGGCAACGGCCGTGTCGTAGAGTCCTACGACACGACCGTTCCGCTCCTCGTGTCATACGGGCCCCCTGCGATGTCGCAGGTCTCGCGTAGTCTCGGAGAAGTCAGCCCGGAAAGCCGGACACGGCAGCCGGGAAGCAGCCGCGGGAGGGGGCCCACATGCTCATCGACACCTACGACCGGGTCGCCACCGACCTGCGCGTGTCACTGACCGACCGCTGCAATCTGCGGTGCACGTACTGCATGCCGGAAGAGGGCCTGCAATGGCTGGCCAAGCCCGACCTGCTCAGCGACGACGAGATCGTCCGCCTGGTCCGCATCGCCGTCACCCGGCTGGGCATCACCGAGGTCCGCTTCACCGGCGGTGAGCCGCTGCTGCGCCCCGGGCTCGTCTCCATCGTCGAGCGCTGCGCGGCGCTGACCCCGCGCCCCAGGATGTCGCTCACCACCAACGGCATTGGACTCAAGCGCACCGCGGCCGCACTCAAGGCCGCCGGCCTGGACCGGGTCAACGTCTCGCTGGACACCCTGCGCCCCGACGCCTTCAAGACACTCACCCGCCGTGATCGTCACCACGACGTGCTGGCCGGCCTCGAAGCCGCCCGCGACGCCGGTCTCACCCCGGTCAAGGTCAACACCGTCCTGATGCCGGGGCTCAACGACGACGAGGCCCCCGACCTGCTCGCGTGGGCCGTCGAGCACGGCTACGAGCTCCGCTTCATCGAGCAGATGCCGCTCGACGCCCAGCACGGCTGGAGGCGTGACGGCATGATCACGGCAGGCGACATACTCCAGTCGCTGCGCACCCGCTTCACCCTGACCGAGGAGGGCGACTCGGAGCGCGGTTCCGCCCCCGCCGAGCGCTGGCTCGTCGACGGCGGACCCCACCGAGTGGGCGTCATCGCCTCCGTCACCCGCCCCTTCTGCCGGGCCTGCGACCGGACCAGGCTCACCGCCGACGGCCAGGTGCGCACCTGCCTGTTCGCCCGCGAGGAGACCGACCTGCGAGGCGCCCTGCGCTCCGACGCGCCGGACGAGGAGATCGCTCGGATCTGGACGCTCGCGATGTGGGGAAAGAAGGCCGGGTCCGGTCTGGACGACCCGTCCTTCCTGCAGCCCGACCGGCCGATGTCGGCGATCGGTGGCTAGGACCTGATCCGCCGACCAGGCCCTGGGACCGGCCCGGTCCGGTGGCTAGTGCCGGGAGGGGCACTAGGGCCGGCCCGATCCCGGTCCTTCGGACTCCCATTCCGCCAGCGTCACGACATCCTTGAGGAAGCCCCGGACGCCGAGGAACGAGGAGAGGTGCTCCCGGTGTTCCTCGCAGGCCAGCCACGTCTTACGGCGCTCCGGGGTGTGCAGCTTCGGGTTGTTCCAGGCCAGCACCCACACGGCGTCGGCCCGGCAGCCCTTGGCAGAACAGATGGGTGCGGCGGCAGCGCTCTCGGCCGCGGAATCAGGGGAGTTCACGGACTCAACCCTAGGTCAGCTCCCATACGGCCGAGCGAACCGGCCGCCGGGACAACCCCCACCGGAGAAAAAGCGACGCCGAGCAGCCACGGGGGGAGCTGCCCGGCGTCGGTCTGTCGCTCCGACGGGGGATGCGGAGCGCTTACGAAGTATGTCACGCAGACCCGGGTGCGGTGCACCGTAACTTCATGATTGGTCTGTCGTTTTCACAAGCCCTGGGTGTGGCGCGGCCTCAACTGTGCCTATGCCGATTCCCCGGCGCGCCGGACCCCGTCGGCCTCCGGGCCGGATTCCGCGGAACCCGCCCCGGGCGCGGCGTCGAGCACCGGCCGCACCGGCGCCGGAACGAAGGTCGAAGGAAGCGAAGGGGCGTTCTCCCGGCCCGCGTTGGCGATGACCACCGCCACGTACGGGAGCAGCACCCCGAGCGCCAGCGCGACAATCGCGACGTACCGCTCGACGTTCCACAGCACAGCCGCCAGGATCACCGAGACCGTCCGCACGGACATCGAGATCACGTAGCGTCGCTGCCTGCCACGCACATCGTCCGCGAGCCCCTGCCGCGCCCCCGTGATCCGGAAGACCTCGACACCGCTCTGCTTCCGCATCACGCCTCCACCACCCATCCCCAGCACCTCTCACGGGTCGGGGAAGACCACATTCCCGCGCCGGACACTCCCCGGACCGGACCGCACCCACGGTACGCCCGGTGTCCTACGGCTTCGAGACCGGGGCGCGCCGTATTCGTGCGACCCGAAGCCGGGCCGCGCATACGGACGCGTCCGGCATGCGGCCCACGGCCCACGGGCCGAGACTGGGCGCACGTACGCGACATCACGTCGCACGAGGAGGTGACATGGGCTGGTTGTGGGCAATCATCGTGGGCCTGGTACTCGGCCTGATCGCGAAAGCGATCCTGCCCGGCAAACAGAGCATCCCACTCTGGCTGACGACGATCTTCGGCATCCTCGGCAGCGTCCTCGGCAATACCGCCGCAACCTGGATCGGGGTCAATGACACCAGGGGTATCGACTGGACGCGCCATCTGTTCCAGCTGATCGGTGCCGTGGTCATCGTCGGGGTCGGCGACATGCTGTGGACGTCGTTCCGGGGTACCGGACAGAAGGCCTGAACCGACGGGCCGCGCCCCTGAGCCGACGGGCAGCTCGGGCGGCGCCGGGCCCCCGGCCCGCCGGGCCACAACGCAACCGCGGCCGGACACGCCTCACGCGTGCCCGGCCGCAGTGCGACGTCCGTTCTCCAGGATCAGCCGGTGACCTCGACGGCGGCGAGGTTCTTCTTCCCCCGGCGCAGCACCAGCCAGCGACCGTGCAACAGCTCCTCACGGGCCGGTGCGCTCTCGCCGTCCGTGACCTTGACGTTGTTCACGTACGCACCGCCCTCCTTCACCGTGCGGCGGGCGCCCGACTTGCTCGGCGCCAGGCCGACCTCCACCAGGAGGTCCACCAGCGGGCCGAGCTCGGTGACCTGCGCGTGCGGCACCTCGGACAGCGCGGCGCTCAGCGTCGCCTCGTCCAGCTCGCCGAGCTCGCCCTGGCCGAAGAGCGCCTTCGACGCCGCGATGACCGCGGTGCACTGGTCGGCGCCGTGCACCAGCGTCGTCAGCTCCTCGGCCAGCGCGCGCTGCGCCGTCCGGGCCTGCGGACGCTCCTCGGTGACCTGCTCCAGCTCCTCCAGCTCCGCGGGGGTCCGGAAGCTGAGGATGCGCATGTACCGGGAGATGTCCCGGTCGTCCACGTTCAGCCAGAACTGGTAGAACGCGTACGGCGTCGTCATCGCCGGGTCGAGCCAGACGGCCCCGCTCTCGGACTTGCCGAACTTGGTCCCGTCCGCCTTCGTCATCAGCGGGGTCGCCAGCGCGTGCACCTCGGCACCCGGCTCCAGCCGGTGGATCAGGTCGAGGCCCGCGGTGAGGTTGCCCCACTGGTCGCTGCCGCCCTGCTGGAGGGTGCAGCCGTAGCGCCGGTACAGCTCCAGGTAGTCCATGCTCTGGAGCAGCTGGTAGCTGAACTCGGTGTAGCTGATGCCCTCGTCGGACTCCAGCCGCCGGGCGATGGAGTCCTTGGTCAGCATCTTGTTGACGCGGAAGTGCTTGCCGATGTCCCGGAGGAACTCGATCGCGGACATGCCCGCGGTCCAGTCCAGGTTGTTCACCATGACGGCCGCGTTCTCGCCCTCGAAGGACAGGAACGGCTCGATCTGGGAGCGCAGCCGCGACACCCAGTTGGCGACCGTCTCCGGGTCGTTCAGCGTGCGCTCGGCGGTCGGCCGCGGGTCACCGATCTGACCGGTGGCCCCGCCCACCAGGGCGAGCGGCCGCAGCCCGGCCTGCTGGAGTCGGCGCATGGTGAGCACCTGCACCAGATGGCCGACGTGCAGACTCGCCGCGGTGGGGTCGTAGCCGCAATAGAACGTGACGGGACCGTCCGCGAGAGCCTTGCGCAGTGCGTCCTCGTCAGTGGACTGGGCGAACAGCCCACGCCACTTCAGCTCGTCGACGATGTCCGTCACGGTTCCGTGTCTCCTCAGCTACGTGTATCGAAAGGCATCAGTCAGTCTAGGCGGGTCACACGCCCGCGCTCACCGAGCTCATGTTGAAGTCCGGGATCCGCAGCGCGGGCATGGCGGCCCGGGTGAACCAGTCGCCCCACTCGCGCGGCAGCGTCTTCTCCGTACGGCCCGCTTCCGTGGCCCGCGACAGCAGATCCACCGGCGACTCGTTGAACCGGAAGTTGTTCACCTCGCCGACGACCTCGCCGTCCTCGACCAGATACACCCCGTCACGGGTCAGCCCGGTCAGCAGGAGCGTCGCCGGATCGACCTCCCGGATGTACCACATGCAGGTCAGCAGCAGCCCGCGGCCGGTCGTCGCGGCGACCATCTCCGCCAGGGACCGCTCACCGCCGGCCTCCAGCAGCAGATTGTCGATCGCCGGCGCGACCGGCAGCCCGGTCAGCCCCGCCGTGTGCCGCGTGGTCGTCAGATGCTCCAGCCTGCCGTCCCGGATCCAGTCGGTCGACGTCAGCGGCAGACCGTTGTCGAAGACGGAGGCGCCGTCCCCGGAGGCATGGGCGATCACGAACGGAGCCGACTCCAGGCCCGGGGCGTGCGGGTCGCTGCGCAGCGACAGCGGCAGCTCGGACAGGGTCTCGCCGATCCTCGTCCCGCCGCCCGGCTTGGAGAACACCGTCCGGCCCTCCGCGGCGTCCCGTGCCGTCGACGACCAGAGCTGGTAGATCAGCAGATCGGCCACCGCGGTCGGCGGCAGCAGCGTCTCGTACCGCCCGGCGGGCAGCTCGATACGGCGCTCCGCCCAGCGCAGCCGCTGCGCCAGCTCCGCGTCCAGCTCGGCCGGGTCGACGTCCTTGAAGTCGCGCGTGGAACGGCCGGCCCAGGTCGACCGGGTCCGGTCGGGGGACTTGGCGTTGAGCTCCAGCGTCCCGTTCGGCTGGTCGTGGCGAAGCCGCAGCCCCGTCGACGTACCGAGGTACGTGGAGGTCAGCTGGTGGTGGGCGAAGCCGTACAGCTCACGGCCACCGGACCGGGCGCGGGCGAAGGCGTCGCCGAGCGCCGGGGCGAACTCCGCGAAGACGTCCGATCCCGTCTCGGCCGGCGCGTCCGCGAAGTCGGGCGAGGCGGGCACCCCGCCGACCAGCGGCTGCGCGTCCTCCGCAGGACCGGCCCCGCGCGCGGCGGCCTCGGCGGCCCGTACCAGTGGCTCCAGATCGTCGGCGGTGACCGCGGACCGCGACACCACCCCGGACGCGGTGCCCTGCGCACCGTCGACGGTCGCGATGACGGTCAGGGTCCGCCCCCGCGTCACCCCGTTCGTCGTGAGCGCGTTACCGGCCCAGCGCAGATTCGCGGACGACTCCTCGTCGGCGATGACCACACAGCCGTCGGCGGTGGACAGTTCGAGCGCCCGCTCGACGATCTCGTGCGGCTTGCTGACGCGGCTCATCGTCCGGCCTCCTGCGTCGTGTTGAGACTGTGCTGTCCCGGGGGACGACCCCCGGACCCCCGGCCGGTTCCGTGGTGACCGCTCATCGTCCGGCCTCCTGCGTCGTGTTGAGGATGTTCACGCCCCGGAAGAGGGCGGAAGGGCAGCCGTGCGAGACCGCCGCGACCTGGCCCGGCTGGGCCTTGCCGCAGTTGAAGGCGCCGCCCAGGACGTACGTCTGCGGGCCGCCGACCTTCTCCATCGAGCCCCAGAAGTCCGTCGTCGTCGCCTGGTAGGCGACATCGCGCAGCTGCCCGGCCAGCCTGCCGTTCTCGATCCGGAAGAACCGCTGCCCGGTGAACTGGAAGTTGTAGCGCTGCATGTCGATCGACCAGGACCGGTCGCCGACCACATAGATCCCGCGCTCCACCCCGCCGATCAGATCCTCCGTGGACAGCCCGCCCGGATCCGGCCGCAGCGACACGTTCGCCATTCGCTGCACGGGAACATGGCCCGGCGAGTCGGCGTAGGCACACCCGTTGGACCGGCCCAGACCGGTCAGCTTCGCGATCCGCCGGTCCAGCTGGTATCCCACCAGCGTCCCGTCCTTGATCAGGTCCCAGGACTGCGCCTCGACCCCTTCGTCGTCGTACCCGATGGTCGCGAGCCCGTGCTCAGTGGTGCGGTCGCCCGTCACATTCATCACGGGGGAGCCGTACGCCAGCTTGCCCAGCCGGTCGAAGGTGGCGAACGAGGTCCCGGCGTACGCCGCCTCGTACCCCAGTGCCCGGTCGAGCTCGGTGGCGTGGCCGATCGATTCATGGATGGTCAGCCAGAGATTCGACGGGTCGACAACCAGGTCGTACGTCCCCGCCTCGACGCTCGGCGCCCGCATCTTCTCGGCCAGCAGCCCGGGAATCCGCTCAAGCTCGGCGTCCCAGTCCCAGCCGGTCCCGGTCAGGTACTCCCAGCCGCGGCCCACCGGCGGGGCGATCGTCCGCATCGAGTCGAACTCACCGGTGGTCCCGTCCACGGCGACCGCGGTGAACTCCGGATGCAGCCGCACCCGCTGCTGGGTGGTGACGGTGCCTGCCGTGTCCGCGTAGAACTTGTTCTCGTGGACGGTCATCAGCGAGGCGTCCACATGGGCGACACCCTCCGCGCCCAGAAGCCGGCTGCTCCACTCGGCGAGCAGCCCCGCCTTCTCCTCGTCCGGTACGTCGAAGGGATCGATGTCGTACGCCGAGACCCAGGTCCGCTCACCGTGCACCGGCTCGTCCGCCAGCTCCACCCGCTCATCGGTCCCGGCCGCCGCGATCACCTTCGCCGACAGCTTCGCCATGGCGACGGCCTGCGAGGCCACCTTCGCCGCGGCGTCCATCGTCAGATCCACGCCCGACGCGAACCCCCACGCCCCGCCGTGCACCACGCGTACCGCGTACCCGAGATCGGTGGTGTCCGAGGTCCCGGCGGGCCGGGCGTCCCGCAGCCGCCAGGACGCGCTGCGCACCCGCTCGAACCGGAAGTCGGCATGCACGGCCCCCAGCGCACGCGCGCGGGCGAGCGCCGCGTCGGCGAGGGCCCGTAGGGGCAGGGCCAGGAACGACTGATCTACCTCATGAGGCATGTAGTACTCCGTCTTTTCGGCATGTGTCCGCAGTGAACCATGCCGTGCGTCGAGGGCGACCTGCCACAGGTTTCCCCGGACGGGCACACGGGGACGCGCAGTCGGCCGTGCGCGCGCCTCAGCCGATCAGAGCTCGCTTTCGATCACGCCCGCCCTGAACGCGGCCCACCCCGAGGCCGTGAACCGCAGCGGGGTGCGCAGGTTCTTCGAGTCGCGTACGGCCTTTGCTCCGCCGGGGAGGCCAGCGACATCTACGCAGTGTCGGCCGCTACATGTAGGTACAATCCACAAGTGTAGGTACTTTCTGGGCTGCGCGATGAAGGGAGTCCCGATGAGCGCAATCTCGGTCCGAGAGTTCTCGTACAACCCGAGCGCCGTCTTCGCCCGCGTGGAGAAGGGGGAGGCGGTCCAGGTCACCCGGCACGGCAAGGTGATCGCCATACTGCTTCCGGGTTCCGGGAAGATTTCCCGATATGCGGACCTGGTGACCCAGGGAAAGATCCGACTCAAGGCCGCGACCACCTCGGACCTCGACCACTTCCCGCGATACGACCTCCCCTCAGGTGTCCCCGATCCGCTGGAGCTCCTCCTGGCCGAACGTGCGGAGGACGACCGTTGATCTACGTGGATTCCTCGGCGCTCATCACTCTGCTCACGGGCAGGGCAGGTGCCGCCGAACTCAGGACCTTCCTGTCCGACCGGCCCGGGCTGCCCTTGGCCACCAGCACCATCGGCATCGTCGAGACCGTCCGGCAGCTCGACAAGGTCGGATCATTCCCCGACGCGCTGTCGGATCTGGACGGGATGGTCACCGAGATCCTGCTGACCGAAGAGGTCCGAGATCTGGCCGCCAGGGTCTCCGGGGCCCTGAGATCCCTTGACGCCATCCACGTCGCGAGCGCGCTCGTCATCGGCGGAGCCCTCGACTCCCTGATCACGTACGACAAGCGAATGCTGGAAACGGCGAGGGAAGAGGGCCTGTCCGCGCATGCGCCCGGAATGGTGGAATGAGGCCGGGTCGCTGCCGACTGTAGGAACCCCACAGTGCCCGGGGTGAGGCGCTGTCAGGGGCCGATTGCTTGCGGAGCGGGTGGTACCGATAGGTTTTCGAGGTACCAGACCGCTATCGAAAGGGTGATCCGTTGAGCCGCTCGGTTCTCGTCACCGGAGGAAACCGGGGCATCGGCCTCGCCATCGCCCGCGTTTTCGCCGACAACGGCGACAAGGTCGCGATCACGTACCGCTCGGGTGAGCCCCCCCAGATCCTCACCGAGGCGGGCGTTCTGGCCGTCCGGTGCGACATCACGGACGCCGAACAGGTGGAGCAGGCCTACAAGGAGATCGAGGACAAGCACGGTCCCGTCGAGGTGCTGGTCGCCAACGCCGGTATCACCAAGGACCAGTTGCTGATGCGGATGTCCGAGGAGGACTTCACGTCCGTACTCGACACCAACCTCACCGGCACCTTCCGGGTCGTCAAGCGTGCCAACCGCGGCATGCTGCGGGCCAAGAAGGGCCGTGTCGTCCTCATCTCCTCCGTCGTCGGGCTCCTCGGCTCGGCCGGGCAGGCGAACTACGCCGCCTCCAAGGCCGGTCTGGTCGGCTTCGCCCGGTCGCTGGCCCGTGAACTCGGCTCGCGGAACATCACCTTCAACGTCGTCGCACCCGGTTTTGTCGACACCGACATGACGCAGGCGCTCACCGAGGAGCAGCGCAAGGGCATCGTGTCCCAGGTGCCGCTCGGCCGCTACGCGCAGCCCGAGGAGATCGCCGCCGCGGTGCGCTTCCTCGCCTCCGACGACGCGTCGTACATCACTGGAGCCGTCATCCCCGTTGACGGCGGATTGGGCATGGGTCACTGATCACCATGAGCGGAATTCTCGACGGCAAGCGCATCCTCGTCACCGGTGTGCTGATGGAGTCGTCCATCGCCTTCCACACCGCCAAGGTGGCTCAGGAGCAGGGTGCCGAGGTCATCCTGACCGCCTTCCCCAGGCCCACGCTGACGGAGCGCATCGCCAAGAAGCTGCCGAAGCCGGCCAAGGTCATCGAGCTGGACGTGACCAACGCCGAGCACCTCGACCGCCTCGCCGGGCTGGTCCGTGACGAGCTCGGTTCGCTCGACGGCGTCGTGCACTCCATCGGTTTCGCGCCGCAGGACGCGCTCGGCGGCAACTTCCTGAACACTCCGTTCGAGTCCGTCGCCACGGCGATGCACGTCTCGGCGTTCTCGCTGAAGTCGCTCGCCATGGCCTGCAAGCCGCTGATGAGCGAGGGCGGCTCGATCGTCGGCCTCACCTTCGACGCGCAGTTCGCCTGGCCGCAGTACGACTGGATGGGCCCGGCCAAGGCCGCGCTGGAGGCCACCTCCCGCTACCTCGCCCGTGACCTGGGCAAGGACAACATCCGCTGCAACCTGGTCTCGGCCGGACCGCTCGGTTCCATGGCCGCCAAGTCCATCCCGGGCTTCTCCGACCTCGCCAAGGTGTGGGACACCCGCTCCCCGCTGGCCTGGGACATGGCGGACCCGGAGCCGGCCGGCCGCGGTGTCGTCGCCCTGCTCTCGGACTTCTTCCCGAAGACCACCGGCGAGATCGTCCACGTCGATGGTGGCGTGCACATGATGGGTGCCTGAACCCGCGCCGACAGGCTGTGACACGGCCGCGTACCGCCTCTGAGCAGGCGGTACGCGGCCGTCGTGCGTCTGCGCCCGGCCTGGACCCACTCAAGTCGAAAAGATGGTCGATCCACCGCAGAATGTGGTGGAACCGGACTTTTGGTCAGGCTGCGGTGAGGAGGTCGCTGTGCGCTCCGCACGTCGCCGAACCTGGGCCCTGCTGGCGGTCTCCATGGCCGTCGCCGGACTGTTCGCACCCCTGGGCATATCCGTCATATCCATGGCGGGACGGGCCGGAACCGGAGCATCCGCCCCCGACGCTCCCAACCCGGAGCCCGCCGGATCCGAATGCCGTACGTCGGTCGTGGGCTCCCGGGTCGTCGCCTACTGCCACAACCCGTACCCCTCCACCGACCGCGTGCAGCTGCACACCGAGTGCCGCCGTTGGTGGGACGTGGACGCCGACGCCACCCCGGTCGATGTGGGACCGGGGCAGACCGTGCGGCTCGACGACCGCTGCTGGAAGGAAGTCGGCTCGGTCTGGGTCACACACCGGGTGCAGAGTTCTGTTTGACGCGCGACGCGACCGCGGTCGACGCGAAGTGACTCCACTCGACGCGACGCGACCTCGGTCGGTCCGAGGTGACTCCGGCCCTCACGCCTGGTCCGCCGGGCAGCCGCGCCCCCTCACACCCGGTCCACCAGACAGCTCAGCGCATGACTCGCGGCCTCGGCCGCCGCCGTCTCCGTGTCCCCCGCCCGGATCGCCTCGACCAGTCGGCCGTGGTCCATGAGGCTCTCCGGCCCCAGCTCATGGCCGACATCGACCCTGAGATAGTCGCGCAGCAGATCGCCCAGGTCGGCATAGAGACCGGTCAGCACATCATTGTGCGAGGCCGCGACCACGGCCAGATGCAGCGTCGCGTCCGCCGCGACGAACGCCTCGGCATCACCCGCGGCCCAGGTCTCCTCCCGCCGCGCCATGAGCGCGTCCAGCTGCTTCAGATCCCGCTCGGTGCGCCGGGCAGCCGCCAGCCGTGCCGCCGACGACTCCAGGGTGGAGCGCAGCTCGGCGACATGGCGCGGATCGGCGGTGGCGAAGCGGCGGTGCATCACCCCGGCCAGTTCGCTGGTGGCGACGACATAGGTACCCGAGCCCTGCCGGATGTCGAGCAGGCCGTTGTGCGCGAGCGCGCGCACGGCCTCGCGAACGGTGTTACGGGCCACGCCCAGCTGCTCCACCAGTTCGGGCTCGGTGGGAATCCGTGAACCAACGGGCCACTCGCCCGAGGTGATCTGATTCCTCAGCTGGGCAATCACCTGGTCGGCGAGTGCCGAACGCCGCGGAGACGTCAGCGCCATGGTGCTCCTTGCTCGGGTTGCTTCGGTGACGGGTTGCTGCGGTGACGAGAGGGGAGAGGAGTAGGGGGTGGTGAAGGGTTGTTGCGCACGATTGGACAATCAATCATCCCATGATTCTATGATGACGTTCATGCCCGACGACGAGACCCAGCCGCAGCCCCGGACCTCGACCCCGACCCGGACCCTGAACCCCGCCACCACCGCGGACACCCCGACGAAGACCCAGGCCCCGGAAGCCGCGCAGCCCGCACAGGCCATGCAGACCGACCCCGGGCCGTCCCCATGGCTGCTCCGTCTCGTCGCCATCGGGCTCGTCCTTGCCGCGCTCAACCTCCGTCCCGCCATCACCAGCCTCGGTGCCCTCCTCGAAGAGGTGCAGGACGGGCTGCACATGAGCGGCAGCGTCGCCGGTGTCCTCACCTCCGTACCACCGCTCTGCTTCGCGGTCTTCGGCGTCATGGCGCCGCGACTCGCCCGTCGCTTCGGCCCGGGCGCGATCGTCTGCGTCGGCATGATCGCCATCACTGCCGGTCTGGTGATCCGGCCGCTCGTCGGCGGCACGGTCGGCTTCCTCGCTGCGAGCGCCCTCGCTCTCATGGGCATCGCCGTCAGCAACATCCTGATGCCGGTGATCGTCAAGCGCTGGTTCCCGGACCGCGTCGGCTCCATGACCGGGCTCTACTCGATGGCGCTGGCCCTCGGCACCTCGCTCGCCGCCGCCGTGACCGTGCCGATGACCGGTGCGCTGGGCGGCAGCTGGAAGGCAGGCCTCGGTATCTGGGCCGTACTCGCTGCCGTCGCGATCCTGCCCTGGATACCGCTGGTACGGGACCGGCGCGGTGCCCCGGGGCAGCCCGCCACCCGCCACCAGGATGTCCCGACGCTCAGGATCACCCGCAGCCGTACCGCGTGGTGCCTCGCCTGCTTCTTCGGCCTGCAGGCCACCGCCGCGTACATCACCATGGGATGGATGCCGCAGATCTTCCGCGACGCGGGGGTCTCGGCCGGTACGGCGGGCGTGCTGCTCGCCGTGACCATGGCGATGGGCGTGCCGCTCGCGTTCGTCATCCCCCGGGTCGCCGGCGCCATGAAGAACCAGGGCCCGATCGTCGTCGTCCTCGGCTCCTGCGGCCTCATCGGATACGCCGGCCTCTACCTCGCACCGGCCGGCGGTGCCTGGGTCTGGGCGCTGCTGCTCGGCATCTCGAACTGCGCCTTCCCGCTTGCCCTGACCATGATCGGCATGCGGTCCCGCAGTGGTGCCGGAGTGGTCCGGCTGTCCGCGTTCGCGCAGTCCACCGGCTATCTGATCTCGATCCCCGGCCCGCTGCTCATCGGCGTGCTCCACCAGCACAGCGGTGGCTGGGGGCTGCCGATCGCACTGATGGCGGGCCTCATGGTGCCGCAGATGGTGGTCGGGGTTCTGGCCGGACGGGACCGGACGATCGAGGACGAATGCTGAGATGCGAGACTGAGCCCATGTCTCCTGTACTCGATCCGAATCCCCAGAACGGCCAGAAGAAGCTTCTCCTCGTGCTCGGGGCGATGCTGCTGGTCACCGTGATCATCGGGGTGATCGCCTCGATCGCATCCCCCTGAACCTGCCTGAACCCGCTGAACCCCTTGAACCGCGCGGCCGACGACGGCCGGTGGTAGGGCTAGCACCACCGTCCCCTAGGGGGACAGGGTCAGGGTGAAGTGGGTGGGTCACCGGATGGGACCGGCGCCCCCGAGTCCGTAGGTTCTGGGTATCAGAACCGATGACTCACGGAGGCGGACATGCCGGCCCGTACGCACACCCGGTCCACCCACCCGGCCACGGGCAGCGTCGAGGTCCGGCTTCCATGGTGGGCCGTCGCGCTGCCCGCGATCGCGTTCGCCGCACTCCTGCTGATGATCGTGGGATCCGGCGACGCACACGCGACGACGACCGACCCCGCGCTCGGCCGGTTGCTCGAGCGAATTGTGGTCCTGATGACCGGCTGACGGCTCCCGCGCGGCCCGTGGAAGCCCTTCAACACCCTGCGCCGGGCGGCACATTTCGTGCGAAGCTGAGGTGTATGAGCGTCGATACACCTCGCAGGATCGTCCTTCTCAGGCATGCCAAGGCGGAATGGTCGCAGGACTCCGACCATGAGCGGCCGCTCGCGGAGCGCGGCCGCAAGGATGCCCCCGTCGCAGGTCGCAAACTCGTCGACTCCGGGATCGTCCTCGATCTGGCCCTCTGCTCGACCGCCGCCAGGACGCGCGAGACGTGGAAGCTGGCGGTGCACGAGATGCCGCACCGTCCCAGGACCGTGTACGAGGAGCGACTGTACGAGGCGTCTCCCGGCGAACTGATCGCCCTGATCAACGAGACCCCTGACGATGTGCACGACCTTCTTGTCATCGGCCACAACCCCGGGATGCACGCGGTCGCCGACGCCCTCTCGGAATCGGCCGAGGGTGACGCCCTGGCCCGGATGAACCGCGGCGGCTTTCCGACCGCCGCCTTCGCCGTCGTGGAATTCTCCGGTTCCTGGAAGGGTGTGGAGCACGGAGTGGGCAAGCTGGTCGAGTACTGGACCCCCAACGACTGATCCCGCCGTCGCACGGTTCCCGCCGTCGCGCAGCTCCCGCCGTCGTACGAACAGGGCCCCGGTGCGGAAATCCCCGGGGCCCTGCTCATACGCGGGTGCGCGTCAGTCGACGAGACCGTCGGCGGCCTCGACCTCCTCGCGGGTGATACCGAGCAGATACAGCACGGTGTCCAGGAACGGCACGTTCACCGCGGTGTGCGCCGCCTCGCGGACCACCGGCTTGGCATTGAAGGCCACCCCGAGCCCGGCGGTGTTCAGCATGTCGAGGTCGTTCGCGCCGTCGCCGATCGCGACGGTCTGCGCCAGCGGCACCCCTGCCTGCTCGGCGAAACTGCGCAGCAGCCGGGCCTTGCCGGCCCGGTCGACGATGTCGCCGACGACCCGTCCGGTGAGCTTTCCGTCGACCACTTCCAGGGTGTTGGCAGAGGCGAAGTCGAGCCCGAGCCGTTCCTTCAGATCGTCGGTGACCTGGGTGAACCCGCCCGAAACCACGCCCACTTGGTAGCCGAGCCGCTTCAGCGTACGGATCAGCGTGCGGGCCCCCGGGGTCAGCCGCACCTCGGCGCGCACCTTGTCCACCACCGACACATCGAGCCCCGCCAGCAACGCCACCCGCGCGTGCAGCGACTGCTCGAAGTCGAGCTCGCCGCGCATCGCCTGCTCGGTCACCTCGGCGACTTTGTCCTCGCAGCCCGCATGGGCGGCGAAGAGTTCGATGACCTCGTCCTGGATGAGCGTCGAGTCGACGTCCATGACGACCAGCCGCTGCGCCCGGCGGCTCAGCCCGGCCGATACGACCGCGATATCGACGCCGATCCCGGCGGACTCCGTCGCCAGCGCTGTCCGCAGTTCCTCGGTCCCGGTGCCGGAGACCGCGAACTCGACTGCGGTGACCGGGTACTTCGCGAGCCGGAAGATCCGGTCGATGTTTCCGCCGGTCGAAGTGATCGTGGCCGCTATGGCGGCGGTCGACTCCGCGGTCAACGGGTGCCCGAGCACCGTCACATGGGAGCGTCCGGAGCCACGCGGGCGGTTGTCACCCGTACCGGAGATGATCTCGGCCTGCAGCTTCAGCGAGTCGGCCCAGCTGTGCACGGTCGCCCGCAGGTCGCCCTCGGTGGTGCCGCCCGCGGTCGGGGCGGCGACCAGTGCGCACAGGACGATGCGGCCACGGGTGACGACCTGCTCGATGTCGACGACATCGACCGAGTAGGCGGCGAGGGTGTCGAAGAGCCCGGCGGTGATCCCGGGGCGGTCCTTCCCGAAGATCTTCACGAGAAGGGTGGGGTTGTCCGTGCCCTGACGGGACTCAGGGGGCTCAGGAGACGGGGAGGACTGAGGTGGCTGAGATGCGCTCATGGTGCTCCCACCGTATCGGTCCGCTCCATGGCCTCGGGGGCCCGTCCCGAGGACCGGACAGCGCGTCGTCGCCCCGTCTCCGCACGCCACCGACACGCAACACAGTGCGACGACGGCCGGGACACGCTCGGGCACGCCCGGCGGCCACGGACGGACCCGAGCGGATCCGGCCCCGAGCAGGCGTAATCACCCTGGATTGAACCGTTCACTCACAGTTCGTACGTACTCATACGTGCCTGCCGATTTCTGTACGGATTCATCCTGGGGCGACGGCACAACACCACAGGCCTCGGCCGGGTCTTCACTCCGCCCGACTTTTGTATCGGGGACCGCTCCTGGAATAGTTCCCCACGATGTTCAGCATCCCTAGACTCCCTGCGACGGGGGTAATTCGGGGGACAACTAGTGGGGCGCGGAGTGCCGGAACTCGTACTGGAATTGAATGGCAGGACCTGGACGCTCGATCCGTCCAGGTCGTACACCCTGGGGCGTGATCCGCAGGGCGACCTGACGCTCGACGACGCCAGGGTGTCGTGGCGGCATGCCACGATCAGCTGGGGGGGCCACAGTTGGTTCATCGAGGACCACGGCAGCACCAATGGCACCTATGTGCAGGGCCGGCGAATCCATCAGCTTGAGATAGGGCCCGGCTCCGCCGTGCACCTCGGCAACGCCACTGACGGACCGCGGCTGAGCATCAGCGCCGCTGCGGGTGCCGACGTGTACAGCGGGCAGGGCGCGGATGCGCAGCAGGCCCCCGTCCAGCAGCCCCAGCAGGGTGGCGCGGGTTGGCCCGGCCAGCAGGCCGCCCCCATTCCACAGCAGCCGCAGCCGCACCAGCAGGGCTGGCAGAATCCGCCCCAGGCCCAGCCGCAGCAGCCCGCGCAGTCTCAGCAGCCCCAGGTCCCGCACCAGCAGGGCGTGGCGAATACACCCGGTACACCCGGCGCGGGCGGTGCCGCGGGGGCACCGTCGGTGTACGGCGACCGCAGCCCGACCACGTTCCACCAGCTGGCCCTCGACCGCGTCATGCGCATCGGTCGTGCGCTGGAGAACGAACTCGTCGTCTCCGACCTCCAGGTCTCGCGCCACCACGCCGAGTTCCACGCGACCCCCGACGGCCGTTTCGAGATCCGTGACCTCGGATCCCACAACGGCACCTACGTCAACGGTCAGCCGCTTTCCAAGTCCGGCTCCGCGCTCATCGGCCCGCACGACATCGTCGGCGTCGGTCACTCGACGTTCCGCCTGGTCGGCGACCGGCTCGAAGAGTTCGTCGACACCGGTGAGGTCTCCTTCTCCGCCCGCCACCTCACGGTGACGGTCGACGGCGGTAAGCAGATCCTCAAGGACGTCTCCTTCGGCGTCCCGGAGAAGTCGCTCATCGCGGTCATCGGCCCGTCCGGCTCCGGCAAGTCCACCCTGCTCAAGGCACTCACCGGCTACCGGCCCGCCAACCAGGGCGACGTCCTCTACGACAACCGGAACCTGTACAAGCAGTTCGCCGAGCTGCGCCAGCGCATCGGTCTGGTCCCGCAGGACGACATCCTGCACAAGGAACTCACCGTCACCAAGGCCCTCAAGTACGCGGCCAAGCTCCGCTTCCCCGCGGACACCACCGAGGCCGAGCGCGAGGCCCGGATCCTCGAAGTCCTCGCCGAGCTCAAGCTCGACATCCATAAGGACAAGAAGGTCACCTCCCTCTCCGGCGGCCAGCGCAAGCGTGTCTCCGTGGCCCTGGAGCTGCTCACCAAGCCGTCGCTGATCTTCCTGGACGAGCCGACCTCCGGCCTCGACCCGGGCATGGACCGCGATGTCATGCAGCTGCTGCGCGGCCTGGCCGACGACGGCCGTACGGTCCTCGTCGTCACCCACTCCGTTGCCGAGCTGGCGATCTGCGACAAGCTGCTCGTCATGGCGCCGGGCGGTTCCGTCGCCTACTTCGGCCCGCCGGAGGAAGCGCTCAACTTCTTCGGCTACACCACCTGGGCCGATGTCTTCTCCGCGTTCGAGAACTACCGCGACTACGACTGGGCGGGCCGCTGGCGCGGTTCGCAGCACTACCAGATGTACGCCGCGGACATCGACGCCGTCGCCGTGCAGTCCGTACACATGCCGCACCCGCAGCAGATCCGCCCGCCGAAGCCACAGAGCTGGACGGCTCAGCTGTTCACACTGATGCGCCGCTACATCTCGGTGATCGCGTCCGACAAGGGCTTCATGGGCCTGATGGTGGCCCTGCCCGCCGTGCTGGGCGTAGTGAGTGTGGTCATCCCCGCCGACTTCGGCCTGGCCCCGCCGAAGCCGCCGTCCCGGTTCAACGGAGCCGCCGGAACGATCATGCTGATCCTCGCGGTCGGCATGTGCTTCTCCGGTGCGGCCAACTCCGTACGAGAACTGATCAAGGAACGCGTCATCTACGAGCGGGAACGGGCCACCGGTCTCTCCCGCTCCGCCTACCTGATGTCGAAGGTGATCGTCCTCGGCGTGATCACGGCCATCCAGGGCGTCATCATCTGCGGCATCGGCTTCGCCACCCGCGAGCTGCCCGCAGAGGGCCTGATCATGCCGCCGGCCGTCGAGCTCTGCGTGACGATCATCGCGCTCGGCTTCACCTCGATGATGTTCGGCCTGGTCATCTCCTCACTGGTGAAGACCGCCGAGAAGACCATGCCGCTGCTGGTCATGTTCGCTATTGTCCAGGTCGTCTTCACCGGCATCCTCTTCCAGGTGTACGGGTCGCCCGGCCTGGAGCAGTTCGCCTGGCTGATGCCGTCCCGCTGGGCCATCGCCGGCGCGGGCACGACGCTCGACCTGTCGCACCTCATGGCGCCGTGGGACCAGAAGAATCCGACCGACCTGGACCCGCTGTGGGAACACTCGGCCGGTCAGTGGGGCATCAACATCTCGGTGCTTCTGCTGCTCGGCATCATCTGCGGCGTCGTCGTCTCGCGACTGCTGCGCCGCCACGAGCCGGAGGTCATGCGCAAGTAGGCGCGGACACCCGCATGCGCATACGCCGAAGGGCGGCACCCCGCGCGGGGTGCCGCCCTTCGGCGTATGCGCATGCGGATCCGTAAGTCGTCCGTGGATATCCGGACTCGATCAGTACGCGCTGTTGACGTTGTCGATCGAGCCGTACCGGTCGGCGGCGTAGTTGGCCGCGGCGGTGATGTTGGCGACCGGGTCGTGGATGTTCCACGAGGTGCCGGAGACGTGGTAGGCGTTGAACGTCGGCTGGATGACCTGCAGCAGACCGCGGGAGGGGGTGCCGTTCTTGGCGTTGATGTCCCAGCCGTTGACCGCGTTCGGGTTGCCGGAGGACTCCCGAATGATGTTGCGGTGCAGACCGTCGTACGAGCCGGGGATACCGCGCGACTTCATGATGTCCAGGGCCTGCCGGATCCAGCCGTCCAGGTTGTTGGCGTAGACCGGGGTACGGACCTCGGAACGGCTGGCGGCCTGCGTGCCGGTGCGCTTCTCGGCGGAGGCCTTGGCAGCGGCGGCGGCCTTGACCTCCGCGGCGGCCTGCACCTTCGCCTCGACCGCGGCGGCCTTCTTGGCCCTCGCGAGGTCGGAGGCCTTCACCAGCTGCTCGGCGGTCGAGTTCTGCTCGATGAGGCTGGCCTGCAGTGCCTTGGCCTGCGGAGTGCCGGCGGCCGAAGTGAGAACCACGGGGGCGGCGGCCTCGGGCGTCTGGGCCTTGGGCTTGCCTTCGGCATTGGCGGGGACGAGCGAGAACGAGAGCGAGGCGACGGCGACGGCGGAGATACCCGCGACGGAGAGCTTCTGGGCCTTGTTCAGGCGACGGCGACGGCCGGGGATGCTGGACTCGGACATGCAGACGTACCTCTTCGAATCGCGGGAGTCCTCACGGAGGACGAAGACGGGAGGCGGTGATGTCGCCTCTCCGTCGGGGACGAGTGCAATTCTTAGCGTCGGCAAAATGGCGTGGCAAAGGTGTGACGTACGATGCCGGGTAGTGGATCACGCCTCTGCTCGTAAGCGGCGGCTCGCGCTCATGCTCACCGATGTGGCACTTAACCATCGACTAGCCGACTTCGTAAGTGACGTGGGTCCTATGCCCGGCCTCACATAGACCAGGCAACAAACTCACCAACGGTTGCTCGAGCAATTCGGAGTGTGAGACTCCGGTTCTCGGGAGGTGGATGGACGTCCTTCCCCTTGGCCCGGCAGGCCCCGGCCTCCGCACCGTGCCCCGTACCGGACCGGGCCGAACCCCGTACCGGACCGCGGTAGAACCCGTACCGGTCCAGGCCGGACCTCGCCGTACCCGACCCCGGCCCTAGTCCGTGCGCCCTAGTCAGCGGCCGTCCACAGGCCGATACGGCGCCCGCACCCCGCCGGTACGGTGAGGCCATGAGTCATCGCCCTCCGTCGGGCCTCGCAGCGGTGAGTGCCGCGCTGCTCGCCATGAGCCGGCATCTCGAAGTGCGCGACGTCCTGAAGACGATCGTCGCCTCGGCCCGCGAACTGCTGGACGCCGAGTACGCCGCCCTGGGCGTGCCCGACGACCACGGCGGCTTCGCCCAGTTCGTCGTCGACGGCGTCAGCGACGAGCAGTGGAAGGCCATCGGCCCCCTGCCCCGGCAGCACGGCATCCTCGCCGCGATGCTCCACGAGGCGAAGCCCGAGCGCCTCGCCGATGTCCGCAAGGACCCCCGCTTCGAGGGCTGGCCCGCCGCCCACCCCGACATGTCCGATTTCCTCGGCCTGCCCGTCCGGGACGGCGACGAGATCATCGGCGCACTCTTCCTCGCCAACAAGCGGTGTCCCAAACCAGAGGGCAGCTGCGGTTTCACCGCCGAGGACGAGGAGTTGCTGTCGATCCTCGCCCAGCATGCGGCGATCGCCCTCACCAATGCCCGGCTGTACGAACGCAGCCGGGAGCTCACCATCGCCGAGGAGCGCTCCCGGCTCGCCCATGAACTGCACGACGCGGTCAGCCAGAAGCTGTTCTCGTTGCGGCTGACGGCCCAGGCCGCCACCACTCTGATCGACCGCGACCCGGCCCGCGCCAAGGGCGAGCTCCACCAGGTCGCCGCGCTCGCCGCGGAGGCCGTGGAGGAACTGCGCGCCGCCGTCGTCGAACTGCGTCCGGCCGCGCTCGACGAGGACGGCCTCATCGCCACCCTCCGCACCCAGATCCAGGTCCTGGACCGTGCCCACTCGGCCCGGGTCACCTTCGAGAGCCTGGGCGTACGGGCCCTGCCGGCCGCTCAGGAAGAGGCGCTGCTCCGGGTCTCCCAGGAGGCCCTGCACAACGCACTGCGCCACTCGGGCGCCGAGCATGTCGGCGTCACACTGGCCCGGCACGGCGGCGGCACACTGCTGCGGATCACCGACGACGGCAGCGGTTTCGAACCCGCGGCGACCCGGCAGGCAGGCCGCCACCTGGGCCTGGTGTCGATGCGGGACCGCGCGAGCGGGGTCGGCGGAAGGCTCACCGTTGAATCGGCGCCCGGCAAGGGCACCACGATCGAGATGGAGGTACCCGGTGGCTGACAAGATCATCAGGGTGCTGCTGGTCGATGACCACCAGGTGGTCCGCCGCGGTCTGCGTACGTTCCTCGAGGTGCAGGACGACATAGAAGTGGTCGGTGAGGCGTCCGACGGGGCGGAAGGGGTGGCCAGGACCGAGGAACTCCGTCCCGACGTCGTCCTGATGGACATCAAGATGCCCGGCACGGACGGGATCGAGGCCCTGCGCAAGCTCCGCGAGCTGGAGAACCCGGCCAAGGTCCTCATCGTCACCAGCTTCACCGAACAGCGCACCGTGGTCCCCGCCCTGCGGGCCGGAGCCTCCGGTTACGTATACAAGGACGTCGACCCGGACGCCCTGGCGGGCGCCATCCGCTCGGTGTACGCCGGTCACGTCCTGCTCCAGCCGGAGGTCGCGGGAGCCCTGCTCGCCCAGGACGACGCGGGCAGCGGCACGGGCCGGGGGAGCACCCTCACCGAACGGGAGCGGGAAGTGCTGGGCCTCATCGCCGACGGCCGCTCCAACCGCGAGATCGCGCGAGCCCTGGTCCTCTCCGAGAAGACCGTCAAGACACACGTCTCGAACATTCTGATGAAGCTGGATCTCTCGGACCGGACCCAGGCGGCCCTCTGGGCCGTCCGGCACGGGGCGGCGGGCTGACCGGTACCGAAGCGGACCGTCTCACTCCGAACTGGGATTCATACCGGTGGAATCATCGCCGCCGGTGACGGCGCGGCCTCTGCCACCGGACACGGCGCCGACGCCCAGGGTGCCGCGACCCACTCCCCGGGCGTGGTCAGCGGCAACGTCGTCCAGGTCCCGGTGCACGTCCCGGTGAACCTGGTCGGCAACACCGTCAACGTGATCGGCCTGCTCAACCCGGCCTTCGGCAACGTCGGCCTGAACGGCTGACCGACCACGGCGGTTTTGTGGCGCCGGCCGGGCGCATCGAGCCCGTCCGGCGACCCGCACGCGCACGCTCACCCCGGCACCCTCAAGCCCGTCCGGCGATTGAGGACAAAGCGGCACTCGGTACGCCCGGGCACAAGCGCTAGCCGGCCGCCCAGGGCCTACCGCTCCCTCTCCTCCACATACGCGTTGTACGCGGCAACCTGGGCCCGCCGAGCCACCCGCTCCACCGGCCTCAGCGCCTCCCCCCGAGCCGCGATCTCCGATGCGCTCACGGCCCCGCCGTGCCCGTTCTCGTACGCTACCGAGATCAGCAGCCCGACCCGCTGCGCCAGCTCCAGCACCCGCACCGCCCGCGGCGGATACCCCGGCGCCAGCACCTCGCGCCCCCGCTCCGTCCGCGCCCGGTACGCATCCACCGCCGCCTCCGCCACCGGCCCGGAACCCGCCACATCCAACCGCGACAGCACCGCCGTCGCATCGCGCAACGCCTCGGCGAGCTCCCGCTCCGCCTCACCCAGCGACGGCACATCGGCCGGCGGCGCCTCCCGCACGGGCAGACAGTGCCACACCACCTCGACGTGCAGATCTCCCTCCGGCCCCACCGCATGGACCTCGGGAACCAGCCCGTACGGCGCACCGAACGCGACCACCGCCTCCTCGGCCTCCAACGCCCGCGCATTGAAGTCCGGTGGACCGCTCAGCCCCAGCGGATGCCCGGGGGCCGGCAGCGCGACCCGGAAGCCGGCCACCCCCAGCGCCCGCAACCGCCCGAGCGCCAGCGTGAGCCCGACCGGCCCCGCTTCGCCCGGCAGTCCCTCCACGCGGTGCACCGCGTCCTCCCCGACAATGGCGAGCGCCGCGTCGTCCGGCGACACAAGCCCCGCCAGAAGCGCGTTTCCCCAAGCGGCCAGCAGCCCTGAGCGTGGTTCCGAAAGCATGGGAACAGCCTAGGGAACGGACCAGGGGCCTGTCCTCATGCGGGCCCAGCGCCTGAAGCAATCCTGCGGTGGCGTAGATTTCCCTGGGAGCTGTGCCCACAGGCACGCGACGATCTCGACACTGCATGGGGAGACAACGCGCCATGAGCGATGTACTGGAGCTGGTGGACGTATCCGTGGTCCGCGACGGACGTGCTCTGGTGGACGACGTCTCCTGGCAGGTCAAGGAGGGGGAGCGCTGGGTCATCCTCGGCCCGAACGGCGCCGGTAAGACCACCCTCCTCAACATCGCGTCCAGCTACCTCTTCCCGAGCACCGGTACCGCCAAGATCCTCGGCGAGCAACTCGGGGGCGTCGGCACCGATGTCTTCGATCTCCGCCCCCGCATCGGTATCGCGGGCATTGCCATGGCCGAGAAGCTGCCCAGGCGCCAGACCGTTCTGCAGACGGTGCTCACCGCCGCCTACGGCATGACCGCCACCTGGCACGAGAACTACGAAGCCGTCGACGAGGAGCGCGCCCGCGCCTTCCTCGACCGCCTCGGCATGACCGAGTACCTCGACCGCAAGTTCGGCACCCTGTCCGAGGGCGAGCGCAAGCGCACCCTCATCGCCCGCGCCATGATGACCGATCCCGAGCTGCTGCTTCTCGACGAGCCGGCCGCGGGACTCGACCTCGGGGGCCGTGAGGACCTGGTCCGCCGCCTCGGCCGCCTGGCCCGCGACCCGTACGCCCCCTCCATGATCATGGTCACCCACCACGTCGAGGAGATCGCCCCCGGCTTCACCCACGTCCTGATGATCCGCCAGGGCAAGGTGCTCGCGGCGGGCCCCATGGAGACCGAGCTCAGCTCCCGCAACCTCTCTCTCTGCTTCGGCCTGCCGCTCGTCGTCGAGCACACCGGCGACCGCTACACGGCCCACGGACTCCCGCTCTCCTGAACCAGAACCGGTCCGACGAACGGAACCGGTCCGGCAGAACGAAACCTCTCCGACCGGAACCCCTCCGACCGGAACCTGTCCGGCGCGACCTCCGCCTGCGCCCTGTCCGCGAGGGCACCCGCGGTCCTACCATGACCACGTGGACATCGATGCGTGGGTGTGGTGGCTGATCGGCGCGGTGGGACTGGGCATCCCGCTCGTCCTGACCGCGATGCCCGAGTTCGGCATGTTCGCCGTCGGAGCGGTCGCCGCGGCGGTCGTCGCGGCACTCGGCGGCGGCATCGTGGCCCAAGTACTGGTATTCGTCGTGGTCTCCGTGGCGCTCATCGCCGCGGTCCGGCCGATCGCCGCCAGACACCGTGCCAACCGGCCCCAACTCGCCACCGGTATCGATGCGCTGAAAGGACGTCAGGCAGTCGTCCTGGAACGCGTCGACGGCAGTGGCGGCCGGATCAAGCTGGCCGGAGAGATCTGGTCCGCCCGCGCACTCGACGCAGACCGGAGCTTCGATCCGGGCCAACAGGTCGATGTCGTAGAGATCGACGGTGCCACAGCAGTCGTCATGTGACCGAACCACCCACACGACAGAGCACGTTCTGTCAGACTCGATGTCGATGATCATGAGATCGGGACCGACCCGGCACGAACATACGGCCCCTCCCACGATCTCGATCATCGCGATCCGTCGGCAACCGAAGGGCAACGAGGAACACGATGCAACCGATCATCATCGTCCTGATCATTCTGGTGGTGCTCGTCTTCATCGCCCTGATCAAGACGATCCAGGTCATTCCGCAGGCCAGCGCCGCCATCGTGGAGCGCTTCGGCCGCTACACCCGCACGCTCAACGCAGGCCTGAACATCGTCGTTCCGTTCATCGACTCGATCAGGAACCGCATCGACCTCCGTGAACAGGTCGTGCCCTTCCCGCCCCAGCCGGTGATCACCCAGGACAACCTGGTCGTCAACATCGACACGGTCATCTATTACCAGGTGACCGACGCGAGGGCCGCGACCTACGAAGTCGCCAGCTACATCCAGGCGATCGAGCAGCTCACCGTCACCACCCTCCGCAACATCATCGGCGGCATGGACCTGGAGCGGACCCTGACCTCCCGCGAGGAGATCAACGCCGCCCTGCGCGGAGTCCTCGACGAGGCGACCGGCAAGTGGGGCATCCGCGTCAACCGCGTCGAGCTCAAGGCGATCGAACCGCCCACCTCCATCCAGGACTCGATGGAGAAGCAGATGCGCGCCGACCGCGACAAGCGCGCCGCGATCCTCCAGGCCGAAGGAACCCGGCAGTCCGCGATCCTCACCGCCGAGGGCGAGAAGCAGTCCTCGATCCTGCGCGCCGAAGGTGACGCCAAGGCCGCCGCCCTGCGCGCGGAGGGCGAGGCCCAGGCCATCCGTACGGTCTTCGAGTCCATCCACGCCGGCGACCCGGACCAGAAACTCCTCTCGTACCAGTACCTCCAAATGCTTCCGAAGATCGCCGAGGGCGACGCCAACAAGCTCTGGATCGTGCCCAGCGAGATCGGGGACGCACTCAAGGGCCTCAGCGGAGCCTTCGGCAACCTCGGCAACGGCGTTCCAGGGTTCGACACCGGCAAGGAACGCCGGGAACAGCCCCCGGTCGACTGACGCGTTCACGCCCTCGTGCATGATCAGTGCACCAACCACCGATCATGCACGGGGGATTCGCCATGACCACCTGGGAGATGCTCGCCGTCTTCGCCGCGGGCATCAGCGCCGGCACGATCAACACGATCGTCGGGTCGGGCACTCTGATCACCTTCCCGGTGCTGCTCGCCACCGGTCTGCCCCCGGTCACCGCCACCGTCTCCAACGGCCTCGGCCTGATACCCGGCTCCGTCAGCGGCGCCATCGGCTATCGCGCGGAACTCGCGGGGCAGGGCCGCCGCGTCCTCAAGCTCGCCATCGGCGCCCTGATCGGCGGCCTCACCGGCGCCGCCCTCCTGCT
Source organism: Streptomyces sp. NPDC111516 (assembly GCF_055635345.1). Classification (NCBI taxonomy): domain Bacteria; kingdom Bacillati; phylum Actinomycetota; class Actinomycetes; order Kitasatosporales; family Streptomycetaceae; genus Streptomyces; species Streptomyces sp. NPDC111516. The sequence continues at coordinate 3,718 of NZ_JBVKBV010000001.1, read as the reverse complement.
GACCCTGCCCTCCACGGCCTTCGAGACGATCGTCCCGATCCTGGTGGCCCTGGCCCTCGTCCTGGTCATCCTGCAACCCCGCATCAGCAAAGCGGTCCAGCGCCGACGCGAGCACGACGGCACCCCCGCACGCCCCGACGGCGGCCCGCTCCTCTTCGTCGGACTGATGCTCGCCAGCGTCTACGGCGGCTACTTCACCGCCGCCCAGGGGATCATCTACCTCTCCCTCATGGGCATGCTGCTCGACGACACGATGCAGCGCCTCAACGCCGTCAAGAACGTCCTGGCTGCCATCGTCAACAGCGTCGCCGCGCTCTTCTTCCTCTTCGTCGCGGACTTCGACTGGACGGCCGTCGTACTGATCGCGGTCGGCTCGGCACTCGGCGGCCAGATCGGCGCCAAGGTCGGCCGCCGCCTCAGCCCCACCGTCCTGCGCGTCCTCGTCGTCGCCGTCGGCACGGTCGCCATCGTCCAACTGCTGCTCCGCTGACACACGGAAGCCCGCCCCCCCCGCAGGAGACGGGCTTCCGGTACGACAACATGCGTACGTCGATTACGTCGATCACGCACGCACCACGGCGACTAGGCCGCGGTGCGGTCCAGCCACTCCGGCAGCGCCGACCGCTCACCCGCCCCCAGAGCCAGCAGCATCGCCTCCGCCGGAGACGGCACGAACGGCTGCCGCAGCAGGGGCATCCCCGCCTGCTCCGGCGTCCGGGCCGCCTTGCGGTGATTGTCCTCCGCACAGGACGCCACCGTGTTGAGCCAGGTGTCCTGCCCGCCCTGGGCACGCGGCACCACATGGTCGACGGTGCTCGCCCGCCGCCCGCAGTACGCGCACCGGTGCTGGTCCCGGATCAGCACGCCTCTTCTGGACCACGGGGCCTGTCTTCGGAACGGCACCCGTACGTACCGGCAGAGCCTGATCACCCGGGGCACCGGAATGTCGACGGCGGCGCCACGCATACGGAGATCGGGGTGCGACTGCTCGACGACGGCCTTGTCCTGCAGAATCAGCACCACCGCACGGTTCAGTGTCACCGTCGACAGCGGCTCGAAGCTCGCGTTCAGTACCAGCGTGTCCCGCATCTCGCCCACCTCCCGTGTGCCACCCGCCCCCTGGCAGGCCCGGATCAACTCTGGCTGGGCAGGCTGTGATGGACAACGCAATAAAAATGCCCTGCCCTGATCTCTCCAAGACCAGGGCAGGGCAAACAGCAGGCGAACTCTCGGCTCGCCGGGAGGGGCACTAGGCAGGGCCCGTGTACTCGCCGATCAGCTGAGCACGGCCCAGCGTGTGGAACCGAAGATTGAATCCGACGACCGCGGGGGACGCATCGCTGTCGACACCCAGCTTCTCGGTGTCCACCGCGTACACGGTGAAGACATAGCGGTGCTTCTCCCCGGCCGGCGGAGCGGCACCGCCGAATTCCTTCGACCCGTAGTCGTTACGGACCTGTACGGCACCGGCGGGCAGCCCTTCGAACTTCCCGCTGCCCGCACCGGCCGGCAACTCCGTGACCGACGCCGGGATGTCGAAGACCACCCAGTGCCAGAATCCGCTGCCCGTCGGAGCATCGGGATCGAAACACGTCACTGCGAAACTCTTGGCGCGGTCCGGGAACCCCTCCCACCGCAGCTGCGGCGACGTGTTCCCGGCCGCGAACACCTGGTCGTCCGCCAGCACGGCCCCGGGGGCGAGGTCCTCGCTCACCACCGTGAACGACGGCACCACGGGATGGAAGTCGTGCGGCAGTGGCGCCCTCTTCTGCTCGGTCACGTCAGCACCTCTCCTGATCGCTCTCCTGCTGTCAGCAGGTCTCCCACCCGACCCTAGAGCCAGTTGCGCCGGCCGCCGACCTGGGCGAGCCACTGGTTGAGGTACGCCGCCCAGTCGGTCCCGTGGAAGTCGTTCAGCCCGACCTTGAACGCGCGGTACGAGTCGCTGCCCTCGCTGAAGAGCCCCGACTTCTTGTCCATCTCCAGGACGACGTCCATCTCGCGGTCGTCCGCGACGAACGTCAGCTCGACCTGGTTAAGCCCGCGGTACTGCTGCGGCGGGAAGAACTCGATCTCCTGGTAGAACGGCAGCCGCTGGCGCGTACCGCGAATGTGGCCGCGCTCCATGTCCGCACTGCGGAAGCCGAAACCGAGCTGCCCGAAGGCGTCGAGGATGGCCTGCTGGGCCGGCAGCGGGTGCACATTGATCGGGTCCAGATCGCCCGAGTCCAGCGCCCGCGCGATCTCCAGCTCCGTGGTCACCCCGATGTTCATGCCGTGCAGATGCTGACCGGCGAACATCGTGATCGGCGTCTCCCACGGAATTTCGAGCCCGAAGGGGACGACGTGCACGGCACCGGCCCGCGCCTCGAACGCGCCACCGAGCCGAAGCTTGGTGAACTCGATGTCCTGCTTGGTCTCCATGTCCTGGCCCTCGACCTCGACCCGGGCCTGCAGACCGACGGAGAGCCCCTCGATCTGCTGATCCACGGACCCGCCCTGGATCCGCACCTCACCCTGGACGACCCCACCCGGTACGACATTGAGTTCGGTCAGCTCGGTCTCCACCGAAGCACCGCCGGCACCCATGCTCGCGAGCAGCCGCTTGAAGCCCATCTTTACTCCTCCTTGGTCCTGACCCCTAGATACGCACCGCGACCGTAGACGGTTCCCGGTACCCTCGAAGGCCATGATCGAGGGCCCGGACCGTACTCCACTGACACGCGACTTCTTCGACCGCCCCGTACTGGAGGTGGCACCCGACCTCCTGGGCCGGACCCTGGTACGCACCACGCCCGACGGTCCCATCGAGCTCCGCCTCACCGAGGTGGAGGCCTACGCAGGCGAGATCGACCCCGGATCGCACGCGTTCAGAGGCCGCACCTCACGCAATAGCGTCATGTACGGACCACCCGGCCACGCGTACGTCTACTTCACGTACGGGATGTGGCACTGCCTCAACCTGGTGTGCGGCCCCGAGGGCAAGGCAAGCGGTGTTCTGCTCCGTGCAGGAGACATCCAGGTCGGCGCGGACCTCGCTCGTAAACGTCGAATCTCGGCCCGTAATGACAAGGAACTGGCCAAAGGCCCGGCGCGACTGGCCACGGCCCTCGGCATCGACCGCGCACTCAACGGCACCGACACCATCGCCCACGCCGGCGCCCCGCTGGTCGTACTGCACGGCACCCCACCATCCCGCGACCAGGTACGCAGCGGCCCGCGCACCGGAGTGGGCGGCGACGGATCCGTACACCCCTGGCGCTTCTGGATCGACAAGGATCCCACCGTGAGCCCCTACAAGGCCCATGCGCCACGCCGCCGCGCAACTTGACTCGCTCTCGGGAGCCGCCTAATGTAGCCCGAGCCGCTTGAAACGGGTACTGCTGTCGGTACGGTCCACAGGACCGCCCCGAGCATCCGGAAGCGGCCAACCACTACCTATGAATCACCCTGGCGGGTGCGAATTCGGCATGCCGTAATTCGATCCCATCGACTCGATTATGAGTTGCCAGAAGAATCGGTTAATGTAGCGGACGCGCCGAAAGGCGAGGCCATTCCAAGGGCCACCAGAATTCAAATTCGAACCGGAAACGGAACGAAATAGAGTCTGGTAAGGTTGGAACCGCCGGAAAGGGAAACGCGAAAGCGAAGAACTGGAAAGCGACCCCGCTTCGACCGGGAATCGGACACGAAAGAGTCTGATAGAGTCGGAAACGCA